>NZ_JAMDGZ010000012.1 GCF_028656935.1 Pseudomonas rubra
GTGCCATGGCCTGTAGGAGCGGCGTTGTCAGCCTTGGTGCATGGCGGGAATGCTTGTCGAGGCCACAAGCCGGCGGTCTACACGCAATCGCGAGATGTGTAGATACCGATGCCCATCGTGGGGCAAGCCCGCTCCCACTTGCTCCGCGATAAACGACCCGATATGGTCGGCGCCTTCACAGCAAGGGGCGCACATGGGCTATTTATTGATCGTCGCGCTGATCCAGGCGTTTTCCTTCAGCCTGATCGGCGAGTACCTGGCCGGCCATGTCGACAGCTATTTCGCTGTACTGGCGCGGGTGTTGCTCGCCGGGCTGGTATTCCTGCCGCTGACCCGCTGGCGCCAGGTCGAACCGCGCTTCATGCGCTCGATGCTGCTGATCGGCGCGCTGCAATACGGCATCACCTATGTCTGCCTGTACTTGAGCTTTCGCGTGCTGACGGTGCCGGAGGTGCTGCTGTTCACCATCCTCACGCCCTTGCACGTGACCTTGATCGAGGACGCGCTCAATCGGCGCTTCAATCCCTGGGCACTGGTCGCGGCGCTGGTGGCGGTTGCCGGTGCGGCGGTGATTCGTTTCGACAGCATCAGCCCGGACTTCTTCATGGGCTTTTTGCTGCTGCAACTGGCCAACTTCACCTATGCCGCCGGGCAGGTGCTGTACCGTCACCTGATCGCCCGTAACCCCAGCGACCTGCCGCATTACCGGCGCTTTGGCTATTTCTACCTGGGCGCCTTGCTGGTGGTGCTGCCGGCCTTTCTGCTGTTCGGCAACGCCCAGCACCTGCCGAGCACTGACGTGCAATGGCTGGTGCTGCTGTTCCTGGGCTTGTGCCCGACGGCGCTGGGCTTGTACTGGTGGAACAAGGGCGCCTGCCTGGTCTCAGGCGCAACCTTGGCGGTGATGAACAACCTGCATGTGCCGGTCGGCTTGCTGCTCAACCTGCTGATCTGGAACCAGCACGAGCCATTGGGCCGGTTGTTCATCGGCGGGGCAGTGATTCTGGCGTCGCTATGGCTCAGTCGTCTCGGCACTCAGCGCCCGCTGCTGGCTGGGCAAGGTCGAGGGTAACAGGCCTGCGCGCAGGTCGTTGCCGCTGGGTTGCTGGTACAGGCTCAGGCCAAACTCCGGCAACACCGCCAGCAGGTAATCGAAGATATCGCCCTGGATACGCTCGTACTCGGCCCACACCGTGGTGCGGGTAAAGCAGTAGATTTCCAGCGGCACGCCTTGGGCGGTGGTCTGCATCTGGCGGACCATGCAGGTCATGTTCGGCTGGATGTCCGGGTGGCTCTTGAGATAAGCCAGGGCGTAGGCGCGGAAGGTGCCGATGTTGGTCATGCGTCGACGGTTGGCGGACAGCTCGGCAACATTACCCTGGGCCTCGTTCCAGACCTTCAGCTCGCTGCGCTTGCGGGCGATGTAGTCGGTCAACAGGCGCACTTCACCCAGGCGCTGCTCCTCATCGTTGCGCAGGAAACGCACACCACCGGCATCGATGAACAGGCTGCGCTTGATCCGTCGCCCGCCCGATTGCTGCATGCCGCGCCAGTTCTTGAACGACTCGGACATCAAGCGCCAGGTGGGAATGGAGACGATGGTTTTGTCGAAGTTCTGCACCTTGACCGTGTGCAGGGTGATGTCCACCACATCGCCGTCGGCGCCCACCTGGGGCATCTCGATCCAGTCGCCGACCCGCAGCATGTCGTTGCTGGTCAGTTGCACGCTGGCGACGAACGACAGCAGGGTGTCCTTGTAGACCAGCAGGATGACCGCCGACATGGCACCCAGGCCAGAGAGCAGCAACAGCGGCGAGCGGTCGATCAAGGTGGCGACGATGACGATGGCGCCGAACACGAACAGAACCATCTTGGCCAGTTGCACATAGCCCTTGATCGAGCGGGTACGGGCATGTTCGGTGCGCGCGTAGATGTCCAGCAGGGCGTCGAGCAGGGCGCTCAGGGCCAGGGTCAGGAACAGGATGGTAAAGGCCAGGGCCACGTTGCCGAGGAAATGCTGGCTGGTGGCGCTCAGCTCCGGCACCAGCTTCAAGCCGAATTGCACCACCAGTGAAGGGGTGGTCTGGGCCAGACGCTGGAATACCTTGTTCTCGCGCAGGTCATTGACCCAGTGCAGGGCCGGCTGGCGTCCCAGCAGGCGCGCAGCATGCAGTACCAGAAAACGCGCTACGCGGCCGAGCACCAGGGCAATCACCAGCAGTACGCCAAGGCCGATACCGGCGTGCAGGACCGGGTGCTGATCGAGAGTGCCCCAGAGGTCCAGGGTGTTTTGCCACATCTGTTGAATGTCCATAACCGTGTCGAAAGGTGTCCGCAAGTCGAAAACAGGGCCATTAGAGCGCGGATCGGCAAGAAGTTGCCAAAAGAAATTCGGCGCCGACGCCGGAAAACGTTACCCTATGCAACTGAATTTTTTGCACATGCCCGAGGTACACCCGTGTTTTCCCAATTCGCCCTGCACGAACGCCTGCTCAAAGCCGTGGCCGAGCTGAAATTTGTCGAGCCGACGCCGGTGCAGGCAGCGGCCATTCCTCTGGCGTTGCAAGGGCGTGACCTGCGGGTAACGGCGCAAACCGGTAGCGGCAAGACCGCAGCCTTCGTTCTGCCGATGCTCAACCGCCTGGTTGACCTCAAGCAGAAGCGCGTGGAGATTCGCGCCCTGGTGCTGCTGCCCACCCGCGAGCTTGCACAGCAAACCCTCAAGGAAGTCGAGCGCTTCTCCCAGTTCACCTTCATCAAGGCCGGCCTGATCACTGGCGGTGAAGACTTCAAGGAACAGGCCGCGATGCTGCGCAAGGTGCCGGACGTGCTGATCGGCACCCCGGGCCGTCTGCTCGAGCAGCTCAATGCCGGCAACCTGCACCTGGAGCATGTCCAGGTGATCGTGCTCGACGAAGCCGACCGCATGCTCGACATGGGCTTTGCCGAAGACGTCGAGCGCCTGTGCAACGAATGCCCGAACCGCGAGCAGACCATGCTGTTCTCCGCCACCACCGGCGGTGCCGGCCTGCGCGACATGATCGGCAAGGTCCTGAAAACCCCTGAGCACCTGATGCTCAACAGCGTCAGCCAACTGGCCGAGGGCACCCGTCAGCAGATCATCACCGCTGACCACAACCAGCACAAAGAACAGATCGTGCAGTGGCTGCTGCAGAACGAGACCTACGACAAGGCGATCATCTTCACCAACACCCGGGTGATGGCTGACCGCATCTACGGGCACCTGGTGGCCAAGGACTACAAGGCGTTCGTGCTGCACGGCGACAAGGACCAGAAGGACCGCAAGCTGGCCATCGAGCGCCTCAAGCAAGGCGGCGCCAAGATCCTCGTGGCGACCGACGTCGCTGCCCGCGGCCTGGACGTCGATGGCCTGGACCTGGTGATCAACTTCGACATGCCGCGCAGCGGCGACGAGTACGTGCACCGCATTGGCCGTACCGGCCGCGCCGGTAACGAAGGCCTGGCAGTGTCGCTGATCTGCCACGGCGACTGGAACCTGATGTCGAGCATCGAGCGCTACCTGAAGCAGACCTTCGAACGCCGGGTGATCAAGGAAGTCAAAGGAACCTACAGCGGGCCGAAGAAGGTCAAGGCCTCGGGCAAGGCTGCTGGCGTGAAAAAGAAAAAGACTGACAAGAAGGGCGACAAGAAGGTAGTTGCCAAGCGCAAGCCAACGGCCAAGCCAAAACCTAATGCACCGCTGGCCAGCTCCGATGGCCTGGCGCCGCTCAAGCGTCGCAAGCCGGCGCCGGCTGCGGAGTAAGCGCCAGCCTCATCGCTGGCAAGCCAGCTCCCACAGGTTCTTTGCAGTCCTTGTGGGAGCTGGCTTGCCAGCGATAGTGTTATCCCGATTTCAAGTCCTCTTCTCAGCGGTCTTCAGTACCTGCAACCGCTTGTCGATCAGCTGACATTTGTCCGGCAAATCCTTGCTGGCACTCTCAAGCTTCATCCCGCGCAATTCATCGTTGATCTCCTTGGCTTTTTGCGGATTCTGCTCCGTCAGCTTGCTCACTTCTTTGGCCAGTTCTTCGCGTTTGTCCGTCGCTTCCTCCAGCGTGCAGGCCCAGCTGGGAAGGGCCAGCAACAGGCTGGCGGCGGCTGCAATGTTCAACAGGGTCTTCATCGGCAGGCTCCTGTGCAATCAAGGTGAGGTCTTGCGGTTGAGCCTGGCCAGGGCAGCAAAGTTCAGTCGAACCGCAGCCGCGCCCATCGGTCACAACCTTACCTACCCCTGATTGAGGTTACGCTGATGAGCACCTATGACTGGGACTTGATCGAACGCCTGCTGCACGAGGCGCAGAACAGCGCCGGGCACAGTTTCACCCCCAGACCCTATGCCGAGCAACATGCGGCCCAGCTCGCGGCGCAAGGCGCGTCGCCTGGCGATCTGGATCATCTGAAAACGCTGGCATGTGATTACGAAAAGATACTGTTTGAGCGCGGTTACATCGCTTCGCGGCCGGAAGATCAAGGCGGTAACGGTGAAAACTTTGTCCTTACTGAGCGCGGCTCGCGGCTGTTGAGCCTGCTCGACAGTAGCATTCCGGGCAACGAGCACCCACGCCAGGTACTGGATGAACAGATTGATCCTCTGGACCAGGCAACCTTCGATACAGTGGCGTGCAACGCGCAGATTGCCTGAATCAGGCAACACAAGGCTGGCATTGAGCGGTCGGAGCCGCTGATAATCGGCGCTGGATTCACTTCTGCCGAGAAACCGCCATGTCGTTGCCTGATACCGGGGGCGCCCGATGAGCGCCATCCGCCGCAATACCGATGCCTTTGCCTTGCAAGTGATGCTGGTGCTGTGCCTGATCTGGGGCATCCAGCAGGTCATGATCAAGTGGGCGGCGCCAGATATCGCCCCGGTGATGCAGCAGGCCATGCGTTCGGGCATGGCGGCGCTGCTAGTCGGCTTGTTGATGTGTTTTCGCGGCGGTTGGGACCAGGTTGCTAGCACCTGGCGCGGCGGCCTGTTGGCCGGGGCATTGTTTGGACTGGAGTTTCTGTTCATCGCTGAAGGTTTGAAACTGACCTCGGCGGCGCACATGTCGGTGTTTCTCTACACCGCGCCGGTATTTACCGCCCTGGGCCTGCACTTCATGCTGCCGAGCGAACGCTTGCGCCCCCTGCAATGGCTCGGCATTTTGCTGGCGTTCGGCGGCATTGCCTTTGCCTTTGCCGGTGGCGTCTCGCTGGAGCAGCTGGATGGGCGCATGTTGCTCGGTGATGCCTTTGGCGTGCTGGCGGGCCTGGCTTGGGGCGCGACCACCGTGGTGGTGCGCGCCTCGCGGCTGTCCGAGGCCCCGGCGACCTTGACCCTGTTCTACCAACTGGCAGTGGGTTTTATCGGCTTGCTGCTGATTGCTGTGGCCAGTGGCCAGGTCAGCCACGTGCAGTTCACCCCGCTGTCGATTGGCAGCTTGCTGTTCCAGGGCCTGATCGTGTCGTTCTTCAGCTACCTGACCTGGTTCTGGTTGCTGCGCCGTTACCTGGCGTCGAACCTGGCGGTGTTCTCTTTCATCACGCCCTTGTTCGGGGTGACCTTCGGTGTGCTGCTGCTCGGTGAGCCACTGAGCCTGAACTTCGTCCTCGGGGCAGTCCTGGTGTTGTTCGGGGTGACGCTGGTCAGCGCTGAGCAGTGGGTGCGCCGACGCCTGCGCAGCCTGCTCGGCTAGCCTGTGTGCGCAATCGATTTGTAACAAGGGGAAACAGTTACCCAGGCTACGGTAGTAGCGGTCAGTGCTTGATCACGATCAAACTTGGCTTTGGTTGTATGTTTTTGACATGCGCAATGTAAGACATCGGGCTATGATCTGTATGAAGCATCGCAGGATTTACTCGCCGTGCAGGCTGACCCGTAAGGGGGAGTTATGACAAACCATCTGTACAACTGGCTCCACGACCTGGCCGTCGCCCTGGGCCTGCTGCCGCCACCGCTACAGCCGGTGCCGATCCCCACCGACGAAGAACGGCGCAAGCGCCAGCCACGTCGCTAAAACAAAACGGCCGCCGCATCATGGCTGATGCGACGGCCGCGCTACTGCAGACGGTCAGGCCAGGTTGACGGCACCCGCCGGACGCCGGGACATCAGGCTGATCAGCACGAAGCTGACCAGGCCAATCGCCAAACTGTAGTAAATTGGCGTGTTGGCATCCATCCCATCCTTGATCATGAACACCAGGGCGGTGACGAAGCCCAAGGTCATGCTGGTGATCGCCGCGGCGGTGGTGGCGCGCTTCCAGTAGATGGCGCCAATCAGCGGAATCAGCATGCCACCCACCAACAGGTTGTAGGCCAGGGTCAGGGCGCTGATCACATCGTTGACCACCAGGGCGATAGCCAGTACGACCATGCCGGTCAGGCAGGTGAACAGGCGGTTGATGCCCAGGCTCGACTGCTTGCCCCCGCGCAGTTTTGGCAGCAAATCTTCGGTCAGTACCGTGGACGCTGCGAGCAAGCCGGCGCTGGCGGTGGACATCATCGCGGCCAGGGCTGCGGCCATCAGCAAACCACGAATACCGTCTGGCAAGGTCGATTTGATCACTGCAGCGAAGGCGTTGTTGGGGTTGCCCAGGTCAGGCATCAGCACATGGGCAGCCATGCCGATCAGCGCGCATGCCAGGCCGTAGAACACACAGTAGACACCGGCGGTGGTACCGGCGTACTTGGCGACTTTTTCGTCACGGGCAGTGAAGACCCGCTGCCAGATATCCTGGCCGATGAGGATGCCGAAGAAGTAGATCAGGAAGTAGGTGATGATGGTGTCCCAACCGATGGTGGTCAGGCTGAAGCTGGCTTCAGGCAGCTTGCTCACCAGTTCGTCCCAGCCCCCGACCTTGTACAGGCAGACCGGCAACAGGATGAACATCAAACCGACGGTCTTGATTACAAACTGCACGATATCGGTCAGGGTCAGCGACCACATGCCACCGATGGTCGAGTAGATCACCACCACGCCACCGCCGAGCAGGATCGAGATCCAGAACGGCAGGTCGAGCAGTACTTCAAGTACGGTACCGATGGCCAGGATCGAGGTCACGCCGATCATCAGCGCATACGCCAGCATGATCGCGGCACTGGCCTGGCGGGCCATGGGGTTGTAGCGGCGCTCAAGCACCTGGGTCACGGTAAAAATTCGCAGGCGCAGCAGCGGTTTGGCCAGGAACAGGTTCAGGGCAATGATGCCCATGCCCAAGGCTGCGCACAGCCAGAAACCGGAAATGCCGTGCACGTAGCCCAGGCGGACAGTGCCCACGGTGGAGGCTCCGCCCAGCACGGTGGTGGCCATTGTTCCCATGTACAGGACCGGGCCCAGGTTGCGCCCGGCCACCAGGTAATCTTCATGGGTTTTTGCCCGGCGCATGCCAAACCAGCCAAGCGCGAGCATGCCGGCGGCATAGATCAGAACAACGAATATGTCCAAGGCCATGGGTGTCTCCAATTATCTTTATTATGGTGAGATCGATCCCGGCGCCAGGCAGGCCTGACGCCGGGTCATTCATCTATTCAGCGAGCTGTCGTTGCAGCCCGGCTGTCATGGCTCCTGCCCTGTTGCAATTCCTGGTACACAACCGTTAGCGACGAACCACACCCGGCAGCGCACAGAGCATTTCGTAAAGCAGGTTGGCACCGAGCAGCGAAGTGTTGCCGGTGGTGTCATAGGGTGGCGAGACTTCCACCAGGTCGCAGCCGATCAGGTCCAGGCCCTGGCAACCACGGATGATTTCCATTGCTTGGATGGTGGTCAGGCCGCCGATTTCCGGGGTGCCGGTGCCGGGCGCCCAGGCCGGGTCGATACCGTCGATGTCGAAGCTCAGGTACACCGGGCCGCCGCCGACTTTCTCGCGCACTTCGGCCATCAACGGCGCCAGCGACTTGTGCCAGCATTCTTCAGCCTGAACCACACGGAAGCCCTGCTTGCGGCTCCAGTTGAAGTCTTCGGCGGTGTAGCCCTGGGCGCGCAGGCCGATCTGCACCACGCGGTCGCAGTCCAGCAGGCCTTCTTCGACGGCGCGGCGGAAGGTGGTGCCATGGGCGATCTTCTCGCCGAACATGTGATCGTTGACGTCAGCGTGGGCATCGATGTGCACCAGCCCGACCTTGCCGTGCTTCTTGTGGATCGCCCGCAGGATCGGCAGGGTGATGGTGTGGTCGCCGCCCATGGTCATGGGGATGACGTTGTGTTCCAGGATCTGGTCGTAGGCTTCTTCAATGATCCGCACGGCGTCGAGCAGGTTGAAGGTGTTGATGGCGACGTCGCCGATATCGGCAACCGACAACGAATCGAAGGGCGCAGCGCCAGTGGCCATGTTGTAAGGGCGGATCATCACCGATTCGGCGCGGATCTGCCGGGGGCCGAAGCGGGTCCCGGAGCGCAGCGAGGTGCCGATGTCCAGCGGGATACCAATGAACGCGGCATCCAGGCCTTCGGCGCTTTGCAGGTGGGGGAGACGGAGCATGGTGGCGATGCCGCCGAAGCGCGGCATTTCGTTGCCGCCCAGTGGTTGGTGCAGAATCTTGTCCACGGTCGGGCCTCATCGATTCGATTGTTCTAGTTGTTGGAACCTGTCTGGACGGCCCGGGGAGCCCCCGGAAATACCGTCAAGCAGGTGTATTGCGGCAGAGTCTGCAAAAGGTAGTGGATGAAAAGAATCGCTACAGGCAAATACTTAGTTCAGGTTTTTCTGAACTAATGCCGAGAGTGAGGTTAGACTCCGCCCATCTGTTGCCCTGCGGACCTGCTGATATGGCCTCTGCCTTGCCCGATTTGAAACTGCTGCGCATCTTCGTCAGCGTGGTGCGTCACCAGGGTTTCGCCAATGCCCAACGCGAGCTGAACCTGTCGACTTCGGCGATCAGTACCTACATGAGCCAGTTGGAGGCCGCGCTGGGCATTGTCCTGTGCCATCGTGGCCGCGGCGGGTTCAGCCTGACCAGCAAGGGTGAGTTGTTCCACCAGGAAACCTTGCGCCTGCTGGCGGAAATGGACGGATTCGAGCAGTACGCCGCCGCGCTCAAGGGCGAGCTGCGCGGGACCCTCAACCTGGGGGTGATCGACTCCACCGTCGGTGATCGGGCCTTGCCCCTGGCCGAGGCCATCGGTGCCTACAGCCAGGAGCATCCGGCGGTGCACCTGCACCTGTCGGTGTCGAGCCCTTACGAGTTGCAACTGGGCGTGCAGGACAATCGCCTGGACCTGGCCATCGGTGCCTTTTCCACACGCATGAGCGGCTTGGTCTACCAGCCGCTGTACCGCGAACAGCACTGGCTGTACTGCAGCAACCGCCACCCGCTATTCACTGAGCGGCGCATCCCCGAGCAGGTCATCACCCAGCAACGCATGGTCGGGCGCGGTTACTGGAGCCAGGCCGAGTTGGCCCGGCATGGTTTCAAGCACAGTGCGGCAACGGTGGAGAGTATGGAGGCGCAGTTGATCCTGGTGCTGTCGGGGGCCTACATCGGTTACCTGCCTGAGCACTACGCCCAGGCCTGGGCCGACAAGGGCGATCTACGGGTGCTATCGCCGGCGACGTTCGGTTATCAGGCGCCATTCTCGATGATCATTCGCCGTGGTCGCAGCCGCGAACCCCTGATTCAGACCTTCCGCGATCTGCTCAAGGCGCACCTCACTCCAGCCTGAACGAAGCGGCTGTTGAAAAATTTACTTCCGGCTGCAAAAAATCCTGAAAGGAACCACCTCTGCACCGTAATTGCTCTGCTACACCTGTACTGGATTGATGAAATTTCCCATCATTTCCTTAGCAGGGATCGCCCAGATGCGCATGAATTTGCCCGTCACTGAGCATGAAAGAACCTTTCCGAGCGAGCAGCGGCTGATTTCCACCACCGACCTCAACAGCCGCATCACCTATTGCAACGACGCCTTCGTCGCCATCAGCGGGTTTACCTACGAAGAATTGCTCGGTCAGCCGCACAACCTGGTGCGGCACCCGGACATGCCGCCGGCGGTGTTCGCTCATATGTGGGAAACCATCAAACAAGGCAAGCCCTGGATGGGCGTGGTGAAGAACCGTGCCAAGAACGGCGACTGCTATTGGGTCAGTGCCTACGTTACGGCGATTTACGAGGACGGTCGCATCAGCGGCTACGAGTCGGTGCGATCGGTGCCGAGCCGCGAACAGATCCGTCGGGCCGCCAGCCTTTATGCGCGGCTACGCCAGGGGCGCAGCCCGGTGTCGTTGGCGGCGCGGCTGGGCGCGACCCTGGAGCATGGCTGGCCATTGCTGGGCGCAGGCATCCTGTCGCTGGTCAGCTACCTGTGGTTGCCGCAGTACGCTGCCCTGGGGGTGCTGATGGCCAGCCTGCTCAGCGCCTGGTACCTGATCGAGGCGCGGCAGAACCGGGTGATTCGCCGCACCCTGGATGAGCACCCGAAAGCCTTCACCAGCCCGCTGGTGGCCCTGACCTATAGTGACAACAGCGGCCTGCAGGGCCAGTTGGACCTGGCCATGCTCAGCGAGGAGGCGCGCCTGCAAACCGCCCTGACCCGGCTGGTGGACGCAGGGGTGGGGGTTAAGGCCCGGGCGGCGCAATCATCGGACCTGTCGGGCGCCCAGGCGCAGATGCTCGACCGCCAACGCAGCGAAACCGATCAGTCGGCCACGGCGATCGCGCAAATGGCGGCAACCATCCAGCAAGTGACGCACAACGTGCAGAGTACTGCCACGGCCGCCAGTGATGCTGATCACCTGGCCCAGCAAGGCAGTGAACTGGCGCAGCAGAGCCTGCGCGCCATGGGCAGCATGGCTGACGCGGTCAACGACATCGGCCTAGCGGTCAATGCCCTGGCCGGCCAGACCCAGTCGATCGGTAGCGTGGTCGATGTCATCACCTCGATTGCCGAGCAGACCAACCTGCTGGCGCTCAATGCCGCGATCGAAGCGGCGCGGGCGGGGGAGCGGGCAGAGGTTTTGCGGTGGTTGCCGATGAAGTGCGCTCGCTGGCCCAGCGCACCCGCACCTCCACTGAAGAGATCCACCAGATCATTGCGTCATTGCGTGCCGGTGCCGAGCGGGCGGTGTCCAGTGCCAGCAAGGGCGAGCAGATTTCGCGCGACAGCGTTCACAGTGTCGAGGCGGTGCAGTCGGCGTTGGTGGGCATCACTCAGGCGGTCAGTCGCATCACCGGCATGAGCCAGCAGATGGCAACGGCCTCGGAAGAGCAGAGCCATGTCGCCGAGGACATCAACCAGCAGATCACCCGCATTGCCCAGTTGTGTGACCACAGTGCCGGCCAGGCCAAGCAGGGCGCCGAGATCAGTCAGGACCTGGAGCGCATGGCCGATTACCTGTACAGCCTGGCTGAACGTTTCAACCGCTGAAGCTTTTCGTCTCTCCCACAGGGAAGTGGGCTTTTTTCGGGACTGCTGTGGCACACTTTGCCCGCCCAGGAGAACCCGATGTCCAGAATCCACTGCGAGCGCTGCCTGCGCCCCCAAAGCCACTGCCTCTGCCCTATGATCCCGTCCCTGGATAGCCGCACCCGTGTGCTGTTACTGCAGCACCCCAGCGAAGTGCAACATGCCCTCAATACCGCCAAGCTGGCGGCGCTTGGCTTGCGCAACGCCCAGTTGCACGTGGGCGAAGTGTTCCAGGACCTGGCGCCGCTGCTGGAGCAACCGCAGTACCGCAGTGCCTTGCTGTTCCCCGGGGATCAGGCGCAGCCGCTGGTGGCCTATGCCGATGACCGTGATGAGCGGCCTTGGCAATTGGTGGTGCCTGACGGCACCTGGCGCAAGGCAAGCAAGTTGCTGCATTTGAATCCGTTGTTGGGCGCATTGCCGCGGGTGACCCTGGCCCAGGTGCTGCCGTCGCGCTATCGCTTGCGCAAGGCGCCGCAGCCAGGAGCGCTGTCGACCCTGGAGGCGGTGGTGCAGGCGTTGAATGTGCTGGAGGCGCCGCAGAACTTTGATGCGCTGTTAAAACCGTTCGAGGCGCTGATCGAGGGGCAGATCGCGGCGATGGGGCGTGAGACGTACGAGCGTAATCATTTGCGTTGATTTTTTAAGACTGCATCGCGGGGCAAGTCGGGTCGCCGCATCGCCGCTCCCACAGAGATCAGCAATAGACTGTGGGAGCGAACGCCTCAGCGTTCGCGCATCGCCTCGGTGCGCGCCTTGAGTACCGGCTTGAGCAGGTAATCGAGCACGCTTTTGTGCCCGGTGATGATATCCACCGTGGCGGTCATGCCCGGGATGATCAGCAGCGGCTTATTGTCCCCGCCCAGATGGTTTTTATCCGTGCGCACCTGGATCAGATAGAACGCGTTGCCCTTGTCGTCGGTGACGGTGTCGGCGCTGATCAATTCGAGTTTGGCCTTCAGCCCACCATAGATGGTGTAGTCATAAGCGCTGAACTTGACCATCGCCGATTGGCCGGGGTGCAGGAAGGCGACATCCTGCGGACGCACCTTGGCCTCGATCAACAGGTTGTCTTCCAGCGGCACGATCTCCAGCAGGTCGCTGCCGGGCTGGACCACGCCGCCGATGGTGTTGACCTTGAGCAGCTTGATGATCCCGTGCACTGGCGAAACCACCGTGGTGCGTGTCACCCGGTCATCGATGGCGATGCTCGAGGCGGTGATTTTCGACAGATCAGTGCGCTTCTCGTTGAGCTCCTTGGCGGCCTCCGAACGAAAACCGGCTTCGGCTTCTTCGATCTTGCTCTTGATCTCGGCCACAGCGGCTTCGGCACGAGGGATCGCCAGGCTGGTGGCATTGAGCTGGCCCCGGGCTTCCACTGTGCTGCGCTTGAGGCGCAGGATCTCCACCGGTGAAATCGCCCCGGTGCCAACCAGCGGCGTGGACATGTTCAGCTCCTGCTGCAGCAGGGCCAGGGCTGAACGGTACTGCTCGACCTTGGAGCGGAACTCGGCCAACTCCTGGGTTTTCTGCCGCAGCTGTTCATTGAAGGTCTGCTTCTCGCTGGACAGGCGCCGTTGCCGCGACTGGTACAGTGACAGCTCGTCTTCGGCTACCTGTGGTGCTTTGCTGCGTACTTCCTCGGAAAGCTGGAGCGGCCGGCCTTCGGCTTCGGCCGAGAGGCGTTCGACCTGGGCGCTGAGGGCAAAGCGGTCGGCTTCGCTCTCGCCCTTGTTGGACAGAAAACGAGTATCGTCCAGGCGCAGCAAGGTATCGCCCTTGTTCACCATCTGCCCTTCGCGCACGAAGATCTCGGTGACGATGCCGCCTTCAAGGTTCTGAATCACCTGGACCTTGCTCGACGGAATGGCCTTGCCTTCGCCCATGGTCACTTCATCGAGCACGGCGAGTTTGGCCCAGAGCAACGCCACCAGCAGCAAGGCGGCGGCCAGCCACACGGTAATGCGCGACAGGCGCGGGGAGTCCTGCAGGGTGGCACTGGCCACGTCGGGCATGAACTCGCGCTCGGCGGTTTTGCCGAAACTCTGGAAGTAACTGCGCAGACCTTGGCTTACGGACATGGATGGACCCCCTAGAGCGCCGCGCCGACGCGGCCTTTGCGCAGTGCATCGATGACCGCATCCTTCGGCCCGTCGGCAACGATCTTGCCGTTGTCCAGGACCAGCAGCCGGTCGACCAGGCTTAGCATCGAGGTGCGGTGGGTGACCAGCAACAGCGTCTTGCCCTGGATCCAGCCGTGCAGGCGCTGGCGCAGTTGGTCTTCGCTGCTGTTGTCCATGTGGCTGGTGGGTTCGTCGAGGATCATGATCGGCGGTTCGAGCAGCATGGCCCGAGCCAGCAGCACGGCCTGGCGCTGGCCGCCGGAAAGCAGCTGGCCGCGCTCGCCCACCGGCCGGTCGAAGCCCTGTGGGTGCTGCCGGGCCAGCTCGCTGACGCCCGTCAGCTCGGCGACTTCAAGCATGCGCGCGTCGCTGACATAGCGCGCGCCCAGGGTCAGGTTGTCACGCAGGCTGCCGGCCAGCAGCGGCAGGTCGTGAGCAACGTAGCCCAACTGATGGCGCAGGTCGGCGATGTCGAGCTGACGCAGGTCGAGGTTGTCGAGCAGGATCTGCCCTTCGTCCGGGGTATAGAAGCCCATCAGCAAGCGCGCCAGGGTGCTTTTGCCGGAGCCGCTGCGGCCGATGATGCCGATGCGTTCGCCCGGTTTGACGCTGAAACTGATGTCGTTGAGGGCTGAAGCGTTTTGCCCCTGGTAGCGAAAGCTGACGTGGCTGACGTCCAGGGCGCCCTGCAGTTGGGTGCGTTCCAGTGGTTGCTGACCGGCCTGGCGCTCCTGCGGCAGGGCCATCAGGGCGTCGGTGCTGCGCATGGTCAATTGTGCTTGCTGGTAGCGGGTGATCAGCCCGGCGATCTGCCCGAGCGGCGCCAGTACCCGGCTGCCAAGCATGTAGCTGGCGACTAGGGCGCCGACACTGAGGTTGCCGGCAATGATGCTGTACACCCCGGCGACGATGGTGGCCATGCCGCAGAATTGCTGGATGAACAGGGTGCCGTTGGTGGCCACGGCCGACAGGTTGCGGGCATGGGCGTCGAGACGGGTGAGGGCGCCGTGGGTGCTTTCCCACTGGTACTGGCGCTCGCTTTCAGCACTGCAGGCCTTGAGGGTTTCCAGGCCACCGAGGGTTTCGATCAGCAGCGCCTGACGCACTGCGCCCAGGGCCAGGCTTCTTTGCACGGTGTCGCGCAGGCGAATCTGGATGAACAAGGCAAAGATGATGGTCAGTGGAAAGGCGATCAGCGGGATGATCACCAGCCAACCGCCGAGCAGGCCAATGACCGCCAGCATCAGCACCACAAAGGGTAGGTCAATGATGCTGGTCAGCGTCACGGCGGTAAGAAACTCGCGCAGCCCCTGGAAGTCATGAATGCTCTGAGCGAATCCGCCGACGGTGGCGGGTCGGGCTTTCATCGACATGCCGGTGATGCGTTCAAACAAGGTGGCGGAGAGAATCAGGTCGGTTTTTTTCCCGGCCTGGTCGAGCAGGTGGGCGCGGACCACGCGCAGGGTCAACTCGAAAAAAGTGCCAACCAGCAGGCCGGCGCTCAGCACCCACAGGGTCGAGGTGGCCTGGTTGGGCACCACACGGTCGTAGGTCTGCATGACGAACAAGGGCACCATCAGCCCCAGCAGGTTAATAAGCAGGCTGGCGAGAATGGCGTCGCTGTACAGCCAGCGAGAGAGTTTCAGGGTGTCGCGAAACCAGGCATTGACCCGCGGCATCAAGGGCGCGCGCAGGTCTTCGAGTTCGTGGCGAGGGCGGGCGAACAGCGCTTCACCGGCGTAGGCATCGAGCAACTCTTCGCGGCTGACCCACTGTTCGCCGCCTTCGGCTTCACACGGCAGGATCAGCGCCCGACCGTCGTCACCCCAGCGGCGCAGCACCGCGCAGCGCCCGTCCTTGAACAGCAACAGCACGGGCAGGTTGAGCGCCGAGAGCGCGCCCAGTTCGCGCCGCAGTACCCGCGCCTGCAAGCCTGCCCGGGCTGCTGCACGGGGCAGCAGCTCATGGCTCAGGCGTTGATTGGGCAGGGGCAGGCCGGCACTCAGGCCGGCGCGGCTGACCGTGCAACCATGCAGCTTGCAGAGGATCAGCAAACCATCGAGTAACGGGTCATCGAAACTCTGGCGCGGATCGGCCGCCGAGCTCGCAGGTTGCATGCTGGTCACAGTCGCCTACTCCTGCAGCGGGGGAGGGGGTTAGCGCATATCGGGCAAGCGCGCCTCGCTCTTCACTTCGCTCTTGGCGATCGCCTCCGGCGGCAGCGAGATGCGCTGCTTGCTCAGCAGCTCACCCATGTTGGCCAGGACCCGGTACATGGAGAACTCTTCGGTGTAGCGCACCTCGGTGTAGCGGCGGTTGGCGTTGTACAGCTCGTTCTCACTGTCGAGCAGGTCGAGCAGGGTCCGTTGGCCGAGGCCGAACTGATCCTGGTAGGCCGCACGTACGCGGGTGGTGGTCTCGGCGTACTCGCGTGCCGCTGGCAATTGCACGCGGGCGTTGTTCATTGCGTTCCACGACAACGCCAGGTTCTCGTTGAGAGTGCGCAGGGCGTTGTTGCGGATGTCCATGGCCTGGTTGATCTTGTGCGCATCGGACTGCAGGCGGGCCTTGTCGCTGCCGCCGCGGAACAGGTTGTAGCTGAGCTCGACGCCAGCTTGCCAGTCGTTGTTGTCGTGGCCGACCTGGCCTGCGGTGTTGTTGTTGGCACCGGTGGCCAGCACGGCGTCCAGGCGTGGGTAGAACGGCGACTTGGCCACTTCGTATTGCTGCTCGGCGGCGTTGACGTCGGCCTGGGCCGATTTCAGGTAGGGGTTGTTGTCGAGCATGCCCTGGCGCGCAGCGCCCAGGTCTCCGGGTACTTCACCCTTGATGGTGGTCGGGGTTTCCAGCTCATCGGCCTGGCGGCCAACGACGCTGTAGAAGTTAGCCTCGGCATCGGCCAGGTCGACTTCGGCGGTGTACAGGTTGTTCTCCGCCAGGGCGCGACGGGCAGTCGACTGATCACGGTCGGCGTTGCTGCCAACCCCGCGCTCGCTGCGCAGGCCGATCTGGTCGTTGACCCGCAGGTGCGCTTGCAGGTTGTTCTTGGCCAGGGTTACCAGTTCACGACGCTTGAGTACCTCAAGGTAGACCTCGACGGTGCGCAGGGCGATGGACTCGGCGGTGGCCTGGGTGTAGTAGGCCCGGGAATTGACCACGGCCTCGGTGCGCCCGACTTCGTTGGGGGTATTGAAACCATCGAAGAGCATCTGCCGCAGGCGCAGGTCGGATTGGGTGTAGCTCAGCGTCTCTTTATTATGGTTGCGGCTGCCATCGGCGTTGAAGCCGCGGGTGTTGGTGTTGTCGGAGCGTTGCCGGCCGTAGCCGGCCACCAGGTCGACGGTCGGGAAGTAGCCCCCTCTGGCGAACTTCACGTCTTCATCGGCAGACAACCGGCTGTTTCTGCTGGCATTGATTTCCGGGTGTTGGTCCACGGCGCTTTGCACAGCCTCATTAAGTGACATCGCCTGGGCATTGGTACATGCCATGGCCAACAGAATTGCGCTGGTGATGGGGGTCAAAACGCGCATGGGGTACTTCTCCCTGAATTCTAATAATGGTCCTGCGATCGTCAAAAAAGTGACGAAAATTTGAGTGCAAACCGTATCAGGCTTGTAACAACAGAGCTAAGAACATTTACGCGCGCAGCTAAGAAGATTTTCTCATAAGGCTTATGCGAAAAAAAACTTATGAGGTCTAACAAATCCGCGACATTGTTCATATCAGGCGGCCCATGGAATCAGCGCTAGGGTGCATTTTTTCGGGCGTCAGAGAAAGTTCCCGTGTTTTGCAGCATTGGGCATGGATGTAGCGGAGGGGATGGAGGCGGGGCGAAGTTTGGCGACAAAATATTGGCACTTGTCACCTGGTCACTTCGCTCAATCACTTTCACCGCAGCACTGGCAGGCGAACTCTTTGATTTCATTGAAATCATAGCGCCAGACCAGGCTGTTTCAGCGCCGGCCTGGGGGTACTCCCGCCGGGGTGGCCACGCGATAGTTCAGCGCACGTTTGCTGCAATCAACCGATTTGCAGTGGAGGAGTGCGCTCATGGCTAAGTTAATCGGGATCGTCAGCAAGGTGGTGGGTGAAGTCTTCGCTGTGGGCAGTGATGGCAGCCGCCGACCCCTGGTCGAAGGCGATCGGCTGTATGCCGGCGAGCAACTGGATACCGGCGTTGCCGGCGCTGTCGCCGTCCACCTGCAGAACGGTGCCGAGCTTACCCTCGGTCGCGGTAGCAGCCTGACCCTGACCCCGGAGTTGCTGGCCAACCAGGCCGCTCATGTCGATACGCCTGAGTCGCTGACCCCAAGCCAGGCGCAGTTGAGCGATGTGGAAAAACTCCAGCAAGCCATCGCCGCTGGCGCCGACCCGACCCAGGACGCCGATCCGACGGCAGCCGGGCCTGCATCTGGCGGTGCGCCGGGGGCACTGGGTGGCGGCCATAGTTTTGTGATTCTCGACGAGGTGGCGGGACGCGTCGATCCGCTGATTGGCTTCCCTACGGCCGGCTTCAACGGCTTTCCCGAGTTGCGCGAGCTGGACGTTGGCCTGATCAACAACAATGACGACCTGCCGCCACCTGCCGTGGACAATCCGGTCAGTATCGAAGGGCTTGGCGTCGAGGGTGGCGAGCTGTCGCTGAACGAGGCCAATCTGCCCCAGGGGTCGGCCAGCAATCCGGCGGCCCTGACCCAGGTTGGCAGCTTCAGCGTGCTGGCCCCCGATGGCGTGTTCAACCTCAACGTGGGTGGCATCAACGTGGTAACAGCCGGCACAGTGACCGGTGTCGGCCAGTCGGTCACCACGGGCCTGGGCAATGTGCTGACCATCACCGGCTACGACGCTGCCAGCGGCGTGGTCAGTTATAGCTACACGTTGAGCGGTGCCGAGAACCATCCCAGCGGTGCAGGCGGCAATGGGCTGGGTGAGAGCATCAGTGTTCAGGTAAGTGACACCGATGGCGATGTCGCCAGCGGTTCGCTGGATATCAATGTCATCGACGATGTACCGCAAGCAGTGGCCGACACCAATGCCGTGACCGCCACCGAGAACCAGTTGACCCTCACCGGCAACGTACTGAGCAATGACGTGCAAGGCGCCGACCGCGTACCGAGCGGGCCGATTACTGCTGGCACCTTTGTCGGAACCTACGGCACTCTGGTACTGGCGGCCGACGGCTCTTACACCTATACGCTTAATACGGCTGATCCGGACTTCATCAATCTGCATGGCGGTGGCAAAGGCATCGAGACCTTTACCTACACCCTGACTGATGCCGATGGCGATGCTTCCAGTGCCAACCTGGTGCTCAACGTTACCAATCTGAATGATCAGGTGGAGCTCAACGGGCTGTCCATCAATGGCGGCGAGCTGGTGCTGTCCGAGAAAAACCTGGCGACGGGCAGCAGCCCTGACGCAGCGGCACTGACCCAGAGCGGCACTTTTAGTGTGACCGCCGCCGATGGCTTGCAGTCGCTGACTGTGGGCGGCATCAACGTGATCAACGGCGGGGTGGCCAACAGCTTCCCGCAGTCGCTGACTACGGCGCTGGGCAACACCTTGACCATCACCGGCTACAACTCGGTTACGGGTGTAGTGAGCTACAGCTACACCCTGAACGGCAGTGAAACGCATGCCGCCGCCAATGGCAGCAACAGCCTGGGCGAGAGTTTCAATGTGGTGGCCACCGACACCGATGGCAGCAGTGCGAGCATGAGCATCGATGTGTCTATTGTCGATGACGTGCCGACCGCTGCGGGCGACACTAACGCCGTTACGGCCACCGAGAACCAGCTGACCCTCACCGGCAACGTGCTGATTAATGACGTGCAAGGCGCCGACCGCGTCCCGAGCGGGCCGATCACTGCTGGCACCTTCACCGGTACCTACGGCACCCTGGTGCTGGCGGCCGATGGTTCCTATACCTATACGCTCAATACTGCCGATCCGGACTTCTTCAACCTGCACGGTGGCGGTAACGGGGTCGAGACCTTTACCTACACCCTGACCGATGCCGATGGTGATGTGTCTACCGCCAACCTGGTGCTCAACATCAGCAACCTCAATGACCCGGTGACCCTCAATGGCCTGAACGTTGAAGGTGGCGAGCTCACCGTGTTCGAGAAGAATCTCGGCGACGGCAGCAGTCCGGACACCCTGGCGCTGACCCGGACGGGCAGCTTTACCGTCACTGCGCTCGACGGTGTGCAAACCCTGACTGTCGGCGGTATCACTGTGGTCACTGGCGGCGTGGCCAGCGGTTTCCCGCAATCGGCGACCACGGCGCTGGGCAACACCCTGACCATCACCGGTTACAACGCAGCCACCGGTGTGGTGAGCTACAGCTACACCCTGCTCGACAATGAAGCCCACGCCGCCGCCAATGGCACTAACAGCCTGGGCGAAAGCTTCACGGTCAGCGTGACCGATACTGATGGCAGCACCGCCAGCGGTTCACTGGATGTGAACATCGTTGACGATGTACCGACCGCCGCGGGCGACACTAACGCAGTCACCGCCACCGAGAACCAGCTGACCCTGACTGGCAACGTGCTGAGCAACGACGTCCAAGGCGCAGACCGCGTCCCGAGTGGGCCGATCACTGCTGGCACCTTCACCGGTACCTACGGCACCCTGGTGCTGGCGGCCGATGGTTCCTACACCTATACGCTCAATACCGCCGACCCGGACTTCTTCAACCTGCACGGTGGTGGTAACGGGGTCGAGACCTTTACCTACACCCTGACTGATGCCGATGGCGATGTGTCCACTGCCAACCTGGTACTCAACGTCAGCAACCTCAATGACCCGGTGACCCTCAATGGCCTGAACGTTGAAGGTGGCGAGCTCACCGTGTTCGAGAAGAATCTCGATGACGGCAGCAGCCCGGACACCCCGGCGCTAACCCAGACGGGCAGCTTTACCGTCACGGCGCTTGATGGCGTGCAAACTCTGACCGTCGGCGGTATCAATGTGGTCAGTGGTGGCGTGGCCAGCGGCTTCCCGCAATCGGCGACCACGGCGCTGGGCAACACCCTGACCATCACCGGCTACAATGCGGCCACCGGTGTGGTGACCTACAGCTACACCTTGCTCGACAACGAGGCTCACGCCACCGCCAATGGCACTAACAGCCTGGGCGAAAGCTTCACGGTCAGCGTGACCGATACCGATGGCAGCACCGCCAGCGGTTCGCTGGACGTGAACATTGTTGACGATGTACCGACGGCCGCAGGCGACAGCAACGCAGTCACTGCTACCGAGAACCAGTTGACCCTGACCGGCAACGTGTTGAGCAATGACGTGCAAGGCGCCGATCGTATCCCTAGCGGGCCGATCACTGCCGGAACTTTCACCGGCACCTACGGCACCCTGGTGCTGGCGGCCGATGGTTCCTACACCTATACGCTCAACCCCAACGACCAGGACTTCAAGAACCTGCACGGTGGTGGCAACGGCACCGCGACCTTTACCTACACACTGACCGATGCCGATGGCGATACCAGCACGGCCAACCTGGTACTTAATGTCAGCAACCTCAATGACCCGGTGACCCTCAACGGGCTGAACATCAACGGTGGCGAACTCACTGTCTACGAGAAAAATCTCAGTGACGGCAGTAACCCAAGCACCCCGGCGCTGACCCAGACGGGCAGCTTTACCGTCACTGCGCTTGATGGCGTGCAAACCCTGACCGTCGGCGGTATCAATGTGGTCAGTGGCGGCGTGGCCAGCGGCTTCCCGCAGTCAGCGATCACGGCGCTGGGCAACACCCTGACCATCACCGGCTACAACGCGGCCACCGGTGTGGTGACCTACAGCTATACCTTGCTCGACAATGAGAACCACCCGACGGCCAACGGTGCCAACAGCCTGAGTGAGAGCTTCACGGTCACTGCCACGGATACCGATGGCAGTACCGCCAGCGGTGCTATCGACGTCAATATCGTCGATGACCTACCGACGGCTGCCGGTGATACCAACGCCGTTACCGCCACCGAGAACCAGCTGACCCTGACCGGCAACGTGCTGAGCAACGACGTGCAAGGCGCCGACCGCGTCCCTAGCGGACCGATCACCGCCGGTACTTTCACCGGCACCTACGGCACCCTGGTGCTCGCGGCCGATGGTTCCTACACCTATACGCTCAACCCCAACGACCAGGACTTCAAAAACCTGCACGGCGGTGGTAACGGCATCGAAACCTTTACCTACACCCTGACCGATGCCGATGGCGATACCAGCACGGCCAACCTGGTGCTCAACGTCAGCAACCTCAATGACCCGGTGACCCTCAACGGGCTGAACATCAATGGTGGCGAACTCACCGTCTACGAGAAAAATCTCAGTGACGGCAGCAGCCCAAGCACCCCGGCCCTGACCCAGGGCGGCAGCTTCACCGTGACCGCACCGGACGGCCTGCAGACCCTGACCGTAGGCGGCATTAGCGTAGTCAGTGGCGGCGTGGCCAGCGGCTTCCCGCAGTCAGCGATCACGGCGCTGGGCAACACCCTGACCATCACCGGCTACAATGCGGCCACAGGTGTGGTGACCTACAGCTATACCTTGCTCGACAATGAGAACCACCCTACGGCCAACGGTGCAAACAGCCTGAGCGAGAGCTTTACTGTCACTGCCACGGATACTGATGGCAGTACTGCCAGTGGCGCCATCGACGTCAATATCGTCGATGACCTGCCGACTGCAGTGAATGACACCAACGCGGTCACCGCCACTGAAGTGCAACTGACCTTGAGCGGCAATGTGCTGAGCAATGACGTGCAAGGTGCCGACCGTGTAACCGGGCCGATCACCGCTGGCACCTTCACCGGTACCTACGGCACCCTGGTGCTGGCCGCTGATGGTTCCTACACCTATACGCTCAACCCCAACGACCAGGACTTCAAGAACCTGCACGGCGGTGGCAACGGCATCGAGAGCTTCACCTACACCTTGCGCGATGCCGATGGCGATACCAGCACCGCGACACTCAAGCTCAATGTCAGCAACCTCGATAACCCGGTGACCATCGACGGGCTGAACGTCAATGGTGGCGAACTCACCGTCTACGAGAAAAACCTCAGTGACGGCACCAGCCCGGATTCTCCGGCGCTGACCCAGTCAGGCAGCTTCACCGTAACCGCTCCCGATGGGTTACAGAGCCTGACAGTGGGTGGTATCAGCGTGGTCAGTGGTGGCGTGGTCAATGGCTTCCCGCAGTCCGGTACGACCCCGCTGGGCAACTCCATTACCATCACCGGTTACAACCCGGCTACCGGGGTGGTCAGTTACACCTACACCTTGCTCGACAATGAAAACCACCCGAATGCCAATGGCATCAATAACCTCAACGAAAGCATCAACGTCGTTGCCACCGATACCGACGGCAGTTCAGCCAGCGCGACCATCGATGTGAAGATCGTCGACGACGTGCCCAATGCTACAGGGGCCGAGCGTTCGGTGACCCCGGGCCAGGTGGACTCGAACCTGCTGCTGGTCATCGATGTCTCCGGCAGTATGAACGACGCCTCGGGCGTACCTGGGCTGACGCGCATGCAGTTGGCCAAGCAGGCAATCAATGCCTTGCTCGACAAGTACGATGAAATGGGCGACGTGAAGGTTCAGTTGGTGACCTTCTCCACAGGGGCCAACCAGCCGTCAACGGTGTGGGTAACCGTCGACCAGGCCAAGGCCATCGTCAATGGCCTGAGCGCTGGCGGTTCGACCTACTACGACTCGGCAATCAACTCGGCGCAGACGGCCTACACCACCGGTGGGAAAATTACCGGTGCGCAGAACATCGTGTATTTCTTCTCCGACGGCGAACCGACGTCGGGGCACTCCATTACTGCGCCACGGGAAGCAGCCTGGGAGACGTTCCTCGACAGCAATGGCATCAAGTCTTACGCCATCGGCCTGGGCGGAGGCGTCAATGCCGGCAATCTCAACCCGTTGTCCTACGATGGCAGTACTCACACCGACACCAACGCCACCGTGGTCACCGACCTCAACCAGCTCAACTCGGTGTTGTCCGGTACCGTGCAGGGTGCGCCGATCACCGGCAGCCTGATGAGTGGTGGCCAGTTTGGCGCTGATGGCGGCTTCATCAAGTCGCTGGTGATTGACGGCACCACCTACACCTACGATCCCAAGGGCAACGGCGGCGCGGGCTCTTACGCCACCAGTGGGGCGGCGGATCGCGGCACCTTCGATACCGGCACCAACAGCATTACCGTGAAAACCGCGATTGGCGGCAGCATCGTGGTCAATATGGATACTGGCGACTTTACCTACACGCCACCCAAAGACACCGGGAGCGGCCAGCTCGAGCAGGTCGGTTTCGTGGCCAGCGACAACGACGGCGATACCGCCAGCGCCAACCTGGTGATCAATGTCTACGCCAACACCGCACCGGTGGCCGGGGCTGACCATATCATCACCAATATCCTCTCAAGCAGCATCACAGTGCCCGCCGAGGCGTTGTTGGCCAATGACAGCGATGCCAACCATGACCGCCTGAGCGTGCCGTCGACGACCACCTTCGAGACGGGCTGGGCGGCCAAGGGTGCAGGTTTTACCGTGGGCAGTGCGACGCCGCCGACCGTGTCCTTCAATGGCACCAACAACAGCAGTGGCAACCAGTTGCGGGACCTGCCGCGCTCCTCCTTCAGAGGCCCGGCCGATGTCATGACCGCGGCGTTGATCGTCAATGGTTACCTGGGCGCGGTGACCACGGCCAATGCCAACGATGAGGATGTGTTGACTGTCACCCTGAAGAAGGGCGAGACGCTGACGCTCGATCACAACCTGGCAGCCGGCAACATTCTGATGGAATGGAAGGATGCCAGTGGTAGTTATCAGACCATTGCCGACGGCGGCTTCTTCACGGCAAGCCACGACGGTCTTTACAGCATTCACCTGGTCAACCTGACCAATACCTCGGGCAGCAACGTCAACAACGCCGAAAACTACGCGTTGACCATGACTGTCGACTATTCCAATGCGCAGAACGAAACCGCCTACGGCACCTACACCCTCAGCGATGGGCATGGCGGTAGCAGCACCGGCAATGTCGATATCACTTACCAGGAAGGCAGCACCCTTACCGGTACCGGAGGCGACGATACCCTGCTGGCAGGTGCCGGCAACGACACCCTCAATGCCGGGGCGGGCAATGACGTACTGATCGGCGGGGATGGCAACGACTTCCTCTACGGTGGTGACGGCAATGACCTGTTGATCGGTGGCGCCGGCAACGACCTGCTTGATGGCGGAGCGGGTATCGATACCGCCAGTTACGCCAGTGCCACGGGCGCTGTGACAGTCAACCTGAACACTGTCGGCGGGCAGAACACCGGCGGTGCAGGCACCGATACTCTGGTGGCGATCGAAAACCTGATCGGCTCGGACTACAGCGACACCCTGACGGGTAACAACAATGCCAACGTGCTCACCGGCGGCCTGGGCAACGATACCCTCAACGGTGCTGGCGGGGACGATGTGCTGATCGGAGGCCCGGGCAACAACACCCTCACCGGTGGCGCCGGCAGCGATACCTTCCTCTATCAGCAAGGCAACACGGGGCATGATGTGGTCACCGACTTTACCCCGGGTACCGATCGCCTGGACCTCTCGCAACTGCTGCAAGGCGAAAACACCACCACTGCATCGCTGGATGACTACCTGCATTTCAAGGTCACCGGCAGTGGTGCCGGCGTGGTCTCGACCATCGAGGTCAGCTCCGTTGCCGGGGCGGCGCCAACCCAGACCATCGATCTGGCCGGGGTCAACCTGGCCCAGCACTATGGCGTGACAGCGGGGGCGGGCGGGGTGATTGCGGCGGGGCAGGACACCGCGACGATCATCAACGGAATGCTCAATGATCATTCGCTCAAGGTGGATACGGTTTGACCGTACCCACTGGGTGACTCAGGACGGGCGCCGCAGGGTCTTTTGCCGCAAGATGTAAATGCTCACCAGCACTGCGCTGGTGAGCATGAAGCCCCGTGCCCAGATCAGCGGTACCAGGTAGCACGACAGGCCGATGCTCAACCACATCAAGCCGATCGCATAGACCTTGCCTTTGAGGGGAATGCCTTCGCCACTGAGGTAATCACGAATCCACGGCCCGAGCCGTGGGTGGTTGACCAGCCAATGGTGAAAGCGCGGCGAGCTGCGCGCAAAGCACGCAGCAGCCAGAAGCAGGAAAGGGGTGGTGGGCAACACCGGCAGGAAGATCCCGATCACCCCCAACGCAACGCTGAGCCAGCCGGTGGCCAGCAGCAGGTAGCGCATTGACGCCGACTCAGTGGTGGCGAGGTTTGAGCAGTGCAGGTGCTGGCTTTTCGTCCGGAGCATGCTGCAGCAGGTACAGGGCGGTCAGGGCCTCTGGAATCTGCACGATCATGTCGTCCATCAGGTTGGCATCGCTGGCGATATCAGCAAATTCCGGCTGCTCGTCGAACAGGCCCGAACCGACCATGATCGGCAGCAGCATCTCGCTGACTTCTTCTTCGGCAGTTTCGAACCAGGCCTCTTCACGCATGAACACGCCTTCCATGAAGCCGATGCACCAGCCGCGCAGATCCGAGTCGTCCGGCTCGTCACCCAGGTCCAGGTCGCACGGCAGCTCGAATTCCTCGTCGCTGGCCAATTGACGGGCGATGTGAGCCTTGAGCTGGATCAGGGTGGCCTCGATCTCTTCACGCTGGGCGTCGTTCGCGTAGTGCGGCTCTTCGGCGAACAGGGCGTCGATCCATTCGCGCTCAGGAACGGCCTCGGTACCAATCGACAAGGCAGTCAGGAAGCCGTGGGCGGCCACGTAGTCCAGCGCCTCTTCGTGCAGCTCGTCGGCGTCGAGGAAGGCTTGCAGGCGGGTCAATTGCTCGGCGAAGGACATTACGGGGCTACCTTGGGAATAAACGATATTGAATTCTAGCACCTTGCAGCGCAAACGAGGCAAAGGAAGACGTCTATCGCAGAGCGTCCTGCTAGGGCGCAGGCTCCGGTATAATGCTCGGCTTTTATCCTCAGGCTCTCGTGACACAAGGGCCGGGTAAAAGCCGCTTACGCATTTTCGGGTGTCGCCAGCGGGGTTTTCGTCCAGCCTGTGCCCAGGATGGTTTTGCGATTTTTGGAGTTTCTATGCTCGAACAGGCTCAGCGCGTCCTCAAGGACATCTTCGGTTACGACAGCTTTCGTGGGCGCCAGGGCGCAATCATCGAATGCGTGGCCAAGGGTGGTGACGCGCTGGTACTGATGCCTACCGGCGGCGGCAAGTCGCTCTGCTTCCAGGTCCCGGCCCTGCTGCGCTCGGGCCTGGCGGTAGTGGTGTCGCCACTGATCGCGTTGATGGAAGACCAGGTGGCGACCCTGGACGAGCTGGGTGTCGCCGCCGCCTCGCTGAACTCCACCCTTAGCGCCGAGCAGCAACGTGACCTGGCCGGGCGCATCCGCCAAGGTGAAGTGAAGATGCTCTACCTGGCCCCCGAGCGCCTGGTGCAGCCGCGCATGCTGGATTTCCTGCGCAGCCTCGACATCGCCCTGTTCGCCATCGACGAAGCCCACTGTGTGTCGCAATGGGGGCATGACTTCCGTCCCGAATACCTGCAACTGGGCCAGCTTGCCGAGCTGTTTCCGAATGTGCCGCGCATCGCCCTGACCGCCACCGCGGACATGCGTACCCGCGAAGAGATCGTCACCCGTCTGCACCTGCAGAACGCCGAGCGCTTTCTGTCGAGCTTCGACCGGCCGAATATTTTCTACCGCATCGTACCCAAGGAGCAGCCGCGCAAACAGTTGCTGGCGTTCCTCGGCGAGCGGCGCGGTAACGCCGGTATCGTCTATTGCCTGTCGCGCAAGAAGGTCGATGATGTCGCTGCCTATCTGTGCGAGCAGGGTTTCCCGGCCCTGCCTTACCACGCCGGGCTGCCTGCCGAGGTCCGTGCCTCCAACCAGCGTCGCTTTCTCAACGAGGAAGGCCTGATCATGGTCGCCACCATCGCCTTCGGCATGGGCATCGACAAACCCAACGTGCGCTTCGTTGCGCACCTGGACCTGCCCAAGTCCCTGGAAGCCTACTATCAGGAAACCGGCCGAGCCGGTCGTGATGGCCTGCCTGCCGACGCCTGGATGGCCTACGGCCTGCAGGACATGGTGATGCTCAAGCAGATGCTGCAGAACTCCGAAGGCGACGAGCGCCACAAGCGTATCGAGCAACACAAGCTCGACGCCATGCTCGCCCTGTGTGAGGAAACCCGCTGCCGCCGCCAGATCCTGCTCAACTATTTCGACGAAGAGCTGCCCCAGCCTTGTGGTCACTGCGACAACTGCATCGACGGCGTGCAGACCTGGGATGCCACCGAACCTGCGCGCCAGGCGCTGTCGGCGGTCTACCGTACCGGTCAACGCTACGGTGTCGGCCACCTGGTGGATGTGCTGCTGGGCCGCGACAACGAAAAAATCCGCAACTTCGGTCACGAGAAGCTCGCTGTGTACGGTGTCGGCAAAGACCGCTCCGAGCACGACTGGCGCTCGTTGTTCCGCCAGTTGGTCGCCCGTGGCCTGGCCGACATCGACCTTGAAGGCTACGGTGGCCTGCGCCTGTCCGACAGCTGCCGGCCGTTGCTGCGCGGTGAAGTCAGCCTTGAGTTGCGTAAAGACCTCAAGCCGCAAACCAGCAGCAAGGGTGGCAGCGGCAGTGGTGGCAGCCCGGCCAGCCAACTGGTGCGCAGCGACGAGCGCGAGCAGTGGGAAGCCCTGCGTGCCCTGCGCCGTAAGCTGGCCGAGGAGCATGGCGTACCGCCTTATGTGATCTTCCCAGATTCGACCTTGCTGGAGATGCTGCGCAGCCAGCCCACCAGCCTGAGCGAGATGGGCCGGGTCAGCGGCGTCGGTGCGCGCAAGCTGGAGCGTTACGGCGAAGCCTTCCTGGAAGTACTGGGCGGCGGCGTCGAGGCGCCGAAAATTGTCACCGACCTGCGCCACGAGTTGGTCAGCCTGGCCCGTGCCGGCATGACGCCAATGCAGATCGCCGGTCAGCTGAGCTGCAGCGAAAAGAACGTCTACAGCCTGCTGGCCGAAGCCATCGGCCGCCAGGAGCTGTCGCTGGACCAGGCGCTGGACTTGCCTGAGGAGTTGTTGGGCGAGATCCAGGACGCCTTCCTCGACGGTGAAGGCGAGCTGCCGCCGGTATCGGCCATTGCCGAACAGTTTGGCGGGCGAGTGCCCGAAGGTGTTTTGTATTGCGTACGGGCCGCGCTGGCCGCCGAATTCGAGATGTAACCCGGCTTTGTCATCATTTATAACGATTATCAAGTCACCGCCCGCTGTATGAGCCTTGCCTGAGGCTCACGGTCATGGTTAGCTGACTAATAATTAGTTCTGATGATGAGTTCCTCTATGCCGTTGACCGACCAACATAAATTCGGGATGCAGCTGGCACACATGTCCCGCGGCTGGCGCGCCGAACTGGATCGACGCTTGGCCGGGCTCAACCTGTCCCAGGCTCGCTGGCTGGTGCTGCTGCACCTGGCGCGATTCGACGAGGCCCCGACCCAGCGTGAGCTGGCCCAGAGCGTCGGCGTTGAAGGCCCGACCCTGGCCCGTCTGCTCGATAGCCTGGAAACCCAGGGGCTGGTGCGTCGTCAGGCGGTGCTGGAAGACCGCCGGGCGAAAAAAATCCTCCTTTGCCCACCGGCAAAACCGCTGATCGAGCAGATCGAAACCATTGCCAATGCCCTGCGCGCTGAGCTGTTCGTTGGCGTCGACGAAGAGGAACTGCGCATTTGCATGCGCGTCCATGCACGGATCCTGGCTAACCTGGAAAAGTCCTGAGCACTGTTCAGAAGGTGTGACCCAGGTTCAGGTACATCGCCTTCTGATTCTCGCTGTTGGCCCCGTAGCTGAAATTCAGCGGCCCCAGGGGCGTCTCGAAACCAATAAAGACACTGGCTGCATTGATGTAGCCACTGTCGAACTCGTTGTCGTTGTTCCAGGCCCGGCCGCGCTCCAGCGAGCCGCCCAGGTACAACGGAAAGTCCAGCGGCAGGTAGGCGCGCGGCGTCAGGCGGCGGTAGTAGACCAGGCGCATCAGGCTGACGTTCTGCCCGGAGACCGAGTCCTGACGAAACCCCGACAGTTGCCGGGCACCGCCGAGCACGAAGCTTGAGGTAACCACCTCGGTATCATCCAGGGTCCTGCCATAGCGGCCGCCCACCACCCAGGTGTTGGGGCCGCTGCTCATGGCTTTGTCCACGTTCAAGTCCCATTGCCGGTAGCGTTGGTCCGAGCCCAGGCTCGGGTCGTAATGGCGCAGGGTCAGGTTGATGTCCTCACCGCTGTGGGGGAAGTAGACGTTGTCGAGGGTGTCGAACGAGTACTTGAGCTCGTAGAAGCCTTCGTTGAAATTGACCTTGGGCAGGTCCTGGTCGCCGATGCGCACCTCGGCCTGGCCCCAGGCCTTGCCGACGCCCAGGCGCACTTCGCCGTTGTTGCCGATCTGCCTTCCCAGGTTGAGGCCAAAGCCGTAGCGTTCCAGGCGGTACTCGGCAACCGGGTCATCGTCCAGGGTTGCTTCGATGTTCTGTGAGCCCATGTCGATGTAGGGCGCGACGAAATAGCGCGAGCCGGCGTCCAGCGGTTGGTAGAACTCGCTGTACAGCTCCTGCTGGTCGCCGATCTGGGCGCGGGTCAGCCATTCGCCGCCAAGGGTGTTGATACCGTTGACCCGGTAGCTGGCGCCAATGTTGAAAGCGCTGTCGCCGCGCATGTCGTCCGACAGGTTCAGGCCCAGGCGCAGGTAGTCGGTGCCGCCGCGACGGCCGCGGGCGTTGATCACCAGGGTGTTGTCGTCACCTTTGTGGACCACGCGGTATTGCACCCGGTCGAAGTAATCGAGGCCATACAGGGTGCCCATGTCGGTCTGCAGGCGGCTCAGTTCCAGCGGCTTGCCGATGGGTTGGCGAATGTAGTAGCGGATCACGTCGTCGCTGACTTTCGAATCGTTCTCGATACGGATAGCGGTGATCACCGGTGTGCGCTGGCTTGGCGAGCGTGCGGCGAGCAACTCGCCGTCCCCGTTTTGCGGGCGCTTGAGCACTGCCAGGCGTGCGTCCAGGGCGCGAGCGGCGCGGTAACCTGCGTCGATCATGTCCTGGGCGCGGCCGAAATCGGTAACCCCGAAACTCGACAGCGGTGGCTGGATGAGGATGTCGTCACGGTGCAGGGCCGCCAGTTGCTCCTCGGAGTTGCGCCGGGTCATCAGGGTGATCGACTGGTTGAGTACGTCGACCACGGTCGCCAGTTGCTTGCGGTTGCGCAGCGGGGTGCCGATATCGACAACGATTGCCACGTCCACACCCATCTCGCGTGCAACGTCCAGGGGGATGTTGTCGACCATGCCGCCATCGACCAGCAGTCGGCCATCGAGCTCGACCGGGGCGAACACCGCAGGGATCGACATGCTGGCACGAATCACCTGGGGCAGGTGGCCGCGGCGAAACACCACTTTTTCGCCGCTGGCGATGTCGGTGGCCACGGCGCGGAAGGGGATCGGCAGTTTGTCGAAGTCACGGGTGTCGCTGGCATGGGCGAGCATGCTTTCCAGCAACAAGGCCAGGTTCTGGCCCTGGATCACGCCCAGCGGCAGGCCCAGGCTACCGTCGTCGCGAAAGCTGAGTTTCTGTTTGACCAGGAAGTCGCGGTCATCCTGCTTGCGTCGGAATGGCACGTCCTTGCGCGGCGGTGCATCGGACAGCGCCTGCTGCCAGTCGATGCCCAGCGCCAGTTTTTCCAGTTCGTCGACCTTGTAGCCCGAAGCGTACAAGCCGCCCACCACCGCGCCCATGCTGGTGCCGGCAATGGCATCGACCTTGATGCCCTGTTCCTCCAGGGCCTTGAGCACCCCGATATGGGCCAGGCCGCGAGCAGCACCGCCGGAGAGCACCAGGCCGACTTTTGGTCGGGGCGCTTCGGCTGCCAGCAGCGCGAAGGAAACGAACATCAACAGCAGGGATAACAGCAGGCGGTGCATCATGGCGCTCGGAGCAAGGGCTAAAGACCGCTAGTATAAGCATGCCCACCTGTCAGGAGACCTTCAGAGTATGTCCGCGCCTAAACCGCAAATCGTCATTACCTACTGCACCCAATGTCAGTGGCTGCTGCGTGCCGCCTGGCTGGCCCAGGAACTGTTGAGCACCTTCAGTGACGACCTGGCCCGGGTGGCCCTGGAGCCTGCCACCGGCGGCACCTTCCGTATCACCTGCGATGATGTGCAGATCTGGGAACGCAAGGCCGACGGTGGCTTCCCTGAAGCCAAGGTGCTCAAGCAGCGCGTGCGCGACCAGATCGACCCCCAGCGTGACCTGGGCCATAACGACCGGCCCTGACCGTCAGCCCTGGGCGGCGGTCAGGGCCGGCGGATTGCTGGCCGCCAGGCGGCTGGAAATGACAATGGCGAGGATGATCAGCGCACCGCCCATGAGCATGCGCAAGGTCGGGGTTTCGGCGAAGATCAGCCAGGCCATGGCGATGCCGTAGACCGGCTCCAGGGCAAACACCACCGCCGCGGTGCGCGCCTTGATCACTGCCAGGCTTGCGACGAACAAACTGTGCGCCACGCCTGTGCAGAACACCCCGAGCAGGCCGATCCACAACCAGTCCATGGCCGTCACCTGCGCAAGGCTTGGCGCCGCCGCAGGCAACAGGCATAAGGCAACCACAGCGTTCTGGCACAAGGCGGCCTGCACCGCCGGAATCCGCCCGGAGCTGGCGCGGTTGGTTAATGACAGCAGCGAAAACAGCAGGCCCGAAAGCAGTGCCCAAAGTAACCCGCTTGTGGCCTGGCTGGCCAGGTCGAAGTCCGGGGTTACCAATACCAGACCGATGCTCACCAGCAGCACCAGAACGATCTCGTTGCTGCGGATGCGCTCGCGAAACAGCAGGCCCTCAAGGATCACGGTAAAGGCCGGGAAGCTGGCAAAACCCAGGGTGGCGATGGCAACACCGGCAACTTTCACTGCGATGAAAAAGCTGACCCAGTGCCCGGCCAGCAGCACGCCACCGAGCAGCAAGCGGCGCCAGTCTTGAGCCTGTAGGGGTTGCCAGGCCTTGCGCGCAAACCCTGCGAACACGGCCAAGGCCAGTACGGCAAAAGCGGCCCGACCGAAGACGATGATTGCAGGCGAGGCGCTGGCCAGTTTGCCGAACACGCCGGTGAGGCCGAAGAACAGTGCGCCGATATGCAGGGCGCCGAGGGCAGTGCGGTGATTCATGGTGATCCTTGTTATAGAGCAGGGCAGCGGCGCCAGTGTATGGGGGCGGCGCTGGCCCTGTCTGTCGCGGCCCTCGCGTCAATTGTCTTCAGGGTCGCGCCGCAGGGCGCCAGGCGTGCGGCCAAAGGCCTTGAGCACGGCGGCGGCAAAGGCACTTTGCGAGCTGTAGCCGACCTGGCAGGCGATCTCGCCGATCGGTAAGCGGGTATCACGCAGCAGTTGCCGTGCCCGCAGCAGGCGGCGCTGGCGCACATAGTCCATGGGTGTGACCCCGCATTCGGCCATGAACCGCGCATGCAAACGCGCGCCGGACAGCCCGGCCAGGCGCGCCAGGTCAGCCACCTGCAGTGGGTAGGCCGCGTTCTGCTCGATATGGACGTCGAAACGGGCGTAGGGCAATGACTTTATCGCTGTGGCCGGTTTCGCTCCGCTGTTCAGGCTGGCCAGCAGCAACAGTGCACCTTGCTGGGCTATCAGCGGGTCGTTGATCGGGCTTGCCGCCAGCCAGTCGACCAGTTGTTGCTGACGATGGTCCAGGTTCACGGGCCCGGCCCGTTCAAGCAGGCGCCGGCTGGCGTCGAGGTGCACGCCCAGGCCCTGGTTCAGCCATGTGCCTGCGGGCACATCCAGCACCAGGCAGTCGCTGCCGGCAGGGCTGCCGCAGGTATGGTGGCTGCCCGCCGGGACCACCATCAGGCTCTGGCGGTCAACCCGCGCGCCGCGGCCTTCGACCTCGAAGTCCAGGCGACCGCGCAAACCGAACACCAGTTGCGGGTGCTCGTGGCTGTGGGCGATCAGGTCGTGGTGATAATGACGCAGGGAAAGAATCGGGGCGCGGCTCATCGAAGTGTCCTCCGGCAATCGCCGCAGTGTACAGGCTAACGGTTTATTGGGGACGCCTTGCGCCCCATCGCGGCGCAAGGCCGCTCCCAGTCTCATCTGTGTGGCCTTGTGCTGAGTGGGCAGCATGTCATCGGATCGACACGTGCCGGTCACGTTCGATTCATTGCCCCTTGGCAAGCTGACGCAAACCTTCCCGGAGCCTGCCGATGACCCGTGCCGAGTTTGCCAGACCCTCGCGCAAACAGCGCGTACGCACCCTATGGATCTCGGACGTGCACCTGGGGACCCGGGATTGCCAGGCGGAGCACCTGTCGCAGTTTCTCAAGGGTTACCAGGCTGACCGCATCTACCTGGTCGGTGACATCATCGATGGCTGGAAGCTGCGTGGCGGCATGTACTGGCCCCAGGCACACACCAATGTGATCCGCCGTCTGCTGACCATGAGCAAGCGGGGCACCGAAGTGATCTACGTCACCGGCAACCATGACGAATTTCTGCGCCGTTACTCGAAACTGGTGCTGGGCAATATCCAGTTGGTCGATCAGGCCGAGCACCTGACTGCCGACGGCCGGCGCCTGCTGGTGATCCATGGTGATCAGTTCGATGTAATCACCCGCTATCACCGCTGGCTGGCCTTTCTTGGCGATTCGGCCTACGAGGTCACCCTGACTCTCAACCGCTGGCTCAACCACTGGCGGGCACGCTATGGCTACGGCTACTGGTCTTTGTCGGCGTACCTCAAGTATAAGGTCAAGACTGCGGTCAGCTTCATCAGTGACTTCGAGGAGGCCATCGCGCATGAATGCGTCAGGCGCGGTTTTCACGGTGTGGTCTGTGGGCATATTCACCATGCCGAGATTCGCAAGGTCGGCGAGGTGGACTACCTCAACTGTGGCGACTGGGTCGAGTCCTGTACTGCGCTGATCGAGCACTGGGATGGCACCATCGCGCTGTACCGCCTGGCCGATGCCCAGGCCGAGGCAGCCCGGCGCCTGGCCGGGCTTGAGGAACTGGTGGATTCAGGCGGTGGTGGCGGGGTGCTCTAGCGTGGATTTGTACAGTGACTGCCGGGGCTGGGCGAACAGGCGTCGCAGCATTGGCTCGAAGAAGCTCAATGGCAGGTTGTCGTAGCTTGGATCGAACGCTGCGGCTTCCTCGTCGCGCCCGTCTCGCCAGGCGCGAAAGTCATTGGCGATGATCGCCCAGTCTTGCTCGGCAGGACGGGTTTCTGGCCTTGCGGGCCGAATTCAGAAGCTGACCTTGCCGCGCAACATGTCGCGGTACATGGCAAAGTCGCCGATCAGGCTGTAAAGCGGATGTTTGAAGGTGGCCGGGCGGTTTTTCTCGAAGCAGAAGTGCCCGATCCAGGCAAAGCCATAGCCCGCAAAGGGCAGGGCCAGCAGCAACAGCCAGTTGCCGCTGCCGAGGCTGAAAGCGAGTACGGCGATGACCAGGCTGGTGCCGACAAAGTGCAGGCGCCGGCAAGTCGGGTGGCTGTGTTCGCCCAGGTAGTAGGGGTAGAACTCGGCAAAACTGTGGAACTGCTGGGGGCTGTTCACGACACTGCTCCAGGGTCTGGTCGAACTGACAAAGATACACGGCGTGGAGCCTGATCTGAGTCTAGAGTGAGTAACACTACAGGGCAGTGACAATAGGCGCCAATTGAGTATCCTTTGAGATCGCCGCAGCAGCGGCTTGTCGCTAAAAAAGAAGCCAGCCATGAGCGAACGAACCACTTCAGCAAGCTGGGCATCAGGGATCGTCAAGGCACTCGAGCTCGAAGGCCTCGATTGCCGTGCCATGTTCAAGCAGCTTGGCCTTGATTTCGCCGCGCTCGATGACCCCGATGCACGGTTTACCCAGGACTCCATGACCCGTCTGTGGCAGTTGGCCGTCGAGCTGTCCGGCAACCAGGCGATCGGCCTGAACATGGCGCGGGTGGTTCGTCCGGCATCCTTTCATGTGGTCGGCTATGCGCTGATGTCGAGCCGCACCCTGGCCGAGGGTTTTGAGCGGCTGGTGCGTTATCAGCGAATCATCGCCGAAAGCTCCGACTTGAGTTTCCGCCTTGAGCCGGACGGCTATGCACTGATTCTTACCGTTCATGGCGATCACCTGCCTCCGACCCGGCACAGTGCCGAGGCCTCGCTGGCTTGCGCGCTGTCGCTGTGCAGCTGGCTCAGCGGACGGGTGATCCAGCCGCGCCGGGTGCTGGTCCAGGGGCCGCAACCCAAGGATCTGACGCCGTACAAGACGGCTTTTCATGCCCCGCTGGTGTTCAGTGCCCCCTATGATGCGCTGGTGCTCGAGCGCGCCGATATGGAGGCGCCATTGCCGACTGCCAACGAGGCCATGGCCACCCTGCATGATCGATTTGCTGGCGAATACCTGGCGCGCTTCTCGGAAAGCCGGGTCACTCACCGCGCGCGCCAGGTGCTGTGCCGGGTGCTGCCTCAGGGCGAACCCAAGCGCGAAACCATTGCCCAGGCCTTGCACCTGTCCCAGCGCACCTTGCAGCGTCGCCTGCAAGAGGAGGGGACGAGCTTTCAGACCTTGCTCGATGACACCCGCCGCGAACTCGCCGAGCAGTACCTGGCGCAGGCCAACATGACCTTGCTCGAAGCGGCCTACCTGCTTGGTTTTGCCGATCCGAGCAACTTTTTCAGGGCCTTTCGCCGCTGGTTCGACGTTACCCCGGGTGAGTATCGGGCACGTTTGACGGGGGGCGCAGCGGCCCCGGAAGAGCATGAGTCGGTCAGTGACGCCAGAACGCAGGCATACACAGCACCAGCACCGTGATGATTTCCAGGCGGCCCAGGAGCATGCCGAAGGCCAGGATCCACTTTGCCGCATCCGGCAGGGTGGCGAAGTTGCCGGCCGGGCCGATGGTTTCGCCCAGGCCCGGTCCGACCCCCGACACGGTACTGGCGGCGCCGGTCAGGGCGGTCATCCAGTCCACGCCCAGCAGCGACAGGGCCAGGGCAATGACGCAGATGGTGATGGCGAAGAAGAACGAAAACGTCAGGATCGAACGCACGATTTCTTCGTCGAGCCGGTGACCGTTGTATTTCTGCTTGATCACCGCCCGTGGGTGGATCAACTGGTTCAGGTTGGCCTTGAGCAGGATATAGGCGACCTGGAAGCGGAAAATCTTGATGCCGCCTGCAGTCGAGCCCGAGCAACCGCCCACGAAACCCAGATAGAAGAACAGCATCAGCGAGAAGTTGCCCCACAGGCTGTAGTCGCCCAGGGCGAAGCCGGTGGTGGTGACCACCGAGGTCACGTTCAGGGCCACATGACGCAGGGCATCGAGCCAGTGCAGGTTGGTGGTGGCCCAATACCAAGTGCCGAGCACCAACCAGGTGGCCAGCAGCATGGCCAACAATCCCTGCACCTGCTGGTCCTTGATCAGCGCCTTGCGGTTGCCGCGAATGGTTGCCACATACAGGGCGAACGGCAAGCTGCCGAGGATCATCACCACCACCGCGACCCAGTGCACCGCCGGTATGTCCCACTTGGCCAGGGACTGGTCGGAGGTGGAGAAACCGCCGGTGGAAATCGCCGACATGGCATGGTTGATCGCATCGAAGGCACTCATCCCGGCCAGCCAGAACGCCAGGGAACCGAGGGTGGTGATACCGATGTACACCAGCACGATGGACTTGGCGACCATGTGCGAGCGCGGCATGACCTTTTCCGAGCGGTCCGAGGACTCGGTCTGGAACAGGCGCATGCCACCGATGCGCAGCAGCGGCAGGATCGCTACGGCCATGGCGATAAAGCCGATGCCGCCCAGCCAGTGCAGCAGCGAGCGCCACATCAGGATCCCTGGGGACATGCTGTCCAGGCCGCTGAGCACCGTGGCACCAGTGGCGGTGATGCCGGACATGCTCTCGAAAAAAGCATCGGTGTAGCTGATGTGCTGGGTCAGCAGAAACGGCAGGGCGGCGAAGATGCACACCACCAGCCAACTGCTGACCGTCAGCAGGTACATGTCCCGCGGGCGCAGGTGCACGTGCTCGGGGCGGCCCGGGATGACCAGGGCCAGGCCTGCGACAAAGGTGATCATGCTGGCCCAGAGGAACGACGGCAGATCGCCGGTGCGCTCGAAGATCACCAGCGTGGCCATGGGCACGACCATGCTGATCGCCAGGGTGATCAGGAAGATGCCGATGATGAAACCAATGATCCTTAAGGTCGGCAACGCCATGTGATCTGCTCTGACTCGAAACGGAAGGGCGCCATTCTACCTATGGACCTTTTTAAGTAAACGCTAGAATAGCCCGACATTTATCCACAAGGGGTAGCCAATGGAGGCTCTCGACGCATTGCTCCACCGTGTTTCGGTTCCACGTCTGCTGGATCCGGCACCCAATGCCGCACAACGCGAGGTGCTGTTTCAGGCTGCCCTGCGTGCGCCGGACCACGGCCAACTGCGGCCCTGGCGCTTTTTGACGGTCGAAGGCCAGGCGCGGGAAAAGCTTGGCGAACTGCTCGCCGAAGCGGTAAAGCTCAACGGCGAGGCCTCTGAGGCGGCGTTGGACAAGGCCCGGGCCATGCCCTTGCGCGCACCGTTGCTGGTGGTTGTGGTGGCGCGCCTGCAGGATCATTTCAAGGTGCCGCAATCCGAGCAGCGCCTGGCGGCCGGTTGTGCTGCCCACAGCATTTTGCTGGCGGCCCACGCCCAGGGGATCGGCGCGGTATGGCGCACCGGTGAGCTTTCGTACAGCAAGCATGTGGCCAAGGGGCTGGGGCTGGAGGACAACGAGGAGATCGTTGCCTTCCTGTACCTGGGGACGCCGCAGAATGAACTGCGCACGGCGCCAGTGCTGGACACGGCTGATTTTGTCAGTGCCTGGGGGTAAGGTTTTGTAGAGGCTGTGACGGACTCATCGCCGGCAAGGCCGGCTCCCACAGTGGAACGGTGTGATCGGCCCTTGTGGGAGCTGGCCTTGCCAGCGATGGGCTGCGAAGCAGCCCTCGGCATTCTCAAGCCTTGCTCGGGCCGGTCAGCGGCAACTCCAGCCTGGCAACAAACCCACCCTCGGGATGATTGCCCAGGCTCAGGCTACCGCCATGGCGCTCCGCCGCCTTGCGCGCAATCGCCAGTCCCAGGCCATGCCCCGCGGCACTCTGCCCGGGCGCACGGTAGAACGGTTCGCCCAACTGAGCCTGGTGCTCTGTGGCCACTCCCGGCCCGTGGTCACGCACGCTCAGCACAATCGTGTCGTTATCGCGCACCCCGGTGATTTCAATCGGCTGGCCGGCCGGATTGAAACGCACGGCATTGCGTAGCAGGTTATCCAGCGCGCGCTCCAGCAGGGTCGGCCAGCCTTGCAGGTGAAGCCCGCTTTCATGCTGCAGCTGGATTTGCTGCTCTGGCGCTGCCAGCTGCGCGTCTTTTTGCACTGACGCCAGCAGGGCATCGAGGTCCACCGGCTCCGCCCGCGCTTGTTCGGCGTCGACCCGGGCCAATACCAGAATCTCGCTGATCAGTGCTTCCAGGCGGTCGCACTCGCGGGTCAGGCGCGGCCACAGGGCCTGGCGCTGCTCAGCTCCGGCCCGCTCGGCCAGGGCCAGGGCGATGCGCAGGCGGGCCAGGGGCGAGCGCAGTTCGTGGGACACGTCGCGCAACAACTGCCGCTGGCTGCCAATCATGCTCTGCAGGCGCGCGCCCATGCGGTTGAAGTCGTTGGCCAGTACACCGAATTCGTCACGGCGGTTGGCCAGGCGCGCCAGGCTGTTCTGCTGGTAGGTGGTCTGTCCCAGGTCATGCACGGCGCTGCGCAGGCGGCTCAAGGGGCGGGTGATCGACAGGGTGACGAGCAGGCTGAACAAGGTCAGCACCACCAGGGCAATCCCCAGTGCACTCAATGGCCAGAGCAGGCTGTCTCGGTGCCAGGCGTCCAGCTCCGGGTGCGGGATGCGGTAGATCAGCAGGTAGGTCTCGCCGGTGTCGGGGCTGGTGTATTCCTCGGTCAGGCGCCGCCACGGCAAACGGCGGTCATCATTGTGCCGGCGCGCTTCGAAGGCGGCGGCGCGGCGCGGGAAGGTGCCAGGAACGACCGCATCGCCACTGTCGTTGAGCACCTGCACGTCGATGTTGTAGCGGCGCTTGCGATGCTCAAGGTAGTGCTGGGCGCTCTCCGGCCCTTGCTGTTCATAGCGCTGGGTCCAGTTCTTGGCCAGGGTATTGAGGCCCGGATGGCGGCTGAGAATCCAGGCGTCCTGGTTCAGCATGTGCCCGAGCAGGATCGACAAGCCGGCAACTAGGGCAATGGCCAGCCAGAAACTGGCCAGGATGCGCCAGAACAATGAACGCAAAAGGTGCACCTCTAACGGAAAAAGCCCGGTCTGCTGGGGCAGGCCGGGCGGATGGCTGACAGCTTACTGGGCCTTGTTGGCTTTTTCAGCTTTCCAGGCTTTGAACTCGGCCCATTCGGCGCGGCGCTCATCCTGCTTCTTTTTCATCTCGTCGAACTGCTTCTGCTGTTCGGGTTTGAGCAAGGCGCGAATTTCGGCTTGAGTCTTGTCTTTTTTCGCTTTGAGCTCGTCTTTCAGGGCTTTCTGCTCAGCAGCCGGGAGCTTTTCCAGGTAGCGCTGGGTGATTTCCTGACGGCTTTTCATCTGCTCGCCCATCAGTTTTCCGATCTGCTGGCGCTGTTCGTGGCTCAGGTCCAGCTGGGCGAAAGGCGCTCCACCGCGGTGGTGCTCACCGTGGCGCGGGCCGCCGGCATCTGGCATGGCCATGGCGACGGTAGGCAGGGCGGCAGCGAACATCAGGGCGATAAGGGTCTTGCGCATGGTGACTCTCCTTTCTGAGGCCGGTCGTTACCGGATGTACCCAGTCTAGGGAGATCAAGGTCAGCGGCGGTCAGGCAAGGGTAAAGCTTGGGTAAAGATGCCAGCGCGCCGTGCTGACATTACAGGCTGTAGTAGTAACCACGGCTGCGCAAGGCAACGATGCGCGGGCGGCCATCGGCATGCGGGCCGATCTTCTTGCGCAGGTTGCTGACGTGCATGTCCAGGCTGCGGTCATACAGGGTCAACTTGCGGCCCAGGGCGATCTGCGCCAGTTCCTGTTTGTCCAGCGGCTCGCCGGGCTGGCGCAGCAGGGCTTCGAGGATGCGGCTTTCAGAGAGGGTCAGGGTCAGTTCCTGTTCATCGATGCTGACCACGCCGCGGGCAGGGCTGAAGCACAGGTCGCCGATTTCCACCTGGCTGGGTGTCGCATTGGGGTGGCTGCGGCGCAGCACGGCGCGCAGGCGGGCGGTGAGCTCGCGCGGATCACAGGGTTTGGCCAGGTAATCATCGGCACCCAGCTCCAGGCCCAGGATCCGGTCCAGCGGCTCGCCACGGGCCGAGAGCATCAGTACCGGCAGTTCGGTGTGCTCGTTACGCAACTGCTTGAGCAGCTCCAGGCCGCTGCCGTCGGGCAGCATCACGTCCAGCACTACGGCGGCCGGTGCTTGTTCGGCCAGCGCTTTACGCGCGCTGAGGCCGTCGTGGCAGGCACGTACCACGAAACCTTCCTGGGTCAGCCAGCTGCCGAGCAGCTCGCAGAGTTCCTGGTCATCATCAATCAGTAACAGCTCGCTCATGACTCACTCAATTCAACCATTGCCGACGCTTTCTGTGTCCGCCACTGGCAAAGATACCGCAGAGTGCCGCAAACAGGGCAACTGCGCCACCAATCAGGAACCATTGTTGCTGATCGGTGATGAGTTTCGGGGCGGCGCCGGCCTGCAGTTCCTTGAGGGTCAGCTTCAGGCGCTGGTTTTCCTGGCGCAGGCGGGTGAGCTGGGCGCTTTCGCGTTCGCTGTCGGCGTTGTGCAGTTGCTGGCTGAGGGTTTCACGCTGACGCTCGCTTTCCTTCAGGCGCTGCTGCAGCTCGGTAATCTGGCTGCCGGCGCTCAGCGACAACGGCGTGCTGGCAGCGGCAGGCTCTTCGGCCTGGGCGAGTGGGGTCAGCAGCAACAGGCACAGCAGCAGGGACAACGGACCTCGACGCATCGGAACTCCTGATTCCATTGGATGGTTCAGGAGGTTGTCGGCCAGCAGACGAGAATAATGAGCAGTTGCGAAGAGAAAGCTGCGGACGGCGGCGCACCAAGTGGTGCGCCGTCATCGAGGGTTACGGCAGGACTTGCTTGAACGGCTTGACGACGACGTTGGCGTAGACGCCCGCGGCAATGTACGGGTCGGTATCGGCCCAGGCCTGGGCGGCGTTGAGCGAATCAAACTCGGCGACGATCAGGCTACCGGTAAAACCAGCGGCGCCTGGGTCGTTACTGTCAACGGCCGGGTGCGGGCCGGCCAGCACCACGCGGCCTTGTTCCTTGAGCAGTTGCAGGCGTTCGATATGCGCCGGGCGCGCGGCCACGCGTTTTTCCAGCGAATCGGCTACGTCGGTGGCAATGATGGCGTAGAGCATGTCATTCCTCGTGCTTGGGGGTAGAAGGCGGGGTGCTCGGGTCGCTGTCATGCAGGTGACGCGACAGGTAGAAACCCTGGGCCACCAGGAACAGCACGGTCATACCCAGGCTGCCGAACACCTTGAAGTCGACCCAGATGTCCTGGAAGGTGAAGGCAACGAACAGGTTGGCTGCGCCGCAGAACAGGAAAAAGCCGATCCAGGCGATGTTCAAGCGCGTCCAGACTGGTTCCGGCAGGCTCAGGGCGTGACCCATGATGCGTTTGATCAGTACCCGGTCGCCGATGAAGTGGCTGCCGGTAAACGCCAGGGCAAACAGCCAGTTGACCACTGGAGCCTTCCACTTGAGGAAGGTTTCGCTGTGGAAGGTCAGGGTCAGGCCACCGAACACCAAGCAGGCGACCAGGGTCAGCCACTGACCCTTCTCCAGCTTGCGCTGGCGAATGAACAGGGCGCCGTAGACCACCAGTGAACTGATGATCAGCATCGCCGTGGCGCTGTAGATACCACCCAACTCGAAACTCTGCCCGGCGAATTCGACGGCGCGTGGTTCAAGCTTGTAGACGATGAAGAACAGGAGCAGCGGGATGAAATCGATGAATTGTTTCACAGTGGCAGCCAGAAGCAGGATGTGACGGCATAATAACAAACATCAATGACAGCGAAAGCGCCACCTATGAATGTTGATCTGCACTGCCACAGTACGGCCTCCGACGGTGCCTTGTCGCCAACGGTATTGGTTGCCCGGGCCCATGAGCATGGCGTGCGGATGCTCTCGCTGACGGACCATGACACCCTCGAGGGCCAACTTGAGGCTCGCGCCGCCACTCAGGCCCTGGCTATGCAGTGGGTCAGCGGTATCGAACTGTCGTGCACCTGGGGGGGCGCGACCATCCACGTGTTGGGCTACGACTTCCCGCTCGACGCCGCGCCGTTGCAGGCCGCCGTGGAGTCATTGCACCGCGGCCGCTGGCTGCGCGCAGAAGAAATCGACCGACGGTTGGCGCTCAAGGGCATGAAGGGCGCACTCGAGGGTGCCCGGGCCATCCAGCAGGAGCTGGGTGACAGCGGCAATGCCCCGGCGCGGCCGCATTTTGCTGAGTACCTGGTGCGCGCAGGCTATGTCAAAGACCGTGCCGAAGCCTTTCGCAAATGGCTGGGGGCCGGCAAGCTGGGCGATGTGAAGCTGCACTGGCCGACGCTGGAGGAGACCGTGCAGACCCTGCGCCAGTCCGATGCCTGGGTCAGCCTTGCGCATCCGATGCACTACGATTTAACCCGCAGCAAGCGCCGCCGGCTGATTGCCGACTATATTCAAGCAGGCGGGCAGGCGCTGGAAGTGGTCAACGGCATGATGCCGGCTGAACAGGTAGGCACGCTGTCGATCCTGACCCGTGAATTCGGTCTGCTGGCCAGTGCCGGCAGTGATTTCCATGGGCCGGGCAACTGGGGCGAGATCGGTGTGTACCGGCCGTTGCCAGAGGACCTGCCACCGTTGTGGCGCCGATTCAAGCATGAGCAGCCTATCGCGGCAGTCTGAACAGGAAGAGAACGTGAGTCAGTTTTTCCAGATTCATGCGGAAAACCCGCAACCGCGCCTGATCAAACAGGCCGTCGAGATCATTCGCAAGGGCGGTGTGGTGGTCTACCCCACAGACTCCTCCTACGCTATGGGTTGCCAGATCGGCGACAAGACCGCCGTTGAGCGGGTACGGCGCCTGCGTCAGCTGGACAAGAACCACAACTTCACCCTGATCTGCTGCGACCTGTCGCAGATGGGCCTGTTCGCCAAGATCGACACCGCCACCTTCCGCCTGCTCAAGGCCCATGTGCCGGGGCCGTATACTTTCATTCTCAATGCCACCCGCGAAGTGCCGCGCCTGCTGCTGCACGAAAAGCGCCGCACCATCGGCCTGCGCGTACCGTCCAATCCGATTGTCCTGGCGCTGGTCGAAGAGTTGCGTGAGCCGCTGATGAGCGTCAGCCTGATCATGCCCGGCGAAGACGAGCCGATGACCGACCCCTACGAGATCCGCCAAGCCCTGGAACACCAGGTCGACCTGATCATTGATGGCGGCTTTGGCGACTTCAAGGCCTCCACCGTAATCAGCCTGGCCGGCGACGAGCCGGAAGTGATCCGCGTGGGGTGCGGCGACCCTGCGCCATTCATGGTCGAAGCGTGAACCAGGCCAGCGCAACCGAACCGCTCATCGACCCGCAAGCAGGCGCCCAGCAGGAGTTGCCGCTGGTGCTGGTGTATGGCGAAGCCATGACCCAGATGCCGGTGGACCTGTACATTCCACCGGATGCCCTGGAAGTGTTTCTGGAGGCCTTCGAAGGGCCGCTGGACCTGCTGCTGTATCTGATTCGCAAGCAGAACGTCGACATTCTTGACATCCCGGTGGCGGAAATCACCCGCCAGTATATGGGCTATGTCGAGCTGATGAAAACCGTGCGCCTGGAACTGGCTGCCGAGTACCTGGTGATGGCGGCAATGCTGGCCGAGATCAAGTCACGGATGCTGCTGCCGCGTTCCGTAGAAATCGAGGAAGAGGAAGCCGATCCGCGCGCCGAGCTGATCCGCCGCCTGCAGGAATACGAACGCTTCAAGGCTGCCGCCGAAGGCATCGATGGCCTTAGCCGGGTCGGTCGCGAGGTGCTCGTGCCACGGCTGGACGCCCCGCAGGCCAAGGTCCGCAAACTGCTGCCGGAGGTCAGCCTGGAAGAACTGCTGGTGTCGATGGCCGAAGTGCTGCGCCGTGGCGACCTGTTCGAAAGCCATCAGATCAGCCGCGAGGCCTTGTCGACCCGCGAGCGCATGAGTGACGTGCTTGAGCGCCTCAAGGGCGGCGGTTTCGTACCCTTCGTTGAACTGTTCACGGCCGAGGAGGGCAAGCTTGGCGTGGTGGTGACCTTCATGGCGATTCTCGAACTGGTCAAGGAATCCTTGATCGAATTGGTGCAAAATGAGCCTTTTGCACCGATCCATGTCCGCGCCCGCGCCGAGTGACAACTGAGCAAGCCCATGAACCTGAATGAACCGCGCGACCTGGCGCCCCTGCTGGAGGCATTTTTGCTGGCCTCGGGTAAACCGCAATCCCTTGAGCGCCTGTACGAGTTGTTCGAGGAGGCCGAGCGTCCGGAACCGGCAGTGTTCAAAAAGGCCCTGGAGGTATTGCGCAAATCCTGTAGTGGTCGTGCCTTCGAACTCAAGGAAGTGGCCTCGGGGTACCGCCTGCAGATTCGCGAGGACTACGCGCCCTGGGTGGGCCGGCTGTGGGAAGAGCGCCCGCAGCGTTATTCCCGGGCGTTGCTGGAGACCATGGCGCTGATCGCCTACCGCCAGCCCATTACCCGTGGTGAAATCGAAGACGTGCGCGGCGTGGCAGTCAACACCAACATCATCAAGACCCTGCTCGAACGCGAGTGGATCCGCATCGTCGGCTACCGCGAGGTGCCGGGCAAGCCGGCAATGTTCGCCACCACCAAGGCCTTTCTCGATCATTTCAACCTGAAGAACCTCGACGAGTTGCCGCCCCTGGCCGAGTTGCGTGAGATGGAGCCTGCGCCCGAGTCTGTGCTGGAACTGGACGACGCACCGGTACCTGCGCACCTGCAGGCCTTGGCCGATGCCAGCGCCGAACCGCAGGCGCCTCAGGAAGAAACCAGCTTCCGCAGCTTGCTGACCGAGCTGGATGCCATGGAAGAAGGGCTGAAAACCGATTTCGACGACCTGATCGACGAAGCACCGGTTGACCTCGACGAAGCACCGGTTGACCTCGACGCCGAGCCGCTGGAAACCGAGCCGCAGACGCCTCATCAGTAACCCCGGCCTTTGGGCGGATTGACCGGCAACTTTTACAATTTCGGCTAGTCTGAGGTGCGTTCGCGCTGTGATCAGCGTATGATTTGCGACCCTTTTTGGCGCTTGTTCGCCATACCAGATTGTTCCAACTACACCGGGAGGTGCCCAGCATGAGTGAAAAAGACCTGCAAGAAGCCCAGCCATTGCCGCCATCAGGCGAGAAACTGCAAAAAGTTCTCGCGCGTATCGGCGTGGGCTCGCGCCGTGACGTCGAGGCCTGGATCGGCCAGGGCCGGATCAAGGTCAATGGCGTCAATGCCACCCTTGGCCAGCGTGTCGACCTGCACGATGCGATTTCGGTCGACGGCCGCGTGATCAAGCGCGAAGAAGCCGCTGAAACCGTGCGCCGGGTGATCATGTACAACAAGCCCGACGGTGAGATCTGCACCCGTGACGACCCGGAAGGCCGTCCGACCGTGTTCGACCGTCTGCCACGGCCCAAAGAAGGCCGTTGGATCAACATCGGCCGCCTGGACATCAACACCACTGGCCTGTTGATGTTCACCACCGACGGTGAGCTGGCCAACCGCTTGATGCACCCGTCCTATGAAATGGACCGTGAGTACGCCGTGCGTGTGCGTGGTGAAGTCGACGAAGACATGATTGCCCGCCTCAAGGCCGGTGTCGTCCTCGAAGACGGCCCGGCGCGCTTCACCGACATCCAGGAAGCCCCTGGCGGTGAAGGCTTCAACCATTGGTACCACTGCGTGGTGATGGAAGGCCGCAACCGTGAAGTGCGCCGCCTGTGGGAGTCCCAGGGCCTGGTGGTCAGCCGCCTCAAGCGCGTGCGTTTCGGTCCGGTATTCCTCAACTCCGATCTGCCGATGGGCCGCTGGCGTGAAATGAGCCAGCAGGAAGTCGACATTCTTGCCGCCGAAGTGGGTCTGACGCCGGTGGCCATGCCGACGCTGAACCACAAGAGCAAAGACAAGCTCGAGCGCTTGCAGCGCAAATCTACCCGTCCTCTAGGTCGTGGCGAGCGCGTGCGCACCCTGCGCCCGGCACAGGATGCCGCCACTGGTGAGCGTCCTGCACGCCAGCCACGTGGTGAAGCGCCACGCAAGGACAGTGGCCGTGGCAAAAGCACCGTTGCCGAGCGTCCGAGCGATATGAACAAGCGCGGCAAGCCAGCGCCCAAGCGCCCGGGCAGTACTCGCAACAAGCCGCGCCCGTAAGGCAGTAAAGAAGTTATGAAGAAGCCAACCTTCGGGTTGGCTTTTTTTTGCCAAAATTTCCTTGTCATACAGATACTTCCGTACGCAGTGGAAAGTATTTGAACCACATAGTAAATAAAACGTTACAAATGTGAGCCAATTGACGGGGCCTCCCTGATGTTTTTTTTCACTGTAAAAATAATGTGCCGAAAAGCTCGGAACAGAGCGCTTTAGCCGCTTCTCAGCGGCTTGTTCGCCAGCCCCGGGAGCGGTGTCATAGGCGCCATTGCTGCGTGCAAAGCCGGGCCGGAGAGCTAGGCATTCAATAAGAACAAATGGAGGCGCCATGAACGCCAATTACCCCCCCAGGCTAGAAACCTTCCCCAGGACCGGTGCGTTTTGTCGTCAGACAGTCACGCAACGTGTTGACCCCTGCGCGTCTGTAGGGGTATACAATGCGCCGCGTTTTAACTGTGACCCCAATGCGTACCTCGCACTCTTGCTGACGCCCGGTTGATGCGTCGAGGGCCTTGCCCGCGACCGCTGCCACTACGTCCAAGAACCTCAAGGTAATCACCTTGTTAATTCCGCTGCGCCACGAGCGCGGTGGGTCCGATTCCGTCACAGATAAAAACAAAGCAGGTGACTTCGTTCATGAGTGGACAAAACACACATTCAGGCGAGCTGAAACGCGGTCTGAAAAATCGCCACATCCAGTTGATCGCCCTGGGCGGCGCAATTGGTACCGGGCTGTTCCTGGGTTCTGCCGGGGTGATGAAGTCGGCGGGCCCGTCGATGATTCTCGGTTACGCGATCTGTGGCTTCATTGCCTTCATGATCATGCGCCAGCTCGGCGAGATGATCGTCGAAGAGCCGGTAGCCGGCTCTTTCAGTCACTTTGCACACAAATACTGGGGTGGTTTCGCCGGCTTCCTGTCGGGCTGGAACTGCTGGATGCTGTACATCCTGGTCGGCATGTCGGAGCTCACTGCTGTGGGCAAGTACGTGCATTACTGGTGGCCGGAGATCCCGACCTGGGCCTCGGCGGCAGCCTTCTTCATCCTGATCAACGCAATCAACCTGGCCAACGTCAAAGTGTTTGGCGAGGCTGAGTTCTGGTTCGCGATCATCAAGGTCCTGGCCATTGTCGGCATGATCGCTTTGGGCAGCTGGATGCTGGTCAGCGGCAGCGGCGGCCCGCAAGCCTCGGTCAGCAACCTGTGGGAACACGGCGGCTTCTTCCCCAATGGTGTCAGTGGCCTGGTGATGGCCCTGGCGATCATCATGTTCTCCTTTGGTGGCCTGGAAATGCTCGGTTTCACCGCAGCTGAAGCCGACAAGCCGAAGACCGTGATCCCCAAGGCGATCAACCAGGTCATCTACCGCATCCTGATTTTCTACATCGGCGCTCTGGTGGTACTGCTGTCGCTGACCCCTTGGGACAGCCTGGTCACCAGCCTGGATTCGGCCGGTGGCACCTATGGTGCCAGCCCGTTCGTGCAGGTGTTCTCGCTGCTCGGTAGCGACGTTGCCGCGCACATCCTCAACTTCGTGGTACTGACCGCGGCGCTGTCGGTGTACAACAGTGGTACCTACTGCAACGCTCGCATGCTCCTGGGCATGGCCGAGCAGGGCGATGCGCCGGCCAGCCTGGCGAAAATCGACAAGCGCGGTGTGCCGGTGCGTTCGATCCTGGCCTCGGCGGCGGTTACCCTGGTGGCGGTGTTGCTCAACTACTTCATGCCGCAGCACGCCCTGGAACTGCTGATGTCGCTGGTGGTCGCGACCCTGGTGATCAACTGGGCGATGATCAGCTACTCGCACCTGAAGTTCCGCCAGCACCTGAACAAGACCGGCCAGACCGCGCTGTTCAAGGCGTTGTGGTACCCCTACGGCAACTACATCTGTCTGGCGTTCGTGGTGCTGATCCTGGGCATCATGCTGCAGATCCCGGGCATTCAGGTATCGGTCTATGCCATGCCGGTGTGGCTGGTGGTGATGTGGGTCTGCTATGTGCTCAAGAGCAAGCGCGGCTCTCGTCCCGTCGACGGTGTTACGACTGTAGCCAAGTAAGGCGTAACCCTGGTTGTTCAAGCCCGGCCATGTGCCGGGCTTTTTGTTTTTGCGTTATCCTCAGTGCCTTAACAGGCTTGTGGCTCATGCTGATCATTTCCAGTTCCGTACAGATTCCCGACCATGAAATCGAGCTGACCGCCATCCGTGCCCAGGGTGCGGGCGGGCAGAACGTCAATAAGGTCTCCAGTGCCATGCACCTGCGCTTCGATTCGCAGGCCTCGTCCTTGCCCGCGTTTTACAAGGAACGGCTGCTGGCCTTGCGCGATGCGCGTATTACCCGTGACGGGGTGATCATCATCAAAGCCCAGCAATACCGGACTCAGGAGCAGAATCGCGCTGATGCCCTGGAGCGTCTGTGCGAGTTGATTCTTGCCGCGACAAAGGTAGAGAAGGCGCGACGCCCGACTCGCCCGACCCTGGGGTCGAAAACCCGGCGCCTGGACACCAAGAGCAAGCGTGGGGTGGTCAAGGCCGGGCGTGGCAAGATCGATTACTGAGGCAGGTGCCGTGGCGGTTGCAGTCGGGCCTGGCGATACAGGTACAGGCTCAGTAGCAGGCCACAGCATGAAGCGCCGGCGGCGAACACGAAGATCGACGCAAAGCCGAAGCCGGCGGCAATCGCCCCTGCCAGTGGCCCGGTGATACCCAGCGACAGGTCGATGAACAGCGAGTAGGCACCCACCGCCGCACCGCGGTTGGAGGCGGACACCAGGTTGACTGCCTCGACCCCCAGTGCCGGAAACACCAGGGAAAATCCGAAGCCGCTCAGCGCCGCACCGGCCAGGGCTAGCTCGGCACTTGGTGCCTGCCAGAGCAGGAGCAGGCCGAGGGTTTCCACCGCCAGGCAGGCGATGGCTACCCGGTATCCGCCGATGCGGTTGATCAGGTTACCGAACAGCAGCCGCGCACCAATGAAACAGGCGCCGAACAGGCTCAGGCATAGCGCGGCGTTGTTCCAGCTATGGCTGGCGTAGTACAGGGTGATGAAGGTGGCGATGGTGCCAAAACCGATCGAGCCCAGGGCCAGCCCTGCGCCATGGCCGAACACGCGACCGAGCACATGCAGGAAGGGCAGGCGCTCACCGCTCACTACGGGTGCAGCGGTTTTCGGCCAGGCCAGGGCCAGGCCCAGCAGGCACAACAGCACGATGCTGGCGCCCATGCTCCACAAGCCGAATTGCCGCACCAGCTCCACGCCCAAGGGGGCGCCGATGGCCAGTGCGCCGTAACTGGCGATGCCGTTCCAGGAAATCACTTTGGCGGTATGTTGCGCACCCACTCGGCCGATGCCCCAGCCGATCGAGCCGGAACCTACCAGGCTTTCGGCGCTGCCTAGCACCAACCGGCCGATCAGCAAGCTGATCAGACTGAGCCAGGGAACGTGCTGCCACCAGGCTGCCAGCAGCATGAATACACCGCTCAAACCGCAGCCGGCGAGGCCATAGATTACCGCACGCTTGCTGCCGAGGTTGTCGATGATGCGGCTGGCATAAGGCCGGCTGAGCAGGGTGGCCAGGTACTGTACGCTGATCACCAGGCCTGCGAGCACGACACCGAAGCCAAGGTCGTTATGCACAAAGCCGGGCAGCACGGCCAGAGGAATGCCGATGTTCAGGTAGCCAATGAAGGTAAACAGGACGATGGAAACGATTTGCTGGGTGACCGCAAGGGGGCGCGGTGAGTCGGGCATATGCGGGCTTTCGTAGAGGGGGAATTCTTGACGGTGTGAAAACGTGTTGACGGGGTGGTCCCTGCATCAGCCGTTTTCACACAGTCTGATCGTTGCGCGATTATTCCTGGTCGGCGCTGGAAATTTCGTCGCCGTCGTGGTCAGCCTGGGCTGGTTCGGCGCTGTGAGTGGCAGGAGTCTGCTCTTCTGGGTTCAGGCTTGGGAAGGGAAGATTCGGGATTTCATGCATCTCGTCGTTCCTCGCAAGTTGTGTGGAAAGGCTGCGCAAGGCGCGCATGGGCTTGTGAAAGCCTGTGCAGGATACAGGAGTCTGGATGACAGTATGAATTTTCCTGCTTAATGGCCATCGCGGGGCAAGCCCGCTCCCACAGTGGAGTCCTGTGGGAGCGGCGATGCGGCGCCCCGACTTGCCCCTCGATGCTTTTAGCGACAGACGTCAGCGATCGCCGCAGCCAGTGCTTCAAGACGTGCCGCGTCGGCGCCAGCGATGTTCGCCCGGCCAGTGCCGACCATGTACACACTGTGCCGCACGCGTAGGTGCTTGACCTGTTCCGGCGACAAGCCGGTGTAGGAGAACATTCCACGTTGTTCGGCAATGTGCGCGAACCGCTCGCTCAGGCCATGGGGTGCCAAGGCTTGCACCAGGCCCACCCGCAACTCGGCAATGCGCTGGCGCATGGCATCGACTTCCTCGATCCACAGGCGCTTGAGGTCAGCGTCGCCGAGGATCTGCGCGACCACTGCCGCGCCATGGTCCGGTGGCGTCGACCACAGGTTGCGGGCCAGCAGGGCCAGCTGACTGCGCACATCCAGCAGCTTCTCGGCATCATGGCTGCACACCAGCAGGGCGCCGGTGCGGTCACGGTACAGGCCGAAGTTCTTCGAGCAGGAGCTGGTGATCAGCAGCTCGGGCAGTTCGGCGGCGAACAGCCGCACCGCCCAGGCGTCTTCTTCCAGGCCGTCGCCGAAACCCTGGTAGGCAAAGTCGATCAGCGGCAGCAGCTCACGGCGGCGCACCACTTCCAGCACGGCGCGCCAGTCATCCTGGCTCAGGTCGAAGCCGGTCGGGTTGTGGCAGCAGGCGTGTAGCAGCACTACATCACCCTTGGGTGCCGCTTCCAGAGCCGCGAGCATACCGACGACGTTCAGGCGGTTGTCCGCGCCGACGTAGGGGTAGTGGCGCACAGTCAGGCCGGCACCGGCGAAGATGGTTTCGTGGATCGGCCAGGTTGGATCGCTGAGCCAGATACCGCGACCGGGCAGGCAGTGGGCGATGAACTCCGCCGCCAGGCGCAGGGCCCCGGTACCGCCCGGGGTCTGGGTGGCACCGGCGCGCTTGTTGCTGAGCAGCGACGAATCGCTGCCCAGCACCAGTTCGCTGATCAGCCGGCCGAAGGCCGCATCACCATGGCCGCCGACGTAGCTCTTGCTAGCTTGCTGGTCGAGCAGGCGTTGCTCGGCCTGCTTGACCGCGGCGGGGATTGGCGTCAGGCCCTGGGCGTCCTTGAACACGCCGACACCGAGGTCGAACTTGTTCGGGTTGCTGTCTTTGGCGTAGGCCTCCATCAGCCCGAGGATCGGATCGCCCGGGACGCGCTCGATGGCGCCGAAGTGCATTACTTGCGACCTTCGGCGGTTGTAGCGACCTCATCAGTGCGCGCGGCCATGATGAAGTCGTTACGGTGCAGGCCCTTGATCGAGTGGCTCCACCAGGTCACGGTGACTTTGCCCCATTCGGTCAGCAGGCCTGGGTGATGACCTTCGGCTTCGGAGATTTCGCCGACGGCGTTGGTGAAGGCCAGGGCATGCTTGAAGTTCTTGAACAGGAAAACTTTTTCCAGCTGCATGATGCCGTCACGGACTTCGATGTTCCAATCCGGGATCTGCTTGATCAGTACCGGCAGTTCTTCGTCGCTGACCTGTGGGGCATCGGCACGGCAGGCTTCGCAATGGGCTTGGTTCAAGGCGTTCATAAGGTTTTCCGCAAGTGGTTTGTTATTGGTTTGCAAGGTCGCTCAGGCAGCGACCTTGGGTGGGAATTTTGGCGCGTGCAGGCCCATCTTCATCGCCGTGTGGACCATGCCCATGATGTCTTCGTGGGCCAGGTCGAACAGGCGCTTGAGGCTCGGCAGGGCAAAGTACAAGGGTTGCAGGATGTCGATGCGATACGGCGTGCGCATGGCTTCGCGCGGGTCAAAAGCCTGGTGCTCGGGCTCGGCGGACAGGCTGTAAACGGTCTCTTTGGGCGAGGACAGGATGCCGCCGCCATAGATCTTGCGGCCCTGGGGGGTGTCGACCAGACCGAACTCGATGGTCATCCAGTACAGGCGAGCCAGGTACACGCGCTCTTCCTTGGTTGCCTGCAGGCCGAGCTTGCCATAGGTGTGGGTGAACTCGGCAAACCAGGGGTTGGTCAGCAGTGGGCAGTGGCCGAAGATCTCATGGAAAATGTCCGGCTCTTGCAGGTAGTCGAGCTCTTCTTCGGTGCGAATGAAGGTCGCCACTGGAAAGCGTTTGCTCGCCAGCAGTTCGAAAAAGGTCTGGAAGGGGATCAGTGCAGGTACACGGGCAACTTGCCAGCCGGTGGTGGCGCCCAGCACTTTGTTGATTTCACCGAGCTGCGGAATACGGTCATGCGGCAGACCCAGCTGTTCGATGCCGTCCAGGTATTCCTGGCATGCGCGGCCTTCGATCACCTTCAGTTGACGGGTAATCAGGGTGTTCCACACCGCGTGTTCCTGCTGCGGGTAGTCGATAAAACCCTGCGCATCGGGCTCGCGAGCCACGTATTGCGTCTGTTTCATGCTGCTCTCCTGCTGAGGGCCATTCTTGTTATGTGATCAAGCCATTACCCCCAGTGTTACCCTGCAAAGGTGCTGGTTGTAGCGTCCTGACGGCTGATTTGCCGTGAGAGCTACTCGCATTTGTAACGATAACTTTACGAAATTGATAGGATCCCGATAAATCGGGGTTTTTACCCCTTGAAAGCCTCGCTATCTGTCACATAATCTTTACGACTATTCTTCGGTCACCGCAAAAATATCGCTGCTGTGGCGCGTACCAGGCCTTCTAGGTAGGACATTTCATGCGTATTAAAGTGCATTGCCAGAACCGCATCGGCATCCTGCGCGACATTCTCAACCTGCTGGTGGAGTACGGCATCAACGTCGCCCGCGGCGAGGTCGGTGGTGAGCATGGCAACGCCATCTATCTGCACTGCCCGAACCTGATCAATCTGCAGTTTCAGGCGCTGCGCCCCAAGTTCGAGTCGATAGCCGGGGTGTTCGGGGTCAAGCGCGTGGGCCTGATGCCCAGTGAGCGTCGGCACATGGAGCTCAATGCCTTGCTCGGTGCGCTGGATTTCCCGGTGCTGTCGATCGACATGGGCGGTTCCATCGTTGCCGCCAACCGTGCGGCGGCGCAGTTGCTCGGGGTGCGGGTCGACGAGGTGCCGGGTATTCCGTTGTCGCGGTATGCCGAGGACTTTGACCTGCCGGAGCTGGTGCGGGCCAACAAGTCGCGAATCAATGGCCTGCGGGTCAAGGTCAGGGGCGATGTGTTTCTTGCCGATATTGCGCCGTTGCAGTCCGAGCATGACGACAGCGAGGCGTTGGCCGGCGCGGTGTTGACCCTGCACCGCGCTGACCGTATCGGTGAGCGCATCTACAACGTGCGCAAGCAGGAGCTGCGTGGTTTCGACAGTATCTTTCAGAGCTCGCGGGTCATGGCTGGCGTAGTGCGTGAAGCACGACGCATGGCGCCGCTGGATGCGCCATTGCTGATCGAGGGTGAGACCGGTACCGGCAAAGAGTTGTTGGCCCGTGCCTGTCACCTGGCCAGCCCGCGCGGTCAGGCGCCGTTAATGGCGCTTAACTGTGCCGGCTTGCCCGAGTCCATGGCCGAGACCGAATTGTTCGGATACGGCCCGGGAGCGTTTGAGGGTGCCCGGGCCGAGGGCAAGTTGGGGCTGTTGGAGCTGACGGCGGGCGGTACCCTGTTTCTCGATGGCGTTGGTGAGATGAGTCCGCGTCTGCAGGTGAAACTGCTGCGCTTTCTGCAGGACGGCTGTTTCCGTCGTGTAGGCAGTGACGAAGAGGTGTATCTGGATGTGCGGGTGATCTGTGCGACCCAGGTCGACTTGTCCGAGCTGTGCGCGCGTGGCGAGTTTCGCCAGGATCTCTACCATCGCCTCAACGTGCTGTCGCTGCACATTCCGCCATTGCGCGAGTGCCTGGATGGCCTGCCGCCGCTGGTCGAGCACTTTCTCGATCAGGCCAGCCGACAGATTGGTTGCCCATTGCCACGCCTTGCGCCCGCTGCCATGGAGCGTCTGAGTCAATACCACTGGCCGGGCAATGTGCGCCAATTGGAGAATGTGTTGTTTCAAGCGGTATCGTTGTGCGACGGCGGGGTGGTCAAGAGCGAACACATTCGTTTGCCGGACTATGGGGGGCGGCAACCGCTGGGCGAGTTTTCCCTTGAGGGCGATCTGGGGCAAATAGTCGGGCGTTTCGAGAAAGCGGTGTTGGAGCGCTTGTTAACTGACTTTCCCAGCAGTCGGGCGCTGGGCAAACGCTTGGGTGTTTCCCATACCACCATTGCCAACAAGTTGCGTGAACATGCAGTGGGTAAAACGGATTAGTTAATCCGTGGTTAATAAATAAGGGCAATAACGGTGGTTTGTTAGTTGCAGGCAGCGCGCCTCGTTCATTAACAAGCGAGGCGCTGCAGGCGGTCAATTCGCAGGATCAACCGTTCGAGCAACCGTTACCCATGACCCGGTACTCGAGAACGTGGCGCTTGCCCTGAGAGTCTTCGTAGGTCATGCGCGCTGGCACCACTTCGCAGACATTCGGGACTTCGCTCATGGAAATGACTTTGGCGATGTCCAGGTGTTGCGAGTAGCTGTACTGTTCAACCGGGATCTGCTCGGCGCCGCCATTTGCAACTTCGTCGGCCATGGCCACGCTGCAAAGACTACCCAGTGCCAATACCAGTAAAGCTTTCATCTTCATTTTACCTGTCTAAGGTCGTAAGGGGGCGCGCGACGCTTGTGGCGCCGCGTGTACAACAGGATCAACTATCACGATTAATGACCGATTAACTTCCCTTCGTGGGGGGCTACAAGAAAGTTAATCGTGGTGCCGTTGCTGGCGAGGGGAATTCTAGGAGCGCGGCCTGTGCTTAAACAGCCATGGTTTTGATAAACACTGTTGGCAGAAACTGTAACAATCGCCTGGCACGCTACCGGGTTTTTTATTTTTACGCCGTGCACAGCCGCGTTTGAGCCTTCGCCGCGTGCCGCAGGGACAAAAGCCGAGGTCGTTACTACCAACGTCGAATGGCCTGCGCAGTCTGGTACAGTTACAACGAGGTCATACAAAAACAACTATTACACCGAGGTAACAAAGATGAGTGCGGCTCCCCTGTATCCCGTTCGTCCCGAGGTTGCGGCCAACACGTTGACCGACGAGGCGACCTACAAGGCCATGTACCAGCAGTCGGTGATCAACCCGGACGGCTTCTGGCGCGAGCAGGCTCAACGCCTCGACTGGATCAAGCCTTTCACCAAGGTCAAGCAGACCTCATTCGACGACCATCATGTCGATATCAAATGGTTTGCTGACGGCACTCTGAACGTTTCCTACAACTGCCTTGATCGCCACCTGGCCGAGCGTGGCGATCAGCTCGCGATCATCTGGGAGGGCGACGATCCTTCCGAGCACCGCAACATCACCTACCGCGAATTGCACGAGCAGGTGTGTAAATTCGCCAACGCCCTGCGTGGCCAGGATGTGCACCGTGGTGACGTGGTCACCATCTACATGCCGATGATCCCCGAGGCGGTGGTCGCCATGCTGGCTTGTGCCCGAATCGGTGCGATCCATTCGGTGGTGTTTGGCGGCTTCTCGCCTGAAGCGCTGGCTGGGCGCATCATCGACTGCAAATCGAAGATCGTCATCACCGCTGACGAAGGCCTGCGTGGCGGCCGTCGTACGGCGCTCAAGGCCAACGTTGACCTGGCGCTGACCAACCCGGAAACCAGCAGCGTGCAGAAGATCATCGTCTGCAAGCGTACGGGTGGCGACATCGCCTGGCACCAGCACCGCGACATCTGGTACGAAGACCTGATGAAGGTTGCGTCCAGCCATTGCGCACCGAAGGAAATGGGCGCCGAAGAGGCGCTGTTCATCCTTTATACCTCCGGCTCCACCGGCAAGCCCAAGGGGGTGCTGCACACCACTGGCGGTTACATGGTGTATGCCGCATTGACTCACGAGCGGGTGTTCGACTACCGCCCAGGCGAAGTCTACTGGTGCACCGCGGATGTGGGCTGGGTCACCGGCCACAGCTACATTGTCTATGGCCCGCTGGCCAACGGTGCGACCACTGTGCTGTTCGAAGGTGTGCCGAACTACCCGGATATCACCCGCGTGTCGAAGATCATCGACAAGCACAAGGTCAATATCCTCTATACCGCGCCGACTGCCATCCGCGCGATGATGGCCGAAGGTCAGGCCGCCGTCGCTGGCGCTGACGGTTCAAGCCTGCGCCTGTTGGGTTCGGTGGGTGAGCCGATCAACCCGGAAGCCTGGAACTGGTACCACCAGACCGTCGGCAAAGGGCGTTGCCCGATCGTCGACACCTGGTGGCAGACCGAGACCGGTGGCGTGCTGATCAGCCCGCTGCCAGGTGCGACTGCGCTCAAGCCGGGGTCTGCGACCCGTCCGTTCTTTGGCGTGGTGCCGGCACTGGTGGATAACCTTGGCAACCTGATCGAGGGCGCCGCTGAAGGTAACCTGGTGATCCTCGATTCCTGGCCGGGCCAGTCGCGTTCGCTGTATGGCGACCACGACCGCTTCGTCGACACCTACTTCAAGACCTTCCGTGGCATGTACTTCACCGGTGACGGTGCCCGTCGCGACGAAGACGGCTACTACTGGATCACCGGCCGGGTCGACGATGTGCTCAACGTTTCCGGCCACCGCATGGGTACCGCCGAGATCGAAAGCGCCATGGTTGCCCACCCGAAAGTCGCCGAGGCCGCCGTGGTGGGTGTGCCGCACGACATCAAGGGGCAGGGTATCTATGTCTACGTCACCCTCAATGGTGGCGAAGAGCCGAACGAGGCGCTGCGCCTGGAGCTGAAGAACTGGGTGCGCAAGGAAATTGGCCCGATTGCTTCGCCGGATGTCATCCAGTGGGCGCCTGGACTGCCGAAAACCCGTTCGGGCAAGATCATGCGCCGTATCCTGCGCAAGATCGCCACGGCCGAGTACGACGGCCTGGGTGATGTCTCGACCCTGGCTGATCCGGGTGTAGTGCAGCACCTGATCGATACCCACAAGGCCATGAACCTGGCCTCGGCCTAAAGAGTGATCGCGGGGCAAGTCGAGTCGTCGCACCGCCGCTCCCACAGTGGGAGCGGGCTTGCCCCGCGATCTGGTCCACGCAAAGCCCTGCCGGCTGACTTCGGCGGGGCTTTGTGCATTCTGTTACTTCGACAATCATCGGTAACCCTTCTGTCACCGCTTTCGCACAAAAGCGGGGCAAAGCGAAACGCCCGGGTGCCTTTTCTGTGCATTTTTGCGCGGATTTCCCACCTGCTGAAACGCTACGCTTGCCGGATTAGAAGGCTTTGCCAATAATAGGCCCGCTTATTGCTTCATTGATTGGTTATTTGTCTTTTGCTTTTGCATATTCCGTGAAAGCTGTCAATATCTCCGCCCCCGCGTTCCTGCGCTTCTGTAACTAGTTGTCGCATTGAAGAAATATCGGCTTCGGAGCTGTCGTTAAAATGCCGATCACTCGCTCGTCGCGTCTGCTTCAATGCCGACCCTGCGCAGCTCGCGTTGTACCCATTTGCATGCCGGGCAGTCGCTAACCCTGCCTTGTCTTGCCCTTTACCGATGGAGTTCCAGATGAAGAAACTCGCACTGCTTGGCGCCCTGGCGCTGTCCGTGTTTTCCCTGGCGGCGCTGGCTGATGAGAAACCGTTGAAAATCGGGATCGAGGCCGCCTACCCACCGTTCGCATCGAAAGCACCGGACGGCAGCATCGTCGGCTTCGACTACGACATCGGCAACGCCTTGTGCGAAGAGATGAAGGTCAAGTGTACCTGGGTCGAGCAAGAGTTCGACGGTCTGATCCCGGCACTCAAAGTGCGCAAGATCGACGCCATCCTGTCGTCCATGTCGATCACCGATGATCGCAAGAAGTCCGTGGACTTCACCGGCAAGTACTACCTGACCCCGGCGCGCCTGGTGATGAAGGAAGGTACTGCTGTCAGCGACAGCCTGACCGAGCTCAAGGGCAAGAAGATTGGCGTTCAGCGTGGTTCGATCCATGACCGCTTCGCCAAGGAAGTCCTGGGTGCACAGGGCGCCACCATCGTGCCGTACGGCACCCAGAATGAAATCTACCTGGACGTCGCCGCTGGTCGTCTGGATGGCACCGTGGCCGATGCTACGCTGTTGGAAGACGGTTTCCTGAAAACTGATGCTGGCAAGGGCTTCGCATTTGTCGGCCCGGCCTTCACCGACGCCAAGTACTTCGGTGACGGCATTGGTATCGCTGTACGCAAAGGCGACGCGCTGAAAGACAAGATCAACGCTGCCATCGCCGGCATCCGTGCCAACGGCAAGTACAAGCAGATTCAGGACAAGTACTTCAACTTCGACATCTACGGCCCAGAAGCCAAGTAAATCGTCGACGTTTCACCTGTTCAATGGTGCAAGCAGCAGAGACTCTGAGGTTTGCACCATTTTTTCATCCCTAAGGTCGAGGACCTCATCATGTTGAAAGGCTACGGGGCAGTCATCCTCGACGGAGCGTGGCTGACGCTACAGCTCGCCTTGTCGTCCATGGCCCTGGCCATCGTGCTCGGTCTGATCGGTGTGGCGCTGCGTTTGTCGTCAGTGCGCTGGCTGGCCTGGCTCGGCGATCTGTATTCCACCGTGATCCGCGGGATTCCCGATCTGGTGCTGATCCTGCTGATCTTCTACGGCGGTCAGGATTTGCTCAACCGCGTCGCGCCGCTGCTCGGCTTTGACGATTACATTGACCTCAATCCGCTGATGGCGGGTATCGGCACCCTGGGTTTCATTTTTGGTGCCTATCTGTCAGAAACCTTCCGCGGTGCGTTCATGGCCATTCCCAAGGGGCAGGCCGAGGCCGGTATGGCCTATGGCATGAGCAACCTGCAGATTTTCTTCCGGGTGCTGGTGCCGCAGATGATTCGCCTGGCGATTCCTGGCTTTACCAACAACTGGCTGGTCCTGACCAAGGCTACCGCACTGATTTCGGTGGTCGGCTTGCAGGACATGATGTTCAAGGCCAAGCAGGCGGCAGATGCCACCCGCGAGCCTTTCACCTTCTTCCTGGCGGTAGCGGCGTTGTACCTGGTGATCACCAGTGTTTCGCTGCTGGCCCTGCGTTACCTCGAGAAGCGCTACTCGGTAGGCGTAAAGGCGGCTGATCTATGATTTTCGACTACAACGTCATCTGGGAGGCGCTGCCGCTGTACCTGGGCGGCCTGCTGACCACCCTCAAGCTGCTGGCCCTGTCGCTGCTGTTCGGTTTGCTGGCGGCGATCCCGCTGGGGCTGATGCGGGTCTCCAAGCAGCCGCTGGTGAACATGAGCGCCTGGCTCTACACCTATGTGATCCGTGGCACGCCGATGCTGGTGCAGCTGTTCCTGATCTACTACGGCCTGGCCCAGTTCGAAGCGGTGCGCGAAAGCTTCCTCTGGCCGTGGCTGTCGAGCGCAACCTTCTGCGCCTGCCTGGCCTTCGCCATCAATACCAGTGCCTACACCGCCGAAATCATCGCCGGCAGCCTCAAGGCCACGCCCCATGGCGAGATCGAGGCGGCCAAGGCCATGGGTATGTCGCGGGTCAAGATGTACCGGCGCATCCTGCTGCCATCGGCCCTGCGCCGCGCGCTGCCGCAGTACAGCAACGAAGTGATCATGATGCTGCAGACCACCAGCCTGGCGTCGATCGTGACCCTGATCGACATCACTGGTGCGGCGCGCACGGTCAACGCTCAGTACTACCTGCCGTTCGAGGCTTACATCACTGCCGGCGTGTTCTACCTGTGCCTGACCTTTATTCTGGTGCGCCTGTTCAAGCTGGCCGAACGCCGCTGGCTCGGCTACCTGGCGCCGCGCAAGCACTGAGCCTGCGCCCACTTTTTCGCCCCGAGCGTTAGCTCAAGACTGACTGCTTTGTGAGAATCGACAGCATGTACAAACTCGAAGTCCAAGATCTGCATAAACGCTACGGCAGTCACGAAGTGCTCAAGGGCGTGTCCCTGGCGGCCAAGGCAGGCGACGTGATCAGCATCATCGGTTCCAGCGGTTCGGGCAAAAGTACCTTCCTGCGCTGCATAAACCTGCTCGAGCAGCCGCATGCGGGCAAGATCCTGCTCAACAACGAAGAGCTCAAGCTTGTCGCCAACAAGGACGGCGCGCTCAAGGCCGCTGATCCCAAGCAGTTGCAGCGCATGCGTTCGCGCTTGTCGATGGTGTTCCAGCATTTCAACCTGTGGTCGCACATGACCGCGCTGGAAAACATCATCGAGGCGCCGGTGCACGTGCTGGGCATGTCGAAAAAAGATGCCCTGGAGAAAGCCGAGCACTACCTGGCCAAGGTCGGTGTAGCCCACCGCAAGGACGCCTATCCTGGCCATATGTCGGGCGGTGAGCAGCAGCGTGTGGCGATTGCCCGGGCGCTGGCCATGGAGCCGGAGGTGATGCTGTTCGACGAACCGACCTCGGCGCTGGACCCTGAGCTGGTGGGTGATGTGCTCAAGGTCATGCAGTCGCTGGCCCAGGAAGGCCGGACCATGGTTGTGGTGACCCATGAAATGGGCTTTGCCCGCGAGGTCTCGAACCAGTTGGTGTTCCTGCACAAGGGGCTGGTGGAAGAGAGCGGCAACCCGCGCGAGGTGCTGGTCAACCCGCAATCGGAGCGCCTGCAGCAGTTCCTTTCGGGCAGCTTGAAGTAAGATTGCCGCTTTGCACCAAAATGGGTCATGCTGCGTCATAAGCGCAGCCTGACCAGGCTCTAACGTCTTGACCTCTCTCAGGTTTCGGATCGCACCCCATGACCACCCAGCGAATCGGTTTTCTCATCTGGCCAAGCACCAAAGCCCTGACCCTGGCGCTGGCTGAAGAGGTTTTGCGGGTTGCCCAGAAGGTCCACCCGGAGGTGGTCTACGAGCTGTCGTTCCTCCAGGCCGAAGCACCTGGCGAAGAGGAGTGGCGTCTGCCCGGCGAGCCCTGGGCCGGCAAGCTTGAGGGCTGCCAGAGGTTGTTCCTGCTGGCTGACGAACCGCCAGCGGCGGTGGGGTCGAGCCTGGCCAGCGCGCTCAAGCAACTGGTCCGCTCCGGGTGTGTGGTTGGCGGGCTGTCGGCCGGGGTCTATCCGTTGGCGCAACTGGGTTTGCTCGACGGTTATCGGGCCGCGGTGCACTGGCGTTGGCAGGACGATTTCGCCGAGCGTTTTCCCAAGGTCATCGCCACCAGCCATCTGTTCGATTGGGACCGTGATCGCCTGACTGCATGCGGTGGCATGTCGGTGATCGATCTGCTGCTGGCGGTGCTGGCCCGTGATCACGGCGCCGAGCTGGCCGGCGCGGTCTCCGAAGAGCTGGTGGTCGAGCGGATTCGCGAGGGCGGCGAGCGCCAGCGCATTCCGCTACAGAATCGCCTCGGCTCCAGCCATCCGAAGCTGACCCAGGCGGTGTTGTTGATGGAAGCCAACATCGAAGAGCCGCTGACCACCGACGAGATTGCCCAGCATGTCTGTGTCTCGCGTCGCCAACTGGAGCGTATCTTCAAGCAGTACCTCAATCGCGTGCCGAGCCAGTATTACCTGGAGCTGCGCCTGAACAAGGCGCGGCAGATGCTGATGCAGACCAGCAAGTCGATCATCCAGATCGGCTTGTCCTGTGGCTTCTCTTCGGGGCCGCACTTCTCCAGCGCCTATCGCAATTTCTTTGGCGCAACACCGCGCGAAGACCGCAACCAGCGACGTAGCAGCAGCCCGTTCGAGCTGTCTTCGGTGCCGGCCGAGCGCGGCTGATTTTTGCTCGCGCATCCCCCGCACCGTTTAAACTGCGCCTTTGCGACCCTATTTGTCGCATTGCCGAAAGCCTTGGTAAAACAGGGTTTGGCGCTATAAGAAGTTGTCGCTTGGCGGCAAGGCCAGGCGCCGATCTGTCCTTACAATCCCCCCATCGCTCGCCAGTTTCAGGCAGGCGTTCCTCTTCAGGAGACTCCGATGTCCGCTCCGCACGATCCGGTACAACGCGCCGATTTCGACCAGGTGATGGTCCCCAACTATGCACCGGCGGCTTTCATTCCCGTCCGTGGGGCGGGCTCCCGCGTCTGGGATCAGGCGGGCCGCGAGCTGATCGATTTCGCTGGCGGCATCGCCGTGAACGTCCTGGGCCATGCTCATCCGGCGCTGGTTGGCGCCCTGACCGAGCAGGCCAACAAGCTGTGGCACGTGTCCAACGTGTTCACCAACGAGCCGGCCCTGCGCCTGGCGCACAAGTTGGTCGATGCGACCTTCGCCGACCGCGCGTTCTTCTGCAACTCTGGTGCCGAAGCCAACGAGGCCGCATTCAAGCTGGCCCGTCGTGTTGCCCACGACCGTTTCGGCCCAGAGAAGCACGAGATCATCGCCACCGTTAACAGTTTCCACGGTCGTACCCTGTTCACCGTCAGTGTCGGTGGCCAGCCTAAGTACTCCGACGGTTTCGGGCCGAAAATCACCGGCATCAGCCATGTGCCGTACAATGACCTCGAGGCGCTGAAAGCGCAGATCTCCGACAAGACCTGCGCCGTGGTCATCGAGCCGATCCAGGGCGAAAGCGGTGTGGTCCCGGCTGACGTTGCCTACCTGCAAGGTGCCCGCGAGCTGTGCGACAAGCACAACGCGCTGCTGATCTTCGACGAAGTGCAGACCGGCGTTGGCCGTACTGGCGAGCTGTTCGCCTACCAGCACTATGGCGTGACCCCGGACATCCTTTCCAGCGCCAAGAGCCTGGGCGGCGGTTTCCCGATCGGCGCCATGCTGACCACCAACGAGCTGGCCAAGCACCTGACCGTCGGCACCCACGGCACCACTTACGGTGGCAACCCGCTGGCTTGTGCTGTGGCCAACGCGGTGCTGGATGTGGTCAACACCCCTGAGGTGCTGGCTGGCGTCAAGGCCAAGCATCAGCAGTTCAAGACGCGCCTGGAGCAGATCGGCGAGAAATACGGCCTGTTCACCCAGGTGCGTGGCGTTGGCCTGCTGATCGGTTGTGTGCTGTCCGAGGCCTGGAAAGGCAAGGCCAAGGACGTCTTCAATGCCGCTGAGAAAGAAGGCCTGATGGTGCTGCAAGCCGGCCCTGATGTGGTGCGTTTCGCCCCGAGCCTGGTGGTTGAAGAGGCTGATATCAAAGAAGGCCTGGATCGCTTCGAACGTGCAGCGGCAAAACTGACTCAGGCCTGATTTGCCTGCAGTCCTGTCACCGGCCCTGTGGGGCCGGTGAACCGAATTCCAGAGCAGGTGCCTGCGGGCGCCTGTTGTTTTCTCTGTGCCGACAGATGTCGGCCTGTTTTCCCGAAAGGAGTGACACCATGCTGGTGATGCGCCCCGCGCAAATGGCTGATCTGGGCGAAGTACAGCGTCTTGCCGCAGACAGCCCCATTGGTGTCACGTCCTTGCCGGATGATGCCGGTCGTCTGAGCGACAAGATTGCCGCCTCAGAAACCTCCTTCGCTGCCGAAGTCAGCTTCAACGGTGAAGAGAGTTATTTCTTCGTCCTTGAAGACAGCAGCAGCGGCAAGCTGGTCGGCTGTTCGGCCATCGTTGCCTCGGCCGGTTACTCCGAGCCGTTCTACAGCTTTCGTAACGAGACCTTCGTGCATGCGTCGCGGGAGCTGAAGATCCACAACAAGATTCACGTGCTCTCGCAGTGCCACGACCTCACCGGCAACAGCCTGCTGACCAGCTTCTATGTGCTGCCGGAACTGGTCGGCAGCGGCTGGTCCGAACTCAACTCCCGTGGCCGCCTGCTGTTCATGGCCGCCCACCCGGAGCGCTTTGCCGAGTCGGTGGTGACCGAGATCGTCGGCTACAGCGACGAGCATGGTGAATCGCCGTTCTGGGACGCCATCGGCCGCAACTTCTTCGACCTCAACTACGCCGCGGCCGAGCGTCTGTGCGGGCTCAAGAGCCGGACCTTCCTGGCCGAACTGATGCCCCATTACCCGATCTACGTGCCCTTGCTGCCGGATGCTGCGCAGGAGGCCATGGGGCAGGTGCATCCGCGGGCGCAGATCACCTTCGACATCCTGATGCGCGAAGGCTTCGAGACCGACCACTACATCGATATTTTCGACGGCGGCCCGACCCTGCATGCGCGGGTTTCCGGCATCCGTTCGATTGCCCAGAGCCGGGTGATGCCGGTCAAGCTGGACGATACCGCGAGCAAAGGCGGGCGCCCCTACCTGGTCAGCAACGGCCAGTTGCAGGACTACCGCGCGGTGCTGCTGGAGCTCGATTGGGCACCCGGCAAGCCGGTCAGCCTGAGTCATGAAGCCGCCGAAGCCTTGGGCGTCGGTGAAGGCGCCAGTGTGCGCCTGGTCGCGGTTTGATCCCTGCGGTTCGATAACCGAGCACCCAGGTCGAGTTTTGCGGCAGGCCCCAGGCCGCCGCCCGAGGAGATAGCATGATCGTTCGTCCCGTACGCAGCAGCGATTTACCCGCGCTGATCGAGCTGGCGCGCAGCACCGGCACCGGCCTGACCACCTTGCCGGCCAATGAGGAGCGCCTGTCGCACCGGGTCAGCTGGGCCGAGAAGACCTTTCGTGGCGAAGCCGAGCGTGGCGATGCCGACTACCTGTTCGTGCTGGAAAACGACGAAGGCGTGGTGGTGGGGATTTCTGCCATCGCAGGTGCCGTCGGCCTGCGCGAGCCCTGGTACAACTACCGGGTCGGCCTGACCGTCAGCGCTTCCCAGGAGCTGAATATCTACCGGGAAATCCCCACCCTGTTCCTGGCCAACGACCTGACCGGCAATTCCGAGTTGTGCTCGCTGTTCCTGCGCGCCGATCACCGCAGCGGCCTCAATGGCCGTCTGCTGGCCAAGGCGCGGATGCTGTTCATTGCCGAATTCCCGGAGCTGTTTGGCAACAAGATCATTGCCGAAATGCGCGGCATGTCAGATGAGCAAGGCCGCTCGCCGTTCTGGGAAAGCCTGGGCCGACACTTCTTCAAGATGGAGTTTAGCCAGGCCGACTACCTCACCGGGGTCGGTAACAAGGCATTCATTGCCGAGCTGATGCCCAAGTTTCCGCTGTACACCTGCTTCCTCTCGGAAGCGGCGCGCAACGTCATTGGCCGGGTGCACACCGACACGGAGCCGGCGCTGGCGATGCTCAAGGGCGAAGGTTTCAGCTACCAGGGCTATGTCGACATCTTCGACGCAGGCCCGGCGGTAGAGTGCGAGACCGCCAAGATTCGTGCGGTGCACGACAGCCAGGCGCTGGTGCTGGCGGTCGGTACGCCGGGCGACGACGCTACCCCCTTTATCATCCATAACCGCAAGCGCGAAGACTGCCGCATCACCGCCGCACCTGCGCGGCTTGCTGCCGGTACCCTGGTGGTCGATCCACAGACCGCTAAACGCCTGCGCCTGAGCGCCGGTGACCAGGTGCGTGCGGTACCCCTGTCTGCAGCCCGGGAGGCCAAATAATGACGACTCACTTTATCGCCGGCAGTTGGCAGGCAGGGCAGGGCGAGGCGCTGCAATCGCTCGATCCGGTCAGCCAGAAGGTTGTCTGGCAGGGCCAGGGCGCCAACGCCGAGCAGGTCGACGAGGCGGTCAAGGCTGCCCGTCAGGCATTTGCCGGCTGGGCGCTGCAATCGCTGGAAGCGCGCATCAGCGTGCTCGAGGCCTTCGCCGCCGCGCTCAAGGCCAATGCAGACGAACTGGCGCACTGCATCGGTGAAGAAACCGGCAAGCCGCTGTGGGAAGCTACTACCGAAGTGACCAGCATGGTCAACAAGGTGGCGATCTCGGTGCAGAGCTACCGCGAACGCACGGGCGAAAAGAGCGGCCCGCTCGCCGACGCCACTGCCGTGCTGCGCCACAAGCCCCATGGTGTGGTTGCCGTGTTCGGCCCGTACAATTTCCCGGGTCACTTGCCCAACGGGCACATCGTGCCGGCGCTGCTGGCGGGTAACACCGTGGTGTTCAAACCCAGCGAGCTGACCCCGAAAGTCGCCGAGTTGACGGTGAAGTGCTGGATCGAGGCTGGTTTACCGGCCGGCGTGCTCAACCTGGTCCAGGGCGCCCGTGAAACCGGCGTGGCCCTGGCGGCCAACCCGGGCATCGATGGTTTGTTCTTCACTGGCTCCAGTCGCACTGGCAACCTGTTGCATCAGCAGTTCGCCGGGCGTCCGGACAAGATCCTCGCGCTGGAAATGGGCGGCAACAACCCGCTGGTGGTCGATGAGGTCAAGGATCTGGACGCGGCGGTCTACACCATTATCCAGTCGGCGTTCATTTCCGCCGGCCAGCGCTGCACCTGCGCGCGCCGCTTGCTGGTGCCGCAAGGCGCCTGGGGCGATGCGCTGCTCAAGCGCCTGGTTGAGGTGTGCCGAAACATCTCGGTTGGTGCTTTCGATCAGCAGCCAGCGCCGTTCATGGGCTCGGTGATTTCCCTGGGCGCCGCCAAGGCATTGCTCGATGCCCAGGCCCGGTTGCTGGCCAACGGTGGCCTCTCGTTGCTGGAGATGACTCAGCCGCAGGCTACTGCCGCGTTGCTGACCCCTGGCATCATTGATGTCAGCGCAGTCGCCGAGCGTCCGGACGAAGAGTTCTTCGGCCCGCTGCTGCAGGTGATCCGCTACAGCGATTTCGATGCGGCCATTGCCGAGGCCAACAACACCCAGTACGGCCTGGCGGCTGGCTTGCTGTCCGATTCCCATGCACGCTATCAGTACTTCTGGCTGCAAAGCCGCGCCGGCATCGTCAACTGGAACAAGCAGCTGACTGGCGCTGCCAGCAGTGCGCCATTTGGTGGTGTGGGTGCCAGCGGCAACCATCGCGCCAGCGCCTACTACGCCGCCGATTACTGCGCCTACCCGGTAGCCTCGCTGGAGACCGCCAGCCTGACCCTGCCTGCGACACTGACGCCAGGCGTCTCCCTATAACAAAAGGTCTACGGAGCCTTGCCGATGAAATCGTTTGAAGTGAATTTTGATGGTCTGGTCGGACCGACGCATAACTACGGCGGGCTGTCTTACGGCAACGTTGCTTCGCAAAGCAACAGCCAGCAGGCGTCCAACCCACGCGAAGCCGCGCTTCAGGGCTTGGCGAAAATGAAAGCGCTGATGGAAATGGGTTTCCAGCAGGGCGTGCTGGCCCCGCAGGAGCGTCCGGATGTCGCTGCGCTGCGCCGCCTGGGCTTTGCCGGCACTGATGCGCAAGTGATCGAGCGGGCTGCCAAGGAGGCCATGCCGCTGCTGGTTGCCAGCTGCTCGGCGTCTAGCATGTGGGTGGCCAATGCCGCCACTGTCAGCCCGAGTGCTGACACCGCTGACGGTCGTGTGCATTTCACCGCTGCCAACCTCAATTGCAAGTACCACCGTAGCATCGAGCACCCGACCACCAGCCGTGTGCTTGGGGGCATGTTCGCCAATCAGCAGCACTTCGCTCACCATGCCGCCTTGCCGGCAGTGGCGCAGTTCGGCGATGAAGGGGCGGCCAACCATACGCGTTTCTGCCGCAGCTACGGTGAGCCCGGCGTCGAGTTTTTCGTCTATGGTCGCAGCGCGTTCGACGCTCGCTACCCAGCACCGCAGAAGTACCCGGCACGCCAGACCCTCGAAGCTTCGCAGGCGGTTGCTCGCCTGCACGGCTTGAGTGAGGAAGGTGTGGTCTACGCCCAGCAGAACCCGGCAGTGATCGACCAGGGCGTGTTCCATAACGATGTGATCGCGGTGGGTAACGGCGAAGTGCTGTTCTACCACGAAGACGCCTTCCTCGAGACCGAGGCGATGCTTGGCCAACTGCAGGCTAAACTGGCTAAACGGGGCGGCAACTTCAAGGCGATCTGCGTGCCGCGCTCGGCTGTCACGGTAGAGGACGCAGTGCGTTCGTACCTGTTCAACAGCCAGTTGCTGTCTCGCGCCGATGGTTCGATGCTGCTGATCGTGCCCGAAGAGTGCCGCAACAACGAGCGGGTCTGGGCGTACCTGTCGTCGCTGACCCGCTCTGGCGGCCCGGTCGGCGAGGTCAAGGTCTTCGATCTCAAACAGAGCATGCAGAATGGCGGCGGGCCGGCATGCCTGCGCTTGCGCGTGGCACTGAATGAAACGGAACTGGCGGCGGTCAATCCAGGCGTTATCATGACCGCACCGCTGTACGACACCCTGACCCAATGGGTCGAAAAGCACTACCGCGATCGCCTGAGCGAAACCGACCTTGCCGATCCGCAGCTGTTGCTGGAGTGTCGTACGGCACTGGATGAACTGACCCAGATCCTCAAACTGGGTTCGGTCTATCCATTTCAACTCCAACCTTGAGAGAGAATTCGACTATGTCCGACGCCCTGCAGCTGATCCTTGAAGATGACGATGGTACCCAGCTGGAAACTTCCTGCACCCGCTTTGCGGTGGTCTGGCAAGGCAAGGAGGTATGGATTCAGCAGGATGGCCGCGGTCAGTTGCTGATCGGCGTCGATGTCGAAGAAGGCGACGCCGAATACGCCAACCTGTTGCTGCGTCCGCTGGCCACCAACCTGGTAAGCCTGCAGCTGGAAATGGAACCGGCCGATGCCGGCGACGATGAAGATCACGTCCATGGTCCCGATTGCGGCCACCATCACTAAGGAATAGCCCATGCTCGCCCTCGGCAAACTGCTTGAACTGACCCTGGCCGGTCGCGAACCGGCAGAGAAGACCCAGCTGACTGTCGACGGCGTGCGCATGCGCTGGCTCGGCGAGGGCGCCCTCGAAGTGCGCCCGCCCGAAGCTCGTGATAATGGTCTGGACCTGCTGCTGTCAGCGGGTATCCATGGCAACGAAACCGCACCGATCGAGCTGCTCGACCGGTTGCTGCACGACATTGCCAGCGGCGATCTCAAGCCGCGGGCACGTATTCTTTTCCTGTTCGGTAACCCCGAGGCGATCCGCCGCGGTGAGCGTTACCTCGAGCTGGACGTCAACCGCCTGTTCAATGGCCGTCACGATCAGGTCAGCGGTGCCGAGGCACTGCGCGCCTGTGAGCTGGAGCGCCTGGCAGCGACCTTCTTCAGCATCCCTGGGCGCACCCGCCTGCATTACGACCTGCACACCGCCATTCGCGGTTCGAAGATCGAGCAGTTCGCCCTCTATCCCTACAAGGAAGGCCGCCAGCATTCACGTCGCGAACTGGCACGCCTGCATGCGGCCGGTATGGATGCAGTGCTGCTGCAAAGCAAGGTGTCGGTCACCTTCACCGCCTATACCTATGAAACGCTCGATGCCGAAGCCTTTACCCTGGAGCTGGGCAAGGCGCGGCCGTTCGGGCAAAACGCCCAGGTCAATGTCGAGCGCCTGGAAACTCGCCTCAAGCAGATCATTGAAGGCAACGAGCCCGAGCAGCCAGAGGCGCTGGACGGTTTGCAACTGTTCAGTGTGGCGCGCGAAATCATCAAGCACAGCGACAGCTTTCAGCTGCACCTGGCTGCCGATATCGAGAACTTCTCTGAGCTTGAGCCAGGCTATTTGCTGGCCGAGGACATCGCTGACACCCGCTGGATCGTAGAGGAAGAGGGCGCCCGCATCATCTTCCCCAACCCCAAGGTCAAGAATGGCTTGCGGGCGGGGATTCTCATTGTGCCTGTCACGGTTGAGCGGTTGGACGCAAGTACCTGACACAAGGCCAGGTATCAACGAAGGGGAAGGGGCGGCGCTTTGGGCTATGGGTAGCTTATGCGGGGCGCGAGGCCGAGCTCTTTGCGCAAGGCATTTTCATTGAAAGGCGCAGGGTTGGTGTTGGTGGGCGGGGTCGACGGATCGGCGTCGAAATCAAACGGCGATTCCCCGGTTGGTAACCCTACAGCCTGCCGTTCATGATCGCTCAGTACAGTGCCGTAGGCATGGTTCCAGGCATGGCAGAGCTCGTGATAGAGCATGACAATCGCCGGTGTCTGGTCCCTCATGGCTGCCGGATTGTAGTGAATGACGGCAGTCTTTACAGCGATTCCCGGGTTGCCATTGCTGATGTGCGGGTCGCCTCGGGTCAGGTCCGGGTCATAAAACGCGTTGTCTGGTGCCGGGCTTTCGACGATCTGGATCGATGTACCGGAGTCGTCCAGGGAGCGCAGGAGGGTGTAGGCAGTCGGACTGGTTCTGAGGGTGCGAAGGTCATCTTCCACCAGGGCCTTGAATTTGACTGTGCCGTCCACGCGTAAGGCGCGGGTGCCCGCGTCGTTGTCTGCGATCAGTGTATGCCGATGGGCAAGGTGTCTGGCTGCTTCTGGTGGTTCGACAACACTCGTGCGGGCCGCTGGGGGGAGGTGGGCATATACATCATCCTGCTCATTGGCGCCGATGACCTCGCCGAAGTCCGTGTCCAGATAGAGAACGTCCTTGCCCGGGCCGGCAACGATCAGGTTCTCTCCACTCAGGGCTTCGACGTCGCTGGTGCCGCCGCCAATGATGAGTGTGTCATTGCCAGTTCCTGCTTGCAGGAAATTATGCTCGGCAGCACTGTAGATGAAGTCATCGCCAGCGCCGCCATGGATGATTGCCTGCTTCTGGCCAATTGCCAGAACGCGATCATTGCCTGGGCCCGCGTCTATCCAGGTGCTGCCGTTGGTAATACGTACAGAGTCATCGCCCGGGCCACTCATTACGAGCGAGGTTGTGCCCTCCACATGGATGGTGTCGTCGCCCGGCCCGGTATCAATGATGATCCGGTTGCTGAGGGCTGACTCGACACGCACCGTGTCATTGCCTTCTGCGGTGCTGATCGTGAGCGATTGCTCAGGTAGTAGAGAAAACTCATAGTTGTATTCGCCCACCTGCATCAGCAGGCCTGAGGCGCTGTCATGGATGCGCAGGTCAGCGGGAGTGGCTGTTGCGCTAATGGACAGGCAGTCGTCTTGGCGGATGATATGGATGCGTGCGTCGCGAAACGGTAACCGATGGTCGACGGGCTCCGGACGCAGGCGGCTGGAAATTTTGATGATGTCAGGGGCTATCATGGTGTTTGTCCTCAAGGTTCGAAGGTCAGCAGCGTGGCTGAGGTTCGACTATGGCGAGGGGCAAACTCCGGGGTGTGGTAGTTGTGTATTGCCCGGACGCAGTTGCAAGCAACTGGCCGGGCAGCAGGTGATTAGCCCGCGCGCTGCTGTGGCGCGTTCCCTCGGCGCAGGCCGCGCAACTTGAACAGGGTATCAGCGCAGGTGCGTGCCGCTTCGGCGCCCTTGACCAGGAAGTGCTCGAAGTAGAAGTTCTGATGTTCGTCGCCGGCATGGAAGTGGTGCGGGGTCAGTACCACCGAGAATACCGGTACTTCGGTTTCCAGTTGCACTTGCATCAGGCCGCTGATCACTGACTGGGCGACGAACTCATGACGATACAGGCCGCCATCGACCACCAGGCCGGCGGCAACGATACCGGCATAACGGCCGCCTCGGGCCAGCAGCTTGGCATGCAGGGGGATTTCGAAGGCGCCGCCGACTTCGAAGAAGTCGATATCACCGGCCTGATAGCCTTGTTTACCCATTTCCTCGACAAAGGCCTTGCGCGCCTGGTCGACAATATCCTTGTGCCAGCAGGCCTGGATGAATGCGATGCGCTCGTGGGTAGGGTGCTTGCTATCGATTGCGGTAGGTTGCATTGAAACGGACTCCTGTTTGGATAAGAAACAGGGCGCTGGATCGAAAGGGATTTCGCCATGAAAGACGTAGGCGCAACGCCGCCTATCCCGTTCTCTCTTTATCCGGACTATGACCGTCGGCCCCGGAATCACACCGGGTCTGCTGACCTTGCAGGCAGGCCTGCAAGCGCTCGCGGGCTATGCGCAGTGCGCGCAATTACCGCCGGTGGGGAATTGCACCCCGCCCTGAGAACGTTGCCATCGTTTGGCCGATGGCGAGGAATTATTAGCACAGATGTCAGGTAAACGTATAGGCTGCTAACGATTTTTTCAGGATGAACGACGTTTCATCCGGGAAACCTTGCCAATTGCTTTGTGCGGCCCCAGTAATACCGTGTCACTAGATAAAAACAGGCCCTGAGAGGCTGGGTAGGCTGGCTGTGGGCGGCTTTACGCTGTCGTTGTCGTAACAGGCCGTCCAATTGACGGCTTCTATAGCATAAACACACTGCATCCAAGCCTAAGGCCCGATATAATGCGGCCCTTTGCCGTCGTTTCGTCAATTTGCCGCAAGCATTTGCCTTAAGGCCGCCGTTTCCGTGGAAGAACCTATGAAAAGCGCAGAAATCCGTGAAGCCTTCCTTCGCTTCTTCGAAGAGCAGGGACACACCCGAGTTGCCTCCAGCTCCTTGATCCCGGGCAACGACCCGACCCTGCTGTTCACCAACGCGGGGATGAACCAGTTCAAGGACTGCTTCCTTGGCCAGGAAAAACGCGCCTACACCCGCGCGACCAGTAGCCAGAAGTGCGTGCGCGCCGGTGGCAAGAACAGTGACCTGGAAAACGTCGGCTATACCGCACGTCACCACACCTTCTTTGAAATGCTGGGCAACTTCAGCTTCGGTGACTACTTCAAGAAGGACGCCATCACCTACGCCTGGACCTTCTTGACCGGCGTGCTGCAACTGCCGAAAGACAAGCTGTGGGTCACGGTCTATGCCACCGACGACGAGGCGTACGATATCTGGACCCAGCACATCGGCGTTCCGCCTGAGCGCATGGTGCGCATCGGCGACAACAAGGGCGCGCCGTACGCTTCCGACAACTTCTGGACCATGGGCGACACCGGTCCGTGCGGCCCGTGCACCGAGATCTTCTATGACCACGGCGCTGACATCTGGGGCGGCCCACCCGGCTCGCCGGAAGAAGACGGTGACCGTTACATCGAGATCTGGAACAACGTCTTCATGCAGTTCAACCGCACTGCCGACGGTGTGCTGCACCCGCTGCCGGCGCCGTCGGTGGACACCGGCATGGGCCTTGAGCGCATCAGTGCGGTCATGCAGCACGTGCACTCGAACTATGAGATCGACCTGTTCCGCAGCCTGCTCGACGCCTCTGCCGCCGCTATCGGTTGCAAGAACGAAGAACAGTCGTCGCTCAAGGTGGTATCCGACCATATCCGTTCCTGCGGTTTCCTGATTGCCGACGGCGTGCTGCCGTCCAACGAAGGCCGTGGTTATGTGCTGCGCCGCATCATTCGCCGCGCCTGCCGTCACGGCAACAAGCTCGGTGCCACCGGCAGCTTCTTCTACAAGATCGTCGCCGCCCTGGTGGCCGAGATGGGTGAAGCCTTCCCCGAGCTCAAGCAGCAGCAAGCCAACATCGAGCGCGTGCTCAAGGCTGAAGAAGAGCAGTTCGCCAAGACCCTGGAGCAGGGCCTGAAGATCCTCGAACAGGACCTGGCCGAACTCAAGGGCAGCGTAGTGCCGGGTGATGTGGTGTTCAAACTGTATGACACCTACGGCTTCCCGATGGACCTGACCGCCGACATCGCCCGCGAACGCGAGCTGACCATCGACGAAGCAGGCTTCGAGCGCGAGATGGAAGCCCAGCGTGAGCGTGCCCGCTCCGCCAGCGCTTTCGGCCTGGACTACAACACCCTGGTCAAGGTCGATGTCGCCACCGAGTTCACCGGGTACAGCGCCACTGCAGGCAGCGCCAGCATTGTTGCCCTGTACAAGGGCGGCAAGGTTGTTGAGCAGTTGGGTGAAGGCGAGGAGGGTGTAGTGATCCTCGACCGCACACCGTTCTATGCAGAATCCGGCGGCCAGGTGGGTGACACCGGCTACCTGCAGGCCGGCAACGTGCGTTTCGACGTGCGTGACACCACCAAGACCGGTGGTGCCTTCCTGCATCACGGGGTGGTTGCCAGCGGCACCCTGACAGTCGGCGCCCAGGTGCAGACCCAGGTAGACGCCGACGTCCAGCACGCCACCTCGCTGAACCACTCTGCCACTCACCTGCTGCACGCGGCGCTGCGTCAGGTGCTGGGCGATCACGTACAACAGAAGGGCTCGCTGGTCGACAGCCAGCGCCTGCGCTTCGACTTCAGTCACTTTGAGGCTGTCAAACCAGAGCAGCTCAAGGCCCTGGAAGACATCGTCAACCGCGAAGTGCGCAAGAACTCCGAGGTGCAAACCGAAGAGACCGATATCGAAACTGCCAAGCGCAAAGGCGCCATGGCGCTGTTCGGTGAGAAGTATGGCGACAGCGTGCGTGTGCTGAGCATGGGCGGCGATTTCTCCGTCGAACTGTGCGGCGGCATCCATGCCAAGCGTACCGGTGATATCGGCCTGCTCAAGATCATCAGCGAAAGCGGCGTGGCCTCCGGTGTGCGCCGGATCGAAGCGGTCACTGGTGCTGCCGCGCTGGCTTACCTGAACGCTGCTGAAGAGCAGCTCAAGGAAGCTGCGCAACTGGTCAAGGGCAGTCGCGACAACCTGATCGACAAGCTCTCGGCAGTGCTTGAGCGCAACCGCCAGCTGGAAAAACAGCTGGAGCAACTGCAGGCCAAGGCTGCCAGCGCCGCAGGCGACGATTTGTCCAGTGCGGCGGTCGAGGTCAAGGACGTCAAGGTCCTGGCCGCACGACTCGATGGCCAGGACGGCAAGGCGCTGCTGGCGCTGGTTGATCAACTGAAGAACAAACTCGGCCGCGCAGTGATCCTGCTCGGCAGTGTCCATGAGGAAAAGGTCGTACTGGTTGCCGGTGTGACCAAGGACCTGACTGGCCAACTCAAAGCCGGTGATTTGATGAAGCAAGCCGCTGCTGCAGTGGGTGGCAAGGGCGGTGGTCGTCCGGACATGGCGCAAGGTGGTGGCGTAGACGCCGCCGCGCTGGACAACGCGCTGGCCCTGGCCGTGCCATTCGTGGAGCAGGGCGTTTAAGGCGGGCATCGGCCCGTCGTCTAGTGGCGGGCCATGGCGCCGTTTGAATGTTTATTGGGTGCCCTTCATGGGCTGAGGCGGCTTTGAAATGGCGTTGATCGTACAGAAATTTGGCGGTACCTCGGTCGGCACAGTCGAGCGAATCGAGCAGGTTGCCGACAAGGTCAAGAAGTTCCGTGAAGCCGGCGATGACCTGGTGGTTGTGTTGTCGGCGATGAGCGGTGAAACCAATCGCCTGATCGAGCTGGCCAAGAAGATCACTGATCAGCCGGTTCCGCGTGAGCTGGATGTGATTGTCTCCACCGGCGAGCAGGTGACCATTGCCTTGTTGGCCATGGCCTTGATCAAGCGCGGTATTGCGGCGGTGTCCTACACCGGTAACCAGGTGCGGATTCTCACCGACAGCGCACACAACAAGGCGCGCATCCTGCAAATCGATGATCAGAAGATTCGCGGCGACCTCAAGGCCGGTCGCGTGGTTGTGGTCGCAGGTTTCCAGGGTGTCGACGAGCACGGCAACATTACCACCCTTGGTCGTGGCGGTTCCGACACCACCGGCGTGGCCCTGGCGGCGGCGCTCAAGGCCGACGAATGCCAGATCTACACCGATGTCGATGGTGTCTACACCACAGACCCGCGCGTGGTAGCCCAGGCCCAGCGCCTGGACAAGATCACCTTTGAAGAGATGCTGGAAATGGCCAGCCTCGGTTCCAAGGTGTTGCAGATCCGCGCCGTCGAGTTCGCCGGCAAGTACAACGTCCCGCTGCGCGTGTTGCACAGCTTCCAGGAGGGTCCGGGTACCCTCATTACCATTGATGAAGAGGAATCCATGGAACAGCCGATCATTTCCGGCATCGCCTTCAATCGCGATGAAGCCAAGCTGACCATTCGTGGCGTACCGGATACTCCGGGCGTTGCATTCAAGATCCTCGGGCCTATCAGTGCCGCGAACATCGAGGTCGACATGATCGTGCAGAACGTTTCGCACGATAACACCACCGACTTCACCTTCACCGTGCACCGCAACGACTACGACAAGGCCCACAAGGTCCTGGACAAGACTGCTCTCGAGCTGAACGCGCGCGAAGTGGTCGGTGACACCAACATCGCCAAGGTCTCGATCGTTGGCGTCGGTATGCGTTCCCACGCCGGCGTGGCCAGTCGCATGTTCGAAGCACTGGCCAAGGAGAGCATCAACATCCAGATGATCTCCACCTCCGAGATCAAGGTTTCGGTGGTTATCGAAGAGAAGTACCTGGAGCTAGCGGTGCGCGCCCTGCACACCGCGTTCGAGCTGGACGCCCCTGCCCGACAGGGCGAGTAAGGCGGCTGCCTCAGGGGGCGCGGCTTGGCCGCGCCCTTCGTTTTTCTGGCTGGCGTGAGAAATCTGTGCTTTTGCTCGCGCTAGTCAATACTTAGGCATAGGTCAGCAGCCGTCACGGGTTGTAGGCTGAAGCCCTTTTTTTTGCAGACTGTTATCCCTGAACTGAATTGCGTGAGGAGAAAGCTATGTTGATTCTGACTCGTCGGTGCGCCGAGAGCCTGATCATTGGCGACGGCGAAATCACCGTGACCGTGCTCGGCGTCAAAGGAAACCAAGTGCGGATAGGGGTAAACGCCCCTAAAGAAGTGGCCGTTCACCGCGAGGAAATCTACCTGCGGATCAAGAAAGAGAAGGACGAAGAACCAACCCATTAATTTTTATCGAGTTTTTTTCAAAAAAGAGTTTGCAAACGGGGAAGGGTCTGGTTATTATACGCCCCGTGTTGCGGAGAGGTGGCCGAGTGGCCGAAGGCGCTCCCCTGCTAAGGGAGTATACCTCACAAGGGTATCGGGGGTTCGAATCCCCCCTTCTCCGCCATTATTCATGTAGGACGCTGTAATCTGCCTTAATCGCCTAAGCCGTTGAAATTAAACGAAAAAGTGGTTGGCAAAATGATTTAGCGGCCTATAATGCGCGGTAACAAATGCACTCATAGCTCAGCTGGATAGAGTACTCGGCTACGAACCGAGCGGTCGGAGGTTCGAATCCTCCTGAGTGCACCATACGACGAAGCAGTTTTCAACGTGAATACTGCTTCAGCTGCAACCAGAGGTGATCTGGTCTATCAAGCGCCAACCCTGCACTCATAGCTCAGCTGGATAGAGTACTCGGCTACGAACCGAGCGGTCGGAGGTTCGAATCCTCCTGAGTGCACCATACATCGAAGCAGTTTTCATTTTGAAAGTTGCTTCTGCTGTAACCAGAGGTGATCTGGTCCATCAAGCGCCAACCTGCACTCATAGCTCAGCTGGATAGAGTACTCGGCTACGAACCGAGCGGTCGGAGGTTCGAATCCTCCTGAGTGCACCATACAACAGAAAGCCCGCCTATCAAGGCGGGCTTTTTGCTTTCCGGCTTTCATCTTCCGGTAAGGCGTGATGAATAAACTGTCATCACTGCCGTGCCGGCCTCGCGCTATTTTCTGCCGACCCTGATGTGTTTTTTTTCGCGTAGCCGCCGTCGCACTGTTGCCTGTATACGTTGTCACAAGTATGTCGCGCAAACGATTGTTCTAGCCGCGATTTTTTCAGCACCCAGACAGCTCAAGCGGTGTATGATTGCGCCCGTCAGCCCCGCCGGGGCTTGTGGAATACCACCATGGACTTACCCAGTAGTTACTCAATAGCAAGTTTTGCCAATCAAGAATTGACTGATTGATCCTCCCGGCGTGCTCCGCTGCTGGGAGTGGAGTTCGCCTATGACTGAAATCGAAGTAAAAAAGACTCAAGATAGCCTGCAGGATCGCCTGGCCCAGGTGGTCGAACTGCTGCAGCGTCAACGCGTGGTCGAAGACCTGACCCACCGTCAGGAAGGTCATCACCATGACCTGGTAGAAAACCTCGTTCACCGCCAGAACCTGGTCGAGCTGCAGCGCAAGCTCGACGATCTGCACTCCGCCGACGTCGCCTATATCCTAGAAGCCTTGCCCCTGGACGATCGTCTGACCGTCTGGCAGCTGGTCAAGGCCGAGCGCGACGGTGACATCCTCCTGGAAGTGTCCGACTCGGTCCGTGAGACCCTGATCGCTGACATGGACGATCACGAGCTGCTCGCCGCCGCCAAGGAAATGGACGCCGACGAACTGGCTGACCTTGCGCCTGAGCTGCCCCGTGACGTCGTCCACGAGCTGATGGAAAGCCTCGATGCCCAGCAGCGCGAGCGCGTGCGTTCGGCCCTGAGCTACGACGAGGACCAGGTCGGTGCGCTGATGGACTTCGAGATGGTCACCATTCGCGAAGACGTCAGCCTGGAAGTGGTCCTGCGCTACCTGCGCCGGCTCAAGGAGCTGCCAGGCCACACCGACAAGCTCTTCGTGGTCGATTACGACGGCATCCTCAAGGGCGTGCTGCCGATCAAGCGCTTGCTGGTCAATGACCCTGAGAAGAAAGTCGCCGAGGTTATGGCCAGCGATCCGGTGAGCTTCCATCCGGACGAAAACGCCTACGATGCCGCTCAGGCGTTCGAGCGATACGACCTGATTTCTGCCCCTGTGGTGGACAAGAGCGATCGCCTGATCGGCCGTCTGACCATTGACGAGATGGTCGACCTGATCCGTGAAGAGAGCGAAAGCGAAGTACTGAGCATGGCCGGTCTGCGCGAAGAAGAAGACATCTTCGCCTCGGTTTGGCGCTCGCTACGTAACCGCTGGGCGTGGCTGGCGATCAACCTGATCACCGCCTTCGTCGCCTCGCGGGTGATCGGCCTGTTCGAAGGTTCGATTGAAAAGCTGGTGGCCCTGGCGGCGCTGATGCCGATCGTTGCCGGAATTGGCGGCAACTCCGGTAACCAGACCATCACCATGATCGTGCGCGCCATGGCCCTTGACCAGGTCAGCCCCGGTAACACCTCGCGGTTGATGCGCAAGGAACTGGCAGTGTCATTGATCAATGGCCTTATCTGGGGTGGGGTGATTGGCCTGGTCGCCTACCTGCTGTACGACAGCTGGTCGCTGGGCGTGGTCATGACCGGGGCCATGACCCTCAACCTGCTGCTGGCGGCATTGATGGGGGTGCTGATCCCGATGACCCTGGTACGCATGGGGCGCGATCCGGCGATGGGCTCCAGCGTGATGATCACGGCGGTGACCGACAGCGGTGGCTTCTTTATCTTCCTCGGCCTTGCGACCATCTTCCTGCTCTGACTACTTGTAGGAGCGGGTTCGCCCCGCGATGAGGCCAGTGCAGCCACCAGGCTGGCATTGAGCGCATGGCGGTTAAGCAGCCAATAAAAAAGGCCAATGCGCAAGCATTGGCCTTTGATGTTTGTGCCCCGGAATCAGGAAGCGTCAGCTGCCATCTCGGCGTCATGGGCAATCAACGACACCAGCGCATTCTGCTGGCGATGGGAAAGCTGGCGGAAACGTTGCAACAGTTCGCGCTCGTGCAGGGACAGTTCCGGGCTGTCCAGGCGCATGCTCAGTTCTTCACCCAGCGCACCTTCCTGAATAAGGCTCTGTTCCAGGCGAGCGATGATCTCCGAGTTCATGCTGCGATGGTGGTTGCGCGCTACCTCGGCAATGCGCTCACGCATTCCGTCGGGGAGGCGAACGACGAATTTGTCAGCGGTGCGGCTTGAGTAAATAGCCTGTTTCATTGGGCGCATATAATTGACCGGTTTAGTTCAGGGGAAGCGGTTCTCGAAATTGGCCGCACGATGTCACTACGACCATCCCGGCGTCAAAATGTTCAACCTGAATTGTGAATGAGGTGTGAATCATGCCTCATTCTCGCCGGTTCCTTGGCGTCAATTCTGTGACAAATATTGAACCGGATAAAGGCTTTTTGCCAGTACCAATTATCAGAAATGAGCACTGGTTTGAAAAGTTTTCATTTTATCAATTTCCGGTTTTGCAAGCCTTCGTCGGCAACCGCAAGCTTCAGGCAGAAAAGGCCCTGGAAAGCGTCTAGAATGCGCGTGCTTTCCTACCATTGAGCATAGTGGCTATGCAGCATGACGCAAGCGCATCGCAGCGTACAGCGAACCGGGGTCGTCTGGTGTACCTGATGGGACCTTCGGGTGCCGGAAAAGATTCGCTGCTTGATGCGGCGCGCTCAGCGCTGCAGTGCCAGCATGTCGAAATCGCTCGCCGGGTCATCACCCGTTCAGCTGAGGCCAAGGGTGAAGACGCACTGGCAGTTTCCCCTGAACAGTTCGAGCAGATGAGTGCCGGGGGTGCTTTCGCCTTGCAGTGGCGGGCCAATGGCCTGGCGTATGGCATCCCGGCGCAAATCGATGCCTGGCTAGCCGAGGGGCGCACCGTGGTGGTCAATGGCTCGCGGGCGCATTTGCCGTTGGCGCGTGAGCGTTATCCGCAGTTGCTGCCGGTACTGCTGAGTGTTGCGCCACAGGTGCTGCGCCAGCGTTTGCTGAGCCGTGGGCGGGAAAGCCAGGAGGACATCGAGCGGCGCCTGGAGCGTGCGCAGCAGGTGCAAGTGGCCGACTGTGATGTACAGGTGCTGGATAACTCCACGTCGCTGAGCGCTGCGGTACAAGGTTTGTTGGCGTTGTTGCGTGAACAGGGCTTGCTCGGCGCTGGCTAGAACACTAGCCGTTCGTCATCGGCCACCGCTGTGCTGTGGCTGGCGAACACTGCCAATTGCGCCTGGGCTGTCGACGTTGCAGGTGCCTGCACTGACACGGCATTGCTGTCCGGTTGCAGTGCCAGGCCAACCAGGATGGCCAGTGCCAAGGCATTGAGCAGAAGCAGGATGCTGTTCATGGGCACACTCCGCAAAAGTTGGGGCTGACCCCGCGCCGCGTTTTATGAAATGCGCGATGCACACCCTGTGCCAGTGAATTTTCCCTTTTAAATCAGCTATTCATGACCATTTTTCGAACGTTTGTCCGGGCAGTCTGCAAGGCTAGCCGACTGTCTCATTGCAGATTGCACGATTAAGCCGTCGCGGTGCACAAAGCCCACAGGCAAAAAGCCCCACGGATGACATGACAAACGCCGGCTTGGTGGTTAACATGCACGCCGTCCCTGCCGCGCGACGCTCGTTGCCGGCCCTGCGTCTCAGTAGCTCAATTGGATAGAGCATCCCCCTCCTAAGGGGAAGGTTGGCAGTTCGAACCTGCCCTGGGACACCACGCTTTCCCCCTACCAATCCTGCCTCAACGGCAACGCCCCCTCGTGGGACGAAAACAGCGGCAGCACCTCTTCTGCCAGCTCCTGAATCACCTCGGCCGCTGGCCGCTGGCAGAACTGAATGCCCAGCGCCGCATGATTGACCCCGGCGTCTTGCCATTCTCCCAGCAGATCAATCAGGCCCTTGCGCCCGGTTTTCAGCACGTACCCGCTTTGCATGGCCGTACGTGGAAAATCGGGGTCGGCATCCAGGTCGATCCACTCGTTGGTCACGTGCGGGCGAAAGCCGCCACCGGGAATGCAGTCGCGCCAGGCACGGACTTTCTCGGCCAGGCGCCGTGGGCCAAGGATGTTTTCGGTGGTATCAGGAAAGGTCAGCCATCCGTCAGCCTGTTCGCCCAGCCACTGCATGGATTGGCGCGAGCTGCCGGTGACCAGCAGGGGGATGTTGCCGGTGGCGGGTTTGGGCAGCAATTGTGCGCCGCTCAGTTGGCCTAGGGTTGATTCAATTGGCCGGTCGCCAACCTGCAGCAGTTGGCGGAAGTAACGCACGGTCTCGGCAAAGCGTTCGCCACGCTCACTGTGCGCCAGGCCATAGGCCGGAAATTCTATGGGACGGTCCCCTGAAGCGATGCCCATCACCAGGCGCCCGCCTGACAGCTGGTCGAGGGTGGTCGCGGCCTTGGCCAGGTCGATCGGGTGGCGCAAGGTGAAGATTGCGCTTCCCGTCGCCAGGGCGATGCGCCTGGTTTGCGCGGCCAGGTAGCTCAGGTAGGCAAAGGGGTCGAACAGCTGGCCGGCATCGCCAAAGTGCGGGTCGTACAGCGGCACATCCCGTACCCAGATGCCGGCAAAGCCCAGACGATCGATCTCGCTGACCAGCGCGGCCTGCCCGTTGAGCACTGCTATGTCGCCACGGTAGAAACGCAGGGGCAGGAAGACACCCAAGGTCAGTTTGTCCGGGGCGAACATGCGCTGATAGCCAGGATGGTGGGCAAATGCATGGGCGCTGGCGCCGAGGAGGTTGGGGTTCATAGGCAAGTTCCTTTTGGCGGTTCAGGGGCCAGTGGCAGGGGCTGGTAGACGGATGCCACGTTGCACAGCCGGGCGCTGGGTGACCCGGTCATGCCAGGCAGTCAGGTGTGGGTACTGGCTGAAATCGAAGTCGATGATTCGCAGGATATGGGTCCAGCCGAAGGTGGCGATGTCGGCGATCGAGTAGCTGTTGCCCGCGAGCCAAGGATGATCGGCCAGGCGCTGGTCGAGGGTGCTGAACAGTTCTTCGCTCAGGCGCCGGTAACGGGTGATGGCCTCGGGGCAGGTCTGCTCGGCGAACAGTTCGAAATGCACGCGCTGGCCCAGAATCGGCCCCATGCTTGCGGCGTGAAACTGCAACCAGGTAATGGCCGCCCAGTGTTCGCCGGGGTGCTCTGGCAGCAGGCGTCCGCTTTTTTGCGCCAGGTACAGGAGGATCGCCGCTGACTCGAACAGGGTGATATCGCACTCGTTATCAACCAGTACCGGGATGCGGCCATGGGGGTTGAGCTTGAGAAACTCAGCCTGACGATGTTCGCCGTGGTCGATCTGCACGTGCTTGAGGGTATAGGGCAGCCCGAGTTCTTCCAGGGCGATGGTGATCTTGAAGCCATTAGGAGAGCTATCGCTATAAAGAATCAACGGCATGTGCCTTCTCTTCAGGAGTGTTCAGAGAGGGGTTATGCTAGGGCGGTCTTGATTGGTTGAAAAACGATCAGTTCTGCCGTTATGAAATAGATTTTCTAAACCATGGAGGGGGTAACATGGGCGCGGTTCTACCGTTGCTGGCATTGCGGGCCTTCACTGAGGCCGCGCGTCTGGGCAGCCTCAAGGCGGCTGCCGCGCACATGGGCGTCACGCCGGGGGCGGTCAGCCAGCAGGTGCGCCTGCTCGAGGAGCGCATGGGTGTGGTGCTGTTCGTACGTGGTCGCCATGGCGTGCACCTGAGTGAAGCCGGCGCACGGGTGTATCCGGGGCTGCTCAAGGCCTTTGAGCAGATCGAGGCATCGTTGGCCTTGCTGGAGCAACTGGCGCCGGGCAAGACCTTGACCATCAGCACCGTGCCGTCGTTTGCGGCGTCGTGGCTGGTGCCGCGCCTGGGCCGGTTCAATGCCCTGCACCCGCAGATCGAAGTGCGCGTTGAGGCCTCGGCCAAACTGGTGGATTTTCAACGTGAGCGCATCGACGTCGCCTTGCGTCATGGGCTTGGGCAGTATCCGGGGCTGGAGTCTGTGCGCCTGATGGCCCCGGTTCTGCTACCGGTCGCCAGCCCGCAGTTGCTGGCGCAAGGGCCGGCCTTGAAGCGGCCCGCCGATTGCTTGAAGTACCCGCTGTTGCACGATGCCGATCGCGCCGACTGGATGCTCTGGTTGCAAGCTCACGGGGTTGTCGACGACCCGCGCACAGCACGCGGGACGAGTTTCGAGGATGACTTGCTGTTACTGCGTGCAGCGGCTGCAGGCCAGGGCATCGCCCTGGTGCAGGACACTCACGCAGCCGAGGACCTGGCCAGCGGCAAGCTGCAGCTGGCCCTCGACAAACCCTGGCCTGCGCGTTTTGCCTACTACCTGGTATGCCGTCAGGACGCCTTGCAGCGCCCCGAGGTTCAGGCCTTCGCCGATTGGGTCAGGGCTGAGGCGGACGCCAGGTCCTGATCCTGACCGTCAGCGCGGCCACCCTGGGTTGCGGTCAGGTTGGCCACCAGCTTGGCTGAAACCGCCGGGTCTTGCAGGTGGGCATTAAGGCTGGCGAGCGACTCCAGTTCGGTTTGCTTCTTCATCTGCTCGGCGATCTTGCGTTCGATCTTGTCCTTGTCGGCAGGTGGCAAGGCCTCGAACTCTTCCTGGGTGATGCCCAGTTCGTTCAGCAGCTTGAGCTTGATTTTCTCCGCCGGGCTCAAGGCCATGTAGTCGCGAAATTCCTGGGCCGCGCTCTTGCCGGTTTCGCTGGTTCCGATGCTGGCCTGCTCGCGCATTTGCACATCGGGGTTCTGCAACTGTACCTTGAGCTTGGCGAAGGCTTCCTCGCGAGCGTCGTCGGCACTTTGCTGCGAAGTGTTGGCCTGGCTGTGCTGTTGACGATTGCTGCTGCTGACCGGGACCGGCGGGCGGAACTGCGCCTGCTCGGTGGCGGCTTCAGTCACGCTACGGGTCGGGGGGATGGCTGGCGTCTGGATGCCGACCGCGTTGATGCTACTCACTTGATCTCTCTCCTTGATGGATGCAAGTTGACCTCTGATCTCTCCCTCTCCAATGGCAAGTCTTGTGCCAGCTCGGCTGGCTGGGCCACGCCCTAGTATTTCCGGGGTTGGCGCTGTACGGCGGGTAAGGATTTGGCGCATGCTTTGCCCTGAAGAGGAAAACCCTTGCCGCCAGCGGCAAGTCCATTCAAGCCGGCAGCACCAACTTCCAGCTGGGGCGCAGTTGCCTGGACCAAGGAGAATGTCCATGACTCAATCGTCAGATGCCCCCCCTTTGCAGGCCCCGCTGGGCGACTTTGCCGAACAACAGTTGCAAACCCTGCTGGAGCTGATCAGCGACGGGATCTGGGACTGGAATGCCAATACCGGTTACGTCTACCGCAACCCGGGCTGGTACAGGATGCTGGGCTACCCCAGCCATTCGCTGGACAACACTGTCCTGACCTGGGAAAGCGTGATTCACCCGCAGGACTATCCGCAGGTAATGGCGCATTTTGAAGACTACATCACCAGTCGCAGCGCCCGGTACTGCATCGAGTACCGCTGCCGTTGCCAGGATGGCAGTTACCTGTGGATCGAAGACAGCGGCCATATCATCGCGCGCAACGAGGACGGCTCGGTGGCACGCATGCTCGGTGCGCACCGCAATATCGATGACACCCGACGCCTTCTCGAGCGGCTGGAGCAGGAGAACCTGTCCCTGGAGGCGCAGATCGCCGAGCGTACCCGCGAGTTGTCGTGGGTCAACCAGCAACTGCAACGCCAGCTCGATGAGAACCGCGACCTGGCCGAGCGTGATGCGTTGACACTGGTGGCCAACCGTTACCGCCTGGAAAAGGTCCTGGAGCAGGAGTGCGAGCGGGCCCGGCGCTTTCGTCAGCCGTTGGCGCTGATCATCATGGACATCGACGATTTCAAGCCGATCAATGATCAGTACGGTCATGCCCAGGGCGATCGCGTCCTGATCGATTCGGTGGAGCGGATCAAACTGTGCTTGCGCGCGGGTGAGCTGCTGGCGCGATGGGGCGGCGACGAGTTCGTGGTGGTGTTGCCGGGCGCCCAGCGTGATGCAGCCTTGCACCTGGCACGGCAGATTCGTCAGGCGCTGGAGTTGGCACCGCCGGTAGGCGAGCGCGTGTTGACCATGAGCTACGGCGTGGTCGAGTGGCTGGAGGGAGAAGGGCAGGCGCAGTTGCTGTGCCGGGCGGACCAGGCGCTGTACCGGGCCAAGGCGGCCGGCAAGGATGAGATTGGTGAGTAAAAAGGACCCGCTGCACGGGGCAGCGGGTCAAATCGGCCTCAGCCGCTTCAGTGTCTACAGGTGCAGGGCGTGACCCAGGGCGCGTAGCGCCGCTTCCTGCACCGCTTCACCCAAGGTCGGGTGAGCGTGGATGGTGCCGGCGATGTCTTCCAGGCAAGCGCCCATCTCCAATGACTGGGCAAAGGCGCTGGACAGCTCCGAGACGCCAACGCCGACCGCTTGCCAACCGAGGATCAGGTGGTTGTCACGACGGGCCACCACGCGCACGAAACCGCTTTTCGATTCCAGGGTCATGGCCCGGCCATTGGCGGCGAACGGGAACTGCGCAACGATGCACTCCAGGCCCGCCTGCTCAACCTGCTCCGGGGTCTTGCCGACCACTACCAGCTCCGGGTCGGTGAAGCACACTGCGGCAATTGCCGTCGGCTCGAAGCGCCGTGACTTGCCGGCAATCAGTTCGGCGACCATTTCACCCTGGGCCATGGCCCGGTGAGCGAGCATCGGTTCACCGCTGATATCGCCGATGGCCCAGACGTTGAGCATGCTGGTTTTGCACTGCTCATCGATGGCCACGGCCGAGCCGTTCATCTTCAACGCCAGGCTTTCGAGGTTGAAACCCTGGGTGCGCGGCTTGCGGCCTACCGCAACCAGCACCTGGTCAGTGGTCAGTTGTAATAGCTCGCCTTCGCCGGTACGTACCTGCAAGGCCTGATGGCCGGCATCGAAACCTTCGACGCTGTGCTTGAGGTAGAGCTTGATCCCCAGCTTCTTGATCGACTCGGCCACCGGTGCGGTCAGTTCGCTGTCGTAGGTCGGCAGGATGCGCTCGCGCGCCTCCACCACGCTGACCTCGACGCCCAGCTTGCGATAGGCGATGCCCAGCTCCAAGCCAATGTAGCCGCCGCCCACCACGCACAGGTGCTTGGGCAGGGCTTTGGGCGCCAGGGCTTCGGTGGAGGAGATGATTGGCCCGCCCAGCGGCAGCATCGGCAGTTCGACGCTACTGGAACCGGTGGCCAGCAGCAGGTGTTCGCACTGAATGCGCTGGCCGTCGACTTCGACGAGCTTGCCATCGAGAATCTTCGCCCAGCCATGGATCACCTTGACCCCGTGCTTTTTCAGCAAGGCGGCAACGCCGCTGGTCAGGCGATCGACGATACCGTCTTTCCAGGCCACGCTCTGGGTGATGTCCAGGCTTGGCGGCGCGACCTTGATGCCCAGGTTCGAGTGCTGGCTGTGCAACTGGGTCTGGTGGAACTGCTCGGCGACATGGATCAGTGCCTTGGACGGAATGCAGCCGATGTTCAGGCAGGTGCCACCCAGTGCCTGGCCTTCGACCAGCACGGTGGGGATGCCCAGTTGGCCGGCGCGAATGGCGGCGACATAGCCGCCGGGGCCACCGCCGATGATCAGCAGGGTAGTGTTGAGCGTCTGTTGCATGGTCACTCCACAAACAGGCTGGCAGGTTGTTCGAGCAGGCCGCGGATGGCCTGGATGAAGAGTGCCGCGTCCATGCCATCGACCACCCGGTGATCGAACGAGCTGGAGAGGTTCATCATCTTGCGAATGACGATCTGGCCATTGATGACCATCGGCCGTTCAACCATGCGGTTGACCCCGATGATCGCCACTTCCGGGGTGTTGACCACCGGTGTCGAGACAATGCCACCCAGGGCGCCGAGGCTGGTCAGGGTGATGGTTGAGCCCGACAGTTCTTCGCGGCTGGCCTTGTTTGCGCGCGCAGCGTTGGCCAGGCGCACGATTTCGCCGGCATTGCCCCACAGGCTGCCAGCTTCGGCGTGACGCAGCACCGGTACCATCAGGCCGTTGTCACCCTGGGTGGCGATGCCGACATGCACCGCGCCGTGGCGGGTGATGACCTGGGCTTCGTCGTCGTAGGTGGCGTTGATTTGCGGGAACTCGCGCAGGGCCACGACCATGGCGCGTACCAGCAGCGGCAGCAGGGTCAGCTTGCCGCGGCTGTCGCCCCACTTCTTGTTCAGGTGCTGGCGCAGCTCTTCCAGGGCGGTGACGTCGATTTCCTCGACGTAGCTGAAGTGGGCGACGCGGCGCTTGGCGTCCTGCATGCGCTGGGCAATCTTGCGACGCAGGCCGATGACCGGAATCTGCTCGCTGTCGTTGCGCTTGGCATAGCCACCCGGGCTTTGCGTGGCGCGGGTCGGCTGGGTCAGGAAGGCATCCAGGTCTTCATGCAGGATGCGTCCGGCCGGGCCGCTACCGTGCACGTAGCGCAGTTCGATACCGGCATCCAGGGCGCGCTTGCGCACGGCCGGCGAGGCCAGGGGGCGCTCGTTGGCTTCGCGCGGGACGATGGCGGCGCTCTGGTGGGCCGATGCTGTAGCGGGTTTTACGGCAGGCTCTGGGGCCTTGGCGGTGATTGCCGGGGCCTCTTCGCGGGGCAAGCCCGCTCCCACAGGGGTAGGTGCGGGTGCAGAGGTACCTTGTTGAAGGTTGCCGGCGCCTTCGACTTCGATGCGGATCAGTTCGCTGCCGACTGCCATGACTTCGCCAGGCTGACCGCCCAGGGCCAGGACCTTGCCGCTGACCGGCGAAGGGATTTCCACGGTGGCCTTGTCGGTCATGACATCGGCCACGACCTGGTCTTCGGTGACGGTGTCGCCGACCTTGACGAACCATTCCACCAGTTCAACTTGTGCGATGCCTTCACCGATATCCGGCATCTTGATGACGTGCGTGCCCATTCAGACCTCCATGACCCGTTTCAATGCCGCGCCCACTCGCGAAGGGCCGGGGAAATACGCCCACTCCTGTGCGTGCGGATAGGGGGTGTCCCAACCGGTGACGCGCTCGATCGGGGCTTCGAGGTGATGGAAGCAGTGTTCCTGAACCAGTGCGATCAGCTCTGCGCCAAAACCGCAGGTGCGCGTGGCTTCATGGACCACGACGCAACGTCCGGTCTTCTTCACTGACTCGACGATGGTGTCCAGGTCCAGCGGCCAGAGGCTGCGCAGGTCAATGACTTCAGCATCGACACCGGTTTCTTCGGCCGCGACTTGCGAGACGTAGACGGTGGTGCCGTAGGTCAGCACGGTAACGTCCTTGCCCGGGCGGGTGATCGCCGCCTTGTCCAGCGGTACGGTGTAGTAACCCTCCGGCACAGCGGCGGCCGGGTGTTTCGACCACGGGGTTACCGGGCGGTCGTGGTGGCCGTCGAACGGGCCGTTGTACAGGCGCTTGGGCTCAAGGAAGATCACCGGGTCGTCGTTTTCGATCGAGGCGATCAGCAGGCCTTTGGCGTCGTAAGGGTTGGAGGGCATCACGGTACGCAGGCCGCAGACCTGGGTGAACATCGCTTCGGGGCTCTGGCTGTGGGTCTGGCCACCATAGATACCGCCACCGCAGGGCATGCGCAGGGTCAACGGCGAGACGAACTCGCCGGCCGAGCGGTAGCGCAGGCGGGCCATTTCCGAGACGATCTGGTCGGAGGCCGGGTAGAAGTAGTCGGCGAACTGGATTTCCACCACCGGGCGCAGGCCATAGGCACCCATACCCACGGCAGTGCCGACGATGCCACTTTCGGAGATCGGTGCATCGAAGACCCGCGACTTGCCGTACTTGGCCTGCAGGCCTTCGGTGCAACGGAAAACGCCGCCGAAGTAGCCGACGTCCTGGCCGTACACCACGACGTTGTCATCGCGCTCTAGCATGATGTCCATGGCCGAGCGCAGGGCCTGGATCATGGTCATGGTGGTAGTGGCCATGGCGGTTTCCAACTGGATTGAAGTGTTGTGATCGTTCATGTCAGATCCCCAGCTCCTGGCGCTGCCGGCGCAGGTGCTCCGGCATCTCCTTGTAGACATCCTCGAACATCGAAGCCGGGCTCGGCATCTGGCCGCCAGCCAGGGTGCCGTACTGCTCGGCTTCTTTCTGCGCCGTGATGATCTCGGCTTCGAGCTCGGCGGTGACCGCCTGGTGCTCTTGCTCGGACCAGTGACCAATGGCGATCAGGTGTTGTTTGAGGCGGGCGATCGGGTCGCCCAGGGGGAAGTGACTCCAGTCGTCGGCCGGGCGGTACTTGGACGGATCGTCCGAGGTCGAGTGCGGGCCGGCACGGTAAGTCACCCACTCGATCAGCGTCGGGCCCAGGCCACGGCGGGCGCGTTCGGCAGCCCAGCGCGAAGCGGCGTACACGGCGATGAAGTCGTTGCCGTCGACCCGCAGCGAAGCGATGCCGCAACCTACGCCACGGCCGGCGAACGTAGTCGATTCACCACCGGCGATGGCCTGGAAGGTCGAGATCGCCCACTGGTTGTTGACCACGTTGAGGATCACCGGTGCGCGGTAGACGTGGGCAAAGGTCAGGGCGGTGTGGAAGTCCGACTCGGCAGTGGCGCCGTCGCCGATCCAGGCCGAGGCAATCTTGGTATCGCCCTTGATGGCCGAGGCCATGGCCCAGCCCACGGCCTGGACGAACTGGGTCGCCAGGTTGCCGCTGATGGTAAAGAAACCGGCCTCGCGTACCGAGTACATGATCGGCAACTGACGGCCTTTGAGCGGATCGCGCTCGTTGGACAGCAGTTGGCAGATCATCTCGACCATCGACACATCGCGGGCCATGAGAATGCTTTGCTGGCGATAGGTCGGAAAGCACATGTCGCTGCGGTTCAGGGCCATGGCCTGGCCGCTGCCGATGGCTTCTTCGCCCAGGCTCTGCATGTAGAAGGACATTTTCTTCTGCCGCTGGGCAACCACCATGCGGCTGTCGAACAACCGGGTCTTGAGCATGGTGCGCATACCCTGGCGCAGGATCTCGGGGCTTACGTCCTCGGCCCATGGGCCCAGGGCGTTGCCTTGGTCATCCAGCACCCGGATCAGGCTGGAGGAGATGTCGGCGGTATCAGAGGCTTCTACATCGATGGGAGGTTTACGGACCTTACCGGCATCGTTCAGACGCAAGTAGGAAAAATCAGTCTGGCAGCCTGGCCGGCCTGTAGGCTCGGGCACATGCAAACGCAGGGGGGCGTACTCGTTCATGCTTTTTTACGCTCGCTCTGTCTTGTGTTTTTGTTGAGCTTTGAAGCGGTCGCTACTGACCCCCGGCTTGTGACCAGAGAGTCAGTCTTGTCCTACATGATATTCCGGCGCCTGAAGAATATTTTTCTCAAGTTCGTTGCCTTTGCTGCGGCTTGCGGATAAACATTCCTTATAAAGACAAAAAACAGGTGATTTTCTCTGATGCGCAAACTGGATCGTACCGATATCGGCATTCTCAACAGCCTGCAGGAAAATGCCCGCATCACCAACGCCGAACTGGCGCGCTCGGTGAACCTGTCGCCGACCCCCTGCTTCAATCGGGTCAAGGCCATGGAAGAGCTGGGGGTGATTCGCCAGCAGGTGACCTTGCTGGCGCCGGAGGTGCTGGGCCTGGATGTGAACGTGTTCATTCATGTCAGCCTGGAGAAGCAGGTCGAGCAATCCTTGCATCGATTCGAAGAGGAAATTGCCGAGCGCCCGGAGGTGATGGAGTGCTACCTGATGACCGGCGACCCCGATTACCTGCTGCGGGTGCTGTTGCCGAGCATCCAGGCGCTAGAGCGCTTTCTCGATTACCTCACCCGTTTGCCGGGGGTGGCCAACATCCGTTCGAGCTTTGCTCTCAAGCAGGTGCGCTATAAGACTGCGCTGCCGCTGCCGGCCAATGGCCTGACCTTGCCAGGCTGAGTGCTGTAGAAAATTACGATCACATGAGTAGCAGGCGCTTGAAATTTCGAACGCCGGGTGCCTATGTTGTCACCGTCGCCGTTCCCGGCATGCGAAAACAACAAGGATAGCGTCATGACGACCCATGGCCAAAGCTCTCTCGCCGAGCGATTGACGGGCATCGATGAGATCGAGTGCATTACCCCGGACCTCAATGGTGTGCCGCGCGGCAAGGTGATGACTGCCGAAGGTTTTGTCCAGGGCCGCCGCCTGCAGATGGCTCGCGGCGTGCTGTTGCAATGCATCATGGGCGGTTATCCGGCAGCGCGTTTTTATGGCAGCGATGATGGCGACCTGGCCCTGGTGGCCGATCCTCAGCATATCTATCGACTGCCGTGGAGCGATGAGCCCAGGGCCCTGGCCATTTGTGACGCGGTCGAGCTCAATGGTGAAAGCTCCGGGCTGTCCAGCCGTGGCCTGCTCAAGGCGGTGATCGCCCGGTACGTCGCCCGTGGCCTGGCGCCGGTGGTGGCGACCGAGCTCGAGTTCTTTGTCTTTGCCCCTAACCCCGACCCCGGCCAGCCGTTCCTGCCGCCGCTGGGCAAAGACGGTCGCCGCGAAGACGGCCAGTCGGCGTTCAGTGTCAGCTCCAACAATGGCCTGCGACCATTTTTCAACGAGGTCTATCGCTGCATGGCTGCCTTGGGGTTGCCACGCGATACCTTCATGCACGAGATGGGCGTCAGCCAGTTCGAGATCAATCTGCTGCATGGCGACCCGCTGCTGCTGGCCGACCAGACCTTACTGTTCAAGCATCTGCTCAAAGAGGTCGCGCTCAAGCATGGTTTGACGGTGGTGTGCATGGCCAAGCCGCTGGCGCATACACCGGGCAGTTCCATGCACATTCACCAGAGTCTGGTAGAGATTGGCAGTGGGCATAATGTCTTCAGCGATGCCGAGGGCAAGCCGACGCCAGCTTTCTATCACTTCATCGGCGGCCAGCAGGCGTGTATGGCTGACTTCACTGCCTTGTTCGCGCCGAACGTCAACTCTTATCAGCGCCTCTGCCATCCCTACGCCTCGCCCAACAATGCCTGCTGGTCCGAAGACAACCGCGCCGCTGGCTTGCGCATCCCGGCCAGTGCGCCAGTGGCGCGGCGGGTCGAGAACCGGCTGCCGGGCGCCGACAGCAACCCGTACCTGGCGATAGCCGCAAGCCTGGCGGCGGGTCTGCACGGTATCGAGCAGCAACTTGAACCGACCCCGGCGATTCAGGGTGAGTTCGAGGTGCCGGAACATTTGAGCCTGCCCTGTACCTTGCATGCAGCCCTGGAGCGTCTGAAACGAAGCCACTTGGCGCAGGAACTGTTTGGCAAGGAGTTCATCGAAGGCTACATCGCCACCAAGACCCTGGAGCTGACCAGTTTCTTCGATGAAATCACCCCGTGGGAGCGCCGCGTGCTGGCTGCCCAGGCATAACCGACGCGCTCGGTTTCAAGACAGGTGGCAGACATTTTCGACAATCGTCTGCCACCTGTTTTTTTATCCCCGACGCCTGCAAGGCCGTTATTTTCACTTATGCTTTCAAGCAGTTTTTCCACCAGCTCAAGGAGCCGTTCGGGACGCTGATGCGACAGATCTGGAAGTCTTTTCGCGCGCTGTATTTTGCCGCGCTGATGATGTTGATCGGCTCTGGCCTGTTGAGCACCTACCTGGCCTTGCGCCTGGCGGCCGACCATGTCGACAGCCTGTGGGTGGGTGCGCTGATGGCCGCCAACTATTTCGGCCTGGCTTTGGGCGGCAAGATCGGTCACCGGCTGATTGCCCGGGTCGGGCATATCCGCGCCTATGCCACCTGCGCCGGGATTGTCGGTGCGGCGGTGCTCGGTCATGGCCTGGTCAGTTGGCTGCCAGCCTGGGTGGTGCTGCGGGTGATTGTCGGTTTGGGGATGATGTGCCAGTACATGGTCATCGAGAGCTGGCTGAACGAGCAGGCCGACGCCAAGCAGCGCGGGGCGGTGTTCAGCGGCTACATGATTGCTTCTTACCTGGGGTTGGTGCTGGGTCAGTTGATCCTGGTGGCGCATCCGCAACTGGGCCTGGAACTGCTGATGCTGGTGGCCATGTGTTTTGCCCTGTGCCTGGTACCGGTGGCGCTGACCCGACGTATTCACCCGGCGCCGCTCAGGCCGGCACCCATGGAACCACGCTTCTTCATCAAGCGGGTGCCGCAGTCGCTAAGTACCGTGCTCGGTGCCGGGCTCATCGTCGGCTCCTTCTACGGCTTGGCGCCACTGTACGCAGCCAAGCAGGGGTTGAGTACCGAGCAGGTGGGGCTGTTCATGGGCTGCTGCATCTTCGCCGGTCTGTTGGTGCAGTGGCCGCTGGGCTGGTTGTCCGATCGCTACGACCGGGCGGTATTGATCCGCAGCGTTGCGGTGGGCCTGGCAATCGTGGCCTTGCCGTTGGCGATCATGCCGACCGTGCCGCTGGAGGTGCTGTTTGCCGCCGGTTTTGCCGTATCGCTGCTGCAGTTCTGTCTGTACCCATTGGCGGTGGCGTTTTCCAATGACCACGTCGAGAGCGAGCGCCGGGTTTCACTCACGGCGATGTTGCTGGTGACCTATGGCGTGGGCGCGAGTATCGGGCCGTTGGTGGCCGGGGTGCTGATGAAGGTGCTGGGCAATCAGATGCTCTATGCCTTCTTCGTATTTTTTGCCCTGGTGCTGGTCTGGCGGATTCGGCCGAAGGCGGTGACCGGCTTGCACCAGGTCGACGATGCGCCGCTGCATCACGTGGCCATGCCGGCGGCAGGTTCGCCACTGTCGGCAGCACTGGACCCACGGGTTGACGAGCAGGTGGTGCAGGATCAGATGCAGGCGCCGGTGGCAGCTGAGGATACCGAGGGGGAGGAGGGGGCTGAAGCTGAAGCGGTCAAGCCGACTCAGGTGTGATGCTATCGCGGGGCAAGTCGAGGCGTCGCACCGCCGCTCCCACAGGATCTTGTTGAACAGTGGGAGCGGGCTTGCCCCGCGATGGGCTACAACTCAGTAATCGTCTTTATCGAAGCGGCGCGCTTCACGCTGCAGTTGATAGACAAAGGTCTCGATCTTGCGCTGCATCTGCCCGTTGAGGTTGTGAAAGCGTACGCCGGCAAAGGTAGCGTTGATGCGTTCTTCGAAATGCAGATGGCGCAACTCCACCTCGACCATGGACAGGCCCAGCGGATTGCCGGTCCCGAACTTTTCATAGACCTGGCCCAGTTGCAGGCGCTCTTCAACGTTGCCTTCAAAGCGCAGCTTGCAGCCCGTGGCGGAAATATCCAGCAACTTGCCACGCATTTCGCCATTGCCCTTGAGCTTATCTCCGTCGAGCTTGACGTCTACCAGTTGGGTTAGCTTCAGTGCCGCGCGAAAGGCATTACGGCGTTGATGGTAGGCAATTTCAGTGGGCAGGCTGCCGTGGTAGCTGCGATGGCCGTCGGCCTCGACAATCTTCAGTGAGGTGTTGCACTCCCAGGCGATGCGTACACCATCATGAAAGCCTTCGACGCGAAACGGCTCACCATTTTCCAGGTAGCGCTCGCCGTCGCGGGGGATCATTTCATCAAGGGCCAGGCGGTTGCCTTCGCGGTCGACTTCGACCACATAGCTTTGAAAACGCTGGTTGCGTTCGTGGAAAGTGATGATCAGCGGGTCATGGCTCTCTTGCAGCGACCGCAAGTTGGCGGCAATTTCCAAAGGGGTAGTGAGCACCTTCGGAGGATGCGGAGCTTCTGCTTCATTGAACACGGTTAATCATTCTCCAGGCAAAAACGTCACACGCAAGTTACGGCATTTTGCCAGTATGTTCCGTGCCTTGATACAGGGAATCAAGCCTGGCTCAACGCCCGTGGCTTGTCGAGGGGAGAGGTGGCGCCGCGGCTGTCATAGAGCGAGGGTGCTTCGCCGCCCATGAGGATTCTGATCTGGTTGGCGGTGGTGCTCTGCTGGAGCTGGATCGAGCGGCCGTTGCGCTCGTTGACTGCCTGGCAATCAGCCATCAGTTGGCCCAGTACATCCAGTTGTTGCAGTAGCAGTTCGCCGAAAGATGAGTTGCTGGCCAGTTGGGCAACGCCTTCGCGGTCCTGGGACAGGCCCAGGCCGGCAAGCAGTTCACTGCGCTGGCGGCCATGCTGATCGAGAAGGATCACCAGCGACTGCTTGCGCGCCAGGATGTTCTCCAGCAGCGGCATGTCGCGACCGTGCAGGGCGACGTTCTCGGTCTGCAGCAGACCGAGCAGTTCTTGCGCTGGAGCAATATCGTTTTCGATCAGTTGCAGCAGAGTAGTGTCGTGCATGGCTGGCTCTTTGGTTCAAGCGTCCTGAAGTCAGCGCGCCAGTGGCTAGCGCTGGGCTTCGAAATTAAGCAGTTTGCTGGCGACGCGATTGCTGTCGACCTGGTAGCTGCCGTCGGCGATAGCCTGTTTCAACTCGGCCACCCGGGCGCTGTTGACAATCGGCTGGTCGCGCAGCTTGTCGCTGACCTTTTGCAACTGCTGTGCCTCGTGGCTCAGGTGTACGGTTTCCCCGCTGGCGCTGCTCTGGGCGACGCTGCCAGCCTTGGTGGAAGCCATGCTGGCGGTGCTTTCCTGGCTGCTGCCAGTGCGCACGCCGCCGGCAACGGACGGGGAATTATTCAAACGACTGAAGTCGATGACCATGATCAGAAAACCTCTGGGTGTTTGGACGCTTGCCTTGTTTTCGGCCAGCCCGAAAGAAACTTTAGGCGCAAATGCTCAACGGCATGCACGCCCGGTTCGGGGCATCCAATGGGACACAGTTTAGGAAAAGCAGTTCCTGATCGCCAGCGTTGTTATCGATTCAATTGCTTACATGGCCACTTCCACCTGGCCCGGCCCAGTCACCCTGGCCTTGACCACCCGTTTGGAGTTGAGGTTGCGCACTCGAATCTGTTCGCTCAGGCCGCCCTTGCTCAGGGCTTCGCCGGGCATGCGCACCGCCAGGCTTCCGCTGCGCGCGGTGATCACCACCTGATCGCCCTTGCGGACCACCTCGGCCTGTTCCAGGTGCTGAGGGGTAAGCACCTGGTCCATGACCGTTGGTCGGATAACCTTGAGCCCCACCGCCTGATCGAGGCTGCCCAGAAAACCCTGCTTGAGCATGCCTACGTCGCGCTCTCGCAGGGCTACGTCCTGTTCGCCGACGACGCTATCGCGCTTCAGTGGGCGGACGACGGTCACGACATTGCGAAAAAGACGTACCTGGGCGGGCACGAACACCGTCCATGGTGAACTGCCGTCGCAACGAACCCGCACGGTGACGCGGCCCATGGGCTGTGCCGGGCTCTCCAGCGAGGCGCCCAGTTGCTGGTCGCACAGCGGCATGCGCAGGCGCGGGTCGAGGTTGTTGACCTGGATCTCGTAACGACCCTCGGTCTGGCTGGTGGCCAGATAGTCTTCTACGGTGAATTCAAGAAACCCCTGGGTGACACCGATAAGCTGTTCGGGCAAGGTGAAAGCGTCAGCCAGAGTTCGAGCGCCAGGGGCCAGCAGGCACAGCGCAGCAAGGAAGCCGGGCAGGTGGCGGGTCAGGCGTCGGGAAAATGTCGTTTTCATGTTCATACGATTAAAAAAAGCAAAGCGCGTGCCGACTGGGTACGAAGCTCGAAGCGTTTGGTGAAGGAGTCTGGCATGGCTGGTGTAATGGATTCGGTAAACCAGCGCACGCAACTGGTAGGGCAGAACCGTCTGGAGCTGCTGCTGTTTCGCCTCAATGGCGAGCAGCTCTACGGGATCAACGTGTTCAAGGTGCGGGAAGTGTTGCAGTGCCCGAACCTCACCGTGATGCCCAAGTCCAGTCCCGTCGTGCGCGGTGTCGCGAATATTCGTGGGGCAACCATTCCGATCCTCGATCTGGCAATGGCGACCGGGATGCCCGGTCTGAGTGAAGAAACAAGCAAGAGCTTCGTCATCATCACCGAGTACAACACCAAGACCCAGGGGTTTCTGGTGCATTCGGTGGAGCGCATCGTCAACATGAACTGGGAAGAGATCCATCCGCCACCCAAGGGTACCGGGCGCGATCACTACCTGACGGCGGTGACCCGGGTCGACAACAAGATGGTCGAGATCATCGACGTGGAGAAGATCCTCGCCGAAGTAGCGCCAACCTCCGAGGCGATCTCCGCCGGTGTGGTCGATGCCGAGGTGCAGGACAAGGCCGTGATGCTGCGGGTGCTGACCGTCGATGACTCGTCGGTGGCGCGCAAGCAGGTCAGCCGTTGCCTGCAGACCGTCGGCGTCGAGGTGGTGGCGCTCAACGACGGCCGCCAGGCGCTCGAATACCTGCGCAAGCTGGTCGACGAAGGCAAGCGTCCGGAGGAAGAGTTCCTGATGATGATCTCCGATATCGAGATGCCGGAGATGGACGGTTACACCCTGACTGCCGAGATTCGCAGCGACCCGCGCATGCAAAAGTTGCACATCATCCTGCATACTTCGCTGTCCGGGGTGTTCAACCAGGCGATGGTCAAGAAGGTCGGCGCGGATGACTTTCTGGCCAAATTCCGCCCGGACGACCTTGCTCAGCGCGTTGTTGATCGGATCAAGGCCACGCACTAACGGCCAGGGGTATCGGCCCCTGGCAGTACATACGATTTAAGAGGCGGCATCAGTGTCTACGGGTAATTTGGATTTCGAACAGTTCCGGGTATTCCTGGAAAAAGCCTGTGGCATCCTGCTGGGCGAAAATAAGCAATACCTGGTCTCCAGCCGTCTCAACAAGCTGATGGAACAGCAGGGCATCAAGTCCCTGAGCGAGCTGGTGCAGCGTATTCAGAGCCAGCCGCGCAGCGGTTTGCGCGAGCAGGTCGTCGATGCCATGACCACCAACGAAACCCTCTGGTTTCGCGATACCTATCCGTTCGAGGTGCTGAAGAACAAGGTGCTGCCAGAGCAGATCAAGGCCAACCCCGGCCAGCGTCTGCGCATCTGGTCGGCAGCCTGTTCCTCAGGGCAGGAGCCGTACTCCATCTCCATGGCTATCGATGAGTTCGAGCGCAGCAACATCGGCCAGTTGAAGATGGGTGCGCAAATCGTTGCCACCGACCTGTCCGGTTCGATGCTGAACAACTGCAAGACCGGTGAGTACGACAGCTTGGCGATTGCCCGTGGGCTGTCCCAGGAGCGTCTGCAGCGTTACTTCGACGTCAAGGCGCCAGGGCGTTGGGCGGTCAAGGCGCCGATTCGCAGCCGCGTCGAGTTCCGTTCGTTCAACCTGCTCGACAGTTACGCGAGCCTGGGCAAGTTCGACATCGTGTTCTGCCGCAACGTGCTGATCTACTTCTCGGCCCAGGTCAAGAAGGACATCCTGATGCGCATCCACGGTACGCTCAAGCCGGGCGGCTATCTGTTCCTCGGCGCATCGGAAGCGCTCAATGGTTTGCCGGACCATTACCAGATGGTCCAGTGCAGTCCGGGGATTATCTATCAGGCAAAGTAAGCCGGCTAAATTGCCGCTTTGCTGACGCCAGGCGGAAACCCTTTGCCGCTTTTCTGGCATTGCCGCTGCCGGCAACCCCCTCAAAGCCCCGTATTTACGGGGTTTTGTTTTTTGGCATGGCTCTTGCTCTAGCTCAGTCAACGAAAAACCTTCGAAGGTTTCCCCGACATGAGCATCAGCTTCGACAAAGCGCTCGGCATCCACGAAAAGGCATTGGGCTTTCGCGCCCAGCGTGCCGAGGTGCTGGCCAACAACATTGCCAACGCCGACACGCCGAACTACAAGGCGCGCGACATGGACTTCGCTTCAGTCCTGGCAGCCCAGGCCGAGCAGACCAGCAAGGGTCATTTCTCGCTCGACCGGACCAATAGCCGGCACATCGAGGCAGAAGGCCTGAGCATGGGTGACGAAGCCCTGCAGTACCGCACACCCATGCAGCCGTCGATCGACCAGAACACCGTCGATGCCCAGCTCGAGCAGTCGAGCTACGCGGAAAACGCCGTGGGTTTCCAGGCCAGCTTTACGCTGCTCAACAGTAAATTCAAAGGGCTGGTATCGGCCCTGCGCGGAGAGTAATTCATGTCCCTCGCCAGTGTCTTCAACATTGCCGGTAGCGGCATGAGTGCCCAGACCACACGTCTGAACACCGTCGCTTCGAACATTGCCAACGCCGAAACCGTCTCGTCGAGCATCGACCAGACCTACCGTGCCCGTCACCCGGTGTTCGCCACCACCTTCCAGCAGGCCCAGGCCGGTGTCAGCCAGTCGCTGTTCCAGGACCAGGACGCCGCAGGACAGGGTGTGCAGGTGCTCGGCGTGGTGGAGGATCAGAGCAACCTTGAGGCGCGCTACGAGCCGAATCATCCGGCGGCGAACAAGGACGGCTACATCTACTACCCCAACGTCAACGTAGTGGAGGAGATGGCCGACATGATTTCCGCCAGCCGCTCGTTCCAGACCAACGCCGAACTGATGAACACGGCTAAAACCATGATGCAGAAGGTCCTGACCCTGGGTCAGTGATAAAGGACGAAGCCAATGGCAAGCGTTAACGACACCACTGCCGGCGTAAGCCTGAACGACGTCATCAAGGCGTCGGGCAAGAAGAACAGCGAAACCACCGCTAATAATGCCGCCGGTATCGCTGCGGCCACCAACAGCAAGACCGGCACCAACAAGCAGGCGCTGGGCAAGGACGCGTTCCTGCAGTTGCTGGTGACCCAGATGAAGCACCAGAACCCGCTCGATCCGCAGGACAACAGCGAGTTCGTGGCGCAGCTGGCGCAGTTCAGCAGCCTGGAAGGCATCACCTCGCTCAATGAATCGGTGACAGCGATTTCCGGCAACTACAAATCGTCGCAGGCGCTGCAGGCCTCTTCGCTGGTCGGTCGCTCGGTGATTGCCCAGACCGACAAGGCTGTGGTCGATACCACCAAGAGCTTCAATGGCTCGGTAGTGGTCCCTCAGGCGCTGAGCAACGCTACTGTCACCATTACCGACAAGGACGGCAAGGTGGTCAAGACCATCGACATGGGTGCACAGAAGGCCGGTAACGCTGCGTTCGTCTGGGACGGTACCAATGACAAGGGCGACAAGGTCGATCCGGGTACCTACACCTTCGCCGCCAAGACCACGATCGATGGCAAGAAGCTGGACATGTACACCATGCTGCCGGCCACCGTCAGCAGCGTCACCATCAGTCAGACTGGCGGCGAGATGATGCTCAATCTCGCAGGCCTGGGCAGCATTGCCCTGTCCAAAGTCCAAACCATCGGTATATAGAGCCGGCTAACGCGGCACAAGGAGTGAAAGATGTCATTCAATATCGGCCTTAGCGGTCTCTATGCAGCCAACAAACAACTGGACGTGACCGGCAACAACATCGCCAACGTCGCGACCACCGGTTTCAAGTCGTCGCGCGCAGAATTCGCTGACGTCTACTCGGCCAACAAGCTGGGTGTTGGTTCCAGCAACATTGGTAACGGTGTGCGCCTGGCGGCGGTATCGCAGCAGTTCACCAACGGCGATATCAACAACACCGGCAACGTGCTGGACATGGGTATCCAGGGGCAGGGCTTCTTCGTCCTTAGCGACAACGGCGCGCTCAGCTATACCCGTGCCGGTGCCTTCCAGACCAACAAGGACAACTATGTCGTCACCGCCGATGGCCTGCGTCTGCGCGGCTATGGCGTGGACGCAAACGGCAAGGTCATCAATGGCGTGCTGACCGACCTGAAAATCGATACCTCGGCGCTGGCGCCCAAGAGCACCACCGCGATTGATCAGGGCCTGAACCTGAACTCGTCGGACAAGACCATTCCGGCGACCGTCACCTTCAGTCCGACTGACGAAAACAGCTGGAACAAGACCTTCGCCACCAAAATCTATGACAGCCAGGGTAATGAGCACGTCATGGATCAGTACTACGTCAAGACCGGGACCAATACCTGGAAGTCGTACACCCTGGTCGATGGTCGCAACCCGCTGAACCCGGCTCAGGAGCCGCCACAACCGCTGGTGGGCAACATCGAGTTCAACTCCGATGGCAGCGTCAAGACCATGACCGCTGGTGCGGCAGGTTCGGGTTACGAAGTGGTGAACAAGGTCTTCAAACTGACGGGCTGGGTGCCTGCGACCGTGACCAATCCGAACGCCACGCCGCCGGTCTGGGGTTCCAATGGTTCGGCCGCCAATGCCGGTGGCATTTCCATCGACATGACTGCGACCACGTCCTACAACACCCCGACCACGCGCCTGTCGCAAAGCCAGGACGGTTACGCTACCGGTATCCTGTCGAACCTGAGCATCGACTCCAGTGGCGTAATGTTCGCAAGCTTCAGCAACCAGCAGTCTCGTGCCATCGGCCAGGTCGCGATCGCCAGCTTCGCCAACGAGCAAGGCCTGCAGCCAATGGGTGGTACCCGCTGGACTGAAACCTACTCCTCGGGCATTCCGGGTATCGATGCGCCGAAGACTGGCACCCTGGGTTCTATCCAGTCCAACTCGCTGGAGGCGTCCAACGTCAACCTGACCAATGAGCTGGTCGAGCTGATCAAGGCGCAGAGCAACTACCAGGCCAACGCCAAGACCATCTCGACCCAGAGCACCATCATGCAGACCATCATTCAGATGACCTGATGCGGGTTTGAAGTAGTCGGTGTGAATAGGCCCCTTTCTCGGAAGGGGTCTTGCATTTCAGGGGTATCGATCATGTTGCAACGATTGCTGATGGCGCTGTTCGCCGTTTTGCTGGTGGGGCAGGTCTGGGCTGATGCCGCGCCCTGGTATCGCTGGGAAAGTCAGGTGAGCGGTCGCCTGGTGTGCGCGCAATTCTCACCGGGGGAGGGCTGGAGGCGTTTTGCCGGTCCTTTCAATAATGCCGCCTGCCGCGACTATTGAGCTTGCCGCTAGCGGCAAGCCGGCGCCGTATTTTCGACGGCGTTTCTTTGGAGTGAGTGCTTTGGTGCGCCTCAAGCCCTTGTGAATCGGGGCTTTTCCGTCTTTTTTGAAAGTTGGTTTGAAACTTGCTAAAGACACTGCAGAGCAGCGGCGAACGGCAAGTGTTCGCCAGCGCAGCGGAGGATGACTGTGGACAAGATGCTATACGTGGCCATGACCGGCGCCAGCCAGAACGCGCTGGCGCAGAAGGCCCATGCCAACAACCTGGCGAACATTTCCACCAGCGGGTTTCAGCGCGACCTGGAGCAGGCACGTTCGATGCCGGTGTTCGGTGACAGCTTTCCGGCGCGGGCCTACGCCATGACCGAGCGCCCGGCCACCGATTTCAGCCCGGGTTCGATGCAGGAAACCGGTCGTGACCTGGACATCGCCATCGGTGGTGACGGCTTCATTGCCGTACAGACCCCGGATGGCGGCGAAGCCTATGTGCGTACCGCCAGCCTGAATATTGACGGCCTGGGTGTGCTGCGTGCCGGCAACGGCATGCCGGTGATGGGCAATGGTGGGCCGATTGCCGTGCCGCCAGAGCAGAAGGTCGAGATCGGCCAGGACGGCACCATCAGCATTCGCGCCATGGGCGAGGGGCCGCGGGTGATGGCCGAAGTTGACCGCATCAAGCTGGTCAATCCGGACCTCAAGACCATGACCAAGGGCCTGGACGGCATGATCCACACCAAGGACGGTCAGCCCGCCGTGGCTGATGCCAACGTTCAGGTGGTTTCCGGTTTCCTGGAGTCGAGCAACGTCAACGCGGTCGAGGAAATGACCTCGGTGCTGGCGCTGTCCCGTCAATTCGAATTGCACATCAAAATGATGACCACGGCCAAGGAAGGCGACGAAGCCATGGCTCGGGTTTTGCAAATCGGCTAATTACACAGACGTAGCGCCGTAAAACAGGCGCGCGAGGAGAACAGCATGCTTCCGGCTCTTTGGGTCAGTAAAACCGGTTTGTCCGCCCAGGACACCAACCTGACGACCATTTCCAACAACCTGGCCAACGTATCGACCACCGGCTTCAAGCGCGATCGCGCCGAATTCCAGGACCTGCTCTACCAGATCAAGCGTCAGCCAGGCGCCCAGTCGACACAGGACAGCGAACTGCCGTCGGGTCTGCAAGTGGGTACCGGTGTGCGTATTGTCGGCACCCAGAAAAACTTCAGTACCGGTAGCCTGCAGACCACCGATAACCCGCTGGACATGGCGGTCAACGGCCGTGGTTTCTTCCAGATCCTGCAGCCCGATGGCACCGTCTCCTACTCCCGTGACGGTACCTTCCACCTGAACTCCGATGGCCAGATCGTCACCGCCAACGGGTTTGCCCTGGAGCCTGCGATCGTCGTGCCGCCAGAGGCGAAGACCTTCACCGTTGGCCAGGACGGCACCGTGTCGATCACCACTGCCGGTAACCCGGCTGCGCAGGTCATCGGCAACATCCAGACCGCCGACTTCATCAACCCGGCCGGCCTGCAGGCCATGGGCAGCAACCTGTTCCTGGAAACCGCCGCCAGCGGCGCGCCGCAAATCGGTACCCCGGGCCTCAACGGTTTTGGTGTGATGCAGCAGCAGACCCTGGAAAATTCCAACGTCAGCACCGTGGAAGAGCTGGTCAACATGATCACTACCCAGCGTGCCTATGAAATGAATTCCAAGGTCATTTCCACTGCCGACCAGATGCTCTCGTTCGTTACCCAGAACCTGTAAGTAAAGTCTTCGAGGTCGCTTGAACGGCGCCTGTTTCACCGTGAGGTCAGAGTCATGAGTCGTGTGTTATCCGTACTTGCCCTGAGTGGGATCGCCTTGTTGGCCGGTTGCGTCGCGCCGACGCCCAAGCCCAACGATCCCTACTACGCGCCGGTATTGCCGCGAACGCCCTTGCCGGCGGCGGCCAACAACGGCTCGATCTACCAGGCCGGTTTCGATCAGAACCTGTACAGCGACCGCAAGGCTTTCCGGGTCGGTGACATCATCACCATCACCCTCAACGAGCGCACTCAGGCGAGCAAGAACGCCAACTCGCAGATCGCCAAGAACAGCAAGGCCGAACTTGGCCTGACTTCACTGTTCGGCAGTAGCGTGACCACCAACAACCCGTTTGGTGATGGCGACTTGAGCCTCAGTGCCGGCTACAACGGTGATCGTGCCACCAAAGGCGACAGCAAGGCGGCTCAGGGCAACACCCTGACAGGTTCGATCACCGTGACGGTGGCCGACGTGTTGCCCAATGGCATCATTGCCGTGCGTGGCGAGAAATGGCTGACCCTCAATACCGGCGATGAACTGGTGCGAATTGCCGGGATGATCCGTGCCGATGACATCGCCACCGACAACACCGTGCCTTCTACCCGTGTTGCCGATGCACGCATCACCTATTCGGGTACCGGCTCGTTCGCCGATGCCAGTCAGCCGGGTTGGCTTGACCGGTTCTTCATCAGCCCGCTTTGGCCTTTCTAGGTTCGGATGACCATGTTCAACTTCAAGCAGCTGATTGCCGCTACGATTCTGCTGTCCACTGCGTTCGCCGTGCAGGCCGAGCGTCTGAAGGACATCGCCAGTATTTCCGGCGTGCGTACCAACCAGCTGATCGGCTATGGCCTGGTGGTGGGGCTCAACGGTACGGGTGACCAGACCACCCAGACACCGTTCACCCTGCAGACCTTCAACAATATGCTCTCGCAGTTCGGCATCAAGGTGCCACCGGGGTCGGGCAACGTACAGCTCAAGAACGTCGCTGCGGTGTCGGTGCACGCCGACCTGCCAGCGTTCGCCAAGCCGGGCCAGGTGGTGGACATCACCGTCTCCTCGATCGGTAACTCCAAGAGCCTGCGTGGCGGTAGCCTGCTGATGACCCCGCTCAAGGGTATCGACGGCAACGTCTATGCCATTGCCCAGGGCAACCTGGTGGTGGGCGGCTTCGATGCCGAGGGTCGCGATGGTTCGAAGATCACCGTCAACGTACCGTCGGCCGGTCGCATCCCTGGTGGTGCTTCGGTCGAGCGCTCCGTGCCCAGCGGTTTCAATCAGGGCAACAGCCTGACCCTGAACCTCAATCGCCCGGACTTCACCACCGCCAAGCGCGTCGTCGATAAAGTCAACGAACTGCTCGGTCCTGGTGTTGCCCAGGCCCTGGATGGTGGCTCGGTGCGGGTTACCGCGCCGCTCGATCCAAGCCAGCGGGTCGACTACCTGTCGATTCTCGAGAACCTCGAAATCGATCCGGGCCAGGCGGTGGCCAAGGTCATCATCAACTCGCGCACCGGTACCATTGTGATCGGCCAGAACGTCAAGGTGTCGCCAGCGGCGGTCACCCACGGCAGCCTGACCGTGACCATTACCGAAGACCCGATCGTCAGCCAGCCGGGGCCATTCTCCAATGGTGAGACCGCAGTGGTGCCGCGTTCGCGGGTCAATGCCGAGCAGGAAGCCAAGCCGATGTTCAAGTTCGGCCCGGGTACTACCCTGGATGAAATCGTCCGGGCGGTGAACCAGGTGGGCGCAGCGCCCGGCGACCTGATGGCAATCCTCGAAGCCCTGAAACAGGCCGGCGCCTTGCAAGCCGACCTGATCGTGATCTGAGGGGGCTGGCCATGGATATGCCGAAAAGTGCATTCAATGCCGCCGACACGGGCGCCTATACCGACCTCAATCGCCTGAACTCGCTGAAGGTCGGTGATCGCGACAGCGATGCCAACCTGCGCAAGGTGGCCCAGGAATTCGAGTCGCTGTTCCTCAACGAAATGCTCAAGTCGATGCGCTCGGCCACTGATGTATTAGCCAAGGACAACCCGCTCAACACCGAGACCACCAAGCAGTACCAGCAGATGTACGACCAGCAACTGGCGGTGAGCATGTCCCGCGAAGGTGGCGGTATCGGCCTGCAGGAGGTGCTGATGCGTCAGCTGTCCAAGCAGAAGGCCAGCGCTGCGACGAACAACAGTCCGTTCCCGCGGGTGGATGTCGAGCAGCGTCCGTTGTGGGCGGCCAAGGTTGCCGAGCCTGTGCGCAGTGAAGAAACCGCCAGCACCCGCAATGACATGGCGGAGCTCAATTCACGCCGCCTGGCGCTGCCGGGCAAGCTCACCGATCGCCTGCTGGCAGGCATCGTGCCGTCGGCCGGCGCCGCCCCGGCCACCACCAATGCCGCGGCCATACCACAGCGCACCACGGCCATGACCGATGCCGTGGTCAAGGGCGACTGGCAGTCGGCGCAAAGCTTCGCAGCGCCAGGTTCGATGCGCATCTATGGCCGCGCCGTGGCGCAGCCGCCGCTGGCACCGGCCAAGCGGGCGTTCGGTAATTCCGATGAGTTCGTCGCCACCATGCTGCCAATGGCTGAGCAGGCCGCCAAGCGCATCGGTATCGATCCGCGTTACCTGGTGGCCCAGGCGGCGCTGGAAACCGGCTGGGGCAAGTCGGTCATGCGTCAGGCTGATGGCAGCAGCAGCCACAACCTGTTCGGCATCAAGGCCACCGGCAACTGGCAGGGTGGCCAGGCGCGGGCGATCACCAGCGAGTTCCGTGACGGCCAGTTCGTCAAGGAGACGGCGGCGTTCCGCTCCTACGACTCCTATCAGGACAGTTTCCACGACCTGGTCAGCCTGCTGCAGAACAACGCCCGCTATAAAGAAGCGGTCAAGTCTGCCGATAAACCGGAACAGTTTGTACGCGAGTTGCAGAAAGCCGGTTACGCAACCGACCCGGACTACGCGAGCAAGATTTCGCAGATCGCCAAGCAGATGAAATCGTACGAAAGCTACGCAGCGATTGGCACTACAACGAAACTATAAGGTTTGAACCATGGCGAGTTTGATCAACATCGGGATGTCGGGCATCAACGCCAACCAGGCGGGCCTGCACACCACGGGTAACAACATTGCCAATGCCGATGTTGCCGGTTATTCGCGCCAGCAGAACGTGCAGCGGTCCAACGGTGCCCAGCAGGTGGGCAACGTCTTCATTGGTACCGGCACGACCCTGTCCGATGTACGTCGGGTGTACAACAGCTACCTTGAAAACCAACTGCGCACCACCACCTCGTTGAGCAGCGATGCCGCCTCGTACCTGAAGCAGGTCGGGCCGGTCGACGAGCTGTTGTCCGGTGCCGATACGGGCATCACCGGCGCGCTGAAGAGTTTCTTCAGTGCTCTGCAGAGCTCTGCGGCCAAGCCTAATGAAGATGCTTCGCGTCAGTTGCTGCTGACCAGTGCGCAATCGCTGAGCAAGCGTTTCAATACCATCGCCAACCAGCTCAACGAGCAGAACCGCAACATCAATGGCAACCTCGCTTCCATGGCCGATCAGGTCAACAAGCTGACGGCGACCATTGCTCAGTACAACGACCAGATCTCCAGGGTAGCGGTGGTGCAGGGCTCCCCGAACGACCTGCTCGATCAACGCAACGAAGCCGTGCGCCAGCTTTCCGAGCTGGTCGGTACCCAGGTGGTCGAGCGCGAAGGCAACATCGACATCTATCTGGAAAACGGCCAGCCGCTGGTGTTGGGCAAGACCACCAACAACCTTGAGACTGCACCGAGCAAGACCGACCCGACTCGCTTCGTCGTCCAGCTCAATCGTGGCAGCACCACTATGGACGTCACCTCCAGCCTCAAGGGCGGCGAGATCGGCGGCCTGTTGCGTTATCGCAGCGAAGTGCTGGACCCGTCGCTGAACGAGCTGGGGCGTGTGGCCCTGGTCATGGCCGACCGCATCAACAGCCAGCTGGCCCAGGGTATCGACAAGAACGGCGAGTTCGGCGCGGCCTTGTTCAACAACATCAACAGCCCCGAGCTGATCAGCCAGCGCAGCATTGCCCAGGCGGGCAACAGCGTAGGCTCCGGCAACCTTGATGTGACTATCAAGGACACCGGCAAGCTGAGCATCAGTGACTACCAGGTAACCTTCACCAGTGCCACCGGCTACAGCGTCAAGAAGCTGCCGGAAGGTAACACCATCGGCTCGTACAATCTCAACGACGATCCGGCACCGGTCATCGACGGCTTCAGCCTCAACCTCAAAGGCGGTGCGGTACAGGCGGGTGACACCTTCAAAATCACCCCGACCCGCAATGCCGCGACCAACCTGGACACCGTCCTCACCGACCCCAAGCGCCTGGCGATGGCCTCGCCGCTGACCTCCACCAGCGGTTCGGGCAACGAGGGCACCGGCATCATCGGTCAACCTAACCTGACCTCGACCCTGGATATCTACGATCCGGTCCAGCGTCTTGACCTGCAGAACGGTCTGAAGTATTCGACCCCGGTCAAACTGGTATTCGGTGACGAAAAGGTCACCCCGCAAACCTACAAGTTGCTCGACGCCAAGGGTGATCCGCTGGGCAGTGGCACGATCATTCCGGGCCAGGAAAACAAGTTGCAGTTCTCGGTGCCGATGGTCAATGCCGCCGGCGCGCCGATCAACGACGCCAACGGCAATCAGAAATCCTTCACCTTCGAGATGAGCGTGTCCGGTGCGCCGAAGAAAGGTGACAACTACGTCATCGGCATGACCGGCTCGGGCTCGGACAACAATCGCAATGGTCAGGCGGTAATCGACCTGCAGACCAAGGGCACCGTCGAAGTTGGCGCCAATGGCAAAGGCATCAGCCTCACCGACGCTTACGGCAAACTGGTGGAAAACGTCGGCGGCAAGACCGCGCAGGCGAAGATGGACGTTGACTCCACAGGTGCGCTGCATACCGCGGCCAAAACTTCGCGCGATTCGTTGTCGGGCGTTCTGCTCGATGAAGAAGCCAGCAACCTGATCAAATACCAGCAGTACTACACGGCCTCGTCGCAGATCATCAAGGCGGCACAGGAAATCTTCTCCACGCTGATCAATGCCCTTTAAGGAGTGGTAGACCGTGCGTATTTCTACTTCCCAGTTTTACGAAACCAGTACCTCGAATTATCAGCGCAACTTTTCTAATGCGGTCAAGACCGGGCAGCAGGCCAGCGATAACATCCGCGTGCGTACCGCAGCCGATGATCCGGTGGGCGCCGCGCGCCTGCTGCAGTTGCAACAGCAGAGCAACCTGCTCGAGCAGTACAACGGCAACATCACCAATGTGCGCAACAGCCTGGGTACCTCCGAGTCGACCCTCAACGGCATCACCAATGTTCTGGCGCGGGCGAAGGAGCTGGCCATCAGCGCCGGTAGCGGTGGTTATACCGACGCCGACCGCAAGGCTGCCGCCCAGGAACTGACCCAGCTCGAAGAGCAGCTGTACAACCTGATGAACAGCCGCGACGAGAACGGCAAGTACCTGTTCGCAGGTTCGCGTGGCGACACTCAGCCGTATGTGCGAAATGCCGACGGTACCTACAGCTACCAGGGCGACCAGAGCACCTTGAATCTGCAGGTCGGCGATATGCTCAACATGGCCGCCAATGAAAGCGGTTACAGTGTGTTTGAGCAGGCCCTGAATACCAGCCGCAGCCAGACTAAACTGACCTCGCCGGCGGTGGATGATGGCCGAGTACACCTGTCCAATGGCCAGGTCTCCGGCAGCACCCAGTACAACGATCGTTTCCGGGGCGGTGAGCCTTATACCGTCACCTTTACCAGCAGCACGCAGTTCAAGATCACCGATGCGGCCAACAACGATGTGACACTGGAAACCACCGGCAACGGCGCTTTCGACCCGAAAAATCCGGGTAGCATCACCTTCCGTGGTGTCGAGATGGCGCTGGATATCAACCTCTCGGAGGCCGACAAGGCCAACCCTGATGCGGTGATCGCCGGCCATACCTTCACCCTGGCCTCAAAGCCCGACCAGGTCGGTGGATCGCGTAGCCCGGGCAACACTTCAATGGCGCAGATCAGCAGTGCCAACATCAGCAACCAGACCGACTACGAGAATGCCTTCCCGGGTGGCGGTGCAATTATCAAGTTCACCAGCCCAGGCGCCTATGAAGTATACGCCCAGCCCATGAACGCTGATGCGCGTCCGGTTGCCAGCGGCAACTTGACCGGCACGCCAGCGACCAAGGCGACCATTGCTGGTGTGGATTTTGATTTCTCGTCGGTGCCGGCTGCGGGTGATCAGTTCGCGGTCAAGGTCGATACCCACCAGACCCAGAACATCCTCGACTCCATCTCGGAGTTCCGCAAGGCGCTGGAGTTGCCGGTCGATAAAGACCTGCCATCGCGGCAGAAGTATCAGGCCGCCCTGCAGTCGGCGCTTGGCAATCTGGACAGTGGCGCCAACAAGGTCGCCGAGGCCATCAGCTCGATTGGTGCCCGCGGCGCGGCCCTGGATGTTCAGGCCGAAACCAACGAAAGCCTGAAAATGGCCAACACCAAGACCCAGAGTTCGATCCGTGATGCCGACCCGGCCGAAGTGCTGATTCGCCTCAACCTGCAGCAGACCATGTTGCAGGCCTCGCAACTGGCGTTTACCAAGATCTCCTCGCTGAGCTTGTTCAACCGGCTCTGATACATCTTCGCCCCACATCTGCGGGTGACGCCCATTGCCGGCGTCACCCGCATGCCTCTCCGGGTTTACCTCCATGATCGAACAGCCGCTCGTCAGTATCGCCATTCCTGCCTTCAACCCTGAGTTCTTCAGTCGTGCGCTGCTCAGCGCCATTTTCCAGCGCTACGCCAACCTGGAAGTCATTGTGTGCGATGACAGTCAGGGTGACGAGATCAAAACCATTTTCGATGAGTGGGCCGGGCAGGCGAAGTGCGAACTGCGTTATGTGCGCAACCCTGGGACACTGGGTTTTGCCGGCAACCTGTTGCAGTGCCTTGAGCATTCTCGGGGTGCCTACATCAAGTTTCTCTGCGATGACGACTGGTTGATCGATGGCTGTATTGAGCGGCAGGCACAAGTCATGTCCGATTGCCCGGAAGTCAACCTGGTAGTCAACCATCGGCTGATTTGCGCAGCGGATGAGACGATTTTGCCGTCACGCCCGGACAACTGTCTGATCGCCCCCTGCAGCGCGATTCTCAATGGCGGTGATTTGCTCGATGCAGTCGCCAGTAAGGTGCCCAACCTATTTGGTGGCATCAGCCATATGCTCATGCGCCGGGGCCCGGTAGAGCAATACCTTCCCCAGTTGGCACAGCCGGGTGCAGGATTTGTTGCGCGCCTGGATATGGCGCTTTACATCTGCCTGTTGCGTCACGGGCACTTGGCTTGCTTGTCCGACATGCTCAGTCTTGAGCGCGTTCACGCAGGTCGCCTGAGTCACCAGGCGGGTATGACCCTGGCCCAAAAGAGCGAGAGTGAATGGCTGCAGCAGATGCTCGAGGCGCGCACCTGCGAGCCGCCGCCCGCCGTTGGCTGGGTTCGCTATGTAGCGCTTGAGGACTATCGTTCGGGCCAGGCGCTGGAGTGGGAAGAATACGAACTGACCCGCCTGTATGCCGGGCAGTTGGGCAACTATCAACAACAGGTCGGCACCTATAGCCTGAGTTTTGCCGAGCTCTACGCCGAGTGGCTTGACTGTCGCACCTTGTCAGAGGCTCAGGTCCGGCTGTTGCCCAAGCGCATCGAGCAGTGGCCATGTCAGCCGCGCATCGTGATGGTGGTGTTCGATCCGCAAGCAGAGGCGCATGCACTGAAGGCGACGCTCGACAGCCTGGCCTGTCAGTCCTATCCAGCGCATCAGGTCTGGGTACTCGGTGCCCACGAGCAACGCGTGGATGACGCCGGCGTCGAGTGTATCCAGCTGCACGGCAATGGTTTTGAGCAATTGAATGCACGGATCGCGAGCGCCGAGACGGCGGACTGGGTCTTTCTCCTGCAGGCTGGTGATCGCCTGCATCCGCATGCGCTGGTGATCATGGCCGAGCGTATGGCCCTGCATCCGGACAGGTTGTGCCTGTACACCGACGAGGGTAGCGACGACAACCTGCAGGTCGGGCAACCGATCTTCAAGCCCGACTTCAATCTCGACCTGATGCGCAGTTTTCCCTTTGTCGGGCGCATGCTGGCTTTCCAGCGTACTCAGTTGCTCGCGTCAGGCGGATTCGCCACCGACTACGATGTGCTTGCACCTCAGGACCTGCTCTGGAGGCTGGTTGAGGCTCATGGTCTGCAGGTGGTCGAGCATGTGGCCGAACTGCTGGTGCAGTGTCAGTACAACTATACCGCTTGGCAGTCAGCGCCAGCCTGCATTGCCCAAGCGCCACGTATCCTGCAGGCGCACCTGCAACGGCTGGGTGTCGAGGCTGAACTGGTATCGGCGCAGAACAGCATGCTGACCCGGGTACTTTACCGGCACGGCGATACACCGGCGGTCTCTATCATCATCGCCGCCGGCCAGCATTTGCAGCCGTTGCGCCGCTGTGTCGAGTCGATTTTCGAACACACCGCATATCGCAACTATGAAGTCCTGATTGCGGTCAATGGCGAGGAGCCTGAAGATCTGCAGGGCTGGCTGGGTGCTATGAGTGAGCTCGGCAGTGACCAACTGCGCATCATCCGGATCAATGCCGTTGGCGGGCCACAACTGTATAATCTGGCTGTTGAACAGGCACGTGGCAACTATCTGCTATTGCTCGATGCTGGCTGCGTGATGTTTGACGCTCAGTGGCTGACTGAGATGATGAGCCAGGCTCAGCGCCCGGAAGTTGGTGTGGTCGGGCCGAAGATATGTAACAGCTCCGGCATGGTTGTCAGTGCTGGGTTGTTGCTCGGTTTGCACGGGCCGGCGGGGAGTCCCTTTTATGCCCAGTTGGTCGACAGCAGCGGATACATGAATCGTCTGGTAGCGGTACAGAACCTCAGTGCTGTCAGCGATGACTGCCTGCTGGTAAGACGTGAACTGTTCGTGGAGTTGGGTGGCCTGGCTTCAGAGGTGTTCAAATCCCAGCTCTTGGATGCCGATCTTTGCTTGCGAGTGCGGGATCAGGGTTACTTGGTGGTATGGACACCCTTTTCGCTAGTAGCGCACATGTCTGCCGATGTAAGCGCCGACCCCTCGCTCAAAGAGCGGGATCAGCATGCGTTCTATCAGCGCTGGCTGGCGCGAGTGGCCAATGACCCGGCCTACAACCGCAACCTCAGCCTGAAGCTTTCAAGCTACTACCTGGACCCAGGCTTGCGTACCGGTTGGGATCCGTTCATCGGCCGCCCGTTACCCTTTGTGCTGGGATTGCCGATCAACACCACAGCGGTCGGGCACTATCGGGTGGTCCAGCCTTTTATCGAGCTGGAGCGCGCAGGCTGGATTCAGGGGCAACTGGATTACTCCACCCCCAGCACGATCGAATTGGAGCGCTGCAAACCGGATTCCATCATCCTGCAGTGCCGCTATATGACCGCTTCAGCCCGGCAGATCGAGCTCATCAAAGAGTTCTCCAATGCCCGGCGTATTTACGAGATCGACGACTACATCATCGATGTGCCGCTAAAGAACGCACACAGACGAAACATGCCGGAGAACATCCGAGAGCTGGTGAGCTTTGGCATCGCCCTTTGTGACCGCGTGGTGGTTTCCACCCAGCCGCTGGCCGATGCACTGTCGAGCCTGCACCACGATATCCGGGTGGTGCCGAACATGCTTGCGACACAAATGTGGAGCGGCTTGAAGAGCTATCGCCAGACCTCCCTCAAGCCGCGCGTTGGATGGGCGGGTGGCACCAGCCATCGAGGCGATCTGGAGCTGATCGCCGATGTGGTGAAGGCGCTGGCGAATGAAGTGGACTGGGTGTTCTTCGGCATGTGCCCGGATCTCCTCAAGCCCTACGTCAAGGAGTTCCATACCGGTATCGCAATGTCGCTGTACCCGCAGAAATTGGCAAGCTTGAACCTGGACCTGGCGCTGGCACCGCTTGAGTCCAACTTGTTCAACGACTGCAAGAGCAACCTGCGCTTACTTGAGTATGGCGCGTGCGGTTTCCCGGTGGTTTGTGCCGATACCAAGGCCTATCAGGGCTACTTGCCTTGTACACGGGTGGTTGGCAACTCGACGCAGGCCTGGCTGGACGCGATCCGCATGCATCTGGACGATCCCCAGGCCAGTTATCGCCAGGGCGATGCCTTGCGCGAAGTGGTGTTGCGCGACTTCATGCTGACACCTGACAAGCTTCAGCACTGGGCTAACGCCTGGTTGGCCGATTAACGACAATGGCCGGCATTTTTGCCTGCCCATGACAAAAAATATGAGAACTAGGTGCACTATGGGCGAACAAGCAATCGGTTGTGCGGCGCTGCTGGATGACGTGACCGTCGTCTTGCTTGGTCAGGATGAGCCTGGCTATGCAGGGCGTGCCGCTCACTACTATCAGGCGCGCTTTGCGCATCTACGGACACTCGCTGCACCTTCGTCGCAAGGGGCAGTCGGTATCTGGTCCGAGCAGTTGCTGCAGGCCCTGGAGCAGGTCGATACCGGGTATGCGGTGCTGACTCTGGAGTGCGATTTTCTGCTGACCACTGGCATTGCCGGGGCGGTTGAAGCCTTGCGCGCCGACGCCGACTACGTGATGGCTCAAGGTTACTCGCTGGGTTACCAGCCCGGTAATGGTGAGGTGGCCTACTACAAGATCGGCTCGGCGCCCAAGGCGCAACTGCACGCCAGCAGCGCCCTGGGGCGTATTGGCGTGCATGCCGAGTTCGGTCTGCAGGCGTGGCGGGCAGTGGTCAGGATCGAAGTGTTGAAAGCTGCGGTGCGCAGTGTGCCGGCGCACCTGTCGTTCGATAGCTGGTGCATTGCGGTTTCCTACGCGCTGTTGGCCCAGGGCGCTTCCCGTTTACTGGCTCACACCAGTGTGATGGTCGAGTACCGTCCCTGGACGCTCTCTGAGCAGGCCTGCGAAGAGCTGCTGAGTCAGACTGTGCGCCAGCTCCAGCAGTGGGATAGCGAGCAGGCAGCGGTATTCGCCAGTGCCAGGGGGTTCGAGGTCCTCAATGCCTTCGTGCGCAATACCCACGAGCGCTGCGAGGCGCCGTTGCTGTTCACTTCGCGCTGGAACAGCCTGTCCTCCGAGCCGCAGCTGACGTTCGAGCCAACACAGTTTGTCGATATGCCGTACTACAACGCCGGCGTGTTCGGTCAACTGCGCTCGAGCGAGTTTATCCTGCATGCCTGGCCCGCCGGCCAAATCCACAGCCGGGCGCTGGAAGGTACCTGGGTGCAGCAACAGGCATTGCTCACCGAGCATTCCAACGATACTGCCGAGAGCCTGATGGCGCGCTACTGGCAGGCGTTTGCACTGGGTGTGTTCAACCCGCAGGTATGCCAGCACCTGCTGGCAGGTCTTGGTGAACAGGACCAGGGGCTGCGTCGCGACTTGGGTATCTGGCTGGAGCAGCTTGATTTGCTGCCGGCAACGAGCGTAGAGGCACAGCTGGCGAGCACGCCTTCGGGCAAGGTGCTCGAGGCAATCGCCGCTGCCAGCCCGAACAGCGCTGCCCGTGAGCGTATTTTTGCCCACCTGGGCAAGAATCCGGCGCCGCAGATGGCCTTTGTGGTGATCGATCTGGAGGACAACAACACCGGTTTGCAGAATACCTTCGACAGCCTGGTCGCCAGCGGTTTGCGCAACTTCAAGATTGTCGTGCTCAAGGCTGGCGAGTTGCCAGCTATTACCACGGCCAGGGATGCCCTGCACTTTATCAAGGTTACGCCCGCCAACATGGTTGCTCACCTGAATCAGGTGGTACGCCAGCTTTCCAGTGAATGGTTGCTGATGTTGCAGGCAGGCGATGTACTGGCCACCGGTGGCCTGCTGCGTTTGCAAGTCGAGCTGTCCGGCGCCCAGGCGTGCCAGGCTATCTGTGCCAACGAAGTCCAGCGCGACAGCGATGGGCGCTTGCTCAGTGTCGTGCGTCCTGGTTGCAGCCTTGACCTGTTGCGCAGCCGGCCTGACCTGATGGCGCAACATTGGCTGGTGCGTCGTCAAGCCATCATCGACCTGGGCGGCTACAGCGACGGTTGTGCGCAGGCGCTGGAATTTGATTTGCTTTTGCGTCTGGTCGAAGCCAATGGTATTGGCGGCATGGCTCATATGGATGAGTACCTGGTGGTTGGTCAGCAATCGCCCGCGTCGATGGCCGCAGATGCCCTGACTACCCTCAAGCGCCATTTGAGCGCACTGGGTTACCGTGGTCAGGTCAACGAAAGTGCTGACGGTACGTTCCAGGTTGACTACCGTCATCCGCAGACACCGCAGGTGAGCATCGTACTGGTCGCTGATTCCGATCTCGAGCAGCTCAAGCAAAGCCTGGCAAGCGTGGTCCAGCGTACTCGCTATGGCCGCTACGAGGTCATCGTCACCTGCGAGTCTGCCAATGCTGAGGCGGTTGCCGCAGGTCTCGCCACAGTCCAGGGGCTGGGCTCACGCGTCCGCTTGTTTGCCTGTGAGTCTTCGGTGCGGGCACAGATGGTCAATCAGGCTGCGGCTCTGGCTCAGGGCCAGTATCTGGTACTGATGTCCAGCCGCAGCGAGGTGGTGTCGCCGGCCTGGATCGAGTCCCTGCTCAACCAGGCTCAGCGTCCTGAGGTGGGGATTGTTGGTTGCCAGATGTTTGATCGCGATGGCGTCATCAGTCATGCCGGTTACGAGTTGCTGGGTAGCGGCCTGGTGAGCAATGCCAGGCAGGGCGCTTCGCGTCTGCAGGTGACGTTGCCGGGGCTGGAGGCGGTAAGAAGCTGCCAGGCAGTGTCGGCTGACTGCCTGATGGTGGGCAAGGCCCTGTTCGAACAGTGTGCCGGGCTGGATGAGCAACTCGCTGGCGGTGTTGATGTCGACATGTGCCTGAAGGCTGCGCAAGCTGGTTTGCTGGCGATTTGCGTACCTCAGGCGCAAGTGCTCAATAGCGCAGTGCCATTGCCGGCACCGGAACAGTGCCTGGCACTCGTCCAGCGGTGGCCGTCAGCCTTCAGCACCCGTGTTGTTGTCGATATCCAGCATGGCGTGGACGTTTCGCGTACGGCGGATGTCGCTGGCAATGTCGTGTTGGAGTGGTTGCCTTAACGGGCCACTGGCGCGAAAAATGCAGAGCCGGGCGCAAGGCCCGGCTTTTTTTTGCCCGCCCATTCGCCAAACCCAGAGTGTAGAGCCTTGCGCGCAGGCACTGGCAGGGTGGCGATGGCAGATTATTGACAGTTCGCCTTGATGGCCGCAGCCGTTGCCTGCTCAACGTGCTGGGGGTTGTCGGGTTTCTAACGAATACTGGAGTTTGAAGATGTCGAATACCCTGGGAGTCGATGGGTATAAGCTTGAGCAGGCGATGTCTCGCTTGCAACTGATCTATACCAAGCCGGCGCATCCCTACTATATCGCGGCGCCGGATTACCGGGAGACGTCTTCAGGAGTCTGCACGCTTCATTACCTGTGCCACGCTTTAAATCTGAGCGGGCGAGAGGCTTATATCTGTGGCGGCAAGGTGGTCAATCCCGAGCTGAAAACGCCGCTGCTCGACCAGGCCACTGCTGATCGCCATATCGCCAGTGGCAAGGTACCCATCACCGTCTATCCAGAAGTCACCAGCGGCAACCCTCTCAGCGGCAAAGTGGTCGTGCGCTACCTTTTGAACGTCGAAGGTTTCCTGACTGGCAGGGCGATGGATGAGGAGCCAGATGACCTGCTGTTCTATTACGATGCCCGGATCGCCGCCAAGAAGGGGGTTAGCGTCGCCGACCTGTTGTGCTTCCCGATTATCGATATCTCCCTGTTCAATGCTCCTGACCCGAGCGTGCAGCGCCAGGGGCATTACCTGTACCAGAACCGTCATCCACTGGATCAAGTGGACTATGCGTCCCTACCAGCAGACATCCGCCTGCTCAGTGTTGCCAACCCGCTGTCGTTGAGCGAGCTGGCCAAGGTTCTGCGCAGCGCCGAAGTGTTATACAGCTATGAGTGGTCGATGACCTGTGCTATCGCGGTGCTATGCGGTTGCCCAGTGATCTTTTTGGCCGGTCACGGTGTCGATCAGATGTTTCTCGACGGTATTTTCTTCGGCAGGCATGGCTTTGCCCTCTCGGATGAGGTTGATGCGCTGGAAGTCGCCCGTGCCGGGTTAAAGGGAGCCCTGCAACGTTACGTGGCGGTAACCGAGCCGTTCTGGCAACAGCTGGATGTCTTCATTGAGAAAACCCAGGCCGCAGCAGTACGGCAAGCGTTGGCAGACAAGCAGGGCATGCTGGCCTGGCTTGAGCAGCGCCGCCCTGATGAGCAGCAGCGTGCGGCATTGATGAAGCGCTTGGCAACTGGCCAGCCGCCGATGCTGGGGGTGTTGGTAGTCGATAATGGCGACGCTGGCCAGGCGTTGACGCGTACCCTTGAAAGTCTTGCGCCTACACAGTGCCTTTATCACAGCCTGCAGGTGGTGACCCTCGGGGGCGCGACACCTGCGGCACATGTGCCGGGCCTTTCGGTGCGCCACCTGCCTTGCCAGGCAGCGCAGCGTAGCGAGGTCATCAACCAGGTCGTGGCTGATAGCGACTTTGACTGGTTCGTGGTGGTCGAGGCGGATGTCGAGTTCACGTCTGGCGGTTTGCTGCTTGTGGCCCTGGAGCTTGCCAATGCGGCGGATGACTGTGTTGCCGTCTACGCCGATGAAGCCATGCGCATGGGCAATGGGGCATTGGGCATTTCGCTTCGGCCTGACCTTAACCTTGATCTGTTGTTGAGTCTGCCGGCCAGCGTCTCGTCGCACTGGTTGTTTCGGCGTAACGAGTTCCTGGCACAGGGCGGCTTCGATACCGGTTGTGGCGAGGCGTTCGAGCTGGAGTACCAGCTGCGTCTGATCGAACAGCGGGGCTTGAGTGGTATCGAACATATCAGTGAGCCACTGTTGGTCAGTGAGGCGTTGTGCTTCGTCGACTGTGCCAGCGAGCACGAGGTAATAGAGCGGCATCTCCAGGCTCGGGGTTATGGCCAGGCGCACGTCAATACACACCTTCCTGGCCACTATCAGCTGGACTATGGGCATGCGGATCAGCCCTTGGTGAGTGTTGTGATACTGCTCGACGGTTCAATAGAGCAGTTCCAGCGCAGTATCGAAGCGCTGTTGCAGCACACCGATTATCCCTACTACGAGATCCTGCTGCTGGATTCGGGTAGTCACGATCCGCAACTGCGGCAATGGCTGCAGGGAATCGAGCAGATTGGTGGCGATCAGTTGCGCGTGCTGTCTTTTGCCGCTGACCAGCCCGCGGCGGTATCGCGCAATGAAGCAGGCCGTCTAGCGCGCGGAGAGTACCTGCTGTGGCTGGATGCGGCGGCGGCGCCGATTGCCAAGGGGTGGTTGCAGCAGTTGCTAAATCACGCTCAGCGGCCTGAGGTGGCGGCAGTGGGCGGTAAGTTGCTGTCAATGAACGGCAGGATTCATCACGCTGGCCTGGTACTAGGCTTGCGCGGGCCGGTCGGTCACGCTTTTGCCGGATATTCCCATAGCGATGCTGGTTACATGCAGCGGCTTGCGGTCGATCAGGATTACTCGGCGCTCAGTGGCGAGTGCCTAATGTTGCGCCGCGACTTGTTTGTTGAGATCGGCGGGTTTGACGAAATGCCCTTGCTTGCGCGCTGGATAGATGTCGACCTGTGCTTGCGCCTGCGCCAGGCCGGTTACCTGAACGTCTGGACGCCTCATGCGCAACTGTTGACCGACAGGCTGCCATTGGTCGATGCCAGTGTTGACGAAGAAGACGCCCTCTACGCACGCTGGTTGCCAGTGCTGGCACATGATCCGGCCTACAATCGCTCTCTGTCTCTGGCTCATGCCGGCGGTTTCATGATTGCCAGCCTGCAGTCGAGCTGGCTGCCGCGGCAGGGGCAGCGTGAGGTGCCGGTGCTGCTGGTGCATCCGCTTGATCAGGGTGACCTGGGCTATTCGCGTGTTGTCCGTCCATTCCATGCATTGAAGGCTGCCGGTTGCATCGATGGCAGCGTGTCACCGGGGGTGGCGCAACTGGTCGAAGTTGCGCGGCTGGCAGCGGACGTGGTGGTGTTTCAGGGTGGGCTCGACGCCCCGCGTCTGGAGGCCATGCGGCGGGTTCAGGCATTCTCGCGTGCTTTCACCGTTCTTGACCTGAGCGACTACTTGCCGGATCTGCCGTTGGGCAGCGCTCGGCGTGAGAGCATGGGAGAGGACATTTTCCACAACCTTCAGCGAGCTCTGGGGTACGTGAACCGCTTGGTAGTGCCAACGGCGGCATTGGCGCAGGCGTTTACTGGTCTGCACGCTGATATCCGAGTGGTCGAGACGCGCTTGCCGATCGAGGCCTGGAGCCATGTCCGGGGACGGCGGCGAGCGAGTGCCCGGGCTCGCCTGGGTTGGGTCGGCAGCAGTGAGCAGGCAGGTGATCTAGAGGTTATCGCGCCCGTGATCAAGGCCTTGGCTGCGGATGTTGAATGGGTCTTCTTCGGCTTCTGCCCGAACAGCTTGCGGCCCTATGTGCACGAGTACCATGAAGGCGTCGATGTACAGCAATACCCGCAGAAGCTGGCGGGGTTGAACCTGGACCTCGCCCTGGTGCCGCTGGAGCAGAGCCTGTTCAATGTTTGCAGGGGCAACCAGCGTCAACTGGAGTTTGGCGCGTGTGCTGTGCCGGTGATCTGTAGTGACATCGGTCAGGATCAGGATAACTTGCCTGTTTCGCGTGTGCACAACAGTTGCGAGCACTGGATCGAGGCAATCGGCCTGCACCTGGCTGATCCTGAAGCCGCCCAGCGCCGCGGTGATGAACTCAAGAATGCCGTTCATCGGTACTGGATGCTCGACGAGGAGCATCTACAGCGTTGGTGCAGCGCCTGGTTGCCGGTCTGATGACCTCCTGACCCCCGCATCCGCCGCGCTGCCGAGTCGATCGGTAGCGCGGCGGCTGGCGGGCTCTACCAGCGCCGCCGCCCTCCTGTGTTGCCCCTGCGGCGCTGGCGTCAATCGATGAAGCCAATCCTTGGTACCCGCAAAATGGCAAAGGCTGACATTTGTGATGGGTAATCTTTGTGCAACAGTGACTTGGCAGTCGAAACGGGCATCTTTAATCTATTGAGTCGTCGGGCGGTACTGGCGGGCGGGGTGCGCGCAGGCTCGCAAGCCCTTGGTTACCAGGTTCCAGTGCCCGTGAAAATCCGCATTTCTATCGGGAAGCCACAATGATTGGCATCAAAAGCATTGCGAGTTACGTACCAGTCGAGGGTGTGGACAACTACGCCCAGGGTGCGAAGTTCGGCAAGGACGAAGAGTTCATTCTCGGCAAGATCGGCTCGACGTTCCTGCCGCGCAAGGAGGCAGGCCAGGAAACCTCCGACCTGTGTGTGGAGGCGGCAAATGCCCTGTTCGCTGCCAATCCGGATTTGGAGCGTGAATCCATCGATGCCCTGATCGTCGTCACCCAGAATGGCGACGAAGAAGGTTTGCCGCATACCGCTGCTATCGTTCAGAGCAAACTGGGTTTGCCGACCCACGTTGCGGCATTCGACATTTCCCTGGGCTGCTCGGGCTACGTCTATGGCCTGTATGCCATGAAGGGCTTCATGGAGGCGGCGGGGCTGAAGAACGGTTTGCTGATTACCGCTGACCCGTATTCGAAGATCGTTGACCCGGAAGATCGCAACACCACCATGCTGTTCGGTGATGCAGCGACCGTTACCTGGATGGGTGAGAGTGCCCAGTGGCAGTTGGGCAAGGCCAAGTTCGGTACCGACGGTGGTGGCGCCGCGCACTTGAAGGTCAGCGATGGCGTGTTCTTCATGAATGGTCGCCAGGTGTTCAACTTCGCCTTGCTCAAGGTGCCGGCGCATTTGCATGAGTTGCTGGGCGAAAGCCAATTGACGCCGTCGGACATTGACCTGTTCTGCATTCACCAGGGCAGTGCGGCTATTGTTGATGCGGTGGCGCGGCGTTTCGAGGATGACCCGGACAAATTCGTCAAGGACATGGTCGAGACCGGCAATACCGTGTCGTCGAGCATTCCGCTGCTGCTGGAGAAGCATGTGCTGGGTTCGCAACACCAGCGCGTTGCCCTGAGTGGTTTTGGTGTGGGTCTGTCGTGGGGCTCGGCGATTATCGAGCGCAAGGATTGATGTAGATCCTTATTGTTAAAGAGCGCTGCCGGTTGTACCGGTGGCGCTTTTTTTATGCCTGCCGTTTGTATGTGAGTGGTTTTTCTGGCGTCAAACCCTTGATTTCATTGGGGTGGCAGGGTGCCATTAAAAAATTTGCAAAAAGCCCTAAAGCAACCGAGCCAGACGACGATAACTATTACGAAGGTTCTCTAGGCCACACCCGGCGGATGCCAGGGCCGGAAGCCGCAGTATCCCAAACACGAGGAATTCGTCATGGCATTAACCGTTAACACCAACACTACCTCCCTGGGCGTTCAGAAGAACCTGAACCGCGCTTCCGACGCTCTGAGCACTTCGATGAGCCGTCTGTCCTCCGGCCTGAAAATCAACAGCGCCAAAGACGACGCCGCCGGCCTGCAGATCGCTACCCGTATGACCTCGCAAATCCGCGGTCAGACCATGGCAATCAAAAACGCCAACGACGGTGTTTCGATCGCTCAGACCGCTGAAGGCGCGATGCAAGAGCAGACCAACATTCTGCAACGTATGCGTGAACTGGCTCTGCAATCGCGAAACGACTCGAACGATACCACCAACCGTACTTCGCTGGACAACGAGTTCAAGCAGATGGCGGCGGAACTGACCCGTATCGCTCAGTCCACCCAGCTGAACGGCAAGAACCTGCTGGACGGTTCGGCTAGCGTCATGACCTTCCAGGTTGGTTCCAACACTGGCGGCGAAAACCAGATCAAGATCGACCTGAGCGGCAAGTTCCTGGCCAGCGACCTGGGTATCACTACCGCCATCACCATCGCCGGTAGCGACAGCGCCACCGCTGAAACCAACTTCTCGGCTGCCATGGTTGCAATCGACAAGGCTGTTGCCACCATCGGTGACTCCCGTGCTGCGCTGGGTGCTGTACAAAACCGTATGACCAGCACCATCAACAACCTGCAAAACATCAACGAGAACGCCGAAGCTGCTCGTGGTCGCGTACAAGATACCGACTTCGCCGCTGAAACTGCTCAGATGACCAAGCAGCAAACCCTGCAACAAGCTTCGACTTCGGTTCTGGCCCAGGCTAACCAACTGCCTTCCGCCGTACTGAAACTGCTGGGCTAATCGCTCGACAGTTGTTGGCGGGGGAGTGCACGTAGTGCGCTCCCCCGCTTTTTTCATTGAGAGGTGGTAGACATGGATATGAGCGTAAAGCTGAACCTGTCCTATCCGACGGTGAAGCCGGTCGAACAGGCCGTCGAGCGTCCTGCGGTCAAGCCCGTAGAGGATGTCAAGCCGGCGAGGGATGCCACCGAAAGTGGTATGTCCGAAGCTGAGAAGGTGAAGAGCGCGGTCAAGGATATCGAGAAGTTTCTCGCCTCCTCGCGACGTAACCTTGAGTTTTCCACGGATGAAGAATCCGGCAGAATTGTAGTTAAAGTCATCGCCAGCGAGACCGGTGAATTGATTCGCCAGCTTCCTTCGGAAGAGGCGTTGAAGATTGCCCACAGCCTGAGCGATGTGAATAGCCTGTTGTTCAATGCCAAGGCCTAAGCTGGCGATGAAACGGCAAGTTCGCTAGTCTGGCCAGGTCAGGGCGGCGCGTAACCAAGAGGGAGTAGCAATGGCGAGTACTATTTTACCGAGTGTCGGTCTGGGTTCCGGTGTAGACATCAACAAGATCGTTGATGTGCTCGTCAAGGCCGAAACCGACCCCAAGGCGAACCAGATCAAGCGCCAGACCGCCAACAACACGGCCATGCTTTCCGGGGTTGCCTCGCTCAAGAGCGCGCTGGCTGAATACCAGGCGGCGATGAAGAAGCTCAATGATCCCAAGGCGCCGGCGTTCAGTGCCTTCAGCGCCACATCGAGCAGCGAAACCACGATCAAGGCCACCTCGAACAATACTGCCGTTCCGGGTAGTTACCAGATCAAGATCACTGATCTTGCCACTTCGTCCAAGGTTGCCAGTCAGGCGTTCGCAACCGGTGCCGAAACCCCGATCCCTGAAGGCGACCTGACGATTACCCAGGACGGCAAGGTGTATACCGTCAAGGTCGGCCCAGGCGCCACGTTGCAGACTGTGCGCGACTCGATCAACACCTCGCTGGCTGAAAAAGGCATCACTGCCAACATCGTCAACGGCAAGGATGGTTCGCGCCTGGTGTTCGGTTCGACCACGACCGGCAAGGGTACCGATATTTCGGTAGACGGCATTGCCGCGCTGAAGATCAACGGTACCGAAAAGATGAACGGTTCGGGCGCAGGTTACATCGATGGCCTGGCCAAGGATGCGCTGTTGACTGTCGATGGCCTTGAGGTCACCAGCAAGAGCAACACCGTCGACAAGGCGATTAGCGGTTTGAGCCTGGACCTGCTCAAGGCCTCCAGTGATACCATTACCGTCACTGTGGGTGAGAATAAGGAAGGGCTGAAGACCTCTGTCCAGTCCTTTGTCGATGCCTATAACACCCTGGTCAAGACTGCTGCCAAGCTCACTTCGGTGAGCAAGGACGAGAAGGGTAATCCAGTGCTGGGTCCGCTGACGGGTGATTCGACTACCCGCTCGATGCTTAGTGATCTGCGCACGCAACTGGCTACCCTGGGTTCGGGAAATCGCCTGACCACTCTGGGGCAGTTGGGTATGAACACTGCTAAAGACGGTACGCTCGAGTTCAACTCGACCAAGTACGACAATGCCATGAAGGAGAAGAAGCTCGGCCCTGAGGTGCAGGAGTTGTTCACTGGCACCAATGGTGTGTTCGAGCGCATGAACAAGGCCATCAATCCGTACCTGGAAACCGGCGGAATACTTGATTCGCGCAAGAAGGGCCTGGACAAGCTGCAAAGTGACCTGGGTAACCAGCAACTGGCTCTGGATCGGCGTATCAAGTCACTGACCGAGTCGCTGACCAAGCGCTACGTGGCCATGGACACGCTGGTTGGCAAACTTGAGGCGCAGCGCAAGAACATTGCTTCGATGTTCGCCTCGATCGAGGCTCAGCAGAAAAACTCCTGATCGCCCGATACGCCAGAAGCCCGGCAGTACCCTCAGGGGTTCTCCGGGCTTTTTGCTGTGTGCGCTAAAGTTTTTTGACGTGCGGGCGATACAGGCGGTATATGAACCTTTTTTGCGGTGACGAGGTAGAACATGAATCCGATGTTGGCCCTTCGGCAGTACCAGAAAGTCAATGGCGTGGCCCAGACCTCCGAGGCCAGCCCGCACCGTCTGGTGCAAATGCTGATGCAGGGTGGCCTTGATCGAATTGCCCAGGCCAAAGGCGCCATGGCGCGCAACGATGTGCCCCAGCGTGGCATCCTGATTGGCAAGGTGATCGGTATTGTCGGTGGTTTGCGTGAAGGCCTGGACCTGGAAAACCATGCTGATTCGCTGACTGACCTGGATAATCTGTACGCCTACATGAGCAAGCGTCTGATTGAGGCGAATGTGCAGAATGATCCGGAGATCCTCAACGAGGTGGCTCGACTGCTGATTACCGTCAAGGAAGGCTGGGACGCTATCGGCGATCAACTCACCGACGCCTAGGAGATTGCAATGAGTGTCGTGCTCGAACGTATCGAACAAACCCGCGAGGCATTGCTGGGTGCCCTGGCCAGTCGCGACTGGGAGGCGATCAGCGAGCTCGACGTCAGTTGTCGACTGTGTGTCGATGATGTGCTGGCCGAGGCATCTGTCGATGAGCTGACGCTGCGCAGCAAACTTGAAGAGTTGCTGGGTGTCTACAAGGAATTAATCGAAGTTGCAAGCGGGGAGCGTCAATCAATAGTCGATGAGATGTCGCAGATCCGACAAGCCAAAAACGCGGCAAAGGTATACCATTTGTTCAGCTGAAACTGGGCAAAACCAAAAAGCAGTGCGCCATAAATTTGACTATGTACGGTTTTTTGACTTAACTAGTGGCTGTTTTCTAATTTCAGACGTCCGAACACTGACCGTTCAGTCGGAATGATGTCGAGCTTGCCCTCGCGGGGGCGCCGAGATGACTAGGGAAGTTGTTATTGCATGTGGCGTGAAACCAAAATTCTCCTGATCGATGACGATAGCGCTCGCCGCCGTGATCTGGCGGTAGTGTTGAATTTTCTTGGCGAAGAAAATCTGCCCTGCGCAAGCCATGACTGGCAGCAGGTTGTCGAGTCGTTGTCATCCAGTCGTGAAGTGCTCTGTGTCCTGATCGGGACCGTGAATGCTCCGGCAAGTCTGTTGAGCTTGCTTAAGACAGTGGCTGGGTGGGATGAGTTCCTTCCGGTTCTGCTTTTGGGCGAAGTTTCTTCTGCCGAGCTGCCGGACGACCTGCGCCGCCGTGTGCTCTCCAACCTTGAAATGCCGCCGAGCTACAGCAAGTTGCTCGACTCGCTGCACCGTGCCCAGGTCTATCGCGAGATGTACGACCAGGCCCGCGAGCGCGGCCGCCAGCGTGAACCCAACCTGTTCCGCAGCCTGGTTGGCACTAGCCGGGCCATCCAGCATGTGCGGCAGATGATGCAGCAGGTAGCGGATACTGATGCCAGCGTGCTGATCCTCGGCGAGTCGGGTACTGGCAAGGAAGTGGTCGCGCGTAATCTGCATTACCATTCCAAGCGTCGTGAAGCGCCGTTTGTGCCGGTCAACTGCGGGGCGATCCCGGCCGAGTTGCTCGAGAGCGAGCTGTTCGGCCATGAGAAGGGCGCTTTCACCGGAGCTATCACCAGCCGTGCCGGGCGTTTCGAGTTGGCCAACGGCGGTACCCTGTTCCTCGACGAGATCGGCGACATGCCGCTGCCGATGCAGGTCAAGCTGCTGCGCGTGCTGCAGGAGCGTACCTTCGAGCGGGTTGGCAGCAACAAGACCCAGAGTATCGATGTGCGCATCATCGCCGCGACTCACAAGAACCTCGAAAGCATGATCGAGGTGGGCACCTTCCGCGAAGACCTGTACTACCGTCTCAACGTATTCCCCATCGAGATGGCCCCGCTGCGCGAGCGCGTCGAGGATATCCCGCTGTTGATGAACGAGCTGATCTCGCGCATGGAGCACGAGAAGCGTGGCTCGATCCGTTTCAATTCGGCGGCGATCATGTCGCTGTGCCGCCACGGCTGGCCAGGCAACGTCCGCGAGTTGGCCAACCTGGTCGAGCGCATGGCGATCATGCACCCTTACGGGGTGATTGGCGTGTCGGAACTGCCGAAGAAATTCCGTTACGTTGACGACGAAGACGAGCAGTTGGTCGACAGCCTGCGTTCGGACCTGGAAGAGCGCGTGGCAATCAACGGCCATACGCCGAACTTTGCCAGTCACGCGATGCTGCCGCCCGAAGGCCTGGACCTCAAGGACTACCTCGGTGGCCTGGAGCAGGGCCTGATCCAGCAGGCGCTGGACGACGCCAACGGCATCGTTGCACGCGCCGCCGAACGCTTGCGCATCCGTCGGACCACCCTGGTCGAGAAAATGCGCAAGTACGGCATGAGTCGTCGTGAAGGGGATGAACAGGCGGAGGATTGACGCCTGCCTGGCCATGATGAGCGGAGCAGTGCGTTCATCATGGCTAATAACCCTATCTTTGAAAGGGCTGTAATGCCCGCCCCATCGGCCTTTGCCGGCCCCGAGCAGCACCAGCCGCCGACCTTTCAAAACTATCCGGCACGGCTATTGCTATGTCGCTGACACCATACCGTTTTATGACGGTCAGTCACGCGAGAGAGCACGATGCCCCAGGCTGCCACCATCTCCTGTGTCCCTGAGCCGAAGGGGCCCAACGCCGCCGAGCAGGAAAGCCGTCTTGGTCTAGAGCAGGCGTTTGCCATGTTCGATCAGGTATCCAGCCAGCTCAGTGAGTCTTATAGCCTGCTCGAAGCTCGGGTCACCGAACTCAAGGGTGAGTTGGCAGTGGTCAGTGCCCAGCGTATGGCCGAGCTTGCCGAGAAGGAGCGCCTGGCCAATCGCTTGCAGAACCTGCTCGACTTGTTGCCTGGCGGGGTCATCGTCATTGATGGCCAGGGCCGAGTGCGTGAAGCCAATCCTGCTGCCAGCGACCTGCTTGGCGAGCCGTTGATGGGGCAGTTGTGGCGTGAGGTGATCGCTCGCAGCTTTGCCCCGCGCGAAGATGACGGTCACGAGGTGTCGCTGCGTGATGGCCGGCGCCTGTCGATTGCCACCCGCTCGCTGGATGCCGAGCCTGGACAGTTGGTGCTGCTCAATGACCTGACCGAAACCCGTCACCTTCAGGATCAGCTGGCACGCCATGAGCGCTTGTCATCGCTGGGCCGCATGGTTGCTTCGCTGGCTCACCAGATCCGCACGCCGTTGTCGGCGGCGATGCTCTATGCCAGTCACCTGGCCGAGCAAAGCCTGCCGTTGGAAACCCAGCAGCGCTTCGCGGGTAGTCTCAAGGAGCGCCTGCATGAGCTCGAGCATCAAGTGCGCGACATGCTGGTGTTCGCCCGTGGCGAGTTGCCGTTGACCGATCGGTTAACCCCAAAAGCGCTGTTTCAGGCATTGCAGCAGGCGGCGCACACCCACGTGCAGGGGCATTCGGTGCGCTGGCAATGCGACAGTCACCTGGGTGAATTGCTGTGCAATCGCGACACCCTGGTCGGGGCGATGCTCAACCTGATTGAAAACGCTGTGCAGGCCAGTGACGAGCCTGCGCGCCTGAAGGTTCATCTGTACCGGCGCGAGCAGGTCCTGCACCTGTGTGTCAGTGATGCTGGCGGCGGTATCGACAGCGCTTTGCTGGTGCGTCTGGGTGAGCCTTTCCTGACCACCAAGGCTACCGGTACCGGGCTGGGGCTGGCGGTGGTCAAGGCGGTGGTGCGGGCGCATCAGGGCTGTTTGGATTTACGTTCGCGACCTGGTCGCGGTACCTGTGCACGGATCAGCCTGCCGCTGATCGGCGCACAGTTGGTGGAGACAGTGTAATGAAAGCAATCAAGGTGCTGCTGGTCGAGGATGACCGCGCGCTGCGTCAGGCCCTGGCTGACACCCTAGAGTTGGGCGGCTTTGCCCATCAGGCTGTGGGTTCGGCCGAAGAAGCACTGGATAGGGTTGAGCGCGAGGCGTTCAGTCTGGTGGTCAGCGATGTGAACATGCCGGGTATGGATGGGCACCAGTTGCTCGCCCTGTTGCGCGAGCGTCAGCCACAGTTGCCGGTGTTATTGATGACCGCCCATGCCGCGGTCGAGCGTGCTGTCGAGGCGATGCGTCAAGGTGCAGCTGATTATCTGGTCAAGCCGTTCGAGCCCAGGGCCCTACTTGAGCTGGTAGCACGGCATGCCACGGGTGCGGTCAGTGCGGGTGAGGGTGAAGGCCCGGTAGCCAGTGAGCCTGCCAGTGCGCAACTGCTGGAATTGGCGGCGCGGGTCGCGCGCAGTGAGTCGACCGTGCTGATCTCTGGTGAGTCGGGCACCGGTAAGGAAGTATTGGCGCGTTACATCCACCAGCAATCACCGCGAGCTGAGCAGCCATTCGTGGCGATCAACTGTGCAGCGATCCCTGACAACATGCTCGAAGCGACTTTGTTCGGTCACGAGAAGGGTTCGTTCACGGGCGCCATTGCTGCCCAGGCGGGCAAGTTCGAGCAGGCTGACGGCGGCACGCTGTTGCTCGACGAGATTTCCGAAATGCCCCTGGGGCTCCAGGCCAAGCTGCTACGGGTGCTGCAGGAGCGCGAAGTGGAGCGGGTCGGTGGGCGCAAGCCGATTGCCCTGGATATCCGTGTCGTTGCCACCACCAACCGTGACCTGTCTGGCGAGGTGGCGGCCGGGCGCTTCCGGGAAGACCTGTTCTATCGTCTGTCGGTGTTTCCACTGTCCTGGAAGCCGCTGCGCGAACGCAGCGCCGATATTCTGCCGCTGGCCGAGCGCTTGCTGGCCCGGCACGTCAATAAAATGAAGCATGCTCCGGTGCGTCTCTCGGCTCAGGCGCAGGCCTGCCTGCAAGGGTATGCCTGGCCGGGCAACGTGCGCGAGTTGGATAACGCCATCCAGCGTGCGTTGATCCTGCAGCAGGGCGGGGTGATCGAAGCGGCGGATTTTTGTCTAGCCGGTGCCTTGCCGGTGTTCGCCGCAGCGCCTGTCGCGGCGGCAGCGCCGATCGAGGCCGAGTCCGCAAGCGGCTTGGGCGATGACATGCGTCGCCATGAATTCCAGATGATCATCGACACCCTGCGCGCCGAGCGCGGCCGCCGCAAGGAGGCCGCTGAGCGCCTGGGCATCAGTCCGCGCACCCTGCGCTACAAGCTGGCGCAGATGCGTGATGCGGGCATGGACGTCGAGGCCAGCCTGTACGCCAGCTGACAAGCTGATCAATTAGAGTTTTTGTTCGGGCTGCGGGCAGAGCTGGCACTCTTGTTGCTATGTCCTGCCTATCCGCTGCGTGAGTGTCAAAAAAATGCGGGCCGTCGGAGAGAGAAGTCCATGAGCCAAGGTGTTGAATTTAATCGATTGATGTTGGACATGCGGGCCATGCAAATGGACGCCATGTCGATGCCCAAGGCTGCTGCCGCGCCTGAGCTCGGCTCCAGCAGTTTTGCCGACATGCTTGGCCAGGCCGTGAACAAGGTCAATGACACCCAGCAGGCTTCCTCGCAGTTGGCGAATGCCTTCGAGATCGGCAAGAGCGGGGTCGACCTGACCGACGTGATGATCGCATCGCAGAAAGCCACTGTATCGTTCCAGGCCTTGAGCCAGGTGCGTAACAAGCTGGTGCAGGCTTATCAAGACATCATGCAGATGCCGGTATAAAGGGCGAGATTGAGTCATGGCCGAAGCAGTCGTCGATAACGTGCCCGCTAAAAGCAGCGCAGCAGCGCCCAAGCCGCCGTTGTTCGGCATGTCGTTCCTGGAAAACATTTCGCAGATGCCCATGCTGCGTCAGGTCGGCCTGCTGGTCGGGCTGGCGGCGAGCGTGGCGATCGGCTTTGCCGTGGTGCTGTGGTCGCAACAACCTGACTACCGTCCGCTGTACGGCAGCCTGGCAGGCATGGACACCAAGCAGGTCATGGATACCCTGGCCGCTGCCGACATCCCTTACAACGTCGAGCCCAATTCCGGCGCCTTGTTGGTCAAGGCGGACGATCTTTCTCGTGCCCGCCTGAAACTGGCCGCTGCAGGCGTTGCGCCGAGCGATGGTAATGTCGGTTTCGAGATCCTCGACAAGGAGCAGGGCCTGGGTACCAGCCAGTTCATGGAGGCCACGCGTTACCGTCGTGGCCTGGAAGGTGAGCTGGCGCGGACCATCTCCAGCCTCAATAACGTCAAAGGTGCTCGCGTGCACCTGGCGATTCCGAAGAGCTCGGTATTTGTGCGTGACGAGCGCAAGCCAAGTGCTTCGGTGCTGGTCGAGCTGTACTCGGGCCGCTCCCTGGAAGCCGGTCAGGTGACAGCCATTGTCAACCTGGTGGCGACCAGCGTACCGGAGCTGAACAAGTCCCAGGTCACCGTGGTCGACCAGAAGGGTAACCTGCTGTCCGATCAGGCCGAAAACTCCGCGCTGACCATGGCCGGCAAGCAGTTCGACTACAGTCGCCGCATGGAAGGCCTGCTCACCCAGCGGGTGCACAACATCCTGCAACCGGTTCTGGGCAACGACCGTTACAAGGCGGAAGTGTCGGCCGACGTCGATTTCAGCGCCGTCGAATCGACCTCCGAGCAGTTCAACCCTGACCAGCCAGCGCTGCGCAGTGAACAGTCGGTCAATGAACAACGCTCCAGCAGCATGGGTCCGCAAGGCGTGCCGGGTGCCTTGAGCAACCAGCCACCTGGCCCGGCCTCCGCGCCGCAGACCACGGGTGGCACGCAAACCGCCGCCAGTGCCATTCAGCCAGGCCAGCCACTGCTCGATGCCAACGGCCAGCAGATCATGGACCCGGCCACCGGCCAGCCAATGCTTGCGCCGTACCCGGCCGACAAGCGTCAGCAATCGACCAAGAACTTTGAGCTGGATCGCTCGATCAGCCATACCCGTCAGCAGCAAGGTCGCCTGACCCGCCTGTCGGTTGCTGTGGTGGTCGATGACCAGCTCAAGCTCGACCCGGCCACCGGTGAGGCTGCGCGCACGCCGTGGGCTGCCGAGGATCTGGCGCGCTTCACTCGCCTGGTGCAGGACGCGGTGGGCTTTGACGCCAGCCGCGGCGACAGCGTCAGTGTGATCAACGTGCCATTCGCCGCTGACCGTGGCGAAGTGATCAGCGAAATTCCGTTCTACTCGCAGCCGTGGTTCTGGGACATCATCAAGCAGGTCATGGGCGTGCTGTTCATCCTGGTCCTGGTGTTCGGCGTGCTGCGTCCGGTCCTTAACAACATCACCGGCAATGGCAAGCAAGGCGCTGGTGCCGATGGCGACATGGAGCTAGGTGGCATGCTCGGCCTGGATAGCGAACTGTCCAACGACCGCGTCAGCCTGGGTGGTCCGCAAAGCATTCTGCTGCCTAGCCCGAGTGAGGGTTATGACGCACAGCTCAATGCAATCAAGAGCCTGGTGGCCGAAGACCCGGGTCGTGTGGCCCAGGTCGTGAAAGAGTGGATCAACGCCGATGAGTGATAACCGAGCCCTTACCGCCAAACTGACCCGTGTCGACAAGGCTGCGATTCTGCTGCTGTCGCTGGGTGAAACCGATGCTGCGCAGGTGCTGCGGCACATGGGCCCCAAGGAAGTGCAGCGGGTCGGTGTGGCCATGGCGCAGATGGGCAACGTCCATCGCGAGCAGGTCGAGCAGGTGATGAGCGAGTTTGTCGAGATCGTCGGCGACCAGACCAGTCTGGGCGTCGGTTCCGACGGCTACATCCGCAAGATGCTTACCCAGGCTCTGGGCGAGGACAAGGCCAACGGCCTGATCGACCGCATCCTGCTCGGTGGCAACACCAGCGGCCTGGACAGCCTCAAGTGGATGGAACCGCGTGCGGTAGCCGACGTCATCCGCTACGAGCACCCACAGATCCAGGCCATTGTGGTGGCGTACCTGGACCCGGACCAGGCCGGTGAGGTGCTGGGCAACTTCGACCACAAGGTACGCCTGGACATCATCCTGCGCGTCTCGTCGCTCAATACCGTCCAGCCAGCAGCGCTCAAGGAACTGAACCAGATCCTCGAGAAGCAGTTCTCCGGCAACTCCAACGCCGCGCGGACTACCCTGGGTGGTATCAAGCGGGCTGCAGATATCATGAACTTCCTCGACAGTTCCGTGGAAGGCCAACTGATGGATGCGATCCGCGACATCGATGGCGAGCTCTCCGAGCAGATCGAAGACCTGATGTTTGTCTTCAACAACCTGGCCGATGTCGACGATCGCGGCATCCAGGCGCTGTTGCGCGAAGTTTCCTCCGATGTGCTGGTGGTGTCGCTCAAGGGTGCCGACGAGAAGGTCAAGGAGAAGATCTTCAAGAACATGTCCAAACGTGCCTCGGAGCTGCTGCGCGACGACCTCGAGGCCAAGGGCCCGGTACGCGTCAGCGACGTCGAGACGGCGCAGAAGGAAATCCTCACCATCGCCCGCCGTATGGCCGAAGCCGGAGAAATCGTCCTCGGCGGCAAGGGCGGCGAAGAGATGATCTAAGACCTTGTCGCGGGGCAAGCCCGCTCCCACAGAGATTCTGTAGGAGCGGGCTTGCCCCGCGATGTTTTGTGAGTGCGTGCAATCATGTCAACCAACGAGCACCTGAGTGAGCTGATTCGCGCCAACGAGGTCGAGGACTTCGATCGCTGGGCGCTGCCCAGTTTCGACCCGGAGCCCGAGCCTGAGCCGGAGCCCGAGCCTGAAGCGCTTCAGGACGAGATCGAAGAAGTGCCGCTGGAAGAAGTCCAGCCGCTGACCCTCGAAGAGCTCGAAAGCATCCGTCAGGAAGCCTACAACGAAGGTTTCGCCACCGGTGAGCGCGAGGGCTTTCACAGCACTCAGCTCAAGGTTCGCCAGGAAGCCGAACAGGCCCTGGGCGCCAAGCTTGCCAGCCTCGAGCAGGTCATGGCGCACCTGCTCGAGCCGATCGCCGAACAAGACAGCCAGATTGAAAAGGCAGTGGTGCATCTGGTCGCTCATATCGCCCGGGAGGTGATTGGCCGTGAGTTGCGCAGCGACTCCAGCCATATCAGCCAGGTGCTGCGTGAAGCCCTTAAACTGCTGCCCATGGGCGCCGAAAACATCCGCATCCATATCAATCCGCAGGATTTCGAGCTGGTCAAAGCCCTGCGCGAGCGGCACGAGGAGCGCTGGAAGCTGCTCGAGGACGAAGATTTGCTGGCGGGCGGCTGTCGTATTGAAACCGACCACAGCCGCATCGACGCAACCATGGAAACCCGTATGGAAAAGGCCGTGGCGCAATTGTTCGATCAGCTCCACGATCAAGGCCTGCACCCGGCCGCGCCGGACCTGCAGGTCGAACTGGACAGCTTAGATGCGCCTTGAGCGAACCAGCTTCGGCAAGCGCCTGGGCGGCTATGCCGATGCCGTCAATTTACCGGCTCAACCGGTGGTCGAGGGCCGTCTGCTGCGCATGGTCGGCCTGACACTGGAGGCTGAAGGCCTGCGCGCTGCGGTGGGCAGCCGTTGCGTGGTGATCAACGATGACAGCTACCACCCGGTTCGGGTCGAAGCCGAAGTCATGGGGTTTGCCGGCGGCAAGGTGTTCCTTATGCCGGTTGGCAGTGTCGCTGGCATTGCCCCGGGCGCCCGCGTGGTGCCGCTGGCTGACAGCGGCCGCTTGCCCATGGGCATGAGCATGCTCGGGCGGGTGCTCGATGGCGCCGGGCGCGCCCTGGATGGCAAGGGCGGGATGAAAGCCGAAGACTGGGTGCCGATGGATGGTCCGACCATCAACCCGCTCAATCGCGATCCCATCAGCCAGCCGCTGGATGTTGGTATTCGCAGCATCAACGGTTTGTTGACGGTCGGTCGTGGCCAGCGCCTGGGGCTGTTTGCCGGTACCGGCGTCGGTAAGAGTGTGCTGCTGGGCATGATGACCCGCTTCACCGAGGCGGACATCATTGTCGTCGGCCTGATCGGTGAGCGGGGTCGTGAGGTCAAGGAATTCATCGAGCATATTCTCGGCGAAGAGGGTCTCAAACGCTCGGTGGTGGTTGCCTCGCCGGCTGACGATGCGCCGCTGATGCGCTTGCGCGCGGCAATGTACTGCACGCGTATCGCTGAGTATTTTCGCGACAAGGGCAAGAACGTTCTGTTGCTGATGGACTCGCTAACCCGCTTCGCCCAGGCCCAGCGGGAAATCGCCCTGGCCATCGGTGAACCGCCGGCGACCAAGGGCTATCCGCCGTCGGTGTTCGCCAAGCTGCCCAAGCTTGTGGAGCGCGCCGGTAATGGTGAGGCTGGTGGTGGCTCGATCACTGCGTTCTATACAGTGCTCTCCGAGGGCGATGACCAGCAGGATCCGATCGCCGACTCGGCGCGGGGGGTGCTCGACGGGCATATCGTGCTGTCCCGGCGCCTGGCCGAGGAAGGGCATTACCCGGCGATCGATATTGAGGCCTCGATCAGCCGGGTCATGCCGCAGGTGGTCAGCCCCGAGCAAATGACCGAAGCGCAGCAGTTCAAACAGTTGTGGTCGCGCTTGTCGCAGAGTCGTGACCTGATCAGCGTCGGTGCCTATGTGGCCGGTGGCGATGCTGAGACCGACCTTGCCATTGCCCTGCAGCCGCGCCTGGTGCACTTCTTGCGCCAGGCCCTGAACGACAATGTTGGCATGCAGCAAAGCCGCGAGCACCTGGCAGGCGTGTTTGCCCCTTTGCCCGCGGCAGGCGGCTGATAGGCCGTGGCCCAGCCCAGCCGTGCCGCGCGTCTGACGCCAGTGGTGGAAATGGCGGAAAGCGCAGAGCGCCAGGCCGCCAAGCGCCTGGGGCAATTCCAGCAGCAGGTGAGCCTGGCCGAGGCCAAGCTCAGCGAACTCGACCGCTTTCGCGCAGACTACCAATTGCAGTGGATCGCCCGGGGCGGGCAGGGCGTGTCCGGTAGTTGGCTGGTCAGCTATCAGGGCTTTCTCGCTCAGCTGGAGACCGCCATGACCCAGCAGCGCCAGAGCCTGGCCTGGCACCAGAACAACCTCAAGAACGCCCGTGGCACCTGGCAGCAGGCCTATGCCCGGGTCGAGGGTTTGCGCAAGCTGGTACAGCGCTACATTGACGAGGCGCGGATGATCGAGGACAAGCGCGAGCAAAAGCTGCTCGATGAGCTGTCCCAGCGTCTGCCGCGTCACGACCGCTATTGACCTGTACATTGATCGGCACGGCTTGCTGGCGGGTGGCCGGGCTGCTAAACCTTCTAGATGTCTGCAATCGTCGCAATGGAAGGAATCATCGACATGGCAGTTGTATCTGAAGTATCCCCGGATGGGAAAAAACTGACGATAAAGGTCAAAGGCCGGTTTGACTTCGGCAAGCATCAGGAGTTTCGCGAGGCTTACGAGCGCAAGCCGAAGATGCCGGACTCGGTGGTGGTCGACCTCAAGGAAGCCACTTACTTGGACAGTTCGGCGCTGGGCATGCTGCTGCTCCTGCGCGATCATGCTGGCGGCGACGATTCGGAAATACGCGTGGTCAACACCAGCTCCGATGTCCGAAAAATCCTCGCCATCTCCAATTTCGACAAGCTGTTCGACATCACTTGAGCCAGTTCGCCCATGATCTGGAAGCGCTCACCGTACTGATCGCCGAGGATGGTGCGGCTGATCGCCTGCTGCTTGCCACCATCGTGCGCAAGCAAGGGCACCAGGTGCTTACTGCCGAGAACGGCGAGCAGGCCGTGGCGCTGTTCGCGCAGCAGCGCCCCAGCCTGGTCTTGCTTGATGCCTTGATGCCGGTCATGGACGGTTTCGAGGCGGCGCGACAGATCAAGGCGCTGGCGGGTGAGGCCCTGGTGCCGATCATTTTTCTGACCTCATTGAGTGAAGAGCATGCACTGGTGCGTTGCCTTGAGGCGGGTGGTGACGATTTTCTGGCTAAGCCCTACAGTCCGGTGATCCTTGCCGCCAAAATCAAGGCGATGGACCGGTTGCGTCGACTGCAGGCTACGGTGCTGGAGCAGCGTGACCAGATTGCCCGCCATCACAATCACCTGCTCAACGAGCAGCGAGTGGCCAAGGCGGTGTTCGATCAGGTGGCGCACGCCGGGTGCCTGAGTGCGTCGAATATCCGCTACCTGCAATCACCCTACGCCTTGTTCAACGGTGACTTGCTGTTGGCGGCCTTTACCCCGGCGGGTGATATGCACGTGTTGCTCGGCGATTTTACCGGGCACGGTTTGCCGGCAGCGGTGGGGGCGATGCCCTTGGCGGAGGTGTTTTATGGCATGACCGCCAAGGGCTATGGCCTGGCCGAAACCTTGCGCGAGATGAATGCCAAGCTCAAGCGCATCCTGCCGGTGGGTATGTTCTGTTGCGCCTTGCTGCTCAACTTGAGTTTTCAGCGGCGGGTGGTCGAGGTGTGGAATGGCGGCATGCCGGATGGCTATCTGCTGCCGGCCGGTGGCGGCGAGCCATTGCCGTTGATTTCGCGTCATTTGCCATTAGGTGTTCTGGCGCCGGAGCGCTTCAATGACACCACTGAGGTCTTGCCTCTGGCGTTGGGCGAGCGCTTGTTTCTGCTATCTGATGGCGTCGTCGACACCAGTGATGAGCATGATCAGTTGTTCGGCGTCGAGCGGTTGCGTCGGGTGTTGAGCGCCAACCGCCAGCCAGCGCTGTTGTTCGAGGAGGTGCTGCAGGCGCTGGAGCAGTTTCGCGGGCGTTCCCGGGATGACGTCAGCCTGCTCGATATCGAAGTGGTCGAGCCGCAGGTGTTGTCACCGCCACCGGTGATCTACTCTGATAGTGGCCAGTCCAGCCCGCTGGACTGGTCATTGCAGTTCGAGTTTCGTGCCGAAACGCTAAAGCGTTTCAATCCGTTACCGTACCTGCTGCAACTGCTGCAAGAAATTCATGGTCTGCGGGCCCAGGGCGGGGCGTTGCACAGCGTGCTCACCGAGCTGTATTCCAATGCCCTGGAGCACGGCGTGTTGGGCCTGGACTCTGCGCTCAAACGCGATGCGCAGGGCTTTGCCGCCTATTATCAGGTGCGCAATGAGCGCCTGCAGGCGTTGTGCGATGGGTTTATCCGTGTGTCTTTGCGGGTGGAGCCGGATCGTCAGGGCGGGCGTCTGATTATCGAGGTCGAAGATAGCGGCCAGGGCTTCAATGTGAGTAAAGTGCTGGCCAGGTCGGTGTCCGAACAAGGGTTGTGCGGGCGCGGGCTGAATCTTGTACGCCGGTTGAGCCGGCGCGCCGAATGGGCCGACGAGGGGCGTCGCGCATGCGTGGAGTTCGCCTGGGAGGCTCTGGCATAATCCAACTTGATCAAGGAGTGAGCAAGTGTCCGACAGTCACATCGATCGCGAGGTGCTCAGCGACCTGCAGGAGGTCATGGAAGATGGCTACCTGCAATTGCTGGAGACCTTTCTTGAAGATTCCGAAAAACGCCTCAGCCAGTTGCATGAAGCCAAGAGTGCCGATGAACTGGCGCATGCTGCGCACAGCTTCAAGGGCAGTAGCAGCAACATGGGGGCTGTGGCGTTGGCCGAGCTGTGCCGGCAACTGGAGGATCGAGTCAACCAGGGGCCCTTGCAGGGTATCGAGGATCTGATCAACCAGATCGATCGTGAGTACAGTGCGGTGCGTGCCCTGTACCGCGCTGAATGCCAGCGCGTGTCGAGTGAATAGGCAAAGCTGGCGCTAATTTTGCTTGGTCTTCGCTAATTCACGTTTACGACCCCTGTAGCGGAGACTCCTACATGCCTGTCGCCTCCAATCCCCTGCTGCAAACCAGTGCCGTGGCAAAGCCTTCGCGTGCCGCTGGCGGTGCGCCGGATAAACCGCTGCAGGCTAGCAACGACAAGGCTTCGGGCTTTTCCGAAGTGTATGCCAAGCAATCGCGTGAGGCCGCCCCGGCTGCCGCCGATAGCGCGGTGCGCGACAAGCCCGCAGCGCCAACACCTGCTTCGGATAGCGGCAGCAATACGCCGAAGGTTGCCGGCAGCGGCAAGAACTTGCCAGACGATCAGGGCAGTCCCGAGGTCGATCCCGCACTGGTGCCTGATCCTACGTTGCTCGATCCCAGTCTGGTGGCAGGTCAAGTGACCGATGCCCAGCCGGGGGCGCAGTTGATCCAGGCCCAGGCCGAGGCAGTCGCGCCAGTGGTTCAGGCCGCTGTGGCGCAGTTGCAGGCGCAGGCTGCGGTGGTGAGCCCGCCGGTGGCCGAAGCACCCGAGTTCGATCCTGAGGCCGATCCACTGGCCGATCTGCCTGCCTTGCGCATGGCCCTTGAGCAAAGTGCCCAGGCCCAGGGCACTACGTCTGCCCATGCCGCCAGCAAAGTGGGCAATGCCCAGCCTGAAGCGTCAGCCGCGCAGCCTGCCGTCAATACACTGGCGGCCTTGCTTGACAAGCCGGGCGCGGATGCCGAACAGGGTGAGCCAGGCGAGAAGGCCTTCGCGGGTCTTATCGACGATGGCCTGAAGGATCTGAAAAGCGCATCGAGCGATACCCGTGTCGACAACTTTGCCGAGCGCCTGAGCCACCTGACCCAGGCAGCTACGGCCAAGACGGCCAATGCTGTGCCGGTCGCGACTCCGCTCAATCAGCCGTTGGCGATGAATCAGGGTGGCTGGACCGAAGGCTTGGTCAACCGGGTCATGTACCTGTCCAGCCAGAACCTGAAGTCGGCGGACATCAAGCTTGAGCCAGCGGAGCTTGGGCGCCTGGATATTCGTGTCAACCTGGCGCCGGAGCAGCAGGCCCAGGTGACCTTCATCAGTGGTCACGTTGGTGTACGCGAAGCGCTGGAAAACCAGGTGCACCGCCTCAAGGAAATGTTTGCCCAGCAGGGGTTGGGGCAGCCGGACGTCAACGTTGCCGATCAGTCCCGTGGCGGCCAGCAGCAGGGCGCCCAGGACACGCCGAAGCTCAGTGGCGTGGCAGCGCGACGCAATGAGGCTGCTGAATCTACTGAAATCGCACCCGGTGCAATGCCGGTCGAGCAACAGTCGGTTGTGGGTTCAAGTGCCGTGGATTTCTACGCCTGATTGCGGGGCAAGTCGCACCCCAGGCAAATCTGGCATAACACTTGCTCAACCCTCGCCATGTGACTGAAATCTCCGATGAATGACGGATTATTGGCATGGCGAAGAGCGAAGTAGAAAAAGACCCCGCCGCTAAAGGCAAACTCAAGCTGATCCTGCTGGTGGTGCTGGCATTGCTGCTGGCCATCGGTCTGTCGGTTGGCGCCACCTGGTTCTTCCTGCACAAGTCCGAGGACAAGCCTGCGGTCGATCCGGCCCTGGCCAACCTCAAGCCTGCAGCGATCTACGAGCCCCTGGCGCCGGCTTTCGTGGTCAACTTCAACCAGAACGGTCGCCAGCGCTACATGCAGGTGAGCATTACCATGCAGGGTCGTGATCAGGCGGCGCTGGATGCGCTCAAGGTGCACATGCCGGTGATACGCAACAACCTGGTGATGCTGTTCTCAGGGCAGGGTTTTGACACTTTGTCGAGCCCAGTGGGCCAGGAAATGCTCCGCCAGAAGGCCACTGCCAGTGTTCAGGAAGTGGCGCAGAAGGAAGTCGGCAAGCCGGTCGTCGACCAGTTGCTGTTCACCAATTTCGTATTGCAGTAGGAGCCCCAGATGGCCGTGCAGGACCTGCTGTCCCAGGATGAAATCGATGCCTTGTTGCATGGTGTCGACGATGGTTTGGTGCAAACTGAAAGTAATGCCGAGCCCGGCAGTATCAAAAGTTATGACCTGACCAGCCAGGATCGGATCGTCCGCGGACGCATGCCGACCCTGGAGATGATCAACGAGCGCTTTGCCCGCTATACCCGCATCAGCATGTTCAACCTGCTGCGTCGCTCAGCCGACGTGGCGGTAGGTGGCGTGCAGGTGATGAAGTTTGGTGAGTACGTGCATTCGCTGTACGTCCCCACCAGCCTCAACCTGGTGAAGATCAAGCCGCTGCGCGGTACCTCGTTGTTCATTCTTGATGCCAAGCTGGTGTTCAAGCTGGTGGACAACTTCTTCGGTGGCGACGGTCGTCACGCCAAGATCGAAGGGCGGGAGTTCACGCCGACCGAGTTGCGGGTGGTGCGCATGGTGCTGGACCAGGCGTTCGTCGACCTCAAAGAAGCCTGGCAGGCGATCATGCCGGTCAACTTCGAGTACATCAACTCGGAGGTCAACCCGGCCATGGCCAACATCGTCGGCCCGAGCGAAGCGGTGGTGGTCTCGACCTTCCACATCGAGCTCGATGGTGGCGGTGGTGACCTGCACGTGACCATGCCGTACTCGATGATCGAGCCGGTGCGCGAGATGCTCGATGCCGGTTTCCAGTCCGACCTGGACGACCAGGACGAGCGCTGGATCAAGGCCCTGCGCGAAGACGTGCTGGATGTCAGCGTGCCGCTGAGCGCCACGGTTGCCCGTCGCCAGCTGAAGCTGCGCGACATCCTGCACATGCAGCCGGGCGATGTTATTCCGGTCGAGCTGCCGGATGAGCTGATCCTGCGGGCCAACGGCGTGCCGTCGTTCAAGGCCAAGCTGGGTTCGCACAAGGGCAACCTGGCCCTGCAGATTATCGATCCGATCGAGCGCCGCTGAGGCGCTTGCGGTTCCAACTCCGAATTGATTGCCCGTCGAGGACAAAATGGCTAACGAAAACGAAATCACCTCCCCGGAGGAGCAGGCGCTGGCCGATGAGTGGGCTGCGGCCCTGGAAGAAACCGGCGACGCCGGTCAGTCCGACATCGATGCGTTGCTGGCAGCCGACAGTGGCATGCCTGCATCCGACCGCCTGCAAATGGAAGAATTCGGCAGCTCGCCGCGCAGCAACGAGCAAGTGACCCTCGATGGTCCGAACCTGGATGTGATTCTGGACATTCCGGTGAGTATTTCCATGGAAGTCGGTAGCACCGAGATCAACATCCGCAACCTGCTGCAGCTCAACCAGGGTTCGGTGATCGAGCTCGATCGCCTGGCCGGTGAGCCGCTCGACGTTCTGGTCAATGGCACACTGATCGCTCATGGCGAAGTGGTGGTGGTCAACGAAAAGTTCGGCATTCGCCTGACCGACGTGATCAGCCCAAGCGAACGTATCAAGAAGCTGCGCTGAGTGAACAGGCTCCTGCGCAATGGCATGACCCTGGCCTGCGGCCTGTACGTGGATGTCGCACTGGCAGCCACCCAGCCGGCGGCTGCGGTTGTGGCGCCAGCGGCGGCCACTGGTAGCGCGGCGGGGCAGTTGACCCAGCTGGTGTTGGGCTTGCTGCTGGTGCTGGGGCTGATTTTTGTCCTGGCCTGGCTGCTGCGTCGGCTGCAAAACGCCGCGCCCTGCAGTGGCCAGGTCATCGAGATCCTCGGTACCCGTTCGCTGGGGCCGCGTGATCGGCTTCTGCTGATTCAGGTCGGCAAGGAGCAGATTCTCATCGGTCATTCCCCGGGCACCATTGAGGCCCTGCATGTCATGGCCGAGCCGATTGAAGTGCCCGCCAGTGCGCGCCAGGCAACACCAGAATTCGCCCAACGGCTCCTGGAGCTGATGGGCAAGGATCAGAAGGGACGATCGTGATGGGCGCATTGCGCATGATGTTGACGCTGCTGTTGGTGCTGGCAGCGCCGATGGCGTTGGCGGCCGATCCGCTGTCGATCCCGGCGATCAGCCTGACCAGTGGGGCGGACGGACAGCAGGAATACTCGGTCAGCCTGCAGATCCTGCTGATCATGACGGCGCTGAGCTTCATTCCGGCGTTCGTTGTGCTGATGACCAGCTTTACCCGCATCATTATCGTCTTCTCCATTTTGCGCCAGGCTCTGGGCCTGCAGCAGACGCCGTCCAACCAGATTCTCAACGGCATGGCGTTGTTTTTGACCTTGTTCATCATGGCGCCGGTGTTCGACCGTATTAACCAGGAGGCTGTGCAGCCGTACCTGGCTGAGAAGCTCAGTGCCCAGGATGCAATCAGCAAAGCGCAGGTGCCACTGAAGAATTTCATGCTGGCGCAGACCCGCGAGAGCGACCTGGACCTGTTCATGCGCCTGTCCAAGCGCACTGACATCGCCAGCCCTGATCAGGCGCCGTTGACCATTCTGGTGCCGGCGTTCGTCACCTCGGAGCTCAAGACTGCGTTCCAGATCGGCTTCATGATCTTCATCCCGTTCCTGATCATCGACCTGGTGGTCGCCAGTGTGCTGATGGCCATGGGTATGATGATGCTCTCGCCGCTGATCATTTCGCTGCCCTTCAAGATCATGCTGTTTGTACTGGTCGATGGCTGGGCGCTGATCATGGGTACCTTGGCCGGCAGTTTCGGCGGCGTCTGAAGCCGCGAGGAGAAGTAGTCCATGACCCCGGAAGTGGCTGTCGACCTGTTTCGTGATGCGTTGTGGCTGACCACCCTGATGGTTGCCATCCTGGTGGTGCCGAGCCTGCTGGTGGGCCTGGTGGTGGCCATGTTTCAGGCTGCCACGCAGATCAACGAACAGACCCTGAGCTTTTTGCCGCGCCTGCTGGTGATGCTGGTGACCCTGATTGTGGTCGGGCCTTGGCTGGTGCAGAAGTTCATGGAATACATCCTGTCGTTGTACGGCAGTATTCCGCAGTTGATCGGCTGAGTCGGTCATGCTTGAGCTTACCGATGCGCAGATCGGTGCCTGGGTGGCCAGTTTCATCCTGCCGCTGATTCGCGTCACTGCGGTGGTGATGACCATGCCGATATTTGGTACCACCCTGTTGCCGGCGCGTATTCGCCTGTACTTCGCCCTGGCAATCACGGTAGTGATCGTGCCGGGATTGCCGCCGATGCCAGTGGTCGAAGCGCTGGATCTCAGGGCGATGTTGCTGGTGGCTGAGCAGATCATCATCGGTGCTGTGTTCGGTATGGCGCTGCAGCTGTTCTTCCAGATATTCGTGATTGCCGGGCAAATCGTCGCGATCCAGATGGGCATGGCGTTCGCCTCCATGGTCGACCCGGCTAACGGCGTCAGTACGGCGGTAATCAGTCAGTTCCTGACCATGCTGGTCACCTTGCTGTTCCTTGCCATCAATGGCCATCTGGTGGTTTTTGAAGTGCTGACCGAGAGCTTCACCACATTGCCAGTGGGCGGCGGTGTGCTGGTCAATCATTTCTGGGACCTGGCCGGGCGCCTTGGTTGGGTGCTGGGTGCGGCCTTGCTGCTTGTGTTGCCGGCGATCACCGCGTTGCTGGTGGTCAACATCGCTTTTGGCGTCATGACTCGGGCGGCGCCGCAGTTGAACATCTTCTCCATTGGTTTTCCTCTGACTCTGGTGCTGGGTCTGGTGATTTTCTGGATCACACTGGCCGATATTCTTCCTCACTATCAGTCGCTGGCCTCTGAGGCCCTGCAGTGGCTGCGTGAGCTGGCGCGGGCGAGCTGAGCATGGCAGAGAGCGAAAGCGGTCAGGACAAGACAGAAGACCCCACCGAGAAACGCAAGAAGGACGCTCGCGAGAAGGGCGAGATTGCGCGTTCCAAAGAGCTCAATACTGTGGCGGTGACCCTGGCGGGTGCCGGTGCGCTGTTGGTCTTTGGCGGTGGTCTGGCGCAAACCTTGATGGAGTTGATGCGCATCAACTTCACCTTGTCGCGTGAGGTGCTCATTGATGAGCGCTCCATGAGCATCTTTCTCATGGCCTCCGGCAAGATGGCGCTGCTGGCTACCCAGCCAGTGCTGTTGGTGTTACTGCTCGCAGCGATTATCGGTCCGGTTTCGCTGGGCGGCTTCTTGTTTTCCAGTAGCTCCCTGGCGCCGAAATTCAGTCGGATGAACCCGCTTTCGGGGATCAAGCGGATGTTCTCGGCCAATGCCTTGTCCGAGTTGCTCAAGGCGTTGGCCAAATTCTTCATGATTCTTATCGTTGCCCTGGCGGTGCTTTCAGCCGATCGTGATGATTTACTGGCAATTGCCAACGAGCCGCTGGAGCAGGCGGTCATCCATAGTGTGCAGGTGGTTGGCTGGAGTGCGTTGTGGATGGCTGCGGGGCTGTTGCTGATTGCCGCGGTGGATGTGCCGCTTCAGCTCTGGCAGGCGCACAAGAAGCTGTTGATGACCAAGCAGGAGGTGCGTGACGAGTACAAAGACTCCGAGGGCAAGCCCGAGGTCAAGCAGCGTATCCGTCAGTTGCAGCGTGAAGCCTCGCAGCGGCGAATGATGGCAGCGATCCCGGAGGCGGATGTCATTATCACCAACCCGACCCACTATGCCGTGGCGCTCAAGTACGATCCGCAGAAGGGCTCGGCGCCGCTGCTGCTGGCCAAGGGCGCCGATTTCATCGCCCTGAAAATTCGCGAGATTGCCAACGAGCACAAGATCCAGGTGCTCGAATCGCCGGCACTGGCGCGCTCGATCTACTATTCCACCGAGCTTGAAGAAGAGATTCCTGCCGGTTTGTACCTGGCGGTGGCCCAGGTGCTGGCCTATGTCTATCAGATCCGCCAGTACCGCGCCGGCAAGGGCAAACCCCCGGAACCGCTCAAGGATCTGCCGATTCCGCCAGATTTGCGGCGCGACTCCTGAGGCTGTGGGAGCGGCGGTGCGACGACTCGACTTGCCCCGCGATGAGATGTGCGCCAATCCCAAAGTTGGAAAGCTTCTTGCAAAGGCAGCGCTGCGCGCCCAAAACGCGTCAAAGTTTTGCTTGAGCTAACGAGGAATACCGGTGGATCGCTCTCAGTTAATCAACAGTGCCCGTAGCAACCTGGTCGGTCTAGGCCGGGGTAACCTGGGTGTGCCGCTGTTGCTGCTGGTGATGCTGGCAATGATGATGTTGCCGATCCCGCCGTTCCTGCTCGACGTGTTCTTCACCTTCAACATCGCCTTGTCTATCGTGGTCCTGCTGGTCTGCGTCTACGCCTTGCGTCCGCTCGACTTTGCCGCGTTTCCGACCATCCTGCTGGTGGCGACACTGTTGCGCCTGGCCCTCAACGTGGCTTCCACGCGGGTGGTGATGCTCCATGGTCATGACGGCCACGAGGCCGCTGGTAAGGTGATCCAGGCCTTCGGTGAGGTGGTGATCGGCGGTAACTATGTGGTCGGTATCGTGGTGTTCGCGATCCTGATGATCATCAACTTCGTGGTGGTAACCAAAGGTGCCGGGCGGATTTCCGAGGTGAGCGCACGCTTTACCCTCGACGCCATGCCCGGCAAGCAGATGGCCATCGACGCCGACCTCAATGCCGGGCTGATCGATCAGGCTCAGGCCAAGGCGCGCCGCGCCGAGGTGGCCGGCGAGGCCGAGTTCTATGGCTCGATGGACGGTGCCAGCAAATTCGTTCGCGGCGACGCCATCGCCGGCCTGTTGATCCTGTTCATCAACCTGATCGGCGGCATGGCGGTCGGTATTTTCCAGCACAACATGACCTTTGGCGACGCTGGCAAGGTGTACGCCCTGTTGACCATTGGTGACGGTTTGGTGGCGCAGTTGCCATCGCTGTTGCTGTCCACTGCCGCAGCGATCATGGTCACCCGTGCCTCGGGCTCCGAGGACATGGGCAATCAGATCAACCGGCAGATGTTCGACTCGCCCAAGGCCCTGGCGGTGTCCGCTGGCATTATGATCGTTATGGGCCTGGTGCCAGGCATGCCGCACTTTGCCTTCTTGAGCCTTGGTCTGGTGGCTGCGGGCGGTGCTTACCTGGTCTGGCGCAAGCAGAACCAGGTCAAGGTCAAGGCCTTGGCGGAAGTCCAGCGCCAGCAGGATTTGCTGCCATCGCCGCAACGGGCCATGGAAACCAAGGAGCTGGGCTGGGATGACGTCACCCCGATCGACATGATCGGCCTGGAAGTCGGCTATCGCCTGATTCCGCTGGTGGATCGCAACCAGGGTGGGCAGTTGCTTGCGCGGATCAAGGGTGTGCGCAAGAAGCTGTCCCAGGACCTGGGCTTTCTCATGCCCACGGTACATATTCGCGATAACCTTGATCTGGCGCCGAGCGCCTACCGCTTGACACTGATGGGGGTGATCCTGGCCGAAGCCGAGATTTACCCCGATCGTGAGCTGGCGATCAACCCGGGGCAAGTGTTCGGCACCCTCAACGGCATTGCCGCCCGCGATCCGGCCTTTGGTCTTGAGGCGGTGTGGGTTGACGTCAATCAGCGCAGCCAGGCGCAGTCGCTGGGCTACACGGTGGTCGATGCCAGTACCGTGGTCGCCACGCACCTCAACCAGATCCTGCACAAGCATTGTCACGAGCTGATCGGCCACGAAGAAGTGCAGCAATTGCTGCAAGTGCTGGCCAAAGCCTCGCCCAAGCTTGCCGAAGAGCTGGTGCCAGGCGTCATTTCGTTGTCGGGGTTGCTCAAGGTCCTGCAGGCGCTGCTCTCTGAACAAGTTCCGGTGCGCGACATTCGCAGTATTGCCGAAGCCATCGCCAACAACCCGGGCAAGAGTCAAGATACCGCCGCGCTGGTGGCGGTGGTGCGCGTCGGATTGTGTCGCGCAATCGTGCAAAGCATTGTCGGCGTTGAGTCCGAGCTGCCTGTCATCACCCTTGAGCCAAGATTGGAACAGATTTTGCTCAATAGTTTGCAAAGGGCTGGGCAAGGCCAGGAAGATGGTGTTCTTCTTGAGCCGAGCATGGCCGAAAAGCTTCAGCGTTCGTTGATCGAAGCCGCCCAGCGTCAGGAGATGCAAGGGCAGCCGGCGATCCTCCTGGTCGCAGGACCGGTACGAGCCATGCTGTCGCGCTTCGGTCGCCTGGCTGTACCGAATTTGCATGTTTTGGCGTATCAGGAAATACCTGACAACAAGCAAGTTACCATCGTCGCCACAGTGGGCCCGAACGGCTGAGGTAGTGGGTTATGCAAGTTAAGCGTTTTTTCGCCGCCGATATGCGTCAGGCCATGAAGCTGGTTCGAGATGAGCTGGGCGCCGAAGCCGCCATCATCGGCAACCGCCGGATTGCTGGCGGTGTCGAGCTGACGGCTGCGCTGGACTATAAGCTGTCCGCCCTGGCGCCGCGGGTGCCGAATATCGAGCTCGAAGACGAGTTGCGCAAGACCCAGTCGCGCATCGTTACCGCCCAGGCGGAGCTGAGCACCCGCAGCGAGAGCGAGGACGCCAACCGTCAGCTGTTCGCCGGGCTGCCGTTGACCGCTTCCGAGCCGCTGGTAGATCCTGAGGTTGAAGCACCGCTGGCGCCGGCGGCACCGGTTGCCGCGCCGATTGATCAGCGCTTGTTCGACTCGATGCGTTCGGAACTGTCGGGCCTGCGTGAGCTGCTTGAAGTGCAGCTCGGTTCGCTGGCCTGGAGCCAGTTGCAAGGAAACAAGCCGCAGCAGGCCAATCTCTGGCGGCGCCTGCAGCGCATTGGCCTGTCCGGGCCAATTGCCCGTGAGCTGCTCGATCTTACGACCGGTATCGAAGAGCCTCGGCAAGCCTGGCGCATGCTGCTGGCCCATCTGGCGCGGATGATTCAGGTGCCGGAAATCGAACCGATTGAAGAAGGCGGTGTCATTGCCATGGTCGGTCCGGCCGGCATGGGCAAGACCACCACCCTGGCCAAACTGGCTGCGCGCTACGTGCTCAAGTACGGTGCGCACAACTTGGCCCTTGTGAGCATGGACAGTTTCCGTATCGGTGCCCAGGAGCAACTCAAGACCCTGGGGCGGATCCTCAATGTCTCGGTCACTCATGTCGATCCGGGTCAGTCGCTGGCCCAGGCGCTCGACCCGCTGCTGCGCAAGCGCGTGGTACTGATCGACACCGCTGGCCTGCAAGCCAGTGACCCGGCCTTGCGTATGCAGCTCGAAACCCTTGCCGGGCGCGGGATTCAGGCCAAGAATTATCTGGTACTGGCAACCACCAGCCAGAAGCAGGTGCTGACCGCCGCCTACCACAGCTACAAGCGCTGTGGTCTGGCCGGTTGCATCCTGACCAAGCTAGATGAAACCGCCAGCCTCGGCGAAGTATTGAGCCTGGCAATCAGTCATGAACTGCCTGTGGCCTATCTTACCGATGGCCCGCGCATTCCTGACGACCTGCACCTGCCGCGCCGGCACCAGTTGGTCAGCCGCGCAGTGAGCGTGCAGATGCAGGACGAGCCCAGCGAAGAGGCCATGGCCGACATGTTCGCTGATCTCTACCACAGCCCTGGCAAACGCGTGGGCTGAGGTGAATATGAATACGTTGCAAAGTACCTACATCAATGGTCTGCCAGGCATTTTTCAGGTGTTGAAAGCGCAGCCCAGTCATGTGGCCTCGGTCTAAGTAAGACAAGGTAAAGAACAAACATGGGTAGCATGCATCCCGTACAGGTGATCGCCGTGACCGGTGGCAAAGGTGGCGTCGGCAAGACTAACGTGTCAGTGAACCTGTCGCTGGCGCTGGCTGAGCTTGGCCGTCGGGTCATGCTGCTGGACGCCGACCTGGGCCTGGCCAACGTCGACGTGCTGCTGGGCCTGACGCCCAAACGTACCCTGGCCGACGTCATCGAAGGCCGCTGCGAGCTGCGCGAAGTACTGCTGCAGGGCCCCGGTGGCGTGCGCATCGTGCCGGCGGCTTCGGGTACGCAAAGCATGGTGCACCTGGCGCCGGCGCAGCATGCCGGGCTGATCCAGGCCTTCAGCGAGATCGGCGACAACCTCGATGTGCTGGTGATCGACACCGCTGCGGGTATCGGTGACTCGGTAGTCAGTTTTGTCCGCGCCGCCCAGGAAGTGTTGCTGGTGGTGTGCGACGAGCCCACCTCGATCACCGATGCCTATGCCCTGATCAAGCTGCTCAATCGCGATTACGGCATGAACCGCTTCCGCGTCCTGGCAAACATGGCTCAGAGCCCTCAAGAGGGGCGCAACCTGTTCGCCAAGTTGACCAAGGTCACTGATCGCTTTCTGGATGTCGCCCTACAATACGTCGGTGCGGTGCCTTACGACGAATGCGTGCGCAAGGCGGTGCAGAAGCAGCGTGCAGTCTATGAAGCCTTCCCGCGTTCCAAGTGCGCGCTGGCATTCAAGGCCATTGCCCAGAAGGTCGACACCTGGCCGCTGCCTGCCAACCCACGGGGTCACCTGGAGTTCTTCGTCGAGCGCCTGGTGCAACCGACGAGTGCGGGTCCGGTGCTATGAACGCCAGCGGTTATCGGATGTACAGCAAGGCCTCGCGTGACGCCCAGTACGAGTTGATCGAGCGTTACGCGCCGTTGGTCAAACGCATCGCCTACCACTTGCTGGCGCGTCTGCCGGCCAGTGTTCAGGTCGAAGATCTGATCCAGGCCGGGATGATCGGCTTGCTCGAAGTCGCCAACAAGTACGATGCGAGCAAAGGTGCCAGTTTCGAGACCTATGCCGGCATCCGTATTCGCGGGGCGATGCTCGATGAAGTGCGCAAGGGCGATTGGGCGCCGCGTTCGGTACACCGCAATACCCGCATGGTCAGTGACGCGATTCGTGCAATTGAAGCAAAAACCGGCCGTGACGCTAAAGATCACGAGGTTGCTGCCGAACTTCAATTGAGTCTCGATGATTATTACGGGATTTTGAATGACACCCTGGGCAGCCGCCTGTTCAGTTTCGACGACCTGCTGCAGGACGGCGAACATGAAGGTCTGCACGAGGGAGGTGCCAGTTCCCAGCTCGAGCCTTCGCGCGATCTGGAAGACGAGCGTTTTCAGGCAGCCTTGGCCGATGCCATTGCCAACCTGCCCGAACGCGAGCGTCTGGTGCTGGCGCTGTACTACGACGAAGAGCTCAACCTCAAGGAGATCGGTGAGGTCCTGGGGGTGAGCGAATCGCGCGTCAGCCAGCTGCACAGCCAGTGCGCGGCACGTTTGCGTGGTCGCCTGGGGGAATGGTGGGCGCGTTGAACACCGGTTCAATGCAGTCGTGAAATGCAGTACCGAATTGATTGAATGCGCGTTCCGCGCTGAACGCGTTAAAGACTGCTTGGAGGTCTAATTGAACAAAGACATGAAAATCCTCATCGTGGACGACTTCTCGACGATGCGGCGGATCATCAAGAACCTGTTGCGTGATCTGGGCTTTACCAACACCCAGGAAGCCGACGACGGCAACACCGCGCTGCCGATGCTCGAAAGCGGCCACTTCGATTTTCTGGTCACCGACTGGAACATGCCTGGCATGTCCGGCATCGACCTGCTGCGCAAGGTGCGGGCCGATGAACGCCTCAAGCACCTGCCGGTGCTGATGGTGACCGCCGAAGCCAAGCGCGAGCAGATCATCGAAGCCGCCCAGGCCGGAGTCAACGGCTATGTGGTCAAGCCGTTCACTGCCCAGGTGCTGAAAGAAAAAATCGAAAAAATCTTCGAGCGCGTCAATAGCTGAGGTACGCCACGGGGGCGCTATGGAGCAAACACAATCATCCTTGGGCGAGTTCGAGTCAACACTCAAGAAACACGCCAAGGAACTGGTCGACAGCCTTGAAAAAGGCAAGTTCGGCGACGCGGTGCAACTGATCCATCAGCTGAACCAGACCCGTGACCTAGGCCTGTATCAGGAAGTCGGCAAACTTACCCGCGAGTTGCACAGTGCGATCGTCAGCTTCCAGATCGACCCGCACATGCCGCAGGCCGAGGAAGTGTCGCAGATTACCGACGCGACCGAACGCCTGTCCTACGTGGTCAAACTGACCGAGGGCGCGGCTAACCGCACCATGGACCTGGTCGAAGCCAGTACGCCGGTACTCAACGCGTTGAGCGACGAAGCCCGCGAGCTGAGCGTCGACTGGCAGCGCTTCATGCGCCGCGAAGTGGCGGCACCGGAGTTTCGTGAGCTGGCCAAGCGTGTCGACAGTTTTCTGACGCGCAGCGAGGAGGGCAACCGCAAGGTCGCCGGGCACCTCAATGACATTCTTCTGGCTCAGGACTACCAAGACCTGACCGGCCAGGTGATCAAGCGCGTCACGACGCTGGTCACCGAAGTAGAAAGCAATCTGCTCAAGCTCGTGCTGATGGCAAGCCAGGTCGACCGTTTTGCCGGTATCGAACATGACCACCAGCAGCTGCGCGCTGAAAAAGATCAAGAAAAACATCCGACTCGGGGTGAAGGTCCGCAGATTCATGCCGATAAGCGTGAAGACGTTGTGTCCGGTCAGGACGATGTCGACGATCTGCTGTCCAGTCTGGGTTTTTAGGGAGCACGTTTAATGAGCTTCGGCGCCGATGAAGAAATCCTTCAGGATTTCCTGGTAGAAGCCGGCGAGATTCTTGAGCAACTGTCCGAGCAACTGGTCGAGCTGGAAAGCCGTCCGGATGATGCCGATTTGCTCAATGCGATCTTTCGCGGTTTTCACACTGTAAAAGGGGGCGCCGGCTTCCTCCAGCTCAACGAGCTGGTGGAGTGCTGCCATATCGCCGAAAACGTCTTCGACATCCTGCGCAAGGGTGCCCGGCGTGTTGATGCCGAACTGATGGACGTGGTCCTGGAAGCGCTGGACACGGTCAACAGCATGTTCGGCCAGGTGCGCGAACGTACCGACATCACCCCAGCCACCCCTGAGCTGCTGGCGGCGCTGTCGCGCCTGGCCGAGCCTGCCGCGCAGGACGAGGCACCTGCGCCTGAGCCAGAAGTGCTCGAAGCGCCTGCGGCCGAAGCCGACATCACCGACACCGAGTTCGAGCAGTTGCTCGACTCGCTCAGTGCGGTCAAGGCCGAGGCCGAAGCCCAAGTGGCCGAGCCCGCCGGTGATGAAATCTCCGATGCCGAGTTCGAGTCGCTGCTTGACCAGTTGCATGGCAAGGGTCAGTTCGCCGCCGATAACCTCGGCGCCAGCGCCGAGGCGCCGGTTGCGGTAGCTGCGCCGGGCGTTGCCAGCGGCGATATCACCGACGACGAGTTCGAGGCGCTGCTTGATCAGTTGCACGGCAAGGGTACCTTTGCCGTCGATGCACTGCCGGGCGCCGCTACCGCTGCCGGGGAAGACGCCGCGCCTGCTGTACAGGGCGATCATATTTCCGAGCACGAGTTCGAAGCACTGCTCGACGAGTTGCATGGCAAGGGCAAGTTTGCTGCTGACGCCGTCGCCACTGCTGCGCCTGCTGCTGCCGCGCCGGTCAAGGCCAAGCCTGCGCCTGCGCCAGCACCCGTGGCCAAAGCCGCCGTACCTGCTGCTGCGCCAGCAGTGGCCGCCAAGCCCGCCGCGCCAGCCCCGGCGCGTCAGCCTGCGGCGGCTGCAGAAAAACACCCGACCAACGAAACTGAAACCACCGTACGGGTCGATACCGCGCGGCTCGATGAGATCATGAACATGGTCGGCGAGCTGGTGCTGGTGCGTAACCGCCTGGTGCGTCTGGGCCTGAACAGCGGCGATGAGGCCATGTCCAAGGCCGTGTCGAACCTCGATGTGGTTACTGCCGACCTGCAGACCGCGGTCATGAAGACCCGCATGCAGCCGATCAAGAAGGTCTTCGGGCGCTTCCCGCGCCTGGTTCGCGACCTGGCCCGGCAGTTGAAGAAAGAGATCAACCTGGAGCTGGTCGGGGAAGAAACCGACCTCGACAAGAACCTCGTCGAGGCCCTGGCCGACCCGTTGGTGCACTTGGTGCGCAACGCCGTCGACCATGGCGTCGAAACCCCGGAAGAGCGCGAAGCCTCGGGCAAGTCCCGCGGCGGCAAGGTAGTGCTCTCGGCCGAACAGGAAGGCGATCACATCCTGCTGTCGATCTCCGACGACGGCAAGGGCATGGATGCTGACGTGCTGCGCGCCATCGCGGTCAAGCGCGGGGTGATGGACAAGGATGCTGCCGACCGCCTGAGCGAGACCGAGTGCTACAACCTGATCTTCGCCCCGGGCTTCTCGACCAAGACCGAGATTTCCGACGTGTCCGGGCGTGGCGTGGGCATGGACGTGGTGAAAACCAAGATTTCCCAGCTCAACGGCTCGATCAACATCTACTCGACCAAGGGCCTGGGTTCGAAGATCGTCATCAAGGTGCCTTTGACCCTGGCGATCATGCCGACGCTGATGGTCATGCTTGGCAACCAGGCGTTCGCTTTCCCGCTGGTCAACGTCAACGAGATCTTCCACCTCGACCTGTCGCGCACCAACGTGGTCGACGGCCAGGAAGTGGTGATCGTGCGTGACAAAGCCTTGCCGCTGTTCTACCTCAAGCGCTGGCTGGTCAGTTCTGCCGCTCATGAAGAGCAGCGCGAGGGCCACGTGGTGATCCTTTCGGTGGGTACCCAGCGTATCGGCTTCGTCGTCGATCAGTTGGTGGGCCAGGAAGAAGTGGTCATCAAGCCGCTGGGCAAGATGCTCCAGGGCACCCCGGGCATGTCGGGCGCCACCATTACCGGTGACGGGCGCATTGCGCTGATCCTCGACGTACCGAGCATGCTCAAGCGTTACGCCGCCCGGCGTATTTGATTCTGGTGGCGCGGCGTATCAGCCGCGCCCCCTAATGGAGTGTTTATGGCAGTCAAGGTCCTGGTGGTGGATGATTCCGGTTTCTTCCGCCGCCGCGTCTCGGAAATTCTTTCAGCGGACCCGACTATCCAGGTCGTGGGTACCGCGACCAACGGCAAGGAAGCGATCGACCAGGCGCTGTCGCTCAAGCCCGATGTCATCACCATGGACTACGAAATGCCCATGATGGATGGCATCACTGCTGTGCGTCACATCATGCAGCGTTGCCCGACCCCGGTGTTGATGTTCTCGTCGCTGACCCACGAAGGCGCCCGGGTTACCCTCGACGCCCTGGATGCCGGTGCGGTGGACTACCTACCGAAGAACTTCGAAGACATCTCGCGCAACCCCGAGAAGGTCAAGCAGTTGCTGTGTGAAAAGGTTCATACCATTTCGCGCAGCAACCGTCGCTTCAGTGCTTACTCAAGCCCGGCGCCAGCCCCAGCTCCGCAGCCGAGCGCCCAGCCAGCGGTCAGCAGCTTGGGTAGTTCGCCTGCGCCACGCGCTGCGGCGCCAGTGCGTGCAACGGCAACGCCTGCGTCCAGCACTTCGCCTGCACCCAAGCGCAAGCCGTACAAGCTCGTGGCTATTGGCACCTCTACCGGCGGCCCGGTTGCCTTGCAGCGGGTTCTGACCCAGTTGCCGGCCAATTTCCCGGCGCCGATCGTACTGATCCAGCACATGCCGGCGGCGTTTACCAAGGCCTTTGCCGAGCGCCTCGACAAGCTGTGCAAGATCAGCGTCAAGGAAGCCGAGGATGGCGACATGCTGCGCCCGGGCCTGGCCTTGCTGGCCCCTGGCGGCAAGCAGATGATGGTCGACGGCCGTGGCACGGTGAAAATCCTCCCGGGGGATGAGCGCCTGAACTACAAGCCGTGCGTGGACATCACCTTTGGTTCTGCAGCCAAATCCTATGGCGACAAGGTGCTCTCGGTGGTGCTTACCGGCATGGGCGCCGATGGTCGTGAAGGCGCGCGCCTGCTCAAGCAGGGCGGCAGTACGGTGTGGGCCCAGGATGAAGCCAGCTGCGTGATCTATGGCATGCCCATGGCGATCGTCAAGGCCAACCTGGCAGACGCCGTGTATGGCCTGGACGAGATTGGCAAACACTTGGTCGAGGCCTGCGTCTGATGGATGTTCTGAGCCTTATCGGGATCATCCTGGCCTTCGTTGCCATCGTTGGTGGCAACTACCTCGAAGGCGGGCACCTGTCGGCGCTGCTCAACGGCCCGGCAGCGTTGATCGTGCTTGGTGGCACCCTGGCGGCGGCACTGCTGCAGTCGCCGATGAGCTCTTTCAAGCGTGCGCTGATTATCGTGCGCTGGATTATCTTCCCGCCACGGATCGACCTTGCCGGCGGCATCGACCGGGTGGTGAACTGGTCGCTGACCGCGCGCAAGGAAGGCCTGCTGGGCCTGGAAGGCGTGGCCGATGCCGAGCCGGACCCTTACGCGCGCAAAGGTTTGCAGTTGCTGGTCGACGGTGCTGAGCCCGAGGCTATCCGCAGCATCCTTGAAGTGGATTTCTACACCCAGGAAAGCCGCGATGTGCAGGCGGCCAAAGTGTTCGAGAGCATGGGCGGCTACGCGCCGACCATCGGTATCATCGGTGCGGTGATGGGTCTGATCCATGTCATGGGCAACCTGGCCGATCCGTCGCAGTTGGGGAATGGCATTGCCGTGGCCTTTGTCGCCACCATCTATGGTGTGGCCAGTGCCAACCTGATCCTGCTGCCGGTCGCCAACAAGCTCAAGGCTCTGGCCTTGCGCCAGTCGCGCTACCGGGAAATGCTTCTGGAAGGGTTGCTGTCGATCGCCGAAGGCGAAAACCCGCGCTCGATCGAGCTGAAGCTTCAGGGCTTCATGGAGTAACACATGGCGCGTCGTCGACAACCTGAAGAACATGAAAACCACGAACGCTGGCTGGTGTCCTACGCCGACTTCATCACCTTGCTGTTCGCCTTCTTCGTGGTCATGTATTCGATCTCCTCGATCAACGAGGGCAAGTACAAGATCATTTCCCAGGCCCTGATCGGCGTGTTCAACGACCCTGAGCGTAGCCTGAAGCCGATCCCCATCGGCGACGAGCGCCCGCTCAGCGTCAAGCCGGCCGAGCCATTGATCAAGGACAGCGAACAGGTTGATGCGGGCCTGGCGCAAACCACCAGCGACCCGTTGAAGACCATCACCGATGACGTTCGCGACGCCTTCGGCGACTTGATCAAGTCCGATCAGATGACCGTGCGCGGCAACGAACTGTGGGTCGAAATCGAGCTCAATTCCTCGCTACTGTTCGGCAGTGGCGATGCCATGCCCAGTGATGTCGCGTTCAACATCATCGAGAAGGTGGCGAAGATCCTCAAGCCGTTCGCCAACCCGGTGCACGTCGAAGGTTTTACCGACGACCTGCCGATTCGTACCGCGCAGTATCCGACCAACTGGGAACTGTCTTCGGCGCGAGCGGCAAGTATCGTCCGCCTGCTGGCCATGGAAGGGGTGAACCCGTCGCGCATGGCGTCGGTCGGCTACGGCGAGTTCCAGCCGATTGCCGGCAATGACACGGCCGAAGGCCGCGCACGTAACCGGCGGGTGGTGCTGGTGATTTCGCGCAACCTTGAAGTACGTCGCAGCCTGACCGGTTCCGGTAGCGCCAATGCCACGCCGGATGCGGCGATGAAGCGGGCTGGCACACAAACTGCACCTGCTGCGGTAGCACCGACGGTGGGCGACAATCGCGTCAATTCCCCGTCACCGACCCTTTAACCGATCCCGGCTGGGCAGGCTGCCGTACCGGGAGGAAGCAACGCAATGAGAGTCTGGGCAGTAGCCAATCAAAAAGGTGGAGTCGGCAAGACCACCACGTCCATCGCCCTGGCCGGCCTGCTGGCCGAGGCGGGCAAGCGCGTGGTGGTTGTCGACCTTGACCCGCACGGGTCGATGACCAGCTATTTCGGGCACAACCCCGATGCGCTGGAGCACAGCTGCTACGACCTGTTCCTGCACAAGGGTACGGTGCCTGAAGGCTTGCCTGGGCAATTGCTGCAGCCGACCAGTGACGACAATATCTCGTTGCTGCCGTCGAGCACCGCGCTGGCTGTGCTCGAGCGCCAGTCGCCAGGCCAGAGTGGCCTGGGCCTGGTGATCGCCAAGTCTCTGGCGCAACTGTGGCAGGACTTCGACTACGCGATCATCGACAGCCCGCCGTTGCTTGGCGTGCTGATGGTCAATGCCCTGGCGGCCAGTCAGCAACTGGTGATCCCGGTGCAGACCGAGTACCTGGCGGTCAAGGGCCTGGAACGCATGGTCAGCACCCTGGCAATGGTCAACCGTTCGCGCAAGCAGGCCTTGCCTTATCACATCGTGCCGACCTTGTTCGACCGCCGCACCCAGGCTTCGATGGGCACCTTGCGCGTACTGCGCGACGCCTATCCCGAACATATCTGGCAAGGCTACATTCCGGTCGACACGCGCCTGCGCGATGCCAGCCGGGCCGGGCTGACCCCTTCACAGTTCGACGGCAAAAGCCGCGGCGTGGTGGCCTATCGGGCCTTGCTCAAGCACCTGCTGACGCAGAACCTTGCCGTGCAGGTGGCCTGATGAATCGCCCTCAACAGCTGGCCAGCCGGCCGCAACTGGCCCTGCAGAACTACCTCGATGGTTTGCTCCAGGAGGCGACTGAAGAGCCCGACGAAGTGCTCGTCGAAGCGCCGACGGTATCGGTCGAGCAGGACGAGTTTCAGGCGGCGGTACGCGAAGAACAGGCGCGTGATGCCCAGGTTGCCGCTCAGGCGGTGATCAAGGCTGAACCGCTACCCTTTGCCGAGCCAGTGCGACCGGTGCTGGCGCTGACCTTGCCGCCGGTGGTCGAGCCTGTGATCGAGGCGCCGGAGCCGGTTTTGGAGCCGGTGCACAGCGTGCCTGTCGAGCCATTGGTGCAAGTGCACTTGCCGCCGGCACCCAACCAGCCGGTACCACCGGCCACCGTCGACGGTCGCCCGGCCTGGGCTGCCGAGCCATTCGAATGCCTGCTGTTCGACGTTGCCGGCCTGACCTTGGCCGTGCCGTTGGTATGCCTGGGTTCGATCTACCCGCTGGCGGGCCACGAGCTGACGCCATTGTTCGGCCAGCCTGACTGGTTTTTGGGCATCCTGCCAAGCCAGAGCGGCAACCTCAAGGTACTGGACACTGCCCGCTGGGTGATGCCCGACCGTTACCGGGACGATTTTCGCCAGGGCCTGCAGTACGTGATTTCGGTTCAGGGCTATGAATGGGGCCTAGCGGTGCATCAGGTCAGCCGCTCGCTGCGCCTGGACCCCAATGAGATCAAGTGGCGCAGCCAGCGCGGCCAGCGGCCATGGCTGGCCGGCACCGTTATCGAACACATGTGCGCATTGCTCGATGTCGCTGAACTGGCCGAGTTGATCGCCAGCGGTGCAGTCAAGCAACTGCACGACACCCATAAATAATCGGCCGCATCTGCCGCGACCGTACTGAGCACACCGCCGATGGCGGATTTTGAGGGATAGGGGAATGAAAAAATCGTCTGCACAAGGTTCCGAAGATCCGATCCTGCAGTGGGTGACCTTCAAGCTGGACAACGAGTCCTACGGCATCAACGTGATGCAAGTGCAGGAAGTCCTGCGCTACACCGAGATCGCACCGGTCCCGGGTGCCCCCAGCTACGTACTGGGCATCATCAACCTGCGCGGTAACGTGGTCACCGTAATCGATACCCGCCAGCGCTTCGGCCTGCTGTCGAGCGAGATCACCGACAACACCCGTATCGTCATCATCGAGGCCGACAAGCAGGTCGTCGGCATCCTGGTCGACAGCGTCGCCGAAGTGGTTTATCTGCGTCAGTCGGAAATCGAGACCGCGCCGAATGTCGGCAACGAGGAATCGGCCAAGTTCATTCAGGGCGTGTGCAACAAGAACAACGAACTGCTGATCCTGGTCGAACTGGACAAGATGATGACCGAGGAAGAGTGGTCCGAGCTGGAGAACATCTGAGTTGATCCTCGAGGTTGCAGTCATATTTCTGGCGCTGCTGTGGGCGGTCAGCCTGTGGTTCTTCCTGAACTACAGCAAGCGCCAGCGAGAGCTGGCCGCGCAACAGGCCCAGGGCGATGCGCTGCGTGATCAGCGCATCAAGGATTTGGGCAAGCGCCTGGACGACTACCAGAACGGCAGCGTGCGCATGGGCGAAGCCTTGCACGAGCTGCGCGCGGTGGTTGCGCCCTTGCCGGACAAGCTCCTGCAACTGGAGCAGCGTGACCCCAACAGCCTGTCGTTCGCGCAAGCGGCGCGGCTGGTGGGCATGGGTGCCAGTGTCGATGAGCTGACTCAGTCCTGTGGTTTGACCCAGGCCGAGGCGGAGTTGATGAGCAAGTTGCACCGTAGCTGACATCGATCGCGGGGCAAGCCCGCTCCTACTGGCGTTGTAGGAGCGGGCTTGCCCCGCGATGCTTTTCAGGCACCGGGCAATCTCAGGTCGGTGGGCGTGATGTCGCGTTCCTGTGGCCCCTTATCGTCAAACCCTACCGGCACCTTGCCCTTGAGCTGCCAGGCAAAGGCAATGATTTCGGCGATGGTCAGGTACAGGGCCTCAGGGATCTGGTCGCCCAGCTCCATACGCGCCAGCAGGCGCACCAGTTCGGCGTTCTCGTAGATCGGTACTTCGTGCTCGCGGGCGATCTTCAGGATGGCCTCGGCCAGCTCGTCATCGCCCTTGGCACTGAGGGTAGGTGCCTGTTGGCCATCATAGGTCAGGGCAATGGCCTGGCGTGGGTTCTTGTCGATCATGCTTGTTCATCCACCCAGCGCTGTTCCAAGTGCGTGCGCGGCCCCTGAGGCGGTGTGCCGTGATGGCAGTGCAGCTCAGTGACATTCAGGCCGCGCGCAAGCAGACGCTCGCGCAAGTGGCCAAGCTGGCTTTCGATCAGTTGCGCGGTGCTGGGCAACTCAGCCCACAGCTGGCTCGACAGGCTGCCCTGGCTGATTTGCGCCTGCACCTGCAAAGGCCCCAGCGGATGCAGGTCGAAGGCCAGTTCGATGCGCCAGAGCATTTCCAGCGGATCGCGACGTTCGCGCTCCGGGTCGCTTTGCTGCTCCGGGGTTTCCTCGCGCTGCAGCTTCATCTGCAGCGGCATGAAATCCTGACCAGTGCGCAAAGGGATCTCCAGTTGCCAGGTGGTCTGCAGGTTGCCATCGGCGCTGGTGCCGGTCTTTTCCAGGCTCGCCAACTGATGGCTTTGCAGGCGCGAAATGGCCGCGGCGGCCAGGCGCAACAAATGCTCCAGGTCGCCTTCACCATCCTTGCTCTGCAATAGCCGTGAGGGCAGGGGAAAGCCTCCGGGCTGAGGGCGCGGGCTGACCTGGCCGAGCATGCCCAGGGCATTGCGGACCATGCCGGGCATGACCTGGGCCAACGTGCTGGCGGCCGCCGCCGGGTTGAAGGTGGTGTTAGCAGGCAACCCTGGCAGCAGTTGTGCCACCAGGCGCACCACTTGGGCCTTGAGGTCAGGGGCCAGTGCCGCAGGCAGGCCGGCCAGCAATTTGGCCTCAAGAAACACGCCGCTGTTGTTCAGGGCCTGGGCCAGGCCCTTGGGGTCGCTGAGCTGGCGCACATCCGGCAGGCTGGTCAACAGTTTGTCTACCGTGGCGCGCAGCTCGGTGCTCTGATTGCTGTCGCTGCGCAGCTGTTGCAAGGCATTGAGCAAGCCGGGCAGGGACGCCTGGCGACTCTGCTGGGTGCTCAGTTGCTGGCTGACCGCCAACTGCTCCTGGCGCCCGCTCAGTGGCACAAAGCTTAAGGAATGATCACCCTGCACCCGCGCGCTGAGCAGGCTGCCCACCGTAAGCGGGCGCGGGCTGTCGATGGCCAGGGTGGCGCCGGCCTGGGGGCCGCCGAGCAGCGTCACCAGCGAGCGGAACTGGGCCAGTTGGCCGGCCGCTTGCGGCAGTGCCTGGCTGGTGACGACTTTGCCTTGCAGCAAGGTGCCCACCGGCAGTTGGCGAGTGTCGATACGGGTCAGGGTGGCGACGCTGCTGGCGATGGCCTGCTGCACGGTGATGGTCAGGTTGGCGCTGCTGTTCTGGCTCACCGCCAGCTGGCTGCCTTGGGCCAGGGGCAGGGGGCTGCTGGCCTGGACGTTGGTCTGTTTGCCGTTGTCCTGGGTCAACTTGAGCAGCATCTGGAAATCCTGGCCGACCTGACGCAGGGCCATTACCTCGGCCTTGGCGGTTTCACCCGGGGCCAGCAACGTCTGTTGCGGTTGCAGCAGGCGCAGCAGTTCGCCGGTCATCGCCGAGCGCAATTGCGGGTTGGCCGGGATCTGTGGGCCGAGGTTGTTGATTTCGCCTGTCATCCGCTCGCAACCTATTGAAATAGCCCTCTTTGCAGTAGGACATCACATGTATAATGCCGCCCGATCTTTGGCGATCAGCGCGGCCGGGCCACATCGTCGTTGCCAGTATAACGGCAAGGCCGGGACCGACTTGAGACAGGCATCCCAAGCATAAGGCGAAACCGTGACCCCTCATCTCCAAGCCGTGGGCCTGGCCTGCGAGCGCGATTGGCGAATGCTTTTCGAAAACCTCGAGTTGCACCTGGGTGCAGGCGACATGCTGCAGGTCAGCGGCCCCAACGGCAGCGGCAAGACCAGCTTGCTGCGCCTGCTGGCCGGCCTCATGAGCCCCACCGCCGGGCAGATCATGCTCAACGGCAATCCCTTGGTCGAGCAGCGCAACCAATTGGCCCGGATCCTCCTGTGGATCGGCCACGCCGCCGGTATCAAGGACTTGCTCAGCCCTGAAGAAAACCTGGCCTGGCTCTGCGCCCTGCATCGCCCGGCCGCGCCGGCTGCGATCCGCAAGGCCCTGGAAGCGGTGGGCCTGCGTGGTTTCGAAGATGTTCCCTGTCATACCCTGTCAGCCGGCCAGCAGCGCCGCGTAGCACTGGCCCGCCTGTACCTGGACAGCCCGCCGCTGTGGATCCTCGACGAGCCTTTCACGGCCCTCGACAAGCAGGGCGTGGCCCAGCTTGAAGCGCACCTGGCCGGCCATTGCGAGCGCGGTGGCATGGTCGTGCTGACCACCCACCATACGCTGGAGCGCAAGCCGTCCGGTTACCGTGAAATCAACTTGGGGCAGTGGGCCGCATGAGTGTGTTTGTGCTGTTGTTGCGTCGCGAGGCTCGCCTGTTGTGCCGGCGCCCGGCCGAACTGGCCAACCCGCTGGTGTTCTTCGCCATCGTTGTCGCGCTGTTCCCGTTGGCGGTGGGGCCCGAGACTCAATTGTTGCAAACCTTGTCCCCAGGGTTGGTCTGGGTAGCCGCACTTTTATCGGTTCTGCTCCCGCTGGACGGGCTTTTCCGCAGTGATTTCGAGGACGGATCGCTCGAACAGTGGGTCCTTTCGTCGCACCCCTTGCCACTTCTGGTATTGGCAAAAGTGCTGGCACACTGGGCCTTTTCCGGGCTGGCACTGGTATTGTTGGCACCCTTGCTGGCGCTGATGCTCGGCCTGCCTGCGGAGTGCCTGCCGGTACTGGTGGCATCGCTTTTGCTCGGTACTCCGGTATTGAGCCTGTTGGGTGCGGTGGGTGCGGCCCTGACAGTCGGCTTGAAACGTGGCGGCCTGCTGCTGGCGCTACTTATTTTGCCGTTATATATCCCGGTATTGATCCTGGGCAGTGGCGCCTTGCAGGCGGCATTGCAAGCTATGCCGGCGACCGGTTATCTGCTCTGGCTTGGCAGCCTGACCGCCTTGGCAGTAACTCTGGCACCCTTTGCAATAGCGGCTGGCCTGAAGATCAGCGTCGGCGAATAATGAGGTCTGGGCACAGCCCAGCAAAGACCCTGGATGTACCGTGATGAAAAGCAGCGCAATCAGCTGGACGTGGTTTCACAAGCTGGGTTCACCCAAATGGTTCTATTCCATCAGCGGGCGCATGCTGCCCTGGCTGGCGATCTCAGCCGTGCTGCTGATCGCCATCGGCGTCGTCTGGGGCCTGGCCTTCGCGCCCCAGGACTACCAGCAAGGTAACAGCTTCAGGATCATCTACATTCATGTGCCGGCGGCAATGCTTGCCCAATCCTGCTACGTGATGCTGGCGGTGGCCGGGGTGGTGGGGCTGGTGTGGAAGATGAAGATTGCCGACGTCGCCCTGCAGTGCGCAGCGCCCATCGGTGCCTGGATGACTGCCGTGGCGCTGGTCACCGGGGCCATCTGGGGCAAGCCGACCTGGGGCAGTTGGTGGGTCTGGGATGCACGGCTGACGTCGATGCTGATCCTGCTGTTTCTGTACTTCGGCCTGATTGCCCTGGGCCAGGCGATCAGCAATCGCGAGAGCGCGGCCAAGGCCTGCGCGGTGCTGGCCATTGTCGGGGTGATCAACATCCCGATCATCAAGTACTCGGTGGAGTGGTGGAACACCTTGCACCAGGGCGCCACCTTCACCCTCACCGAAAAGCCGGCAATGCCCGCCGAAATGTGGCTGCCGCTGCTGCTGACCGTGCTGGGCTTCTATTGCTTCTTCGGCGCCGTGCTGCTGCTGCGCATGCGCCTTGAAGTACTCAAGCGCGAGGCACGCGCCAGTTGGGTCAAGGAGGAGGTATTGAACAGCCTGGGTCGGGAGGCGGCACGATGAGCTTTGCCTCCTTCAGTGATTTTCTCGCCATGGGCCATCACGGCCTGTACGTCTGGTCGGCCTACGGCATCTGCCTGCTGGTGCTGGCCTTCAACGTCGCCGCGCCCGTGCGCGCCAAGCGCCGTTACCTGCAAGAACAGGCGCGCCGTCTGCGCCGGGAGAACAAACCGTGAATCCGCAGCGTAAGAAGCGTCTGTTCATCATCCTCGGCCTGCTGGCCGGTATCGGTATCGCTGTCGGCCTGGCCCTGAGCGCTCTGCAACAGAACATCAACCTGTTTTACACCCCGACCCAGATCGCCAATGGCGAAGCGCCGCTGGACACCCGCATCCGCGCCGGTGGCATGGTCGAGAAAGGCTCGCTGCAACGCTCCGGCGATTCGCTGGACGTGCGCTTTGTGGTGACCGACTTCAACAAGTCGGTGCCGATCACTTACCGTGGCATCCTCCCGGACTTGTTCCGTGAAGGGCAGGGCATCGTCGCCCTGGGCAAGCTCAATGCTGAAGGCGTGGTGGTGGCCGATGAAGTGCTGGCCAAGCACGACGAGAAGTACATGCCGCCGGAGGTCACCAAGGCCCTCAAGGAAAGCGGCCAGCTCGCCACCGATGCCGGAGCCAAGCCATGAATGCGGCATTGATCATTCCCGAACTGGGCCAACTGGCGATGATCCTGGCGATCTGTTTCGCCTGTGTCCAGGCCACCGTCCCGCTGCTCGGCGCCTGGCGCGGCGACAGCCTGTGGATGAGCCTGGCGCGCCCGGCGGCCTGGGGCCAGTTTGCTTTCCTGGCATTCGCCTTCGCCTGCCTTACCCATGCCTTCATGACCGACAACTTCTCGGTCGCCTATGTCGCCAACAACTCCAACAGCGCCTTGCCCTGGTACTTCAAGTTCAGCGCCGTGTGGGGTGCACACGAAGGTTCGCTGCTGCTCTGGGCGATGATCCTCGGCGGCTGGACTTTCGCCGTGTCGATCTTCTCCCGGCAATTGCCGCAGGTGATGCTGGCGCGGGTACTGGCGGTAATGGGCATGATCAGTGTCGGCTTCCTGTCGTTCCTGATCATCACCTCCAATCCGTTCAAACGCTTGTTGCCGCAAATGCCGAGCGATGGCGCCGACCTCAACCCGCTGCTGCAGGACATCGGCCTGATCGTCCACCCGCCGATGTTGTACATGGGCTACGTGGGCTTCTCGGTGGCCTTTGCCTTCGCCATTGCCGCCTTGCTCGGCGGCCGTCTGGACGCCGCCTGGGCCCGCTGGTCGCGGCCGTGGACCATCGTTGCCTGGGCCTTCCTCGGCATCGGTATCACCCTCGGATCGTGGTGGGCTTATTACGAACTGGGCTGGGGCGGCTGGTGGTTCTGGGACCCGGTCGAGAACGCCTCGTTCATGCCCTGGCTGGTCGGTACCGCGCTGATTCACTCGTTGGCGGTCACCGAGAAGCGTGGCGTGTTCAAGAGCTGGACGGTGTTGCTGGCCATTGCCGCCTTCTCCCTGAGCCTGTTGGGGACCTTCCTGGTGCGCTCCGGGGTGCTGACCTCGGTGCATGCTTTTGCCTCGGACCCCGAGCGCGGCATTTTCATCCTGATCTTCCTGCTATTCGTGGTCGGTGGTTCGCTGACCCTGTTCGCCCTGCGCGCACCGGTGGTCAAGAGTCAGGTCGGTTTTGCCCTGTGGTCGCGGGAAACCCTGCTGCTGGCAAATAACCTGGTGCTGGTGGTAGCGGCGTCGATGATTCTGCTCGGCACCTTGTACCCGTTGATCCTCGATGCCCTGACCGGCGCCAAGCTGTCGGTCGGCCCGCCGTACTTTGACGCGCTGTTTATTCCGTTGATGGCGCTACTGATGGTGGTGATGGCGGTGGGCGTGCTCGTGCGCTGGAAAGACACCCCGAGCAAATGGCTGCTGGGCATGCTTACCCCGGTGTTGATCGGCAGTGCGGTGCTGGCGCCGATCGGCGGCCTGCTGGTGGATGATTTCGACTGGCAGGTGCTGACCACCTTCGCCCTGGCCGCCTGGATCATCCTCGCCGGTGCCCGCGACATCCTCGACAAGACTCGCCATAAAGGCCTGTTCAAGGGCCTGCGTGGCCTGAGCCGCAGCTACTGGGGCATGCATGTCGCGCACCTGGGCATGGCGGTGTGCGCCCTGGGCGTGGTGCTGTCGAGCAACAACAGTGCCGAGCGCGACCTGCGCCTGGCACCGGGCGAGTCGGTGGAACTGGCCGGTTATCAGTTCATCTTCGAAGGTGCCAAGCATTTCGAAGGGCCGAACTTCACCTCCGACAAGGGCACCGTGCGGGTGGTCGAAAACGGCCGCGAGATCAGCGTGCTGCACCCGGAAAAACGTCTGTACACGGTGCAGCAGTCGATGATGACCGAAGCCGGTATCGATGCCGGTTTCACCCGTGACCTCTATGTCGCCCTCGGCGAGCCGCTGGATAACGGTGCCTGGGCGGTGCGGGTGCACGTCAAGCCATTCGTACGCTGGATCTGGCTGGGCGGTTTGCTGACCGGCCTGGGCGGCTTGCTGGCGGCACTGGACGGGCGCTATCGAGTCAAGGTGAAAACCCGTGTGCGTGAGGCACTGGGCATGTCTGGAGCAACTGCATGAAGCGTTGGATCATGGTGCTGCCGCTGGCGGTGTTTCTGCTGGTGGCGGTGTTTCTCTACCGCGGCCTGTTTCTCGACCCGAGCGAGTTGCCGTCGGCAATGATCGGCAAGCCGTTCCCGGCCTTTGCCCTGCAATCGGTCGACGGCAAGCCGCTGACCGAGGCCGACCTGCTCGGCAAGCCGGCGCTGGTCAACGTCTGGGCCACTTGGTGCCCGTCGTGCAAGGTCGAGCACCCGTACCTGAACAAGTTGGCCGAGCAGGGCGTGGTGATCCACGGGGTCAACTACAAGGATGACAACGCCGCCGCATTGAAATGGCTGGCCGAGTTCCACAACCCCTACCAGCTCGACATCCGTGACGAGCAGGGCAGCCTGGGCCTGGACCTGGGGGTGTACGGCGCGCCGGAAACCTTCCTGATCGACGCCAAGGGCATCATCCGCTACAAGCACGTCGGTGTCGTCGACGCCACCGTCTGGCGCGAGCAGTTGGCGCCGCAGTACCAGGGCCTGGTCGATGAGGCCAAGCCATGAAGCGCTGGCTGGCAGCCGTCGTGCTCGGCCTGAGCCTGGCCGGAGTAACCCAGGCGGCGATCGATACCTATCAGTTTGCCGATGAAGCCGAGCGTGCGCGTTATCACGATCTGACCAAGGAACTGCGCTGCCCCAAGTGCCAGAACCAGGACATCGCCGACTCCAACGCACCGATCGCCGCCGACCTGCGCCGGGAGATCTTCCGCATGCTCGGCGAAGGCAAGAGCAATCAGCAGATCATCGACTTCATGGTCGATCGCTACGGTGACTTTGTGCGCTACAAGCCGGCCCTGAGCGCCCGCACCTGGCTGCTGTGGTTCGGCCCGGGGGCGTTGCTGCTGGGTGGCTTTACCGTGCTTGCACTGATCGTGCGCAAGCGCCGTGGCCAGGCTGCTGCAGGTTCTGCCGACCTTTCCGCCGAGGAGCGTGAGCGCCTCGCCAAATTGCTGGACAAAGAACAGACCCATGACTGATTTCTGGCTTGCTGCAGGCCTGCTGTTGCTGGTGGCCCTGAGCTTTTTGCTGATCCCGGTGTTGCGCGGCCGTCGTGCGCAACAGGAAGAAGACCGTACCGCCCTCAACGTTGCCCTGTACCAGGAACGCGTGGCCGAGCTGGCTGCCCAGCAGGCGGCCGGGGTGCTCGATGCCGAGCAGTTCGGCAAGGGCCGTGACGAGGCCGCCCGCGAGTTGCTGGCCGATACCGAGGGCGCCGAACCGCAACGCCTGGGCCGCCTGGGCAAACCGTTGCCGCTGCTTGCGGCGGTGCTGGTGCCGCTGATGGGCCTGGGCCTGTACCTGCACTTTGGCGCCAGCGAGCAGGTCGAGCTGACCCAGCAATTTGCCAAGGCGCCGCAGTCCATGGAAGAAATGACCCGCCGCCTGGAGTTGGCGGTGCAGGCCCAGCCAGACTCGGCCGAAGGCCTGTACTTCCTCGGCCGTGCCTACATGGCCCAGGAGCGTCCCGCCGATGCGGCCAAGGTCTTCGAACGTGCGGTGGCGGTTGCCGGGCGTGAGCCGGAGCTGCTCGGGCAATGGGCCCAAGCGGTTTACTTTGCCAATAACAAACAGTGGAACGCCCAGACCCAGGCCCTGACCGACGAAGCACTCAAGGCCGACGCGAACGAAGTCACCAGCCTGGGCCTGCTCGGCATCGCTGCTTTTGAGTCCGAGCACTACCAGCAAGCCATCGACTACTGGAACCGCCTGTTGACTCAACTGCCTGACGGCGACGCTTCGCGGGCAGCGCTGCAAGGCGGCATCGACCGGGCCAGCGACAAGCTCAAGGCCGGCGCAGGCAAGCTCGCGCCAGCGCTTGCCGAGCAAGCCACGGCACGCCTGAAGGTGCGGGTGGAACTGGCGGCGGCGCTCAAGGACAAGGTCAAGGCCGATGACACCGTGTTCATCTTCGCCCGGGCAAGTTCCGGCCCGCCGATGCCGCTGGCAGCCAAGCGGGTTACCGTGGCCCAGCTGCCGATCGAGGTCGAGCTGAGCGACAGCGACGCGATGATGCCGAACATGAAACTGTCGAGCTTCCCTGAAGTCCAACTGGTTGCGCGCATCTCTCGCGCTGGTCAGCCGACCCAGGGCGAATGGATTGGCAAGGGGGCTCCGCTGGCCAGCAGCACTACCGCTGCGCAACACCTGACCATCGACAGCCCGGACCAGTAAGAGAGCGCCTATGAACAGCATCGCCCGCCTGACCCTTCTTTGCCTGGTTGCGGGCTTGAGTGCATGTACCGTTCATCAGCCCTCCGAACCTACCGCGCCACCCATCCAGACCCTGCCGCCAGTCCCGAGCAGCAAGCCTGTGCCCAAGCCGGGCGCAGTGCCGAGCAAGCCAACCGTCACCCCGGCGCCCAAGCCGGTACAGCGCACCTCACCCAGTTTTGCACCACCGCCCGGTGGCGCCAGCCACTGGGATCCACGCCTGGGGGTGTACGTACTCGACGGCAAGAGCAACACCTTCTACCGCCAGCGCACCTACTACCGCTGGAACAACGGCTGGAGCTGGTCGACCAACCTCAATGGCCCCTGGCAGGAAACCGACAGCAGTGGCGTGCCGGGTGGCCTGGGCCGGGCTTTCGGCCAGTAGCTCTGTCGGCGCAGGCTTGCCCCACGATGGCCTGCTAGACTTGGCGCCTACCTCTCCCAGCAAGGAGCCTTGACCATGTCCCTGGAAAAACACGGCAGTTGCCTGTGCGGCGCCGTCAAACTCAGCGTCAGCCTGGAAAAAGCCAGCGTCAATGCCTGCCATTGCAGCATGTGCCGGCAGTGGGGCGGCGGGCCGTTCCTGTCGGTGCACTGCGCAGAACCGGTGAAGTTCACCAGCGCTCAGCCAGTGTTCCATGACTCATCCGAGTGGGCCCAGCGCGGTTTTTGCGGCACCTGCGGCACACACCTGTTGTACCGGCTCAAATCCGGCCATTTCGATGCGGTGTCGGTCGGTGTGCTTGAGGGCGATACCGACTGGGCTTTCGACCTGCAGGTGTATGTCGACAAGAAACCGGGCTACTACTGTTTCGCCAACCAGACCGAAGAAATGACCGCAGCACAAGTTGAGGCCATGTTCAACTGAGGGCCAGCAGCCAGTCCTCGAACACCTGCGCCGCTGGCGAGCGCAGGGCCTGTTTGTCGTGTACCAGGTAGTCGGCTTGCCCGGTGTGCACGACAAACGCTGACACCTGGCGGATCGAGCCATTATCGATGCGCTCGCGGGCCATGAACTCCCAACCCAGGCCCACCCCCATACCCTGCATGACCGCCTCGAACACCAGGTTGACCTGGTTGAAGGTCGCCGCATCCGCTGGCGCCTGATAGCGCAAGCCCTGGTGGGCGAACCAGTCCTGCCAGTCCAGGCAGTTCCAGGCCGAGGCATCCAGCTGAATCAACGGTAATGCTTGCAGCTCGCTCAATGAATGCACGGTGGGTAGGGCACGTTTGACGCTGGCTATCGGATAGATGGCCTCATCGAACAACTTGCTGGCCTTGAGTGAACTCCAGTGGCCATGGCCATAGAGGATGCCAAAGTCGTAGTTGCCGATATCGCTCTCGCTGATTTCGTTGTTGGCGTGGATGTTCACCGTCAGATCCGGGTGCTGCTCGTTGAAGCGCAGCAGACGTGGGAACAACCAGTACTGGGCCACCGCATGGGTGCAGATGACGCTGACGTTGCGGCTGCCGTGGCCGCTTTTCAGGCGCAGCACCTTGGCCAGCAGGCTTTCGAGCATGGGTTCGACGATGGCGTTGAAACCCTCGCCGGCGGGCGTCAGGGCAATGCCCCGGGCACGGCGCTCGAACAGCACTGCGCCCAGGTGTTCTTCCAGCACCTTGATCTGTTTGCTCACAGCGCTCTGGGTCAGGTACAGCTCGCTGGCGGCGCGGGTAAAACTGCCGCTGCGCACCACCGCCTCGAAGGCGATCAGGGTATCCAGTGGCGGCAGGTGGCGGCTGAAGCGGCTCATGTGACAATCCAGTCTGGGGAATGCCTGAATCATAAGGTTGATGCTTTCAGCAGGGAAGGTATTCTCCAGGGGAATGCCTGCATGCCGAATGATCTTTTGTCCGAACGGCGCCCGAGCGTTAGCCTGCGCACTTTGTTGAACAGGAGAGGGCAAGTGAAACGGGGTGTGGCGTATGCCGGCGTAGCCGGTGCAATGTGGGGAATGGTGCTGATGGTGCCGCAACTGTTGCCGGAGTTCAGCCCGGTGCTGCTCAGTTGCGCGCGCTTCGTACTGTTCGGCCTGGTGACCCTGGTGCTGGCAATCCCCATGCGCAAAGCACTGGGGTGCCTGACCCTGAGCGACCTGTGGATGATCGGGCGACTGGCGCTGATCGGCAACCTGCTGTACTTCATCTGCCTGGTGGCGGCGATCCAGCGCTTGGGTGTTGCGCCAGCGTCGTTGATTGTCGGAGTGCTGCCGCTGACTATCACTCTGTATGGTCGTAACGACAGCGGCGCGGTGGCATTGCGTCAATTGCTGTTACCGCTGGGGCTGATTCTCGCCGGCATGCTCTGCATCAACCTGCAGACCTTTGCCCTGGAGCCTGGAGCGGCGGCCGACAAGTTTGCCGGGCTGCTTTATGCCCTTGGCGCGCTGGCTTGCTGGACCTGGTACGCCGTGCACAACAGCCGCTACCTCAAGCAGTGCGGGCATTTCGACAGCCACCAGTGGTCGGTGCTCAGCGGGGTGATGACCGGGGTCTTCAGCCTGGTGCTGGTGGTGTTGCTGGCGCTGTGGCAACCGGCGCAGTTGCAGGTCGAGGCAGCGCCTGAGCGCTGGCTGTTGTTCTGGCTGTACAGCCTGGGTTGCGCGGTGTTCGGCTCGTGGCTGGCAGCCTTGTTGTGGAATGCCGCGTCAAAGCGCATGCCCTTGACCCTGAGCGGCCAGTTGATTGTCTTCGAAACCCTGTTCGCTTTGCTCTACGCCTTCATCTGGCGGCAAAGTGGGCCGAGCCTGCTGGAAGGCCTGGCGATTGTCCTGGTGATCGGCGGCGTGTGCTGGTCGATGCGCCAACATGAGCCGGGCAGGGCGGTGGCGGCTGCATAGGCCCACAGAAGTCTTGCAAAACCCTGGCAACCCTGCGAAAAAGCTGCCCACCCAAGGCATATCCCGCTTCAACGAGGTCAAGCATGAGCAGTGAACTGCAAATCATCGATATCCAGCCAGGCGACGGCAAGGCCGTGGTCAAGGGCGCGCTGATCACCACCCAGTACACCGGCTGGCTCGCTGACGGCACCGAGTTCGATTCCTCCCATAGCCGCGGCAAAGCGTTCCAGTGCGTCATCGGCTCTGGCCGGGTGATCAAGGGCTGGGATCAGGGCTTGATGGGCATGCAGGTCGGCGGCAAGCGCAAGCTGCTGGTGCCGGCGCACCTGGGTTACGGCGAGCGCAGCGTGGGCAGGATCCCGCCCAATTCCGACCTGACTTTCGAGATAGAACTGCTCGAAGTCCTCACCCGCGACGATTGAGCTTCGTCTTAATTCAGCAATATCAATGCTCTACAGTGGCTCTGGCTCAGGGTCGAGCGCTCAGGGATCGAACCAAATGGCATTCTTGCACTCTGAAGCTTGCCCGATTCCACGGAGGGAACATCAGACAGGGATCCCCCCGCGGCTTCGGCCGTGGGGTGGCACAGGCGGGTCAGCCTCAATCCTTTTGCTGTGAAGAGCCTTATGAAGTTGCCGTCCTTGATCAAACGCCACCGCCGCGTTGCACTGTCTCTTGCCCTGCTTGCCGGTGTCGGCCTGCTATCGTTCGAGGCGCTTGAAAGTCGCGCAGCGCCCGTAGACGGCGTACAGACCCTGGTGTTCCTGCGCCACGCCGAGAAGCCCGGCGAAGGCCTGGGGCAACTCAATTGCCAGGGCCTGAACCGCGCCCTGGATCTGGCCACCTTGTTGCCGGAAAAGTTCGGTAAGGCCGACTATGTGTTCGCCGCCAATCCCTCCCGGCATGTCGAAGAGGGCAGCAAAGACGACGCCTACAGCTATATCCGCCCGCTGATGACCATCAGCCCGAGCGCCATCAAGCTTGGCCTGCCGGTCAATATCGACTTTGGCGCCAATGACACCGGTGATCTGGCCGATGAGCTGCTGCAGGACAAATACCGCAACGCCACCGTCTATACCGCCTGGTCCCACGGCTACCTGCCGGAGCTGATCAACACTGTGGCCGGCAAGGCCCTGGGTGAAAAACAGGTGATTACCGACGATTGGGACGGGGCGGATTTCGACTCGATGTATGTGCTGACCCTGACCTGGCACGACGGCAAGGCCAGCCTGCTCAGTCGCAATTACAAGCAGGGCCTGAACAATGGTGAGCACAGTTGCCCGAGCTGATACTCAGTTCAGCGCTTCGAACTGTTCCTTGTCCTGGCGCCACTCAAACACCTTGCCCAGGCAATGGCGGTTGGGCTCCAGCAACACCTGGGTGCTGCCACTTTCGATGCGTACCTTGAGGGTGTCGATGCCCTGGCTGTAGCAACCGGGCAGACCCACCTCAAGGGTTTGCACGCGCTTGCCGCTGGCCTTGTCCATGACCTCGATGGTCTTGACCTGGTCATAGGATTCGGCCAGCGGAATCTGGAAATAGAAGCGCTCGGTGGCGGCCGCCTGAGGCAGTGCTGGGGTACCACCAGGCCAGACCTGCTGATGACCGAAGTTGGCCACCATGTGCAGCTCCAGGGGCAACTGCTTGGCATTGGTATAGGCCGTCCAATTGCCGTGGACAGGTTCCCCGTAGGGGTTGGAATCGATGTCGAAGAACTTCAGCCGCGCGCTGGGCAAGCCGCCGCTGTCCAGTTCATCCATGGACAGTTGCTGGGTGTAGCTCACCGAGCGCTTTAGACGGATCGGCGTGCGGTAACGATCATAAAAGTAGAAACCATGCTTGTAGTCATTGGTTTTCTCGATCACCAGGGTGATCGCCTGCTTGCCCAGGGTGCCTTGGTAAACCGACTGATAAGCCTGGGCGCCAAGGCTCAGGCCGAGCAGCCCGGCAGCCAGCAAGTATTTGCCGAAACTACTCATCAGTTGCGCTCCCTGGCTTGCTGCTCGGTCGTGAGTACGTAGCGATCGCTGACCGGTTGGTAGAGGTAATACTGCTGCTCCTTGCCCGCCGTCCCGCCCCTGGCCATTTGCCCGACCGGGATGGCTTTGAAATCAATCAGTCCATCGCCATTGAAGTCGGCAAAACTCAAGCTGGCGCTGCCTTGAAACAACAGCGTCAGGTTGTCGATGACCTGCACCGTCTGGCCAGTGCTGCGATCAATGATGCTGATGCGATCGATGGTGCCAACGTACTCGCCTGCGGCCTTGTGCGCGTGCACACGAAACAGCTTGCGCCCGTTCAGTGGCAGTTGCAGCAGTTCGCCCTGCCAAGGTGTGTCCTGGCGGTCGCTGAACCGGGTGATGCGCTTGAGCTCCAGTGTCTGGCGTTCACGGTTGCGCAGGTTTACCCGCACGCCGCGCAGTTCGCGGTCGTGGGTAAACACAAAAGGCTGAATCAACAGTGCGGCGGACGGTAGATCCTGGTTATCCAGAAGATTGATCAGCAGCGGCAAGCGATGGTCGTAGGGGGTGGGTTCAAGCGGGATGAGCCACTGGCGCTGTTCTTCCAGCCAGTAACCTTCGATGGTTTCGTGCTGCGGGTCGTAGGTCAGGGCGACTTCAATGGCGGTGTCACCTTGGGTGCCGTGGAAGACACTGACGGGCAGCGCAGCTTGAGCTACGGAGCAGGGCAACAGGGTTGCCAGACTGAGCCAGGAAAACAGCCTTGGAATAGGGTTCATACGGGCGGGGCGTCCATGCGAAAAAGCTGCGCAAGGCTAGCAAATTCCAGGGCGGGGGGCGACTGTTGATGCGCATTCCGGTAGTGGGAAATGTTCTCTTTAACGTCATTTTCGATCTTTTCTGAAAGAAGATCTGGCGAAATAATACTGTTTAAATATACAGTTGTTTTGTCGCCCAAGAAGGGCGGCCAACCAATGACCGGGGTTCAAAAACCATGTCTTGATTGAAAATGTCCAAGCAGTCAAAGGATAGAAATATGCCAGGAAGCATTGTTTTACCTCCTATCATCATTACGGGTAGAGAGCAGATCTACGGCCCAGGCGGGGGCGGGGGCTACGACCCCAACGTGGACCTGAGCTACAACCTCGCCATTCTCAAACAACCGGATGCGCTGCAGTCGCTGACCAAACAGCATTTGCGTGGTCGGGTGTACACCTCGCTGCAATTGATCGAGAACAAACTCAAAGCCTTCTTTTCCGCCAAGCTGGCAACGGTTTCGGCTGATACCGAAAGCGAGTTGCAAGCGGCTGGTGTGCGCAACGAGGCCACCTACCAGACCTCGCTAGACACCGAAAACGCCAAGCGCACGGTCGACGGCCTGATTCAACAGAAAAACGCATTGCTCGGTGCCTATCAGTCCTTGGCGCTGGCCTACTCCGGCAGCGATCCGCTGACGCTTACCGATGCCCAAAGGGGGCAGATCGTAGCGCGGGAAATGGGCTGGAACCTGAGCCAGTACCCTGCGCTGGCCAGGGCTCAGCAAGACAGCTATGGCGACTCGTACAGTGCCGGCTATCAGGCCAGGATCCTTGCCGAAGCCATCGCCATTCTCAATCGCAAGTCTGCTGCGCTGGCAGCGCGATTGGCTCAGGTCCAGGCTGCTGAAGCCGAAGCGCGTCGTCTGGCCGAAGTTCAACGCCAGGCGCAAGAGCAAGCGCGTCTGGCCGAAGCCAAGCGTAAAGCCGAGGAGCAGGCACGCCTGGCGGCCGAGGAAGCGCTTCGCGCCGCCAACACCTTCAGGGTGCCGGTCGCCGGCAACAAGGCCCAACTCAGTGCCGTGGCAGGTTCCATTGGCCTCGCCACAGGTTCGAAGTTCACCCTCGATGCCGCCATCCAGGGCGCTATCAAGCTGTTACAAGCAGCAGCCGGTGTTGTGCTCGATCGTGCTACCGGTGTAGGTATCGGTTTGCTGGTTTACTCGCCCTCGCTGGGCAATAGCGATCGATTTCCGCCGACCTCGTTGACGGTTCCAGCCGGTAACTTGGCGCCCAGTTTGCCGCAGAACCTGGCGGCGATCGCGGCGGCTGGCGGTACGGTCGACATGCCGTATCGGATGGTGGGTAGCCGTACGCAGTATTCGCTGGTCAAGACCGGTTTGGCCGGTGGCTTGTCGCCGAAGGTCAAGGTCAGGCTGCTGACCCTCAATGCTGCGCGCAATGCCTACACCTTCACTAGCGCTGACACACCGCCGATCACCTTGAGTTTCCCCATTGCCGCGCCTGGCAACAGCTCCACAGGCACCCCGGCAAAACCTGTGGACGTGCCGGTTTACACTGGCGTTACCCTGACCCCGGTTCAGGTCGAGGGCGAGGTTTTTCCGGCGCTCAACCCGTTGGATATCCATGACGGTATCTACGTCTTTCCGGCCGACTCTGGGTTGGCGCCCCTGTATGGTGTGTACAGCTCGCCTTATGACGGGGCTACCACGGTTGGCGTTCATAGCGGGCGAAAGTACAACCCTGCCAAGGCGGGCGGCCCCGTCCGGGAACTGGATTGGAAGAGTGCCTCGATCACTTCGGCGGGAATCGCGCAGGTCAAGCTGCACACCGGGCGCTTTGCCCCTTCCGACGCCAATAACATCATGATTGCCCGGCTGGAGAAGATCCTGCGCGGCGAGCTCCAGGTCACCGATACGGACAAGCGTTTTTACACCCACGAGATCAGGGAGCTGGAGCGTTATCGTGCGCTCGGCGTCAAGGATGGTCATGAAGACCTCTCGGTATGGAATGATGCCCATACGGCGACGCTTGAAGACTATGGCATCAATGAGCGCACTGACTCGCTCTATACCCAGCAAGCGAAAGAGGCGGGTGAGCAGCAGGAATACAAGGAAGCAATGAGGGATTTTAAATGAGTACTATCAAAGACATCATCTTGAATGAATCGGTAGCGGATGTACTGACGGCGCTCCTTCCGGGGTCTTCTATTCAGAACATTGACCGGATGTACGTTAACTACAAGTTCGAGGTCATTGCCAGCGGCGAGTTGCTGAACACGTGCCAAAGGTTGTATGCCGAAGGCGTGTTCGCCACAGGCGAAAACGGCCGCACCATCAAAGGCCCGAAGTGGAAGGCGCCTGCTTTTGTGACCAGCAAAAAGTACGCTGGCGTGTAAAGCCGTTCTAAGCCCATCGCGGGGCAAGCCCGCTCCTACGTTGTGTGGGAGATTCTATGGTTT
>NZ_JAMDGZ010000013.1 GCF_028656935.1 Pseudomonas rubra
GGTAGGGGTTTTGTCTTTTCCGGCTGCAAGCTATAAGCCACAAGCCACAAGCCACAAGCCACAAGCCACAAGCCACAAGCAAGAGCAGACCGCGATCGGCTCTTGCTTGTGGCTTGTGGCTTGTGGCTTATAGCTTGAAGCTTATGGCTCATAGAACCTTCATCCGTGCCGCTGGGGTCGTCCAGCTCGCCGAATCCAGGTCGAGCTCGCCCCAGGGCGCCAGTCGCTGCTCTGGGCGTTGTAGCTCTGCAGCGGGCCGCTGGCCGATCACAGGGGAAATGTCTGACTCCAGATACTGCAATGCCTTCGAATCGGTAGCAGACGCACCACAGCTTGCTGCCAAGGCATAAGCAGTGAGCATCAGACATGCGATACGGCTTGTCGCGGGGTTTGGCGGTGCGGATGGCAGTGTCGGTGAGCACCGCGGCGATTCCCTTGCAGTTGCCTGAGCGCGCTTGGGGCGGTCAGTATGTGAGTAAATTTCAAAACCGAACTCGCCCCACTCACGTACTTTTGAGCTTACAAGGGAACCACTGGAACGATAGGCACAAAAAAACCGGCTCAGTGGCCGGTTTCTCTGGGTCTGAAGGTCTGGTAGAGACAATCAGATACTGCTATTTGGTGCCCCGAGGGAGACTCGAACTCCCACTCCTTTCGAAAACGGATTTTGAATCCGCCGCGTCTACCAATTCCGCCATCAGGGCTTGTGGCGGCGAAGTATAGAGAGACGTTTACCGTTGGTCAATCAGCTTTCATGGTCAATTTTCATCGTATCGGCTAAACTTTGCAGCCCTGTCGAACCGAACACCATCATGCGCGTCGCCGATTTCTCCTTTGAGCTCCCTGATTCCCTGATCGCTCGCCATCCTTTGGCGCAGCGCCATAGCAGCCGGCTGCTGACCCTCGACGGGCCAAGCGGTGCGCTGGCGCATCGTCAATTCACCGACTTGCTCGAGCATCTGCGCCCGGGCGATCTGATGGTGTTCAACAATACCCGGGTAATTCCGGCACGTCTGTTCGGCCAGAAGGCCAGCGGCGGCAAGCTGGAAATCCTCGTTGAGCGCGTGCTCGACAGCCATCGGGTGCTGGCCCACGTGCGTTCGAGCAAGTCACCCAAGCCGGGGGCGCAGATCGTCATCGATGGTGGGGGCGAGGCTGAAGTGCTCGCCCGTCACGACACGCTGTTCGAACTGCGCTTCGCCGAAGAGGTATTGCCGCTGCTCGATCGCGTCGGTCACATGCCGCTGCCGCCGTACATCGACCGTCCGGACGAGGGCGCCGATCGCGAGCGTTACCAGACGGTGTACGCCGAGCGCGCTGGCGCCGTGGCTGCGCCGACCGCCGGCCTGCACTTCGATGAAGAGCTGCTGGGCAAGATCGCCGCCAAGGGTGTGGAAACCGCCTTCGTCACCCTGCATGTCGGCGCTGGCACGTTCCAGCCAGTGCGGGTCGAGCGCATCGAAGACCACCACATGCATAAAGAGTGGCTGGAGGTTGGCCAGGATGTGGTCGATGCCGTGGCCGCTTGCCGTGCCCGTGGCGGGCGGGTGATTGCCGTGGGTACCACCAGCGTGCGCTCGCTGGAGAGCGCTGCCCGTGATGGCGTGCTCAAGGCGTTCAGCGGCGACACCGACATCTTTATCTTCCCGGGCCGGCCGTTCCACGTGGTCGATGCCCTGGTGACCAACTTCCACCTGCCTGAATCCACGCTGCTGATGCTGGTTTCGGCCTTCGCTGGTTACCCCGAGACCATGGCTGCCTACGCGGCAGCAGTCGACAACGGGTACCGCTTCTTCAGTTACGGTGATGCCATGTTCATCACCCGCAATCCGGCGCCACGCGGCCCCGAGGATCAAGCATGAGTCGCACCTGTCGTATGTCCTTCGAATTGCTCGCCACCGACGGTAAGGCCCGTCGCGGCCGCCTGACGTTCCCTCGTGGCGTGGTCGAGACCCCGGCATTCATGCCGGTGGGCACCTATGGCACGGTCAAGGGCATGCTGCCGCGTGACATCGAGGCCATCGGCGCGCACATGATCCTCGGCAACACCTTCCACCTGTGGCTGCGCCCGGGCACCGAGGTGATCAAGGCCCATGGCGACCTGCACGACTTCATGAAGTGGCAGGGTCCGATCCTCACCGACTCCGGTGGTTTCCAGGTGTTCAGCCTGGGCGCCATGCGCAAGATCCGCGAAGAGGGCGTGACGTTCGCCTCGCCGGTTGATGGTTCCAAGGTGTTCATGGGCCCGGAAGAGTCGATGCAGGTTCAGCGCGACCTGGGTTCGGACGTGGTGATGATCTTCGACGAATGCACTCCGTACCCGGCCGATGAAGACGTTGCCCGGGTGTCCATGGAGCTTTCCTTGCGCTGGGCCCAGCGTTCAAAGAACGCTCATGGCGACAGCACTGCGGCGCTGTTCGGCATCGTCCAGGGCGGCATGCACGAGAACCTGCGCATGCGCTCGCTCGAAGGCCTGGAAAAGATCGGCTTCGATGGCCTGGCCATTGGCGGCCTGTCGGTGGGCGAGCCCAAGCACGAAATGATCAAAGTACTGGACTACCTGCCAGGACGCATGCCGGCTGACAAACCTCGTTACCTTATGGGGGTAGGCAAGCCGGAAGATCTCGTTGAGGGTGTGCGCCGCGGCGTCGACATGTTCGATTGCGTGATGCCCACGCGCAACGCGCGCAACGGCCATCTGTTTGTCGATACCGGCGTGCTGAAGATCCGTAACGCGTTCCATCGCCATGATGATTCGCCCCTGGACGCGACCTGCGATTGCTATACCTGCCAGAACTTCTCCCGTGCTTATCTGCATCACCTGGATAAATGCGGCGAAATGTTAGGCAGTATGTTGAATACGATCCATAACTTGCGTCATTACCAGCGCTTGATGGCTGGTTTACGCGAGGCTATTCAACAAGGTACATTGGCCGTCTTTGTCGATGCCTTTTACGCCAAGCGCGGGCTGCCTGTGCCGCCCTTGGACTGATGTATTGTCGATCCCTTACAAGTACTGATTTGCAACTGGAGTGCTAAATGAGCTTTTTGATCCCTGCCGCATACGCGGACGCTGCTGCCCCAGCCGCCGGCCCAGCCGGTACTGGCTTCGAGTGGATTTTCCTGGTCGGTTTCCTGGTCATCTTCTACCTGATGATCTGGCGCCCGCAGGCCAAACGTGCCAAAGAGCAGAAGAACCTGCTGAGCAACCTGCAAAAAGGTGACGAAGTTGTTACCAACGGCGGCATCGCCGGCAAGATCGTCAAAGTTGCCGACGACTTCGTGGTTCTGGAAGTGTCCGACAACGTTGAGCTGAAGTTCCAGAAGGGCGCCGTAGCCGCGACCCTGCCTAAAGGCACGCTCAAAGCGATCTAAGTTTCAGTTTTTTACCAATCGACGGGGCGCGCAAGGCGCCCCGCGTCTTGAACGGGCGGCGTGATGCTGAACAAATACCCTCTGTGGAAATACGCACTGATCCTGGTGGTACTGGCGATCGGTTTTATTTATTCCGCTCCCAACCTCTACCCTGATGATCCGGCCGTTCAGGTCAGCGGTGCCAGTACTGCACTGCAGGTCACTCAGGCTGATCTGGACCGCGTGAGCAAAGCGCTCAACGAGTCCGGTATCCAGGTCAAGGCCGCAAGCCTTGGCGAGAAGGGCAAGGTTGGCCTGGTGCGCCTGACCAAGCAGGAAGACCAACTGCCAGCCAAGGATGTAGTGCGCAAGGCACTGGGCGACGACTATGTAGTAGCGCTCAACCTGGCCCCTACCACCCCGCAATGGTTGCGTAACCTGGGTGCAAGCCCGATGAAGCTGGGCCTGGACCTTTCCGGTGGTGTGCACTTCCTGCTCGAAGTGGACATGGACAAGGCCATGGCGGCCCGCCTGAAAGTCTACGAAGGCGAAGTCAAAAGCCTGCTGCGCAAAGAGCGTGTGCGCTACCGCAGCCTGCCGCAACAAGATGGCGGCATTCAGCTGGGCTTCTCCGATGATGCTTCCCGCGAACAGGCCCGTAGCCTGATCCGCAAGAATTTCAATGATTTCGAGTTGACCACCACCGAGCGCAATGGCCTGTCCGTGCTGCGCCTGGCGATTACCCCGGCCAAGGTCGCGGAAATCCGTGAATACTCGATCAAGCAGAACCTGACCACGGTACGTAACCGCGTCAACGAGCTGGGTGTGGCCGAGCCACTGGTTCAGCGCCAGGGCGCCAACCGCATCGTGGTTGAGCTGCCAGGCGTGCAGGACACCGCCGAAGCCAAGCGTATCCTCGGCAAGACCGCCAACCTCGAGTTCCGCCTGGGTGCAGAGCCGGGTGCCTCGAAAGCCACCACCGAAACCTTCGAGTTCCGTGAGGGCGGTCGTTCGGCTCCGGTCGAGCGTGGCCTGATCATCACCGGTGACCAAGTCACCGACGCCCAGGCCAGCTTTGACGAGCAGGGTCGCCCGCAAGTGAACATCCGTCTGGATGGTCATGGCGGCGAGTTGATGAGCCGCGCCACCCGCAGCAACGTCGGTCGCAGCATGGCGGTGATTTTCATCGAGCAGCGTCCAACCACTCGCTATGTCAAGCAGATGGTCGACGGCGTCGAGAAAGACGTTGCCGTGCAAACCTTCACCGAAGAGAAGAAAATCATCAGCCTGGCGACCATTCAGTCGCCACTGGGCAGTCAGTTCCGTATCACCGGCCTGAACGGTCAGGGCGAATCTTCGGAACTGGCCCTGCTGCTGCGTGCCGGTGGCCTGGCGGCGCCGATGTACTTCGCTGAAGAGCGCACCATTGGCCCAAGCCTGGGTGCCGACAACATCACCAAGGGTATCGATGCATCCCTGTGGGGCATGCTGTTCGTCTCGCTGTTCATCATGGCCATCTACCGCTTCTTCGGCCTGATCGCCACCATCGCCCTGGCCGGTAACATGGTCATGCTGCTGGCGCTGATGTCCTTGCTGGGTGCGACGCTGACCCTGCCAGGTATCGCCGGTATCGTTCTGACCATGGGTATGGCCGTGGACGCCAACGTGCTGATCTTCTCGCGGATTCGCGAAGAGCTGGCCAATGGCATGTCGGTGCAACGTGCCATCCACGAAGGTTTCAACCGTGCCTACACGGCGATTGTCGATGCCAACCTGACCACCTTGCTGGTCGGCGGCATCCTCTTCGCCATGGGTACCGGGCCGGTCAAGGGCTTCGCGGTTACCATGTCCCTCGGGATTTTCACCTCGATGTTCACTGCCGTCATGGTTACCCGCGCAATGGTCAACCTGACCTGCGGCGGGCGTGATATCAAGAAGCTGTGGGTTTAAGGGGCTGCCATGTTACGTACCATCAACTTCATGGGTGTGCGCAACCTTGCGTTCGGCATCACCCTGCTTCTGACTGTGCTGGCTTTGTTCAGCTGGTTCTACAAAGGCCTCAACTTCGGTCTGGACTTCACCGGCGGTACGCTCATCGAGCTGACCTACGAGCGTCCGGCCAACCTTGGCGAAGTGCGCGAGGAGCTGGTCAAGGCCGGCTTCCAGGATGCCGTGGTGCAGAGCTTCGGTGCCACCACCGACCTGCTGGTGCGCATGCCGGGCGATGATCCGCTGCTGGGCAACCGTGTCTCCGAGGCGCTGCAAAAGGTCAGCACCGATAACCCGGCCGTGGTCAAGCGTGTCGAGTTCGTTGGCCCGCAGGTGGGTGAAGAGCTGCGCGACCAGGGCGGTCTGGGCATGCTGCTGGCCCTGGGCGGCATCATGATCTACCTGGCCTTCCGCTTTCAGTGGAAGTTCGCCCTGGGTGCGATTCTGTCGCTGATCCACGACGTGGTCGTGACCATGGGTATCCTCTCGTTCTTCCAGATCACCTTCGACCTGACGGTGCTGGCGGCGGTACTGGCGATCATCGGTTACTCGCTCAACGACACCATCGTCGTGTTCGACCGGGTCCGTGAGAACTTCCGGGTACTGCGCAAGGCTTCGTTGATCGAGAACATCAATATCTCGACCACCCAGACCCTGCTGCGTACTGTCGCGACCTCGGTATCGACCTTGCTGGCCATCGCCGCACTGCTGTTCTTCGGTGGCGACAACCTGTGGGGCTTCTCCCTGGCGCTGTTCATAGGTGTCATGGCTGGTACCTACTCGTCGATCTACATCGCCAACGTGGTGCTGATCTGGCTGAACCTGAACAGCGAAGACCTGATCCCGACGGTGAAAGCCGAGGGTGTGGACGAGCGTCCGTAAGGGTTTTTCCCACATTGCTGGTCGTACAAAAGGGCGCGAGTGTTGAACTCGCGCCTTTTTTTATGCTCCAAGGCAGGGAGAAGGCGGGCTGTGTCCCGCAGGTACGATCAGGAGGTTCACGTGAACAAGTCGATGCTGGTGGGTGCGGTTCTGGGTGCTGTCGGTGTAACCGCCGGAGGTGCTGTTGCCACCTACAGCCTGGTCAAGGGTGGGCCGGAGTACGCCGAGGTGCTGGCGGTGCAGCCGGTCAAACAGACCGTCAAGACCCCACGAGAAGTGTGCAAGGATGTCACGGTGACGCGTCAGGCACCGGTGAAGGATCAGCACCAGATTGCCGGTACCGTGGTCGGTGCGTTGGCAGGCGGCTTGCTGGGTAATCAGATTGGTGGCGGTACCGGCAAGAAGATCGCTACCGTGGCCGGTGCGGTCGGTGGTGGCTATGCCGGCAACAAGGTGCAGGAGGGCATGCAGGAGCGTGATACCTATACCACCACGCAAACCCGCTGCAACACGGTCAACGACCTGAGCGAGAAGGTCGTCGGGTATGACGTGAAGTATTCGATCGGCGACAAGGTCGGTCAGGTGCGCATGGACCGTGACCCGGGCTCGCAGATTCCGCTGGATAAAGAAGGCAAGCTGGTACTGAGCCAGGCTCAGCCCGGTCAGTAAGCACCCCGGTAGGAGCGGGCTTGCCCCGCGATTGCGATCTGTCAGTCGCATCGCATCGCGGGGCAAGCCCGCTCCCACAAAAGCCCATAAAAAAAGCACCTCGAAAGGTGCTTTTTTGTACTCGATCGAAACTCAGCGTTTGATCGAAGCAGGCAGGTGCGGCTGGATAGCCGTCAGAACAGCCTTGAAGCATTTGGTGTTGCCGGCAACGATGTGGCCCTTCTCGAGGAAGTCGTGGCCGCCGGTGAAGTCGCTCACCAGGCCGCCTGCTTCCTGGATCAGCAGCACGCCGGCAGCCATGTCCCATTCCGACAGGCCCGATTCCCAGAAGGCATCGAAACGACCGGCGGCAACATAGGCCAGGTCCAGGCTGGCAGCACCGGCGCGGCGGATGCCGGCGGTCTGGCCAACCAAGGCGCGGAACATGCCCAGGTAGTTGTCCAGATCGGCCAACTGGTTGTCGCGGAACGGGAAGCCGGTACCCAGCAGGGCGCCTTCCAGGCTGGTGCGCGAGCTGACGCGCAGGCGGCGGCCGTTGAGTTGGGCGCCACGGCCACGGCTGGCGGTGAATTCTTCCTGGCGGACAGGGTCCAGCACCACGGCGTGCTCAAGGCGGCCACGGTATTTGCAGGCAATGCTGACGGCGAAGTGTGGAACGCCACGCAGGAAGTTGGTGGTACCGTCCAGTGGGTCGATGATCCACTCGTAGTCCTTGCCTTCTTCGCCGCTGCCGGCATGCAGGCCAGTCTCTTCACCACGGATAGTGTGGTTCGGGTATGCCTTGCGCAGGGCGTCGACGATCATTTTCTCGGCGGCGCGATCAACCTCGGAGACGTAGTCTTTGGCGTCCTTCTCATCAACCTTGATGGTATCCAGGCGTTCGATGGAGCGGAAAATCAGTTCACTGGCGCTGCGAGCGGCGCGCAGCGCGATATTCAGCATAGGCTGCATGGGCGTTTCACCTGGGGATGTTAAAGAATAAAGCCGCATATTCTAGCAGAAAACTTTCTTCGCAGAAGTGTGAGATTTGCTTTCATGGCGTTACGCTGGTCGCTTCTGTAAGATTTACTCCCCCTTTCCCGCGTCTGTGAGCACTTCGCCTTGCTGCAAAATATTCGTGTTGTTCTGGTCAATACCAGCCACCCCGGCAACATCGGCGGCGCTGCGCGTGCCATGAAAAACATGGGCTTGTCGCGCCTGGTGCTGGTCGATCCGCAGGACTTCCCTTCGCCTGAGGCCGATGCCCGTGCGTCGGGTGCCGATGACGTGCTGGCCAGCGCCCAAGTGGTCGCCACCCTCGAAGAGGCGTTGGTCGGTTGCAATCTGGTGTTTGGCACCAGTGCCCGCGAGCGGCGTATCCCCTGGCCGCTGGTCGATCCGCGCGAGTGCGCCAGCAAGGTCATTGAGCATGCCACTCAGGGCGAGGAGATTGCCCTGGTGTTTGGTCGTGAGCACGCCGGCCTCACCAACGAAGAGCTGCAGCGTTGTCACTTCCATGTGCACATTCCCTCGAACCCGGACTTCAGCTCGCTGAACCTCGGTGCTGCGGTCCAGGTCCTGGTCTATGAAGTGCGCATGGCCTGGCTGGCGCTGGAAGGGCAGTCGTCGCAGGCGGAAAAAACCGACGTGGCCTCGGTGCGCAGCAGCGAACTGGCGACCATGGATGAAATGGAGCTGTTCTACGAGCACCTGGAAAAGACCCTGGTTGATATCGGCTTTCTTGATCCAGAAAAACCCAAGCACCTGATGCCGCGCCTGCGCCGGCTGTATGGGCGTAGCTCGGTCGATCGTTCGGAAATGAGTATTTTGCGCGGCATTCTTACGGAAACCCAGAAAGCGGCCCGTGGCGAACCGCATAAGCGGAAGGATCAATAGATGTTCGAGCGTCTGCGTGAAGATATCCAGAGCGTTTTCCACCGTGACCCGGCGGCGCGCAATGCCTTTGAAGTGCTGACCTGCTATCCGGGCATGCATGCGATCTGGCTGCATCGCGCGGCGCATGCCTTGTGGGTGAGGGATTGGAAATGGCTGGCGCGGTTGGTGTCGAACTTCGGCCGCTGGCTGACCGGTATCGAGATTCACCCGGGGGCCAAGGTTGGCCGGCGCTTCTTCATCGACCATGGCATGGGTATTGTCATCGGCGAAACCGCCGAGATCGGCGACGACGTGACGCTGTATCAGGGCGTGACCCTGGGTGGCACCACCTGGAACAAGGGCAAGCGCCATCCGACCCTGGAAGACGGGGTGGTGGTGGGCGCCGGGGCCAAGGTGCTGGGCCCGTTCACCGTCGGTGCCGGGGCCAAGATCGGCTCTAACGCAGTGGTCACCAAAGCCGTGCCTGCAGGGGCCACGGCCGTGGGTATCCCGGGGCGGGTCATCGTCAAAACCGATGCTGAGGTGGAAGCCAAGCGCAAGGCCATGGCCGAGAAAATCGGCTTCGATGCCTATGGTGTCAGCGAAGACATGCCCGACCCGGTCGCCCGCGCCATTGGTCAACTGCTCGATCATCTGCAGGCCGTCGACGGCCGCCTGGAAGACATGTGCGGCGCACTCAAGAACCTGGGCAGTGACTACTGCGCCAAGGAGCTGCCGGCTCTGCGCGAAGAGGACTTCGCCGAGATCAAGGACAAAGCCCGTAGCGACGCGTCGACGCATTGACAGAAGGGGCGTGCGCAAGCGCCCCTTAGTTTGCTATCATTCGGCCGCCCTCTTGCGGTAAACCCGACTAAAGCACTAGGTCTTATAGTTGACTTAAATGCTCGGGAATAGCATACTCGCTCCCATTCCGAAACCCGTGGTACCTACTAGCCATGCGACTGACTACAAAAGGCCGATACGCCGTGACCGCCATGCTCGACCTGGCGTTGCACGCGCAGAATGGGCCGGTGTCTCTGGCCGACATTTCCGAGCGCCAAGGCATCTCCCTCTCTTATCTGGAGCAGCTGTTTGCAAAGCTGCGCCGTAGCAGCCTGGTTTCCAGTGTGCGCGGCCCTGGCGGCGGCTATCAGCTGTCGCGAAGCATGGAGAGCATTCAGGTCGCCCAGGTCATCGATGCGGTCAACGAATCGGTCGATGCCACGCGCTGTCAGGGGCTGGGTGATTGCCACGCTGGCGACACCTGCCTGACTCACCACTTGTGGTGTGACCTGAGCCAGCAGATTCACGAATTCCTCAGCGGCATCAGCCTGGCTGACCTTGTCACTCGCCGTGAGGTACAAGAAGTCGCCCAGCGCCAGGACCTGCGTCGTATCGCAGGCCGGGCACCGCAGCTGGACAAGATTGAGACGTCCGCCGTCGAATGACCGTTTCGACGCGCGGCGCGACCGCCTGATAGGAGATATTCAATGAAGTTGCCGATCTACCTCGATTACTCCGCGACCACCCCGGTCGATCCACGCGTTGCCCAGAAGATGAGCGACTGCCTGCTGGTCGACGGGAACTTCGGTAACCCGGCGTCGCGCTCCCACGTCTTTGGCTGGAAAGCCGAAGAAGCGGTCGAGAACGCCCGTCGTCAGGTCGCCGACCTGGTAAACGCCGACCCGCGGGAAATTGTCTGGACCAGCGGTGCAACCGAGTCCGACAACCTGGCAATCAAGGGTATCGCGCACTTCTACAGCACCAAGGGCAAGCACCTGATCACCTCCAAGATCGAGCACAAGGCTGTTCTGGACAGCACTCGTCAACTGGAGCGTGAAGGCTTCGAGGTCACCTACATCGAGCCAGGCGCCGATGGCCTGATCACTCCGGCCATGATCGAAGCGGCCCTGCGTGAAGACACCATCCTGGTGTCGATCATGCATGTGAACAACGAAATCGGCACCATCAACGACATCGCCGCCATCGGTGAGCTGACCCGTGCCCGCGGCGTCATGTTCCACGTCGACGCAGCACAGTCCACCGGCAAGGTCGAAATCGACCTGCAGAAGTTGAAAGTCGACCTGATGTCCTTCTCCGCCCACAAGACCTACGGCCCTAAAGGCATTGGCGCGCTGTACGTCAGCCGCAAGCCTCGCGTGCGCCTGGAAGCCACCATGCACGGCGGCGGTCACGAGCGCGGCATGCGTTCGGGCACCCTGGCCACCCACCAGATCGTCGGCATGGGTGAAGCCTTCGCCATCGCCAAAGAGCAGATGGCCAGCGAGAACCTGCGCATCAAGGCCCTGAGCGACCGCTTCTACAAGCAGGTCGAAGGCCTTGAAGAGCTGTACATCAACGGCAGCATGACCGCGCGCATCCCGCACAACCTGAACCTGAGCTTCAACTACGTCGAAGGCGAGTCGCTGATCATGGCGCTCAAGGACCTGGCCGTTTCGTCCGGTTCGGCCTGTACTTCGGCATCGCTCGAGCCGTCCTACGTCCTGCGCGCCCTGGGCCGCAATGACGAACTGGCGCACAGCTCGATCCGCTTCACCTTCGGCCGTTTCAGCACTGAAGAAGAAATCGACTACGCCGCGCAGAAGGTTTGCGAGGCCGTGACCAAGCTGCGCGAATTGTCGCCGCTGTGGGATATGTTCAAAGACGGCGTCGACATCTCCAAGATCGAGTGGGCTGCGCACTAAGTAGTCGCCGGCAAGAGCGGCTCTCTGATGAGGAAGGAATTGCACCATGGCATACAGTGAAAAGGTCATCGACCACTACGAAAACCCGCGTAACGTCGGCAAGATGAATGCCGAGGACCCGGATGTCGGCACCGGCATGGTCGGCGCTCCTGCGTGCGGCGACGTCATGCGCCTGCAGATCAAGGTCAACGAGCAGGGCGTCATCGAAGACGCCAAGTTCAAGACCTACGGCTGCGGTTCGGCCATCGCTTCCAGCTCCCTGGCTACCGAGTGGATGAAGGGCAAGACCCTGGACGAAGCCGAGACCATCAAGAACACCCAGCTGGCCGAAGAACTGGCCCTGCCGCCGGTGAAGATCCACTGCTCGGTACTCGCCGAGGACGCCATCAAGGCGGCCGTGCGCGATTACAAGCAGAAGAAAGGTTTGCTCTAAGGTCGCCTGTTGCAGGTAAGGAGTCTCGATGGCTATCAGCATGACAGAAGCCGCCGCCAAGCATGTGCGGCGCTCCCTCGACGGACGTGGCAAGGGTGAGGGTATTCGCCTTGGCGTGCGCACCACTGGCTGCTCGGGCCTGGCCTATGTGCTGGAGTTCGTCGATCAGCCGGACAGCGAAGACCTGGTCTTCGAAAGCCATGGCGAGAAGGTGATCATCGATCCGAAAAGCCTGACGTACCTCGACGGTACCGAGCTTGATTTCGTCAAGGAAGGGTTGAACGAAGGCTTCAAGTTCAACAACCCCAACGTGCGCGGTGAGTGTGGCTGCGGCGAAAGCTTCAACGTCTGAGGCTGCGCGTGGGTACTCCTTGTCATTTCGCCCTGTTTGACCTGCAACCTGGCTTCCGCCTGGACCTCGACAAGCTGGCTGTTCGCTATCGCGAGCTGGCCCGCGAGGTCCACCCGGATCGCTTCGCCGATGCATCCGAACGTGAGCAGCGCATTGCGCTGGAGCGTTCGGCTGCGCTGAACGAGGCCTACCAGACACTCAAGAGCGCGCCCCGGCGTGCCCGCTACCTGTTGGCGATCGGCGGCCATGAAGTGCCGCAGGAAGTCACCGTCCATGATCCCGAGTTCCTCCTCCAGCAGATGCAACTGCGCGAAGAGCTCGAAGACCTCCAGGACAGTGCCGACCTCGATGGCGTGGCTGTGTTCAAGCGCCGCTTGAAGGCCGCCCAGGAAGCACTCAACGAGGACTTCGCCGCCTGCTGGGATGATCCTGCGCAGCGTGAACAGGCCGAGCGCCTGATGCGCCGCATGCAGTTTCTCGACAAGCTCGCCTACGAAGTGCGCCAGCTGGAAGAGCGCCTCGACGATTAACCCGACGCTGCTTCTGGCGGCGCCTTTGGTATTCAGATAAGCATGGCCCTACTGCAGATCGCCGAACCCGGTCAGAGCCCTCAGCCGCACCAGCGTCGCCTGGCGGTTGGTATTGACCTTGGTACCACCAATTCCCTGGTTGCCGCGTTGCGCAGCGGCCGCAGCGAGCCCCTGCCCGATGCCCAGGGCCGGGTCATCCTGCCGTCCGCCGTGCGTTATCACGCCGACCACATCGACGTCGGCCAGATCGCCCGCGACGCCGCCTCCAGCGACCCGCTCAACACCGTGCTGTCGGTCAAGCGCCTGATGGGCCGTGGCCTGGCAGACGTCAAGCAACTGGGTGAGCAACTGCCTTACCGCTTTGTCGGCGGCGAGTCGCACATGCCGTTCATCGACACGGTCCAGGGCCCGAAAAGCCCGGTGGAAGTCTCGGCCGATATCCTCAAGGTGCTGCGCCAGCGCGCTGAAGAAACCCTGGGTGGCGAGCTGGTCGGCGCGGTGATCACCGTCCCGGCCTATTTCGATGACGCCCAGCGCCAGGCCACCAAGGACGCCGCGCGCCTGGCCGGGCTCAACGTGCTGCGCCTGCTCAACGAGCCAACCGCTGCTGCCGTAGCCTATGGCCTGGACCAGAATGCCGAAGGCCTGGTGGCCATCTATGACCTGGGTGGCGGTACCTTCGATATTTCGATCCTGCGCCTGACCGGCGGTGTATTTGAAGTACTGGCCACCGGTGGCGACAGTGCCTTGGGTGGTGACGACTTCGACCATGCCATTGCCAACTGGATCGTCGAGCAGGCCGGCCTGTCCTCGGACCTGGATCCAGGGGCTCAGCGTCAGCTGCTGCAAACCGCCTGCGCGGCCAAGGAAGCCTTGACCGACGCCGGTTCGGTAACCGTTGCCCATGGCACCTGGCAGGCCGAGCTAACCCGCAGCGCCTTCGACGCCCTGATCGAGCCGATGGTCGCCCGCAGCCTCAAGGCCTGCCGTCGCGCCGTGCGTGACAGCGGTGTGGAGCTTGAAGAGGTCGCTGCGGTGGTCATGGTCGGTGGTTCAACCCGCGTGCCGCGTGTGCGCGAGGCTGTAGGCGCGCTGTTTGGCCGCACGCCACTGACCGAAATCGACCCGGATCAGGTGGTCGCCATCGGCGCCGCTATCCAGGCCGATACCTTGGCTGGCAACCGCCGCGATGGTGGCGAACTGCTGTTGCTGGACGTGATTCCGCTGTCCCTGGGCCTGGAAACCATGGGCGGGCTGATGGAGAAGGTGATTCCGCGCAATACCACCATCCCGGTTGCCCGCGCCCAGGAGTTCACCACCTATAAAGACGGCCAGTCGGCCATGATGATTCACGTGCTGCAGGGCGAGCGCGAACTGATCAGTGACTGCCGCTCCTTGGCGCGTTTCGAATTGCGTGGCATTCCGGCGATGGTTGCCGGTGCTGCGAAGATCCGCGTGACCTTCCAGGTCGATGCCGACGGCCTGCTCAGTGTTTCTGCGCGTGAGCTGGGCTCGGGCGTCGAATCGAGCATCCAGGTCAAGCCGTCCTATGGCCTGACCGACGGTGAAATCGCCCGCATGCTTAAAGACTCGTTCGAGCACGCAGGTTTCGACAAGGTGGCGCGCCAGTTGCGCGAGCACCAGGTGGATGCCGAGCGCCTGCTCGAAGCGGTGCAGGGCGCGTTGGACGCCGATGGCGAGCGACTGTTGGATGCCGAAGAGCGTCTGGCGATCGAGCAACAGATGCAAGACTTGCGTGATTTGATCAACGGCACCGATGGCGCGGCCATCGAGCAGCAGACCAAGCGTCTGTCGCAGGTGACCGATGCCTTTGCCGCCCGTCGCCTTGATTCGACGGTAAAAGCCGCTTTGGCCGGGCGCAACCTGAATGAGATCGAGGAATAACTGATGCCGCAGGTGATTTTTCTGCCCCATGAAACATTCTGCCCGGACGGGCTGGTGGTGGAGGTGGCGCCAGGGACCAACATCCTGGAACTGGCCCACGAGCACCACATCGAGATGGAAAGCGCCTGTGGCGGCGTGTGCGCTTGCACCACCTGCCACTGCATCGTGCGTGAAGGCTTCGATTCGCTGGAAGAAGCCGACGAGCTCGAAGAAGACATGCTCGACAAGGCCTGGGGCCTGGAGCGCCAGTCGCGCCTGGCTTGCCAGGTGATCGTTGGTGAGCAAGACCTGACCATCGAGATACCCAAGTACTCGCTCAACCACGCCGCCGAAGCACCGCACTGATTCAGGAGGCCATCATGAGTCTGAAATGGGTTGATGTACTTGAAATTGCAATCCAGCTTGCCGAAAGCAAGCCGGAAGTCGATCCTCGTTATGTGAACTTCGTCGATCTGCACCAGTGGGTGCTGGCTTTGCCGGAGTTCAGTGACGATCCGTCCCGTGGCGGCGAGAAGGTTCTCGAAGCCATCCAGGCGGCCTGGATCGAAGAAGCCGACTGAGCGCGCTCGGCAGGTTAGGCAATCCCCCGGAACCCGCGTATAATTCGCGGGTTTAATTTTTCGCTTCACTCAACGTTTCTGGAGTTTCACCATGGCTGTTCAACGTACTTTCTCGATCATCAAGCCTGACGCCGTTGCTAAAAACGTGATCGGCGAGATCACCACCCGTTTCGAAAAAGCCGGCCTGCGCGTCGTTGCCTCGAAACTCAAGCAACTGTCCAAAGCTGAAGCCGAAGGCTTCTACGCCGAGCACAAAGAGCGCGGCTTCTTCGGCGACCTGGTTGCTTTCATGATCTCCGGTCCTGTCGTTGTTCAGGTTCTGGAAGGCGAAAACGCTATCGCTCTGAACCGTGAGCTGATGGGCGCTACCAACCCTAAAGAAGCTGCTGCCGGCACCATCCGCGCTGACTTCGCCGAGTCGATCGACGCCAACGCCGTTCACGGTTCGGACTCCGAAGCCGCTGCTGCTCGCGAAATCTCGTACTTCTTCGCAGCTACCGAGGTAACCGCTCGCTAAGCGAAAGCTTACGAGTGAGGGTGAATCCATGACGACATCGACTGGTAAAACTAACCTGTTGGGGCTAACCCAACCGGAAATGGAAAAATTCTTCGACTCTATCGGGGAGAAGCGTTTCCGTGCCGGTCAGGTAATGAAATGGATTCACCACTTTGGCGTCGATGATTTCGACGCCATGACGAATGTCGGCAAGGCCTTGCGCGAAAAGCTCAAGGCTGTTGCCGAGATTCGCGGCCCCGAAGTGGTCAGCGAGGACATCTCCAGCGACGGCACCCGTAAATGGGTGGTGCGTGTGGCGTCCGGCAGCTGCGTCGAGACCGTGTACATCCCCCAGGGCAAGCGTGGCACCCTGTGTGTCTCGTCCCAGGCCGGTTGCGCCCTGGACTGCAGCTTCTGCTCCACCGGCAAGCAAGGATTCAATAGCAACCTCACCGCCGCCGAAGTGATCGGCCAGGTGTGGATTGCCAACAAGTCGTTCGGCAGTGTTCCAGCCACCATCGACCGTGCTATCACCAACGTGGTGATGATGGGCATGGGCGAGCCGCTGCTGAACTTCGACAACGTGGTCGCCGCCATGCACTTGATGATGGACGACCTCGGCTATGGCATTTCCAAGCGCCGGGTGACCCTGTCCACCTCCGGCGTGGTACCGATGATCGAAGAGCTGGCCAAGCACATCGACGTGTCCCTGGCCCTGTCGCTGCACGCGCCGAACGATGCGCTGCGCAACGAGCTGGTGCCGCTCAACAAGAAGTACCCGCTCAAGGTGTTGCTCGCGGCGTGCATGAACTACATGGCGCAGCTGGGCGAAAAGCGCGTGCTGACCATTGAGTACACCTTGCTCAAGGACGTCAACGACAAGCTCGAGCACGCCGTGGAAATGGCCGAGCTGCTCAAGAACGTACCGTGCAAGATCAACCTGATCCCGTTCAACCCGTTTCCGCATTCCGGTTACGAGCGGCCGAGCAACAATGCCATCCGTCGCTTCCAGGACCACCTGCATCACGCCGGCTACAACGTCACCGTGCGCACCACCCGTGGTGAAGACATCGACGCCGCCTGTGGCCAGTTGGTTGGCCAGGTGATGGACCGGACCCGCCGCAGCGAACGCTACATCGCCGTGCGTCAGCTGAACGCCGACGCTGATGTGCAAGAAAGCGCCGCGCGCAACTGAAGAGAGGACCTCCATGACCCTGCGCTTCGCGCTGTCGATCCTGGCGCTGGCCCTGCTTGCAGGTTGCGTGTCCGGCGGGAGTTCGGACGCGCTGGGCAGCCGTGAAGGTCGTGAGCAGGCAGGGCAGGCTTATGTGCAATTGGGCCTGGGGTATTTGCAACAAGGTTTGACCGAGCCGGCCAAGGCGCCGCTGAAAAAAGCCCTCGACCTCGATAGCCAGGATGCCGCAGCCCATGCCGCCCTGGCTTTGGTGTTTCAGGCCGAAGATGAACCGGAACTGGCCCAGATGCACTTTCGCAAGGCTTTGGCCAGCCGTCCGGGTGACACCCGAATTCGCAACAATTACGGCAGTTTCCTTTATGCTCGTGGGCAATACGCCCAGGCGCAGCAGATGTTTGCCCAAGCGGCGGCCGATACCCTGTATCCTGAACGCTCCCGGGTGTTCGAGAACCTTGGCCTGACCGCGCTCAGGCAAGGCCAGCGCGCCGAAGCGCAGGAATACCTGGAAAAAGCTTTGCGGCTCAACCGCCAGCAGCCGCGCGCGTTGCTGGAAATGGCTGAGTTGTCTTACGAAGACAGGCATTATGTGCCGGCACGTGACTACTACGATCGTTTCAGCCAGCTGAGCGACCCCAGTGCCCGCAGCCTGCTGCTGGGCAGTCGCTTGGCCAGTGTCTTCGAAGAACGGAACAAGGCCAGTGAACTGGGCCTGCAATTACAACGACTTTATCCCGGTACGCCGGAATATCAGCAATACCTGTCGGAGCAATGATGAAAGCGGCGCATCCCGAAGCAGCAGCAGCGACTCGCGAAAATCCCGGTGAAATCCTGCGTCAGGCCCGCGAGAGCAGGGACTTGTCTCAGGCTGAAGTGGCCCGCAAGCTCAACCTCACCGTGAGTTCCCTGAACAATCTTGAAACCGGCGCCTTCGACAAGCTGCCGGGGCATACCTTCGCCCGTGGTTACATCCGTGCCTACGCCAAGCTGCTGGATATGGATCAGGCGCCCCTGGTGCAGGCCTTCGACCAGTGCACCGGCACTCATGCGCAGGGTAGCGATGTACATGCCCTGGGGCGTATCGAAGAGCCGGTACGCCTGTCCCACAACATTCTGCGCATTGTCAGCCTGGTGCTGCTGGTGGTGGTGATCGGCGGTGGCTTCTTCTGGTGGCAGGACCAGACCAGCCAGCGTGGCAAGGACCTTGCGACCATGGCCCTGGAACACGTTGAAGTCGAAAGCGCCGACGGCACTACCCAGATTCACCCGCTGGACGAGCCTGAAGACCAGGCGGTGAGCGCGGGGCAGCAACCGCAAAGCACTACCTTGAACCTCGAACCCGCTCCGGCATCCGCCGAATCAGTGGTAACTCCAGCATCTGAGCAGGCGCCGGCCAGCCCGGCTGTCGTACCCGTTGCCCCGGTGGTCAGTGTTCCGGCAACCCCGGTGGCACCAGTAGCCCCGGTCGCTCCAGTTGTACCTGCGCCCGCCCCGGTAGTGCCAGTGGTCAACAACCTGGTGGCTGCCACGCCAGCAGCACCTGCTGTTGCCGCCCCAGCCGCGGCCGGTAGCGGCCAGTTGCACATGCAATTCAATGCCGATTGCTGGACTTCGGTCACCGATGGCAATGGCAAGGTGCTGTTCAGCGCCATCAAGCGCAAGGGCGACAGCCTGGACCTGACCGGCAAGCCGCCGTTCGCGGTACGCCTGGGCTTTGCCCGTGGCGTGCAGGTCAGCTACAACGGCCAGCCAGTCGACGTTGCGCCGTTCACCAGTGGCGAGACCGCTCGCCTGAAGTTGGGACAATAAGTCATGCACGGCGAATCACCGATCAAACGTCGCGAATCCCGGAAAATCTGGGTAGGTAATGTGCCTGTCGGCGGCGATGCTCCCATCGCGGTCCAGAGCATGACCAACACCGACACCAATGACGTGGCCGCGACCGTGGCGCAGATCAACCGCTTGATCGATGCCGGTGTGGACATCGTGCGTGTCTCGGTACCGGACATGGACGCCGCCGAAGCCTTCGGCAAGATCAAGAAGCTGGTCAGCGTGCCGCTGGTCGCCGACATCCACTTCGACTACCGCATTGCCTTGCGTGTGGCCGAGCTTGGGGTGGACTGCCTGCGCATCAACCCCGGCAACATCGGTCGTGAAGACCGTGTGCGTGCAGTGGTCGATGCCGCCCGTGACCGCGGTATCCCGATCCGTATCGGCGTCAACGCCGGTTCCCTGGAAAAGGACCTGCAGAAGAAATACGGCGAGCCGACTCCGGCGGCGCTGGTCGAGTCGGCCATGCGTCACGTCGAGCACCTCGACCGCCTGGACTTCCAGGACTTCAAGGTCAGCGTCAAGGCCTCCGACGTGTTCATGGCCGTCGAAGCCTATCGCCTTCTGGCCAAGCAGATCATCCAGCCGCTGCACCTGGGCATCACCGAAGCTGGCGGCTTGCGCTCGGGCACGGTGAAATCCGCAGTAGGCCTCGGTATGCTGCTTGCCGACGGGATTGGCGATACTATTCGCATTTCGCTGGCAGCCGATCCGGTCGAAGAGGTCAAGGTCGGTTACGACATCCTCAAGTCCCTGCACCTGCGTTCGCGTGGCATCAACTTCATCGCCTGCCCGAGCTGCTCGCGGCAGAACTTCGATGTGGTCAAGACCATGAACGAGCTGGAAGGGCGCCTGGAAGACCTGCTGGTGCCGCTGGACGTCGCGGTGATCGGTTGTGTGGTCAACGGTCCGGGCGAGGCCAAGGAAGCCCATGTCGGGCTCACCGGTGGCACGCCGAACCTGATCTACATCGACGGCAAGCCTGCGCAGAAGCTGACCAATGACAACCTGGTCGATGAGCTGGAAAGGCTCATCCGCCAGAAAGCGGCTGAAAAAGCCGAGGCCGACGCGGCGCTGATCGCCCGTGGCTGACTGACACAGAATTGTTAAGGGATTTTCCGTGAGCAAATCGCTGCAAGCCATTCGTGGCATGAACGACATCCTGCCGGAGCAAACACCGCTGTGGCGTTATTTCGAGAGCACGGTCGCAGGCCTGCTGGACACCTATGGCTATCGCCAGATTCGCACGCCGATCGTCGAGTTCACCGAGCTGTTCAAGCGCTCGATTGGTGAAGTCACTGACATCGTCGAAAAAGAGATGTACACCTTCGATGATCGTAACGGCGACTCCCTGACCCTGCGTCCGGAAGGCACCGCGGCCTGCGTGCGCGCAGTGCTCGAGCACGGCATCACCGGCAGTGGCCAGGTACAGAAGCTCTGGTACATCGGCCAGATGTTCCGCCATGAGCGCCCTCAAAAAGGCCGTTATCGTCAGTTCAACCAGATTGGTGTCGAAGTCTTCAACCTCGACGGTCCAGACATCGACGCCGAACTGATCATGCTCACCTGGCGCCTCTGGGGCCTGCTGGGCATCCGTGACGCGGTCAAGCTCGAGCTCAACAGCCTGGGCACCAGCGAAGCCCGTGCCCGCTACCGTGATGCGCTGGTCGAGTTCCTTTCGGCGCGCCTTTCGCTGCTCGACGAAGACAGCCAGCGCCGCCTGAAAAGCAACCCGCTGCGCATCCTCGACAGCAAGGATGCCAACACCCAGGCCGTGCTGGTCGACGCGCCGAAGCTCGAAGACTACCTGGACGAAGAGTCCCGCGTGCACTTCGAAGGCCTCAAGGCCCGTCTGGATGCCGCCGGCATTCCGTTCGTGATCAACACCAAGCTGGTGCGTGGCCTGGACTACTACAGCAAGACCGTATTCGAGTGGGTCACCGACAAGCTCGGATCCCAGGGTACCGTCTGTGCCGGCGGGCGCTACGACGGCCTGGTCGAGCAGATGGGCGGCAAGCCGACCCCGGGCGTTGGTTTCGCCATGGGTATCGAGCGCCTGATCCTGCTGCTGGAAACCCTCGAGCAGGTGCCTGAGTCGATCAACCGTCAGGTCGACGTCTACTTGTGCGCCTTTGGCGAGCAGGCCGAGCTGACTGGCCTGGTCCTGAGCGAGCGCTTGCGGGACCGCCTGCCGAACCTGCGCCTGCAGGTCAATGCCGGTGCTGGCAGCTTCAAGAGCCAGTTCAAGAAAGCCGACAAGAGCAACGCGCTGTTCGCCTTGATCCTGGGGGACGACGAACTGGCGCAACAAGTGGTAGGTTTCAAACCCCTGCGCGGTCAGGGCGAACAACAAAACATTGCCTGGGATGCTCTGGCAGAGCACCTGGAAGCCTCGCTCGCGCAGGCGTGAGGCGAGTCAACAGCCGATTTGGTGAAAAGGAGTATTGGGGTGTCGAGTACCGATGATGAACAACTGGTCGCAATGAAGGACTGGTGGGACCGCAATGGCAAGCCGCTGGTTACCGGTGGCCTGCTGGCGCTGGTCGTGGTGTTCGGCTGGCAAGCCTGGCAGAAATACCAGACCAACCAGTCGCAAGGCGCCTCGAACCTCTACCAGGCCCTGCTGGAGACTACCCTGACGCCAAGCGGCGAGCCTGACAAGGCCAAGGTCGCGGAGCTGTCTGGCAAGCTCAAGAACGAATTCGGCGGCTCGGCTTATGCCCAGTACGCCAGTCTGTTCGTGGCCAAGGTCGCGGTCGACAGCGGCAAGCTCGATGACGCCGTCGCCGAGCTCAAGTCGGTAATGGACAAGCCGGCCGACGCCACCCTGGGTGAAATCGCCCGGCAGCGCCTGGCTCGTGTCCTGGCTGCGCAGCAGAAGGTCGAAGATGCACTGAAACTGCTCGATGGCGATGCCGACAAGGCATTCCTGGCCAGCCGTGAAGAGCTCAAGGGCGACCTGCTGGTACAGCTTGGCCGTGCTGGCGATGCTCATGCCGCTTACGAAAAAGCCAAGGCTGCGCTGTCTGATGACGCCGCGATCGGTGGCCTGCAACTCAAGCTCGACGACCTGGCCAAAGGGGATGCGTGACGTGATCGGTTGGAAACATGCAGCAGTGCTGACCCTGGCCCTTCTGGCCGTGGGTTGCAGCAGCAACAGCAAAAAGGAATTGCCGCCGGCCGAACTCACCAAGTTCACCGAAGAGGTTGTTCTCAAGAAGCAGTGGAGCCGCTCGATCGGTGACGGTCAGGGCGAAACCTTCAACATGCTGGTCCCGGCAATCGAAAACGACCGCATCTACGCCGCCGATGTGACCGGCGTGGTTATGGCGCTGGATCGCAGCAACGGCGACGTGGCCTGGAAGAAGGACCTGGAGTTGCCCGTTTCTGGCGCCGTTGGCGTGGGTTACGGCTTGGTCATGCTCGGTACCCTCAAGGGCGAAGTGATTGCCCTGGATGCCAGCACCGGCGAAGAACGCTGGCGCTCGCGCGTCACCAGTGAAGTGCTGGCACCGCCGGCTACCAACGGTGACGTGGTGGTGGTACAGACTCAGGACGACCGTGTGATTGGCCTGGATGCCAGCACCGGCGACCGTCGCTGGATCTACGAAAGCACCCCGGCGGTACTGACTCTGCGCGGTACCGGCGCCCCGATCGTGACCAATCGCCTGGCCGTTGCCGGCCTGTCGACGGGTAAAGTGGTTGCCCTCGACACCCAGAACGGCGCGCCGGTCTGGGAGCAGCGTGTGGCCATCCCGCAAGGTCGCTCGGAGCTTGACCGGGTTGTGGACATCGACGGCGGCCTGCTGCTGTCTGGCGGTACCCTGTACGTCTCCAGTTACCAGGGCCGCGTTGCCGGCCTTGATCTGGAAAGTGGCCGTATGCTGTGGCAGCGTGATGCGTCCAGCTACACCGGTGTGGCCCAGGGCTTCGGTAACGTCTACGTGAGCCTGGCTTCGGGCACCGTCGAAGGTATCGACGAGCGTTCGTCCAGCGCCCTGTGGAGCAATGACTCGCTGGCACGTCGCCAGCTGTCGGCGCCGGAAGTGTTCTCAAGCTACGTCGCGGTGGGTGACCTGGAAGGTTACCTGCACCTGCTCAGCCAGGTCGATGGTCGTTTCGTCGGTCGTGAGCGTATCGACAGCGATGGCCTGCGCGCCCGTCCGCTGGTGGTGGGTGACACCATCTATGTGTACGGCAACAGCGGCAAGCTCGAGGCGCTGACCATCCGCTGAGGCTATGCTTGAGGCCATGCCGGCCTCGGGCTGCGGCACTTCGGGTGCCGCTCGAACTCCGGCCGCTGCTATGCAGCGGCCTTTGTATTTTTTGAATTTATGCAGTGGAGAGCCGAATGGTTCCCGTAATCGCCCTGGTGGGCCGACCGAACGTCGGTAAATCCACCATGTTCAACCGCCTGACCAGGACCCGCGACGCTATCGTCGGCGACCTGTCCGGGCTGACCCGAGACCGCCAGTACGGTGAAGCAAGCTGGCAAGGTCGTTCGTACATTCTGGTCGACACCGGCGGTATTTCCGGTGACGAGCATGGCATGGACGAGAAAATGGCCGAGCAGTCGCTGATGGCCATCGAAGAAGCTGATGTGGTGCTGTTTCTGGTCGATGCCCGTGCTGGCCTGACCGCCGCCGACCAGATGATTTCCGAGCACCTGCGCAAGCGCAACAAGCGCTCGGTTCTGGTGGCGAACAAGATCGACAATATCGATCCGAACACCGCGATCGCCGAGTTCTCGCCGTTGGGCATGGGCAACGCCATTGGCGTGGCCGGTGCTCAAGGCCGTGGCGTCAACAACCTGCTGGAAGCCGTGCTCAGCGACTTCCCGCGGGACAATGCCGACGAAGAAATCGACACCGACGTCGCCGAAGGCGAGGAAGCGGTACGCATTCCTGGCCCGAGCGAAAAAGACGGGATCAAGATTGCCATCATCGGCCGGCCGAACGTCGGCAAGTCCACCCTGGTCAACCGCATGCTTGGTGAAGACCGGGTCATCGTCTATGACCAGCCTGGCACTACCCGCGACAGTATCTACATTCCCTTCGAGCGTAACGAAGAGAAGTACACGTTGATCGACACCGCCGGTGTGCGCAAGCGCGGCAAGATCCACGAAGAAGTCGAGAAGTTCTCCGTGGTCAAGACCCTGCAGGCGATCAAGGACGCCAACGTGGTGATCTTCGTCATGGACGCCCGTGAAGGCGTGGTTGACCATGACCTGAACCTGCTGGGCTTTGCCCTGGAAGCGGGCCGCGCCATCGTCATCGCCCTGAACAAGTGGGATGGCATGCAGCCAGGCGAGCGCGACTATGTGAAGACCGAGCTGGAACGCCGGCTGTTCTTCGTCGACTTCGCCGACATCCACTTCATCTCGGCGCTGCACGGCACTGGCGTGGGCAACCTGTACCAGTCGGTGCAGAACTCCTTCAAGTCGGCGGTCACCCGCTGGCCGACCAGCCGCCTGACCCAGATCCTCGAAGATGCGGTCAGCGAGCACCAGCCGCCGTTGGTCAACGGCCGTCGGATCAAGCTGCGCTATGCCCACCTGGGTGGCGCCAACCCGCCGATCATCGTGATCCACGGCAACCAGGTCGAGAAGGTACCCAAGTCTTACTCGCGCTATCTGGAAAACACCTACCGCCGGGTGCTCAAGCTGGTCGGTACGCCGATTCGTATCGAGTACAAAGGTAGCGAAAACCCGTACGAAGGCAACAAGAACACGCTGACCGACCGCCAGGTCAACAAGAAGCGTCGCTTGATGTCGCACCACAAGAAGGCCGAGAAAAAGCGTAAAGACAAACGCTAACAAGGCTTGAGGGCCTCATCGCTGGCAAGCCAGCTCCCACAGGGTGTACAGCGAACCTTGTGGGAGCTGGCTTGCCAGCGATGGGCTGCAACGCAGCCCCTGCGACTGTTACAGCCTTTTTCCTGCCCAATCAATCCGCTATGCTCGTCCTCTGACCGCCCAGGAAAGAGGGTTCCATGATCAGCAGCAAGTTGCCGAATGTCGGCACGACCATCTTTACCACCATGTCCCAGCTCGCCGCACAAACCGGCGCCTTGAACCTGTCCCAGGGTTTCCCCGATTTCAACGGCCCGCAAGCATTGCTCGATGCGGTTGGCCGGCATGTCAGTGCCGGGCACAACCAGTACAGCCCCATGACTGGCCTGTCGTCTTTACGCGAGCAAGTGGCCAGTAAGATCTTGCGCAGCTATGGCGTCAGTGTCGATGCCGACAACGAAATCACCATCACCCCCGGTGCCACCGAAGCGATTTTCTGTGCCATCCATGCGGTGATCCGGGCGGGCGACGAGGTCATCGTCTTCGACCCCAGCTATGACAGCTATGAACCCTCGGTGGAACTGGCAGGTGGACGTTGCGTGCATGTGCAACTGACTGACGGCGAGTTTGCCATCGACTGGCAGAAGCTCACCGATGCCCTCAGCCCGCGCACGCGGATGATCATCATCAATTCGCCACATAACCCCAGCGGCGCGTTGATCACTCGTGATGACCTGGACAAGCTGGCGTTACTGATTGCTGATCGTGATATCTACCTGATCAGCGACGAGGTCTACGAGCACCTGGTGTTCGACGGCGTCAAGCATGCCAGTGTGCTGGCCCATGAAACGCTGTATCAGCGTGCTTTCGTGGTCAGCTCGTTCGGCAAGACCTACCACGTCACCGGTTGGAAAACCGGCTATGTGGTGGCGCCGCCAGCCCTTAGTGCTGAATTGCGCAAGGTTCACCAGTACGTCAACTTTTGTGGGGTGACACCGCTGCAATGGGCCCTGGCCGACTTCATGGCCGCGCACCCTGAGCACGTTGAAGAGCTGCCAGCGTTCTATCAAACCAAGCGTGATCTTTTTTGCGAGTTGCTTGCGTCTTCGCGTTTTCAGTTCAAACCCACGCCGGGCACTTACTTCCAGTTGGTGGATTATTCGCAGATCCGCCCGGACTTGAACGATGTCGACATGTCGCTGTGGCTGACCCGCGAGCACGGCGTGGCGACCATTCCGGTGTCGGTGTTCTACCAGCAACCTATCCCCGAGCAGCGCCTGGTGCGCCTGTGCTTTGCCAAACGCGAGGAGACGCTGCGTCAGGCAGCGGAGAAGTTATGCGCGATCTGAGTACTCTGCCCAATCTGAAAGTGGCCCTGGTTCAGACCAACCTGGCCTGGCAGGACCGCCTGGCCAACTACGAGCATTTCGAAAGCCTGATCGAGCAGGCTCGTGGTGCCGACCTGATTGTTCTTCCGGAAATGTTCACCACCGGTTTCTCCATGGACTCCGAAAGCCTGGCCGAACCTGAGAATGGCCCGACCTACAAGTGGCTCAAGAGCCAGGCCAAGAAGCTCGATGCCGTGGTGACCGGCAGCGTGATCATCCAGGCCGCTGACGGCAGCCATCGAAATCGCCTGCTGTGGGCCCGGCCCGATGGCGAGATTCTGTTCTACGACAAGCGCCACCTGTTTCGCATGGCCGGTGAGCACAAGCACTACACCCCGGGTGAGCGTCAGGTGCAGTTCGAGCTCAAGGGCTGGCGGGTGCGGCCATTGATTTGCTACGACCTGCGTTTTCCGGTGTGGAGCCGCGACGCTCAGGACACCGATTTGTTGCTGTACACCGCCAACTGGCCCGCAGCCCGGCGTCAGCACTGGAATCGCCTGTTGCCGGCGCGGGGTATCGAAAACCTGTGTTATGTGGCAGCAGTGAACCGCGTGGGTACTGACGGCAAGGGCTTTGCCTATACCGGCGATAGCCAGGTGCTGGACTTCCAGGGCGAGAGCCTGCTCAGCGCAGGGGAAGCGGATGGGGTGTTCACCGTGGTGCTCAGTGCGGCGGAGCTTGCGGCCTACCGCACGCGGTTTCCGGCCAATCTGGATGCTGACACCTTCGATCTGCACTGAGCCCGATCGCGGGGCAAGCCCGCTCCTACGGTAGGAGCGGGCTTGCCCCGCGAATCAGTACACATCCCGCCTATAGCGCCCAAGCTCAATCAGCCTTTCAACCTCGGCTACCCCGAGCACCTCGTTGAGCACCTCATCCACGCCGCCGGCCATGCCCTGCAAACTGCCGCAAATGTAGATCGATGCGCCCTGATCCAGCCAGCGCCGCAACTCTGGCGCCTGTTCGCGCAAACGGTCCTGGACGTAGACCTTTTGGCTCTGGTCACGGGAGAAGGCCAGGTCCAGTCGCGCCAGGTCACCGCTGCGTTGCCAGCCTTGCAGTTCATCCGCGCAGAGAAAGTCATACGCCTGGTTGCGCTCACCGAACAACAGCCAGTTGCGTTGCTCGCCGGCGACGATGCGCGCCTTGAGCAGGCTGCGTAGCCCGGCAAGGCCGGTGCCGTTGCCGACCAGGATCATCGGCGTTACCGCTGCCGGCAGGTGGAAACCATTGTTGCGACGCAGGCGCAGGCTGACGCTGTTATCCACAGCTAAGTGCTCGGTCAGCCAGCCGGAACCAAGCCCCAAACTGCCATCGCTGTGGCGTTCCTGACGGACGATCAACTCCAGCACACCATCGCTGGCGATCGAGGCAATCGAGTATTCGCGCGCTGCCAACGGGATCAGTGCATCGACCAGAGCCTGGGCGTGCAGGCCGACCAGATGCTCGCGGCTCTTGGGCAATTGTCGGCTGGCCAGGGCTTGCAGCAGGCTCTCGCGCAGGCCGTCGACCTGCACGGATGCTTCGCCATCAAGGCCCAGCCCTTTGAGGAATAGCTCAAGGCTTGCGGCGCTGTTGCGCGGCAGGATCTCCACCAGGTCGCCGGCCAGCCATTGCGCTGGCTGTTCAGGCTTGAGGCCGAGCAAGTAAACCGCCGAACCCTGACTTCCAGGGTTCATCAGTGTGCGACTGACCAAGCTCCAGTTGCCAAATTCGGGCGCTTGCCAGGCCGCTGGCGGCGCACCACCGGTCAACTGTGCCAACTGCTGCTGCCAGTGTTGCAAGGCCGTTGGGTCGGCGCTGTCGACTTCAACCGGGGCGAAGGCGCTGGTCGCCCCGCGTTCACCGAGCCAGGCCTGCAGGCGGCGGGCGAAGCCACAAAAGTCCGGGTACTGGCGGTCACCCAGGGCGAGCAGGGCATAGTTCAGGTTGCCCAGGGCCCAGGGCTGGCCAAGTACCTTGCGCTCGAAACCGCGAGCACTGTCGGGTGCTTCGCCGTCGCCGAAGGTACTGACCACGAACAGGGCCTTTTGCGCCTGCTTCAGGTCGTGTTCGGTGAGTTCGGCCAAAGGCCGCACCTCTACCTGCAAACCTGCTGCCTGCAATTGTCCGGCACTCTGCCAGGCCAGTTGCTCGGCAAAGCCGCTCTGGCTGGCAAAACCAACCAGCCAGCCGTCACCTTGCCCGTTTGCTGGCGCAAGGTTGCCGCGTGCGGCACGGACCTGGCGCTTCTTGCGCCGACGATCGAGGTAGAGCAGCCAGCCGGTGACGAAGAACAACGGCATGCTCAAGCTGGCGATGGTCACCAGGATGCGCCCGGTCAGGCCGAAGTAGCTGCCCACGTGCAAGGCGTAGACACTGGCCAGCAACTGCGCCTTGAACGACTTGTCTGCATAGAGGTCGTGTTTTTTCACCTGGCCGGTAGCCGGGTCGAGGCTCAAACTGTTGAGCGCGCGTTCGTGTTCGGCGCCTTCAAGCAGGTAGAAGATCATCGCCGGCTGCCCGCCCGCCGGCGGCAGGCGCAGATTGTAACTGGTCATCCCGGGGCCTGCGGCCACTTTCAGGTTGCTCCAGACGGCGTCGTAATCGACCTCCAGGGGTTTGGCCTCTTTGCCTGGCGCGCCACCAGGGCGCCCGCCGCGACCCTCGCCGCGCTTGTGCTGCTCGCCAGCGGCAGGGGCATCGCCCAGCAGTTTGTTCAGGCCTTCGCGATACCATTCGTAGGACCAGAACAGGCCGGTGAGGGCAAACAACAAATAGAACAACAGGCACCAGGTGCCGGCTACGGCGTGCAGGTCCCAGTTGAAGGCGCGACCCTTTTTCGCCCACTCCAGGGTCAGCCACGCCCGCCAGTTCAGCGCTTTGCGCGGCCAGCGCAAGTACAGCCCGGACAGGCAGAAGAAAATCAGCATCAAGGTACAGGCGCCGGTGATCTGCCGGCCGGTGTCACCCATGGCCAGAAAGCGGTGCAGCTGGAGCATCAGGTCGAAGAAACCCTGGCCGCCTACGTCACCCTGCAACTTACCGGTGTAAGGATCGGCATAGCGCATCAGGCCCCGGCGTTCGCCCAGGGGAGGGGTGAAGAACACCCGCGCGGCTTTGTCATTGTCGGCCTGGACCCAGAGCATGGCGACCTTGTCGCCCTGTTCTGCCTCTATGCGCCGGACCAGTTCGGGCATCGGCAGTACACCTTCCTGGCGCACCTCGACTTTGAGCACGTCAGGGTTGAACAACTGCAACAGCTCATCCTGGAACGACCAGACAGCGCCGGTAATTCCCATCAGGGCCAGCACCAGCCCTGCGGTGATACCGAAGAACCAGTGCAGTTGAAACAGGGATTTCTTCACCACATCAATCACCTTGTCGTGTCGCAAATGCGAATACGACGCACATTATGCCTTGATACACAAAAGCCCCGTTCACCTAAATGAACGGGGCTTGCCAGTCAGCATCCGTCAGAAGTGGAAGTTGGTGGTCAGCAGGGCAGTGCGCCCGGCGGCCTGGTTGGCGTAGTGGGCAGCGTAGGCCTTGTCGTAGTACACCTCGTTGGTGAGGTTCTGCACGTTGAGTTGCAGGTCGACATTTTTGGTCAGCTTGTAGCTGGCCATTGCGTCGTAACGCCAGTAGGAATCGACCATCACGGTGTTGTTGACGTTGCCGAACACGTCATCGACGTAGAAGGCACCGCCACCGACGGTCAGTTTCGGCGTGACGTTGTAGGTGGTCCACAGGGTCAGGCTGTTGTTTGGCGTGTTGGGCATCTGGTTGTCGTTGTTCGGGCTGTCGACAAACACGCCGCCAACGTTCTGTTTGCCACCATCGATCAACTTGGCGTCCATGTAGGTGTAACCGGCAAAGACTTGCCAGTCGTTGGTCAGTTTGCCAGTGGCAGTCAGTTCCAGGCCATCAACGCGGCTTGTGCCAACGTTCTCGTAGGTATTGGTGCTGACCAGAACCCGGGCATTCTCTTTCTCGGTACGGAAGATCGCTGCGGTGAGCGCTAGGCGCTCGTCCAACAGGTTCCACTTGGTGCCGATTTCGTAGTTGGTGGTTTCTTCCGGCTTCAGGTCGCTGGTGGTGGTGGCCGTCAGCAGCGGGTTGCCATCGCTGCCTTCGCCGAGCGAGGCGCCTGCTGGCGTCGCTGAAGTCGCGTAGGAAACGTACACGCTGCCGTTTTCGGCCGGCTTCCAGGTCAGGCCCAGTTGGCCGGTGACGAACTCACTGGTGTCTTCGGTCTTGAAGCTGGTCGCACCGCTGGCCACCTTGGTCTTGGCTTTGGTGTCAAAGTGGTCATAACGCAGACCCATGGTCAGCAGCCAGGCCGGGTCCAGTTCCAGGGTGTCGGTCAGGTAGATAGCGCGGGTGTTGCTGGTGGTATCGGCACCGGCCAGGGTGCGGCTTACCGTGCCATTCCACGCCTCGTTGGGGTTTGGATCGGTGAACGAGGTGCAGACACCGGAGATCTGCCCCGTTGCGCTGCTGCAGTTGCCGGAGCTGAAGCCGGTAACGTTGTAGCCGGTCTTGACCGAGGCTTCGCGGCTCAACTCGATACCGGTCGAGAAGCTGTTTTTGAAGCCACCGATGTAGACCTCACCTAACAGGTCGGTCTGGTTGGTGGTGGTGCTGGTGTTGGAAACGCGGTTGTTCGGACGACGCCAGACTTGATCCTTGAGGATGTTGCCCTTGCTGTCATCGGGCTGGCTGAAGATGTAGTCCTGCAGAGTATTGCCGTGGCGCAGGGTGTTCTTGATGGTCAGCGAATCGCTCAGGTCGTGCTCCAGAGCGATGGTGCTGATGTCGGCGCGGCTCTTGTAGAAGTCACGGCCCACAAGACCATAGAAGTTGTCGCTGTCGCCGCCGTCGGTGGGTTTGTCCGGGTTGGCCGACGTACGGTTGGCGGAACTGCCGGACCGGAGGCTATAGGGAATCCCCGAATCAGGCAGGTCATCGCTCTCCACGTGGTAGTAGTCCAGGCTCAGGCGGGTCTCGGTACCCAGGCCGAATACCAGCGATGGTGCCACCCCCCAACGGTCGTAGTTGACCTCGTCGCGCCCGGCGACGTTGCTCTCGTGGCTCATCAGGTTAAGACGGAAGGCGGCGGTGTCGAGGAACTGGTAGTTGCCATCGAAGGTGTAACGCTTGGTCTGGTCCGAACCCCAGGTGAAGGCACCGTCGGTCGAGTTGCCCAGGTGCGCGCGCTTGCTGACCAGGTTGATGGTGCCGCCTGCTGCACCACGACCGCCGATGGCCGAGTTCGGGCCCTTGGCGACTTCGACCGATTCGATGGCGAAGATTTCGCGGGTTTGCGAGCCGGTGTCGCGTACGCCATCCAGGTACATCGAACTCTGCGAGTCGAAACCGCGAATGAACGGACGATCGCCGGACGGGTTGCCACCTTCACCGGCGCCCATGGTGATTCCGGGCACGGTACGCAGGGCGTCCTGCAGGTTGAGGGCGTTGGTGTCCTTGATGACTTGCTGAGGGACCACTGTCACGGTGCGCGGCGTATCGAGCAGCGGTGCGGTGTATTTCTGCGAAGAGGCACGCTCGACCTTGTAGTCGGTGCTGGCAGTTTCTGCCTGGCCGGTAACGCTGGTCGCGTCCAGGGCAATTGCGCCATTTTTGACAGGTTCGGCATCGGCGGCAAAAGCCGCGTGGCCGGTAGCGCTGAGCGCTACACCAATGGCGCAAGTGAGCAAGCGTGGTGAACTGACAGCGGTTGGCACGTAGTGTCGCGGCATGGTGGTCCCCTTCCCCAGGTTTTTAGGCCGCGAAATATAATGTAAACAAATATGAGTAACAATTGAGAAGTATTGCTAATTGCGCTGAATTTACAATCTTTACAAATTGTAACTGGCGGTTTTTTCCTGCTGAAACGTCCCAGCCACCGAAAGGGCTTGAAGGGAGTCAATGGGAATCAATACCATTGGCATCTTTTCTCGCCTCAGGTGTTCACACCATGCTGTTACATATCTCCGGGCTGTTTTCCACCGAGGAAGTCCAGCGCATCCGCGAGGCGCTGGAGCAGACTGAGTGGGCTGACGGCAAGATCACCGCAGGTCACCAGTCGGCCAAGGCCAAGCACAACCTGCAATTGCCTGAAGCTCACCCATTGGCCAAGGAGATCGGCGCGGCGTTGATCGAGCGCCTGTGGCAGAACCCGCAGTTCATGTCGGCGGCATTGCCGCACAAGGTTTTCCCGCCGCTGATCAACTGCTACCGCGAAGGCGGCAATTTCGGCTTTCATATCGACAACGCCCTGCGTCAGCCTCGCGGCAGTCATGAGCGGGTGCGCACCGACCTGTCCTCGACGTTGTTCCTGAGCAATCCCGAGGACTATGACGGTGGTGAGCTGGTGATTCAGGACACCTACGCACTGCAGCAGGTGAAACTGGCGGCAGGCGATCTGGTGCTGTATCCGGGTACCAGCCTGCACAAGGTCAACCCGGTGACCCGTGGCGCCCGTTACGCGGCGTTCTTCTGGACTCAGAGTCTGGTCCGTGAAGACAGCCAGCGCACCTTGCTGTTCGAGATGGATAACGCCATCCAGCAACTGAGCGCCGACATGCCCGAGCACCCGGCGTTGATCCAGCTGACCGGCACCTACCACAACCTGTTGCGCCGCTGGGCCGAGGTCTGATTGATGACATTCGCCTTGCACAACCGTCAGGAGCTGGACAGCGAGCAATTCGCCCAGATGCTCGAACACAGCCCGTCCAAGGCCGCCCAGGCGTTGCTGGCTGCAGCCGCGCAGAACATTGTCGAGGCTCAGCTGTTGCTTGGGCAGATCCTCCTCGATGGTCGCGGCATCGAGAAGGACCCGGCGCTGGCCAGGCGCTGGTTCAGCATTGCCGCCAGCGCCGGCAGTGCCATGGCGCACAACATGCTCGGACGCTGCCTGGAGCATGGCTGGGGAGGCGAGGTGAACTTGGCCATGGCTGCCGATCGCTATCGCCAGGCGGTCCGGGCCGGACTCGATTGGGGGATGTACAACTACGCCAATATGCTCGCCACAGGTCGTGGCGTGCCAGCGGACAATGGCGCAGCACTCGGTTTTTATCGTCAGGCTGCCCAGCTTGGCCATGCCAAGTCGATGAACCTGTTGGGGCGGTACTTGGAAGACGGTCGGTATTGCCCGCGAAATGAGCTGCAGGCGCAGCGCTGGTATCAACGTTCAGCCGAGGCGGGAGATTTTCGCGGACAGTTCAGTCACGCCGGGGTGCTCGCCGCCAAGGGCCAGACAGCAGAGGCGATCATTTGGCTTGAGCGCGCATTGGCGATTGGCAATGTGAACTTTCTGAGTGTCGCGGGACCGGCGTTGGAGCAAGCCGGGCAAGCCGAGATCCGTGCCCTGGCGCCAGCCTATCAGGCACGTTTGGCGCAACTGCGAGTGGCGCACTGAAATACACACGGACAGGTCATCACCGAAGTTGTCCTCAAGCTTTGGCCAAGCTGCAGGCGTTCCTAGCGAGGAAGTTGCTGCAGCTACCTTGAGGATGCGCGTTGAGGCAGGGTGATTGTCATCCAGGTTTCAGTCAAGTCGAGCGACGAGACGGGGTCAGTGAATACCTGCTCAAGGAGGTACTTTGGTGTGGCTGGAAATTTCTTACGTGATCGTTCTTTCATTGCCACTCTGGATTGCACCACGCCTGGCTGGGAAGGGTTTCTCGATACTTGCGAGCTTTCTCTTTATGGCACAGGAGGCTACCCGGTGCCCAACTACAAGAATGGTTGGTTGACGTTGACCAACTACCCGCTGGACAGAGAGCGGCGCACGAGTTTTTGGTTTGGTTGCTGGGAGTACGAGGGGCAACACTTCTATGAAGTACGCACCAATGACCTTGGCCCTGGGGCTGTGCATCCGAATCTGCGCTTGGGCTGGAGCCACAACAATTACATTGGTCTCTACCCGGCGAAGGGGCGCTTGGCGGCTGAGTGGCAATTGCAAGGGAATGATGGGCAGATGGTTGCGCCGTCGCGCATCGCTGTCGACACGCTATGGGGAGTGTCGCTGAAGTTTACCCATGGCAGTGCGATGCGTGCGTATGCACGTCGGCAGGTTAGAAACTACTGGTACAGCTTCCTTAATGAAGCAGAAGGCCCCACGCTGCGTTTCAAACTGAGCATTAGTCAGGTTGGCGTGGGTATCCCGGATTGAGAGGTCGGCGGCCCATTGAGAACGTTCCAGATCCGACGTCGGGGCAGGTGTTTCCCTTGAGGAAACGCTGCGAGGTGGGTGCTAGTTCAAAGGCGCGGTAGGGTTGATCGAGGTCGCTACTGCCAGCGGCCAACAAAGGCCAGGAGGCCACGATGAAAGACCCTCGAAAGCAGTCGTTCTGCGCGTTAGTGAATTGCACCACACCCGGTCATGAAGGCGTGGTAGGTATCTCGCGTACTTCCCGAAGCATGATTGTCGATCTTGCAACCAGTGGTTGGCTGCAAGTGGTCAGCGGCAGAAATCGCGGCGATATGGTCGGATCCCGCTTCCGTTTCGACTACCTGGAAACCAAAGGTGATCGAATCCATTACCACATCAGCGGTGATTCTGAGGTGGAGAACTATTACGGTCGCAAGCTGGGTGTCAGTCGCAACGGTTACCTTGGGCTGTACGAAAATGGAGCATCGCCGTTCTGGAAGCTTGAACTTATCGGCGAGTGGGACGGAACTAATGGGCTTGATTTTTACCTGCGAGATCACCAAGGTCACGAGGTATCCAATTACGAATACGCCAACAGTTGGTTTCTAAATGTGTATGAGGGGGCTCGGTTGAGCTTCAAGGCCACCAACATTAAATTCCTTGAAACTTGAACTTGTGCAATCGGCAAGGGCGCCGCTTGGCGCCCTTGCTCAGGTCGTTACAGGTAGTAAGCCTTCAGCGGGGGGAAACCATTGAACTCCACTGCGCTGTAGCTGGTGGTGTAGGCCCCGGTCGACAGCCAGTACAGGCGGTCACCGATCGCCAGGTTCAGCGGCAGGCCGTACTTGTAGTGCTCGTACATGATGTCGGCGCTGTCGCAGGTCGGGCCTGCGATCACCACTTCTTCCATCTCGCCTTTCTTCTCGGTCCAGATCGGGAACTTGATCGACTCGTCCATGGTTTCGATCAGGCCGGAGAACTTGCCCACATCGGTGTACACCCAGCGCTCGACGGCGGTACGCGATTTACGTGCCACCAGCACCACTTCACTGACCAGGATGCCGGCGTTGGCGATCAGCGAACGGCCAGGCTCGAGGATGATTTCCGGCAGGTCGTCGCCGAAGTCTTCCTTGAGAAAGCGGATGATTTCCTCGGCGTAGGTTTCCAGGCTGTTGGTCCGGGTGATGTAGTTGGCCGGGAAGCCGCCACCCATGTTGATCAGCTTGAGCTCGATGCCGTCTTCTTCTTTCAGGCGCTCGAAGATCACTTTCACTTTGGCGATCGCTGCATCCCAGACACTGATGTCACGCTGCTGCGAGCCGACGTGGAACGACACACCGTAAGGCACCAGGCCCAGATCGCGGGCGAGGATCAAGAGGTCCATGGCCATGTCGGTCTGGCAGCCGAACTTGCGCGACAGCGGCCAGTCGGCAGTGGTCGAGCCTTCAGTGAGAATGCGCACGTAGACTTTCGAGCCTGGGGCGGCCTTGGCGATGTTGCGCAGGTCGGCTTCGGAGTCGGTGGAGTACAGGCGCACGCCCTTCTCATAGAAGTAGCGGATGTCCTTGGACTTCTTGATGGTGTTGCCGTAGCTGATGCGATCGGCGCTGACGCCACGGCCCAGAACTTTGTCCAGCTCATAGATCGAGGCGATGTCGAAGCTCGAGCCCTTTTCCTTGAGCAGGTCGATGATTTCCACGGCCGGGTTGGCCTTGACCGCGTAATAGACTTTGGCGAATTCGAAACCGGCGCGCAGGTCATCATAAGCCTGGCTGATCATCTGAGTGTCGATGACCACGAACGGGGTTTCTTGCTTGTCGGCGAAGGCCTTCATCTTCTGAAAGGTATCGCGCGCGAAGTAGTCTTCGACCTGAATCGACATGCTTAGGGACTCCATGGGCAAACTGAAAAAATAAGTGGCTGCAACTGAACGTCCTCCGTATCCCCACTTTGGTTCGCCTACTTCCCAAGGCATGTCGCCGAAAGCAAAAAGGTCAACCGTGCGTGATAAAGCGGCTACGGGTGACCTTGCTGTCTCGTCGTCAGTACTTGAGCCGGATGGATCGTTTCCAGCATGGACGTTCGGCGCGAACTTTAGGACCTGAGGGGCTCAAGATCAACAAAAAATGTCGCGTTTTTGCATACGTCCGTCGCCCTGGTTTGGTCAGCCTCTTGGTAACCGACCCAGGTAAACAGTAGATGTTCAATTTGATGGTAAAAGCGTTAAAAATACCCGTATACGCTGGGATCTTTCGTAGAACACGCAAATGGATATGATCGTCGAAGTTGGTGGCGAAAGTGCTGCAAATATCGGGGATTTTCGGCCGCATGGTGGTTCTTCTGCGCGTGCGATTTCGAGGCAGCCGTTCAAATTTTTTTCCGCTCTGGCAGCCGGTTAGCCACACACTTTTTTAAGCACTATTTTCGCCAACGGCGCTTCGTCGGCAGCGGCGATCTCCGATTGCCGGTCTTAATAAGAAACATTACTATTCGCGCCATTCCTCATCGCCTGCGAAGACTCCCGCACCGTGTCGCTACACAAAGGTTTTCTCGACCACTACCACGAGCTGATCGGCACCTGGACGCGCAAGTTGCGCAGTCGTCAGCAGGCCGAGGACCTGGCGCATGATGCATTTGTGCGGGTGCTGGAAAGCGACCAGGCCGAGGTCGAGCAACCACGGGCTTACCTGCACCAGACCGCGCGCAACATTGCGGTGGACGGGTACCGTCGAGAAGACCGCCGCCAGGCACTGGAACAGGACGCCTTCGAGTCGAGCGCCAGTGCCAGCGGCGATCCGGAGGCCTATGTGAATGCCATGGAACTGGCCGATAGCGTAGAGCGCGCCTTGGCTGAACTGCCTCTCAACTGTCGGCGGGTGTTCATCTGGCAGAAACTCGAAGGTTTAACCCAGGCCGAGATCGCCGAGCGCATGGGCTTGACCAAGAACATGGTCGAAAAGTATATGATCCGCACGCTCCGGCATCTGCGTGAGCACCTGGATGTGTCGACGAGATGAGTCAGGCGAGTATTTTCATGAATCAGGACGCGTGCCGCTGCGGCAGCGAAGCCGTGCGCGAGCAGGCAGCCCTTTGGTTTGCCCGCAGCCGCGAGGGTGCCCTGGCACCGGCAGAGCAGGGCGAGCAGCAGCGCTGGCTGGCCGAGCACCCCCAGCATCAATACGAATTCGATCTGCTTGGCACGCTCTGGAGTGCTGCCGGGCAGGTGCCACGGGCCCGTCTTGAGGCCCTTTGCCAGGCCGATCCGGTGAGCCGGTTGCCACGTCGGCGTTTTATCCGCAACGCGCTGGCCGCCGGTCTTGCGACTCTGGCGCTGGGCTTGGGCTGGGCGGGCTGGCAGCAGCATCAGCTTAATTATCAGGGCCAGATGCAGACCGTTCTGGGCGAGCGACGTCAGCTCGACTTGCCCGATGGTTCACAGCTTGAAATCAACGGCCGCACGCAACTGGTCGTGCAGTTCAGCGCCGGCCAACGGCGCATCGAGCTGCGTGAAGGCGAGGTGATGTTCAGCGTCGCTCACGACAGTGCGCGGCCTTTTGTGGTCAGCACGGGTAATGGCACGGTGACCGTGACCGGCACCCGCTTCGATGTTCGTAAGGACCCTGCGCAAACCCGCGTAGCGGTCGAGCATGGCTCGGTACGGGTCGAAGGTCGCGATGCTTCCAAGGCCCTGCTCAGCGCTGGCCTGGGTTCGCATATTGATAGCAAAGGCCAGGTGGCTGCGCCCTATGCAGTGGATGCCGCCGCACTGACCGCCTGGCGCAACGGTAAGCTGGTGTTCAACGATGCGCCGCTGAGCGAGGTGGTCAAGGAAGTCTCACGCTACCGGCAACACCCGCTGCGTGTCGCTCCCGGAAAAATTGCCGCGTTGCGCCTGAGCAGCACCTTCAGTGCTGACGATACCGACGCCTTGTTGCGGGCGCTGCCAAGCATCCTGCCGGTAGCGATCAAGGCCCATGCCGATGGCTCCAGCGAAATAATCGCCAAATAGATTCAGGTTTTTTTTCAGTTGTTCGTCTTCCTGGCCAACTGCAACTGCCAAGCATTTCCATTTGCATGGCATTGACATCTGTATGGACCTTCAGGACCTCTTGACGACGTGAACAACAACAAATTTTCCCCGCGTTCTTCCCGCTGGTTGCCTTTGGCCCTGGCACTGGCTGTCAGCGGTGGTATTGCCAGCAGCTACGCCGCACCGGCAGCCACCAGTATCCAGATCCAGGCTCAGCCCCTGGCGTCGGCGTTGAGCCAGCTGGGCCAGCAGACATCGCTGCAACTGTTCTTCAGCCCGGAGCTGGTGGCGGGCAAGCAGGCGCCAGCGGTCTCCGGCAACCTGCAAGCGGAAGAGGCCCTGCGCGCGTTGCTCGAGGGCAGTGGCCTGACCTACGAAATCTCCCAGGGCACCGTCGTCCTGCACCCGGCACAGACCGCCGGGACCCTGAGCACCGGCAGCCTCGAACTGGCCCCTACCGATGTCAAGGTGGTCGGCGACTGGCTTGGCAGCGCTGAGGAAGCCGTGGTGCAGAACCATCCTGGTGCCCGTACCGTGGTGCGCCGCGAAGCGATGATCGAGCAGGGCGCCTTGAACGTCCGCGACGTGCTGCGTGGTGTGCCGGGTGTTCAGGTGCAGGACTCCAACGGCACCGGCGGCAGTGACATCGCCTTGAACGTCGGCGTGCGCGGCCTGACTTCGCGGCTGTCGCCACGCTCCACGGTGTTGATCGACGGCATCCCGGCGGCTTTTGCCCCCTATGGCCAGCCGCAACTGTCGATGGCGCCGATTTCCTCCGGCAACCTCGACAGCATCGACGTGGTGCGCGGCGCCGGTTCCGTGCGTTATGGCCCGCAAAACGTTGGCGGGGTGATCAACTTCGTGACCCGGGCGATCCCCGAGAAAGCCACCGGCGAGCTGTCCACTACGATGGAAACCTCCCGCCATGGCGGCTGGAAGCATATCGAATCGGCGTTCCTCGGCGGTACTGCCGACAATGGCCTGGGTGCGGCCTTGCTGTACTCCGGGGTCAACGGCAATGGGTATCGCAGCAGCAACAACGACAATGACATCGACGATGTGTTGCTCAAGACCCACTGGGCGGTCACCGACAGCGACGAGTTCTGGCTCAACTTCCATTACTACGATGCCAAGGCCGACATGCCCGGCGGCCTGACCCAGGCCCAGTTCGACGACGACCCGTACCAGTCCGACCGCGACTACGACAATTTCAGCGGCCGGCGCAAGGATGTGTCCTTCAAGTACCTGCGCCAGATCGATGATGTCACCCAGTTCGAAGTGCAGACCTACTACACCGACAGCTTCCGTGGCAGCACCATCGCCGCCCGCGACCAGAAGACCCTGTCGTCGTACCCGCGCAGCTACCACACCTTCGCCATCGAACCACGGGTTTCGCGGATATTCTTCGCCGGCCCCACCACCCAGGAAGTCAGCGTCGGTTACCGCTACCTCAAAGAAGCGATGCACGAGCAGTCGACCCGCCTGGCACTGGTCAACAATGTGCCGACCGTCACCCCAAGCTCCGACGGCCATGTGTTCCAGGACCGCACCGGCGGTACCGAAGCCAGTGCCTATTACATCGATGACAAGATCGATGTGGGCAACTGGACCATCACCCCGGGTATCCGTTTCGAACACATCAACACCGACTGGCATGAGCGTCCGGTGCGCGGCACCAACGGCGTGCCGGTGCAGGAAAAGAGCCGCAGTGTGACCAGCAACGAGCCGCTGCCGGCGCTGAGCGTGATGTATCACCTGTCTGATGAATGGAAGCTGTTTGCCAACTACGAGACATCGTTCGGTAGCCTGCAGTACTTCCAGCTCGGTCAAGGTGGTAGCGGCGACCAGACTGCCAACGGCCTGCAAGCCGAGAAAGCCAAGACTTATGAAGTGGGCACGCGCTTCAACAACGGTACCTGGGGGGGCGAGCTGACTGCGTTCTACATCGACTTCGATGACGAGCTGCAGTACATCAGCAACGACATCGGCTGGACCAACCTGGGTGCGACCAAGCATCAGGGCATTGAAGCGTCGATACATTACGATTTGTCCGGCCTTGATCCGCGCCTGCAAGGCTTGAGTGCCAACGCTGGTTTTACTTACACCCGCGCCACTTATGAAGGTGAGATCCCCGGCTTCAAGGGCCGTGACCTGCCGTTCTACTCACGGCAGATCGTCAACGCCGGGCTGCGCTATGAGATTAATCGCTGGACCTGGAACCTGGATGCCTACGCCCAATCGAAACAGCGCGCACCGGGTACCGGCATGAATGCCGATGGCAGCTTCAACGGCAACTACATCACCGAGCCGAGTGCCGATGGCCAGTACGGTGACATTCCAGGCTACGTGACCTGGGCTGCGCGCGGTGGTTATGACTTTGGCAAGGAACTGTCGAACCTCAAGCTTGCGGCCGGGGTGAAGAACATCTTCGACAAGCAGTACTACACCCGCTCCAGCGACAACAACTCGGGGATCTACCTGGGTGAGCCGCGTACCTTCTATGTGCAGGCCAGTGTAGGATTCTAAACAGCAGGGGCCGCTGTCGCGGCCCATCGCCGGCAAGTCCGGCTCCCACAGGGTGGGTGGACACCGGACCCTGTGGGAGCTGGCTTGCCAGCGATGCTTTTAAAGGTCAGACCAGCGCTTCTGCCGGCGACACTATGCTGGTCTTGCCTCCCCGCGAACGCCCCGAACTCAGGTAGGCGGCAATCGATTCCTGGGTCACTTCACCGAGGAACACCTGTTCGGCGTCCAGCACCGGCAACCACGAACGATTGAACTCGTACATCCGTGACAACAGGATGCGCAGGTGCTCATCGTGCGCTGCGGTGGCGTTGAAGCTGCGCAGAAAATCAGCGCAGCTACCTTGTTGGCGATGCAGGTCGCGACGGCGCACGTAACCCCTGGCCTTGTTCTGCCCGTCGGTGACCACCAGGTAACGGCGGTCATGTTCGTCCATCAGTTCCAGGGCCTCGCTGACCGGTGTGTGCGGGCTGAGCGACGGCGCGTTGTCGGCGGCGTCTTCGGCACGCACCAGCAGCAGGCGCTTGAGCGTGCTGTCCTGGCCGACGAAGTTGCTGACAAAGTCATCCGCAGGATGGGCCAGCAGGGTGTCCGGATGGTCGATCTGGATCAGCTTGCCGGCGCGGAAAATCGCGATCTTGTCACCCAGTTTGATGGCTTCGTCGATGTCATGGCTGACCATGATCACGGTCTTGTTCAGCGCGCGCTGCATTTCGAAGAATTCGTTCTGAATCATCTCGCGATTGATCGGATCGACCGCACCGAAGGGTTCGTCCATCAGCAGCAACGGTGCTTCGGCCGCCAGGGCGCGGATTACGCCGATGCGTTGTTGCTGGCCACCGGACAACTCGCGCGGGTAACGCTGCAGGTACTGCTTGGGCTCAAGCTTGATCATGCTCATCAGCTCGCGGGCGCGCTCGTGGCATTTGTGCTTGTCCCAACCAAGCAGGCGTGGGACCACGGTGATGTTCTCTTCGATGGTCATGTTGGGGAACAGGCCGATCTGCTGGATCACATAGCCGATGCGCCGGCGCAGGGTCACTTCATCCAGGCCGGTGGTGTCTTCACCGTTGATCAGAACCTTGCCCGAGGTGGGCGCGATCAGGCGGTTGATCATTTTCAGTGTGGTGCTCTTGCCGCAACCGGAGGGGCCGAGGAACACGCAGATCTCGCCTTCATTGACGGTCAGGCTGACGGAGTCGACGGCTTTGACGTCTTTGCCATTGGCGTGAAAGGTCTTGCTGAGGTTCTGGAGTTCGATCATGGGCGCAGTCCTTTTGGAGTCAGGGAGCGTTGCAGGGCTTGCAGCAGCAGGTCGGCGAAGATGGCCAGCAGGCTCACCAGCACGGCACCGACCAGCAGCATCGACATGTCGCTGCGGCTGATGGAGGTGAGGATCAGCACGCCCAGGCCACCGGCGCCGATGGTCGCGGCGATGGTCATGACGCCGATGTTCATGACTACGGCGGTCCGCACACCGGCCAGGATCACCGGCACGGCGATGGGCAGTTCGACCATGCGCAGGCGCTGGCCGAAGGTCATGCCGATGCCGCGGGCGGCTTCACGGATGCCCGGCTCAACGTTGGTCAGGGCCAGGTAGGTGTTGCGCAGGATCGGCAACAGCGAATAGAGAAACACCGCAGTGATTGCCGGCAGCGGGCCCAGGCCCTGGCCGAACTTGGAATAGAACGGCAGCAACAGGCCGAACAGGGCAATCGAGGGGATGGTCAGCAGCACCGTGGCGCTGGCTTGCAAGGGGCCGGCGAGGGCTGGGAAGCGGGTCATGAGAATGCCCAGCGGCACGCCGAACAGGATCGCCAGGCTGACGGCGATACCGACCAGGGTGATGTGTTGCCAGGTCAGGTGCAGAACCTGGGCCCAGTCCAGGTGGGCGAAGGTATCGAGCATGTTATGGCTGCTCCTGTGCAGGTGGATGCTGGCGCAGGTACTGGGCGGCGACTTTGCCCGGGCTCTGGTGTTCGACATCGACCTTGGCATTGAGCTGGCGCATGGTCTGGTCGTCGAGCTGTTCGGCCAACGGCTTGAGCAGGCTGGCCAGATGCGGGTGGGCGTCGAGCACGGCCTTGCGCACCACTGGGGCTGCGGTGTAGTCGGGGAAGTAGTGCTTGTCGTCTTCCAGCAGCTTGAGGTCAAAGGCGCTCAAGCGCCCGTCGGTGGTGTACACCAGGCCGCTGAATACCTGGCCGTTGCGCAGCGCGGTGTAGACCAGACCTGCGTCCATCTGGCGGATATCGCGGCGGGTCAGTTGCAGGTCGTAGATTTGGCTCAGGCCCACCAGACCATCGGGACGGTTGGCGAACTCGGTGTCCAGGGCCACCACGTGAGTGCGGTCCTTCTCGTCGCGCAGCACCTGGTTCAGTTCGCTGATGCTGTTGACCTGCGGGTACTGCTCGGCGACCTTGCGCGGCAGGGCCAGGGCGTAGGTGTTGCTGAACTTCGAGGGGGTCAGCCAGATCAAGTCTTTTTTGGCGTCCAGTTCCTTGACCCTGGCGTAGGTCGCCTCGGCGCTGGGCATGCGTTCGTCGATATGGTTGTAGGAAACCAGCGAGACACCGGTGTATTCCCAGACCATGTCCAACTGGCCGGTTTCGTGGGCACTGCGTGCCAGGTTGCTGCCCAGGCCCCCGGTGATACGTACGTCGAAGCCGTTCTGGTTGAGGTACTGGGCGGTGATTTCAGCCAGCACCGTTTGCTCGGTAAAGACCCGCGCACCAAGGCGGATCACGGGTTTGCTCGCGGCTTGGGCAAATCCTGCGAACAGCAGGGCCGCGCCCAGTAACAAGGCGATTCTTTTCATGACAGCTCCTTCGCTTAGTGGGCCTGGCCGCGTTCAAGCCAACGGCGGCTGGACTGCGCCACCAGGGCGTCGAGCAGCAGGGCGAGCAGGGCGGTACAGGCCGCGCCGAGCAGCAGTTGCGGCTGATTGTTCAGGGCAATGCCGGGGAAGATCAGGCTGCCCAGGCTATTGGCGCCGATCAGGAACGACAGCGGTGCGGTCCCGACATTGATTGCCAGCGCCACCCGCACACCGCCGACGATGATCGGCACGGCGTTGGGCAACTCGACCCGCCAGAGACTCTGGCGCGGGGTCATGCCGATGCCGGTGGCGGCTTCCTTGAGCGAGGCGGGTACGTTTTTCAAGCCTTCGTAGGTGTTGCGCACGATCGGCAGGAGGGAGGCGAGGAACAGCGCGAAGATCGCGGGACCGGCACCAATGCCCAGAAAGCTCAGGGCAATGGCCAGAACGGCCAGAGGGGGGATGGTGTTGCCAATGTTGAAAAACTGCATGAAGCGTTCGGCGCGGTCGACCCGGTGCGGTCGACTCAAGGCAATCCCGGCGGGTATGCCCACGGCTAACGCCGCCACCATCGACAGCAACACCAGCATCAGGTGCGCTTGCAGGTAGAACCACAGATCGGCGCGGTAGTGCGCGATCGTCTCAATGCCGATCCAGTGGATCAGCAGGGCCAGGATGACGAGCACGAAGGCACATCCCATCAGCCCCTTGCCATAGCTTTTAGCCACAGGCGGACTCCTTTTGTTGTCGGCGAACACACTCCCGTGGCGGCCACCATTCCAGGCGGCAGGCAGTGTGATCGCGATAAGCAGCGCGTTGTCCGAAAACGGAGCGGAACACGCCATAAGCGAAGCCTCGTCAGGCTCGTAGTGCCGGTGAAACCAACCCTGACCAACGGTCATGACCGATTGCGTATCAGGGCAGTGGACGCCTCCACAGCCGTAAAGGTTCCCATCTGAAGCGGCGTTTGGCCAGCGTTAATCCCCGAAATTCATGGGGATTCATACGAAAAAACCAGATGTTTCCTCCTTGGAGCCTTTGACGCGTCTGCTATCCGGCCAATTCTCACAAGGCTCAACATTGCGGCGGAGAAATCATGATATTCACTTGAGGGAATATCCCTCTGGAGGTATTTTATTGCCATGGTCAATTCGATTCTGTCCTGAGTTCCTTGCCGATTTCGATGGGCTGGATGAAAGAGTTCAGGACGAGCTACTCGGTCAGCTGAGGGTGCTGGAGCATCGTGGACCCGCCCTTGGGCGTCCGCGGGTGGATACCTTGAAGGGATCTCGGCACCGCAACATGAAGGAGTTGCGGTTTGACGTGCAAAGCGGTGTCTGGAGAGTGGCGTTTGCGTTCGATCCCAAGCGTTGTGCCATTGTTCTGGTCGCAGGCGACAAGACCGGAGTCAGCCAGCAACGGTTTTACCGAAATTTGATCCGGCATGCCGATGAGCGCTTTGCCAGGTATCTATCAGGAGGTGTAGGACATGTCGAAAACACTTGATGAAGTCATCAGCAGCCTTGCCCCTGAACGACGGGCACGTGTCGAGCAGCGCGGACGTGAATTGATCCGTGAAGAAATGACCCTCCAGGCGCTGCGCAAGCAGCTTGAGCTTACCCAGGAAGGCATGGCCGAGCGTCTTGAAATCCGCCAGGCGAATGTTTCAAAGGTCGAGAAGCGTAGCGACATGTTGATTTCGACCCTGCGCAACTATGTGGAAGCAATGGGCGGTACGTTGGAACTGGTTGCGCACATGCCTGATCGCGGACCTGTCACCCTAGAAGGCTTCACTGACAGTTTGGCTGGACATAAGTAAATAGCGTACTGGTCGCTTCGTGCGACCGGCGGAGGCCTCAGGCTTTGGTCCCCGAGCGACTTCGGGTATGATACTGGCCCTTTTTGAATCACCTGCCAGGCGATTTCCCATGACCAACCAGGCCGCCGAAGTCGCGAAACGCCGCACCTTCGCCATTATTTCCCACCCCGATGCGGGTAAAACCACCATCACCGAGAAGCTGTTGCTGATGGGCAAGGCAATTGCCGTTGCCGGTACGGTGAAATCGCGAAAGTCCGACCGCCATGCCACCTCTGACTGGATGGAAATGGAGAAGCAGCGTGGTATCTCCATCACCACCTCGGTGATGCAGTTCCCCTATCGCGAACACATGATCAACTTGCTCGACACCCCGGGCCACGAAGACTTCTCGGAAGATACCTACCGTACCCTCACCGCCGTCGACTCGGCGTTGATGGTGCTCGACGGCGGTAAAGGGGTCGAGCCGCGGACCATTGCCCTGATGGACGTCTGCCGCCTGCGTGACACGCCGATCGTCAGCTTCATCAACAAACTCGACCGTGACATCCGCGACCCGATCGAACTGCTCGACGAAATCGAAGCAGTACTGAAGATCAAGGCTGCGCCGATCACTTGGCCGATCGGTTGCTACCGCGATTTCAAGGGCGTGTATCACCTGGCGGGCGATTACATCATCGTCTACACCCCGGGCCACGGCCACGAACGTACCGAGGTGAAGATCATCGAGAAGCTCGACTCCGATGAAGCTCGCGCTCACCTGGGTGACGAGTACGCGCGTTTCCTCGAGCAGCTGGAGCTGGTCCAGGGCGCTTGCCACGAGTTCGACCAGGGCGAGTTCATGCGCGGCGAGCTGACTCCGGTGTTCTTCGGTACCGCACTGGGCAACTTCGGTGTCGATCATGTGCTCGATGCCGTCGTCGACTGGGCGCCACGCCCGCTGCCGCGTGAGGCTAACGAGCGCAATGTCGAGCCGACCGAAGAGAAATTCAGCGGCTTCGTGTTCAAGATCCAGGCGAACATGGACCCCAAGCACCGCGACCGTATCGCCTTCATGCGCATCTGCTCCGGCCGCTACGAGAAGGGCATGAAAATGCGCCACGTACGCACCGGCAAAGACATGCGTATCGGCGACGCGCTGACCTTCTTCTCCTCCGAGCGTGAGCAACTGGAAGAGGCCTGGGCCGGCGATATCATCGGTCTGCACAACCACGGCACTATCCAGATCGGCGACACCTTCACCGAAGGCGAAGCTCTGGGCTTCACTGGTATTCCGCACTTCGCCCCGGAACTGTTCCGCCGTGTGCGCCTCAAGGACCCGCTCAAGTCCAAGCAATTGCGCCAGGGCCTGCAGCAGTTGGCCGAAGAAGGCGCGACCCAGGTGTTCTTCCCCGAGCGCAGCAACGACATCATCCTCGGCGCCGTCGGTGTGCTGCAGTTCGATGTGGTCGCCAGCCGCCTGAAGGAAGAGTACAAGGTCGAGTGCGCCTACGAGCCCATCACCGTCTGGTCGGCGCGCTGGATCAGCTGCGACGACAAGAAGAAGCTCGAGGAATTCAAGAACAAGGCCGTGGAAAACCTGGCCATCGACGGCGGTGGTCACCTGACCTACCTGGCCCCGACCCGGGTCAACCTGGCGCTGATGGAAGAGCGTTGGCCGGATGTGAAGTTCCGTGCGACCCGCGAGCATCATTGATCTGCCAAACCCCGCCCGGGCACGCCCAGCGGGGTTTTTTTCGGCCTGTTGGCAGCCTCAGGTGTGCAGCGTTCTGCTCAATTGATAGATCAGCAGGACCAGCGAGTCGGCATTGGCCAGCATGATCCGCACGCGTTTTTTTACATCGCTGTAGAACGCCATGCGTGCATCATTCAGATCCCGTGCGCCTGTGATTTCGAGGATCAGGCGTAGGCCGCTACGGTCACTGGCCTGCAGGTCGCGCAGATGCCCGGCCGGGGTCTGCACGATGAACAGCTGGTTGGCCGGGGTGCGCACCGAGAAAGCATCCTGATGCAGCTCTTCGACCCTTGTCCGCTCCTCGCCCAGGACCAGCCAGTCAGAGTAAGGGGTGGTGCCATCCAGGTAGCGGATATCCCGAGTTGCACAGGCTAGGTGAGAAAACTCGTGGAGCATTGTCATGGCCCGGGTCATGTCCGCAGCTTCCTCGGGACGATAGATCAGTTGCAATGGCAGATAGCTGCTGGGGCTGAAGTTGAAGAAGTCGTCCAGCAGAAACACTTGCCCGGAGTAGTCGAACGGCAGGACAAAAGCCAGAGTGCCGGCAGGCGCGCTAGCATCGGAGCCGAGGACGTAACGTTGCGAGCGCAAGGGGGAGTACTGCGTAGCCAGCATCTTGGCGAGCAGCTTTTGCACGTTGCTACGCACAAGTTCCAGAATGTCATCGGTCACCTGGGGCAGTTCGAAGAACGCTTTCAGGATCTGTGCGGTCTCGGGCGATAGCTGTGCGGCCGAAGCCCTGTCCAGGTTGCTGTGGCAGGTCACCAGGTGGTGCACGGCAATGCGATGGGCGTCGCGTATCTTGCGGGCGTGGCCGGGGAACAGGCGTTGGATCCGGCGCATGCCGACGGCCAGGATCACCGTGTCAGTACGAGAGGCGCGCCAACGGCTGAATCGACTGCTGAGGTGGCTCAGGGCCCCGCCGTACTCCAGCGGCAAGGGCTGGGCCGGGTCGATGAGCCAGCGTCTGTTGGTGCCTAGCAGCAGCCTTGGGCCGGGCTCGCCATCGCGTGTTTGCAGGTACCAGTGGCTGGCCGACTCGCGTGCGTGATAAATCCGGCTGTTGAGGTCGATAAAGCAGTCATCGCCTGTGAGCGAGCGATAGACCTGGGTCGAAGGGTCCAGTTGCAGTGGTGCCAGCTCCTGTCCCGGGGCTTCATAGTGCAGCAGTGTGGTGTCGTACTGCGCAAGCTTGCGTACGTTGTTCCAGAATTGTGCCTTGGGCTCCCCTGAGCTGCTGTTCCCGTCGAGCAGCAGAGCCTGGACCAGGCCCAAACCCAGCTGGGCCAGTGCCTCACTCCAATGGCGTCTGCCGATACTGTCCAGCGCCTGCACGGCGGCCAGTTCCAGTTGCCAGACTGCCAGCAGGGAACCGAGCCTGCCCGGAAGGAACAGGCTGACGGTTTGCCAGAGCTCGCCAAGCAGCTGGGTGAATGCTTGCCAGCGAGCGCTGTCAGCAGTGATTAGTTGGGCCTTGGCCATGGCCTGCAACTGCTGTGCATTGTCCAGGAACAACCAGTGCAGGATGTTGCCCTGGATCGGTTGCCGGACCAGCTGCGGTGGCGCTGGTCTGGGCCAGGGCAGGTCGAAGTCGGACTCGATGATGACCGGCAGGTGCGGCTCGCTGAAACCGCCATGGGCATAGCGCTTGCGTGTGTCCGGCGGCAGGCGTGACAGCAGCAATTGTTGCAGCGAGTAATCGGTTTTGAGCTGTTGCAGCAGGTCCTGCTCATGGCGGAACTGGCGCAGCGGGGCGCTCGCTTCATAGGGGCAGTAGAGTAGCAGCGGGCCTTGGCTTGTGGGGCCGATCAGGCACAGGCCAGGCACCGGGTCGGGGGTCAGTTCCGCGCATTGCAACACCAGCGGCATCAACTCGACCTTGCCACCGTCGACAGTGGCCCGGCTGCTGCTTTGCGGCATTAGCATCAGTTGCTCAATGCACGCCAGGCCGCGGTCATCCAGCGCTCCCTGCAGCCGTGCGCGCCAGGCAGTTTCCAGCAATTGGCCAGGCAACTGCTGGCAGAACAGCTGCAAGCGTTGCGTATAAAGCGCGTCGCTCGGATCGAAGGTTGAGCGCAGCAGCAACTGGTAGCGCCCACCGATATCCAGTTGCCGGACCAGGTTGCGCAGGTAGTGGGCGTTCAGGGTATTGGGCAACTGCACGCCAGTCGCCAGCTCGATATGCAGGATGGGGTTTTGCCAGTCATGGAAGTGGTTCTGGACGTAGCTCACCAGGGACTGGCGATTGCGTTCATAGGCAGCGGGAAACGCCGAGGGAATCTGGCCGATGGCTACGGGGGCGGCGATCCAGCGGTTGCTGGTCACTTGGATATCCTCAGCGCGCAGGCCGGCAGGGCCAAAATCCAGGTCCAGTTGCGTTTGCAAATGGTCACGGCTGTATTGCTCGAGTGTCGGTACCTCGAACAGATAGTCGCGTGCGCCGCTGCCACTGGCCAGGCTGCCGAGCAGCGCTTGCAGGTAATGTCGGCGCTGTGTTGAAGAGGCCTTGCCCAGCCAGTCGGGCAACTGGCTGCTTTGCTGCAGATCCAGGGCCAGGTCGCTCAGACGCTGCAGGGCCTGCAGGCCCCTGTCGAGGCTGCCGTAACCCTGGGCCAGGCGCTTCAGTTCGTTGGCTGGCAGGCCTGCAGCCACACCCTGTTCAAAGCCTGCGAGCAGGTCACTGTAGCGTTGCACCGTGGTGGCCGGCCCTGGGAAGGCAGACCTCAGCCAGGTCGGCGGCGGCCGTTGGGCCGTACCTGGCAGGCGCCGTTCCAGTGCCATGCACAGGCTCAATAGACGGCGCTGGTAGGCTTGGGTGTACTGGGCATCGCGGGCAACGATTTTCTCCAGCCGTAAAGGCAATGCCTGGGCGACCTTGAGCAGGCCCTGATCCACCACGACCCAAGGCAGGCGTGTGGCCAGCTCATCTGCGTCAGCCGATTCGGTGACCAGTTGATAGTGTTGCGTAACCGGCGCAGCCGCCTGCTGCGCCGCGACATAACGCCAGGCCAGGGCGTGCAGCGGCTGCGTGGCGTGGGCGGGAGTAGGACGCACGGTGATGGCGGTGAGTGGCAGTTGCGTTGCCAATAGGCCACCCAGGTGCAGTTGAAGCAGTGCCTGGGTGATGGCGCGCAATCCCGGGCGCTGGGTTTGCATATGGCCATAGTCGTCCAGCAACTGTTGCAGCAGCTTGGTATCGCTGCCGGTCGATACTGGGCTGGCCAGGCTGGCGGTGACCTGCTGCAGGACGCTCAACGAGGGACGTGTGGGGCTCAGAGGGGCGAGCTCGTCCAGTTGCGGGTCGAGCATGCTGCCCAGTTCACGTGCCTGCTTGAAGCAGGCGTGCAGGTCGATGCTGTTGGGCTGAGCCAGGCTGGCGGCCAGGCGCTGGCGTTGTCCGTCGAGCAGGTTGTCGACAAAAGGCTGCAAGCCCGACGCTGCCAGGGCCATCAGTTTGCTCTCGCCAAGCACCAGTGTGCTTAAGCGCAGGTGTTGCCCGGGTGCTGCGCAATCGAGCCAGCGTGTGCGGGAAAGGGGAGCGTCGATACTCGCCAGCAATGCCTTGGCGCTGGGGAAGCGTTCTAGCCCATAGCGGGCACTGTAGGTGAAGCAAGGTTCGTCGTGGGGGTTGCTGGAGGCGATGACCAGCAACGCATCGAGGAAGATTGCAGGCTGATCTGCAGCCATCAACGCCACTGTGCAGGTGCGCAGCAAGGGTGTGTCGCCCGGATTCAGCCAGCTCGCCAGGTTTCGGTAATCCAGGCTGCCGAGTGCACCTTGTCGGTGGGCCTGCTCCACGACGTGCTGCAGGCGACAACGCAGCAGTGACGCCAGTTGCTCGCGGCGGCTGGGTTTGCCTGCCGGGGCATTCGACCAGTATTGCTCAAGGATACGTTGGCACTGCTTGGCCAGGATCTCGCGCGCGCGTTGCAGAGCCGTGTCAGGCGTTGTCTGGTCGCTGCTGGGGTGACCGTTGATGAACCATTGCCCGCTGAACCTGGCCTGCGGTTCACGCAGCAGGTCCAGCAGCAGGTCGTCCAGGGGTGCGGGTGTGGTGGCGGCACTGGCATATGGGGCCAGGTAGCCGAACGAGGCCGGTCCTTGCGCGGCGCCCTTGAGGGCGCGATTGAGGGTGTTGCTGATGGCCTGTTCGGCCTCGGGCTGGTTGCTCAACAGCTGGTGCATCTGCCACAGCGCACGGTTCAGGTTGCTGTTGAGCGTGAGCATCAGGTGATCAAACAGCGGCAGGTCCAGCAGGTTGACCTGCATTTGGACGAACTGGCGGGTGGCCAACCACTCTTGTTGCTCCGGGGTGGCATAGCGTACATAGGCCAGTGCAGTGCTTGGCTGGCTCAGTTGCTTAAGTATTTCAGCCTCGGCCTGGTGGCGGTCGATGAAGCGCTGCAGGCCGATATCCGGGGTGTAGAGAAATACCCTGGCGGCTCTGTCGCTGATGAGTACGCTGCTGTCCAGGGGCAAGGCCTGGCTCTCGGCGCTCAGGGCGTTGAGCCCTTCAAGCCGCCAAAGGTCGGTGGGCGCAGGCGTTCCAGTGGGGGAGGCGAGCAGAGGGAGCAGCCGGTACTCCTCGTCGTCGAGCAGACCGGCTGTGTGTGCCAGATTCAGATGCTGGAGAAAACCCGCGCGCAGGACATCACGGTGAAAACAAGGAAGATCGCGCAGTGGCATCGGCAGGCCTCGTCAGTGCTCAAGGTAGGCCGGGATGCCAACTGGCCCCGGCGTCCTTCAGTCTGCCGGGGCGCTTGTGCGTTGAAACACTACATAGATCAATTGCCGGCCTTGATGCTGGTCCAGATCCGCGTGCGCAGGCGGTCGATCTTGGCGGGCATTGCCTCCAGGGCATACAGCGTGCCGAGCATCTCATCGCTCGGGTAGATCATGGTGTTGGTCTTCAGGGCCGGGTCGACCAGTGTGTCGGCCTGGAGGTTGCCATTGGCGTACTGCACGTGGTTGCTGATGTTGGCCATCACCTTGGGCTCAAGCAGGTAGTTCATGTAGGCGTAACCGGCCTTTTCATCCGGCGCATCAGCCGGCATGGCGACCATGTCAAACCACATCGGCGCGCCCTCCTTGGGGATCGAGTAGCCGACTTTCACGCCATTGTTGGCCTCTTCGGCGCGATTTCTGGCCTGTAGCACATCACCGGAAAAACCCACCACCACGCAGACATCGCCATTGGCCAGGTCACCGGTGTACTTGGAGGAGTGGAAGTAGCTGATGTACGGGCGCACCTTCATCAGCAGATCCTTGGCCTTGTCGTAGTCCTCCGGCTTTTGGCTGTGGTGCGGCAGGCCCAGGTAATGGAGGGCAATCGGCAGCAGTTCCGGGCCGTTGTCGAGCACCGCGACGCCGCAGCTTTTGAGCTTGCTGATGTACTCGGGCTTGAAGATCAGGTCCCAGGAGTCAATTGGCGCGTTGTCGCCCAGTACGGCCTTGACCTTGTTGATGTTATAGCCGATGCCAGTACTGCCCCACAGGTAGGGAAAGCCGTACTGGTTGCCCGGGTCGTTGACCTCCAGGGCCTTGAGCAGTACCGGGTTGAGGTTCTTCCAGTTGGGCAACTGGCGTTTGTCCAGTTGCTTGAGCGCCTTGCCCTGGATTTGCCGGGCCATGAAGTGGTTGGACGGGAACACCACGTCATAGCCTGAGTTGCCGGTCATCAGTTTGCCGTCGAGGGTTTCGTTGCTGTCGAACACGTCGTAGGTCGGCACGATGCCGCTGGCCTGCTGGAAGTTCTTCAAGGTGTCGGGGGCAATGTAGCTGGACCAGTTGTAGATCTTCACCGAATCGGCCGCCTGGGCGACGGAGGCGGCCAGCAATAAGGGTGCGAAGAGCAATGGGCGCATGTCTGGATTCCTTGCTTGGTCTGTTTGTTATCGAAGGAGGCAGGCGATCAAATGATCAGAAAATCAGCACGTAGGTCTTGCGCACGGTCTCTTGGATGTCCCAGATACCGGTACTGTTGGCCGGCAGCAGGATGGCGTCGCCGGCTTCGATGGTCAGCGGCTCGCCGCCATCCGGCGTAAAGGTGCAGCGGCCCTTGATGAAGTGGCAGAACTCCTGCTGGACGATCTGCCGGCGCCAGCGCCCCGGGGTACATTCCCAGATGCCGGTTTCAACGCCATCGCTGCGTTCAACGCAGGTGACCGAGGCGATCGAGACCGGCTCGCCGAGGGGGACGGCCACCGGGTTGGATTCGGCCAGGGTGACGCTGTCGGTGTTCTTGAACTGAGTAATGCTCATCGCGGTGAATCCTGTGCAGGGGGATCGAAAAGTCAGCGCATGAAACCTTCCATGAAGTCCGCTACGCCGCTGGCCAGGCGTCGGCGCCAGGGAGCGCTGGCCGGGTTGGCGAGGGTCTGGTCTTCATGGACGAAGCTTTTGATGATCGCGTTGTAGCCCAGCCAGCGGCAGGGTTCTGGCTCCCAGCCGGGCAGGCTGTACAGGGGCCGGTCATGGCTGGCCCAGGGCTGCTCGGTAAGCACGCCGCGCCGCTCCAGGATCAGCTCGGCCAGGGTTCGCCCGCCCAGGTTACTGGCGCCAACGCCTTCGCCACCGTAGCCACCGGCCAGGGCTATGCCTTGTTTGCGGTCGCAGAACATGTGCGGCTGGAAGCGCCGGGCCATGCCCAGGTTGCCACCCCAGGCGTGGGTGATGTTGACGTTCTTCAGTTGCGGGAACAGCTCGCCGAACAGGTAGCGGCGCAGTTCGATTTCACTGTCGCTGAGGTCGAAGTTTTCTCGTAGGCGCCCGGCGAAGCGATAGCCGCCACGGGCGCCGAACACCAGGCGGTTGTCCAGGGTGCGCTGGCCATAGGTGACCTGGCGACTGTTCTCACTGAAGGCCTGGCCGCGGTCGAGGCCGATCTGCTCCCAGACCTGATCGGACAGCGGCTCGGTGGCCACCAGCAGGCTTTGCACCGGCATTTGATAGCGGCCCAGTGGCGGCAGGTTGACCGAGTATCCCTCGACCGCCGGCACCAGCCACTGGCATTTGACCCGTGCCTGCGAGGTGCGTACCTCACCGGTGCGCCATTGGGTTACAGGGCTGTTCTCATAGAGTGTCACGCCCATGGCCTCTACCGTGCGGGCCAGGCCGCGCACCAGCTTGGCCGGCTGGATGGTGGCGACATTGGGGTTGAAGATTGCGCCAAAGGGGCGGCTGATACGCAACTGGGAGGCCAGCTCGCCGGGACTCAGCCAGCGATAGTCGGCCTCGTTCAGGCCTTGTTTGTAGAGTTTGTTCAGGTAATTGCGCAGGCTGGTTTCCTGCTCGGGGTAGCGCGCGGCGCAGTACAGCACGCCACCTTTGCGATAGTCGCAGTCGATGCCTTCGCGTTGCAGTACCTGGGCGACTTCATCGGGAATGCCGTGCAGCAGGTCGTAAGCCGCACGCCGTTGTTCGGCCGAGCAACCGGCGAGCAGGCGGTCTTCGCCCAGCAGATTGCCCATCAGCCAGCCGCCATTGCGTCCGGAGGCTCCAAAGCCTGCAATCTGCGCTTCGACGATGGCGATGTTCAACTGCGGTGCCAGACGCTTGAGATAGTAGGCGGTCCACAGGCCGGTATAACCGGCGCCGATGATGCAAACGTCGACGTCCAGGTCCTGTTGCAGCGCGGGGCGTGCGCTCAACGGCTCATCGAGTTGGTCCATCCACAGGCTGATACTGCGCCATGCCAGCATTGTTCGGCTCCACATCAAAACGGTCTGTGGCGATCCTAGAAGCTTGCGGGGGGCTGTGTCTTACGTGCGTGCACGCAGAGAATTCTGCTTCACATAGGCTTTGGGCGACAGGCCGGTGTGCTGGCGAAAGCACTTGTAGAATGCCGACAGCGAGTTGAAGCCGGCGGCAAACGCCAGCTCGTCGATGGGCGCGACCGTAGCGCTGGCCCCCAGGCGGGTCAGCAAGTGTTGCAGGCGCGCCTGATTGACGTAGCGGTAGAAGCTCTGGCCGAGCACCTGATTGAGCAGGTAGGAGATCTGGTTGCGGCTGTAGCCACTTTCGCGAGCCACCCGTTGCAGGTCCAGTTCCGGATCGAGGTAGGGTTGCTGGCGCTGGAAGTACTGCTCCAGGTCCTGGGCCATGAAGCTCAACTGGCGTGGTGACAGGCCCAGGCGGCTGACGGCCGGGCGCAGGTCATTGTGGCCGGTGTCCTGGCTGGGGGCACGGACCAGCGAGGCATATTCGTTGACCCGCCAGATCAGCCCGTCGCGCACGGTGATCGCTTCGCTGGACTGGAACGCCACCAGGCCCTCGCCACCGCGCAGGGTGACCTGGTACTGGATGAAGGCGGTACAGCCATCGACGCGGATGCGGTCGCTGTGGACGATGTCTTCATCGGCTTCGCGGGGCATGCTCACGCGCACGTACTCACGCAGCTCATCGAGGTGCAGGACACGGTTCTGGAAGAAATCGTTGTACTGGATATCGGGGTGATACAAGGCCATCACCCCGTCCAGGTCGCGATGCTTCCAGCACAGGTGGTACCGCAGGACGGTGGCGGCGGTTTCCGGGGTTTGTTGCGGGCCGTCGGGGATTGGCTCAGGGGTCATTGCGCGATAGTGATGGAGTGCCCGATCGCGGGTCAAGCCCGCTCCTACAGTGTGCCCTGTGGGAGCGTGCTTGACCCGCGATACAGTTACAGGAACTGCTCAGCGTAATGGCATGCCACCTGCCGCGTCCCCACCTGCCTGAACGCCGGTTCCTCAGCAGCACAACGCTCGGTCGCGTACGGGCAACGCTTGTGGAAGGCGCAGCCAGACGGCGGATTCAGCGGGTTGGGCAGCTCGCCGGAGATTTTGATCTTCGGTTTGAGCGGGTCCGGATGAATGGTCGGCGTGGCCGACAGCAACGCCTGGGTGTAAGGGTGCAGCGGCTTGTTGTAGATGTCCTCCTTGGGCCCCATTTCCGCCGGACGGCCCAGGTACATCACCAGCACCTGGTCGGCCACATGGCGCACTACCGCAAGGTTGTGGGAGATGAACACATAGGCGGTGTTGAACTCTTTCTGCAGGTCCATGAACAGGTTCAGCACCTGGGCCTGGATCGACACGTCGAGTGCGGACGTCGGCTCGTCGGCCACCAGCACTTTGGGTTGCAGCATCATTGCCCGGGCCAGAGCGATACGCTGGCGCTGACCACCGGAAAACATGTGCGGATAGCGCTGATAATGCTCAGGGCGCAGGCCGACCTGCTGCATCATCGCCTGGACCTTCGCGCGACGTTCGGCCCTGGACAGGTTGGTGTTGATCAGCAACGGCTCGCCCAGCTGGTCGCCGATCTTCTGCCGCGGGTTGAGCGAGGCATAGGGGCTCTGGAAGACCATCTGCACGTCCTTGCGCAACTGCTTGCGCTCGGCCTTGTTGGCCCCGGCGACTTCCTGGCCGGCAATTTTCAGCGAACCGGAGGAGGGCTCTTCGATCAGGGTCAGGGCGCGAGCCAGGGTCGACTTGCCACAGCCGGACTCACCGACCACGGCCAGGGTCTTGCCGGCTTCCAGTTCAAAGGACACACCGTTGAGTGCGCGTACCAGGGCATGGCCCTTGAACAGGCCACGGGAAACTTCGTAGTGACGGGTCAGTTCACGGGCGGTAAGGACGACAGTCATTACGCCACCTCCTGGTTCAGCGGGTAGAAACAACGTACCTGGCTATGGGCCTGGGGATCGAGGGTTGGCCGTTGCCGACGGCAGCTGTCCTGCACATAGGGGCAGCGCGGTGAAAGCAGGCAGCCTTCAGGGCGGTCATAGCGCCCGGGGACGATGCCCGGCAGGGTCGCCAGGCGTTCGGCGCCTTCGCTGTGCTCGGGGATCGCGGCCAGCAGTGCTTCGCTGTAGGGGTGTGCCGGTACGTTGAACAGCTCCGGCACCTGGCCGACTTCCACAGCCTGGCCTGCGTACATCACGCAGACCCGTTTGGCGGTCTCGGCGACCACGGCAAGGTCGTGGGTGATCAGGATCAAGGCCATGTTCTGCTCTTTTTGCAGGTTGAGCAGCAGCTCCATGATCTGCGCCTGAATGGTCACGTCCAGGGCCGTGGTCGGTTCGTCGGCGATCAGCAGCTTGGGCTCGCCGGCAATCGCCATGGCGATCGCCACCCGTTGGCTCATGCCGCCGGAAAGCTGGTGCGGGTAGGCGTTCAGGCGGCTTTCGGCGCCGGGGATTTCAACCTTCTTGAGCAGCTCCAGAGCGCGCTGGCGAGCGGCCTTGCCGCGCAGGCCCAGGTGTTGGCGCAGCACTTCCTCGATCTGGAAGCCCACGGTGTAGCTGGGGTTGAGCGCGGTCATCGGGTCCTGGAAGACCATCGCCATGTCCTTGCCCACCACCTTGCGCCGTTGCCGGCCGCTGAGCTTGAGCATGTTGGTACCGTCGAAGGTCAGGGCGTCGGCAGTGATACGTCCGGGGGCGTCGATCAGGCCCATCAGCGCCATCATGGTCACTGACTTGCCCGAGCCCGACTCACCGACGATAGCCAGCACTTCCCCCTCATTGACCGTCAGGTCCAGGCCGTCGACCACCGGTACCGCATCGGCGTCGCCAAAGCGCACATTCAGATTTTTTATTTGTAGAAGTGACATGGCGATCTCCTCAGGCGGCATTCTTGAGTTTCGGGTCCAGCGCATCGCGCAGTCCGTCACCCATCAGGTTGATTGCCAGCACGCTGAGCAAAATGGTCAGGCCAGGCAGGCTCACTACCCACCAGGCGCGTTCGATGTAGTCGCGGGCCGAGGCCAGCATGGTGCCCCACTCGGGCGTTGGCGGTTGCACGCCCAGGCCGAGGAAGCCCAGGGCGGCGGCGTCGAGGATCGCCGAAGAGAAGCTCAAGGTGGCCTGCACGATCAACGGCGCCATGCAGTTGGGCAGCACGGTAACGAACATCAGCCGTGGCAGGCCGGCACCGGCCAGGCGGGCGGCGGTGACATAGTCGCGGTTCAGTTCAATCATCACCGCTGCACGGGTCAGGCGCACATAGGACGGCAGCGAGACAATGGCAATGGCGATCACGGTGTTGATCAGGCCAGGGCCGAGGATGGCGACAATCGCCACTGCCAGCAGCAACGAGGGCAGGGCCAGCATCACGTCCATCAGGCGCATGATCGACGGCCCGAGGATGCGCGGGAAGAACCCGGCCAACAGGCCGAGGAAGATCCCCGGGATCAGCGAGATCACCACCGACGACAGGCCGATCAGCAGCGACAGTCGCGAGCCCTGGATCAGTCGCGAGAGCAGGTCGCGGCCCAGTTCGTCGGTACCGAGGATGAACTGCCAGTTGCCGCCTTCGAGCCACACCGGTGGGGTCAGGAGGAAGTCACGGTACTGCTCGCTGGGACTGTGCGGGGCGACCCAGGGTGCAAACAGCGCGCAAAACACGATCAGGCTCATGAACATCAGCCCGGCGACCGCGCCCTTGTTGCGCGAGAAGGCCTGCCAGAACTCCTTGTACGGCGAAGGGTAGAGCAGGCTCGTGTCGACGGCGGTGGCCGGGGTGGTGACAGATTTCGGAAGTGGGGTAGTCATGACAAAGGCCTCAGCGCTGATGACGGATGCGTGGGTTGGCCAGGCCGTAGAGGATGTCCACGACGAAGTTGACCAGGATCACCAGGCAGGCAATCAACAGGATGCCGTTCTGTACCACAGGGTAGTCACGGGCGCCGATGGCTTCGATCAGCCACTTGCCGATGCCCGGCCAGGAAAAGATGGTTTCGGTCAGCACGGCACCGGCGAGCAGGGTGCCAACTTGCAGGCCGAACACCGTCAGTACCGGAATCAGTGCGTTGCGCAGGCCGTGCACGAACACCACCCGGGCGGGCGACAGGCCTTTGGCGCGGGCGGTGCGGATGTAATCTTCGCGCAGCACTTCGAGCATCGAGGAGCGGGTCATCCGCGCGATCACTGCCAGCGGGATGGTACCCAGCACGATGGCCGGCAGAATCAGGTGCATCAGCGCGTCCTTGAAGGCCCCTTCTTCGCCGCTGAGCAGGGTGTCGATGAGCATGAAGCCGGTTTTCGGCTCGATGTCGTAAAGCAGGTCGATGCGTCCGGACACCGGGGTCCAGCCCAGGCTTACCGAGAAGAACATGATCAGGATCAGGCCCCACCAGAAGATCGGCATCGAGTAGCCGGCCAGCGAGATGCCCATGACCCCGTGGTCAAACAGCGATCCGCGCTTGAGCGCCGCGATCACCCCGGCCAGCAGGCCGATGATGCCGGCGAAGAACAAGGCCGCCAAGGCCAGCTCCAGAGTCGCCGGGAACAGGGCGAGGAACTCGGTCCAGACGCTTTCGCGGGTGCGCAGCGACTCGCCAAGGTCACCCTGGGCGAGCTTGCTGACGTAGTCCAGGTACTGTTCGGGCAGCGGCTTGTTCAGCCCCAGGCGTTCCATGGCCTGGGCGTGCATTTCCGGGTCGACCCGGCGCTCACCCATCATGACCTCCACCGGGTCGCCGGGTATCAGCCGTATGAGCGCAAACGTCAGCAACGTGATGCCGAAGAAGGTCGGGATCAGCAATCCCAGTCGCCGGGCAATAAAACTAAACATCTTCTGAAGTACCTCATCAGCCGGTCAGGCATGTCCACCGGCACCCGGGTAGGGCGCCGGCGGTCGTTCTTGTTCTACTTCACCTGGGTAGTGGCGAAGTTGTTATTGGTGAGGGGGTTGATGTGATACCCCTCAACGTTGTCGCGCATGGCGGTAAACATCTGCGGATGGGCCATGCTGATCCACGGTTGATCTTCATCGTACACCGCCAGGGCCTTTACATAGAGCGCTGCGCGCTCATTGTTGTCGGTGACCTCGCGGGCCTTGCTGATCAGCTTCTGGAAGTCTTTATTGCACCAGCGCGAGTAGTTCTCGCCACTCTTCACCGCATCGCAGCTCAGCAGCGGGCTGAGGAAGTTGTCCGGATCGCCGTTGTCGCTGGCCCAGCCGGCCGAAACCATATCGGCTTCGCCCTTTTTGGCCCGGCGCAGCATCTCGGCCCATTCCATCACCCGGATATCCACGGTCAGGCCGATCTTGGCCAGGTCCGCCTGGAGCATCTCGGCGCTCAGGCGCGGGTTGGGGTTGGTCGGGCCGCCGCCGTTGCGGGTGAACAGGGTCAGCACCGTGCCGTCCGGCACGCCGGCTTCCTTGAGCAGGGCACGAGCCTTGTCGAGATCGCGGGGCGGGTTCTTGTTCTCGGTGTTGTAGCCAATCATGCTCGGTGGGTAAGGGTTGACCGCAACCAGCGCGTTGCCCTTGCCAAACAGGCTGTCAACGTGGGTCTGGCGGTCGAAAGCGATGTTGATCGCTCTGCGCACGCGCACATCGCTCAGGTACTTGTGTTCGGTGTTGAGCGAGATGTAGCCGGTGGTCAGCGCTTCCATCTCGGCCACTTTCAATTTGGGGTCGTTCTTGATGCTGGGGATGTCATCAGGTTTGGGATACAGCGCCACCTGGCACTCGTTGGCCCTGAGCTTTTGCAGGCGCACATTGTTGTCGTTGGCGATAGCGAAAATCAGGGCATCGGCGGGTGGCTTGCCGCGGAAGTAATCCGGGTTGGGTTTGTAGCGAACCTGGGCGTCCTTGTTGTAGCGCTGGAAGATGAATGGGCCGGTGCCGATCGGTTTGCTGTTGAGGTCGGCGGTCTTGTCGGCCTTGAGCAACTGGTCGCCGTACTCGGCGGAGTAGATCGAGGTGAAGGCCATGGCCAGGTCACGCAGGAAGGGTGCTTCGGGGCGAGTCAGGGAGAAGACTACAGTGTGATCGTCGGTCTTCTCGACGCTTTTAAGCAGGTCCTTGAACCCCATGCTTTCAAAGTAAGGGAAGCCGATGCTGGTCTTTTTGTGCCACGGGTGATTCGGGTCCAGCTGTCGTCGGAAACTCCACAACACGTCGTCGGCATTCATCTCGCGCGTGGGTGTGAAGTACTCGGTGGTGTGGAACTTGACCCCTTCGCGCAGGTGGAAGGTATAGGTCAGGCCGTCGTCACTGATGTCCCAGCGTTCGGCCAGGGCCGGCTGGATATCGGTGGTACCGGGACGGAAGTCGACCAGGCGGTTGAAGATTGTCTCGGCAGAGGCGTCGGCGGTCACGGCGGTGGTGTACTGGACGATATCGAAGCCTTCCGGGCTGGCCTCGGTACACACCACCAGCGGCTTGGCCGACAGGCCTGCCGCGGTACTCAACAGGACGGCTGCCAGGGCAGCCTGTAGCGGTAGCAATTTCATGAAACCTCCTGCAATCGATTTACCAGAGTAGTCGTCCCGGTCGATTCGATGAACCGACCGGGGCCGCCGGGGTTTAAAGAATGTTGAATGGAATGGTGGTTACGACGCGAAACTCATCCAGGCTGCCGTCGCCCTGGTTCTTGCTGGCCCGGTGCGCGGTGTAGGTGGCGCGGATGGTGGTGTCCTTGAGCGTGCCACTTTGCACCGCGTAGCTGGTGCCGATGCCCCACTCATAGTGGTTCTCGTCATCCAGTTTTTTCACGTCGTAGCCGCTGCCGGTGTAGTGCGTACCGTCAATGCCCCAGCCGCGGGCGTTGTACAGGTTGAACTTGAGGCCGGGTACACCGTACTGGGCCATGTTCAGCACGTAGGCGATCTGCATCGACTTTTCGTTCGGGCCGTTGAAGTCCGAGAGCAGGGAGTTGGCCAGGAAGATCGCGTTGGTGTCGTGCAGGTAGTCGAAGTACTCGTTACCGTTGACCTGCTGGTAGGCGAAGGTCAGGTTGTGGGCCTGGTGGGTCAGGCCGAACGAGAGACTGTAGGTGTCGTTGTCGATGTCGCCGAGCTGGCTTTTGCCTTCATCCTTGGTCTTGTAGTAGTTCAGACCAGTGGTCAGGCTCAGCACCGAGCTGTCGCCCAGCTCGTGGGTGGCGCCGAAGTAGTACTGGTTCCACAGGTCTTCGACGTTGGACACGTAGAAGGCGGTTTTCAGGCTCTTCAGTGGCTGGTAGTTCACACCGGCGATGTTGACGTGGTCGGCGTCAAAGGCGCGATCACCGTACTCGGCAACAAATTTGCTGGTGCCCTGTTCGGTCCGGGTCGAGAGCCGGTCGAAGGTCCCGAAGTCAAAGGACAGGTTGTCGAATTCTTCGCTGTGAAGGCTCACCCCTTCGAAGCTCGATGGCAATGCGCGGTTGCCGATGAAGGCCAGTACCGGGGTATCCATCGACTGCCGGCCGGCGGTCAGGGTGGTATTGGACACCCGCGCCTTGACGTTGGCCAGGCCCATCTTGCTCCACTGGCCGATGACGTCGCCGTCACTGTGGGTCAGGGTCCGGTTGTTGGGGCCGGCGACAGCGGCGCGGCCACGTTCCAGGGCAATGGCGTTATAGGCCGCCACTTCGGTGCTGAAACCGACCGTGCCTTCGGTAAAGCCCGAGGTGTAGTTGAGGATGGTGCCCTGCACCCAGTTGTCGCGGCTGTGGGTGGTGCGCTGCGTACCATCGCTCTTGTAGTACTTCCACAGTGGCGCGCGGGTGGCGCGTTCACGGGCGTACCAGTTGCGTGTCGAGCCGGACAGGCTCTGGCCTTCAATGAAGCCCTTGGCCTCGTCCTGGGCACTGGTGGACTTGACGCTGACCGGAACGAAGTCCTGGCTGACGGGTTCGGCCTGGGCTACGGCTGACAGGCCACTGAGGGACAATGCCAGTACTGCGGTTTTGGTTCGTCTCAAGGTAAAGCTCCCTTTCTTTTCTTTTTGTAGTTACCGCCTGGCCTTATGAGCCGGGCGTCTTGCCGGTTGGAACAAGGGTTGCAAACGAGTTGTGCAAGGCATTCGGGTATCTTCAGGCTGAACGCCGACGCGAGGGTGCGGTACACCCCCGTGAACGGTTCAGGTTCTATTCGGTACTGACGCCTGAGAAGTTGTTGCGTCCGAAAGGACTTACCTTGAAATCCACGACCTTGGCACTGAGCGGCTGGTTGACCGTCGAGTGGGCGATCGGGGTAATGGGCAATTGCTGTTTCAGGCGCTGTTGCGCCTGTTGGTAAAGGGAGGTGCGTTGCTCGCGATCGGTAATGGTCTTGGCTTTCTTGACCAGTGCGTCGTACTGCGGGTCGCACCACATGGAGTAGTTGTTGCTGCCAATCGCGTCGCAGCTGTACAGGGTGCCCAGCCAGTTGTCCGGGTCACCGTTGTCGCCGGTCCAGCCGATCAGCGAGATATCGTGTTCACCGTCCTTGGTGCGCTTGAGGTATTCGCCCCATTCGTAGCTGACGATTTTCACTTTCAAGCCGACCTTGCCCCAGTCGGCCTGGAGCATTTCGGCCATCAGCTTGGCGTTGGGGTTGTACGGGCGTTGCACGGGCATGGCCCAAAGAGTGATTTCGGTACCTTCCTTGACCCCGGCGGCCTTGAGCAGTTCGCGAGCCTTGTCCGGGTTGTAGCCGGCATCCTTGAGGGTTTCGTCGTAGGACCACTGGGTTGGCGGCATGCTGCCAACCGCCAGTTGCCCGGCGTGCTGGTACACCGCCTTGACGATGGCCGGCTTGTTCACCGCCATGTCCATGGCCTGGCGCACTTCAAGCTGGTCGAAGGGTTTGTGTTGCACGTTGTAGGCGATGTAGCCGAGGTTGAAACCGGGCTTTTCAATGACCTGCAGTTTTGGGTCGTTCTTCAGTGCGTCGAGGTCAGCCGGTCGTGGGTGCAGGGTGACCTGGCATTCGTTCTTGCGCAGCTTCTGGATGCGTACCGAGGGGTCGGTGTTGATCGAGAAGATCAGGTTGTCGATCTTCACCTGGCTCGGGTCCCAATACTCCTTGTTGCCCTTGTAGCGAATCTGCGAGTCCTTCTGGTAGCGCTGGAACACGAACGGGCCGGTGCCGATCGGTTTCTGGTTGATGTCGCTGGGGCGCCCGGAGCTCGTGAGCTGCTCGGCGTATTCAGCCGAAAGCACGGCGGCAAAACTCATCGCCAGGTTTTGCACAAAGGCGGCATCAACACTGTTGAGGGTGAAGACAACCGTCATCGGCCCGGTTTTTTCGACCCGGGCGATGTTCTTGTCCAGGCTCATGCTGACGAAGTAAGGAAATTCGGTGGGGTAGGCTTTGCGGAACGGGTGTTCGCGATCAAGCATCCGATTGAAGGTGAACAGCACGTCGTCGGCGTTGAATTCGCGGCTGGGCGTGAAGCCCTTGTTGCTATGGAACTTGACCCCTTCGCGCAGGTGGAAGGTGTAGCTCAGACCGTCGTCGGAAACGTCCCAGCTTTTCGCCAGGGCCGGCTTGACTGCCGTGGCACCGCGTTCGAATTCCACCAGGCGGTTGTAGATCGGTTCGGAGGCGTCATTGTCGGTGGCGCTAGTGTACTGCGCGGTATCAAAGCCGCCCGGGCTGCCCTCGGAGCAGAACACCAGGTTGTTGGCCAGGCTAACGGGAGCCTGGGCGAGCAGGCCCAGTCCCAGCAATGCTGCGTAAATCGGGGTATAGCGCATGACGATCCCTTCTTTCTTGTTGTTTTTCACGCGGTCCATGGCGCACAGCCGTGCGAATCGCGCCGACTGCGCTGCACCCTGACGGTAGGACCATCACGGAGCTGCGGGTAGGTACGATTACGCAGAGGTGTGTAGGAGGTGTCCGGTAGGGCGTGCGACGTTTCCGTGTCGATGCGCTAGCGGTTGACCTGCCAGGCCATCAGGTTGCGGCCCCGGTCGCCGTGTGGCGTGCCGGGGCCGTTCCGGTTGGCTGCTACTTGGTCACGCTGACCCCATAGAAGGAGTTCAAGCCAAATGGGCTGATCTTGAAGTCCTGTACCTTTGAGCTCATAGGTTGATACACCGTCGAGTGAGCGATGGGTGTCATCGGAACCTGGTCTTTGAGGCGGTGCTGGGCCTGCTTGTACAGCTCGGTGCGCTTGGCCTGGTCGGAGGTGGCCTTGGCCTGCTTGATCAGCTTGTCGTACTCCGGGTCGCACCATTTGGAGAAGTTGTTGCCTTCCAGGGCGTCGCAGCCGAACAGGGTGCCCAGCCAGTTGTCCGGGTCACCGTTGTCGCCGCTCCAGCCAATCAGCATGGCGCCGTTCTCGCCGCCTTTGGAGCGCTTGATGTACTCGCCCCACTCATAGCTCATGATCTTGGCCTTGATACCGATCTTGGCCCAGTCCGATTGCAGCATCTCGGCCATGAGTTTGGCGTTGGGGTTGTACGGGCGCTGCACCGGCATGGCCCACAGGTTGATCTCGGTGCCTTCCTTGATGCCGGCTTCCTTGAGCAGTTGCTTGGCCTTCTCCGGATCGTACTTGGCATCCTTGATGGTGGTGTCGTAGGACCATTGGGTTGGCGGCATGGCGTTGACCGCCAGTTGGCCGGCGCCCTGGTACACCGACTTGATGATCTCCTGCTTGTTCACCGCCATGTCCAGCGCTTCGCGGACCTTGAGCTGGGCCATGGGGTTGGGCTCGTTGCTGCCCTTGATCTTGTCCATCACGTTGTAGGCGATGTAACCGAGGTTGAAGCCGGCCTGGTCAGGCATCTTCAGGTTCGGGTCTTTCTTGAGCGGTTCGATGTCGGCCGGGCGCGGGAACAGGGTGACCTGGCACTCGTTCTTCTTGAGCTTTTGCATGCGTACCGAGGCATCGGTGGTGATGGCGAAGATCAGGTTGTCGATCTTCACGTCCTCGGGTTTCCAGTAGTCCTTGTTGCCCTTGTAGCGGATCTGCGCGTCTTTCTGGTACTTGCTGAACACGAACGGGCCGGTGCCGATCGGCTTCTGGTTGATGTCGGCGGGCTTGCCCTGCTTGAGCAACTGGTCGGCGTATTCGGCGGACTGGATCGAGGCGAAGCTCATGGCCAGGTTCTGGATGAACGCGGCATCGACGCCATTGAGGGTGAACTTGACCGTGTGCTCGTCGAGTTTCTCGACCTTGGCGATGTTCTTGTCCATGCCCATGTCGGTGAAGTACGGAAACTCGGTCGGGTATGCCTTGCGGAACGGCATGTCCTTGTCGAGCATCCGATTGAAGGTGAACAGCACGTCGTCGGCGTTGAATTCACGGGTCGGCTTGAAGTAATCGGTGGTATGGAACTTGACCCCTTCACGCAGGTGGAAGGTATAGGTCAGGCCATCGTCGGAAACATCCCAGCTGGTCGCCAGGCCCGGGATGACCGCAGTGCCGCCACGCTCGAACTGGCTCAGGCGGTTGAAGAGCGTCTCGGCTGAGGCATCGAAGTCGGTTCCGGTGGTGTACTGGCCCGGGTCAAAGCCCGCAGGGCTGCCTTCGGAGCAAAACACCAGGTTAGTCGCCGCAAAGGCAGAAGGGGCGCCAGCAAGCAAGCCTGCGCTGACCAGAAACGGAATGACCGCGTGTTTGAGCATGGTGGCCTCATTGTTGTCATTTTTGATTTGAGGGGGCCTTGTGAGCCGACCTGCGGATACTTATGCAGGCCCCATACCCAATGCAACACTCAAAGGGATGTGTGATAGCAAACAGTGGGACGAACGTACATGAATGTCGCATTCGTATAATTTTTTACGAAGTTGATCGTTTGCGAGGGGTGTTTCAGCGTGTTTCGAAGACGTTATCTCTGGTTTTAGTCAGTCTGCGCACTAAATTGGAGCATAAGTTGCTACGGGTAACAGGGAGCGCGACAGCCGAAGCTGCCGCGAAACAGCGCAAAAGTAACGTCGCTCAGGGCATCTGGACTTCGATGGTGCCGTCGGCGCTGATATTGACCTCGCTGGTGCCGGCTTCGATTTCCGGCGCGGCGGCTACGTCTTCAGCCATGCCGGCTTTCATCATCATCGGCGCGCTACGGGCATAAGGACGTGGGTAGCCACTGCTGTTGAGGTTGAGGTTGACCACTTTGTAGCCTTTGCCGCCCAGTGCCTCGGTGGCCAGTTGGGCGCGAGCCTTGAAGGCGTTGACGGCATCCTTGAGCAGTTCGTCTTCGCTGGTCTTGCGCGTGGTTGGAGCGATGGAGAAGTCCATGCCGCCCATTTTCAGGTCCTGCAGCAAGGTGCCGGTGAGTTGCGACAAGGCCGGGAAGTCGGCGCTTTCCAGGCGCAGCTCGGCGCGCTCGCGCCAGCCGGTGATCTTCTGACCCTTGCTGTCGTAGATCGGGTAGCTGTTGCGGCTGCCCTGGCTGATCTTCACTTCCTTGACGTCACGCGCCTGCTTCACCGCCTTGTTCATGGTTTCGGTGATTTGCGTGGCCAGCTTGCCGGGGTCGGTATTCTGCGCTTCGCTGTACAGGGACACGACCATCAGGTCGCGGGCCACTTCCTTGCTGACTTCGGCACGCAGCGAAATCTGGTTGTAGCGTGGGGCTTCTTCAGCCAGGGCCGGAAGGCTGGCCAGCAAGCTGGTAGCCATGACCAGGGCGGCGCTGCTGCGGGTGATAGACATGTAGGACTCCTTGAAAATTGACGCGTGGAGGTTGAAGGATCCAATCCACGTTGGCCCATGAGACTGGCAAAAGTGTAGTGAGGTTCAAAATGGCCATCATTGTTATGTAAAAAAGTGTGGCGCTTTGCCGCATCACTGCAGACCAGGCCACAGCTTCGGTATACTCGCGACGATTCGCCTGGAGCACTCATCAGGAGAGCTCATGCTCGCCCCCGTCCAAATGTTGTCTGCAACCCGTCAGAACCTCTGGCGCCTGACCTTCATCCGCATCCTGGTGCTTGCTGCCCAGGCCGGTTCGGTCGGTGTCGCCTACTGGACCGAGCTGCTGCCGCTGCCGTGGCTGTCGCTGGTCATCACCCTCGGCCTGTCAATGCTGTTATGTGCCTTCACAGCCCTGCGTTTGCGCCTGACCTTGCCGGTCACTGAACTCGAATATGCCTTCCAGCTGGCCTGCGACCTGCTGATCCACAGTGCCTTGCTGTATTACTCGGGAGGGTCGACCAACCCCTTCGTGTCCTATTACCTGGTGCCGCTGGCAATCGCCGCGGTGACCTTGCCCTGGGTCTATTCGCTGATTCTTTCCGGTATCGCCCTGGCGGCCTACAGCTTGCTGCTGGTGCAGTTCTATCCGCTGGAAACCTTCCCCATGGCCCGGGAAAAGATGCAGGTCTACGGCATGTGGCTGAGTATCGCCCTGGCTGCGGCGGTGATTACCTTCTTCGCCGCGAAGATGGCCGAAGAGCTGCGTCGCCAGGAGCAGTTGCGTGCCGAACGCCGTGAAGAGGGCCTGCGTGACCAGCAACTGCTGGCCGTGGCCACCCAGGCTGCCGGTGCCGCCCACGAACTGGGCACGCCGCTGGCAACCATGAGCGTGCTGATCAAAGAGATGCGCCAGGATCACAGTGACCCGCTGCTGCAAGAAGACCTGGCGGTGTTGCAGGATCAGGTCAAGCTGTGCAAAGAGACCCTGCAGAACCTGGTGCGCGCCGCCGAAGCCAACCGGCGCCTGGCGGTCGAGACCCAGGAAGTGACCTTCTGGCTCGACGAGGCGCTCAACCGCTGGCACCTGATGCGCCCCGAGGCCAGCTACCGTTTCCAGCGCCTGGGCCAAGGCAGCGTGCCACGCCTGGCGCCACCACCGGACCTGACCCAGGCCCTGTTGAACCTGTTGAACAACGCCGCCGATGCCTGCCCGGATGACCTGGAAGTACGCCTGGACTGGGATGCCCAGGACATGGTGATCAGCATCCGTGACCATGGCCCGGGTGTGCCGGCGGCCATCGCTGAATCGATCGGTAAACCTTTCTTTACCACCAAGGGCAAAGGCTTCGGTCTTGGCCTGTTCTTGAGCAAGGCCAGCGTGACCCGTGCTGGCGGCTCGGTAAAACTCTATAGTCATGAAGAGGGCGGTACGCTCACTGAGCTGCGCCTGCCGCGTGACGCGCGAGGAGATGTGTGATGAGTGATGAAATCCAGGTTGAAGGCGAAGAGCTGCCGCACCTGCTGCTGGTTGACGACGACGCCACCTTTACCCGGGTGATGGCCCGGGCCATGAGTCGCCGCGGCTTTCGCGTGAGCACCGCAGGTTCTGCCGAAGAGGGCCTGAAAATCGCCCAGGACGACGTGCCTGATTACGCCACGCTGGACCTGAAAATGGACGGCGATTCGGGCTTGGTGCTGCTGCCCAAGTTGCTCGAGCTGGACCCGGAAATGCGCGTGGTGATCCTCACCGGCTACTCGAGCATTGCCACGGCAGTCGAGGCGATCAAGCGCGGTGCCTGCAACTACCTGTGCAAGCCGGCCGACGCCGACGATGTACTGGCCGCCTTGCTCTCCGAGCACGCCGACCTCGACAGCCTTGTGCCGGAAAACCCGATGTCGGTGGACCGCCTGCAGTGGGAACACATCCAGCGCGTGCTGACCGAGCACGAAGGCAATATCTCCGCCACGGCTCGGGCCCTGGGCATGCACCGGCGGACCTTGCAGCGCAAACTGCAAAAGCGCCCGGTTCGGCGCTGATCGCAAATCGCGGGGCAAGCCCGCTCCTACAGTGGGAGCGGGCTTGCCCCGCGATCAATCTACTTGCCGCCGAGGATCGTTCGATCCACGCGCACGGCCAACTGCCCGGCTCCAGGCGCGGCAGCAAACACCACCTTGCCCGTTTCAGCCAGCTTGGCCCGGCTGATCACCACGCCATCGCGCAGCAGTTCCAGGGGTACATCCTTGAGTGACTGGCCCGACGCCAGCTCAATGTTCAGGGTAATGCTCATGGGTGATTTCCTTATCACAGGTGTTGATCGATATAGGTCGTGGTCGCCGCATCCAGCGAGGCGATCAGTTCCGGCGAGCCGCCGCGGAACTGGCGGAACAGGTTGCGTGCAACCGACTTTCCGGAAGTGTCCAGCGGCACCGACAGAGTCGGCTGGAAGCGCTCGCTCAGTTCGGCATAGGCACTCCACGGGCCGATGTAGGACTCGTTCAGGCCATTGACCACGCTGACGGCATAGCGCACGGCATGGCCGGGCAGCCAGTTCGGCTGGCTCGGGACTTGGGTCTGCCAGCCGTCGGCGCGAATGCTCGGGGCACCGACAGGGGCTTCGAGGTAGCCGGTGGGTTTGTTCGGGGTGTAGTCCTTGAGCAACAGGTAAGTGCTCCAGCCCCACCAGTTGTCGATCTGTGCCGTGTCATTGAGGTTGTTGACGTCGGCGCGGCGCATCAGCTTGCCGTTGCGCAGGGCGAACAGCGGGGCGAAGTTGCCAGGCACCTGGCCTTGTACGGCCGCTTGCAGGTCGGCGGCGATGCGCAAGGCGCCATAAGCATTGGGTGCAGGCAGGGTGCCGCTGTCGAAGGCCTGGAAGATCTCGTCGGCAGACTTCTGCACCGCCAGACCCACCTGCTTGCGGTTGGTCACATCGATACTGTCGAAGTAGCGCTTGTCGCCATAACCGCGCCAGGTATCGCCTTGAGCGTTGCGTAGCACCAGGCCATATTTGCTGTCTTCGTCGTGCATGAAGCGCGAGATCAACGAGCCAAGGTCGGCCGGGGTGACGTTGTCCTTGATCGCCTTGCGCGGCACCCGCACATGGCCGGCCGAGAACAGGTCGGTGAGGAAGTGGTCGGCAAAGGCGTTCATTGCATAGGCCAGTTCCAGCTGTTTGTCATCGCCGCTGGCCCCTGCCTTCACGGCCTGGCGCAGGGCGGCGGTGTGCCCGGCGATATAGGCCAGCAGCGCCCATTCGCCGAAGTGGTCCCAGTTGCTGGCGGCAAGCTTGAGGTAGCGGCCCAGTGGGAACATCGCCGAGACGACGCTGCCGCCGCCGGTGATCTTGTTCCATTCCTCCGAGAGGGTATCGCCCAGTTGGTCGTAGGCTTCGTGAGGCTGGCGGCCGTCTTTGATGGCCTGGTTGGCAGCGGTGATTTCGCGCTGCATGACCGCAAGGATTTCGCCGGCTTCTGCCCGGGAGGCGGGCAGTACGGCCAGCGTATCGAAGGCGGCGGCAAAGCGTTGGACGCGTTCTTCGGCAGTGGCGCCATCGGCAATCGGCCGCTCGGGAACGCCATAGAAATCACCGCCCAGGGCGACGATCTGGCCGTAGCTGAGGGTCAGGCCATTGGGCAGGTGCAGGGCCACTTGCCAGGCCGGAATCGGTGCGCTGTCCTGGTTGAAGCGCAGCAAGGTGTGGTCGCCGATGGCGGTGTGTTCGCCGCCCTCGAAGCGCAGCACCGGTTCGCTGACTACGGGCGGTTTGGCGGCCAGGCCGAGGCGGTGGTACTTGATGGTGTGATGGCCGTCGAGTACCAGCACGATGCGGGTATCGGGGCTGGAAATCTTGATGCCGTCAACGCTGAACAGGGCATCGAGATCGGCGACCAGGGTGGTGGCGAGCGCTTTTTGCGCGTGCAGTCCGGTTTGCATACCTGACATATTCAACTCCTTTGAGATGTCATGGATTCAAAAATAACTGTATGTATGTACAGTTGTTTTAATCATATCCAAACCATTTCCTACGTCAATAACTCTTTTTTCTTACGCCGAAATACGCTGCATCATTAGGTGGCTGACGTATCATTAGCCGCCTAACGACAGTCATCGGGACCGCCCTGCATGCTCGCCCTTTTTATCCAGACGCTGAACATCACGGCGCCGGTGTTCGCCATGCTGTTCATGGGCGTGCTGCTCAAACGCATCAAGGCCATCAACGACAGCTTCATTCACACCGCCTCGTCGCTGGTGTTCAACGTGTGCATGCCGGCGTTGCTGTTTCTGGGGATCTATCACGCCGACCTGACTGCCGCGGTCAAACCCGGGTTATTGGTGTTTTTCGTGGTCGCTACCCTGGGCAGTTTTGCCCTGGCCTGGGGCTTTGCCCTCTGGCGTTGCCCTCGAGAAGATCGCGGGATCTACACCCAGGGCGGCTTTCGCGGCAACAACGGGGTGATTGGCCTGGCGCTGGCCGCCAGCATGTACGGTGACTACGGCATCTCGTTGGGGGCGATCCTCGCCGGCCTGGTGATCCTGCTGTACAACTCGCTGTCATCGGTGGTGCTGGCGGTGTACAGCCCGAGCATGAAGTCCGACCCCTGGAGCATCTTCAAGAGTATCCTGCGCAACCCGCTGATCATCAGCGTGCTGCTGGCCACGCCCATGGCCTACGGGCAAGTGCCACTGCCGAACTGGTTGCTGACCTGCGGTGATTACCTGGCGCAGATGACCCTGCCGCTGGCGTTGATCTGCATCGGCGGTACCCTGTCGCTGGCTTCATTGCGCGAAAGTGGCGGCCTGGCGCTCAGTGCCAGCCTTGTGAAAATGCTCTGGCTGCCGGTGATCGGTACCCTGGCCGCCTGGCTTTGCGGCTTTCGCGGGGCGGAGCTGGGCATCCTGTTTTTGTACATCGGTAGCCCGACCGCCGCTGCCAGTTATGTCATGGCCCGGGCGGCCAACGGTAACCATGAGCTGGCCGCCTCGATCATCGTAATTACTACGCTGATGGCTGCCATAACCACGAATATCGGCATTTTCCTCTTGCAGTGGGGCGGCTGGATCTAGATTCTGTGCCGACAATAAAACCGACACTGCCTTCCACCTTCAAGGACACTTCATGCAAGAACAGACCCCTCCGGAGCGATTACAGCGCGGGTTGAAAAATCGCCATATCCAGTTGATTGCCCTGGGTGGCGCCATCGGTACCGGCCTGTTTCTTGGCATTGCCCAGACCATTCAAATGGCCGGTCCGTCCGTGCTGCTGGGCTATGCCATCGCCGGGCTGATGGCGTTCTTCATCATGCGCCAGTTGGGCGAGATGGTGGTCGATGAGCCGGTTGCCGGCAGCTTCAGCCACTTTGCCCACCGCTACTGGAACGAGTTCGCCGGTTTCGTTTCCGGCTGGAACTACTGGGTGGTCTATGTGTTGGTTGGCATGGCCGAGCTTACGGCCGTGGGCATCTACGTGCAGTACTGGTGGCCGGACTTCCCGACCTGGGCGACGGCGGCGATCTTCTTCGTGGTGATCAACCTGATCAACCTCACCCAGGTGAAGGTCTATGGCGAGATGGAGTTCTGGTTCGCCCTGGTCAAGGTTATCGCCATTGTCAGCATGATCGGCTTTGGTGCCTGGTTGCTGGCCAGCGGCAATGGTGGGCCGGACGCCAGCGTGGCCAACCTGTGGCAGTACGGTGGCTTCTTCCCCAATGGCTTCACCGGTTTGCTCATGGCCATGGCCGTGATCATGTTCTCCTTTGGCGGCCTGGAACTGGTCGGTATCACCGCAGCCGAAGCCGACAACCCGCGCTACAGCATTCCGCGCGCCACCAATCAGGTGGTCTACCGCATCCTGATCTTCTACATCGGTGCCCTGGCAGTGCTGCTGTCGCTGTACCCATGGCAGAAGGTGGTGCAGGGCGGTAGCCCGTTCGTGATGATCTTCCACAACCTGGACAGCAGCCTTGTGGCGACCATCCTCAACGTGGTGGTGCTGACGGCGGCGCTGTCGGTGTACAACAGTTGCGTGTACTGCAACAGCCGCATGCTGTTCGGCCTGGCCAGCCAGGGTGATGCGCCGCGGGCCTTGCTCAAGGTCAACCGTCGCGGCGTGCCGCTGACCGCCCTGGGCGTTTCGGCGCTGGCGACCGGTCTGTGCGTGCTGATCAACTACCTGATGCCGGGCGAGGCCTTCGGCTTGCTGATGGCCCTGGCGGTGTCGGCGCTGGTGATCAACTGGGCCAGCATCAGCATCACCCACCTGAAGTTCCGCCGCGCCAAACAGGCGGCTGGCGAGTCGAGCTTCTACAAGAGCTGGGGACACCCGGTGACCAACTACCTGTGCCTGGCGTTCATCGGCCTGATCCTGGTGGTGATGTACCTGACCCCGCCGATCCGCATTTCGGTGCTGCTCATCCCGGCCTGGATCGCCACCCTGGGCGTGGCCTTCTGGCTGAAAAAGAAGAGCGCAAAGACCGCCGTCGTCAGCAACTGACGGCCTTGCCCGAAGTGATCGTTCAGCCCTGCGGGTAGCTGTCGATCACTTCCTGGGCGGCGCGAAAGGCATCGACCGCCGCCGGTACACCGGCGTACACCGCGCAATGCAGCAGCGCCTCGCGAATCTCCTCGACCGTACAGCCGTTGTTCAAGGCGCCACGCACGTGGCCCTTGAGCTCTTGCGGGCACTTGAGTGCGGTGAGGGCGGCGAGTGTGATCAGGCTGCGGGTTTTCAGCGGCAGGCCGTCGCGGCTCCAGACGCTGCCCCAGGCGTGTTGGTTGACGAAGTCCTGCAGTGGCTGGCTGAACTCGGTCGCGTTGTTCAGTGCGCGGTCGACGAAGGCATCGCCCATGACCTGGCGGCGAACCTGTTCGCCGGTTTTGTTGCTATCGCCCATGTTGTTTTCCTTAGTGTTGGCGGCGCCAGGCACGCAGGGTGGTGTATAGCAGCAACGCCCCCAGTGCTGGCAGTGCATAGAACAGCATTAGTTTTTCAAGCCGGCTGGCCAGTGGCATGCCGGTGGTGAAGGCCACTACGTGCAGGCCATAGGCCAGGTACAGGCCGAGGAACACCAGGCCTTCGGCGCGCGTCACTCGGTAGCCCGAGTAGAACACCGGCAAGGCCAGCACGGCGACGCCGAGCATTACCGGTAAGTCAAAGGCCAGGGCGTTGGGCGAGATCGACAGGGGCGCGGGGGCCACCAGCGCGGTCAGGCCGAGCACCGCCAGCAGGTTGAACAGGTTGCTACCGATGACGTTGCCCACGGCGATTTCCCGCTCGCCGCGTAGGGCGGCGATCAGCGAGGTGGCCAGCTCCGGCAGGGAAGTACAGACGGCAACCACGGTCAGGCCGATGACCCGCTCCGACAGACCCAGGTCCTGGGCCACCTCTACCGCTGCTTCCAGCAGCAGATGGCCGGCCACGCTGAGCAGGCCGAGCCCGGCCAGCATTATCAGCACGCTGACCAGCCAGAACCGGCCACCGCGCTGCGGGCGCGGGCCTGGAGCGGGGTAGGTGCGGGCATGGTGGCGGGACTGGTGCCAGAGGATCGCCAGGTAGCCGAGCAGGCCGCACAGCAGCAGGCCCCCTTCCAGGCGGCCGAGCAGTTCGTTGAGGGCCAGCAGGTACACCGCAAGGCTTGCGCCGATCATCACTGGGATGTCCAGGCGTACCAGTTGGCGCGAAACCCGCAGCGGAATGATCAGGGCAGCCAGGCCCAGGGTGACCAGGATGTTGAAGATATTGCTGCCAATTACGCTACCGACGGCGACATCCGGGGCGCCGGTGTAGGCTGCCTGCAGGCTGACGGTCAGTTGCGGTGCGCTGCTGCCGAACGCCACCAGGCTCAGGCCGATGATCAGTGGCCGTACCTGCAGGCTGGCGGCCAGGCGCAGGGCGGCGCGTACCAGCAGTTCGGCGCCGGCGATCAGCAGCAGCAGGCCGATGCTCAGTTGCAGCAGGCTGAAAGTAGGTAAAGCGGCCAGGTCGAAAATGGTCGTGCTCCGGGGTCAGGTCAGTCGCTGAGACTTTGTACCCGTACGCGGGCGGTTCCGCTACGGATCATCCCGAGTTTTTCTGCGGCGGCGCGCGACAGGTCGATCAGTCGTCCACGGCTGTGCGGGCCGCGGTCGTTGATGCGGACCACGACACTGCGTTGGTTGTTGAGATTGGTGACCTTGACCCGCGTGCCGAAAGGCAGGCTGCGGTGGGCGGCGGTCATGCCGTGTTGATTGAAGGGCTCGCCACTGGCGGTGCGTTTGCCGTGGTGACGGGAGCCGTAATAGGAGGCGGTGCCGGACTTGTCGTAGCCGCGGGGGTCAATATCGTGGCTGGCGCAGCCGGCCAGCAAGGTGAAGAGCGCGAGTGCGCTAAGGGGACGCCACATGTATGCAGATGCTCCGTGGGTGGCCATCGCGGGGCAAGCCCGCTCCCACAGGCTGTGGAAGCGGGCTTGCCCCGCGATTAGCAGGCGACGCGATTACCCTTCGAGCTTGCTCTTGAGCAATTGGTTCACTTGCTGCGGGTTGGCCTTGCCCTTGGAGGCTTTCATGGCCTGGCCGACGAAGAAGCCGAACATCTTGCCGCGCTTGGCCTCATCGGCGGCGCGGTATTGCTCGACCTGCTCGGCGTTGGCGGCCAGCACTTCGTCCAGGACCTTCTCGATCGCACCGCTGTCGGTGACCTGTTTCAGGCCTTCGGCTTCGATGATCTGGTCGGCATCGCCGTCACCTGCGGCCATCTTCTCGAACACCACCTTGGCAATCTTGCCGCTGATGGTGTTGTCGAGGATGCGCTTGAGCATGCCGCCCAAATGCTCGGCACTGACCGGCGACTGGTCGATTTCCAGGCCCAGCTTGTTGAGCAGGCTGCCCAGTTCGACCATGACCCAGTTGGCGGCAAGCTTGGCATCGCCGCACACACCGACCACCTGTTCGAAGTAGTCGGCCTGCTCACGGCTGGTGGCCAGCACGTTGGCGTCATAGGCCGACAGGCCGAACTGGCTCTGGAAGCGTTCGCGTTTTTGCGGTGGCAGTTCCGGCAAGGTGGCGCGGATGCCGTCGAGGAAGTTGTTCTCGATGACCACTGGCAACAGGTCCGGGTCGGGGAAGTAACGGTAGTCGTTGGCTTCCTCCTTGCTGCGCATCGAACGGGTTTCGTCCTTGTTCGGGTCGTACAGGCGGGTTTCCTGGATGACCCGGCCGCCGTCTTCGATCAGCTCGATCTGGCGCTGGACTTCAGTGTTGATGGCGCGCTCGATGAAGCGGAACGAGTTGACGTTCTTGATCTCGCAGCGGGTGCCGAACTCGACCTGGCCTTTGGGACGTACCGAGACGTTGCAATCGCAACGCAGCGAGCCTTCGGCCATGTTGCCGTCGCAGATGCCCAGGTAACGTACCAGGGCATGGATGGCCTTGACGTAGGCCACGGCTTCTTTGGCGCTGCGCAAGTCCGGTTCGGAGACGATCTCCAGCAGCGGCGTACCGGCGCGGTTGAGGTCGATGCCGGTGGCGCCGCTGAAGTCTTCGTGCAGGCTCTTGCCGGCGTCTTCTTCAAGGTGCGCACGGGTGATGCCGACGCGCTTGACCGTACCGTCCTCGAGGGCGATGTCCAGGTGGCCCTTGCCGACGATCGGCAGCTCCATCTGGCTGATCTGATAGCCCTTGGGCAGGTCGGGGTAAAAGTAATTCTTGCGCGCGAACACGTTGTGCTGGCCGATCTCGGCATCGATGGCCAGGCCGAACATGCAGGCCATGCGCACCGCTTCCTGGTTGAGCACTGGCAGCACGCCAGGCATCCCCAGGTCGATCAGGCTGGCCTGGGTGTTCGGCTCGGAGCCGAACGTGGTAGCGCTGCCGGAGAAAATCTTCGACTGGGTGGCGAGCTGGGTGTGAATCTCCAGCCCGATGACAACTTCCCATTGCATGTGGTGATCCCTCAGAAGCCGTTAGGTGCGCGAGTGTGCCAGTCAGTTACTTGCTGATAGCGGTGCGCGACGTTGAGCAGGCGGCCTTCGTGGAAATACGGGGCGAGCAGTTGCACGCCAACCGGCAGACCATCGACGAAACCGGCCGGCATCGACAGGCCTGGCAGGCCGGCGAGGTTGGCGGTGATGGTGTAGACGTCTTCCAGGTACTCAGCGACCGGGTCGTTGTTCTTGGCGCCGATCTTCCAGGCCAGGTTTGGCGTGGTCGGGCCGAGGATCACGTCGACGTCGTTGAAGGCTGCCATGAAATCGTTCTTGATCAGGCGGCGGATTTTTTGCGCCTGCAGGTAATAGGCGTCGTAGTAACCCGCCGACAGGGCGTAGGCGCCGACCATGATCCGGCGCTGCACTTCAGGGCCGAAGCCTTCGCCGCGAGAGCGCTTGTACAGGTCGGTGAGGTCGACCGGGTTCTCGCAGCGGTAGCCAAAACGCACACCGTCAAAGCGCGACAGGTTGGAGGAGGCTTCGGCCGGGGCGATCACGTAGTAGGCCGGGATTGCGTGCTGCATGTTCGGCAGGCTGATTTCCTTGACCACCGCACCGAGCTTTTGCAGCTCCTTGACGCTGGCATGGACCAGATCGGCAATGCGTGGGTCAAGGCCGGCACCGAAGTATTCCTTCGGCAGGCCGATGCGCAGGCCTTCGAGGGAGGCATTGAGGCCTGCGCTGTAGTCCGGCACCGGCTCATCGATGCTGGTGGAGTCCTTGGCGTCGAAACCGGCCATGGCTTGCAACAGCAGCGCGCAGTCTTCGGCGGTGCGCGCCAGTGGGCCACCCTGGTCGAGGCTCGAGGCATAGGCGATCATGCCCCAGCGCGAAACGCGACCGTAGGTCGGTTTCAGGCCAGTGAGGCCAGTCAGCGCCGCCGGCTGGCGGATCGAGCCGCCGGTGTCGGTGGCAGTGGCCGCTGGCAGCAGGCGCGCGGCGACTGCGGCAGCCGAACCACCAGAGGAACCGCCGGGCACGTGCTCGAAGTTCCACGGGTTTTTCACTGCGCCGTAGTAGCTACTCTCGTTGGCCGAACCCATGGCGAATTCGTCCATGTTGGTCTTGCCCAGAGTGACGGTACCGGCCTCGGCCAGCTTGCTGACCACGGTGGCGTCATACGGCGCCTTGAAGTTGTCGAGCATCTTCGAGCCGCAACTGGTGCGAATACCCTGGGTGCAGAACAGGTCCTTGTGGCCGATCGGCGCGCCAAGCAGGGCACCGCTCTCGCCAGCGGCGCGGCGGGCGTCGGCGGCACGGGCCTGGCTAATCGCCAGTTCCTCTGTGACGCTGATGAAACTGTTGATTTGCGGGTCGAGCTGGTTGATCCGCGCCAGCAGGGCACGGGTCAGCTCTTCGGAGGAAAACTTCTTGTCGGCGAGTCCGCGGGCGATCTCGGCCAGGGTCAATTGATGCATGGCAGGCTCTATTCCCTTACTCGATGACTTTCGGAACCAGGTACAGGCCGTTTTCCGTCGCCGGGGCGATGGCCTGGTAGCTGTCGCGATGGTTACTTTCTGTTACCACATCGGCGCGCAGGCGCTGAGTGGCTTCCAGAGGGTGGGCCAATGGCTCGATGCCAGTGGTGTCGACCGCTTGCATCTGGTCGACCAGTCCAAGAATACTGTTCAGGGCATCGGTAGTGCGTGGCAGATCGCCTTCATTCAGGCCAAGTCGGGCCAGATGAGCGATCTTTTCCACGTCGCAGCGTTCAAGCGCCATGGGGATCTCCTGGGAAAACAGAAACGGATTTGCTCCGCGAAAAGGAACATGCTGGCAATATTACGGTCATAAGGCCGCGATCATGTGCAGGCTTGCTCGGAAAAACAGCCAATTTAACATATTGGTGCCTTGCCCAAAATCCCCGCCGTTGTTAGAGTTTGCCGCACTTTTTTACCCACGCGTTGCCTAGGGTCACTTTCCCATGTTCAAGAAACTGCGTGGCATGTTTTCCAGCGATCTTTCCATCGACCTGGGCACTGCCAACACCCTTATTTACGTGCGTGAGCGCGGTATCGTCCTGAATGAGCCCTCGGTTGTGGCCATTCGCACTCACGGCAACCAGAAAAGTGTCGTCGCTGTCGGTACCGAAGCCAAGCGCATGCTGGGCCGTACGCCTGGCAATATTGCTGCCATTCGTCCGATGAAAGACGGCGTGATCGCCGATTTCAGCGTTTGCGAAAAAATGCTGCAGTACTTCATCAACAAGGTTCACGAAAACAGCTTCCTGCAGCCAAGCCCGCGGGTACTGATTTGCGTGCCGTGCAAATCGACCCAGGTCGAGCGCCGCGCCATTCGTGAATCAGCGCTGGGCGCCGGTGCCCGTGAAGTGTTCCTGATTGAAGAACCGATGGCCGCCGCCATCGGTGCCGGCCTGCCGGTTGAAGAGGCCCGCGGTTCGATGGTCGTCGATATCGGTGGTGGTACCACTGAAATTGCACTGATCTCCCTGAACGGCGTGGTTTATGCCGAGTCCGTACGCGTCGGTGGCGACCGTTTCGACGAAGCCATTGTCACCTACGTGCGCCGCAACTACGGCAGCCTGATCGGTGAGTCCACCGCTGAGCGCATCAAGCAGGAAATCGGCACCGCTTATCCGGGCGGCGAAGTGCGTGAAGTCGATGTCCGCGGCCGCAACCTGGCCGAGGGCGTGCCACGTGCCTTCACCTTGAACTCCAACGAAGTGCTCGAAGCCCTGCAGGAATCCCTGGCGACTATCGTCCAGGCGGTCAAGAGCGCTCTGGAGCAATCGCCGCCAGAGCTGGCCTCGGACATCGCCGAGCGTGGCCTGGTGCTGACCGGCGGTGGCGCCCTGTTGCGTGACCTCGACAAACTGCTGGCCCAGGAAACCGGCCTGCCGGTGATCGTCGCCGAAGACCCGCTGACCTGTGTGGCCCGCGGTGGTGGCCGTGCCCTGGAAATGATGGACAAACACACCATGGACCTGCTCTCCAGCGAGTAAGCTGGCGCTTGCAGTTCACGCCGCCCGGTTTACAGGTAGTGCCCACAGTGCTACCTGTATGTGCTGGGCTGACGTCCGTGTGGGCGTCGTTTTCCGTCAATCCGCAAGCAGGCCGGTGCGTTGCCGTATGAATGACCTCTTGAATCGTCGTCCACGAGGAGCGGCCCATTAAACCGCTTTTCGCCAAGGGCCCTTCGCTGGGCGTACGCCTGCTCGTGCTGGTTGTGCTGTCGATCACCCTGATGGTGGTCGATGCGCGCTTTACTCTGCTCAAGCCTTTTCGCAGTCAGATGGGCCTGGTGCTGATGCCGTCCTACCTGGTCACCGATCTGCCCCAGCGGCTGTGGCAGGGGGTTGCCAGCCAGTTTGGCAGCCGTACCGAGCTTGCCGCCGAAAACGAGAAACTCAAGACCGAAGCCTTGCTGTTGCAAGGTCGCCTGCAGAAGCTGGCGGCCCTGACCGAGCAGAACGTGCGCCTGCGCGAGCTGCTCAACTCCTCGGCGCTGGTCAACGAGAAAGTCGAAGTTGCCGAGCTGATCGGCGTCGACCCCAATCCTTTCACCCACCGGATCTTGATCAACAAGGGCGAGCGCGATGGCGTGGTCCTCGGTCAGCCGGTGCTCGACGCACGTGGCCTGATGGGCCAGGTGGTCGAACTGATGCCGTACACAGCTCGTGTATTGCTGCTCACCGACACGACCCACAGCATTCCGGTGCAGGTCAACCGCAATGGTCTGCGGGCGATTGCCAGTGGTACTGGCAACCCCGAGCGCCTCGAATTGCGCCACGTTGCCGACACCGCCGACATCAAGGAAGGCGACCTGCTGGTCAGCTCCGGCCTGGGCCAGCGCTTCCCGGCCGGCTACCCGGTGGCCACGGTCAAGGAAGTGATCCACGATTCCGGCCAGCCGTTTGCCATTGTCCGGGCGATCCCGACCGCGGCGCTCAACCGCAGTCGCTACCTGCTGCTGGTGTTCACCGACAGCAGGTCGCCCGAGCAGCGTGCCAGCGATGCCGCGATTGCCCAGGAAGAGGCTGATCGCCAGGGCCTGCCGGGTGCTGCCAGCGCTACAGTGCCTGCCACCGCACCGGCACTGGTACCTAGTGCGGCAGTGCCGTCCCCGGCAGTTGCCGTGCCAGCAGTGCCAGCCCCGGCCGCACCTGCTGCTACACCCGGTGCGCCGGTCATTTCCCGGGAGAGACACTGATGGTAAGCACCCGCAACAGTAATGGCTGGGTCGTCTGGTTGAGCTTTGCGATCGGCATGCTGCTGAGCGTGTCGCCGATGCCAGCATTCGCCGAAGTATTCCGGCCGATGTGGCTGGCACTGCTGCTGGCGTTCTGGACCCTGGCGCTGCCGCACCGGGTGGGCATGACTACCGCGTTCGTCCTGGGCCTGGCCGAGGATGTGCTTTATGGCACCCTGTTGGGGCAGAACGCCCTGGTGCTGACCCTGATCACCTTCCTGGTGCTGTCGTTGCAACAGCGCCTGCGCATGTTCCCGATGTGGCAGCAAAGCCTGGTGATCCTGGTGATCTTCGGTATCGCGCAGTTGATCCAGCTGTGGCTCAGTGCCCTGACCGGCAATCGCCTGCCGACCCTGGCGCTGATCTGGTCGGCGGTCATCAGTGCCTTGCTCTGGCCGTGGATCAGTTATGGCCTGCGCGGTCTGCGCCGACGCCTGAGCATCAACTGAGCACTCGCATTCGACGCTGACAGGGAGACGTCAAGATGACCCTGCTGTACCTGGCCTCTGGCTCGCCACGCCGCCGTGAGTTGCTGACCCAGATCGGTATTGCCTTTACTTCGTTCAGCGCCGCGATCGACGAAACGCCCCTGGCCGCCGAGTCGGCCGAGGCTTATGTCGAGCGTCTGGCGCGGGAAAAGGCCGCTGCCGGCCTTGCGTCCTTGCCTGCCGATACGGAGCAACCGCTGGCGGTACTGGGTGCCGACACCGCAGTGGTGCTCGACGGTCAAATCCTCGGCAAACCAGAAAACCGCGAAGATGCCCTGGCCATGCTGGCGGCGCTCTCGGGGCGCGTGCATCAGGTGCTGACTGCGGTTGCCGTGGCCGACCATCAGCGCTGCCTGAGCATCAATGTCAGCAGCCGCGTGCTATTTCGCTCCATCAGTGCCGAGGAAGCCCACGCTTACTGGGACAGTGGCGAACCGTCTGACAAGGCTGGCAGCTACGCCATTCAGGGCCTTGGCGCGGTTTTCGTGGAGCGTCTTGAAGGCAGCTATTCCGCCGTGGTCGGCCTGCCGCTGAACGAAACCGCCAAGCTGCTCGATCAATTCGGTATCCCCTGTTGGCAGCGTCTGCCGGCCCGTTGAGCGAGGATTAGGCACAACCGCGCTAGCCAGTCGCCCGTGGGCGATCCATCATTACTGAAGTCCTTTGACGAGAGCCTGCCATGAGTGAAGAGATTCTGATCAACATCACACCGATGGAATCACGCGTGGCGGTTGTGGAAAACGGAGTGCTGCAGGAAGTGCACGTCGAGCGCACCCAGCGCCGCGGCATCGTCGGCAATATCTACAAAGGCAAGGTGGTACGGGTGCTGCCGGGCATGCAGGCGGCGTTCGTCGACATCGGCCTGGACCGTGCCGCCTTCATTCATGCGTCGGAAATCTCCCTGCGTGAAGGCCAGGCAGTCGAGAGCATCAGCGCCCTGGTTCATGATGGGCAGAGCCTGGTGGTGCAGGTGACCAAGGACCCGATCGGCTCCAAGGGCGCGCGCTTGACCACCCAGTTGTCGATCCCCTCCCGTTACCTGGTGTATATGCCGCGCACCAGCCATGTCGGTATTTCGCTGAAGATCGAAGACGAAGGCGAGCGTGAGCGCCTCAAGCAGGTGGTCACCGACTGCATCGCCCAGGAAAATATCCAGGACGCTGGCGGTTTCATCCTGCGGACCGCCGCTGAAGGCGCTGGCGCCGAAGAAATTCTCATGGACATCCGCTACCTGCGCAGGCTTTGGGAGCAGATCGGCACTCAGATCAAGACGGTCGGTGCGCCCACCGAAATCTATGAAGACCTCGGCCTTGCGTTGCGAACCCTGCGCGACCTGGTCAACCCGAAGATTGAAAAGATCCGCATCGACTCACGGGAGACCTTCCAGAAAACCACGCAGTTCGTCGCCGAACTGATGCCCGAACTTGCCGAGCGTCTGGAACATTACCCGGGAGAGCGGCCGATCTTCGACCTCTATGGCGTCGAAGACGAGATTCAGCGTGCCCTCGATCGCAAGGTGCCGCTCAAGTCCGGTGGCTATCTGGTCGTCGACCCGGCTGAAGCAATGACCACCATCGACGTCAACACCGGTGCATTCGTCGGTCATCGCAACCTTGAAGAAACCATTTTCAAGACCAATCTGGAAGCGGCTACCGCCATTGCCCGGCAACTGCGCCTGCGCAACATCGGCGGGATCATTATCATCGACTTCATCGATATGGAGGACGAGGAGCACCAGCGTCAGGTACTGCGTACCCTGGAAAAGCAGCTGGAGCGCGATCACGCCAAGACCAACATCATCGGCATCACCGAGCTGGGTCTGGTGCAGATGACCCGCAAGCGCACCCGTGAAAGCCTCGAGCAGGTCTTGTGTGAGCCCTGCTTCTGCTGCCATGGGCGCGGTAAGCTGAAAACCCCAGAGACAGTCTGTTACGAGATTTTTCGCGAGATCCTCCGCGAAGCCCGAGCCTATCAGGCTGAAGGCTATAGGGTACTGGCCAACCAGAAGGTGGTGGATCGCCTGCTGGACGAAGAATCGGGCAACGTTGCCGAGCTTGAAGCGTTCATCGGTCGAACCATTCGCTTCCAGGTCGAGTCCATGTACTCCCAGGAACAATACGATGTGGTGCTCCTCTGACGCGGTCTGACCCACAATCCGCACGGTCCGGGCTGGCAAAGTGCCGGGTTGCGGCCATAGTCAAGGCAGGACCTGGAGGGCCATTGGCATGCAACGACTGATGCGCGTTCTCGGCGCCTTGACCCGCTGGGGGCTGGGTGTCAGCGCCTTGCTGGCGATAGTGGTGGCGTTGTATGTCAGCCTCGGTCGGCAATTCATACCGCTGGTGGCCGAATATCGCGCCGAGGTCGAGGACAAGGCCGAGCAGGCCCTGGGCCTGCCGGTGCATATCGGCGCCCTGGAAGGGCATTGGAGCGGCCTGGCGCCGATTGTACGGGTCCGTGATATCCAGATCGGGGAAGGCCCCGGCGCCTTGCGCCTGGACGGCGTCAAGCTGGTGCCCGACCTTTGGGCCAGCCTTACCGAGCGCCAGTTGCGCCTGGCCAATCTCGAAGTCGGCGGCCTGCAACTGAGCCTGCGCGAAGATGAGCGCGGTGCCTGGGCCCTTGAAGGCTTGCCGAAAAAGGACGATCAGCCACTGGATCCGGAGCAGTTGCTGAGACGCATGCAAGTCGTCTCCAGAGTCACGGTGGTCGACAGCCAGGTGACCCTGGAACCCTTCCAGCGCGAGCCGCTGACCCTTACCTACGTCAACCTGGGCTTGCAGACCGGCAGCGTGCGCCAGCGCCTGGATGCACGGCTGACCTTGCCTGATGGCCAGCCGCTGGCGTTGAGCCTGCGCAGCCGCATCCGCCCCAGCCAGTGGCGCGACGCTGAGGTTGATGCTTACTTGAGCCTGCCGCAAAGCGACTGGGTGCGCTGGCTGCCGCCGCAGATGCTGGGCCAGTGGCAAGCCGCCGAACTACGCGCGGGCGGTGAGTTCTGGGTGAATTGGGGCAAGGGCCAACTGCAGGCCGCCACGGTTCGTCTCAACGCGCCGGAGCTGCGTGGCAACTACACCGGGCGCAAGCCGGTACAGATCGACAACCTGGCCCTTAATGCCTGGTTTGGGCGAGGCAAGCAGGGTATCGAGGTACAGGTCGACTCCCTGGCCGTGAGCCTGGGCAAGACCCGCTGGGAGTCTCATCTGCAACTCAAGCAGACGCTGGCTGGTGAGGCCGGCGAAGAGACCTGGGCGATCCAGGCCGATCGCCTGGACCTGACCCCGGTAACCCCGCTGATCGAAGCGCTGGCACCACTGCCGGAAAAACTGATGGCGGTGGTCGATGGCCTCAAGGTCACTGGCGCGTTGCGCAATGTCAGCCTGCAGGTTCGCCCCCACGCCACGGGTGACCAGCGCCTGAGCTTTGCCGCCAACCTTGAACGGGTCGGCTTTGATGCCTATCACGGTGCGCCGGCGGCCGGCAATGTCAGTGGCAGCATCAGCGGCGACCTTGGTCAGGGCGAACTTCGCCTGGATACCGACGCCTTCATGCTGCACCTGTACCCGATCTTCGAAAAACCCTGGCATTACCAAAAGGCCAACGCGCGCCTGACCTGGCGCCTGGACCAGGAAGGTTTCACCTTGATCGCGCCCTACCTCAAAGTGCTGGGTGAAGAGGGCAAGATCGCCGGGGATTTCCTCATTCGCCTGTTGTTCGATGAAACCCGCGAAGACTACATGGACCTGCGGGTCGGCCTGCTCGAGGGTGACGGACGCTATACCGCCAAGTACTTGCCCGAAGTCCTCAGCCCGACGCTGGACCAGTGGCTGCGCACGGCAATCCTCAAGGGGGCGGTCGACGAAGGCTATTTCCAGTACCAGGGCTCGCTCAATCACGGTGCTGCCGAACAGGCCCGCAGTATCAGCCTGTTCTTCAAGGTGCACGACGCCGCGCTGGACTTCCAGCCTGGCTGGCCGCAGGTGCAGAAGGTCGCAGGCGATGTGTTTATCGACGACGATGGCGTACGTATCAAGGCGCAAAGCGGGCAGTTGCTCACTACCTTGGTGCGTAACGTCGAGGTCAACATTCCCCACGTCGCCGCCGGTGAACACAATCATCTTTACCTGGACGGTGAATTCGACGGAGGGCTTGGCGACGGCCTGAAGATTCTCCAGGACGCACCTATCGGGACCGGGCCGCTGTTCGCCGGCTGGGAGGGTGAGGGCAGCCTCAAGGGCAAGTTGAAACTGGATATTCCTCTGGCCAAAGGTCAGCAGCCCAAGGTAGTGGTCGATTTCGACACCCGCGATGCGCGGCTGAAAATTGCCGCACCGGCCCTGGAGCTAAACCAGCTCAAGGGTGACTTTCGCTTCGACTTCGACAAGGGCCTGAGTGGCGAGAACATCAGCGCACGGGCGTTCGACAAGCCGATCACGGCGCAGATTGTGGCCGAAGGAAAGCCGGGGCAGTTGCAGACCCGGGTCAACGCCAAGGGTCAGATGCCCCTGAAGGCGCTGACCGACTGGCTGCAGGTCAAGCAGGCCCTGCCGCTGTCGGGCGAGCTGCCTTATCAGTTGCAGGTCAGCCTGGGCAGCCGCGACAACCAGTTGACGGTCGATTCCAGCCTCAAGGGCCTGGCGGTGGACTTGCCGGCGCCTTTTGGCAAAGCCGCCAACGAAACCCGCAACAGCCAGTTCAGCATGAGCCTTCAGGGGGCGGAGCGGCGTTTCAACGTCACTTACGCCGATGTCGCCAAGGCGATCTATGCCGCGCCCATGGACAAGCTCGACCAGGGCCGTGGCGAAGTGCTGTTCGGCGCTGGCACGCCGCAGTTACCCAGCGGCCAGGGCCTGCGGGTACGTGGGCGCCTGGCGGAACTGGATCTGGAACCCTGGCAGAAGCAGCTTGATCGCGTTGCCGGCAACGATCCGGGCGGCAGTGCCAAGCAGATGCTGCGGGGCGTCGACCTGAGTATCGGCCAGCTCAAGGGCTTCGGCCTGAACCTGGCTCAGGCGGTGGTGCGGGTGGACCGCGGCAGTAATCTGTGGGCCTTACGCCTGGACAGCAAGGAGGTCATCGGCAACGCACGCATCCCGGATGCCAAGGGTGCGCCGATGGTGATCAACCTGCAGACCATTCATCTGCCGGCTGCCGACCCCGCTGAAGCATCCTCGGATGATGGCCCGGACCCGATGGCCAGCATCGATCCGCGCAAGATTCCAGCCGTCGACCTGACTATCGAAAAGCTGTTTCGCGGTGACGACTCGCTCGGCAGCTGGGCGGTAAAAATTCGCCCGACCGCCAAGGGTATCGCCCTCAATGACCTGGACGTCAGCGTCAAAGGTTTGCAGATCGATGGCAATGGCGGTTGGGAAGGTGCGCCGGGGGCCAGTTCCAGTTGGTACAAGGGGCGCCTTGAAGGCAAGAACCTGGCCGACATCCTCAAGGCCTGGAACTTTGCCCCGACCGTCACCAGCCGTGATTTTCGCCTGGACGTCGATGGGCGCTGGCCCGGCTCGCCCGCCTGGGTCGGGCTCAAACGATTTTCCGGCAGCCTCGATGCCGCCCTGCGCAAAGGTCAGTTCGTCGAGGTGGAAGGCGGGGCTCAGGCCCTGCGGGTGTTCGGCCTGCTGAACTTCAACTCGATCGGCCGGCGCCTGCGCCTGGACTTCTCCGACCTGCTCGACAAAGGCTTGAGCTACGATCGGGTCAAGGGCCTGTTGGTGGCCAGCGAAGGGGTTTACGTCACTCGCGAACCGATCACCCTGACCGGCCCGTCGAGCAATCTTGAGCTCGACGGCACCCTGGACATGGTCCGCGACCGGGTCGACGCCAACCTGCTGGTGACCCTGCCGGTGACCAACAACCTGCCGATTGCCGCACTGATTGTCGGCGCGCCGGCCATTGGCGGGGCACTGTTCCTGGTTGATCGGTTGCTCGGTGATCGGGTGGCCCGTTACGCCAGCGTGCATTATCGCGTCGAGGGCCCGTGGAAAGAGCCTAAGATTAGCTTTATCAAACCTTTCGAAAAATCGCGTTAGGAGCCGGCATGAAGTCAGCGGTCATCCAGATGGTCAGCCAGAGCGACGTTCCGGCCAACCTGGAACGAGCCCGGCAGTTGCTCGAGCAGGCCGCCGAAGGAGGCGCCCGGCTGGCGGTACTGCCGGAGAACTTCGCCGCCATGGGCCGGCGCGACGCCGCCGCAATCGGCCGCGCCGAAGCCCGGGGAGCAGGCCCGATCCTGCCCTGGTTGAAACAGACCGCCTGCGACCTCAGGTTATGGATAGTAGCGGGTACCTTGCCGTTGCCGCCGGTCGGCCAGCCCGAGGCCAAGTCCCATGCCTGTTCGTTGTTGATCGACGAACACGGCGAGCAGGTGGCGCGCTACGACAAGCTGCACCTGTTCGATGTCGATGTCGCGGATAACCGCGGCCGCTATCGGGAATCGGACGATTATGCCCACGGCAGCCAGGTGGTGGTCGCTGATACCCCAGTTGGGCGTCTGGGCCTGAGCGTGTGTTATGACCTGCGCTTTCCCGAGCTGTACAGCGCTCTGCGCGAGGCCGGGGCCGAACTGATCAGCGCGCCATCGGCCTTTACCGCAGTGACCGGTGCGGCGCACTGGGAGGTGCTGATCAGGGCGCGGGCTATCGAAACCCAATGCTACCTCCTGGCCGCAGCCCAGGGCGGAATGCACCCGGGGCCACGGGAAACCTATGGTCATGCGGCGATCGTCGACCCCTGGGGGCGGATCGTCGCCGAACAGGACAATGGCGAAGCCGTGCTGCTGAGCGAGCGCGACAGCAGCGAACAGGCGTCCATTCGGGCGCGGATGCCGGTGACCTTGCACCGGCGCTTTTTCTCGCAGGACGCTTTGCGGCCTGCGCACACCTCGGAGTGACTATGAGCGAGATGTTATCCACTGTCAGCGAACACCTGCTGGCGCCGGGCGGCCTGACCCTCGACAGCCTGCAATCAGTGCTGGGCGAGTTGGCCGGGCCAGGCATCGATGCCGCCGACCTGTACTTCCAGGGGCAGATTTCCGAATCCTGGGCGCTGGAAGACGGCATCGTCAAAGAAGGCAGCTTCAACCTCGACCAGGGCGTGGGCGTGCGTGCCCAGTCCGGCGAGAAGACCGGTTTTGCTTACAGCAACGCCATCAACCTCGAAGCGTTGACCTCGGCGGCCCGCGCGGCGCGCTCGATTTCCCGTGCCGGGCAGAACGGCAGCGTGCAGGCATTCAACAGCCAGGATGTTACCCAGCTGTATGGCACCGACAACCCGCTTGAGGTCATCAGCCGTGCCGATAAGGTCGAGCTGCTCAAGCGTGTCGACGCCGCCACGCGCGCGCTCGATCCACGCATCCAGCAAGTCACCGTGAGCATGGCCGGGGTCTGGGAGCGGATTCTGATCGCTGCCGCCGATGGCAGCCTGGCGGCTGACATTCGCCCGTTGGTACGTTTCAGCGTCAGCGTCATCGTCGAGCAAAATGGTCGTCGTGAGCGTGGCGGGCATGGCGGTGGTGGGCGTACCGACTACCGCTATTTCACCGACGAGCGGGTCATGGGCTTTGCCCGTGAAGCGCTGCGTCAGGCGTTGGTCAACCTTGAAGCGATTCCGGCGCCGGCCGGTACCTTACCGGTGGTGCTTGGCTCGGGCTGGTCCGGGGTGCTGCTGCATGAGGCGGTTGGCCATGGCCTGGAAGGTGATTTCAACCGCAAGGGCAGTTCCGCCTACAGCGGTCACCTGGGTGAGAAGGTGGCTTCAAGCCTGTGCACCATCGTCGATGATGGCACCCTGGAGGGCCGTCGTGGCTCCCTGAGCGTCGACGATGAAGGTACCCCGACCGAGTGCACCACGCTGATCGAAAACGGCATCCTCAAGGGCTATATGCAGGACAAGCTCAACGCTCGCCTGATGGGCATGGCGGTCACCGGTAACGGGCGTCGCGAGTCCTACGCACACCTGCCCATGCCGCGCATGACCAATACCTACATGCGTGCCGGCGACAGTGACCCGGAAGAAATCATCAAATCGGTCAAGCGCGGTATCTACTGCGCCAACCTGGGGGGTGGCCAGGTGGACATCACCAGTGGCAAGTTCGTCTTCTCGACCAGTGAGGCGTACCTGATCGAAGACGGCAAGATCACCGCTCCAGTCAAGGGGGCGACCTTGATTGGCAATGGTCCGGAGGCTATGAGCAAGGTATCGATGGTCGGCAACGACCTGTCGCTGGACAGCGGTGTCGGTACCTGCGGAAAGGATGGTCAATCGGTGCCGGTGGGCGTGGGCCAGCCGACCCTGAAGATCGATGCGATCACCGTCGGTGGCACGGGCGCATGAAGGTGAAACCGGGCAGGCACGGTGCCTGCCCGTGTGCGGGGCTCAACGCAGACCGCGTTGGACCTCGTCGAGATCGCGGATGTACTTGAACAGCTTGCGGCTCGCGCTGGGCGCTTTGTTGCGCGCCAGTTCGTGCTGGGCCTGGCGGATCTGCGAGCGCAGTTGCTGGCGATCGGCCTCGGGGTACTCCTGGACGAATTTTTCCAGAACTTCGTCGGTGCCGCCGATCAGTCGGTCGCGCCAGCGTTCGAGGTTGTGGAAACGCTCGTTGTACTGGCGCGAGGAGGCGTCGAGTTGGTCAAGCAGCGCATTGATCGCGTCGATGTCCTGGTCACGCATCAGCTTGCCGATGAACGATTTATGACGTCTTTTCGCCTCGTTCGCGGTGTGCCGTTTGTGTTCTTCCAGGGCCGCGCGCAGTTCGTCGGTCAACGGCAGTTTGGTCAGGATGTCAGGCTTGAGCGTGGTAAGGCGCTCGCCCATGTCAACCAGCGCCTGCATCTCGCGCTTAACCTGGGTTTTGCTTTTTTCGCCTTCAAAGGCGGTGTCGTAAGAATCAACCATGGGGGCAGTCCGCTGAGAATCGCCGCCATGATAACCAGTCGGGGGCCGCTTGTCCGGTCCGGTCGTAGATTGACCTGTGCCGAACGCAGAATTTGAGTGGAGAAAACCATGAGTGCAGTCCAGAGCGTAGGTCCGGAGCATCTGCCGGCATTGCAGGAACAGGTCGAGCAGATCATTGCCGAAGCCAAGCGCCAGGGTGCCAGCGCCTGCGAAGTGGCGGTATCGCTGGAGCAGGGGTTGTCGACCTCGGTACGCCAGCGCGAAGTCGAAACCGTGGAGTTCAACCGTGACCAGGGTTTTGGCATCACCTTGTATGTCGGGCAGCGCAAAGGCTCGGCGAGTACCTCGGCCAGCGGTAGCGACGCCATTCGTGAAACCGTCGCTGCGGCGCTTGCGATTGCCAAGCACACCTCCGAAGACGATTGTGCCGGGCTTGCCGATCCGGCGCTGATGGCCCGTGAACAACCGGATTTCGACCTGTATCACGCCTGGGATATCTCCCCGGAGCAAGCGATCGAGAAAGCTCTGGCGTGTGAAGCGGCAGCCTTCGAGGCCGATTTGCGGATCAAGAATGCCGACGGCACCACCCTCAACACCCACCAGGGCTGCCGCGTGTATGGCAACAGCAATGGTTTCATCGGTGGCTATGCCTCGACCCGGCACAGCCTGAGCTGTGTGATGATCGCCGAGGCCGACGGGCAGATGCAGCGTGACTACTGGTATGACGTCAATCGCCAGGGCGAGCTGTTGGCGGATCCACGCAGCATCGGCCAGCGTGCCGCACAACGGGCCGCCAGCCGCCTGGGCGCGCGGCCGGTGCCGACCTGTGAAGTGCCGGTGCTGTTTTCCGCCGAGCTCGCTGGCGGTTTGTTCGGTAGCTTCCTCTCGGCTATTTCTGGTGGCAACCTGTACCGCAAGTCATCTTTCCTCGAAGGTACCATCGGCCAGCGCCTATTCCCGAGCTGGCTGACGCTGGATGAGCGCCCGCACTTGCAGCGTGCCCTGGCCAGCGCCGCTTTCGATGGTGACGGCCTGGCAACCTACGCAAAACCGTTCGTCGAAAATGGCCAGCTGGTGTCCTATGTGCTGGGCACCTATTCCGGGCGCAAGCTTGGGCTGCCGAGTACCGCCAACGCCGGTGGCGTGCACAACCTGTTCGTTACCCATGGTGTCGAAGACCAGGCGGCCTTGCTGCGGCGCATGGGCCGTGGCCTGTTGGTAACCGAGTTGATGGGCCATGGCCTGAACATGGTGACCGGTGACTATTCCCGCGGTGCTGCAGGCTACTGGGTGGAAAATGGCGAGATTCAGTTTGCCGTACAAGAAGTGACGATCGCTGGCAATATGAAAGATATGTTCCAGCAAATCGTTGCGATCGGTAATGATCTTGAGACTCGCAGCAATATTCACACCGGCTCGGTGTTGATCGAGCGGATGACCGTAGCGGGCAGTTGATTACCTCGGTAGGAGCGGGCTTGCCCCGCGATGCGATGTCATTGCCTGCACGCGTGTTCGCGGGGCAAGCCCGCTCTTACAGGATCCCTTTGCAAAGCCGGCCATGCGTCGGGCTTTTTGTTTTTCTTTTTTCATTTCTTGAACTGATTCTAATTATCACTTAATAATGAATATCATTATCTAGGCGATGATGTTCATGAAACCCGTCCTCCACGAATTGCCCTACCTGGAAAACTGGCGTTGGCTGAGCCGGCGTATCCGCTGTGCCCTCGACCCGGACGAGCCGCGCCTGATCGAGCATTACCTGACCGAAGGCCGTTATCTGGTGTGCTGCACCGACACCAGCGCCTGGACCGTCGCCTTGACCTCATTCCGCTTGCTGCTGGACACCGCCTGCGATCGCGCGTTGCCCTGGCATTGGCGTTGCGTGTGCCTGGACCAGGCTTGGCGACCGCTGCTGGAGCTGCGCAACCTCGACCGCCGCGAACATAACCAGCGCTGGCAGCCCTTCGCCTTGCAACTGGCGAACTGCGTGCTGCTGCCTTCGATTTCCTACGATGAACTGATGCAAGGACTTGATGATGAGTAATACCCGTATCGAGCGCGACAGCATGGGTGAACTGCTGGTGCCGGCCGAGGCCCTGTATGGCGCCCAGACCCAGCGCGCGGTGAACAACTTCCCGATCAGCCAGCAACGCATGCCGACCCAGTTCATCCGCGCGCTGCTGCTGGCCAAGGCCGCCGCGGCCAAGGCCAATATCGAACTCAAGCAGATCGACCAGGCCCGGGGCGAGGCGATCGTCAAGGCGGTGGAGCAGTTGCTGGCCGGTGACTTCATGCAGCATTTCCCGGTGGATATCTTCCAGACCGGCTCCGGTACCAGCTCGAACATGAACGCCAACGAGGTGATCGCCACCCTGGCCAGCGGCGTACTGGGTGACACGGTCAACCCCAACGATCACGTCAACTGCGGGCAAAGCAGCAACGACATCATCCCCACCACCATTCATGTCAGTGCTGCGCTGGCCTTGCACGAGCAACTGCTGCCGGCGCTGCAGCACCTGGTCAAGGTCATCGACGCCAAGGCTGAACAGGTGCATCCGTTCATCAAGACTGGCCGCACTCACCTGATGGACGCCATGCCGGTACGCATGAGCCAGGTACTGGGAGGGTGGTCGGCGCAGATCAAGGCAGCCATTGCCCATCTGCAGGCCACCCTGCCAAGCCTGCAGGCCCTGGCTCAGGGCGGCACCGCCGTGGGTACTGGCATCAATGCCCATCCTGAATTTGCTGCACGCTTCAGTCAGCAACTGACTGCGCTGACCCGTGTCGAGTTTGTGCCGGGGCACAACCTGTTCGCTCTGATTGGCTCGCAAGACACCGCAGTTGCGGTATCCGGCCAGCTCAAGACCACTGCCGTAGCGCTGATGAAGATCGCCAACGATTTGCGCTGGATGAACTCGGGGCCGCTGGCTGGCCTGGGTGAAATCGAGCTGGAAGGTTTGCAGCCGGGCTCCTCGATTATGCCGGGCAAGGTCAATCCGGTGATTCCGGAGGCTACCGCCATGGTTGCCGCGCAGGTGATCGGCAATGACGCGACCATCGCCGTGGCCGGGCAATCGGGCAACTTCGAACTCAACGTGATGCTGCCGATCATCGCCCAGAACCTGCTCAGCAGTATCGAGTTGATGGCCAACGCCAGCCGCCTGCTGGCCGACAAAGCGATTGCCAGCTTCAAGGTCAATGAGCCCAAGCTCAAGGAAGCCCTGGCGCGCAACCCGATCCTGGTAACGGCCCTGAACCCGATCATCGGCTACCAGAAGGCCGCCGAAATCGCCAAGACCGCCTACAAGCAGGGCCGCCCAATCATTGAGGTGGCACTGGAACACACCGACCTGCCGCGCAGTCAGCTCGAAGCGCTGCTTGACCCGGAAAAGCTCACCGCTGGCGGGATCTGAATAGGCCCACCGCTCTGGAGGTTTGTCATGCAGCACTGGAAACGCACCACCGAAACCGCCAACCGCCTGTTCGAACAGGGCGAGCTGGTCGATGCCCGCGAGTTGTATCTGCAGGCCCTGGCGCTGGCCCAGGTGTTGTTCGAGCGCTGGCATGACGCCGATGAAGCGGTGGCCGTGTGTGTCATTGCTCACCACAACCTGGCCGACTTGCACCTGCGTTTGAATCAGCCGCAAGAAAGCGCCGAGTACCTGTGTGCGATTCACCAGCGGCTGCTGCAGACCGCCCAGGATTCACGCATGGCGCCGATGCTGCGCGAAGCCGCGCTGCGTCACAGCAGTAAGACCTACACCGAGTTGCTGAGCTTTATCAGCGAGTACGGCCAGTACCCGCGCACCGAACGCCTGCTCTACCGGCACGAGCCGCAACCGGCCCTGCATGCCGGCCAGGATAGCGCCGCGCCTTCAGCCCTACACTATGGAATCCAGTGAAATGCCTTACACCTTGCCTGCATTACCGTATGCCTACGATGCGCTGGAACCGCACATCGATACCCAGACCATGCAGATTCACCACAGCAAGCACCACCAGACCTACATCAACAATCTCAATATGGCGGTAGAAGGCAGTGAATATGCCGAGTGGCCGGTGGAAAAACTGGTTGCCAGTGTCAAGCAACTGCCGGAGAAACTGCAGAACGCGGTGATCAACCAGGGTGGCGGGCACGCCAACCACTCCCTGTTCTGGACGGTAATGTCGCCCAAGGGCGGCGGTTTGCCGCAAGGCGCGGTAGCCAAGACCATTGATGAGCAACTGGGTGGCTTCGAGGCCTTCAAGGAGGCCTTTACCAAGGCTGCGCTGACCCGCTTCGGCAGTGGCTGGGCCTGGCTCAGCGTGACCCCGGCCAAGACCCTGGTGGTGGAAAGCAGCGGTAACCAGGACAGCCCGCTGATGAACGGCAATACGCCAATCCTGGGCCTGGACGTCTGGGAGCACGCTTACTACCTGCTGTACCAGAACCGCCGCCCTGAATACATCAACGCCTTCTACAACGTGATCGATTGGTCCGAGGTAGAGCGCCGTTATGCAGCCGCGCTTGTGTGAGTCGTAGCGCTATGCGTTCGGATGTGATGTCAATTGGTGGCGTGCGGCTGTTTCGCCTTGCGCTCGGTACCCTGTTGCTGCTGGTCGGTTTTGCCCTGCTGGTAGCCCAGGGCATCGCCTGGCTGGATCTTGAGCCGCGTATGCTACGGGCTCTGGAAGGCGGTGCCCTGTGCGCCCTGGGTACGGCATTGGGCGCGGTGCCGGTGCTGGTGATCCGCAACATGCCGGTGGCACTGGCCGACACCCTGCTCGGCTTCGGTGCCGGGGTGATGCTGGCGGCCACGGCGTTCTCGTTGATCATTCCCGGCCTGGATGCCGCCCAGGCTATCGGCCTGGGCAAATGGGGCGCGGGAGGGCTGGTCAGCGTCGGTTTGCTGTTCGGCGCCTTGTGCCTGTATCTGGTCGACCTCAAGGTTTCCGGTGCTTCACCGGAGGCGTTGGTCGGTACCGGCCAGCAGCCAGTGATTGCTGCGCGGATCTGGGTCTTTGTCATTGCCATCGTTGCCCACAACATTCCCGAAGGCATGGCCATCGGTGTGTCGGCCGGTGGCGGCATGCCCGATGCCGACAGCCTGGCCATGGGCATTGCCCTGCAGGATGTCCCGGAAGGCCTGGTCATCGCCCTGGTGTTGGCTGGTGCTGGCATGGCTCGCTTCAAGGCGTTCCTGATTGGAGCGGCGTCCGGGCTGGTCGAGCCGCTGGCGGCGGTTGTCTGCGCCTGGCTGGTGACGGTGGCTGAGCTGTTGTTGCCGCTGGGGCTGGCCTGCGCGGCAGGGGCGATGTTGCTGGTCGTGACCCAGGAGATCATTCCCGAGTCGCGCAGCAACGGTAATCACCGCTTGGCAAGCCTGGGGCTGTGCATCGGCTTCTGCTTGATGATGGTGATGGATACTGCGTTGTCTTGAGCGCAGCGAGGGCGGTTACTCGCCCTCGTCAAAAAAGTTGTTGATCAGTGCGATCAGGGCTTGGAGCGCATCATCGTCCTGTTCGCCCTCGGTGTGCAGATGAATGCTGGTGCCTTTGCCGGCGGCCAGCATCATCACCGCCATGATGCTCTTGCCATCGACCAATGACTGCGGGCTGCGGCCAACGCGAACCTGGCAGGGGAACCTGCCAGCGACGCCAACGAACTTCGCAGCTGCCCGGGCGTGCAGCCCCAGCTTGTTGATGATGGTGATTTCGCAAGCGGGCATCGAGGCGGGGATCCTGTGGGCTAGAGGTCGCGGTGGCGAACCTGGACGTTCTTCAACGACTGTTGCAGCAACTGGCCCAGGCGCTCGGTCAGGTACACCGAGCGGTGGTGGCCGCCGGTGCAGCCTATGGCGATGGTGACATAGGCGCGGTTGCTGGCGGCAAAGCGTGGAAGCCATTTGAGCAGGTAGCTGGAGATGTCCTGGAACATATCCTCGACATCCGGCTGCGCTGCCAGGTAGTCGATTACCGGTTGCTCCAGGCCCGAATGATCACGCAGTTCAGGCTTCCAGTACGGGTTGGGCAGGCAGCGCACGTCGAAGACCAGATCGGCGTCCACCGGCATGCCACGCTTGAAACCGAAGGACTCGACCAGAAACGCGGTGCCGGGCTCGGGCTGGTTGAGCAGGCGCAGCTTGATCGAGTCACGCAACTGATACAGGTTCAGGTTGGTGGTGTCGATCTTCAGGTCGGCGAGGTCGGCGATCGGTCCGAGCAGTTCGCTCTCGACCTCAATGGCCTCGGCCAGGGAGCGTTCGTTGTTGGTCAGCGGGTGACGTCGGCGGGTCTCCGAGAAGCGCTTGAGCAGGGTTTCTTCATCGGCATCCAGGTACAGCACATCGCACTGGATATGCCGGCTACGGGCATCCTCGAGCAGCTCGGGGAAGCGCGAAAGGTGGCTGGGCAGGTTGCGGGCGTCGATTGAAACGGCCACCTTGGGCTGCATCAGCTCGGTGTTGATCAGCGCGCTTTCGGCCAGTTGCGGTAGCAAGCCGGCCGGCAGGTTGTCGATGCAGTAGTAGCCATTGTCCTCGAGTACATCCAGGGCAGTGCTCTTGCCGGAACCGGACCGGCCGCTAACGATGATCAAACGCATAATCAGGGCTCGTTCTGTACGTCCAGAACGACCTGGTACAGCGCGTCGTTGCTGGTGGCAGCACGCAGTTTTTTGCGTACGTCCTCACGGTCGAGCATGCTGGCAATCTGGCGCAGCAGCTCCAGGTGCGCATCGGTGGCGGCTTCCGGGACCAGTAGCACGAACAGCAGGTCGACCGGGGCGCCGTCGATGGCGTCAAAATCGATGGGTGCTTCAAGGTGCAGCAGTGCGCTGACCGGCGACTCGCAGCCCTTGAGGCGGCAATGGGGAATGGCAATGCCATTGCCAAAGCCGGTTGAGCCGAGTTTTTCTCGGGCGATCAGGGCTTCGTACACGTCCTGGGTGTCCAGTTCGGGCACTTCTTTACCGATCAGATTGGCAATCTGTTCGAGCGCACGCTTTTTACTGCCGCCCGGCACGTTCACCAGGGAACGGCCGGGGGTCAGGATGGTTTCAAGTCGGATCATGGATGAGGGGGATCAGCGGGCCGCTGCACCTTGCAGCAGGCTTTGCTGTTTTTCCTTGTGTTTTTTCAGTTGGCGGTCGAGCTTGTCGGTCAAGGCATCGATCGCTGCATACATGTCTGCGTGTTCGGCATTTGCAACCACTTCGCCGCCGGGAATAAACAGCGTCGCTTCAATTTTCTGCTGCAGCTTCTCGACCTTCATGATCACGGTCACATTGGTGATCTTGTCGAAGTGCCCCTCAAGACGTTTAAGTTTCTGCTCAACGTACTCGCGCAGGGGCTGAGTAACTTCTACATGCTGTCCACTGATATTGACTTGCATACAGCTTCTCCTTTGTTGCCGGTGCATAAGAGGCAGGTGTTGCGCCTGCCACTGAACTGCGGTGGCACACCTCAGGAGCCGTTACATCAATCGCTTGCGCTCGCTCGACGGTGCAATGCCGAGGGACTCGCGGTACTTGGCGACGGTGCGACGTGCTACCTGGATGCCTTGTGCCTCCAGTAAACCAGCGATCTTGCTGTCACTCAATGGCTTTTTCTGATTTTCCGCTGCAACCAGTTTTTTGATGATCGCGCGGATCGCCGTGGACGAGCATTCACCGCCTTCGGAGGTGCTGACGTGGCTTGAGAAAAAGTACTTCAGCTCGTAAATTCCGCGGGGCGTGTGCATGTACTTCTGCGTGGTCACGCGGGAAATGGTCGACTCGTGCATACCCACCGCCTCGGCGATATCGTGTAGCACCAGCGGCTTCATCGCCTCGTCACCGTGGTCGAGGAAGCCACGCTGATGCTCGACGATCTGGGTGGCGACCTTCATCAGGGTCTCGTTGCGGCTTTGCAGGCTCTTGATGAACCAGCGCGCTTCTTGCAACTGATTGCGCATGAAGGTGTTGTCGGCGCTGGTGTCGGCGCGGCGGACGAAGCCTGCATATTGCGGGTTGACCCGCAGGCGCGGTACCGCTTCCTGGTTGAGCTCCACTAGCCAGCGCTCGTTGTCCTTGCGCACGATCACATCAGGGACCACGTACTCGGCTTCGCTGGACTCGATCTGCGAGCCTGGGCGCGGGTTGAGACTCTGCACCAGTTCAATGACCTGACGCAGCTCGTCTTCCTTGAGCTTCATACGGCGCATTAGCTGGCTGTAGTCGCGGCCTCCGAGCAGGTCGATGTAGTCGCTGACCAGGCGCTGGGCTTCTGTCATCCACGGCGTGCGTGGCGGCAGCTGGCGCAATTGCAGCAGCAGGCATTCGCTGAGGTTGCGCGCGCCGATGCCGGCCGGCTCGAACTGCTGGATGCGGTGCAGTACGGCTTCGACTTCGTCCAGCTCGATATCGAGCTCGGGGTCGAAGGCTTCGCAGATTTCTTCCAAGGTCTCGTCGAGGTAACCCTGGTTGTTGATGCAGTCGATCAATGTCACGGCAATCAGCCGGTCGGTATCGGACATTGGCGCCAGGTTCAGTTGCCAGAGCAGATGGCTCTGCAGGCTCTCGCCAGCGGAGGTACGGGTGGTGAAGTCCCACTCGTCATCGTCGTTGCTGGGCAGGCTGCTGGCACTGGTCTGGTAGATGTCTTCCCAGGCGGTGTCGACGGGTAGCTCGTTGGGGATGCGTTCGCTCCACTCGCCCTCTTCGAGGTTGTCCACCGTCGGGGCGGACTCCTGGAAGCTGGTTTCCTGGACTTCGGCGACGGGTTTGCTTTCGGCGTTGTCGGCCATCGGGTCGCTGTTGTCGAAGTCGTCGCCCTCTTCCTGGCGTTCGAGCATCGGGTTCGATTCCAGCGCTTCCTGGATTTCCTGTTGGAGGTCCAGTGTCGACAGCTGGAGTAAACGTATGGCCTGTTGCAACTGCGGGGTCATCGTCAGTTGCTGGCCCATTCTTAGGACGAGCGATGGTTTCATGGCAGGGGCTTAACACCTTAATTGCCGGCGCACATGCGCCATCCACTATAAGGGCACCGAAGCGCCAACTTTAAGCAAATTATATGCCTGAAATTGCAGCGTTTGCCTAGAGCGCTTTAGCAATAAAGCCTTCATCTGGCCCTCTTGCCAGCACTCTGGCAGCGCCTCGTACTTTTAAGCTTACAGGCGGAACTCGTGGCCGAGGTAAACCTCTTTGACCAGGTCGTTGGCCAGGATGGTTTCGGCATCGCCTTCGGCGATCAGTTGACCATCGTTGACGATGTAAGCGGTTTCGCAGATATCCAGGGTTTCACGGACATTATGGTCGGTGATCAGAACGCCAATGCCCTTGGCCTTCAGGTGGTGGATGATCTGTTTGATGTCGCCGACCGAAATCGGGTCGACACCGGCAAAAGGTTCGTCGAGCAGAATGAACTTGGGCGCGGTGGCCAGGGCGCGGGCAATTTCCACGCGGCGGCGTTCGCCACCGGAAAGGCTCATGCCGAGGTTATCGCGGATGTGGCTGATGTGGAACTCCTGCAGCAGGCTTTCCAGCTCCTTGCGTCGGCCGTCGCGGTCCAGTTCCTTGCGGGTTTCCAGGATCGCCATGATGTTGTCGGCCACTGACAGCTTGCGGAAGATCGAGGCTTCCTGCGGCAGGTAGCCGATGCCGGCGCGGGCACGGCCGTGCATGGGCTGGTGGCTGACATCGAGCTCGTCGATCAGCACGCGCCCCTGATCGGCCTGGACCAGGCCGACGATCATGTAGAAGCAGGTGGTCTTGCCGGCGCCGTTGGGGCCGAGCAGGCCGACGATCTGACCGCTGTCGATCGACAGGCTGACGTCACGGACCACTTGCCGGCTTTTGTAGCTCTTGGCCAGGTGCTGGGCTTTGAGGGTTGCCATTTACTCGGCCTTCTTCTTCGGCTGGATCACCATGTCGATGCGCGGACGCGACTCGGTGACTTTGCCACCGCGACCGGCGGTAGCGATCTGTTTCACCGTGTCGTAGACGATTTTCTCGCCTTCTGTGGTGTTGCCTTCGTTGATGACCTTGGCGCGGTCGATCAGGACAATGCGGTTCTGTGGCGCATTGTACTGGATGGTCTTGCCATAGCCTTGCATCTTGTCCGGCTTGGCGGCGCTCTGTTGCTGTTCGAAGTAGGCCAGGTTGCCCACCGAGGTCACCACGTCGATGTCGCCACCGGCGGTACGGGTGATGGTCACGGTGTTGCCTTTGATCATCATCGAACCCTGGGTGATGATCACGTCACCGGTGTAGGTGGCAACGCCTTGTTTGTCATCCAGTTGAGCGTGGTCGGCCTGGATGCGGATCGGCTGGTCACGGTCGTTCGGCAGGGCCCAGGCGCTCGCGCTTCCCAGTGCTGCGCTCAGGCTGAGCAAAAAGGGGAGGGTTTTAACGAGCCTCATACTGTCCTCTTACGTTGGACAGCAGGTCCATCCTGCCGTCTTTCAAATACGCTTTCATTCCATTGCCCGTAGTGACGCCACCGGCGCCGTCGATTCTAACGGCTTGCTCGGTTTGCGCATATTGCTTCTGCGGGAATACCGTCATGCGGCTGCTGGTAATGATCATGGTGCGGTTCTTTTCGTCGGTGCGGGCAACCCGTACCGAATCGATCAGTTCGACTTCGCTGCCGTCGGGGTTCACTTCCCCGCGCTCGCTCTGCACGTGCCACGGGTAGGTGGTGCCACGGTACAGCTGCAGGTCAGGCTTGGTCAGCAGGGTGACTTCGCTGACTTTGAGGTGCTCGACCTTGTCGGCGGTCATCTCGTATTGCAGCTTGCCATCGGGCAGGAACTGCACACTGTGGGCATTCACTGCGTAGTAGTCGATGGCGCTCTGGTCGGGTGTGGCCAGCGGCTTGTTGTCGAGAAAGCTTTCAGGGCTGATATTCCAGTAGCCGACCGCCACCAGCAAGGCGGCAATCACACTGAACAGCGCAAGGTTACGGATTTTCTTACTGAACATGTGGCGCTCTACAGGTAATGGGCGTTGGCCGCGTCAAGATTGCCCTGGGCTTGCAGGATCAGTTCGCAGAACTCGCGAGCTGCGCCTTCGCCGCCCCGTGCCCGGGTAACCCCGTGGGCGTGTTCGCGGACGAAGCTTGCGGCATTGGCCACCGCCATGCCCAGGCCGACCCGGCGAATCACCGGCAGATCAGGCAGGTCGTCGCCCAGATAGGCGACCTGTTCATAGCTTAGGTTGAGCTGGCCAAGAAGCTCGTCCAGAACGACCAATTTATCTTCGCGGCCCTGGTACAGGTGAGGAATACCGAGGTTCTTTGCCCGCCGCTCGACCACCGGGGTCTTGCGCCCGCTGATGATGGCGGTGGTCACGCCGGTGTTCATGAGCATCTTGATGCCCTGACCGTCGAGGGTGTTGAAGGTCTTGAATTCGCTGCCATCTTCAAGGAAGTACAGGCGACCGTCGGTAAGCACGCCGTCAACGTCGAAAACTGCAAGCTTGATGGCCTTGCCGCGCTGGAGCAGGTCCTGGGTCATTTACATCACTCCCGCACGCAACAGGTCGTGCATGTTCAGGGCGCCGACCGGGCGCTCGTCCTTGTCGATCACCACCAGGGCGTTAATTTTGTGGTCTTCCATGATTTTCAGGGCTTCGGCCGCGAGCATCTCGGCGCGGGCGGTCTTGCCATGGGTGGTCATGACCTCTTCGATGAGGGTCTTGTGCACATCGATGTTACGGTCGAGGCTGCGGCGCAGGTCGCCGTCGGTGAAGATCCCGGCCAACCGTCCGTCGGCTTCGAGCACCACGGTCATGCCCAAACCTTTTCGTGACATTTCAAGCAGCGCGTCTTTTAGCAGGGTGCCGCGTTGTACCTGAGGCAGTTCATCGCCCGCGTGCATGACGTTCTCGACCTTGAGCAGCAGGCGGCGGCCGAGGGCGCCACCGGGGTGCGAGAAGGCGAAGTCTTCGGCGGTAAAGCCGCGAGCCTCGAGCAGGGCAATCGCCAGGGCGTCGCCCAGCACCAGCGCGGCGGTGGTCGAGGAGGTCGGCGCCAGGTTCAGCGGACAGGCTTCCTGGGCCACGCGGGCATCCAGGTTGACTTCGGCGGCCTTGGCCAGCGGCGAGTCGGGGTTGCCGGTGAGGCTGATCAACTGAATACCCAGGCGCTTGATCAGCGGCAGCAGGGTGACAATCTCGGCGGTCGAACCCGAATTGGACAGGGCCAGGATCACGTCATCGCGGGTGATCATGCCCATGTCGCCATGGCTGGCTTCGGCTGGATGGACGAAAAACGCCGTCGTACCGGTGCTGGCCAGGGTCGCGGCGATCTTGTTGCCGATGTGTCCGGACTTGCCCATGCCGACCACCACGACCCGGCCCTTGCTGGCCAGGATCAGCTCGCAAGCCTTGACGAAATCGGCGTCGATGTGGGCCAGCAGGCCCTCTACCGCCTCGAGCTCGAAGCGGATGGTGCGCTGCGCGGATTGGATCAGCTCGCTGGATTGGCTCATGTCGAAAATCGGATTGCCTGGTGAAAAGGCGGCGATTATAGCGGTAATGGGCAAAAGCCTCACCTTGTGATTGTCATACATTCGCCCACTTGGCTTAACCATAGCTGAACAACCGCTGCGGCGGCCTTGGGGCGGCCCTACCTGCGGTGCTATAGTTCGCCGCTGTTCGGCCCGCTCGGCGCGTGCGTGCCTCCACGAAGGGGGCGCGCGTCTGAGTGAGAAGGCTGCATCGCAAGGAGTCTAGATGAGCGTTGATAACGCCTACGCGGTCGAATTGAAGGGCGTGACCTTCAAGCGCGGTTCGCGCAGCATCTTCAATAATGTCGATATACGCATCCCCCGCGGCAAGGTCACCGGCATCATGGGACCTTCCGGGTGCGGCAAGACCACGCTGCTGCGGCTGATGGGCGCACAGCTGCGTCCGGCCAGCGGCGAGGTCTGGGTGGCGGGTCAGAACCTGCCGGCCCTGTCGCGCAGTGACCTGTTCGACGCCCGCAAGCAGATGGGCGTGCTGTTCCAGAGTGGCGCGTTGTTCACCGACCTCGATGTGTTCGAAAACGTCGCCTTTCCGCTGCGCGTGCATACCCAGCTGTCCGACGAGATGATCCGCGACATCGTCCTGATGAAGCTGCAGGCCGTGGGTCTGCGCGGCGCCATCGAACTGATGCCCGACGAATTGTCCGGCGGCATGAAACGCCGGGTCGCCCTGGCCAGGGCCATCGCTCTGGACCCGCAGATCCTCATGTACGATGAACCGTTCGTCGGCCAGGACCCGATCGCCATGGGGGTGCTGGTGCGGCTGATCCGCCTGCTCAACGATGCTCTTGGTATCACCAGCATCGTGGTCTCCCATGACTTGGCAGAAACCGCCAGCATTGCCGACTACCTCTATGTGGTGGGTGACGGTCAGGTGCTGGGGCAGGGTACCCCGCAAGAGCTGATGGGTTCCGACAACCCGCGCATCCGTCAGTTCATGAAAGGCGATCCGGATGGCCCGGTGCCCTTTCACTTTCCTGCGCCGGATTACCGCGCCGATCTTCTGGGGAAGCGTTGATGCGCAGAAAATCCTTACTCGAACGTATTCGTCGCTTTGGCCGTTCGGCCATCGACGTGCTGGCCATCCTCGGCCGTTCATTCCTGTTCCTGCTGCACTCGCTGGTCGGGCGCAGCGGCACTGGTGGCGGCTTCCAGCTGCTGGTCCGGCAGCTGTACTCGGTGGGCGTGCTGTCGCTGGCGATCATCGTCGTTTCCGGGGTGTTCATCGGCATGGTCCTGGCCCTGCAGGGCTTCAGCATCCTGACCAAGTACGGTTCGGAACAGGCGGTGGGGCAGATGGTCGCCCTGACCTTGCTGCGCGAACTTGGCCCGGTGGTTACCGCTCTGCTGTTCGCCGGCCGTGCAGGTTCGGCGCTGACCGCCGAGATCGGCAACATGAAGTCCACCGAGCAGTTGTCCAGCCTGGAAATGATCGGTGTCGATCCGCTCAAGTACATCGTCGCGCCGCGGCTATGGGCCGGTTTTATCTCGCTGCCGTTGCTGGCGCTGATTTTCAGCGTGGTCGGCATCTGGGGCGGTTCGTGGGTCGCAGTGGACTGGCTGGGCGTCTACGAGGGCTCATTCTGGGCCAACATGCAGAACAGTGTTTCCTTTACCGATGATGTGCTCAACGGGGTGATCAAAAGCCTGGTTTTTGCCTTTGTCGTGACCTGGATTGCCGTATTCCAGGGCTATGACTGCGAGCCCACTTCAGAAGGGATCAGTCGTGCCACTACCAAGACCGTGGTCTATGCCTCATTGGCAGTACTGGGTCTGGACTTTATTCTGACCGCCTTGATGTTTGGAGATTTCTGATGCAAAACCGCACCCTGGAAATCGGTGTCGGCCTGTTCCTCCTGGCCGGGATTCTGGCGCTCATCCTGCTGGCCCTGCGTGTCAGCGGCCTGTCGGCGAGCCCGAGCAGTGACACCTACAAAATTTATGCAAACTTCGACAATATTGCCGGTTTGACTGTCAGAGCTAAAGTGACCATGGCCGGTGTGACCATCGGCAAGGTCACCGCCATCGATCTGGATCGCGACACCTTTACCGGTCGGGTAACGCTGCAGCTGGAAAAACAGGTAGACAACCTGCCGGTCGACTCCACTGCATCTATCCTCACCGCTGGGCTGCTCGGCGAGAAGTACATCGGTATCAGCGTGGGGGGAGAAGACACGGTGCTCAAGGATGGTGCAACCATTCACGACACCCAGTCGGCGCTGGTGCTGGAAGATCTGATTGGCAAGTTCCTGCTCAATACCGTTGGCAAAGAAGCTAAATAAGGAGTTTTCATGATTTCGATCCTGCGACGCGGCTTGCTGGTGTTGCTGGCAGCGCTGCCATTGATGGCTGGCGCATCTGCTCTGTCTCCCAAAGAGGTGATTGAGAAGACCACCACTCAATTGCTGGCTGACCTGCAAGCCAACAAGGAACAGTACAAGGCCAACCCGGGCGCTTTCTATGATGCGCTCAACGCCAACCTGGGCCCGGTGGTCGATGCCGATGGCATTTCGAAAAGCATCATGACCGTCAAGTACTCGCGCAATGCTACTCCCGCGCAGATGCAGCGCTTCCAGGAGAACTTCAAGCGCAGCCTGATGCAGTTCTATGGCAATGCACTGCTTGAGTACAACAACCAGGGCATCACCGTCGGTAAAGCCACGCAGGATGGTGATGAGCGTGCCAGCGTCGACATGAGCGTCAAGGGCAACAACGGCGCCGTGTACCCGGTGCAGTACACCCTGACCAATATCAAAGGCGAATGGAAAGTGCGTAACGTCATCGTCAACGGCATCAACATCGGTAAGCTGTTCCGTGACCAGTTCGCCGACGCCATGAACCGCAACGGCAACAACCTGGACAAGACCATCGACGGTTGGGCGGGCGAAGTGGCCAAGGCCAAGGAAACCACCGAAGGCGCAGCCGAGAAGCAAGCGCAATGAGTGCCAGTGCGGTAACCATGAGTGAACCGGGTGTATTGAACCTGGCTGGGGTGCTGGATTACAGCAGCGGGCCTGGCCTGCGCAAGCAAGGCAAGGCCCTGATCGCCGCGTGCAAGGCCCAAGGGCTGGTGCTCGACTGCTCGCAGGTCGAGAAGTCGAGCAGCGTCGGCCTGTCGCTGCTGCTGGCGTTCATGCGTGATGGCAAGGCGGCCGGAAAGGCCGTCGAAGTGCGCGCCATGCCCCAGGACATGCGTGAAATCGCCGAGGTTTATGACCTCGATGAAGTACTGGCCGGGCAGTGATTGCCCGCCAGCAGTTGGCCCCTCTGTCAGAGTCTCCGATTACGGGGTTCGCAGGCGAGGGGCTTTTTTGTATGATGGCCGACCCGCGCGCAAAGGGCGCCGATTGAGGTTGAGCATGCAGGCCGTAGAAGTTAAGAACTTCCTTGAAGCAAAGTTGCCGGGAACCCGGGTCGAAGTTGAAGGCGAAGGCTGCAACTTCCAGTTGAACGTGATCAGTGACGAATTGGCGGCCCTGAGCCCGGTCAAGCGTCAGCAGCAGATCTATGCTCACCTTAACCCGTGGATCACCGATGGCAGCATCCATGCGGTAACCATGAAATTTTTCAGCAGCGCAGCCTGGGCTGAGCGCACCTGAGCCAACTTGGCGGCGAGACTCTAAATGGACAAACTGATTATTACTGGCGGCGTTCGCCTCGATGGCGAAATCCGCATTTCCGGGGCAAAGAATGCTGCCCTGCCGATCCTGGCGGCCACCTTGCTCTGCGACGGCCCGGTCACCGTTGGCAACCTGCCGCACCTGCACGACATCACCACGATGATCGAGCTGTTCGGGCGCATGGGCATTGAGCCGGTCATCGACGAGAAACTTTCGGTCGAAATCGATCCGCGCGCTATCAAGACCCTGATTGCGCCGTACGAGCTGGTTAAAACCATGCGCGCCTCGATCCTGGTGCTGGGCCCGATGGTTGCCCGTTTCGGTGAGGCTGAAGTCGCCTTGCCTGGCGGTTGCGCCATTGGTTCGCGTCCCGTTGACCTGCACATCCGCGGCCTTGAAGCCATGGGTGCGAAGATCGAAGTCGAAGGCGGCTACATCAAGGCCAAGGCACCTGAAGGCGGCCTGCGTGGTGCGCACTTCTTCTTCGATACCGTCAGTGTGACCGGTACCGAGAACATCATGATGGCCGCAGCCCTGGCCAAGGGCCGCAGCGTGCTGCAGAACGCTGCGCGCGAGCCGGAAGTGGTAGACCTTGCCAACTTCCTCAACGCCATGGGCGCAAACGTCCAGGGCGCCGGCACCGACACCATCACCATCGATGGCGTCGAGCGCCTGGGTTCGGCAACCTACCGGGTCATGCCCGACCGTATCGAAACCGGTACCTACCTGGTGGCCGCTGCCGTGACTGGCGGTCGCGTCAAGGTCAAGGACACCGATCCGACCATCCTTGAAGCCGTGCTTGAGAAACTCAAGGAAGCGGGCGCCGAAGTCACCACCGGTGAAGACTGGATCGAGCTGAACATGCACGGCAAGCGGCCCAAGGCCGTCAACCTGCGGACCGCTCCGTACCCGGCGTTCCCGACCGACATGCAGGCGCAGTTCATCTCCCTCAACGCCATTGCCGAAGGCACTGGCGCGGTGATCGAGACGATCTTTGAAAACCGCTTCATGCACGTCTACGAAATGCACCGTATGGGCGCCCAGATCCAGGTCGAGGGCAACACTGCCATCGTCACCGGGACCAAGTCCCTCAAAGGCGCTCCAGTGATGGCCACCGACCTGCGGGCTTCGGCCAGCCTGGTGCTGTCGGCGCTGGTTGCAGATGGCGACACCTTGATCGACCGCATCTACCACATCGACCGTGGCTATGAGTGCATCGAGGAAAAACTGCAGATGCTCGGCGCCAAGATCCGTCGCGTACCGGGCTAGTCTGTGAGTGGCGCAGGGACGCGCCAGCCAATTGCTGCATAGAATTGAATGCGACCGGGCCTGTTGAGGTCCGGTCGGCTGTAGCCGCATAAGGACCGACGTTTCCCATGTTGACCATCGCGCTATCCAAAGGTCGGATTCTCGACGACACCCTGCCGCTGCTGGCAGAGGCCGGTATTGTTCCGACCGAGAACCCGGACAAGAGCCGCAAGCTGATCATCCCTACGACTCAGGAAGACGTGCGTCTGCTGATCGTGCGTGCCACTGATGTGCCGACCTACGTCGAGCACGGTGCCGCCGACCTGGGTGTGGCCGGCAAGGACGTGCTGATGGAGTACGGTGGCCAGGGCTTGTATGAGCCGCTGGACCTGCAGATTGCCCAGTGCAAACTGATGACCGCCGGCAAGATCGGCGCTGCCGAGCCCAAGGGCCGCCTGCGCATTGCCACCAAGTTCGTCAATGTCGCCAAGCGTTACTACGCCGAACAAGGCCGTCAGGTCGACATCATCAAGCTGTATGGCTCGATGGAGCTGGCGCCGCTGATCGGTCTGGCCGACAAGATCATCGACGTTGTCGATACCGGTAACACCCTGCGTGCCAACGGCCTGGAACCCCAGGAACTGATTGCCACCATCAGCTCCCGGCTGGTGGTCAACAAGGCTTCGATGAAGATGCAGCACGCCCGCATCCAGAGCCTGATCGACACCCTGCGCCAGGCTGTCGAATCGCGACACCGCGGCTGACCTCTGCGCGCGACCTTCGCTGTCGCGCCCGTCTATCCGCGTCATAGCCAATTTTCTCGGGTGCCCGCGCGGATGGACTGGTAGCTTAGGGCGCCTGAGCAATCGCCATTTATTGAGGCCCTCGCTATGACCACGTCCACTGCAATCGCCCGACTCAATGCCGCTGACCCGGATTTCGCCCGACATCTGGATCATCTGCTGAGCTGGGACAGTGTGTCTGACGACGCGGTCAACCAGCGCGTGCTCGACATCATCAAGGCCGTGCGCGAGCGTGGCGATTCGGCGCTGGTGGAGTTCACCCAGCGCTTTGATGGCGTGCAAGCCACCTCGATCGATGACCTGATCCTCGGTCGCGAACGCCTGGAACTGGCCCTGACCCGTATCACCCCGGCGCAGCGCCAGGCTCTGGAGAAGGCCGCCGAGCGTGTGCGCAGCTACCACGAGCGGCAGAAGCAGGACTCCTGGAGCTACACCGAGGCTGACGGCACCGTACTTGGCCAGAAGGTCACGCCACTGGACCGTGCCGGCCTATATGTGCCTGGCGGCAAGGCGTCGTACCCCTCGTCGGTGCTGATGAATGCGATCCCGGCCAAGGTTGCCGGTGTTGCTGAGGTGGTCATGGTCGTCCCGACCCCGCGTGGCGAGGTCAACGAGCTGGTGCTGGCCGCCGCCTGCATCGCCGGTGTCGACCGGGTCTTCACCATCGGTGGCGCCCAGGCAGTTGCGGCCCTGGCCTATGGCACCGAAAGCGTGCCGCAGGTCGACAAGGTGGTCGGTCCGGGCAATATCTACGTGGCCACGGCCAAACGTCATGTGTTCGGCCAGGTAGGCATCGACATGATTGCCGGCCCTTCGGAGATCCTCGTGGTCTGCGACGGTCAGACCGACCCGGACTGGATCGCCATGGACCTGTTCTCCCAGGCCGAGCACGACGAAGATGCCCAGGCCATCCTGGTCAGCCCTGACGCCGAGTTTCTCGACAAGGTGGCTGCCAGCATCGACAAGCTGCTGCCGACCATGGAACGCGCCGAGATCATCAAGACCTCGATCAACGGTCGGGGTGCGCTGATCCAGGTGCGCGACATGCAGCAGGCGATGGACGTTGCCAACCGCATCGCGCCAGAGCACCTGGAGCTGTCGGTGGCCGATCCGCAAGCCTGGCTGCCGCAGATTCGCCATGCCGGTGCGATTTTCATGGGCCGCCACACCAGCGAAGCCTTGGGAGATTACTGTGCAGGCCCCAACCACGTGCTGCCGACCTCCGGCACCGCGCGCTTCTCATCGCCGCTGGGGGTGTACGACTTCCAGAAGCGTTCGTCGATCATCTTCTGCTCCGAGCAGGGCGCGTCCGAGCTGGGCCGCACCGCCTCGGTCCTGGCCCGTGGCGAATCGCTGACCGCCCACGCCCGCAGCGCCGAATACCGCATCCTTGCCGACAAGAAGGGGAACTGAGCATGAGTAAATTCTGGAGCCCCTTCGTCAAAGACCTGGTGCCTTATGTGCCGGGTGAGCAGCCAAAGCTGGCCAAGCTGGTCAAGCTCAACACCAACGAAAACCCCTACGGCCCATCGCCCAAGGCGCTGGAGGCCATGCGTGGCGAGCTGAACGACAACCTGCGTCTGTACCCGGACCCCAACAGTGACCTGCTCAAGCAGGCCGTCGCTGGCTACTACGGGGTGCAGGGCAACCAGGTATTCCTCGGCAACGGTTCGGACGAAGTGCTTGCGCACATCTTCCACGGCCTGTTCCAGCACGATGCGCCGCTGCTGTTCCCGGACGTCAGCTACAGCTTCTACCCGGTCTACTGCGGGCTGTACGGCATCCCGTTCGAGGCGGTGGCCCTGGATGAGCAGTTCCAGATTCGTGTCGAGGACTATCGCAAGGTTAACGGCGGGATCATTTTCCCCAACCCCAATGCACCAACGGGTTGCTTGCTGGCCCTGGAGGCCATCGAGCAACTGCTCAAGGCCAATCCTGATTCGGTGGTCGTGGTGGATGAAGCCTATATCGACTTTGGCGGCCAGACCGCTATCAGCCTGGTGGATCGCTACGACAACCTGCTGGTCACCCAGACCCTGTCCAAGTCGCGCTCGCTGGCCGGCTTGCGGGTAGGCCTGGCAGTGGGGCACCCTGACCTGATCGAAGCGCTGGAGCGGATCAAGAACAGCTTCAACTCCTACCCGCTCGATCGCATGGCGATTGTCGGTGCGGCCGCTGCGTTCGGTGATCGTGCTTACTTCGACGAGACGTGCCGCAAGGTGATCGACAGTCGCGAGTCGTTGGTCAAAGAACTGAGCGCTCGCGGTTTTGAAGTACTGCCATCGGCGGCCAACTTCATCTTCGCCCGCCACCCGCAGCACGATGCCGCCGAACTGGCCGCCCGCCTGCGCGAGCAAGGGGTGATCGTGCGTCACTTCAAGCAGGCGCGGATTGCCCAGTTCCTGCGCATTACCATTGGTACGCCGGAGCAGAACCAGGCGTTGCTTGATGCACTGAACTGATTCGCGGGGCAAGTCGAGTCGTCGCACCGCCGCTCCCACAGGATTCATTGATCCTCAGTGGGAGCGGGCTTGCCCCGCGATGGTTTTTGCCGGTAACCTCTGTTTCTCAAATTCATCCGATGATTGGATGTCATGATGTTATTGATCAAACGTTCCCTGGTCGAACAAGCCGTCGACCAACTGCGCCAGCGCGTTGCCAGCGGCGCCTGGGCGGTGGGCCAGCGCCTGCCGACCGAGCCTGAGCTGGCCAGTGAGCTGGGTATCAGCCGCAACACGGTACGTGAAGCCATGCGGGTACTGGCTTTCAGCGGCCTGGTTGAAGTTCGCCAGGGTGACGGCAGCTATTTGCGTACCGCCGTCGACCCCTTGCAGGCACTGCAGGCGTTGTCGCGCTGCGACTTGGAGCAGGCGCGCGAGACGCGCCATATCCTAGAAGCCGAGGCCATAGGCCTGGCCGCGCTGCGCCGCACCGATGCCGACCTGCAGGGCCTGCGTGACGCCCTGGCGCACAGCAGTGCGCATTTTCATGACGACCTGGAGCGCTATATCAGCTGCGACCTGGTGTTCCACCAGCGTCTGGTCGATGCCGCACATAACCCGGCCTTGAGCGAGCTGTACCGCTACTTTTCCGGAGTGGTGGCGGCCACCTTGCACCACAACCTGAGCCATGCTCCCCGCTGTCAGCAGGTGTTCGACCTGCATGGGCAGATTCTCGATGCCATCGAACAACGCGATCCGGACAAGGCCAAGGCCCTGAGCCGGACCCTGATCAACGAATCCTGACCTTGCGAGACTGCCATGGCGCATGACATTCCCCGAGCTGCGGCGCCGGCCAAAGGGCCGGAGCTGGAAGAGCTGCTGATCGATGCTGAAGCCGACGACGAACAGGTGCAACAGCAACCGTTGCTGCTCAAACGTCCGTGGCTGTTGTTGCTCGGCCTGGTGCTGGTGGCGCTTAACCTGCGTCCGGCGCTGTCGAGCATGGCGCCGCTGCTCAGTCAGGTGTCCGACAGCCTTGGCCTGAACGCTTCCCAGGCAGGCCTGCTGACCACCTTGCCGGTGCTGTGCCTGGGCCTGTTCGCGCCGCTGGCGCCAGTGCTTGCGCGGCGTTTTGGCAGCGAGCGGGTGGTCCTCGGCATTCTGCTGGTGCTGGCTGCGGGTATCGCTGTGCGCAGCGCCTTTGGCAGCACCGGGGTGTTCGTTGGCAGTATCATGGCCGGGGCCAGCATCGGCGTGATCGGTGTGCTGTTGCCGGGCATCGTCAAACGGGACTTTCCCCAGCATGCCGGGACCCTGACCGGGGTCTATACCATGGCCTTGTGCCTGGGGGCGGCGATGGCAGCGGGTGCTACCGTGCCATTGAGTAAAGGGCTGGGTGACAGCTGGTCGCTGGGCCTGGGATTCTGGTTGGTGCCGGCATTGCTGGCGGCGCTGATCTGGCTGCCACAGGCCCGTCAGGGCCATGGCGCGCACCATGTCGCCTATCGCGTGCGGGGGCTGCTGGGTGACCCGCTGGCCTGGCAGGTGACCCTGTACATGGGCTTGCAGTCGTCGTTGGCCTATATCGTCTTTGGCTGGTTGCCCTCGATTCTTATCGGTCGGGGGCTGAGCCCTACCCAGGCAGGGCTGGTGCTGTCCGGTTCGGTGATCGTGCAGTTGATCAGTTCGCTCAGCGCCCCGTGGCTGGCGACCCGTGGCAAGGATCAGCGCCTGGCTATTGTCGTGGTCATGCTGTTGGCGCTGGCCGGCCTGTTCGGTTGCCTGTACGCGCCTCTGGACGGGCTGTGGGGTTGGGCAATCGTGCTCGGCCTGGGGCAGGGCGGTACCTTCGCCCTGGCGCTGACCCTGATCGTGCTGCGTTCAAGCGACGCCCACGTGGCGGCCAACCTGTCGAGCATGGCCCAGGGCATCGGCTATACCCTGGCGTCCATGGGGCCGTTCGCAGTCGGCCTGGTGCATGACTTGACCGGTGGCTGGAGCGCGGTGGGCTGGATCTTTGCCGTATTGGGTATTGGCGCCATCGGCTTTGGCCTGAAGGCCGGGCGCAACCTGCATGTGCAAGTGGTCAGCGAGCGGGTTTGAATCCAGTGGGAGCGGGCTTGCCCCGCGATGGTTTTTGCCACTATGGTGCGGGTCTAACCATTGGACACGGACCCGCCAAATGAGCGACGCCAACACTGCCTTGATCACCCGCTTCTACCAGGCGTTCCAGCGCCTGGATGCCGAAGCGATGGTTGCCTGCTATAGCGACGATATCGTCTTCAGCGACCCGGCCTTCGGCACCTTGCGCGGCAAGGATGCCGGTGACATGTGGCGCATGCTCACCACCCGTGCCAAGGACTTTTCCCTGACTTTCGATCAGGTCCGTGCCGATGAACAGAGTGGCGGCGCCCACTGGGTGGCGACCTATCTGTTTAGCCAGACCGGGCGCACCGTGGTCAACGACATCCAGGCACGTTTTGTGTTTCGTGACGGCAAGATTTGTGAACACCACGACAGCTTCGACCTGTGGCGCTGGTCGCGTCAGGCATTGGGCGCTACAGGGCTGTTGCTGGGCTGGTCGCCACTGCTGCAGGGCAAGGTACGTGCCCAGGCGCAGAAAGGCTTGCGGGCGTTTCAGGCGGGGAGCTGAGGCGCTAAGCTAGCGGCTTTGTCGAACTGTTCTAAATTCACTGTGACTGATGCCATTACCGATTACCCCGGAAAACCCTGGTTCGTCTATCTGGTCCGTGCCGCCAACGGATCCCTGTACTGTGGTATCAGCAATGATCCGCAGCGACGATTCCTTGAGCACCAGAAAGGGAGTGGCGCGCGTTACTTCAAGACCAGCCCGGCGAAGGCGCTGGTCTACGTCGAACAGTGGCCGGACAAGGGCGAAGCCCTGCGTCAGGAGCGGCTGGTGAAGAAGCTGCGCAAGAAGGCCAAGGAGGCCCTTGTTGCTAGCTACGTCGCCCAGCCAATGCTCTGAGTGATAGGCCTACAGAGGGTTGCACCCTGCAGAAACGGCGGCCTCATGGGAAACATTAGGGCGGAAAGGCTCCAGATTCCAATGCGCTTTGGGGCGGTACTCGGTCAGCAGGCAAACCAGTTGTCGACGCATGCTGCCCTCAGACTTTTCGTTCTCAGTCCATTGTGAGTCCTTGCCGTTTCTGCTCACCAGTTCATCGTACATAGCGTCAGTCTGGGCGCGCTTTCTGATTTCTCTGCCAAAGGCCGTAGGGGTCACCTGCAGTGTCCACTCGTTTTGCCCGGTACCGGGGTCATAGCGGTTTATCCATTGGGTAGAGGCTATATAGACGCCAGGTTGTTGCGATGAAGGCGTATCGGTATCGGTGCTCGAGTCAGCGCTGAGCGGGTTACAGTGGGCCGCTACAGCTACGTCATGCTCAACATAGGGGCGAAACGGTTCCAGGTACCAATTGTCCTTACTGCGGTACTCGGTGAGCAGGCATACCAGTTGGCGTCGCATACTGCCCGGCGTTTTTTCATTTTCGCGCCACTGTGTGTCGTTACCATGTCTGGCGAGCAACTCTTCATACATGGCATTAGTCTGCGCACGCTCCCTGATTTCTCGGCCAAAGGCCGTGGGGGTTACACGCAGCGACCATTCATTTTTTTTAGTGTCGGAGTCGTAGCGACTGACCCATTCGCTCTTCATAATATAGATGCCGGCTACTTGTTCTGAAGTGTTGCCGCCCTGATTGTTATTTTGTTCTTCGTTATTCTCTCCGTTGCTTTCTTCGTCGCGATTCTCCAATGAAATTTGCTGGTCAGCAGCGACATAGCTGAAGCGTTCTTCCGCAGGTTTGTCGAAGTTGACCCTGAGGATCGGGACCAGGTAACCCTTGTCATACAGCTTTTTCTGGAAATTCCGTGCAACGGTCAATCCGTCTTCTGGTTTTTGCGGTGCAGTGTCACCCAAGGAAGGGTAGTTGTATGTCGTCGCCGGATTGTAGACAAAGGCATCAATGTATTTCATGTTCTCGGAGCCGTCATTGGTGTCCGAAGCGTTTTTCAGCATGAATTCATTGGTAAAGGTCTTAACTGCATACGGATCAAGCGCGCTCGTGGTTGCACGAGATTCATGGACTTTTATCATACTGTCCCATTGACTAGGGCTTTCAGCGTCCCAGGAACATTGGGGTTTTTGTATCCGGTTCAGCGGATTTAAAATTCCAGGGGTGTAACGACTTAACCAGTCTGCATCGTTGTTGACGTTTTGATCTGGGCAGGAGCCATAAGCAATTTCCGAGTTTTTATTGATACGTGGGCCCTTGCCTGCGTTGGCTGGGATGTTTTCATTGGTTTGCCCGCACCCATACCATTTACGATCGGGTCCAGTGCCAGCATCAAAGGAGTAGATGCAAACAAAGCCACTTTCTTTGATGGGCAATTTCAGTTTTTCGGCGTCGGCAGGATTGCGCATGATCATCCCGGCGGGACGGATCAATGTATTGATGCTGAGATCGCGACGAATCCAGGACCATGAGGTAGCTCCGGTCTTGATCGCATAGGGGCTGTAGTCCCAAGGGTAGAAATCCCCGTCGTTGACCATTCTCAGGGATACACCACTGCAGTAGTAGTGTCCGCGGGCGGCGCTGCTTCCTACTTCGGTGCAGTGGGTGTCTGTCTTGTTGTAATTATTATTTATTCGCTGGGTCGTTTCGTTGGGCGGAAGTACAGGCGCCAGAAGTGTCGCGTGCGCGTGAATGACCGGAAATACAATGAGTGTGCCAACCGCCAGTAGTTTGCTGTTCATGTAAAAACACCTGTGGATTCGATTGGATGTGTCGCGAGTGTATGCACGCATCGAGCAGTGCGCAACTGACAAAAATATCAGGTGCCGCACCTGATATTTTTGCTAGTTGTTTGATTTTTTCTTGGGCGTATACATTCGTTCTCGGGGCTGGCGACTGCTCTGGAAACCGTCAGCAGGTTGCTGCGAAGGGCAGAGGGCCTTGATACCCACTTGCTGTTTCTGGGCTTTGTTTTTCATAGAGGATATGGAGATGAATGCATCCAACAGATGTAGGCTTGTTGTTTTCGGGCTGCTTGCATTGGCGGTGACACGCTTCGCTACTGCAGCGCCGACGGCGGATGAAATAGGATTGGCGACGGTCAAGGATTTGCAAGAGCTGTATTACAATGATGTGAAAGATTGTGGGGGTAAAGCCAGGCCTGCTTATCTGTGTTCTGGTGTTGTTTTTCGCGCGACGTATCCCTCGAATGACTATCATACGTGGGACTACAATCCAAGTTCTACAGCTGTGTCGTTTTCCTATCTGCGTGTAGATGCTGAGTTTCGTAAGCTGGTCAGTGGTCTGAATAGCGGATTTATTTTGTATAATCAGGATATTGCTCCGCCGGGGCGTTTTTCACTGGATTATCTGTGTTTTTTTCCTATCGACGGGGGGACCAATGCACGTGAAGAGTTGGGCTGTGGACAAAGCCCGCGAGGGGAGATAAGTAAGCGTTGTGACATGCAACAAATAGATACAGGCCAGAAATGGTACGAGAAGTATTCGGGCAAAGATGGAATGGGTAACTGGAATCAATGCGGTTTTTATTTGTCTGGCGACGCACGTAAACAGTCGGCAGCCGCGTTCACCGCTGGCCTGGAGGGCGGGCGGCTTGCCAGTAATAAAACGATCACCCAGCAAAATGAGTTCAGAATCGCCAAGTGGTCAACAACCCCGCGTGGCACCTTTCCGCTGAGGGCCTTCTTCTACACGACGGGAGGTCTGGAAAATGCTCAGGCGGCGCAGCGAGACTACAAGCAAACCTCAGGTTGGTTTGCCCCTGTCATTGAACTGACGTTGCCACAAGCTACTGCTGAGGATGCGAAGTTTTCGTATAAAAGCGCTGACCAGGTTATCGCGCCTGATGACAAGGACACTGTTGTCGGAGGCGGCGGTAGTGAGACCTGCGACAGCTATGTGGAAAGCGCCGAATGGGTTGAACGCTACGATCCCGGTACCAAAAAGGATGAATGGACACTGGCAGTTGTACCCACTGCCTGTGGCCGCCAGGTACGGGATGACAAGGGCAATCAGGCGTTCTACGACGAGTTGTTCGCCAAGTTTGGAGCCGACCCGCAATGGCGCGACAATGACGGGGGTGGGATGTACCGTCAAGTGGTTTGCCATATGATCATTGCCAGAAACAAATCGCCCTAGAATCTGGAGCCCTTCCGGCCGGATGCTACCCAGGAGCAAGCTGCGGCACGGGGTTGTAACGTGGTGCCGGGCCCTGCTACAGGTGGCGTTGAAGGCGGAAAATACATTCAGTCAAGCGAATGGATTTTGCGTCACGATCCAGGTACAGGTAAAGAAGAATGGACGCTGAGCGTTACCCCTACCACGTACGGACGTGACATCGGCCCGGATGAAACCGATGCAATGTATCAGGAGTTGCTTGCATTGAACGGTGCTGACTCTCAGTGGCAGGAAAATGAACGTGCCGAGGGCAGTATGCGGCGGCAGATGGTGTGCCTGTTGGTCAACTATCGAAGCAAGCGAGAGTGGAATCTGGAGCCGTTCCGCCCTTATGTTTCACATGAGGAGGCCACTGCGGCCAAGTGTAACCCTGTAGAGGATGGCGGTACCGAGACCGGGGAAACCAAAGGCAAGTATATCCAGTCGGCCAAGTGGGTTTACCGTGATGACCCGGATACCGGGAATAAAGTATGGACACTGTCGGTTGTGCCCACGGAGCAAGGGCGAAAGGTTCGCAGCAGTGAAACGGATGCCATGTATCAGGAGCTGTTCAACCTGCACGGTGCCGACCAGCAATGGCAAGAAAATGAAACATCGTCGGGCAGCATGCGGCGACAACTGGTTTGCCTGATCGTCAATTACCGAAGTAAAGCGATCTGGAATCTTGAGCCTTTCCGTCCTTACGTCAGTCATGAGCAGGCGACGGCTGCTGGCTGCAATCCAAGGTAAAACGCAAATACGTCCACTGTCCGCCGCTGTTCGCGGGCGGACAGTGGTGCGTTTCAATCCTTGCGACGCTTGAGCTGATCAGTGAGCTGCGTCGGCAGGCCCTTGATGATCAGGGTGCCGGCTTCCTCGTCATACTCGATCTTCGAGCCCAGCAGGTGCGCTTCAAAGCTGATCGACAGGCCCTCGGCGCGCCCGGTGAAGCGGCGGAACTGGTTGAGGGTGCGCTTATCGGCGGGGATTTCCGGCGACAGGCCGTAGTCCTTGTTGCGGATGTGCTCATAGAACGCCCGCGGGCGGTCTTCGTCGATCAGCCCCGAAAGCTCTTCAAGGGCCACTGGCTCGCCGGCTTTGGTCTGGCTGGTGGCATAGTCAACCAGGGTCTGGGTTTTCTCGCGGGCGGCTTCTTCAGGCAGGTCTTCGCTTTCGACGAAGTCGCTGAAGGCCTTGAGCAGGGTGCGGGTCTCGCCCGGGCCGTCGACGCCCTCTTGGCAGCCAATGAAGTCGCGGAAGTACTCCGAAACCTTCTTGCCGTTTTTGCCCTTGATGAACGAGATGTACTGCTTGGAGGCCTTGTTGTTCTGCCACTCGGAGAGGTTGATGCGGGCGGCCAGGTGCAACTGGCCCAGGTCCAGGTGGCGCGAGGGCGTCACGTCGAGCTCGGCGTTCACCGCTACGCCTTCGCTGTGGTGCAGCAGGGCGATGACCAGGTAGTCGGTCATGCCTTGCTGGTAGTGGGCAAACAGCACATGGCCACCGACCGACAGGTTGGACTCTTCCATCAGTTTTTGCAGGTGCTCGACGGCGACCCGGCTAAAGGCGGTGAAGGTACTGCCTTGGTCCAGGTATTCCTTGAGCCAGCCGCTGAACGGGTGGGCGCCGGATTCTGCGTGGAAGAAGCCCCAGGCTTTGCCCTGCTTGGCGTTGTAGCTGTCGTTGAGGTCGGCCAAAAGGTTTTCGATGGCGCCGGACTCGGCCAGTTCGGTGTCGCGTGCGTGCAGCACGGCGGGGCTGCCATCGGGTTTCTTGTCGATCAGGTGGACGATGCAATGACGGATCGGCATGGGATTCTCGGTTGAAAATGGGCGGTGCTGGCCGCGTTGCAAAGTGGCCAAGTGTACCTCAGCACGGGGGTGATTCAGCGGCCAGATGTTGGCAGATATGTCGGTTGTTCGTTTTTTGTTCAGAAATCTGTGTTTTTTCGCGCAAACCCCCGAAAAACCTGAACATTTGCCCTGTGGGAGGCGGATATTTATCCATTCCTGTGGTAGTTTTGCCCGGTCTTGCGCCCCGTGTGTGGCGCATTGCTGGCAGACCGCTTGCGTCACGTCGAACCAAACGTCGTTTTACGTATCTACATACGCGATAGACGTGGCTGTAACACCGGACCGCCGGCTACCCCGCAGGTCTGGCTCGATGACTGACGTAGCACTCTGCATACTCACTGAATTTGATAGGGAAGGAACACCACCATGGCATTGACCAAAGACCAACTGATCGCCGATATCGCTGAAGCTATCGACGCGCCAAAAACCACCGCGCGTAACGCTCTGGAGCAACTGGGCCAGATCGTTGCTGATCAACTGGAAAATGGCAGCGAAATCACCCTGCCAGGCATCGGCAAACTGAAAATCACCGAGCGTCCTGCCCGTACCGGCCGCAACCCTTCGACTGGCGCTGCCATCGAAATCGCTGCCAAGAAAGTCGTCAAGTTCGTACCGGCCAAAGTGCTGACCGACGCTGTAAACAAGTAATTGTAAACAGCTCGACAAAAGCCGCGTCCGGGTTGCCCGGACGCGGCTTTTTTATGCCTGGGTTTTGCTCCAGTGCAGCTGTCGCCAGGCCTGGCGTGCTGCAGCATCCTGGAAGGTCCAGGCGACCATGCGGCTCTGTTTCTGCCCTTGGCCCATCTCCACCACCCGCTGCTCGACGGCCCCGGCCTTTTTCAACGCCGCCTCGATACCGGGCAGGTTGGAGGCCTTGGACACCAGGCTGGTGAACCACAGCACCTGCTGGCCCAGGCATGCGCTTTCGGCCACCAGTTGGCTGACAAAGCGGATCTCACCGCCTTCACACCACAGTTCGTTGTTCTGCCCGCCAAAGTTCAGCACCGGCAACTTGCGCTTGGGATCGGCCTTGCCCAGGGCTCGCCATTTGCGCTGGCTGCCACGGGTGGCTTCGTCGCGCGAGGCGTGGAAGGGTGGGTTGCACAGGGTCAGGTCGAAGCGCTCGTCGCCTTTGAGTAGCCCCAACAGGATGTGCTTGCGATTGTCTTGTTGGCGCAGGCTGATGGCCTTGCCCAGGCCGTTGGCCTTGACGATGGCGCCCGCCGCAGCGAGCGCCGTGGCATCGATGTCCGAGCCGAGGAAGCGCCAGCGATAATCGCTGTGGCCCAGCAACGGGTAGATGCAGTTGGCGCCGACGCCGATGTCCAGTGCCTGGACTTGCGCACCTCGGGGGATTTCGCCGCCGTTGTCTTCGGCCAGCAGATCGGCAAGTACGTGCACGTAGTCAGCCCGGCCAGGAATCGGCGGGCACAGGTAGTCAGCCGGAATATCCCAGTGCTGGATACCGTACTGGGCCTTGAGCAGGGCGCGGTTGAACACCCTGACCGCATCCGGGTTGGCGAAGTCGATGCTCGGCTTGCCATGGGGGTTGGTGATCATGAACCGGCCCAGCTCCGGGCTGCTCTTGATCAACTGGGGGAAGTCGTAGCGGCCCTGGTGGCGATTGCGCGGGTGCAGGGTCGGTTTGTTGGTTGTGGTCATCTTGATGTCCGGTGGAAAGCATCGCGGGTCAAGCCTGCTCCTACAGATCTGTGGGAGCGGGCTTGACCCGCGATGGCATCACTGAGGTCAGTGATCGTTACAAGGCGGCAATCCGCGCATGCTGCTCGGTGAAGTTGGCCAGGGCCTGTTCGGCCTCAGCCAGCTTGGCGCGCTCTTTGTCGATCACCGCAGGCGGTGCCTTGTCGACGAAGGCGGCGTTGGACAGCTTGCCACCGACGCGCTGGACTTCACCCTGCAGGCGCTGGATCTCCTTGTTCAGGCGAGCCAGCTCGGCGTCCTTGTCGATCAGGCCGGCCATCGGCACCAGCACCTGCAGATCGCCAACCAGGGCGGTGGCGCTCAGTGGTGCCTCGTCCTGTTCGCCGAGCACGGTGAAGGATTCGATCTTCGCCAGCTTCTTGAGCAGCGCTTCGTTTTCCTGCAGACGACGCTGGTCTTCGGCGCTGGCGTTTTTCAGGAACAGTTGCAGTGGCTTGCCCGGGCCAATGTTCATTTCGCCACGGATGTTGCGCACGCCGAGCATCAGTTCCTTGAGCCATTCGATGTCGCCTTCGGCAGCGGCATCGATGCGGCTTTCATTGGCCACTGGCCATGGCTGCAGCATGATGGTCTTGCCTTCAGCGCCGGCCAGCGGCGCCAGGCGCTGCCAGATTTCTTCGGTGATGAACGGCATGAACGGATGGGCCAGGCGTAGCGCCACTTCCAGCACCCGAACCAGGGTGCGGCGAGTGCCGCGGGCGCGTTCGACCGGGGCGTTCTCGTCCCACAGGACCGGCTTGGACAGCTCCAGGTACCAGTCGCAATACTGGTTCCAGATGAACTCGTAGAGCGCCTGGGCGGCCAGGTCAAAGCGGAACTGGTCGAGCTGGCGGGTCACTTCGGCTTCGGTGCGCTGCAACTGCGAGATGATCCAGCGGTCGGCCAGCGACAGCTCGTAGTCTTCACCGTTCTGGCCGCAGTCCTCGCCCTTGTCCAGCACGTAGCGGGCAGCGTTCCAGATCTTGTTGCAGAAGTTGCGATAGCCTTCGACGCGGCCCATGTCGAACTTGATGTCGCGACCGGTGGAGGCCAGCGAGCAGAAGGTGAAGCGCAGGGCGTCGGTGCCGTAGCTGGCAATGCCTTCAGGGAACTCGGCCTTGGTCTGCTTGGCGATCTTCTCGGCAAGTTTTGGCTGCATCATGCCGCTGGTGCGTTTTTCCAGCAGCTCGTCGAGGGTGATGCCGTCGACGATGTCCAGCGGGTCAAGGACGTTGCCCTTGGACTTGGACATCTTCTGGCCCAGGCCATCGCGCACCAGGCCGTGCACATAGACGGTCTTGAACGGAACCTGCGGGGTGCCGTCCTCGTTTTTCACCAGGTGCATGGTCAGCATGATCATCCGGGCAACCCAGAAGAAAATGATGTCGAAACCTGTGACCAGCACGTCGGTAGAGTGGAATTTCTTGAGAAATTCGGTCTGCTGCGGCCAGCCCAGGGTCGAGAAGGTCCACAGGCCCGAGCTGAACCAGGTGTCGAGGACGTCGTTGTCCTGGTTGAGGACCACGTCGGCAGCGAGGTTGTGCTTGGCGCGGACTTCTTCCTCGCTGCGGCCGACATAGACTTTGCCGGACTCGTCGTACCAGGCCGGAATACGGTGGCCCCACCACAGCTGACGGCTGATGCACCAGTCCTGGATGTCGCGCATCCACGAGAAGTACATGTTTTCGTATTGCTTGGGCACGAACTGGATGCGGCCGTCTTCAACGGCAGCGATCGCCGGCTCCGCCAGCGGCTTGGTCGACACGTACCACTGGTCGGTCAGCCACGGCTCGATGATGGTGCCGGAGCGGTCGCCTTTGGGTACTTTCAGCGCGTGGTCGTCGACACTGACCAACAGGCCTGCGGCGTCGAAATCGGCGACGATCTGCTTGCGCGCAACGAAGCGGTCCAGGCCTGCGTACTGGGCGGGTAAGGTGGCGTCGAGGCTTTCGTTGACGCTGCCGTCGAGGTTGAACACCTGAGCTGCCGGCAGCACGAAGGCGTTCTTGTCGAAGATGTTCAGCAGCGGCAGGTTGTGGCGCTTGCCGACTTCGTAGTCGTTGAAATCGTGGGCCGGGGTGATCTTCACGCAGCCGGTGCCGAATTCCGGATCGCAGTAGTCGTCGGCGATGATCGGGATGCGCCGACCAACCAGTGGCAGATCGACGAACTTGCCGATCAGCGCCTTGTAACGCTCGTCTTCCGGGTTCACGGCAACGGCGGCGTCGCCGAGCATGGTTTCCGGGCGAGTGGTGGCAACGATCAGGTAGTCCTTGCCGTCAGCAGTCTTGGCGCCGTCGGCCAGCGGGTAGCGCAGGTTCCATAGGTGGCCCTTCTCGTCGTGGTTTTCCACTTCGAGGTCGGAGATCGCCGTGTGCAGCTTGGTATCCCAGTTGACCAGGCGCTTGCCGCGATAGATCAGGCCATCTTCATGCAGGCGCACGAAGGCTTCCTTCACCGCTTCCGACAGGCCGTCGTCCATGGTGAAGCGCTCGCGGCTCCAGTCGACTGACGAGCCGAGGCGGCGAATCTGGCGGCTGATGTTGCCACCGGACTGGTCCTTCCATTCCCAGACTTTTTCCAGGAACTTCTCGCGGCCCAGGTCGTGACGGTTCTGGCCCTTGGCTTCGAGTTGACGCTCGACCAGCATCTGCGTGGCGATACCGGCGTGGTCGGTACCCGGCTGCCACAGGGTGTCGCGACCCTGCATGCGGCGGAAACGGATCAGGGCGTCCATGATCGCGTTGTTGAAACCGTGACCCATGTGCAGGCTGCCGGTGACGTTCGGCGGCGGGATCATGATGGTGTAGGAATCGCCCGCGCCTTGCGGGGCGAAATAATTCTCGGACTCCCAGGTGTTGTACCAGGAAGTTTCAATAGCGTGCGGCTGGTAGGTCTTATCCATGCGCGGCGGGACCCTTAGGCATTTATTCAGGAAAGCCGAGAAGTATAACGGGGATAAGGGCCGGGGCGTAGCGTGAGGTGATGGCAGGAGGCAAAAACTATCGCGGGGCAAGCCCGCTCCTACAGACTGTGGGAGCGGGCTTGCCCCGCGAAGGTGTGTTTACTCGGGAAACTGGTTGAGCAGGCGCTCGAGCCGGGCATCGAGCCGGCGCTTGATCTCGCTCTCGATATGCGGGGCGAAATCGTTGATCACATCCTGCATGATCAGCTGGGCGGCGGCGCGCAGTTCGCTGTCCAGATGCAACAGGGTTTCCTGGCGCTTGGCCTGCGGGTCGGCGGGCGCTTGAGGCACAGGTTCTGGCGTCGCTTCGGCCTCTTCGAGCAGCAGCGGGATCTGCTCCTCGACGGTATCGGTCAACAGCGGCGGCTCAAGGGATGCATCGCCGAGCAACTGGCGGATCGACTCCAGGTCGTCCAGCAGGTGTGCGGATTGGGGCAGGGGTGTGGGTTTGTCCATCGTCTTCAGAGTCGCTGTAAGCGGTGATCTTGCAGAGCATAGCCCTGTTCGCGGTAGAAACGGAAACTCTCTCGGGCTGCCTGACGAATCGCCGGCTCTTCGACCACGATCTCGGCGATCCGGGCAAAGCGGGCGGAGAACGGTGGCACCTTGAGATCAAGGTTGATCAACAGGTCCTGGTGGCTGCCGGCGTCATCGCCCAGGCCCAGGCCGACACTGCCTTGCGGCTCGTCTTCGGCTGCGCTGTGCGGCACGAAGGCTTCTCCCTTGAAGGCCCACAGGCGTGCGTCCAGCTCATCGCGCTGGGCACTGTCGCTGCAATGCAGGTAGACCCGGTGCCCGAGGCGCCAGGCCTTTTCGCACAGCTTGCAGGCGAAATCCAGGCGCGCCGAGGGCGCGGCGCTGGGCAATATGTAGAAATCGACTTTGCTCATGATCGGCCTGCCGGCCGGCTACGCCCGAGGGCGCAGGCGGCCAGCGTCATCTCAGGCGTTGGCGCGATCGAGCAGGTACTGGGTCAGCAACGGTACTGGGCGGCCGGTGGCGCCTTTGTCCTTGCCGCCGCTGACCCAGGCGGTGCCGGCGATGTCCAGGTGGGCCCAGTTGTAGGCCTTGGCAAAGCGCGACAGGAAGCACCCGGCGGTGATGGTGCCGGCTTTCGGCCCGCCGATGTTGGCGATGTCGGCGAACGGGCTGTCGAGCTGCTCCTGGTATTCGTCGAACAGCGGCAACTGCCAGGCGCGGTCGTCGGCACGCTTGCCAGCATCGAGCAGTTGCCCGACCAGATCGTCGTTGTTGCCCATCAGGCCCGAGGTGTGGCTGCCCAGGGCGACGACGCAGGCGCCGGTCAGGGTGGCGATGTCGATTACAGCCTGGGGCTTGAAGCGTTCGGCGTAGGTCAGGGTATCGCACAGCACCAGACGGCCTTCGGCGTCGGTGTTGAGAATCTCGACGGTCTGCCCGCTCATGGTCGTGACGATGTCGCCCGGACGGGTGGCGCCGCCGCTCGGCATGTTCTCGGCACAGGCCAGCAGGCACACCAGGTTGATCGGCAGTTGCAGTTCGAGCACGGCGCGCAGGGTGCCGAACACGCTGGCGGCGCCGCCCATGTCGAACTTCATTTCATCCATGCCGGCGCCAGGCTTGAGGCTGATGCCACCGGTGTCGAAGGTGATGCCCTTGCCGACCAGTACGAAAGGCTTCTCGCTCTTCTTGCCGCCCTGATAGTTGAGCACGATCAGGCGTGGTGGCTGGTCGCTGCCCTGGCCAACGGCGTAGAAGGCGCCCATGCCCAGGTCCTTGATCTTCTTCTCGTCCAGAACCTCGACCTTCAGGGCCTTGAATTCCTTGCCCAGGGCCTTGGCCTGCTCGGCCAGGTAGCTTGGGTGGCAGACATTAGGTGGCAGGTTGCCCAGGTCACGGGTGAAGCCCATGCCGTTGGCGATGGCGACAGCATGCTTGACCGCACGCTCGACCTCGCTGACGCCAGCCTTGGTGCTGAGCAGGGTGATTTTCTTCAGGGCACGCGGTTCGGCCTTCTTGCTCTTGAACTGGTCGAAAGCGTACTGGCCATCGAGCAGGGTTTCGGCCAGCAGGCGCGTCTTGCCATAGAAAGCATCGCGACCGCTGACGTTGACGTCGTCCAGGGCCAGCGCCGCGTCACCGCCATTGAGGGCCTTGAGCACGGTCAGCACACTGGCGATGACTTTGCGAAAGCTGCGATCACCCAGGTCGCCATCCTTGCCGGTACCCACCAGCAGCACGCGCTCGGCCTTGAGGTTGGGCAGGCTGTGCAGCAGCAGGGTCTGGCCGACGTTGCCGGTCAGGTCGCCGCGCTTGAGCACGCTGGCCAGGGCGCCGCCGGTGGCCTCGTCGATGGCCTTGGCGATGGCGCCGAGTTTGCCGCCTTGCGTCACGGGCAGGACCAGGGTAGCGGTTTTCAAGGATGCAGCAGCTACGCTTTTTACAACCAGTTCCATGTCAGGTTCCCCGAATGATCTGTCAGTGCGCGCGGCTTGTGCCGGCGCGTCTAGGGTTGTGGCCGCGTGGTCGCGTACCAGCAATAAAGCCCCCAGTTTGAGCCTGCTTCGCCCGCGCTGACAACCCCGAGATGAAGCATTGTGCGGCGCCAAGTGACAGGCACGGTCAATCACAGGATAATGCGCCAACTTTTACCCGGGTTCGCTCCAGCGAGCGGGCTACTATGTTGGCTGTTATGGATTCCTTGTTTGGCTGTCCGAGCCTGACAACCCAGGAGTGTCTGGTTTGATCGTCTTTCGTTATCTGTCCCGCGAGGTCCTGGTGACCTTGAGTGCCGTCAGCGCTGTGCTGCTGGTCATCATCATGAGCGGGCGCTTCATCAAATACCTGGCCCAGGCCGCGCAGGGCGTGCTCGATCCGAGCGTGCTGTTCCTGATCATGGGCTATCGCCTGCCGGGTTTCCTGCAGTTGATCCTGCCTTTGGGGCTGTTTCTTGGGATCCTTCTGGCTTATGGCCGGTTGTACCTCGAAAGCGAAATGACCGTGCTCTCGGCCACCGGCATGAGCCAGCAGCGTCTGTTGGGCATGACCATGGCGCCGGCGGCGCTGGTTGCCCTGCTGGTGGCCTGGCTGAGCCTGGGCCTGGCACCACAGGGTGTGACCCAGGTGGCGCAGATCATCAACCAGCAGGATGCCCTGACCGAGTTCGATACCCTGGTGCCGGGCCGTTTCCAGACCCTGCGTGACGGGTCGCGGGTGACCTATACCGAACAGCTGTCGGAAGATCGGGTCAATCTGGGCGGCGTGTTCATTTCCGAGAAGCGCTTCAATCAGGACAAGACCAAGGACCGTGGTCCTTCGGTGCTGGTCGCCGAGAAGGGCCACCAGCAGGTCAATGCCGACGGTAATCGCTACCTGATCCTGGAAAACGGTTACCGCTACGATGGCAACCCGGGGCAGGCCGACTACCGGGCAATCAAGTACGACACCTACGGCGTGCTGTTGCCCAAGCCTGAAGTCAGCGAGGAAGTCACCGAGCGTGAAGCCATCCCGACCTCGCAACTGATCGGCAGCGACGGTCTGCGCGAGCGTGCCGAGCTGCAATGGCGTCTGTCGTTGCCGCTGCTGGTGTTTGTCGTGACCCTGCTGGCGGTGCCGCTGTCGCGGGTCAACCCGCGCCAGGGTCGCTTCCTCAAACTGCTGCCGGCAATTCTTCTGTATATGGCGTACCTGACAATGCTGATTGCCGTACGTGGCGCCCTGGAGAAAGGCAAGCTGCCGATCGGTCTGGGCATCTGGTGGGTTCATGGCCTGTTCTTGTTGATCGGCCTGGGGCTGATGTACTGGGAGCCGCTGCGCCTCAAGCGTGCCGCTCGCCGTGCGGAGGTGGCCCATGGTTAAGCTCGACAACTACATCGGCAAAAGCGTGCTGATGGCCATTCTGGCGGTGCTGGGGATCATTCTGGGCCTGGCCTCGCTGTTCGCCTTCATCGACGAGATGGGCGATATCACCGATACCTACACCTTGATGGATGCTGGCAACTTTGTCTTGCTGACTGCCCCGCGGCGTCTGTACGACATGCTGCCGATGGCTGCCCTGATCGGCTGTCTGATCGGCCTGGGCAGCCTGGCCAGCAGCAGCGAACTGACCATCATGCGCGCCGCTGGCGTGTCGATCGGCCGTATCGTCTGGGCCGTGATGAAACCGATGCTGGTGCTGATGCTGGCCGGTATCCTGATTGGCGAATACCTGGCCCCGGTCACCGAGAACAAGGCCCAGGCCGACCGTTCCCTGGCCCAGGGCGGTGGCGAGGCGCAGAGCTCCAAGCGGGGCATGTGGCACCGTCAGGGCGATGAGTTCGTGCACATCAACTCGGTGCAGCCCAACGGCCTGCTGTACGGCGTGACCCGTTATCGTTTTGACAACGAGCGGCACATGCAGACATCCAGCTTCGCCCGTCGCGCCCAGTACAAGGACGACCATTGGCTGCTCAGTGATGTCACCACCACGCATTTTCGCGGTGACAGCACCGAAGTGATCAAGACCCCCGAGGAGCGCTGGGATGTTTCGGTGACCCCGCAACTGCTCAACACGGTCGTGGTGGCGCCGGAATCCCTGTCGATCACCGGGCTCTGGGACTACATCCACTACCTGTCCGATCAGGGCCTGAACAATGCCCGCTACTGGCTGGCATTCTGGACCAAGGTGTTGCAGCCCATGGTTACCGCAGCACTGGTGCTGATGGCCATTTCCTTCATCTTCGGCCCTCTGCGTTCGGTTACCCTCGGTCAGCGGGTGTTCACTGGTGTGCTGGTCGGCTTTGTGTTCCGTATCGCCCAGGACCTGCTCGGGCCATCGAGCCAGGTGTTCGGCTTCCCGCCACTGCTGGCCGTAGTACTGCCGGCGGCCATTTGTGCGGTGGCCGGTTTGTGGTTGTTGCGACGCGCCGGATAGGTGATTGCAGGTACAAAAAAGCCGACACTTGGGTCGGCTTTTTTGTACCTGCTATTTTTTTAGCTTGGGAATCCGTACCAGCTGGGTGTCGGAATAGATGTCATGCCAGCAGCGCTTGCGCTTGTCGAACAGCGCCCAGATGAAACCCAGACCCAGGCAAAGCCAGGAGCCGATCGACACCACAAAGCGCAGCAGCGCCTGCCACAGGCTGATGGCGCTACCGTCGGAGTTCTGCACACGGATGCCCCATACCTGCATGCCCAGGGTCTGGCCGCCGTGGGTCCAGAACTTGGCAAAGAAACCAAACAGAGCGAAGAGCAAAATAGTCGAGAGCAGCGGGTCACCATCCAGAGCGCCAGCCTCGGTCAGTTCGCGCATGCGCGCTTCGCCGATAAAGGCCATCTGGATCATTTTGTAGGCGCCAGCGGTGACGATCAGCAGCGCGGTGCATAGCAGGAAGTCGTAGAACATGGCGGCCAGGCGACGGCCAAGGTCGACAACCGGGAATTCGCCCTGGGGCTGTAACAACTGCTTGGGCATACACGGGCCTCTTTGAGCAAAACCGCCATTCTACGAAATTATGCGGACGATTCGTTGCCCTGCGACACGGTTTACTTGTCAACTGCGCAATCGCGGGGCCAGCCCGCGCCCACATTGCGGGCACAAAAAAGCCCCTGCTGTTGCCAGCAGGGGCTTTTTTGTGGATGAAGATCAGCCTTCGGCTTGAACTTCGTCAGCCTGCATGCCTTTCTGGCCTTGCACAGCGACGAAGGTAACCTTCTGACCTTCTTTCAGGCTCTTGAAGCCGTTACCCTGAATAGCGCGGAAATGTACGAACAGATCCGGACCGCTTTCTGGAGTGATGAAACCAAAACCTTTCTCGTCGTTAAACCACTTGACGGTACCGCTCTGACGTTGGGACATTGTCTTATTTCCTTTGAAACTTAGAATTAGTAACAGCTTCTTCCAGATGAAAGAGTACTGGGCTGGGTTGCAGGAAAGTAAGAGACGTCGAACGGGTTGTAGCAAATCTCAGCGCTACTGCCCAGGTCACGAACCATAGCGACCCATGCAAACACAGTGCACAGACAATACGCTAACTTTGAAGACAAAAACAAGCCCTGCAGACCGCTACTGCTGTGCCTTTTAGCGGCCGTTCGGTGGATTTTTTCCGGCTCATTCCAAGCGCTGTTGCAACGTCGTTCGAAAGTTATAAAACGCGTTCGAATTCGAAAATCCGAACGCGTATGACACCCTGTTTCAAGTAACGATTCAGCCGCGATAATAGCGCTGGGCAACGAACGGCATCTTGCTGACTTTCATTGCCACGCGCTTGCCACGAACAATCGCCCACACCGCGGTATCCAATGCACTATGGCCTGTGTCCAGATACCCCATCGCCACGGGCGCATTGAGCGTCGGCCCAAAGCCGCCGCTGCAGATGCTGCCGATTACAGTGCCCGCCTCATCGACGATCTCGGCACCTTCACGTACTGGCGTACGTTCCTGCGGCAGCAGCCCCACGCGTTTGCGCGTAACGCCGTTTTGCTGCTGGGCAAAGATTGCTTCGGCACCGGGGAAGCCACCGGCGCGCTCACCGTCAGCACGCCGCACCTTAGAGATGGCCCAGAGCAAGCTGGCTTCAATTGGCGTGGTCTGGGTGTTCATGTCGTGGCCGTACAGGCACAGGCCGGCTTCCAGGCGCAGCGAGTCTCGCGCCCCCAGGCCGATGGCAGCCACTTCCGGCTCGGCCAGCAAGCGACGCGCCAGGGCTTCGGCCTTGTCGGCTGGGACCGAGATTTCAAAACCGTCTTCACCGGTATAGCCCGAGCGGCTGACATAGCAGTCGGCGCCCAACAGTTGCGCCGCTTGGAACTGCATGAAGGTCATCGTCGCCACTTCAGGCGCCAGGCGCTCCAGCACCTTGACCGCCGCCGGCCCCTGCAGGGCGAGCAGCGCACGCTCCTCGAACAGCGGCTGGATCTGGCACTGCTCGCCGATGTGCTTGCGCAGGTGCGCCAGGTCCTGCTCCTTGCAGGCTGCGTTGACCACCAGGAACAGTTCGTCGTTGCCCAGGTTGGCAACCATCAGGTCGTCGAGAATGCCGCCTTGTTCGTTGGTGAACATGGCGTAGCGCTGCATGCCTACCGGTAAGTCGATTATGTCGACCGGTACCAGGGTTTCCAGGGCCTTGGCGGCATTGGCGCCGCTCAGACGAATCTGGCCCATGTGCGACACATCGAACAGGCCAGCCTGCTCGCGGCTGTGCAGGTGCTCTTTCATCACCCCCAGCGGGTACTGGACCGGCATGTCGTAACCGGCGAACGGCACCATGCGTGCGCCCAGCTCCAAGTGCAGGGCGTGCAGTGGGGTCTTGAGCAGTGTTTCGGTAGACATTGATGACTCCTTGGGGCTTGAGAGGGTGTCAGCATTCGATGATGTTGACGGCCAGACCGCCGCGGGCGGTCTCCTTGTATTTGCTTTTCATGTCGGCGCCGGTCTGGCGCATGGTGCGGATGACTTTATCCAGCGAGACGTAGTGCTGCCCGTCGCCACGCAAGGCCATGCGCACCGCATTGATGGCCTTGACCGAACCCATGGCGTTGCGCTCGATACAAGGCACCTGGACCAGCCCGCCGATCGGATCGCACGTCAGGCCCAGGTTGTGCTCCATGCCGATCTCGGCAGCGTTCTCGACCTGCTGCACGCTGCCGCCCAGGACCTCGCACAGGGCACCGGCGGCCATTGAACAGGCAACGCCCACCTCGCCCTGGCAGCCGACTTCGGCACCGGAGATCGAGGCGTTTTCTTTATAGAGGATGCCGATGGCGGCGGCGGTGAGCAGAAAACGCACCACGCCGTCGTCGTTGGCGCCGGGGATAAAGCGCATGTAGTAGTGCAGCACCGCCGGGACGATGCCGGCGGCGCCATTGGTGGGCGCGGTGACCACACGTCCGCCAAAGGCGTTTTCTTCGTTGACCGCCAAGGCGTACAGGTTGACCCAGTCGAGCACCGACAAAGCATCGCGCAGACTCGCTTCGGGGTTGTTGCACAGTTGCCGGTAGAGCGCTGCGGCACGGCGTTTGACCTTGAGCCCGCCAGGCAGGATGCCTTCGTTGCGGCAGCCGGCCGAGACGCAGTCCTGCATGACCTGCCAGATGTGTAGCAGGCCGCTGCGGGTTTCGCTTTCCGGCCGCCAGGCGGCCTCGTTGGCCAGCATGATCTGGCTGATCGACAGGTTCTGCGCGGCGCAATGGCCGAGCAGTTGCTTGGCGGTCTTGAACGGGTAGGGCAGCACGGTGCTGTCTTCGACGATGCGGTCGGCGCCGGCGGCATCTTCATCGACCACGAAGCCACCGCCCACCGAGTAGTACTCGCGGCTGCGGATCTGCAGGCCGGCGGCGTCGAAGGCGCGAAAGATCATGCCGTTGGGATGATAGGCCAGCGGCTTGCGGATCATCGCCAGGTGCTGTTTTTCGACGAAGTTGATTTCCTGCTCGCCGAGCAGTTTCAGCCGGCCGCTGCTGCGGATGGCCTGCAGGCGTGCGGGGATGTTCTGGGTATCGACACTGTCGGGGTGTTCGCCTTCCAGGCCGAGCAGTACCGCCTTGTCGCTGCCGTGGCCTTTGCCAGTGGCACCGAGCGAGCCGTAGAGCTCGGCTTTTACACTGACCGTGGCCGTGAGCAGGTCGTCGCGGCGCAAGCCTTCGGCAAAGCGCGCGGCCGCGCGCATGGGGCCGACGGTATGGGAACTGGAGGGACCGATGCCGATCTTGAACAGGTCGAAGACGCTTAGTGACATGGTCTTACCCTCATTGATGGTCAAGAGCATCGCGGGTCAAGCCCGCTCCTACAGGGATAGCGGTAATCCTGTGGGAGCGGGCTTGACCCGCGATGAGGCCTCACGCGTCCTGGTAGCTCTCGATCGACGGGCAGGCACAGACCAGGTTACGGTCGCCAAACACGTTGTCGACCCGGCCGACCGGTGGCCAGTACTTGCCTTCCACCAGCGACGCCAGCGGATACACGGCCTGCTCGCGGCTGTACGGGTGGCTCCACTCACCGGCGATTTCGGCGGCGGTGTGCGGGGCGTTCTTCAGCGGGTTGTCGTCCTTGTCCAGGCTGCCGCTCTCTACCGCACGAATCTCTTCGCGGATGCGAATCATCGCCTCGCAGAAGCGGTCCAGTTCTTCTTTAGACTCGCTTTCGGTCGGTTCGATCATCAGCGTACCGGCCACCGGGAAGGACATGGTCGGGGCGTGGAAACCGAAATCGATCAGGCGCTTGGCCACGTCATCGACGCTGATGCCGCTGCTGTCCTTGATCGGGCGCAAGTCGAGGATGCACTCGTGCGCTACCAAGCCGTTGCTGCCGGTATACAACACAGGATAGTGCTCTTCCAGGCGGCGGGCGATGTAGTTGGCATTGAGAATGGCCATTTGCGATGCGCGCTTGAGCCCGGCGCCACCCATCATGCGGATGTACATCCAGGTGATCGGCAGGATGCTGGCGCTGCCGAACGGTGCAGCGCAGACCGCGCCCTGCTTGTTGTCCATGTGTGCATGGCCGGGCAGGAACGGTGCCAGGTGCGACTTGACGCCGATCGGGCCGACCCCCGGGCCGCCACCGCCGTGAGGGATGCAGAAGGTCTTGTGCAGGTTCAGGTGGGAAACGTCGCCGCCGAACTTGCCCGGGGCGCAGAGGCCGACCATGGCGTTCATGTTGGCGCCGTCGATGTACACCTGGCCGCCGTTGTCGTGGATGATCGCGCAGATCTCGCCGATGGCTTCTTCGAACACACCGTGGGTCGAGGGGTAGGTGATCATCAGCGCGGCGAGGTGCTCGCGGTGCTCGATGGCCTTGGCCCGCAGGTCGTCGATGTCGACGTTGCCACGAGCGTCACAGGCAGTGACCACTACGCGCATGCCAGCCATGTGGGCGGTGGCCGGGTTGGTGCCGTGGGCCGAAGAGGGGATCAGGCAGATATCACGGCGCGCATCGCCACGGCTCTGGTGATAGGCGCGGATGGCCAGCAGGCCTGCGTATTCGCCCTGTGAGCCGGCGTTAGGCTGCAGCGACACGGCATCGTAGCCGGTGGCGGCGCAGAGCATGTCTTGCAGCTCGCTGGTCAGTTGCTGGTAGCCCTGGCTCTGCTCGGCGGGTGCGAAGGGGTGCAGGTTGCCGAACTCGGCCCAGGTCACCGGGATCATTTCGCTGGCAGCGTTGAGCTTCATGGTGCACGAGCCCAGCGGAATCATGGTGCGGTCCAGGGCCAGGTCCTTGTCGGCCAGGCGGCGCAGGTAGCGCATCAGCTCGGTTTCGCTGTGGTAGCGGTTGAATACCGGGTGCTCAAGGATCGCTGACTGGCGCAGCAGGGCGGCAGGCAATTGCGCCTGAACGCTGGCCGCCAGGGCGGCGAAGTCTGGAGTGGCCTTGCCCTCGGCAAACAGCTGCCACAGCGCTTCGACGTCGGCCTGGGTGCTGGTTTCATCCAGCGACAGGCCCAGGTGCTGGGCATCGATCTGGCGCAGGTTCAGACGCTGGGCGCGGGCCTGCTCGTGCAAGGTGGCGGTGGCGTTGCCGGTAGCCAGGGTCAGGGTGTCGAAGAAGTGTTCAACCTGCACCGCAACGCCCAGTTGCTGCAGGCCGGTCTTGAGGATCGCGGTCAGCGCATGGGTGCGTTCGGCGATCTGCTTCAGGCCCTGGGGGCCGTGGTACACGGCGTACATGCTGGCGATGTTGGCCAGCAGCACCTGGGCGGTGCAGATGTTGCTGGTGGCTTTCTCGCGGCGGATATGCTGCTCGCGGGTTTGCATGGCCAGGCGCAGGGCGGTCTTGCCGAAGCGGTCGATCGACACGCCGACCAGGCGGCCCGGCATGTCGCGCTTGAACGCATCGCGGGTGGAGAAGTAGGCCGCGTGAGGGCCACCGAAGCCCAGCGGTACACCAAAGCGCTGGGCGCTGCCGATGGCCACGTCGGCGCCGAATTCGCCCGGAGGGGCAAGCAGGGTCAGGGCCAGCAGGTCGGCGGCCACGGCGACCAGGGCGTTGGCTGCGTGGAAACGCTCGACCAGTTCACGGTAATCGAAGACTTCACCGCTGCTGGCGGGGTATTGCAGCAGGGCGCCGAAGTAGGCGCTGACATCGCTCAACTGGCGCTCGTCGCCCACCACGACTTCGATACCCAGCGGTTCGGCACGGGTGCGCAGCACGTCGAGGGTCTGCGGATGGCAGTGCACGGAAGCGAAGAAGACGTGGCTAGCCTTGTTCTTGCTCACGCGCTTGCAGAAGGTCATGGCTTCGGCGGCGGCGGTGGCTTCGTCGAGCAGGGAGGCGTTGGCGATCGGCAGGCCGGTGAGGTCGCTGATCAGGGTCTGGAAGTTCAGCAGTGCTTCCAGGCGGCCTTGGGAAATCTCTGGCTGGTACGGGGTGTAGGCGGTGTACCAGGCCGGGTTCTCCAGCAGGTTGCGCAGGATCGGCGCCGGGGTGTGGCAGTTGTAGTAACCCTGGCCGATGAAGCTTTTGAACAGTTGGTTGTTGCCAGCAATGGCCTTGAGTGAGGCCAGGGCCTGAGCTTCGCTTTGCCCAGCGCCCAGTTCAAGTACGCTGGTGCCCTTGATGCTGTCGGGAATGACTGCGGCGCTCATCGCCTCCAGCGAGTCGAAACCCAGGGTGGCAAGCATGTGCTGCTCGTCGTGCTGGCGCGGGCCGATGTGGCGGGCGATGAATTCGTTGGCAGTGCCGAGGTTGATGGTCATGGTGGCTTCCTCAGGCGTCGGCGTTGGCTTTGATCAGGCGGTCGTAGGCGTCCTGGTCGAGCAGTTGCGCGACGGCGCCGGCGTCGGCCGGGATGAAACGGAAGAACCAGCCTTCCCCCAGCGGGTCTTCGTTGACCAGCTCGGGGTTGCCTTCGAGCTGTTCGTTGACCGCTACCACTTCACCGGTGAGAGGCATGTATACGCCGCTGGCGGCCTTGACCGACTCGACGGTCGAGGCTTCGGCGCCTTGCGCGTAAGTTTGCAGCTCCGGCAGTTGCACGTAGACCACATCGCCCAGGGCGTTCTGGGCGAAAGCGGTAATCCCGACGGTGAAGCTGCCATCTGCTTCGCTACGCAGCCATTCGTGATCTTCGGTAAAACGCAACTCGCTCATGGAAACTCCTCAAAGGCCGCAGGGATCGGCTGTGGGCGTGGCTCAGGTGAGCCAGGGATGAGGAATGCCTTAGCAATAATGCGGCCATTTATAAAATATCGTTATAAAACAATTGATTAGATATTTTATGAAGATTAGAAAATCATCTTCTGTAGCGAAATCGCTACAGCACAGGCCGGGGAAAAAAGCGCAAGTGGATCAGAACCTTGCACTCTGGCCCTGAAACTGTGCCGTGTTGAATTCGTTACAGTGTATCGAATTCGCTACGGATGATCAGGGCTTGGCCGGGATGCCGTATTTACGCAGGCGATGAGCGATGGCGGTGTGCGAGGTTTGCAGGCGGCTGGCCAACTGGCGGGTCGAAGGGTAGCTGCTGTAGAGCTTGGCCAGCAGGCTGCGTTCGAAGTCTTCCACGGCCTGTTCCAGGCTATCGACTTCAGCATCATGACCACGGGCGACCGAGGTGCCGGCGATGTCCAGGTCGCCGATGTCCACCAGGCTGCTTTCGCTGATGGCTGCGGCGCGGAAGATCACGTTCTGCAACTGGCGCACGTTGCCTGGCCAGCGGTTGCCCAGTAGCGCCGGGTAGGTGGCCGGGGCCAGGCGGCACAATGGCCGCTGGATCTGGGTGCAGGCCTGCTGCATGAAGTAGCGCGCCAGCAGCAGGATGTCCTGACCGCGCTCGCGCAGCGGCGGTACCTGCAGGTTGAGCACGTTCAGGCGGTAGAACAGGTCTTCGCGAAAGGTGCCTTCGGCGACCATCTTTTCCAGGTCACGGTGGGTGGCGCTGAGGATTCGCACATTGACCTTAACCTCGCGGTCGCCGCCGACCCGACGGAAGCTGCCATCGTTGAGAAAACGCAACAGCTTGGCCTGCAGGTACGGCGACATCTCGCCGATCTCGTCGAGAAACACCGTGCCTTGGTTGGCCAGCTCCATCAGCCCGGGCTTGCCACCTCGCTGCGCGCCGGTAAAGGCGCCGGGGGCGTAGCCGAACAGCTCGCTTTCGGCCAGGTTCTCCGGCAGCGCCGCGCAGTTGAGCGCCAGAAACGGCGCGTTGTGGCGGCTGCTGATGGCGTGGCAGGCGCGGGCCACCAGCTCTTTGCCGGTGCCTGTTTCGCCGTGAATCAACAGCGGCGCATCCAGGGCCGCCACACGCAGGGCGCGGGCCTTGAGAGTACGGATGGGCGGCGAATCACCGAGCAGCGCATCGAAGCCCTCGGCGTGGTCATGGTGCAGCGCCGACAGCCGCTCACCGATACGGTTGGGTTGGTACAGGGTCAGCAGGGCGCCGGCATTGGTGATCGGCGTAGCGTCGAGCAGCAGGGTCTGGCCATTGAGGGTGACTTCGCGCATCGGCAAGTGAAAGCCTTGTTCGATCAACGCCTCGAGCAGGCCCGGATCACCAAACAGGTCGGCCACCGAACGGTCGGACGGTTCCTGCCCGCACAGCGCCACCAGTGCCGGGTTGGCCAGCAACACGTGGCCGGCACTGTCCAGCGCCAGCACCGGGTCGCTCATGGCCGCGAGTAGGGCATCGAGCTGCAGGTGGCGGCGTTGGCCAGGGAGGATGTCGACCACTTGCACGCTTTGCACGCCCTGCACGTTGAACAGCGCATCGTGCAGTTCTTCGAGGACATGGGGGCTGAGGGTCGGGGCGTCGATGTAGACGTTTGGCGGCACCATCTCCACGGCGTCCAGGTTGAGGTTGCGGGCGCCGAGCAGGGCCAGCACTTCCTGGGTGATGCCGACGCGGTCGATGAAACTGACATGGATGCGCATGGGGAGGGGGATTCAAGGCTGCCGAAGGCGGCAAGTATGCTGTTCAGCGCAATCGCCGGGCAAGCCCGCTCACCCCAGTGTAGGAGCGGGCTTGCCCCGCGATGAGGACGGTAGGGCTATTCGAAGTGCTCGGGATTGACCGAATCCCCCGATTTCACATCCAGCTTCTCGCGAATGTCCTCGAACATCAGGTCGTAGATCTTGTGCGTTGAGCCCAGGCTCTCGAATTTCTTGGGCGACGGCATGTAGCTCTGCGCCCTGCGCGTGGCAACACTCAGGAAGCTCGGCAGTACCTCTTCCTTGCTCAGGAAGAACTTTTCCTCCACGGTCTTGCCTTCGATGCTCCCATGCATGTGGAAATCAATGCCGTGTTTGTTGGCTTCCCGGACTACTGCGTACTCGATATTCAGGTCGTAACTGTGATCAGCCTTATTCAGCGCGGTGCGCTCGATATGCACGTGACCGGGTTGAAACTGGGCCATGATGGAATCCTCCGGAAAGTTGAAAACGGCGGGCTCGCAAGCCCGCCCACTGCATTCAACGGTAGCTGATTCCAGGCTTCGAGGTGCTCACCCGGGTACCGGCAGTACCCTTGACGATCTCCTCGATGTCGGCCAGCGAACCGATCACCGCTACTTTGCCGGTGTGGCGGGCGAAGTCGCAAGCAGCCTGGACTTTCGGGCCCATGGAGCCTGCGGCAAAGCCCAGACGCTCGAGCTCGTCCGGGTGCGCCTGGGCAATGGCCTTCTGGGTCGGCTTGCCGTAGTCGATGAACGCCGCATTGACGTCGGTGGCGATCACCAGCAGGTCGGCGTCCAGCTGTTCGGCCAGCAGCGCCGAGCACAGGTCCTTGTCGATCACCGCCTCAATGCCCTTGAGCTTGCGATTCTCGTCATACATGGTGGGGATGCCACCACCGCCGGCGCAAATCACGATGCTGTTCTTTTCCAGCAGCCATTTGATCGGGCGGATCTCGAAAATGCGCTTGGGTTTGGGGCTGGCCACCACACGGCGGTACTTGTCGCCGTCGGCCTTGACCACCCAGCCTTTTTCCTTGGCCAGGCGTTCGGCGTCTTCCTTGCTGTAGACCGGGCCGATGAACTTGGTTGGGTCCTTGAAGGCCGGATCGTTCGCGTCCACCTCGACCTGAGTCAGGAGGGTGGCGAACGGCACTTCGAAGTCCAGCAGGTTGCCCAGCTCCTGTTCGATGATGTAGCCGATCATGCCTTCGGTTTCAGCCCCGAGCACGTCCAGCGGGTAGGCTTCGTCGGGCTTGTAGGATTGCGCCTGCAACGACAGCAGGCCAACTTGCGGGCCATTGCCGTGGGCGATGACCAGCTCGTTGCCCGTATGGATCTTGGCGATCTGCTCGGCGGCGATGCGAATATTGGCGCGCTGATTGTCTGCAGTCATGGGTTCGCCACGGCGCAGCAGGGCGTTGCCGCCCAATGCAACAACGATACGCATGATGATGTCCTTCTAGCGTTGGCAGCGAAGCTCTTGTGGGAGCTGGCCTTGCCAGCGATGCGGGCACCGCGCAGTAACGGATACTGCGTCGATGCCATCGCCGGCAAGGCCGGCTCCCACAGGAGCAAAGGTTCGCTCCCTGAATGGATTACAGGTCAGCCAGGGTCGATACCAGGATCGCCTTGATGGTGTGCATGCGGTTTTCCGCCTGCTCGAAGGCGATGCAGGCCGGCGACTCGAACACGTCGTCGGTCACTTCGATCCCGTTGGCCAGGTGCGGGTACTGTTCGGCGATTTGTTTGCCGACCTTGGTGTCGGAGTTGTGGAACGCCGGCAGGCAGTGCATGAACTTGGTCCGCGGGTTGCCGGTGGCTTTCATCAGCTCGGCGTTGACCTGGTACGGCAGCAGTTGGGTGATGCGTTCGGCCCAGGCTTCAACCGGCTCGCCCATCGATACCCAGACGTCGGTGTGGATGAAGTCGACGCCTTTGACTGCCGCTTTCGGGTCTTCAGTCAGGGTGATGCGTGCGCCGCTTTCTTCTGCGTATTTCTTGCAGCGGGCGACCAGGTCGTCATGCGGCCACAGGGCTTTGGGCGCGCAGATGCGTACGTCCATGCCGAGCTTGGCGCCGACCAGCAGCAACGAGTTGCCCATGTTGTTGCGCGCATCGCCCAAGTAGGCGTAGCTGATCTCGTGGATCGGCTTGTCGGCGTGTTCACGCATGGTCAGCACGTCGGCGATCATCTGGGTCGGGTGGTACTCGTCGGTCAGGCCGTTGAACACCGGTACACCGGCAAACTTGGCCAGCTCTTCGACGATTTCCTGCTTGAAACCGCGGTACTCGATGGCGTCATACATGCGCCCGAGCACCCGGGCGGTATCCTTCATGCTTTCCTTGTGACCGATCTGCGAGGAGTTGGGGTCGATGTAGGTGACGTTGGCGCCCTGGTCGTAGGCTGCCACTTCGAAGGCGCAACGGGTGCGGGTCGAGGTTTTCTCGAAAATCAGCGCAATGTTGTTGCCTTTGAGGTGCTGCTGCTCAGTGCCGGTGTACTTGGCACGTTTCAGGTCGCGGGACAGGTCCAGCAGGTAGCGCAACTCGCGAGGGGTGTGGTGTTCCAGGCTCAGCAGGTTACGGTTGTGGATGTTGAACGCCATGATGATTCTCCTGTTCTTGAGAACGGAAAGCGGTGATCGGCCCGCCTGCACCCGTGGGTGCAGGCAGTGGAGGTCGTTTTAGTAGTCGATTGGGTCACGCACGATCGGGCAGGTCATGCAGTGACCGCCGCCGCGGCCACGGCCCAGTTCGCCGGCGCTGATGGTGATGACTTCGACCCCGGCCTTGCGCAGCAGGGTGTTGGTGTAGGTGTTGCGGTCGTAGCCGATGACTACGCCTGGCTCCAACGCCACCACGTTGTTACCGTCATCCCACTGCTCGCGCTCGGCGGCGAAGCTGTTGCCGCCGGTCTCGACCACGCGCAGCGTTTTCAGGTTGAGGGATTCGGCGACCACGTCGAGGAACGATTTGTTCTCACGGCGCACGTCCAGGCCATAAGGCTTGCTGCTATCGGGACGGATGATGAACGGAACGATTTCCTTGACCACTTCCGGGAAAACGGTGACCAGGTCGCGGTCGCAGAAGCTGAACACTGTGTCCAGGTGCATCGCAGCGCGGGATTTAGGCAGGCCAGCCACCACGACTTTCTCGACAGCGCCTTTTTCGAACAGTGATTGCGCCAGTTGGCCGATGGCCTGGCGCGAGGTGCGCTCGCCCATACCGATCAGGACCACGCCATTGCCGATCGGCATGACGTCGCCGCCTTCGAGGGTGGCCTTGCCGTGGTCGTGATCCGGATCGCCGTACCAGATGTCGAATTCGGCATTGGTGAACTCAGGGTGGAATTTGTAGATGGCGGTGGTCAGCAGGGTTTCCTGACGTCGGGCTGGCCAGTACATCGGGTTCAGGGTTACGCCGCCGTAGATCCAGCAGGTGGTGTCGCGGGTGAACTGGGTGTTGGGCAGTGGGTCGAGCAGGAAGCTGGAGTGGCCCAGGTAGTCGCGGTACATCTTGATGACGCTGGCGCCTTCGCTGTCGGGCAGGTCTTCACCGGCTACGCCGCCGATCAGGAACTCGGCCAGTTTGCGCGGCTCCAGGCCTTCGAGCCAGCTGCGTACTTCGTTGGTCAGGCCGACACCGACGGTATCCGGGGTGATCTTGCGGTCGAGGATCCATTTCAGTGCTTCAGGTTGAGCGACGATGTCGGTCAGCAGATTGTGCATTTCCAGCACTTCGATGCCACGCTCGCGCATTTTGGTCACGAAGTCGAAGTGGTCGCGCTTGGCCTGGTTGACCCAGATGACGTCGTCGAACAGCAGATCGTCGCAGTTGCTCGGGGTCAGGCGCTGGTGTGCCAGACCAGGGGAGCAGACCATTACTTTGCGCAGTTTGCCGGCTTCGGAATGTACGCCGTACTTAGCTTTATCTGTGGACATGGTTCATTTCCTCCAAGTTGCGAAAACGGGTGGTTACAGAGTCAGGAAGCCGTCGTACAGGCCATAGGCAGCCACCAAGGCGCCCAGGACCACGGCGGCGAAGATCAGCTTCTCCACGTTGGTAAAAATCGGTTGGCCGACCTCACGCTTGGCCTTGGCGAACAGGATCACGCCAGGGGCATAGAGCAGCGCTGAGAGCAGCAGGTATTTGACGCCGCCGGCGTACAGCAGCCAGACCGCGTAGAGCAGGGCGATACCGCCGATAACCAGGTCTTTCTTGCGTTCGGCCAGGGCCTGTTCGTAGGTTTCACTGCGCAGGGCGAGCAGGAAGGCGTAGGCGGCCGACCACAGGTAAGGCACCAGGATCATCGAGGTGGCGAGGTAGATCAGCGACAGGTAAGTACTGGCCGAGAACAGGGTGATGACCAGGAAGATCTGCACCATGGCGTTGGTCAGCCACAGGGCATTGGCCGGCACATGGTTGGCGTTCTCGCGGCGCAGGAACTCCGGCATGGTGTGGTCTTTGGCGGCGGCGAACATGATCTCGGCGCACAGCAGCACCCAGGACAGCAGGGCACCGAGCAGCGAGACGATCAGGCCGACGCTGATCAGCACCGCGCCCCAGTGACCGACCACGTGTTCAAGCACGGCAGCCATCGACGGGTTCTGCAGCTTGGCCAGTTCCGGCTGAGTCATGATGCCCAGCGACAGCACGTTGACCAGCACCAGGAACAGCAGCACGGTGATGAAACCGATGACCGTGGCCTTGCCCACGTCCGAGCGCTTTTCCGCACGGGCCGAGAAGATGCTCGCGCCTTCGATGCCGATGAACACCCAGACGGTGACCAGCATCATGTTGCGCACCTGGTTCATCACGCTGCCCAGGTCCGGGTTCATCGAACCCCAGATGTCAGCGGTGAAGATGTCCAGTTTGAACGCGAACAGGGCGATCAGGATGAATAGCGCCAGCGGCACGACCTTGGCCACGGTAGTGACCAGGTTGATGAACGCCGCTTCCTTGATGCCGCGCAGTACCAAAAAATGCACGGCCCAGAGCAGTACCGAGGCACCAATGACGGCTGCCGGCGTGTTGCCCTCGCCAAAGATCGGGAAGAAGTAGCCGAGGGTACTGAAGAGCAACACGAAGTAGCCGACGTTGCCCAGCCAGGCACTGATCCAGTAGCCCCAGGCTGAAGAAAAGCCCATGTAATCGCCGAAACCGGCCTTGGCGTAGGCGTACACCCCGCCGTCCAGGTCGGGCTTGCGATTGGCCAGGGTCTGGAACACGAAAGCCAGGGTCAGCATACCGATGGCGGTAATCCCCCAACCGATCAGAACAGCGCCTACGTCAGCACTTGCGGCCATGTTTTGCGGCAAAGAAAAGATCCCGCCGCCGATCATCGAGCCGACAACAAGTGCAACCAGCGCACCAAGTCGTAGTTTTCCGGGAGCGTCTGACATTGAATAACTCCATAGCAGGAGAAGAGATGACGCTAGAATAAATCCAGCGGCGAAGTCGTTAGCTGATTCAGGTCAGTTCATCAGGACATTCCATTGCAAATCAGTGACTGAAACAGCCTCCAGGAGTCTGTCGGTCGCGGTACTGCAAGCCTTGTCAACTGGCACCTCCATGGCGTTTTAGAGCAATCGCTCTTGCGGGGCTGCGAGAGTTGAAGCTAGTCCGTTTTGGCGGAATCGCAAATTTTCCATGAGAAAATTTCTTATTTGCTTGAAGAAGCGGGAATTGTGCACAAAACTCACCATTTAGTTCGGTCTGCATAGAGTCGCTAGTTATGAGCAGGTCGCGCTTAGTGGTTTAATACATATAGACGCTTACACTTGGCTTATATTTAACTCAGGGTGTACTGCTGGTATTACAAACACGAGACAGAAAGGGGATCTGCATGTCCGAATCTGGACAGAAACTGCGCCTGGGTGCGTTGATCGCCTTGGTGGTCGGCTCGATGATCGGCGGCGGGATTTTTTCGCTGCCACAAAACATGGCCGCGCGTGCCGACGTCGGTGCGGTATTGATTGGCTGGGGTATCACGGCGGTGGGTATGCTGGCGCTGGCCTTCGTGTTCCAGACCCTGGCCAACCGCAAGCCCGAGCTCGACTCCGGGGTGTATGCCTACGCCAAGGCCGGCTTTGGCGAGTACATGGGCTTTTCTTCAGCCTGGGGCTACTGGATCAGTGCCTGGCTGGGCAACGTCGGTTATTTCGTATTGCTGTTCAGCACCCTGGGCTTTTATTTTCCGGTGTTTGGTGAAGGCAACACGCCGATCGCCATTGCCTGTGCCTCGTTGCTGCTGTGGGCGGTACATTTTCTGGTGTTGCGCGGTATCAAAGAGGCGGCGTTCATCAATCAGGTGACCACCGTGGCCAAGATTGTGCCGCTGGTGATGTTCATCGTCATTGCCGCCGTGGCCTTTCGTGCCGACATTTTCACCCGTGATATCTGGGGCTTGAGCAACCCGAAATTTGGCGGTGTGCTCGATCAGGTGCGCAACATGATGCTGGTGACGGTGTTCGTGTTTATCGGCATTGAGGGCGCCAGCGTCTACTCGGGCCGTGCGGCGAAGCGCTCGGACGTCGGCAAGGCCACGGTGATCGGCTTTATCGGGGTGCTGGCTTTGCTGGTGATGGTCAACGTGCTGTCGCTCGGGGTCATGACCCAGCCGGAGCTTGCGGCCCTGCAGAACCCGTCGCTGGCCTCGGTGCTGGAGCACATCGTCGGGCCCTGGGGGGCCTTGTTGATCAGTATCGGCCTGGCTGTCTCGCTGCTGGGTGCGTTGCTTTCGTGGGCGTTGTTGTGCGCCGAGATCCTGTTTGCCACGGCGCGCGACCAGACCATGCCGCGCTTTCTGACCAGGGAAAACGCCAATCACGTGCCGGCCAATGCCCTGTGGCTGACCAACGTGATGATTCAGCTGTTCTTGCTGATCACATTGTTCTCGGCCGGTACCTACACCAGCCTGATCTACCTGGCGTCGTCGATGATTCTGGTGCCTTACCTGTGGTCAGCGGCCTATGCGGTGCTGCTGGCGGTGCGCGGTGAGTCCTATGAGGGGCACCCTGGGGCGCGGCGCAAGGACCTGCTGATTGCTGCGATTGCGCTGGTGTATGCGATCTGGCTGCTGTACGCCGGCGGGCTCAAGTACCTGCTGCTCTCAGCGTTGCTGTATGCCCCGGGGGTGATCCTGTTTGCCCGGGCCAAGCATGAGCAGGGGCAGGCGCTGTTTACCACCTGGGAGAAGCTGATCTTTGCTGCGGTGCTGGTGGGGGCGGGGTTGGCGGCTTATGGGTTGTACAGTGGGGTGCTGAGCCTTTAAGGCATCGCGGGGCAAGCGGACTTGCCCCGCGATAGCTTCACACCCTGAACTGATCCATCAAGGCCATCTGCTGCGTGGACAGGGTGTTGAGCTGACGGCTTACCTGCGCCGATTCTGCAGCCTGGCCGGTGAGGGTTTCGGTCACACCGCGGATCGCCGAGACGTTGCGGTTGACCTCTTCGGCCACCGCGCTTTGCTGTTCGGCGGCGCTGGCGATCTGCAGGTTCATGTCGCTGATCACGGTCACCGCTTCGCTGATCTTGTCCAGCGCCTGGACTGCCTGGTGGATCTGCCCGGCGTTCTCCTGGGCCTTGCCGTGGCTCGAATGCATGGTCGCCACCACCTCGCGGGTGTTGCTCTGGATGCGTTCGATCACCTGGCGGATCTCTTCCACCGAGTCCTGTGTGCGTCGCGCCAGGTTGCGCACTTCATCGGCGACTACGGCAAAACCACGACCGCTTTCACCCGCGCGAGCCGCTTCGATAGCGGCGTTCAGCGCCAGCAGGTTGGTCTGTTCGGCGATGCTGCGGATCACCTCCAGCACCGAACCGATCTGTTCGCTGTTCTGCGCCAGGGTTTCCACTTCGCTTACCGCCTTGCTGACCTGTTCGGCGAGCACGGTGATGTCGCGGGTGCTGCGCTCGATGATCGCCATGCCGTCTTTGGCCGAGCGATCAGCGCCGCGTGCGGCATCGGCGGCACTGGCGGCGCTGTTGGCAACGTCGTGGGCGGTGGCGCTCATCTCGTTGGAGGCGGTGGCGACCTGGTCGATTTCACGGAACTGCACCTGCATGCCTTCACTGGTGCGCTCGGCAATCGCCGAGGACTGATCGGCGGTGGCCCGGGCCTGGGTGATGCTCTGCTTGATCTGGGCGATGGTCGGCTGCAGCTTGTCGAGAAAGCGGTTGAAACCGCCGGTCAGGCGGCCCAGCTCATCCTTGCGGGCATAGCGCAGGCGCTGGGTAAGGTCGCCTTCGCCGCTGGCGATGTCTTCGAGCATGCTCGCCACGGTATTCAGCGGCCGGGTCACCCCGGTGGCCGTCAGCCACATCAGCAGCAAGCCAACCAGGCCGGCCAGGGTGGCGAATAGCACCACCTTGAGTGTGCCGCTGGTGCGTTCGTCTTCGAGGGTGGCCTGCAGGCTGATGGCGTCGGCCAGCAGCACCTGCTTGGGCAGGTCGATGAGAATGCCCCAGGGCTTGCTGTCGGTAATGGGCTGTACGGGATTGACCGCGCGAATGGCCTCGCCCTGCTCAAGGATCAGCGACTGGTTGCTGGCGATGCTCTGCAGCGCCTGCTGACCGTCCTGTCCGATGTTCTTGCCGACCTTGGCGGCATCGTTGCTGTTGGCAGCCAGCAGGCCGCTGGGGGCAACGATCATCAGCTGGCCGGCGCCGTTGAACAGCTCTTGCTGGGCTTGGGCGGCAGCAGACTGCAGGGCATCAAGGGAGATATCCACACCTGCCACGGCGATCACCTTGCCGTTGTGCAGCAGCGGCACAGTGATGCTGGTCATCAGCATCTGCTTGCCGCCGACGGTGTCGGAGTAGGGTTCGAGCAGGCAGGCGCGGGCACTGTTGCGCGAGCAGGTGTACCAGATGTTGTAGGGCGTGCCGCTGAGGTTGATCTCGGTCTTGTTCAGGTCGACGTCGCTGATCACCGTGTTCAGGGCCTGGCCCTGGGCGCGGCTCCAGTAGCTGGCGAAGCGGCCGCTTTCGTTGCTTTGGTGCTTGGCATCGTTGGCAAAGGCGCTGTCGCCAGCGTCCAGGCCATCGGCCTCGAAGGCCAGCCATATGCCCAGTACGTCGGGGTTGCGCTTGAAGCTGGTGGCCAGGCTCTGGTTGATCGCTGCGCGCAGCTCACCGCCACTCAGGCCCCGCTCGCGGGCCAGTTGCTGCAGGTCCTGGACCTGGTCGGCGAGGGCGGTAATGACCGTCTGGCTGTCGCTGAAGGTACGCCGCAGCATTTCGGCTTTTTCGCCGGCGCGGGCCTGCAGCAGGGCCTGGACATTGCGGGTGAGCATGGTGGTGCTGGCCTCGCCAACCAGTTCATCGCTCTGGTGCGATTGATACAGGTTGATGCCGACCACGAGGGCGACCACACCAAGCAGGCAGAGGCCGGAGAGCAGAACGATTTTCAGGCGGATCGAGAGCGTGTCGAACATGGACGTACTCGCTAAAAGGCAGGCCGGTAGAGGACCGAGCAGCAGGGCTGGCTCGATTCGCTACATCCTTTTAGCGATAACAGTTCATCGGCTTTATCGCCTTAGCCATGAGTACGCGCCGATGAACGGTCGGCGAGGCTCAAGGGCGCGGCTTCCGGCCGTGACCAGATCCACAGGTTGCCTAACGCCATGCCGGTGATGGCGAGAAACACCGGCCAGTGATGGTCGAGGAACACCAGCATCAGGCTTGCGCACAGCAGCATGCTGACGGTGGCGCTAACCTTGGCCCGGCGCTGGATCACCTTGCCGTTGCGCCAGTTGCTCAGGATCGGCCCGAACAGCCGGTGGTTTTCCAGCCAGGCGCTCAGGCGCGGCGAACTGCGGGTGGCGGCCCAGGCGGCGAGAAGGATGAATTCGGTGGTGGGCAGGCCGGGTATGACGATGGCCACAAGGCCGATGCCCAGGCTGACGTAAGCCAGCAGGCCGAAGAGCAGGCGTGAAAGTTTTGAAGCGACTGGGCGGGTCATGGGCTTGTCGGTGTGCACGGGCAAGGCCCGGTTACCGCGAGGGTAACCGGGTACGGCGCATCAGGCCAGTTCGGCTTTAGGCGCAGTGGCGTAAGCGTGTTTGAGCAGTTCGGTGAAACGCTCGAAGGCGGCCACGGCGCCTTGCTCAGCCTTGGCTTCTTCTTCGGCGCTCAGTTCCAGGCCGTCAAGGATACGGGTGAACTGTTTCCAGCCTTCGGCGCGGCCACCGGCCGGCTCGCCCAGGTGGCGGGCACCGAAGTTGTCGGACAGGCCCAGGACGACGGCGCGCTTGATCAGGAACGCGGCGCCAAGCTTGGAGCCTTCGGAAACAAAGATCCAACCCATGGCTTCACCCAGGCTTGGGTTCTGCACGGCGCCGGCGAAGTCGGCGGGGATTTCGGTGTTCAGGTCAGCCAGGTCCAGGCCGGCCTGTTCGGCGCGGCAGCGCTCGGCCAGGTCAGGGACAATGGCGATCAGTGCTGGGTCGGTGTACAGCGCCTTGAGTTCGGACTGGAACAGGTACTGGGCGACGACAAAACGGGCGAAGCTCTCGCGGGTTTCGAACGGCGCGTGGGATTTGACCAGGGCGTCCAGTTCAGTGTGCGGCGCGTGGGTCAGCTGGTTCAAGCGTTGCGAACGCAGGCTGGCGCGTTCGGTGGTGGTAGCAGCGGTCATGGTGATTCCTTGCGAAATGGGCGTGCCTGATGACTAGACGAATGAGAAGACGCGCGACAGTAAAAAAACCTCACCTGTCGGACTTTGCTATCTCTGTGGGAGCCGGCCTTGCCGGCGATGGCATCGGCGCGCAGTCTGTTGCTACGCGTCACCCGCATCGCTGGCAAGGCCAGCTCCCACAAAAGCCCGACAGCGTCGGTCAGATATCCCAGACCAGATTGATGGCGAAATTACGGCCCGGCATGGTCAGGCGGTCTAGGTTGGCCGGGGCGGTTACCGCCGCTTCACCGAGGCCGTCGTAGCCACGCACGTCATCCCACTGCCAGTACTTCTTGTCGGTCAGGTTGTACAGGCCGGCATTGACGGTGATGTCGTCGCTGACCTTGTAGAAACCGGTCAGGTCGAGCACGCCGTAGCCAGGGGTGCGGAACTGCTTGCTGGTGCCGTCCGGGGCGAAGAAGGTGGTGTCGTCGACACGGTTCTTGCGCTTGACCAGGGTCCAGCTCAGCAGCGCGCCGTATTGCTCCTGCTCGTAACCCAGGCCCATCACCGCAGTCAGCGGGTTGACGCTGTTGAGCGGCTGGCCGGTGTCGTCGTTGCGGCCATAGGCATAGGCTAGCGAGCCCTGGGTATACAGGCCTTGTGGCGCGCCGAACGCGTCGAGGTTCAGGCGGCCCTTGAACTCGGCCCCCTTGATGGTGGCGTGCTTGATGTTATTGGCTTCGAAGGTCTGGCCCAGGTTGTTGCCCAGCACGGCATCTTCGTTGATGAAGTCGCGGTACTTGTTATAGAACACTGCGACATCGAAGTTACCTGCATCGAAGTTGCCGCGCAGGCCGGTCTCGTAGCTCTTGCTCTTTTCCGGCTCGAGGTCGGAGTTGCCGCGCACGCTGTAGCCCAGGCCCGGGTTCTCGAAGCGGCCATACAGCGCCTTGGCGGTTGGCGTACGGAAGCCTTCGGCGTACTGGCCGTACCAGGTGTAGTTGTCGTTGAGGGTGTAGGTCAGGCCGAACTTGGGCGAGACCCGGTGCCATTTCTTGGCATCGTCGTCGACAGGGTCGGTGGGGCTGGCGCCTACCCCACGCAGGAACTCGTCGGTCATGTGTGGCTTGAGTTCGGTGTAGTCGTAGCGCGCACCTGGCAGGAAGGTCCACTGGTTCCAGCGGATCTCGTCCTGGGCGAACAGGCTGTAGGTGTTGACGGTCGGATCGGGGAAATCGCTGACCAGTGCCTGGGTGTCATCGGCGCTGATCTGGCCGATGAAGCGGCAGGTGCCGCCGACGTTCAGGCAGGTACCGGTGCCGCTGCGCGAACCGGTGACCTTCTGGTGCTTGAGGGTGGTGCCATAGGTCAGCAGGTGGTCGGTTGTGCCAAGGCTGAAGGCTTTGTCCAGTTGCGCGTCGAACACCCACTGGCGGTCCTTGTAGGTGGTCTGGCGGTCACGAAACACCTGGCGCCCCCTAGCAAAGTAGAGCTCTTCGGTACGCTGGTCGGTTTTGCCGATCTGGTAGTTCAGGCTCCACTTGATGTTGTCGGCCAGCACGCTGTCCAAGGCGAACTCATGGTTGATGCCGAAACGCTCGCGGGTCACGGTGTCGTTGCCGGTACGGTCGCGGTACGAATTTGCGGCGCCGATGCCGGGAAGGAACGGCCCGCCCACCGCGCTCTTGAGCTTCAGGTCGCGGTCGTCCTTGTAGTTTTCGTAAGTGAAGGCCAGGCGCGCGTCGTCGGCGTAGTTCCAGCCGGCCTTGGCCAGGATGTTGGTGGTGCGCACGTCTTCGGGGTTGGCGGCGGTACGCGCCAGGCCCGTGCCGCCATGGCTGCTGTAAGACTCGGTTTCATGGCCATTGCGCTGGCTCAGGTGCAGCAGGCCGTCGAACTCGCCCTGGCGGCCGGCAACGGTGGCCGAGTTAAGCCAGCTTTCGTCGGCCGAGCTGTAGCCGGTCTTCAGGCGGGCGCCAACGTCCTTGCCGGGCTTGATGATGTCATCGGGGTCGAGAGTGAAGTAGCTGACCGCGCCACCGATGGCGTTGCTGCCATACAGCACCGAGGCCGGGCCGCGGAGGATCTCCACGCGCTTGACGATTTCGGGGTCGACGTAGTTGCGCTGGGTCTGGGCGTAAGGGCCGAAGAAGAAACTGTCGGGAATCGACACGCCGTCGATCTGGGTCAGTACCCGCTCGCCGTCGATACCGCGGATGTTGTAGCCGTTCAGGCCGCTGCGCTGGCCGGTGCCGCTGACCGAGACGCCGGGTTCGTAACGCACCAGTTCCTTGATGTTGTTGACGTTCTGGCGGTCTAGTTGCTCACGGGTCTGCACGCTGACGGTGCTCGGGACCTGGCTGATGTCCTGGGCGCTGCGGGTGGCGCTGATGGTGATCTGCTGCAGGGCGATGGCCTTGCTGGCGCTGCGTTCGATCACCACGTTGCCACTGCTCAGGGTGCGGTAGTTCAGGCCGGTACCGGCGAGCAGGCGCTGCAGGGCCGCCTCAGGCTTGAGTGAGCCGTGTACCCCCGGGGAGGCGACGCCTTCGGCCAGTTCGGCGGAAAAGCCCACTTGCCAGCCAGTGACTGCGGTGAAGGCGTTAAGCGCCGAAACCAGCGGCTGCTGGCCAATCGCGAAGCGATAATCGCCCATGCGCGGTGCCGTGGCCTGGGCAGGTTCTGCGGCCAGCGCCGGCAGGCTGCAAGCGCCGCTGGCGAGCATGGCCAGGGTCAACAGGGAGAGCGTGCAACGCTGCAGGCCGGGGGTGCGTGAAGTGGTTGAAGACCGACGAATGAAACCGGTGGGCATCGAAAGCGCTCCCTGTGGCGCGATTGTTATAGGCGCGTACCGACTCAAAAATAAGAATCAGTTGCATTGGCTATAACGAGACGTAACAGCTTCAGGGATCGCGTAAAAAAACTTTCAGCTCAGTTGAGAATCACCAGCGCCGGGTATTCGTGCAGTTGTGCCGAAGTGATGTGGGCCAGCGCGCGCAGGGTTTCCAGCGGTTGGTCGAGGCGATAGTTGCCGGTCACCGCGATGCTTTCCAGGTGTTGATTGCCGTTGATGATCAAGCCTGGGTAGTAGCGGCGCAACTCCGCCAGCACCTGGCTCAAGGGGCAGTTCTCGAACACCAGGCGGCCCTGGACCCAGGCCAGATCCTTTTGCGCATCGAGGCGCCCGCGCTGGCTGAAGCCGTTGGGGCCGACGCTGATGCTGTCGCCCGCCGACAGGCGAATGCGCTGGTCGCTGTTGGCTTGCAGGTCGACATCGCCGCGCTGCACCCGCACCTGTGCCTCGCCATCGAGGTAGCGCACGGCAAAGTCGGTGTCACGCACGCTGGCGCGCAGCGGCCCGGCTTGCAGTTCCAGCGCCGGCTGGGCGCCGCCGGGGATTTCGAAGTAGGCCTCGCCCTGCAGCAGCCTGGCCACCTGGCGGTTGTCGCGCAGGTCACTGGCGAAGGCCGAATTGGTGTTGAGCAATACCTTGGAGCCGTCGTCCAGTTGCAGCCGCTGACGTTCACCCACCACGGTAAGGTGATCGGCTTGCAGGCGCAGCGGCAGGTTGCCCACGGTGAACACCGTCACCAGCAGCACGGCAGCAGCGGCCAGGGGTTTCCAGTGCGGGCGGATACGCGCGCGCAGCGAGCGACGCTTGAGGTGATTGAGCTGCCCGGCGGCCTGGCGCAGGGGGGCGCCGTTCCAGATCGCTTCGGCTTCGACATAGGCGGTCGCGTTGGCCGGGTCGGCCTCAAGCCAGGCTTCGAATGCCTGGGTGTCTTCTGCGCTTGCGCACTGCAGGCGGATCAGCCAGTCCAGGGCCTGGTCCATGGCACGGTCACTGGCGGGCTGGCCAGGCGGCGAGGGGCTAGGGGAGGGACTGTCGGTCACGGGGTGGGTCCTTGGCGGTCGGGCGCTGTGTGCGAATGATCCGGGGTATCCATGAGGATGGCAAGGTTTTAGCTGCGATCCACGACAGGCTGTTTACTTCAGCCGGTCGGCTACCCCTACACAGATGGCCATGATCAGTTTCAGTTCCTTCTGAACCGTGCTGGCCGACACCTGCAACTGCTCGGCGATTTCCAGGTAGCTGGCACCATGCAGGCGGCTGAGGATGAAGATGCGTTGCTGGCGCTCGGTCAATTGCGCAAGGCTGACGCTCAGGCGCTTGAGCAGTCGTTCGGCGTGGGCGGCGTCTTCGGCGCTGCTGCTGGGGGCGGCAACGTTGTGCAGGATCTGCTCGGGCACATCGTCGACCAGGTTGCGCGACTGCGCCCGGCGCGCACGCAGGTGGTCGAGGGCGAGGTTGCGCGCGGTCTGGAACACGAAGGGTTCCAGGTGCTCGATAGGGCGTTCGCCGAGGGCGCGGGTCACCCGCAGGTAGGTCTCCTGCAACAGGTCTTCGGCAGTGCTGGGGTTATCCACCATGCGCTGCAGGGTGCGCAGCAGGCTGACCCGCTGGGCAAGGAAAACGGTGTTGAACCGGGATTGACTCACTGCGGTACTCGACCAAGGCGTGGCGAATGATAATGCTTATCATCAACGCATTGGTCAAGTACTGACGCTATCTGTGGGAGCGGACTTGCCCCGCGATTGCCAGTCCGGGCACTGGATTTGTATCGGTTGGGCTGGCCCTATCGCGGCATCGGTATCTACACATCTCTAATCCTGATCTATGAAGAGGGCTCAGGGTTGGTCTGGGCATGTGTGCTTATCCAGTTGATGTGGCGAGGCTGTCGGCCCCTTCCGCCCTTACG
>NZ_JAMDGZ010000014.1 GCF_028656935.1 Pseudomonas rubra
CGAGCGCCGCCCGCGCGGCGCATCGCCGGCAAGCCGGCTCCCACAGTTGTTGCAACGTGCCATGGCCTGTGAGAGCGGGGTTGTGAGCCTTGGTGCTTGAGATGAGTGGAGCTATTGCTCAGCAGCCACCTGCCAACCGCCACCCAATGCCTTGTACAAGGCCACGCTGCCCTGCAACCGGGCCAGGCGCAGTTGCACCTGCTGGTCTTGAGCCTGATACAGGGTGCGCTGGGTTTCCAGGACCGTCAGCAGGGTTTCGGCACCGGCCTGGTAGCGGCGCTCGGATAAATCAAAGGCGATGCGCGCCTGCACCACTTCCTGGTCCTGGGCCTGGCGCTGCTGGTCGACGCCACTGATGCCATTGAGCGCCTTCTCGACATCGGCAAACCCGGCGACAATGCTGCCGCGATAGTTTTCCAGCAGCTCTTGCTGCTCGGCACGGGCCTTGTCGCGTTCGGCGCGCAGGCGGCCGTTGTTGAAAATGGGCGCGGCGAGGCCGGCACTCAAGGTGTAGTAAGGGCTGCGCAGAATTTGCGCGAAAGTATCGGCGCCAGAGCCCAGGTCGGCGCCGAGGGTCAGGCTTGGCAGCATGGCCGCCCGGGCCACTTGGACATCGGCCTGAGCCGCAGCCAGTCGGGCTTCGGCGCTGGCAATGTCCGGGCGGCGGCTAAGCAGGTCGCTCGGCACGCCGCTACCAATGGCCGGCCAGTTCAGCCCGGTGAGCGGCTCGTCGAAGGCGGGCAAGGCCTGCACCGGCTCACCGAGCAGGGTGGCCAGGGTGATCCGTGCTTCGCGCAATTGCTGTTCGAACAACGGCACCTGGCGCTGCTGGCCCGCCACCAGGCTGCGTTGCTGGGCCAGTTCCAGGGCTGTGGCGGAGCCGGATTGATAGCGGGTTTCAACCAATTGCAAGACGTCTTCGGCATTGCTCAGGTTGAGTCTTGCGATACGCACTTGCTCGCTCAGGGCCAGGCCTTGCAGGTAGCTGTTGGCGACGCCGCTGAGCAGGGTCAGCTCGACGGTCTGGCGATCGAAGCGGCTAGCATCCAGGCTGAACAAGGCGCTGTCGCGTGCGGCGACTTTGCCCCCCCAGAAATCCACTTCATAGCTAGCACTCAAGCGGGTTGCGAACGAGGTGCTGGTGCGCTCGCGGCTGCTGGCATCGAGCTGATCGAAACCGTTGCCATGCAGCAGGCGTTGACGGCTGGCATCCAGGCCGAACTTGAGCTCGGGCAACAACGGCGCGCCGGCGATTACCGCAGAGGCCTGGGCCTGACGCACACGCGCCGCAGCTGCGCCAAGGTCGAAGCTGTTGCGCCGGGCCTGCTCGATCAAACGGTCCAGGTTGGGGCTGGAGAATTGCTGCCACCAGTTCTCCTGGGGCAGCGCAATGGTGGTGGCAGGCCCTTGCCACTGGGGTGGCGCCAGCAGGCCGCTCGGAGGGGCGGGGGTAGTCGAGCTGCAGGCGGCAAGCAAGACACCGATGGACAACAAGCTGAGATGGCAAGGCAGGTTCATGGCTTATTCGCTGGTAAGGGCTTTGACCGGGTCTAGGCGGGCGGCTTTGCGGGCCGGCATGAAGCCGAACACCACCCCGGTGACCACGGCGCAGGCAAATGCGCCAAGCACGGCAGGCAGGGAGAAGGCGACAGCGATGTCGGCCAGCAGCAGGACGCCGCCGATCAACAAGGCCACGGCAATACCGGTGACGCCGCCGACCATCGACAGCAGCACTGCTTCACTGAGGAACTGGCGCAGGATGTCGCGCTGGCGGGCACCGGTGGCCATGCGAATACCAATCTCGCGGGTACGTTCGCGCACGGTCATCAACATGATGTTCATCACCCCGATACCGCCGACCAGCAACGAAATCGCAGCGATTGAGCCGAGCATCAGCGACAGGGTGTTCTGAGTGCGCGCTTCGGCCTGGATCAGCGCTGCATCGTTGGTCAGTTCATAATCGTGTTTGCCATGGTGCAGCTTGCGCATCAGCCGGTCGATGGCTGCCTCGGCATCGGCCACGCGTCGCGAGTCGGCAGCGGCGATGGTCACATACTCCGGGTCGCGGCTGCCGAATAGACGGATGGCGGCGGCGGTGTAGGGCACCACGATACGCTCGTCGCTGTCTTGGTCGCCGGAACTGGCGCCTTTGCCGGCGAGCAGGCCGACCACCTGGAAAGGGACGTTCTCAACCAGGATGTACTGGCCGATGGGGTTGTTGTTGGCGCCAAACAGCTTCTCGCGTACTTTCTGCCCGATGACGGCCACCGCTGCCGCGCTGCGTTCATCGGCTTCGGTGAAGAAGCTGCCCTCGACTACCGGCCAGTTGAAAATTTCGGAGAAATGGGTGTTGTTGCCGCCGACATAGAACTGCTGGTTGTTGTTGCCATAGCGCACCATCAGGCTATTGCCGATCACCGGCATGATCAACTTCACCTGGGGCAGGCTTGAGACTGCGGCGACGTCATCGAGGGTGATGACTCCGGCAGGTTCGCGCAAGGTGGGTGCACTGCCGCTCAAATAGAGGATGTTCGAGCCGAAGGCGGCCATCTGCGCCATGACCTGGCGCTTGCTGCCTTCGCCGACTGCCAGCATGACCACCACCGAGGCCACGCCAATGACGATGCCAAGCAAGGTCAGGGCGGTGCGAAAGCGGTTGATCCACATGATGCGCCAGGCTGCTTGCAGGGCCTCGACCAGTTCGCCTTTCCAGGCGCCGCTGGCGGTTGCGCCCATGTTCAGGCGTTGGCGCAGGTCTTCGGCCTGCAGGCCGGGTGTCGGCGCAGGTGTGCCGGGCTGATGCGCGGCCGAATCGCTGAGCACCAGGCCGTCGCGAATCTCGATGACCCGGTTGGCCCGCGCTGCGACTTCACGGTCGTGGGTGATGAGGATCACCACATGGCCCTGGCTGGCCAGCTCATCGAGCAAGGCCATGACCTCGGCGCCGCTCTGGCTGTCCAGTGCCCCGGTGGGTTCGTCGGCGAGGATGATATGCCCGCCGTTCATCAGGGCGCGAGCAATCGACACCCGTTGCTGCTGGCCGCCGGACAACTGATGAGGGCGGTTGCCGGTGCGGCTGGCCAGGCCCAGACGGTCGAGCAGGGCGGCGGCGCGGGCATGGCGTTCGGCGGCAGGGGTGCCGGCATAGATGGCTGGCATTTCGACGTTTTCCTGGGCCGAGCCCGAGGCGATCAGGTGATAGCCCTGGAATACGAAACCGAAGGCCTCGCGGCGCAGCCAGGCCAACTCGTCGCTGTCGAGTTCGGCAACGTCCTTGCCAGCGAAGTAATAGGCCCCTGAGGTGGGGCGGTCCAGGCAGCCGAGGATGTTCATCAGCGTCGACTTGCCGGAGCCGGAGGCACCGACAATAGCAACGAACTCACCGGGGTGAATGGCCAGGCTGATACCGCGTACCACCTCGACCTTGGGGGTGTCGAGGCCGCCATAGGATTTGCGGATATCGCGCAGTTCAATCAGGGGCGTGGACATTCAACCCCCGTTTGCGGCAGGTGCGCCGATCAATAGGCGCTCGCCCTCGGCCAAGCCGTCGAGCACCTGCACCCGCAAGCGGTCGCTCAGGCCGGTACGCACCTGGCGCTGGTTGACCTTGCCGTTGCTGTCGAGCACCTGGGCTATGCGCAGGTCCTGGCTGCTGGCATCTTCGTCCAGCGCTGCCACCGGCACAGTCAGTACCTGGCTGGCGCGTCCGGCGACAAAAAACACCTGGGTGGTCATCTCGGCCATCAGCGCGTTGTCCGGGTTGTCGACGTCCAGCAGCACGGTATACAGCACCACCTTGCTGCTGGCCCCAGTGCCACTGGCACTGGCCGGGCTGCCGCCGCCCTGGCTGGCCTGGTCGAGGGGTTTGGGAGGTACTGGCAGAATCTGGCGCACGTTACTGGTCCAGCGCCGCTTGCCGCCTGCCAGGGTGGTGAAGTAGGCGTTCATGCCGGGCGTGACCTGGCCGATGTCGGCCTCCGAAACCTGTGCCCAGACCGTCATCGGCGACAACTTGGCGATACGCAGGATCAGCGGCGTTTGCTGCTGGGCATTGAGGGTCTGGCCTTCACGGGCATCGACGGCAACCACGGTGCCGGACATGGGCGCATAAATACGCGTGTAACCCAGCTCGGCTTCGTCACTGCGCAGGCTCGCCTGGGCCTGACGGATCTGTGCCCGGTACATGTCGATCCGTGCCTGGGTGACCTTGAGTTGGGCCTGGGCGCTTTGCACGTCCTCCTCGCGCGTCGCACCGCCTGCGGCAAGGTTGCTTTGACGTTTGTACTGTTGTTGCGCCAACTGGTACTGGGCTTGCTGTTCAGCAAGCTGGGCCATGAGGTTGTCGATTGAAAAGCGCCCGGCATCAAGTTTTGCCTGTTGCGTGGAAGGGTCGATCTCAACCAGCAGTTGTCCTTCCTTGACCTGATCGCCGACCTCGACGTGCAGTTTGCGGATCTGCCCGGACGCTTGGGCGCCGACATCCACATAGCGCCGAGGCTGCAAGGTGCCCAGGGCGGTGACGCTGCTTTCGATATCGCCACGAGTGACGCTGACGGTACTCATCGAATCGCCACCGGCGGGCAGGGTTTTCCAGGCGAGCAGGGCGCCCAGGCTGAGCAGGCCAAGGCCGCAGAGCAGCAGGCGACGAGTGTTCGATGAGCGTTTCATGCAGGGTTCCAGCCAGATGGAGTGGCCCGTGACGACTCACTGCCGAGCAGGTGCGGCAGACACGGGAGGCTCCCAGGTATACGAGGTGGGTGCCGTGGAATTTACCGCGATCAAGGTCTGATCTTGCTGAGAATAATTATAATTTGTATTATTGCATACTGCCATCATTCAGATCCGCTCAACCACGAATCAGGGAAACCCCGCAGATGTCGCGGCCAGGTGTTGTGTTGGAAAACTACTATCGCGAACTGGTGAGTTTTCTCTGTGCTCGCCTGGGTAACCGGCAGGCAGCCGAAGACGTCGCCCACGATGCCTATATTCGCGTGCTGGAGCGCAGCAGCGGCAATGACATCGAGCACCCGCGGGCTTTTCTCTACCGTACCGCGCTGAACCTGGTGATCGATGGCCATCGGCGTGGCCTGTTACGCCAGGCCGAACCCTTGGAAGTGCTCGACAGCGACGAGCGTTTCTTTTCCCCGGCACTGTCCCAGAGCATGGACCTGAACCAGCGTTTGGAGCTGATGCAGCGGGCGCTCGCCGAGCTCAGCCAGCCCTGTCGCGAAAGTTTCCTGCTGCGCAAGCTCGACGGCCTGTCCCACCCACAGATCGCCGAGCGCCTGGGCATTTCCCGCAGCCTGGTAGAGAAGCATATTGTCAATGCCATGAAACATTGCCGGTTGCGCCTGCGCGAATGGGAGTCGCAATAGGCACAGGGTGTGTGAAAAATTCGTCGTGGTGGCGCTTGATTTATGTCGATTTCCCGACAACTATCATTAAAGACCCTTCATCTGGCGAAGTGCCCGCCAACAGCCTGCAATTGATGATCTGGCGCAGTATGGTCAAGGAACGTCTCTAACGCTGTCAGCCTTGGTCATAGACGATGCCGAACAAATCGCTGCGGATTCTGATTGCCGACGAGCACCCGATGCAGCTACTGCAACTGGAACGGATGCTCAATGCCATGGGCTATTACCGCATCGCCCCGGTCGAAAGCTTCGAAGACCTGCAGCGCCTGGTGCAGAGCGCGCTGCTACCGTTCAACTTGCTGTTGGGCAATATCGACCTGGCCAGCCATGCCGGTGTCGATCTGGAGCGTTTCTGCCGGGTCAACCCGCTGATCCAGCATGCCTTGCTCTACGAATCGCAACATCTGAAGATTCCCGCCATTCCCGACAACCAGCGTCGAGCGGTGAATGTCAGCCTGCCCAAGGTCCCGGATAACGAGACCATCCAGTCGTTCATGAGCATCATCGATTCGCCTTATGTACTTGGGCACTTGCCAGGTATCCCTGAGCGTGCGGTCAAGCCGCATTACACCCCACGGCGCATGGACTTCACCCAGACGGCGTTTTGCCGCCCGTCCTGAAACCGTGCTGGGTGTGGCCGGGTGGCTTTTGCTATGCTCGTGCGTTGGCCTTGGCGCGCTCGTCGCGCGGGCACCCGATCATTTGCGGATACCTCTATGACGGCCACCGACCCTGCGCGCCCTCTGCAACTGTCGCGCAGCGACCACAAAACCCTGAGCCTGGCGGCGCTGGGCGGGGCACTGGAGATCTACGATTTCATCATCTTCGTGTTCTTCGCCCTGACCCTGAGCCAACTGTTCTTTCCGCCACAGATGCCTGAATGGCTGCGCTTGCTGCAGAGTTTCGGCATTTTCGTCACCGGTTACCTGGCGCGGCCCCTGGGCGGCATCCTGATGGCGCATTTTGCCGACCACCTGGGGCGCAAGCGGGTGTTCAGCCTGAGCATCCTGATGATGGCCTTGCCGTGCCTGCTGATCGGGGTGATGCCCACCTACGCCGAGATCGGCTACGCGGCACCGCTGATCCTCTTGGCCTTGCGCATCCTCCAGGGTGCAGCGGTAGGGGGCGAGGTGCCAAGCGCCTGGACGTTCGTCGCCGAACACGCGCCGCTTGGGCGGCGCGGTTACGCCCTGGGTTTCCTGCAGGCGGGGCTGACGTTCGGCTACCTGCTCGGTGCCTTGACGGCTACGGCGCTTGCGCAGCTTTACAGCCCGCAGGAGATCCTCGACTACGCCTGGCGCTATCCGTTTCTGCTCGGCGGGGTGTTTGGCGTGATCGGTGTGTGGCTGCGCCGCTGGTTGAGCGAGACGCCGGTGTTCCTCGCCTTGCGCGAGCAACGCAATCAGCCGCCGGCCTTTCCCTTGCGTACCGTGTTGCGCGAACACCGCCGCGCATTGATGCCCGCCGCCTTGCTCACCTGCGTGCTGACCTCGGCGGTGGTGGTGCTGGTGGTCATCACACCGACGGTGATGCAGCAGCGGTTCGGCATGAGCGCCGGGCACACCTTCGCCCTGAGCAGCATGGGCATCGTCTTTCTCAACATCGGCTGTGTGTTGGCAGGCTTGCTGGTCGACCGTATCGGTGCCTGGCGGGCGCTAATGATCTACAGCGTGCTGCTGCCCTTGGGCATTGCCGGCCTTTACGCCAGCCTGGTGGCTGGCTGGGGCTGGACCGGGCTGGCCTATGCCATTGCAGGTCTGGGCTGTGGGGTAGTGGGCGTGGTGCCATCGGTGATGGTCGGACTGTTCCCGGCGCAGATCCGCGTGTCGGGCATTTCCTTTACCTACAACATTGCCTACGCCTTGTGGGCGAGCACCACCCCGTTGCTGCTGATTGCCCTGATGCCCTGGAGCCCGTGGGTATGCGTGGGCTTCTGTCTGATCATGGGGGCGGTTGGCTTACTGACGGCGATGTATTTCGGTGCGCGGGAGGCGACGGCTTTCGAGGATGAGGTGGTGCGTTGCTGAGTTCATCCGCCGTGACAATCGTTTCCCACTGACGAGGCGTTGATCGGGCAGACTCCATAGCATGGCAAGTGGATTAACCCATTTGCCAAATTAAACCCAATAGGTTAATTTGCTCATGGAGAAAGGCACGCCTCATTGCAGGCTTTCAAAAGTCAGGGCGCTGCTTGAGGCCGGTCGGGTTCGCTCGACAGGCTCTGCGCTTGCGGATGCTGCAGCGTTGGGTCTGGATTTCGATCTGATGCTTGAGGTGGTTCATGCCCTGGACAGCAGGGATTTTCACAAGAGCATGACCACGCAGGCAGATCATCGTATCTGGCAAGACGTTTACCGACCCAGCACCTGCTTCGGGCGGGTCTACCTGAAACTGACGGTAATCGATGATGTGCTCATCGTTTCCTTCAAGGAGTTGTGAGGATGAAATGTCCGGTTTGTGGCGCGGCCGAGTTGGTGAGTGGTATTCGTGACCTGCCGTATACCTACAAGGGTGAGACAACACGGGTGACCGACGTCACTGGAGATTTTTGCCCGGCCTGTGACGAAAGGGTGCTCGGCGACCTGGAGTCCCGGCGCGTCAGTGCAGCCATGCTGGCGTTCAATCGGCAGGTCAATGCGGCGACGGTCGATCCGCAATTCATTGCCGCAGTGCGCAAGAAACTGGCGCTTGATCAGCGCGAAGCCGCGGAAATATTCGGCGGTGGGGTTAATGCATTTTCCCGTTACGAAAACGGCAAGACCAAGCCTCCTGTGGCCTTGGTCAAATTACTCAAGCTGCTGGATCGACACCCGGAGCTGTTCGAAGAAGTCAGGACAGCCTGATCACGAGTAAAAAAGCCCCCAGGCCGGATAGGCCTGGGGGCTTTTGTTTAGCGCTGGGCTGACCTTACATATTCGGATAAGTCGGGCCGCCTGCACCTTCCGGGGTGACCCAGGTGATGTTCTGCGCAGGGTCCTTGATGTCACAGGTCTTGCAGTGCACACAGTTCTGGGCGTTGATCTGGAAGCGTTTGTTGCCGTCCTCTTGTGTCACCACTTCGTACACGCCTGCCGGGCAGTAGCGCTGGGCGGGCTCGTCGTACAGCGGTAGGTTGCTGCCGATCGGGATGCTCGGGTCGGTGAGCTTGAGGTGGCACGGTTGCTCTTCTTCATGGTTGGTGCTGGAGAGGAACACCGAGCTCAGTTTGTCGAAGCTCAGCTTGCCATCGGGTTTTGGATAGTCGATTTTTTTCGAGTCGGCTGCAAGCTTCAGGCAGGCATAGTCCGGCTTGGTGTCGTGCAGGGTGAACGGCAGCTTGCCGCCGAACCAGTTCTGGTCAACGTAGTTGAATGCCGCACCGAACATCGGCCCGAACTTGTGCATGGCCGGGCCGAAGTTACGGCTGGCGAACAGTTCTTCGTGCAGCCAGCTGGCCTTGAACGCGTCGACATAGCTGTTGAGTTGGTCGCCGCCTTCGCTACCGGCCAGCAGGGCATCGGCCACCGCTTCGGCAGCGAGCATGCCGGACTTCATCGCGGTGTGGCTGCCCTTGATCTTGGCGAAGTTCAGGGTGCCGAGGTCGCAACCGATCAGCGCGCCGCCGTTGAAGACCATCTTCGGCAGCGAGTTCAGGCCGCCTTTGCAGATGGCGCGGGCGCCGTAGCTGATGCGCTTGCCGCCGTCGAGGTACTTGCTGATCACCGGGTGGTGCTTGAGGCGCTGGAACTCGTCGAACGGCGACAGGTAAGCGTTGCTGTAGGACAGGTCAACGATCAGGCCGACCACCACCTGGTTGTTTTCCAGGTGATAAAGGAACGAGCCCCCGGTGTTCTCGGCGCTCATCACGTCCAGCGGCCAGCCGGCGGTGTGCACCACCAGGCCTTGCTCGTGCTTGGACGGGTCGATTTCCCAGATTTCTTTCAGGCCAATGCCGTAGTGCTGGACGTCGGATTCGCTGTCGAGGTTGAAGCGCTTGATCAACTGCTTGCCGATATGGCCACGGCAGCCTTCGGCGAACAGGGTGTACTTGCCACGCAGCTCCATGCCCGGGGTGTACAGGCCTTCCTTGGGGTTGCCTTCACGGTCGACACCCAGGTCGCCCGTGATGATCCCGCGGACTACACCGTTTTCATCGAACAGCGCTTCCTGGGCCGCGAAGCCTGGGTAGATCTCCACGCCCAGGTTCTCGGCCTGCTGGGCCAGCCAGCGGCACAGGTTGCCCAGGGAGATGATGTAGTTGCCTTGGTTGTGCATGGTCTTGGGCACGAACAGGTCAGGGACCTTGATCGAGCTGCCAGCATCCTTGAGCACGTAGATGTCGTCGCGTTTGACTTCGGTGTTGAGCGGGGCGCCGAGCTCTTTCCAGTCCGGGAACAGTTCGTTCAGGGCGCGCGGTTCGAACACCGCACCGGAGAGGATGTGGGCGCCGACTTCCGAGCCTTTCTCGACCACGCAGACGCTGATTTCGTTACCGGCTTCGGCGGCCTTCTGCTTCAGTCGGCAGGCGGCGGACAGGCCAGCCGGGCCAGCGCCGACAATGACCACGTCGAATTCCATGTATTCGCGTTCCACAGGTTCTCTCCTACTCAAGGCTCATCGGTTTTTCTTTATTGGCGGGTGTCAGGCGGTCATTTTTCAGACGCTCGGGCTGTAGCTCGAGTGATGACGGACTACACCGCTTTCTCTTGGCCGCGCATTATATCTACACCACTCGCGGGGTCCAATACAAACGTTTGTTTGAATTTGCCGCAGGCCAGTAAAATCAAAGAAGCGCGGTGTGAAGCTGACCGGTTTGCCGTATTGACCGGATTGGGCGTTACGGTCAAGATACGAGCGGTTTTGCGCTCGCCGTAGGCTGACCGTCGGATGCAGGAGCACCCCTAAAAACCAGGCGAAAAGCAGGGCAGTTACGCCACAACCCGCTTTGTAGTGGAGTTTACACGCCACGACAAATTATGACCCACGGGTTTTGCAACTGACAGGCCGAATCGAGACTGCTGGGTCAGGGTTAAATTTGCCCCCCTGTGATCGTTTTTAGAGGTGCCCTTGTACCCACGCGCAATCGCCGGGTTTGCCCCAGGCGACATTCTTTTCACCGGAGAGTAACGAGGAATCCATGAAGGTTCTTGTAGCTGTCAAACGAGTGGTCGACTATAACGTCAAGGTTCGCGTCAAGGCGGACAACTCCGGCGTAGACCTTGCTAACGTCAAGATGTCCATGAACCCCTTCTGCGAAATCGCCGTAGAAGAAGCCGTACGCCTGAAAGAGAAGGGCGTTGCGAGCGAAATCGTCGTCGTTACCGTCGGCCCGGCCACTGCTCAGGAGCAATTGCGTACTGCCCTGGCACTGGGTGCCGACCGTGCCATCCTGGTCGAATCTGCTGAAGAGCTGACTTCGCTGGCTGTGGCCAAGCTGCTCAAGGCAGTGGTCGACAAAGAGCAGCCTCAGTTGGTGATCCTTGGCAAGCAAGCCATCGACAGCGACAACAACCAGACTGGCCAGATGCTGGCTGCGCTGAGCGGCTACGCCCAGGGCACTTTCGCTTCCAAGGTCGAAGTGGCAGGTGACAAGGTCAACGTCACCCGCGAAATCGACGGCGGCCTGCAGACCGTTGCACTGAACCTGCCTGCCATCGTCACCACCGACCTGCGCCTGAACGAGCCACGCTACGCGTCGCTGCCGAACATCATGAAGGCCAAGAAGAAGCCGTTGGAGACCGTTACTCCCGACGCGCTGGGCGTTTCCACTGCCTCCACCAACAAGACCCTGAAAGTCGAAGCGCCAGCTGCTCGCAGCGCCGGTATCAAGGTCAAGTCGGTTGCTGAACTGGTCGAGAAACTGAAGAACGAGGCGAAGGTAATCTAAATGACTATCCTGGTTATCGCTGAACACGAAAACGGTGCCGTTGCCCCGGCCACCCTGAACACTGTTGCTGCTGCCGCCAAGATCGGTGGCGACATCCATGTGCTGGTCGCAGGCGCAAACGTCGGTGGCGTCGCTGAAGCTGCTGCCAAGATTGCTGGCGTGGCCAAGGTGCTGGCTGCCGACAACGCCGCCTACGCTCACCAACTGCCAGAGAACGTCGCTCCGCTGGTAGCTGCTCTTAAAGGCTACAGCCACGTGCTGGCACCTGCCACCTCCAACGGCAAGAACATCCTGCCGCGCGTTGCCGCGCTGCTGGACGTCGACCAGATCTCCGAGATCATCTCGGTTGAATCGGCCGACACCTTCAAGCGTCCGATCTACGCCGGTAACGCCATTGCCACTGTGCAATCCAACGCTGCCGTCAAGGTCATCACCGTGCGTGCCACCGGCTTTGACGCCGTTGCCGCCGAGGGTGGTTCGGCTGCCGTTGAAGCCGTCGCTGCTGCTCACGATGCGGGTAAATCGGCGTTCGTTGGCGAAGAGCTGGCCAAATCCGACCGTCCTGAGCTGACCGCTGCCAAGATCGTCGTTTCCGGCGGCCGCGGCATGCAGAACGGTGACAACTTCAAGCACCTGTACGCCCTGGCCGACAAGCTCGGCGCTGCCGTTGGCGCCTCGCGCGCTGCGGTCGACGCAGGTTTCGTACCCAACGACATGCAGGTCGGTCAGACCGGCAAGATCGTTGCGCCTCAGCTGTACATCGCCGTCGGTATTTCCGGCGCGATCCAGCACCTGGCCGGCATGAAAGACTCCAAAGTGATCGTTGCGATCAACAAGGACGAAGAAGCGCCGATCTTCCAGGTGGCCGACTATGGCCTGGTGGCTGACCTGTTCGAAGCCATCCCTGAGCTGGAGAAGCTGGTTTAATCCAGTCGCTTCACTTATAAAAGAGCCCGGTCCGCCCGGGCTGTGCAGGCCCGCCTTGCACAGCCCGGCAGATCGGGCTTTTTCATTCAGGGTAAAAAGTTGGGGAGTCGTTGCATGGGATGGCGTGGCCGGATTAACACGGCGCTGGTGTTCGCTGCGGTACTGATGCCGTTGCAAGCCTGGGCAGTCGGCAAGTGTGAGCGGCTGGTAGCCACCGGCAGTCCAGATGCCCCGCCTTACTCCTGGCGCGATCCGCAAGACCCCAGGCACCTGATGGGCGCCAACGTCGACCTGTTCAAGCAGGTTGCCGGCGAGTTGGGCCTGAAGGTTGAAGTGCTCGACAGCGGCAGCCGTAGCCAGGCGCTGGAAGAAGTGCGCAGCGGGCGCGTCGATTTGCTGATCGATTCACCCTTCGCGGTGGCCGAGCTGACCACGGTCGACTTTGTTCACCCCTCGCTGCTGAGCAACGAATACGTGGTCTGGACCCGGCACGATTCGCCGCTGGTCTATAACACCCTGGCCGACTTGCATGAACATCAGGGTAGCGTGTCGGAAAAGGCGCGCATGACCCCAGAATTTAACGCTTACGCCAAGAGTCAGTTGAAGCTTGCTCCCGCGCAAAATCTGACCCAGGCCTTCCAGAAATTGCTGCTCGGCCAGGTCGATTACGTGTTGGCTGGCCGCTACGCCGGCATGGCCATGGCCCAGACCCTGGGTATGAGCAATGAGTTGATTGCCCGTGGCTTGCCACTCGATCGTCCGGGGCTGTACCTGGCGTTGTCGCATAATTCCGCGTGCAATGACGCCTGGTTGCGCGGACAACTGGCAAAAAAGCTGACAGAATTGCCGGCCTCCGGCGTGTCCCAAGCGGTACTGCAGCGTAATGTCGAGCGCTGGAAAGCGCAGATGCAAGCGCCGCTGGATGCCCCTAAACAGTAGGAAGATTGTGTGAGAACTCATTCATTATTCGCCGTTCTGGCGTTGCTGGCTCTGGCCGGGTGCGCCAATGATCCGGCCCCCAATGAACAGCTGCGCCTGTCCGAGCAGGCACTTGAGCAGGCCAGGGCGGTGGGTGCCACTGACGAAGTGGCAGAGCTGAAGCTGGCTGAAGACAAGCTGGCCCGGGCTCGCACCAACATGGCCAGCGAATCCTTCCGCGATGCGCGCATGCGCGCCGAGCAGGCTGAGCTGGATGCGCGCTTGGCCGAGGCGCGGGTGCTGACGGTCAAAAGCAAGGAGCAGCTGGACTTGCTGCAGTCGCGGGTCAATCGCCTGCGTAAACAGTTGGGAGAGCAGCGGTGAGTTCGATCAAACCTTTGGCGGCACTGTTGTTGATCGCTGTGGCCGGCCTGCAGGGCTGCGCCAGCCAGCGCAGCGAGACGGCGCTGGATGAGGCCACGGCCAAGTTCGAGGCGGTCAAGGATGACTCTGACGTGCTGCGCAGCGCGCCGCGTGATGTGATTCGTGCCGGTGAATCCCTGGCCCGGGCCGAGCGACTGTCCAGCTACCTGGGCACTGGTGCCGACGTGCGCCATTACGCCTATCTGAGTCAGCGCTACAGTGACATTGCCCGCGAGCACAGTAACCTGGTGCTCAATCAGGAACGGCTGGCCAAGCTCGAGCTTGAGCGTCAGCGCCTGCAGTTGGCCTTGCGCGAGGCCAAGCTTGCCAGTGTGCAGCAGCAGGGCAAGTGGCTGGAAGCGCAGATCGTCAGCCTGGCCACCGAGCAGAGCGACCGTGGCCTGGTCATGACCCTGGGCGACGTGCTGTTCGATACCGGGCATGCGGAGCTGAAAAACTCTGCCAGCCGCACCGTGCTCAAGTTGGTGCAGTTCCTCCAGCTTAACCCCAAGCGGGTCGTGCGAATCGAGGGTTATACCGACAGCACGGGCACGCCGGAAGACAACCTCAAGCTGTCCCGGGACCGGGCGCAGGCAGTGGCGGACCTGCTGATCGATCTGGGTGTCGATGAAAAACGCATCCAGGTTGAAGGCTATGGTGACCAGTATCCGGTCGAGGCCAACGCCTCGGAGCGGGGTAGGGCGCAAAACCGCCGAGTCGAGATCGTCTTCTCGGACGAAAAAGGCAAGCTTGGCGCCGCACGCTGAGCCATAGATGAAGAAACCCGGAGACTGCACAGCTCCGGGTTTTTTTATGGACGGTTGTCTGCTTGTGACAAATGGCCTGTCGCAGCCTTTGTCACGCAACTGTATTGTCGACTATTCTGCAATCTGTCCCAGTACACTTTGCAACTGTTCCGGTATTCTTGCTTGAAATAGAGCCGTACAAAAACAACTACATTGCCTGCGTTTCGAGACTGATCATGACCAACCTGTTGCTCTACCAGCGCATTGCCCAGCAGCTGGCCGAAGATATTCGCCGTGGTGTGTATCAACCAGGTGAGCGAGTGCCGTCGGTGCGCAAGATGAGTTCGCAGCTCAATGTCAGCCATGCAACCGTGCTACAGGCCTATGCCAACCTTGAAGACCAAGGGCTGATCCGTGCACGGCCGCAGTCCGGCTACTACGTGCACCAGACACCGGCGCTGACCGCACAGACGCCTGATATCGCCCGGGTCGAGCGCCCCGGGCTGGTAACGCGCAGCAGTATTATCCAGCAGGTTTTGACCGAGGCCCGGCGCGATGGGGTGTTCCCCTTCGGCGCAGCGGTGCCCCATGTGGACTACCTGCCGGTGCGGGCATTGCATCAGCAGTTGGCCAAGGTGACTCGCTTTCATAGCCCGCGGGCCTTCAGTTACATGTTCAGCCCGGGCTTCGAGCCACTGCGTCGGCAGATCGCGATTCGTATGCGCGATGCCGGCGTGGTCGTCGACCCCAGTGAAGTGGTGGTCACCCATGGCTGCGTCGATGCGCTGCAGATGTCGCTGCGGGTGCTGACCCGGCCGGGCGATCTGATCGCCGCCGAGTCGCCGACCTACTATGGCTTGCTGCAACTGGCCGACCTGCTTGGCTTGAAAGTGATCGAAATTCCCAGTGATCCGTCCACTGGTATCAGCCTTGAAGCCCTGCAACTGGCGGCCAACCAGTGGTCGATCAAGGCCCTGGTGCTGACCGCACGCCTGAGCAACCCGCTGGGCGGCACCATTCCGGAAGATCGGCAAAAGCAGTTGTTGCGCCTGGCGTCGGATTTTGACATCCAGATCATCGAAGACGACATCTATGGCGAACTGATGTTCGAGCAGGGCAAGACCAAGGCGCTCAAGGCCTTCGATCGACTGGGGCGAGTAATTTATTGTTCGAGCTTTTCCAAGACCCTGTCGCCCGGTGTGCGGATCGGTTGGATGGTCGCCGGCAAGTACCAGGCGGAAATCCAGCGTTTGCAGACCTTTACCACCCACTCAGCCTGCAGTGTGACGCAGATGGGGGTGGCGTCGTACCTGGAAAATGGCGGTTACGACCGTCATCTGCGCTACATCCGTCAGGAATACCGGAAAAATCTCAGTGCCTACCAGTTGGCAGTGCAGCAACACTTCCCCGATGGCACGCAGATGACCCGGCCAACCGGCGGGTTCATCCTCTGGGTCAGCTTGCCGGGGCGGGTCAACACCCAGGAGTTGCATGTGCGCGCATTGCAGCAGGGCATCAGTATCGCGCCCGGGCTGATCTTCAGTAACACCGAGCAGTTCAACCACTGCATCCGCCTGAACTGTGGCATCCCCTGGAACCGTGAAGCGGAGCGGGCGGTGATGACCCTGGGCATGTTGGCCAGCCAACTGTGCCAGGAGTCTGCCGCGGGCGCGTTTTTCTAGACTTGCCAGTCGTGTCGGGAACGGGGACCATAAGCCCTTTTAGGGATGATCGTCGGTGCCTATGAAAGCGTTGCGTTGTATCGGGTTGTCCCTGTGTTTGCTCGGTGGCCTGGCCTGCACTTCGAGTGCGCAGGCCGAAGCCGCGCCAGCCGGCAAAGCCCCTGCAACGAAAAGCGCCAAACCTGCTGCCAAGCCCAAGCAAGCGAATACACCGCCGGTGCGCAAAAAGGCAGCCACCAAAGCGACCCAGCGCAGCGCACGCAAAAATGCCAAGGCGGCGCCAGCACCATTGCCCAAGGCCAAGCTCGACCTGAGCTTGCCATCAAGCCTGGTCAAGGACATGAAGCCTGACTCCCAGGAGCAGGTGCCGTTGCCCAAGCCCTTGTTGCCTTACCTGTTTGGTGAAAAGCCGCCCTCCGACAGTCCGTTCCAGCTCAATGGCCGGCTGATAAGCAATGAAATGCAGCTGCAGCTGCGCAACGAGAGCCGCAAGGATGTCGAGGGTGCCGCCATCGAATTCGAGTTCAAGCAGTAGGGTTGAACTGACTGTTCGGTCATCGTTCTGTGCCTGGTATTTCATCCTGCCAGCAATTTCAAACACCTGTTTAAGCGGTTACTATCCGGGTTCATTCATCATTTGTTGCTTTGAGGGTTCTGTTGTCATGAATTGCCGTGAAGGTTGTGGCGCCTGCTGTATCGCGCCCTCCATCAGCTCGCCGATACCGGGAATGCCCAAGGGCAAGCCTGCCGGTGAGCGTTGCCTGCACCTGTCGTTGGCCAATCTCTGTGGCTTGTTCGGCAAGCCCGAGCGTCCGTCGGTGTGTGGTGGATTCAAGGCAGAGGCGGACATCTGCGGCAACGACCGCGATGAGGCGATCAGGATCCTGGGGTGGTTGGAGCAAATGACGGCAGCTTGAAACGCGGGTCTTTGACAATAAGGAACAAGAGCATGGGATCGTTAAAGCAAATGGCACTGGTTTTCGGCCTGAGTGCGGTGTTGGTACCGCTGGCCTTCGCCGAAGAATGGAAGGAAGCCAAGAACGAAGAAGGGATCAAGATCGAGCTCAGCGCGATTCCCGGTTCCGACTACAAGGCTTATCGCGGCGTGACCTTCATCAAGGCGCCGCTGGCCAAGGTCAGGGCGCTGCAGGAGGATATCGTGGGTGCCTGCTCCTGGATTCATGAGTGCAAGTCGCAAAAGCTGCTCAAGACCGAAGGTGATCAGAGCTGGACTTACACCCAGTTCAATACCCCGTGGCCAGTCACTGCGCGTGATTCGGTCATGCACGTCACCACCAACGTGGCCGCCGATGGCAGCCTGACCCGCAAGCTCGAAGGCGTACCCAAGTACCTGCCTGAAGAGAAGGGCTTTGTCCGGGTAGCCAAGGTTGACGGCTTCTGGAAGCTGCAACCCAAGGACGGCGGCACCGAGGTGACCTACCAGGTGCATACCGAGCCAGGCGGTAGTGTGCCGTCGATGGTGGCGAACAAGTTTGTCGTGGATGCGCCGTTCAATACCTTGAAGGCGTTGAAGGCGAGAGCCGAGAAGCCGTAAGTACAGTTGTTTGCAGGTTGGGGTTGTTGGTCAACTGTTGGATGATCGCGGGGCAAGCCCGCTCCCACAATCCCAATAAAAAAGGCTGCCCGAAGGCAGCCTTTTTCGTTTTTGGCCGTAAGGCTTACTTGCGGTCTTCCAGCTTGACGATATCGCGCGACTCGTAGCCGGTGTACAGCTGGCGAGGGCGGCCGATCTTGTAAGGGCTGGAGAGCATTTCCTTCCAGTGCGAAATCCAGCCGACGGTCCGCGCCAGGGCGAAGATCACGGTGAACATGCTGGTTGGAATGCCGATCGCCTTGAGGATGATCCCCGAGTAGAAGTCGACGTTCGGGTACAGCGAGCGCTCGATGAAGTAAGGATCGGTGAGGGCGATCTCTTCCAGGCGCATGGCCAGTTCCAACTGCGGGTCGTTCTTGATGCCCAGCTCGCGCAGGACTTCGTCGCAGGTCTGCTTCATCACGGTGGCGCGCGGGTCGCGGTTCTTGTAGACGCGGTGGCCGAAGCCCATCAGCTTGAACGGATCGTTCTTGTCCTTGGCCTTGGCGATGAATGTGTCGATGTTCGAGACATCGCCGATTTCATCGAGCATGGTCAACACGGCTTCGTTGGCGCCGCCGTGGGCAGGGCCCCACAGTGCAGCGATACCGGCAGCGATACAGGCAAACGGGTTGGCGCCCGAGGAGCCTGCCAGGCGAACGGTGGAGGTCGATGCGTTCTGTTCGTGGTCGGCGTGAAGGATGAAGATCTTGTCCATCGCCTTGGCCAGCACCGGGCTGATCGGTTTGATCTCGCACGGGGTGTTGAACATCATGTGCAGGAAGTTTTCCGCGTACGACAGGTCGTTGCGCGGGTACATCATGGGTTGACCCATGGAGTACTTGTACACCATCGCTGCCAGGGTCGGCATCTTGGCGACCAGGCGGACCGCGGAGATTTCGCGATGCTGCGGGTTATTGATGTCCAGCGAGTCGTGGTAGAACGCCGACAGGGCGCCCACTACGCCGCACATGACGGCCATCGGGTGGGCGTCGCGGCGAAAGCCGTTGAAGAACGACTTCAGCTGCTCGTGCACCATGGTGTGATTCTTCACGGTGCTGACGAACTGGGCCTTCTGCTCGGCATTCGGCAGTTCGCCGTTGAGCAGCAGGTAGCAGGTCTCGAGGTAGTCGGATTTTTCGGCCAGCTGTTCGATCGGGTAGCCGCGGTGCAGCAGGATACCCTTGTCGCCGTCGATATAAGTGATCTTCGACTCGCAAGATGCGGTCGCCATGAAACCAGGGTCGAAAGTGAAGTGACCCGTGGCCCCCAACCCTCTAACGTCGATAACATCGGGACCAACGGTGCCGGTTAAAATGGGCAGCTCGACGGGGGCTGCGCCCTCGATGACCAACTGCGCTTTTTTGTCAGCCATGTGGCCTCCTATTAATGCTTGAAATCATCAGACAGACCCCCCACGCAGGGCCCGCACCACTATAGTGAGATAAATTCGAATGTCAATTTGCCTAAAGCACGGTTGTAAAGGGCTCTAGGCGCTGTTTTTCCTCGAAATTACCGCCCGTTTACGCCTTTTGATCACTAAAGGCAATGCGCTATTTGGGCTAGGTGTCTGCGTTGTCATTAGTAGCCTAACTGTCTATAATCGGCCCCCGACCGCCAGGGGCTTGCAAGCCCGTGTTGCTGGGGTCGTCACTCCCTGGGTGGTGGGTACCTGACCAGTACACTTACCAACAACTTTGCCCTGCTTGCTAGGGGCTCTTCAGTGTGAAAAAAGCCGTGAAAAGCCAACGACCTGTAAACCTAGACCTAAGGACCATCAAACTCCCCATTACCGGCGTTACGTCATTTCTTCACCGTGTATCCGGCATCATCCTCTTCCTGGGCCTTGGCATCATGCTTTATGCATTGGGCAAATCCCTGGGTTCGGAGGAAGGTTTCGCCGAGGTGAAGGCATGCTTGACCAGTCCGCTGGCCAAATTCGTGGCATGGGGCCTCCTGTCCGCCTTGCTGTATCACTTGGTAGCCGGTGTGCGCCACTTGATCATGGACATGGGCATCGGTGAAACGCTGGAAGGCGGCCGACTGGGCTCGAAAATTATCATCGCCGTCTCCGTGGTGGTGATCGTTCTGGCAGGAGTTTGGATATGGTAACCAACGTCACGAACCTTTCGCGTTCGGGCCTCTATGACTGGATGGCGCAGCGCGTTTCTGCGGTCGTTCTCGCGGCTTATTTCATTTTCCTGATCGGATACCTGGTCGCGCACCCGGGCATCGAGTTTGCCCAGTGGCACGCTCTGTTCTCCAACAACGCGATGCGTATCTTCAGTCTGCTGGCCCTTGTGGCCCTGGGCGCTCACGCCTGGGTCGGCATGTGGACCATTGCCACCGACTACCTGACGCCGATGGCGCTGGGCAAGTCGGCGACTGCCGTACGTTTCCTGTTCCAGGCGGTATGTGGTGTCGCGATGTTCGCGTACTTCGTCTGGGGTGTGCAGATTCTCTGGGGTATCTGATTCATGGCTAACATTCCTACGATTTCATTCGACGCCATCATCGTTGGTGGTGGTGGTGCCGGCATGCGCGCTGCGCTGCAGCTGGCTCAGGGTGGTCACAAGACTGCCGTGATCACCAAGGTCTTCCCGACCCGTTCGCACACTGTATCGGCCCAGGGTGGCATCACCTGCGCCATCGCTTCGGCCGACCCGAACGATGACTGGCGCTGGCACATGTACGATACCGTCAAAGGCTCCGACTATATCGGTGACCAGGACGCTATCGAATACATGTGTCAGGAAGGCCCGGCTGCGGTGTTCGAACTGGACCACATGGGTCTGCCGTTCTCCCGTACCGAGCAAGGTCGCATCTACCAGCGTCCGTTCGGTGGCCAGTCCAAGGATTTCGGTAAAGGTGGCCAGGCCGCCCGTACCTGCGCCGCTTCCGACCGTACCGGTCACGCGCTGCTGCACACCCTGTACCAGGGCAACCTGAAAGCAGGCACCACCTTCCTCAACGAGTACTACGCCGTTGATCTGGTGAAGAACAAGGAAGGCGCTTTCGTCGGTGTGATCGCGATCTGCATCGAAACCGGCGAAACCATGTACATCAAAGCCAAGGCCACAGTATTGGCTACTGGCGGTGCTGGCCGTATCTACTCCTCCACCACCAACGCCCTGATCAACACCGGTGACGGTATTGGCATGGCGCTGCGTGCAGGCGTTCCGGTCCAGGACATCGAAATGTGGCAGTTCCACCCGACCGGCATCGCCGGCGCCGGTGTACTGGTTACCGAAGGTTGCCGTGGTGAAGGTGGTTACCTGATCAACAAGCACGGCGAGCGTTTCATGGAACGTTACGCGCCTAACGCCAAAGACCTTGCCGGTCGTGACGTTGTGGCCCGTTCCATGGTTAAAGAGATCATCGCCGGTAACGGTTGTGGCCCTAACGGCGACCACGTGATGCTCAAGCTTGACCACCTGGGTGAAGAAGTGCTGCACAGCCGCCTGCCGGGCATCTGTGAACTGTCCAAGACCTTCGCTCACGTTGACCCTGTTGTCGCGCCGGTGCCGGTTGTTCCGACCTGCCACTACATGATGGGCGGCGTAGCCACCAACATTCATGGTCAGGCGATGACCCAGGATGCCGACGGCGTTGACCACATCATTCCGGGTCTGTTCGCAGTCGGCGAAGTGGCATGCGTATCGGTTCACGGTGCCAACCGCCTGGGCGGCAACTCGCTGCTCGACTTGGTGGTCTTCGGCCGTGCTGCCGGCCTGCACCTGGAAAAAGCGCTGAGCGACGGTATCGAATACCTGGACGCCAGCGACACCGACATCGAAGTTGCCCTGAGCCGTCTGAACAAGCTCAATGAGCGCAATACCGGTGAAGACGTGGCTACCCTGCGTCGCGAGCTGCAAAGCTGCATGCAGAACTACTTCGGTGTATTCCGTACTGGCGAATACATGCAGAAGGGTATCGAGCAACTGGCTGACCTGCGCGAGCGTATCGCCAACGTCAAGATCAACGACAAGTCCCAGGCCTTCAACACCGCGCGTATCGAAGCGCTGGAGCTGCAGAACCTGCTGGAAGTCGCCGAAGCCACTGCAATCGCTGCAGAAGTCCGCAAAGAGTCCCGCGGTGCCCACGCCCGTGAAGACTTCGAAGACCGTGACGACGAAAACTGGCTGTGCCACACCCTGTACTTCCCGGGTGAGAAGCGCGTCGCCAAGCGCGCCGTCAACTTCGCGCCGAAAACCGTTCCGGCGTTCGAGCCTAAAGTCCGGACTTACTAAGGGTGGCCACAATGTTGCAAGTCGAAGTTTATCGTTACAACCCCGATACCGACTCGGCACCCAAGATGCAGGTGTTCCAGGTCGATACCGGCGGCAAAGACCTCATGGTTCTCGATGTCCTGGCACTGATCAAGGAGCAGGACGAAGGTTTCTCCTACCGTCGCTCCTGCCGTGAAGGTGTTTGCGGTTCCGATGGCATGAACATCAACGGCAAGAACGGCCTGGCGTGCATCACCCCGCTGTCGGCGGTGGTCAAGCGCAACAAGCTGATTGTGCGTCCGCTGCCTGGCCTGCCAGTGATTCGTGACCTGGTCGTCGATATGAGCATCTTCTACAAGCAGTACGAGAAGGTGAAGCCTTTCCTGCAGAACGATACGCCGGCTCCGGCCATCGAGCGTCTGCAGTCGCCGGAAGAGCGCGAGAAGCTGGACGGTCTGTACGAGTGCATCCTGTGCGCTTGCTGCTCGACTTCCTGCCCGTCGTTCTGGTGGAACCCGGACAAGTTCCTCGGTCCAGCTGCACTGCTGCAGGCCTATCGTTTCCTGGCCGACAGCCGTGACACCAAGACCCAGGAGCGTCTGGCTTCGCTGGATGACCCGTTCAGCGTGTTCCGTTGCCGCGGCATCATGAACTGCGTGAACGTTTGCCCTAAAGGTCTGAATCCGACCAAGGCCATCGGTCACGTACGTAACATGCTGCTGCAAAGCGGTACCTGATTTTAAAAGTGTTGTACCCGTAGTACGCCCAGGTGCGGGCTCTTGCCCGCACCCAGGTGAAACCAGAGCTCGGGCCCACAAAGCCCAAGCTTTTACCTATGAAGATATGAGACCAGCAGGGGCTTCCGGGCTGGTACCCGGAAAATCTGTAGGATCCTTGGTGGCTTGGTTGGGTCGCTGCATCAGGACTTGCCCAGGCGTGCTGTGGTTCTTGCCGATCCGTCCCCTAACCGAGGGTGACCAAGCATGCAAGAAAGCGTGATGCAGCGCATGTGGGATAGCGCCCACCTTTCAGGTGGTAACGCTGCATATGTGGAAGAGCTCTACGAGCTCTACCTGCACGACCCTAACGCTGTGCCAGAAGAGTGGCGCACTTACTTCCAGAAGTTGCCCGCCGAAGGCAGCACCGCTACCGATGTATCGCACTCGACGATCCGCGACCATTTCGTACTGCTGGCAAAGAACCAGCGCCGCGCCCAACCGGTTTCCGCCGGGAGCGTGAGCAGTGAACACGAGAAGAAGCAGGTTGAAGTGCTGCGACTGATCCAGGCCTACCGTATGCGCGGCCACCAAGCCGCGAAGCTCGACCCCCTGGGGTTGTGGCAGCGCCCTGCGCCAGTAGACCTGTCGATCAATCATTACGGCTTGACCAATGCCGATCTTGATACGACCTTCCGTGCCGGCGACCTGTTCATCGGCAAAGAGGAAGCGAGCCTACGCGAAATCTTCGACGCTTTGCAGCAGACATATTGCCGCACCATTGGCGCCGAATTTACCCACATCGTCGACTCCGAGCAGCGCAGCTGGTTCCAGCAGCGTCTGGAGAGCGTGCGTGGGCGTCCAGTCTTCTCTGCGGATATTCAGAGCCACCTGCTCGAGCGCGTCACCGCCGCCGAGGGTCTGGAAAAATACCTGGGTACCAAATACCCGGGTACCAAGCGTTTCGGCCTGGAAGGCGGCGAGAGCCTGATTCCGATGCTGGACGAGCTGATTCAACGTTCCGGTTCCTACGGCACCAAGGAAGTTGTCATCGGCATGGCCCACCGTGGTCGCCTGAACGTCCTGGTCAACACCTTTGGCAAGAACCCGCGCGAGCTGTTCGACGAGTTCGAAGGCAAGAAGAAGGTCGAGCTGGGCTCCGGTGACGTGAAATACCACCAGGGCTTCTCGTCCAACGTGATGACCGCCGGTGGCGAAGTTCACCTGGCTATGGCGTTCAACCCTTCGCACCTGGAAATCGTCTCGCCAGTGGTTGAAGGTTCGGTACGTGCCCGTCAGGACCGCCGCAACGACACCGTTGGCGACAAGGTATTGCCGATCTCCCTCCACGGTGACGCGGCGTTCGCCGGTCAAGGCGTGGTCATGGAAACCTTCCAGATGTCGCAGACCCGCGGTTTCAAGACCGGCGGTACCGTGCACATCGTGATCAACAACCAGGTTGGTTTCACCATCAGCAACCCGCTGGACTCGCGCTCCACCGAGTACGCCACCGACGTCGCCAAGATGATTCAGGCGCCGATCCTGCACGTCAACGGTGATGATCCGGAAGCCGTGCTGTTCGTGACCCAGCTGGCGGTCGACTACCGCATGCAGTTCAAGCGTGACGTGGTCATCGACCTGGTCTGCTACCGTCGTCGCGGCCACAACGAGGCTGACGAGCCGAACGGCACCCAGCCGCTGATGTATCAGCAGATCGCCAAGCAGCGCACTACTCGCGAGCTGTACGCCGAAGCCCTGACCCAGGCGGGTCGCCTTGACGCCGAACGCGTCCAGGCCAAGGTCGACGAGTACCGCAATGCGCTGGACAACGGCCTGCACGTAGTAAAAAGCCTGGTCAAAGAGCCGAACAAAGAGCTGTTCGTTGACTGGCGTCCGTACCTGGGCCATGCCTGGACCGCGCGTCACGACACCCGCTTCGACCTCAAGACCCTGCAGGAGCTGTCGGCCAAGCTGCTGGAACTGCCGGAAGGCTTCGTGGTTCAGCGTCAGGTTTCGAAGATCTACGAAGATCGCCAGAAGATGCAGGCCGGTGGCTTGCCGATCAACTGGGGCTATGCCGAAACCATGGCCTACGCGACCCTGGCGTTCGAAGGTCACCCGATTCGCATGACCGGTCAGGATATCGGCCGCGGCACCTTCTCGCACCGCCACGCGGTGTTGCACAACCAGAAGGATGCAAGCACCTACATCCCGTTGCAGAACCTCTATGAAGGCCAGCCACGTTTCGACCTGTACGATTCGTTCCTGTCCGAAGAAGCGGTTTTGGCATTCGAATACGGCTACTCGACCACCACGCCAAACGCGCTGGTGATCTGGGAAGCCCAGTTCGGTGACTTCGCCAACGGTGCCCAGGTGGTTGTCGACCAGTTCATCACCAGCGGCGAGCACAAGTGGGGCCGTCTGTGCGGTCTGACCATGCTGCTGCCACACGGTTATGAAGGGCAGGGGCCTGAGCACTCCTCGGCGCGTCTGGAGCGTTACCTGCAGCTGTGCGCTGAGCACAACGTCCAGGTCTGCGTACCGACCACGCCGGCTCAGATCTACCACCTGCTGCGTCGTCAGGTCATCCGTCCGCTGCGCAAGCCGCTGATCGTGCTGACGCCAAAGTCGCTGCTGCGCCACAAGCTGGCCATCTCGACCCTGGAAGATTTGGCCGAAGGCTCGTTCCAGACCGTGATCCCGGAAATCGATACCCTCGATCCGAAGAACGTCACGCGCCTGGTCCTGTGCAGCGGCAAGGTCTACTACGATCTGCTGGAAAAACGCCGTGCCGAAGGCCGCGAAGATATCGCCATCGTGCGTATCGAGCAGCTGTATCCGTTCCCTGAGGACGACCTGGTCGAGATCCTTGCTCCATACACCAATCTCAAGGATGTGGTGTGGTGCCAGGAAGAACCGATGAACCAGGGCGCCTGGTACAGCAGCCAACACCACATGCGTCGTATCCTGACCCGTCACAACAAGGACCTGGTCCTCGAGTACGCCGGTCGTGATGCTTCGGCAGCACCTGCTTGTGGTTACGCTTCGATGCACGCCGAGCAGCAGGAAAAACTGCTGCAAGATGCCTTCACCGTTTAATGCCATCGCGCACCAGAAACCGAATTTAAGGAACCACTGATAATGGCTATCGAGATCAAAGCCCCTACTTTCCCGGAATCGGTTGCCGATGGCACCGTTGCCACCTGGCACAAGCAACCGGGCGAAGCCGTCAAGCGTGACGAACTGATCGTCGACATCGAGACCGACAAGGTCGTCCTGGAAGTACTGGCGACCGCTGATGGCGTGCTGGGCGCAATCGTCAAGGGCGAGGGCGAGACCGTCCTGTCCGACGAAGTCCTGGGTTCGATCGTGGAAGGCGGCGTTGCCGCTGCTGCACCTGCCGCTGCCGCTGCCGCTGCCGCTGCCGCCGCTCCTGCCGCCGCCAGCGCTGAGGCCGAAGACGCTATCGCCGCGCCTGCTGCCCGTAAGCTGGCCGAAGAAAACGGCATCGCCCTGAGCAGCATCAAGGGCACCGGCAAAGACGGTCGCATCACCAAGGAAGACGCTGTTGCTGCCATCGAAGCGAAGAAATCCGCTCCGGCTGCTGCTCCAGCTGCCAAGCCAGCCGCTGCCGCTGCTGCCCCGGTTGTCGCCGCTGGCGACCGTACCGAGAAGCGCGTGCCGATGACCCGCGTGCGTGCCACTGTGGCCAAGCGCCTGGTAGAAGCACAGTCGAACATGGCCATGCTGACCACCTTCAACGAAGTCGACATGACCGAAGTCATGGCCCTGCGTTCAAAGTACAAGGACCTGTTCGAGAAGACCCACAACGGCGTACGCCTGGGCTTCATGTCGTTCTTCGTCAAGGCGGCCACCGAAGCGCTGAAACGCTTCCCGGCAGTCAACGCCTCGATCGACGGTTCCGACATCGTCTACCACGGTTATGCGGACGTCGGCGTTGCCGTTTCCAGCGACCGTGGCCTGGTGGTACCGGTACTGCGCAACGCTGAGCAAATGAGCCTGGCGGAAATCGAGAACGGCATCGCCACCTTCGGCAAGAAGGCCCGTGACGGCAAGCTGTCGATCGACGAAATGACCGGCGGTACCTTCACCATCACCAACGGTGGTACCTTTGGTTCGATGATGTCGACCCCGATCGTCAACCCGCCGCAGGCCGCGATCCTGGGCATGCACAACATCATCCAGCGTCCTATGGCTGTTAACGGTCAGGTCGTGATTCGTCCGATGATGTACCTGGCGCTGTCCTACGACCACCGTCTGATCGACGGTAAAGAAGCCGTGACCTTCCTGGTGACCATCAAGAACCTGCTGGAAGACCCGGCTCGTCTGCTGCTGGACATCTGACATACAGTTGCAAGCCGCAAGCTGCAAGCTTCAAGTCGAAGCTGCAGTTCTTGCGGCTTGAAGCTTGAAGCTTGACGCTTATAAGGAATCTTTTATGACCCAGAAATTCGACGTGGTAGTGATTGGCGCAGGTCCTGGCGGCTACGTAGCTGCTATCAAGGCTGCGCAACTTGGTCTGAGCACTGCCTGTATCGAGAAGTACACCGATGGCGAGGGCAAGCTGGCCCTCGGCGGTACCTGCCTGAACGTGGGTTGCATTCCTTCCAAGGCACTGCTGGACAGCTCCTGGAAATACAAGGAAGCCAAAGAGAGCTTCAACGTCCACGGCATCTCCACTGGCGAAGTCAAGATGGACGTCGCTGCGATGGTTGGCCGCAAGGCTGGCATCGTCAAGAACCTGACCGGCGGTGTTGCCACCCTGTTCAAGGCCAACGGCGTCACTTCGATCCAGGGTCACGGCAAGCTGCTGGCTGGCAAGAAAGTCGAAGTCACCAAGGCTGACGGCACCACCGAAATCATCGAAGCCGAGAACGTCATCCTGGCTTCGGGTTCGCGTCCGATCGACATTCCACCGGCTCCGGTCGACCAGAACGTCATCGTCGACTCCACCGGCGCCCTGGAATTCCAGGCCGTACCTAAGCGCCTGGGCGTCATTGGTGCCGGTGTGATCGGTCTGGAGCTGGGTTCGGTCTGGGCTCGCCTGGGTGCTGAAGTCACCGTTCTGGAAGCCCTGGACACCTTCCTGATGGCCGCTGACGCCGCTGTCTCCAAGGAAGCCCTGAAAACCCTGACCAAGCAAGGTCTGGACATCAAACTGGGCGCCCGTGTGACCGGTTCCAAGGTCAATGGCGCTGAAGTCGAAGTGACCTACACCGATGCCAACGGCGAACAGAAGATCACCTTCGACAAGCTGATCGTGGCCGTCGGTCGTCGCCCAGTGACCACCGACCTGCTGGCTGCCGACAGCGGCGTGACCATCGACGAGCGTGGTTTTGTCTTCGTTGACGATCATTGCGCGACCAGCGTACCGGGCGTTTTCGCCATCGGTGACGTGGTTCGTGGCATGATGCTGGCACACAAGGCCTCGGAAGAGGGCATCATGGTCGTCGAGCGCATCAAGGGCCACAAAGCCCAGATGAACTACGACCTGATCCCGTCGGTTATCTACACCCACCCGGAAATCGCGTGGGTCGGTAAAACCGAACAAACCTTGAAGGCCGAAGGCGTTGAGGTTAACGTGGGCACCTTCCCGTTCGCGGCCAGCGGCCGTGCGATGGCTGCCAACGACACCGGTGGTTTCGTCAAGGTCATCGCCGATGCCAAGACCGACCGCGTTCTGGGTGTACACGTGATTGGCCCATCGGCTGCCGAACTGGTACAGCAGGGTGCAATCGCAATGGAATTCGGTTCCAGCGCCGAAGACCTGGGCATGATGGTTTTCTCCCATCCGACCCTGTCCGAAGCGCTGCATGAAGCCGCGCTGGCGGTGAATGGCGGTGCCATTCACGTTGCCAACCGTAAGAAGCGTTAAACAATAAGAAACCACGGCGGGTGGCCCGTCGTGAGTCTTGCGTGCATGACTCACCGCGGAAAGTCCGCCGGACTCGAACTCCCGGAGCATACCGGGGGCAAGTGGTCACAGGTGGCGCGGCACTCCCATGGAGCGCAGCGCCGAAGCGCAGTACCTAACGAAGACGGTAAAAAGCATGAATCTTCACGAGTATCAGGGTAAGCAGCTGTTCGCTGAATACGGCCTGCCAGTTTCCAAGGGTTTCGCAGTCGACACCCCTGAAGCTGCCGCAGAAGCGTGCGACAAGATCGGCGGTACCGAGTGGGTTGTCAAAGCCCAGGTCCACGCCGGTGGTCGCGGTAAAGCGGGCGGCGTCAAGCTGGTTCGCAGCAAGGAAGACGCCAAGGCGTTCGCTGCGCAATGGTTGGGCAAGCGTCTGGTAACCTACCAGACTGACGCCAACGGTCAGCCAGTGACCAAGATCCTGGTCGAATCCTGCACTGACATCGCCAAAGAGCTGTACCTGGGCGCTGTAGTCGACCGTTCGAGCCGTCGTATCGTGTTCATGGCGTCCACCGAAGGTGGCGTGGACATCGAGAAAGTCGCTCACGAGACTCCTGAGAAGATCATCAAGGCTACTATCGATCCACTGGTTGGCGCTCAGCCATTCCAGGGTCGTGAACTGGCATTCCAGCTGGGTCTGGAAGGCAAGCAAGTTGCTCAGTTCGCCAAGATTTTCGTCGGCCTGGCCAAGCTGTTCAAAGAACACGACCTGGCCCTGCTGGAAGTAAACCCGCTGGTCATCAAGGCCGACGGCGACCTGCACTGCCTCGATGCCAAGATCAACATCGACGCTAACGCCATGTACCGTCAGCCTAAGCTGAAAACCTTCCACGACCCGTCCCAGGACGATCCTCGTGAAGCGCACGCTGCCAGCTTCGAGCTGAACTACGTAGCCCTGGAAGGCAACATCGGTTGCATGGTCAACGGTGCCGGCCTGGCCATGGGTACCATGGACATCGTCAACCTGCACGGCGGCAAGCCAGCCAACTTCCTCGACGTAGGTGGTGGTGCTACCAAAGAGCGCGTGACCGAAGCCTTCAAGATCATCCTGTCCGACAGCAATGTCGCGGCCGTTCTGGTCAACATCTTCGGCGGCATCGTTCGTTGCGACATGATTGCCGAAGGCATCATCGGTGCAGTGAAAGAAGTCGGCGTGAAAGTGCCGGTTGTTGTTCGCCTGGAAGGTAACAACGCTGAACTGGGTGCTAAAGTACTGGCAGAAAGCGGTTTGAACATCATTGCTGCAACCAGCCTGACCGACGCTGCTCAACAAGTTGTCAAAGCTGCGGAGGGCAAATAATGAGCGTCCTGATCAATAAAGACACCAAAGTTATTTGCCAGGGCTTCACCGGCTCGCAAGGTACTTTCCACTCCGAACAAGCCATCGCCTACGGCACCAAGATGGTTGGCGGCGTGACCCCAGGCAAAGGTGGCTCCACTCACCTGGGCCTGCCAGTGTTCAACACTGTGAAAGAAGCCGTAGAAGCCACCGGCGCTGACGCGTCGGTCATCTACGTACCGGCTCCTTTCTGCAAAGACTCGATCCTGGAAGCGGCCTTCGGCGGCATCAAGCTGATCGTCTGCATCACCGAAGGCATTCCTACCCTGGACATGCTCGATGCCAAGGTCAAGTGCGACGAGCTGGGTGTTACCCTGATCGGCCCTAACTGCCCAGGCGTCATCACTCCGGGCGAGTGCAAGATCGGCATCATGCCAGGTCACATCCACTTGCCAGGCAAGGTCGGTATCGTTTCGCGTTCCGGCACCCTGACCTACGAAGCGGTCAAGCAGACCACTGACGCCGGTTTCGGTCAGTCCACCTGCGTCGGTATCGGTGGCGACCCGATCCCGGGCTCCAACTTCATCGACATTCTGAAGCTGTTCCAGGAAGACCCGCAGACCGAAGCGATCGTCATGATCGGCGAGATCGGCGGTTCGGCTGAAGAAGAAGCCGCTGCCTACATCAAGGCCAACGTCACCAAGCCTGTGGTTTCCTACATCGCTGGTGTTACCGCTCCTGCGGGCAAGCGTATGGGCCACGCTGGCGCCATCATCTCTGGCGGCAAAGGCACAGCAGACGAGAAATTCGCTGCGCTGCAAGACGCTGGTGTGAAAACCGTGCGTTCGCTGGCAGACATCGGCAAGGCCCTGGCCGAGCTGACTGGCTGGGAAGTGAAGAAGTAATCACTGCCCGGTAAGCAAAGAGGCCACCTTCGGGTGGCCTTTTTGTTGTCTGCTGATAGCACCGCGGGGCAAATATGCGGTCAACCAGACGACATGTACATTCGCACATCGGACAAGCGGCCCTGCAACAGTGCGTTTCTGTGTCAAATTCGTTAACCTATGCACTCATTTTGTGCCCGCTCCCCAAAAGGGAACGACACGCTAAACGGGTCTGGCTCATCCAGCCAGGCAGCATTTCCCTCACCCAAGGGGAAATCCCTCTCTAAATCCCGATTTCAGCAGTGTGGTATTTCCTTAATGAAAGTTTTAAAAGGCCAGGACATCCTGGCACTTGGTTTTATGACGTTCGCTTTGTTCGTCGGCGCGGGCAATATCATTTTCCCACCTATCGTCGGCCTGCAATCCGGTCCGCATGTATGGATGGCGGCGCTGGGCTTCCTGATCACTGCTGTTGGCCTGCCGGTCATCACAGTTGTCGCCCTGGCCAAGGTCGGCGGCGGCATGGATGCCCTTAGCAGTCCTATCGGCAAGGTTGCCGGCGGCCTGCTGGCGGCGGTGTGCTACCTCTCGGTAGGGCCGCTGTTCGCCACCCCGCGTACCGCCACCGTATCCTTCGAGGTTGGTGTTGCACCGTTGACCGGTGAAAGCCCGATGGCGCTGTTCATCTACAGCCTGGTGTACTTCCTGGTGGTACTGGCGGTGTCCATGTACCCGGGCAAGCTGCTCGACACCGTCGGCCGCTTCCTTGCGCCGCTGAAGATCATTGCCCTGGCCGCGCTCGGCATCGCCGCGTTCATGCTGCCAGCCGGCGGTATTGGTGAAGCACAACCTGCCTATGTCGCTGCACCGTTTTCCCAGGGCTTCATCAATGGTTACCTGACCATGGATACCCTTGGCGCACTGGTGTTCGGTATCGTCATCGTCAACGCCATTCGTTCGCGCGGCGTCGAATCGCCACAGCTGATCACCCGTTACGCGATCATCGCCGGCCTGATCGCCGGTGTCGGCCTGGCCCTGGTGTACATCAGCCTGTTCCGCCTGGGGGCCGGCAGCCATGAAATTGCCGCCGGTGCCAGCAACGGCGCAGCGGTGTTGCATGCCTACGTCCAGCACACCTTCGGCTCGTTGGGCAGCGGCTTCCTCGCTGTGCTGATCGCCCTGGCCTGCCTGGTCACCGCAGTTGGTCTGACCTGCGCCTGCGCCGAGTACTTCAGTCAGGTGCTGCCGCTGTCGTACCGTACCCTGGTGGTGATTCTTGCCGCGTTCTCGCTGCTGATCTCCAACTTGGGCCTGACCAAGCTGATCCTGTTCTCGATCCCGGTGCTCACCGCCATCTACCCGCCGTGCATCGTGGTCGTGGGCCTGAGCTTCTGCAAGGAGCTGTGGCATTCCCAGGTCCGCATCCTGGGGCCAGTGATGCTGGTGTCGCTGCTGTTCGGCATGGTCGATGCCATCAAGGGCACGGCGTTGGCCGGCAAGCTGCCAGAATTTTTGGCTCACCTGCCACTGAGCGAGCAGGGCCTGGCCTGGCTGGTGCCTTCGGTGGTTACCCTGGGCCTTGCGGTACTGTGTGACCGCATGCTGGGCAAGCCACGCGAAGTGCTGGCCTGAGAGTTGGCCATGTGACGGGCACCGGCCACAAGCCAACAGGGTGAACGTCACGGCAGATTCTGAGCCCCGTGTCCGAAAGGATGCGGGGCATTTTCGTTGTGCGCCAGGCATGGCACGTTGCGCGCAAGTGCAACTCGTTTGGTTGTGGTGGCCAAGCGGGTGAATGCGAACCTGAAGGAAGCCCGAGGCACAATACTGGCCCGAAGAACAGGAAGCGGATCAGGCGGCGTAGCAGGGTGAGGGTGCAGCGACTGCCTAAGCCCAATCGTGCGCTATGCCGACGATGTGAACATCCATGTGCGTAGTCGTCGTGGAACCGTACGTACGGTAGTGTGAGAGGACGGCGGTTGTGAAGCCGCCCCCTACTCGATTCTGCGCAAATGCGCTGAAATCCAGTGCAAGCTAGTAGGTTCAAGTCCCGTTCTTCTAGTTGCATCTCACATGGCATGAGTACTCATCGCCGCCCGCAGTTCCGTCACCTGATTGATGGCATAATGCCTCTTTTTTGTTTTCACGGATGCATGGAAGCCATGTTCAGACCCCTGTCACTCTTGGTACTTGTAGTCGCAATCGCCGGCTGCCAGAGCTCAACCCGACCTCCCGATTTTGACTCCTTCGTCACTGGCGTAAGATGCATGGTGATCACAGACGAAAAGCCTCTTCATCGCGATAAGCTGCGTTACATCGAACGCTATGCCAATGATGGAAATGCCAAATGCAAAGCCATTCTGGGCAAGCTTTATCAGATAGGGGGATACGGCGTCGATCAAGATTTCCGCAAGGCCCGGGCGCTGTTCGCCGAGTCCGCCAAACTGGACCCTGCCAATAATATTCAATTGGGGCAGATGGCTGAGCTCGGTGAAGGCGAGCCCGTGGATTACACCAAGGCGCGCAAACTCTACCGTCTCGCGGGAAACACGGCTGCGCTGTCGCTGGGGCGACTGATGGAGGAGGGTAAAGGTGGCCCGCAGGATCTACCTGGCGCGTTGTCAGTGTATCTGGAGTCGACAGAGTTCTGTGGCGATGATACCTGGAGGGCGATGAGCCGTTTGCGCAAACAAGGGCAACCGCTCAATGAGCTGCAGGCGAAGCGTTTTCAGCTGATCTGGCTTGAGAGTCTCGTCAATCGGCAGAAACGCCTTCTGGCTGTTCGGGAGGTGTTCGAGGCAGTAAATGCAACGGGCGAAGCGAAGAAGGTGACGTTGTCCTATCTCTTCAAGTCAGACAGCGGTAAGCCTCAGGTAACGATGATCCAAGGTTCCGGTGATGCCAATGTGGATAGCTGGATTATGAAGGCCGCATCGCGGTTGACGATGGGAGAGTGGGCCCCGCTGACTGATAGTTCGGGCGAGCTGGAAATCCGGGCGCCGATTGAGCTTCCGCTTCTGGCCGCTCAAAATTTGCCTGGGATGTGCGTGTCAAGGCCCTGTAATTGATTGTGCTTAGCAAACGGCGGCGGCTGTGAAGCCGCCTCCTACTCGACTCTGTGGCCAGGGCGTGTTTTTTCTGCGGCTAAGCGTCGAAAGCCGGTCAATGGGTTTTATTGTGCTCGAAACTTCAATCAGGACCTTGCATGAGCTTTATTCAAAGCAATCTGATTCACCTGCTGGCCGCCTGCTGGTTTGCCGTGTGCTGGGGCGGATACACCCGTTATGCGACCTGGAAGGGCCGTGATACCGCGTGCCTGGCCAGCGTGCTGCACCTGTACCGGGAAGACTGGATGCGCCGCATGCTGATGCGTGATAACCGTATCGCCGATGCCAGCGTGATTGGCAACCTGGAGCGCAATGCGTCGTTCTTTGCCTCCAGTACCCTGATCATTCTTGCCGGCATTCTTACTGTGCTCGGTGCATCGGACCGCGCCATGTCGTTGCTGGCGGACCTGCCGCTGGTACAGCAGGCGTCCCAGGGCATGTCGGAAATCAAGTTGCTGTGCCTGGCAATGGTCTTCGTCTATGCCTTCTTTACCTTTAGCTGGTGCATGCGCCAATACAACTTCGCCGCCGTACTGGTGGGCTCGGCGCCGATGATCGGTGAGCGCCATGTCAGTGAACTTGAGCGCAAGGCCTTTGCCCTTAGAGCTGCCAAGGTTATTTCACTGGCGGCCAACCAGTTCAACTTAGGGCTGCGCTCGTATTACTTTGGCATGGCCATGCTCTGCTGGTTTATCAGCCCTTGGTTGTTCATGTTGATGAGTACCGGGGTGGTGCTGGTGTTGTACCGCCGTGAATTTCATTCCGATGTTCTCGAGGTAATGGTCTTTACTCCGACCGAAGCGCCGACAGTGGAACCGGCTAAAGAGAATCTGGCCTGAACCGGCACGACTGAATCGTTTAATTCAGTTTCAGCAGGCATAAAAAAACCCGACAGTGTCGGGTTTTTTTATTCCAGCAAGCGTGCTTACTTGGCAGGCTCGGCAGGAGTGACCGGGGCAGCAGGAGCAGCAGGAGCGGCTTCTTCAGCGGCTTTTTGTTGCGCTTCGGCCTGATCTTTGGCGGCTTCGGCGTTTTCTTTCGCTGCCTCGTTCACTTTATCCTGAGCCTCACCCATCTTCTCTTGGGCGTTCTCGGAATGTTGCTGAGCTTCTTGGGCTTTGTTCTCGCTGGCTTTATCGCAAGCGGCCAGACCCAGAGCAGCGGCGAGCATAACGGCAAAAGCAAAAGGTTTACGCATGGGGTGTTTCTCCTTGTGGAATAAGTTACTTGTTCCTTCGAGCTCAAGTAACCGGTAGAAGTTCCGCGCACCATACAGATATATAACAAATGGTTCTATATGGACATTTGCCGATCGGTGTGCATGTTCTCAACGGCCTGAGAGTTTTTCAAATGACCGACACTTCTTTGCAGGCAATGGCCGAGCGCTTTCTCTCGGCATTGCGCCATTGCCAGGTTCTCCAGATGCGTGTGCATCACGCCGACGCCCAGGGTATGACCCTGGTGCTGCCGTATTCGACAAGAATCGTCGGCAACCCACAGACCGGTGCGGTCCATGGCGGGGCGGTGACCACGTTGATGGACACCACTTGCGGCATGGCCACCCTCTGTGCACTGCCTGAGTTCGAGGTTTGCCCGACCCTGGATCTGCGCATCGACTACATGCACCCGGCGGAGGCGGGCAAGGATATCTTTGGCCACGCCTATTGCTACCGCGTCTCGCGCGATGTGATTTTCACTCGCGGTGTGGCCTATCAGGACGATCCCGAGCAGCCGATTGCCCAGGTGGTGGGCACCTTCATGCGCCTGGGCAAGGGCATCAAGGGGGGGCTTAATTTTGCCAACAAGCTCAAGGGGGGCGAACAATGATCGCGCCAGAAATCCATCGTCAGCTGCGTCAGGCGCACGCCGAGGGCAATTACCAGCCACTGCTGGAGCTGATTCCTTATGCCGGATTGATTGGTATCCAGTGCAGTCGCCAGGGCGACGACCTGTTGTTTTGCCTGCCGGCCACCCAGGACAACATCGGCAATCCGTTGCTGCCGGCGATCCACGGCGGGGTGATTGCAGGTTTCATGGAGCTGTCGGCGGCGCTGTACCTGCTGATTTTCAGTGAAAGCGCGGCGATTCCGAAAATCATCGACTTTTCCATCGACTACCTGCGCGCCGGTCACTATCGCGATACCTATGCCCAGTGCCAGTTGTGGCGCCAGGGGCGGCGGGTGACCAATGTGGCGATCACGGCCTGGCAGGGCAACCCTGACGAGCCGATTGCCACGGCGCGGGCGCATTTCAAGATCGAAGAAATGACCTCGCCCTTGAAATAGCCCCAGCCACCCCCATCTGTTGTGCATCCCGCCGTAAAAGCAGGCCACAGGCCTGCCTAACGACAACTGTCATCAGATCGGAGTGTTGAAGCATGAGTGTGGAGACTCAAAAAGAAACCCTGGGCTTCCAGACCGAGGTGAAGCAACTGCTGCACCTCATGATCCATTCCTTGTACTCGAACAAGGAAATCTTCCTGCGCGAATTGATTTCCAACGCCTCCGACGCGGTCGATAAACTGCGCTTCGAGGCCCTGGCCAAGCCCGAGCTGCTCGAAGGCGGCGCGGAGCTGAAAATCCGCCTGAGCTTCGACAAGGACGCCAACACCGTCACCCTCGAAGACAACGGTATCGGCATGAACCGCGACGAGGTGATTGCGCACCTGGGCACCATCGCCAAGTCCGGCACCGCCGACTTCATGAAGAACCTCACCGGCGACCAGAAAAGGGATTCGCACCTGATCGGTCAGTTCGGCGTGGGCTTCTATTCGGCCTTTATCGTCGCCGACAAGGTCGACGTGTTCAGCCGTCGCGCCGGCCAGCCAGCTGCCGAAGGCGTGCACTGGTCGTCCAAGGGCGAGGGTGACTTCGACGTCGCCACCATCGACAAGCCCGAGCGCGGTACCCGCATCGTCCTGCACCTGAAAAAAGGTGAAGAAGAGTTCGCCGACGGCTGGCGCCTGCGCAACATCGTCAAGAAGTACTCCGATCACATCGCCTTGCCGATCGAGCTGCCAAAGCAGGCCGAAGCCGCCGAAGGCGAAGAGAAGCCAGCCGAAGAATGGGAAACCGTCAACCGCGCCAGCGCCCTGTGGACCCGTCCGCGTACCGAGATCAAGGACGAGGAATACCAGGAGTTCTACAAGCACATCGGTCATGACTTCGAGAACCCGCTGGCCTGGAGCCACAACAAGGTCGAAGGCAAGCTGGAGTACAACTCGCTGCTGTACGTGCCGGCCCGTGCCCCGTTCGACCTGTACCAGCGTGAAGCGCCGCGTGGCCTGAAGCTGTATGTGCAGCGCGTGTTCATCATGGACCAGGCCGAGTCCTTCCTGCCGCTGTACCTGCGCTTCATTAAGGGCGTGGTCGATTCCAACGACCTGTCGCTGAACGTCTCGCGCGAAATCCTGCAGAAAGACCCGATCATCGATTCGATGAAGTCGGCCCTGACCAAGCGCGTGCTGGACATGCTCGAGAAGCTGGCCAAGAACGACCCTGAGCAGTACAAGGGCTTCTGGAAGAACTTCGGCCAGGTGATGAAAGAAGGCCCGGCTGAAGACTTCGCCAACAAGGAAAAGATCGCAGGTTTACTGCGTTTTGCCTCCACCCATGACGAAAGCGGTGAACAGAGCGTTGCCCTGGCCGACTACCTGGCGCGCGCCAAGGAAGGTCAGGACAAGATCTACTTCCTCACCGGCGAATCCTACGCGCAGGTCAAGAACAGCCCGCACCTGGAAGTCTTCCGCAAGAAAGGCATCGAAGTGCTGCTGCTCACCGACCGCATCGACGAGTGGCTGATGAGCTACCTGAGCGAGTTCGACGGCAAGAGCTTTGTCGACGTTGCTCGCGGTGACCTGGACTTGGGCAAGCTGGACTCCGACGAGGACAAGAAGGCCCAGGAAGAAGTCGCCAAGGACAAAGAAGGCCTGGTCGAGCGTCTCAAAGCCGCTCTGGGCGAAAGCGTCAGCGAAGTGCGGGTTTCCCACCGCCTGACCGATTCGCCGGCAATCCTGGCCATCGGTGAGCAGGACCTTGGCCTGCAGATGCGCCAAATCCTCGAAGCCAGTGGGCAAAAGGTGCCGGACTCCAAGCCGATCTTCGAGTTCAACCCCGGTCACCCGCTGATCGAGAAGCTGGACAACGAGCAGAGCGAAGACCGTTTCGCCGACTTCTCGCACATCCTCTTCGACCAGGCCGCGCTGGCCGCAGGCGATAGCCTCAAGGACCCGGCGGCGTACGTTCGTCGCTTGAACAAGCTACTGGTCGAATTATCGGCTTAAGTAGTTGCAGGAAAGCCCGCCTCGGCGGGCTTTTTTCATGGTGCAAGGAGGAGTGCATGAGCAAGGTTACCGTCGAATCGCTGGTCTATCATGTTGCCGGCAAAGCCTATGAGAGCCGCTTGTTCTATACCCAGGGTGCCCGCGAGCAGCCCGGGCTGCTGATGGCGCCGAACTGGATGGGGGTGGGCGAGGGCGCTGAACGCATCGCCCGTGAGGTTGCCGCCCAGGGGTATGTGGTGTTGCTGGCTGATATCTATGGCCAGACACTGCGTCCGTCGAACATGGATGAAGCCGGTGCGGCAATGACCCCGCTGAAGAATGACCGGGAGTTGTTGCGCAAGCGAATGAAAGAAGCCCTGGATCAATTGTTGGGGCAGGCCCGGGCGCCGCTGGAGCCTGGCAAGCTTGCAGCATTCGGTTTCTGTTTTGGTGGTTGCTGCGCACTGGAGTTGGCGCGTGTGGATGAGCGCTTGCAAGCGGCAGTCTCGTTCCATGGCACCCTCGACACGTCGTCGCCGGCCCAGGTAGGCAGGACAAGAGCCTCGATGCTAGTGCTGCATGGCGCAGCCGATCCGTTCGTACCCAAGGAGCAACTGCCGGCCTTCGAGGCTGAGATGGATGCGGCCAAGGTCGATTGGCAACTGATCAGCTATGGCGGTGCGGTGCACTCGTTTACCGACACCGCGGCCAACATCCCCGGCAAGATGAAGTACGACGCACGCACGTCCAAGCGCGCGTTCCGGGCGATGTTCAACTTGCTCGAAGAAGTGTTCCAGCGCTGAATCCATCGCGGGGCAAGCCCGCTCCCACACCGCCTGGTGGGAGAGGGCTTGCCCCGCGATAAAGCAATCAAGGCAATTCGATCCTTTCACTTTCCCCCGGCACCGTCGGCCAGTCCCCGGCCGCCCAGCGTGCTCGTGCCTGTTCGATCAGGGCCGGATCACTGGCAACGAAATTCCAGTTCATTCGCCGCGGCCCATCCAACGGCGCACCGCCAAACAGCACCAGCTGGCTCTCGCTGTCGGCATACAGGCTCATCTCTTCGCCGGGCGGCAACAGCACCAGGCTGCACGGCTCGACGGTCTCATCGTTCAGACTGACTTCTCCATCGAGCACATACAGCGCACGCTCGATATGCTCGGTGGGCACCGTCAGGGTGGTGGCAGCCTGCATCTGCACCAGTGCATACAGGGTCGGTGATAGCACCGGTACCGGCGATTGCAGGCAAAAACCGTTGCCGGCAATCATGCGAATGCTGACCCCGAGGTTGTCACTGACCGGCAAGCTCGCCGCTGGGTGGTGGCTGTAGTGCCCCGGTCCTTGCTCCTGGGCTTTTGGAGAGGCCAGCCACACCTGCAGGCCATGCAGGCGCGAGCGCTCTGCCAGCACGTCAGACGGGGTGCGCTCGACATGGGCAATGGCGCTGCCAGCGGTCATCCAGCTGACTTCACCGGCCTTGACCCTCTGGTCCGAACCCAGGCTGTCCTTGTGCTGGATTTCGCCTTCGAACAGGTAGGTGAGGGTGGACAGGCCGATGTGCGGGTGCTGGCGAATGTTCATGCCGCGCCCGGCCGGGTAATCGGTTTCGAGCATGTGATCGAAGAACACGAAGGGCCCGACGCTGCGACACTGGGCCGAAGGCAGGGGGCGCAGGATGGGTTGGCCTTCGACCGATTCGGCGCGAGGGCGGATGACCAAGGGACGGCTCACGGTGTGCTCCAGGCCTGGGGGAAGGTTCTTCTAGCATAACCTGCTGAACTGCAACCTGTTGAGGTCGGTCTACCTTGTCTGAAGCAGCCAACAAGGAACGCATGATGATTGTCAGGTATCTGGCCTGGGTGCTGTTGATGACGCTGTCGCTGCCGGCGGCGCAGGCGCGTGAGTATCGCTACAGCGACGCCCACTTGCATTATGTGGATTTCTTTCAGGAAACCGCCGGCATGGATGCACTGATCAAAGCCATGGATGCGGCGCGTATCGACCAGTCGATGATTTCCGGTATTCCCGTGGCCAAGAAGTGGCATGAGGATGAGCCCAAGCGCCCGCGTTACTACGCAGGCGACGATGCCGATGCCTACTGGTACAGCGCCACCGATATCTATGTCGCGGCGGCGCTGGAGAAGCTCGGCCCCGCGCAGCGCCAACGCTTTCATCCGTTTCTCAGTGGCTTCAACCCGGTGGACAAGAATGCCGTAGCGCACATCGAGCGCATGCTCGAGCTGTATCCGGGTCTATGGCAGGGCATTGGTGAAGTGTTCACCCGCCATGACGACCTCACCGCACTGACCAGCGGCGACACGCCACGGGCCAACAACGAGGCCATGACCCGTATCTATCACCTGGCCGCCGAACAGGACCTGCCGGTGCTGATTCACTCCAATATCACCTCAAAGCGCGAGCGTAACCCGTTGTACCTGGCGGAGATCGAAGAGCCCTTGCGCAACCACCCGCACACCCGCTTCATCTGGGCTCATGCCGGCACCAGCATGGAAATCCATCGCCACCAGACCCGGCTCGACTTTCTGCTGCCGACGCTGTCACGGCTGCTGGAAGACTACCCCAATCTGTACGTGGACCTGTCCTGGAGCGTCCTGCGGCCTTACCTGCTGGACGATCAGGGCAAACCCAGGGCGCAGTGGCTGGAACTGGTGAAGCGCTTCCCTGAGCGCTTCATGCTCGGCTCCGATGTGGTTGGGCGCTTCGCCAGCCTGGGTGAGCAGATGCAGGGTTTCGATGTGTTTCTTGATGCCTTGCCGGCCGATATCGCGCAGAAGGTCGCCCGCGACAACTTCCTGGCCGTGCTACCCAAGGTGCGCCCGTGACAGCACTGTCATCAGCTTGTCATGCCTGCGTCATAGCCTGCCGCCATCAACCTGATGGAGTGCACCATGTTTTCACATCGTTTCAGCGCCCTGTGCGGGCTGTTGCTGGTCAGTGGCCTGGCCAGTGCCGAGGTTCGCGTAGCAGGCCCGGTGGAGTACGGGTTGTTCGAAACTCGCCACGAGAACTTTCAGCCCGGTGAGCGAGTACTGACCCAGAGCAACCAGACACTGCACCCCACCGATGACATTCCGGCACGACTGGGCAGCAAGTTTGGCCTGCGCTACCGCCTGGAAGGCAAGGTCGCCGAAGACACCCCGTTGACCCTGCTGTACCTCACGCCAGGGGTGATCACCCCCGATGGCAAGCGCCATGACAAGTTCGAAGTGGTACAGAAACTGGTACCGGGGGCCGCCCAGGATGTGATGGCCTACGAGTTCACCGAGCACCATGAAGTGGTGCCCGGGCAGTGGCATTTCATGGTCTTTCAGGGCGACCGCCTGCTTGCCGAGCAGCGCTTTACCGTGCATTGAGCCCTTGCGTCACTGGCGTCGCGATCACAAGGCCTTTTGATATCACGTTTTTGTCTTACGCAAATTTTCGCCGGGCCGATACCGTCTAGAAGCAAGGACTGCTGCGCGCTGTTGCAGCGCTTTTGGAGGGAGCCAGAAAATGAGCTTGAGAAGCATGAATATCGCGCCCAGGGCTGGCCTGGGTTTCGGCCTGGTGGCGGCGCTGGTGTTTGCCTTGGGCGCTTTTGCCCTGATGCAGATGACCAGCATGCGCCAGCAGTCCGAGCAGGTCGACAGCAACTGGTTGCCCAGCGTCATTTCGGTCGGGCAGATGACCCAGGACATGTTGCGCATTCGCGCCTTGACCCTGCGCTTGCTGGTCAATCGTGACGCTGCGGCGCTTGAGCAGAACAAGTCGCGTATCGAAGAGATCAAGGCCGGCCTGGGCAAGGCCCAGCAGAAGTATCAGGCCCTGATCGTACTGCCCGAAGAGCAAACCCTGTTCGACCGCTACCTTGGGTTGGAGCAACGCTACCTCAAGCTGCAGGCTCAGGTGGTGGAATTGTCTTCCGCGCATCGGCTCGAAGAGGCCGTGACCCTGGTCAATGGCGACATGAACCAGCTGGCGGACCAGATGACTGCCAGTCTCAATGAGCTGATTGCACTCAACAACCAGCATGCCAACACGGCTACCGATCTTGCCGAAGCCGTCTACAAGCAGGCGCGGGTCTGGGTGATTGGCCTGCTGATTGCCGCCGTGGTGCTGACGGTGGTGCTGGCCCTGACCTTGACCCGCAGTATCGTCCGGCCGCTGACGCAATCGCTACAAGTTGCCGAGGTAGTGGCCACCGGCGACCTGACCCCGCAGATCACGGTGCAGGGCAAGGACGAGCCGGCCCGCTTGCTCGCAGCGATGAAGCAAATGCAGCAGAGCCTGCGCGAGACCATCGGGCGTATCTCCGACTCTTCCAGCCAGTTGGCCTCGGCCTCCGAAGAGCTCAGCGCGGTGACTGAAGACGCTACCCGTGGGCTGATGCAGCAAAGCCAGGAAATCGAGCAGGCAGCGACCGCGGTCAACCAGATGACCGCGGCGGTGGAGGAGGTGGCGAGCAATGCCGTGGCCACTTCCGAGGCCTCTCAGGAATCGGACCGCATCGCCCGTCAGGGGCGTGAGCAGGTGCGCCTCACCGTGACGTCGATCGAAGACCTGGCGGCGGGTGTTACCGCCAACGCTGAAGAAGTGGGGCAACTGGCCCAGCAGGTTCATGGCATTACCAAGGTGCTGGATGTGATTGGCGCGATTGCCGAGCAGACCAATCTGTTGGCCCTCAACGCCGCGATCGAGGCGGCCCGCGCTGGTGATGCCGGGCGCGGTTTTGCTGTGGTTGCTGACGAGGTGCGGGCCTTGGCCCATCGCACTCAGCAGTCAACCCGTGAAATCGAGCAGATGATCGACGGCATCCAGCAGGGTACCCATCGTGCGGTCGAGGGCATGCAGCACACCAATGAGCGGGCGCGCGGCACCCTGGAAGGGGCTCATGCAGCCGGCGCGGCGCTGGAGGAGATTGCTGCGGCGATCAGCCTGATCAATGAGCGCAACCTGGTGATTGCCAGTGCCTCGGAGCAGCAGGCGCAAGTGGCCCGGGAGGTGGACCGCAACCTGACCAACATCCGTGACCTGGCCATGCAGACCTCGGCGGGGGCCAATCAGACCAACGCGGCGAGCCAGGCGTTGTCGCAGCTGGCGATTGAGCTCAATGGCCTGGTTGGGCGGTTTTCGGTGTAAGTCATCGCGGGGCAAGCCCGCTCCCACAATAAATAAATGTGGGAGCGGGCTTGCCCCGCGATGCTAAAAAAACGCCCCGACAAGTCGGGGCGTTTTCAGGGTAAGGGGCTAGCCCTTACTTGCCTGCCCAGCGCTTGAGCACCAGGGTGGCATTGGTGCCGCCGAAACCGAAGCTGTTGCTCATCACGGTATCGATCTTGGCGTTTTCCTGGGTCTTGGTCAGCACCGGCAGGTCGGCCACTTCCGGGTCCAGCTCGTCGATGTTGGCGGAGCCGGCAATGAAGTTGCCTTCCATCATCAGCATGCAGTAGATCGCTTCGTGAACGCCAGCGGCGCCCAGGGAGTGACCCGACAGGCTCTTGGTCGAGCTGATGGCTGGGGCCTTGCCGGCGAACACTTCACGCACACCTTTCATTTCTGCAACGTCACCGACCGGAGTCGAGGTGCCGTGGGTGTTCAGGTAGTCGATCGGGGTGTCGACGGTGGACATGGCCATCTGCATGCAGCGGATGGCGCCTTCGCCGCTTGGTGCAACCATGTCGTAGCCGTCGGACGTTGCACCGTAGCCAACGATTTCGGCATAGATCTTGGCGCCACGGGCCAGGGCGTGTTCGAGCTCTTCAACCACGACCATGCCACCACCGCCGGCGATGACGAAGCCGTCACGGTCAGCGTCGTAGGCGCGGGAAGCTTTTTCCGGCGTGTCGTTGCGCTTGCTGGACAGGGCGCCCATGGCGTCGAACAGGAACGACTGGCTCCAGTGCTCTTCTTCACCACCACCGGCGAAGACGATGTCCTGCTTGCCCATCTGGATCTGTTCCATCGCGGTACCGATGCAATGTGCACTGGTGGCGCAGGCCGAGGCGATGGAGTAGTTCAGACCCTTGATCTTGAACGGGGTAGCCAGGCACGCCGAGACGGTGCTGCTCATGGTCCGGGTGACGCGGTACGGGCCAACGCGCTTGACGCCCTTCTCGCGCAGGATGTCCAGCGCTTCCATCTGGTTCAGGGTCGAGGCGCCACCGGAACCGGCGATCAGGCCGGTACGCGGGTTGGAAACTTGCTCTTCGGTCAGGCCCGAGTCCTTGATCGCGTCGGCCATCGCCAGGTAGGCGTAGGCGGCGGCGTGACCAACGAAACGGTAGATCTTGCGATCGATCAGTTCTTCGAGGTTGAGGTCGATGGAGCCGGAAACCTGGCTACGCAGACCCATTTCGGCATATTCCGGGTTGAATCGGATGCCAGGGCGGCTTGCACGCAGGTTGGCGGAGACGGTCTCTTTGTCATTGCCCAGGCACGAAACGATGCCCAGACCAGTGATAACGACGCGGCGCATGCGGATAACCCTTAGAAGTTGTCAGTGGAGGTGAATACGCCGACCCGGAGGCCTTCGGCGGTGTAGATTTCGCGACCGTCGACAGTCACCGAGCCATCGGCGATGGCCATGTTCAGCTTGCCCTTGAGGACGCGCTTGATATGAATGTTGTAGGTGACTTTCTTGGCGGTCGGCAAGACCTGACCGAAAAATTTCACTTCACCCGAACCCAGGGCCCGGCCACGGCCTGGCAGGCCTTGCCAGCCCAGGAAGAAGCCGACCAGCTGCCACATGGCATCCAGGCCCAGGCAGCCCGGCATTACCGGATCGCCTTCGAAGTGGCAGGCGAAGAACCACAGGTCCGGGGTGATATCCAGCTCGGCGACCAATTCACCTTTGCCGTACTTGCCACCCTCTTCGCTGATATGGGTGATGCGATCAACCATCAGCATGTTCGGGGCGGGCAGTTGCGCGTTACCTGGGCCGAACAGCTCACCGCGACTGCAGCGCAGCAGGTCTTCCCGAGTAAAGGCGTTTTGTTTGGTCATGCGAGCTCCTCAATAGTCCCCGTGCGGCAGGGGGCAAATCTTCCCGGCCGTCTCAAAACCCACAGGTTTGAGCCGGCAGCCTACACATAGACTATTGCGTTGTAGTGAAAGTCACAGCGCACGGGACAAAGAAGTACACTTGTGCACTGAAATTTTATTTTCAAGCCCTTCGCGGCGCTTGTCCAGTCTCTTAGACTGCCGCAATTTAGCATTTATCGCCAGTCGCAGCTGACTGACCGGGCAGCCAGCGTTGCAGAATTTGCTGCAGATCAGTGCGTTTGAACGGCTTGGCCAGGTAGTCGTTCATGCCCGCGTTCAAGCAGCGCTCGCGATCACCCTGTAAGGCATTGGCGGTCAAGGCGATGATCGGCATCGTCGCCGCTTGCGGCAGTTGGCGGATGCGCCGGGTGGCTTCATAGCCATCGATGATCGGCAGGCGGCAGTCCATCAGGGCGGCGGCAAAGCGCTGGCGTCCGGCCTGGGCCACGGCCTGAGCGCCATCGACCGCCACGCATACCTCAAAACCCAGGCTGCGCAGCATGGCTTCAATGACGGTCTGGTTCACCGGGTTGTCCTCAACCAGCAGAATGCGCCGGCCCTGGCCGTCATCCTCGACCCGGGTCAAGCCGCCAGGCAGGCGTGGGGTCTGCAGGGTCGACAGGGCCAGGGGCATCTCCAGGGTAAAGGTCGAGCCCTGGCCTTCATGGCTTTCCCCGCGCAGGGTACCGCCCATCCGTTCGGTCAGGGTGCGGGCAATCGACAAGCCCAGGCCGGTCCCACCATAGCGGCGGGAAATCGAACTGTCGGCTTGCTGGAAGGCGACGAACATCATCTCTAGGCGCGTGCTGTCGATGCCGATGCCGGTATCGCGCACCGCGCAGGTGAACCAGATCAGCTGGCGGTCGAGCACTTGCCAGCGCGGTTCGACCTGCACACTGCCGCGTTCGGTGAACTTCAGGGCGTTGCCGATCAGGTTGAGCAGCACCTGGCGAATCCGTGTCGGGTCGCCGACCACCTGCAGGTGCTCGATACCCGGCGGCAGGCGCAGTTGCAGGTCCAGCTCACGCTGTTGGGCCAGGTGCAGGAACGACTGCACGCAACTGCCGATCAGATCGCCGAGGTTGAAGTCAATGTGCTCAAGCTCCACCGTGGTGCGCTCGATACGCGAGAAATCGAGAATGTCATTGATCACTTTGAGCAGGTGCCCGGTGGATTCACTGGCCACGGCGGTGTATTCGGCCTGTTCTTCGCTCAGCGAGGTTGTTTCAAGAAGTTGCAGCATTCCCAGCACGCCGTTCATCGGTGTGCGCAGCTCATGGCTCATCATCGCCAGGAAGTCGGATTTGGCCTTGTTCGCCTGTTCCGCCTCTTCCCGGGTCTGGATCAACTGCGACATGGCTTGCTGTTGCTCGTGACTGGCTTTGCTCAGGGCACTGGCCAGGTTGTTGATGTGCCGTGCCAGGTGGCCTAGCTCGCTGTCGTCGACCACCGGCAACGGCGCGTTGAAATCGCCCTGCTGGATGGCCTTCACCGCATGGCCCATGTCGCTGATCGGCTTGGCCAGACTCAGTGCCAGGCGTCGGGCGAGGATGAAGGTGAACAGCAGGGCGAACAGAGCAAGGATCCCGGCCTTGACCACGATCTCCTGTTGCCGCTCGCTGAAGGCGTCATCCGACATGCCGACGATTACCCGTCCCAGATAGTCGTCACCGATACTGCGGGTGGGGGCGTTGCCGTGCAGGAAGTCGTTGTCCAGACGGATCTGCTGCAGGCGGATTGGGGCCTGGAATACTTCGACCTGTTGCGCGCGATTGTTGCTTTCGTCCGGCTGCTCGACGTAGACCAGGATGTGGTTGCTGCTGTCCTGAACCTCGAGAAAGCGTACGTGGGGGATGCTCAGGGTGGCGCGCATCAGGCTTTCGAGCACTTCGTTGTTGCCGGCGATCACCCCGTACTCGGAGGCCGGAGCCAGTTGGTTGGCGATCAGCTGGCCGGTGTGGTTGAGCTCCTGGCGCAAGTCCTGGATCCGCACGAAGGTAAAAAAGCTGATCAGCAACAGGGTCAGCAGCAGCGCCGGGCCAAGGCTGATGATTTGCGTACGGGTATGGATGTCCCAGCTCAGGCGCCGTCTCATGGTGTGCTTTCTCCTTCGGCCAGGGCGATGGCGGCGGCGGACGGGTCAATCGCTTCGATGCCTAGGGCACGGGCCACCTGCTGGTTGCCGAGTACGCTGAACTGCGCCGGGTAGAGCGTACGCGGCCAGCGGCTGGGCTGCTGGTCGAGCAGTTGCCCAAGCACCGCCAGCCAGTCGTCCTGATCGCTCAGGGTGCTGGCCAGGGCGCCGGCCTTGACGAACCCGGCATTTGGGCCGATCAGTGCCATCTGCCGGCCATAGCTGCTGAGCAGTACGTTCTTTGCTGTTTTCGAGTTGTACAGCTGCGGGTCGTCGATGCCTAGCAGCACATCACTGTTTTGCAGCAGTGTTTGCAGTGGGCGGCTGTCGCGCAGGTCGGGCCAGGCCTCGGTGACGATCTCCAGACCCAGCGGTCGCGCCGCCGCGCGCAGTTCATCGAGGAGAAACTGGCTGTGCTCGGTGTACAGCACGCCGACCCGACGGGCCTGCGGTAGCAGGTAGTGGGTCAGGCGCAGCTGGCGCGCCAGCGGCGGGTCGCTCCAGAGCAGGCTCAGGTAGGCCGGGCGCAAGTTGCCCAGGCGTTGCTGGACCTGGACCCGACTGACGCGCAGGGCCAGCGCCGCTGGCCCGGCCGTTTCGCTCAGGCGCCACTCCAGGCTGGCGCTGTCGAGCAGGATCAGGCGGGTGGCGGCCTTGATCTGGCTCGGGCGTGGCAGCTCGGCCACAGGGATGAAACGCACCTGGTCAGCCGTGCGCTGTTCGCGCAAGGCGTCGACGAAGCTGCGCACGCCGGGGTTGTCCTGGCTGCCGGTGAGCAGGATCTCACTGGCCGACAGGGGGCCCAGGGGCCACAGGCAGACCAGCAGCAGCCAGTGCCGCAGGCGACGCATCAGAACGCAAGCTCTGCACTGAAAGACAGCACATGGCGGCTGTCATAACGGTTGTCGTAGATGGTCGTCGGTTCATCATCCAGGCGCTGCTGGAGCATGCCGGCCAGATCCAGGCTGGTACGGTTCCAGCGCAGGCGTTTGGCCACGCGCAGGTCGAGGCGTTCGAAACGGTATTGGTTGAGCGCGTCGTCACCATAATAGAAGAGTGTACTGGACCAGCCGTCGCCCCACTCGCGCAGCCAGCCGGCCGAGCCACTGTTGGTCGCGCTCAGGCGGCGGTCAGCCGGGTTGCTGGCCCAGGCATCGACGTAGGCGTAGGTCAGGCGCAGGCGATCGGCCGGAGTCAGGCGCCAGTCCAGTTGTGCTTCGCTGCCGCTGAAGCGGGCCTTGTTGCTGTTGCTGGCAATGTACTGGTTGTTGCGCAGTGGCTCGCTGATCATGCCGGTGATTTCGTCGTAGAACAGCTTGAAGTCGACGCTCAGCTCGGCATCAGCGAAATAACCGTTATAGCCCAGTTCCCGCGAGCGCATACGTTCCTGTTCCAGATCACCCGGGCCGCGGGTCTTGACGAAGTACTCGGCATTGCGTTGGCCAAAGGCGCCAGGCTCCAGGTTGTTGACCCGGTAACTCCAGTTGACGTTGTTCTCGAACATGTCCGGCGAGCGCACAGCTTCCGAGTACACCGCACGCAAACCATGGCGCGGGGTGATCAGGTAGTTGACTGCGACCCGTGGGGTCAGCGAGTTGCCTGACAGGCGGGCATCTTCATACATGGCTCCGCCCTGCAGGATCCAGTGCTCGCTGGCGCGCCATTCCAGGTGGCCGAACAGGCGCCAGGTGCTGTCGTCCAGGCTGCCATTGAAATAGGTCTGGGAGTCGGCACGGTCGTAGCGTAAGTTGGCGCCGCTGACCAGGCGCAGGTTGTCGGCCAGGCTCAGGGTGTCCTGCACTTCAATGTCGTAACGGGTTTCCCGGGTGCTTTGGTCAATGTCGCCGCAGACCTGTTGCGATCCACCATTGCGCCATTGCTGCTGGACCTGCTCGGCCAGGGCGCGCTCCTCGCTGTTGCCGGCGGGCAAGGGCGAGGTGATGTTGCGCGCCACCTGTTCTGCGTAGTTAGGATTCAGGCGCCACAGCTGGGTCAACTGCGGGCTGAACGACAGCGCAGCGTCGCAGGCGCGCCATTCCTGTTCGCGCTCCCAGTGCTGGGCCGAGCCTTGTACATAAAGGCTGTGCTCGGGATTGAAATCGATGTTCCAGCGCAGCGAGCCGGCGTAGTCCTTGGCGTTGACGTCGGCGTTGTTGCCGGCGGCAGTGACGTAGGGGAATACCGGTTTATAGGTGTAAGGCCGCTGATCGCTGCCTTCCTTGGCCGAGAACTGCCATTCCAGGCTCTGATTGTTGGCCAGGGTGTGGCTGGCGCTCAGGCCCAGGCGGTTGAGGCGGCGGCTGTCACGGTAGTCCTGGCCCCGGTGGTTCTCGTCGAAGCCATCGTCCTGCATGCCCGACAGCGACAGGCGCAGGTCGCCGCCGTCCCAGCCCAGCCCCTGGCTTGCGTACCAGTCATTGATGCCACGCTGGCCCCGGGTGACCTTCAGGCGTGTGCCATGGCTGTCGGCCGGGCTGCGGGTGAGGATGTTGACCACTGCCATCAGTGCGTTGGCGCCGTAGCTGACGGTGTTGGGGCCGCGAAACACCTCGATGCGCTCGATGTCCTCCATGGCCAGCGGAATATCGCTCCAGTCCACGGTGGCCAGGCCCGCTCGGTACACCGAGCGGCCGTCGACCAGCACCTGCATGCGCCGTGCGTCGTTGACGTTGCTGCCGTGGTAGTTGACCGTCGGCTGGTTGCCGGCGCCATAGCCGATCATCATTCCCGGCACCAGACGCAGCAGTTCGGGAATGTCGCGGGCGCCGCTGGAGCGAATCAGTTCGTTGTCGAGCACGGTCATGCTGCCCGGCACGGCAGCGGGTGATTGCTTGAGCCGGGTGGCGGTGAGCACTTGCGGCAGGGCCTGGCTGTCGACAAACAGGTCGTCAGCCAGGCCGGGGCCGCTGAGCAGGGCCGTCAGCAGTAATAAAGGGCGTTTGGGGCGCGGGCCAAAAGACACGGTGCGGCCTTGGTAACAGGTTCAAGTCGGGCATGTTAACCGAGTGGTGAGCATTTTCCAGTCACGCCGCGACAGTTCCCAAGGCTGATTCGGTCATCTGCCACTGGCTCTGGCACTGGCGCTCCGTATAATGCGCAGGTCGCCACTTAAATTGGTTTTAACGGATTGGATATGACTGAACAGCAGCCTGTTGCAGTTCTGGGAGGCGGAAGTTTCGGCACCGCCGTGGCGAATCTGCTGGCGGAAAACGGTGTCCGGGTGCGGCAATGGATGCGCGACCCCGAGCAGGCCGAAGCCATGCGCACCAACCGCGAAAACCCGCGCTACCTCAAGGGCATCAAACTGCATGCCGGGGTCGAGCCGGTCAATGACCTGCTGGCAACCCTGCAGTCCAGTGAGCTGATCTTCGTCGCGCTGCCTTCCAGTGCCCTGCGCAGTGTGCTGGCCGAGCATGCGCAACTGCTCGGCGGCAAGATGCTGGTCAGCCTGACCAAGGGCATCGAGGCGCAAAGCTTCAAGCTGATGAGCCAGATCCTCGAAGAAATTGCCCCTCAGGCGCGCATCGGCGTGCTGTCGGGCCCCAACCTTGCCCGCGAGGTGGCCGAGCACGCGCTGACCGCCACCGTGGTCGCCAGTGAAGACGAAGCATTGTGCCAGCGCGTCCAGGCGGTACTGCACGGGCGCACCTTTCGCGTGTACGCCAGCAGCGACCGCTTTGGCGTCGAGCTGGGCGGGGCACTGAAGAACGTCTACGCGATCATCGCCGGCATGGCCGTGGCCTTGGGGATGGGCGAGAACACCAAGAGCATGCTGATCACTCGTGCTTTGGCCGAGATGACCCGCTTTGCCGTAAGCCAAGGAGCCAACCCGATGACGTTCCTGGGCCTGGCCGGGGTCGGCGACCTGATCGTCACCTGCTCCTCGCCCAAGAGCCGCAATTACCAGGTCGGCCATGCCCTTGGTCAGGGCCTGAGCCTGGAGGAGGCGGTCAGCCGCCTGGGCGAAGTGGCCGAAGGGGTGAACACCCTCAAGGTGCTCAAGGTCAAAGCCCAGGAGGTGCAGGTGTACATGCCTCTGGTGGCCGGGCTTCACGCGATTCTGTTCGAAGGCCGGACCCTGACCCAGGTAATCGAGCTGTTGATGCGCGGCGAGCCGAAAACCGATGTCGACTTTATCTCCACCAGCGGTTTCAACTAAGCAGGAGCAGGACATGAACGAATCCCCGAAGCAGACCCAGCGCGAATCGATCGTTTTGCGCGTGTTGTGGATGCTGGTGTTCCTGGTGGTCTGGCAACTGGCCGAACTGCTGCTGGGCGGCCTGGTGCTGGTGCAGCTTGTGTACCGATTGATCTATGGTGCGCCGAGCGCCAGCCTGATGAGTTTCGGCGATAGCCTGAGCCAGTTTCTGGCCCAGATCGGCCGTTTTGGCAGCTTCCACAGCGACCAGAAGCCCTGGCCGTTCGCCGACTGGCCAACCCCGCGCGCGCCGGAAGGCGAAGCCGCCCACAGCGTGCCGCCTGCACCACACCCGGTGCGCGACGAAGAGCCGAAGCTGTGAAGCTCTGGGTTTTGCGCCACGGTGAGGCCGAGCAGCGAGCCAACACCGACGCCGAGCGCCGGCTCACCGCCCACGGGCGCGAGCAAGTACTGCGCAGCGCGGCGGTGCTGCTTGGCCAACCGCTGCAGGTGATTCTTGCCAGCCCCTACGTGCGCGCCCAGCAGACGGCCGCGCTGGTCCATGAGGCCCTCGGTTTCACCAAGCCGGTGCAGACCGTGTCGTGGTTGACCCCTGACAGCGACTCGCAAATGGTCATCGCCGAGCTGGACAAATTGGGCTTGGAGCAAGTGCTTCTGGTCAGCCACCAACCGCTGGTGGGTAACCTGGTCAGCCTGCTGGAGGGTGGTAAGCATCCGGCATCTATGAGCACCGCCAGCCTGGCGCAGCTCGAAGGCGACTGGCCGCTGGCTGGGCTGATGACCCTGCGTAACCTGCATCACCCATGAGTCACCCTTAACAACAATGACAACAAGGATCGAGTCAATGAGCCTGTGGCATACCCAACCGGATATCGAGCACCTCAACGCCCTGCAGAAGAACACCATCGGCGAGGTGCTGGATATCCGCTTTGAATCCTTCAGCGACGATTCGCTCAGCGCCAGCATGGTGGTTGATCACCGTACCCATCAGCCTTACGGCCTGCTGCATGGCGGCGCTTCGGTGGTGTTGGCTGAAACCGTCGGTTCCATGGCCAGCTGCCTGTGCATCGACCTGCAGAAATTCTATTGTGTAGGCCTGGAAATCAATGCCAACCACTTGCGTGGTATCCGCAGCGGGCGGGTGACGGCAACGGCCAAAGCCGTGCACATCGGCCGCAGCACCCACGTCTGGGATATTCGCCTGAGCGGCGAGGAGGGCAAGGCCAGTTGCATTTCGCGCCTGACCATCGCCGTGATTCCCCTCGGCCAGGATGCACCGAGCCGCTGATCGACCTGATATTTTTACCAGTTGTCGGGCACTGCCTGCCTTGATAGCGTGCGATCAGGTTGCGGGGCAGGGTGTCCCAGGGAATTCGACAATGAGTGGTAGACATCTGGATCTGGTGTACTCGGCCGACGTGCGGCCAGCGCTGGACAAGGTACAACGGCACCAGGCGCTGGATTTTGCCGAGTACCGCCTGCTGCAGGACAGCGCCGACGCCAAGCTTGACTATCTGTTGCGCAAGTTCGAAGGCCAGTACGAGCTGGAACAGCTGCGCCAGGCCTGCATCCGCACATCCCACCTGCTGCAGACCAGTTGCCTGGCCCTGCGCCGGCTGGACCTCGATGCCGAAGACAAACGCCGCGCCCGCGAGGCCCTGGAGCAGCAACTGGCCTATATGCAGGCCTGCCTGCGGCGCTCGATGGCCAGTTTTGGCGAGTATTGACCTGATTGCCGTTGCCGATGGCTTTTCCGGACATTGCTGCCGTGGCTAGGGTTGCCGACAATGAGCCATCCCTCGCTTTCGGATTGGCGGCCATGTCGCAGCAGATCTTTTTCGCCCATGCCAATGGTTTTCCTTCGGCCACCTACGGCAAGCTCTTCGCTGCGCTGGCGCCAGACTACCAGGTGACTCACCTGCCTCAGCACGCCCACGATCCGCGCTTTCCGGTCAATGACAACTGGCAGAGCCTGGTTGATGAGCTGATTCATCACCTGCAGCAGCAACCGGGCCCGGTCTGGGGTGTCGGTCATTCTTTGGGCGGGGTGTTGCACCTGCATGCGGCGTTGCGCTGCCCGCAGTATTACCGTGGCGTGGTGATGCTCGATTCGCCGGTGCTGACCCGGGTCGACCAGTGGCTGATCCAGGCGGCCAAGCGCATGGGCTTCATCGATCGCATCACCCCGGCCGGGCGCACCCTGGGGCGGCGCGAAGCCTTTGCCGACCGCGACAGCGCCCGGGCCTACTTTACCGGCAAGAGCCTGTTCCGGCATTTTGACCCGGAGTGCCTGGATGCCTACCTTGAACATGGCCTGCAAGCAGACGAGAGCGGTTTGCGCCTGCGCTTTGACCCGGCCACCGAAATCAGCATCTACCGCAGCTTGCCGCATACCAGCCCAAGCCCGGCCAGGCAGTTGAAGCTGCCCCTGGCCATGGTCAGGGGCAGCCACAGCCGGGTGGTCAAGCGCCATCATGCCTTGGCCGTGCGCGGCATGCCCCGGGGCGAGTACCACAGTTTGCCGGGCGGGCACATGTTCCCATTGGAGCACCCCACCGACACCGCGAGCCTGATCAAGGGCCTGTTCGATCGCTGGCAGGACACCCCGGCATGAGTAGCGAAATAGAAGAAATCCGCCTGAACCTTGGGCATATCGAACTGGCCGCGCACCTGTTCGGCCCCGCCGATGGCCTGCCGGTCATCGCCTTGCACGGCTGGCTCGACAACGCCAACAGTTTTGCCCGCCTGGCGCCGCAATTAAAGGGCTTGCGTATTCTGGCCCTGGACCTGGCCGGCCATGGTCACTCCGAGCATCGTCCGGCCGGCGCCAGCTATGCCCTGGCCGATTACGTCCACGATGTACTGCGGGTCGCCGAGCAGATGGGCTGGACGCGTTTTGCCCTGCTCGGGCACTCGTTGGGTGCGATCATCTCGGTGCTGCTGGCCGGCGCGATGCCCGAGCGGATCAGCCACCTGGCCTTGATTGACGGGGTGATCCCGCCTACCAGTGGCCCGCAGGATGCCGCCGAGCGCATGAGCATGGCCCTGCAGGCGCAGTTGCGCCTGGACAGCAAACGCAAGGCGGTGCACTCGACCCTTGAGCAGGCCATCGAGGCACGCATCAAGGGTATGGTTGCGGTCAGCCGTGAGGCTGCCGAGCTGCTGGCCCAGCGCGGGTTGATGCCAGTGCCTGGAGGCTTTAGCTGGCGCAGCGACAGCCGCCTGACCTTGCCATCGCCCACCCGTCTCAATCAAGACCAGGCCATGAGCTTCGTGCAGCGCATCGCCTGCCCGGCGAAACTGGTGGTGGCTGCGGATGGCATGCTGGCGCGTCACGGCGAGCTGCTGGAGCAACTCCCCTTTGCCTGTGAGCAACTGCCGGGCGGGCATCACCTGCATCTGAATGACGATGCGGGTGCAACCCTTGTTGCAGACTGTTTCAATCGCTTCTTTGGCATTTCTTGACTTGTGGCGGGCAACTGTCGAGGCTTGGCGGGTTGAACAGGGAGACAACCATGAACCAGCAAGACACTGCCACATCCGTTGACCACCTTGAAGCTCCGTGTTCGGTGGCGTGCCTATGAGGCTCAAACCTTTTATCCAGGCCGCGCTGGTCGGGCTCGGCGTCCTCGCCAGTGCACCGTTGCTGGCCGAGGGGCTGCCAGTACCGCTTGACGCCAAAGTGGTCGATCAGCGCCCGGCAGCGCTACAGGAACGCATCTATCCGTTGGGCAGCTTACGCAAGATCAGTAACCAGTTGCGCGCCGAAGGCAAGATAGATAGCCGCGGTCGGGTCAGTTCGGTTACCTATGAGCTGCCGCCCGAGCGTACTGCCAACGACGCCTTCGCCGCCGCCCGGGAAGCCCTGCAGAAGGACGGTGGTTATCCGCTGTTCTGGTGCCAGGCCCGCGACTGTGGGGAGAACAGCCTGTGGGCCAACGAGGTATTCAAGAATTCCCGCCTCGGTGGCGCGGACGATCAACAAGCCTTCATTCTGCTGCGCCGCTCCGCGGAGCAGAGCAACACGCTGGTGGCTCTCTACAGCATCACCCGCGGCAACAAACGCGCCTACCTTCACGTAGAGGAATTTGTTGCCGACGCCCCCCTGGGTGAAGTGCTGCCAACCCCGGCCACGGTGCTGCGCGAACTGCGTGACACCGGAAAGCTCGACTACCCTGATCTGGGTGAGCCACAAGCGGCCTGGGTCACGTTGCTGGGCCGCAGCCTGAACTTGGACAGCACCTTACGCGTGACCCTGAGCGGTGACCAGGCCGAGGCCTGGCGCGAGCAACTGGTCACGGCTGGGGTGCGTTCGTCGCGGCTGGATGTGGGCGAGGCCAAGACTGACGGTTTCCACGTCGAACTGATTCGTTGATCGAGAAGCATGATGGCCAATAACGACCGCCTGTTGGTGCAGATCATCTTGCTGGCGCTGCTGGGTGCCGGCCTGTGGGTGATGGCACCGTTCATTTCGGCGCTGTTGTGGGGCGCCATCCTGGCCTATGCCAGCTGGCCACTGATGCGCCTGTTGACCCGCTTGCTCGGCGGTCGCGAAACCCTGGCCGCAGGCTTGCTGACCAGCTTGTGGATCTTGCTGGTGGCATTGCCGTTGGTGTGGCTGGGCTTCAACCTGGCTGATCACATCCGCGACGCCACGGCGTTCGTGCGTGACGTGCAGGTCGACGGCCTGCCCGATGCACCGGGCTGGCTGGGCGGCGTGCCGTTCGTGGGTGAACGCCTGGTGGGCATGTGGGACACCATCGATCAGCAGGGTGCGGCCTTGCTGATGACGATCAAGCCTTACCTGGGCCAGGTCGGCAACTGGCTGCTGGCGCGCAGCGCGCAGATCGGCAGCGGCATTCTTGAGCTGACCCTGAGCCTGGTCTTCGTGTTCTTCTTCTACCGCGACGGGCCGAGGCTTGCGGCGTTTGTCCTGCGTTTGCTGGACCGGCTGGTGGGTGAGCGTGGCGAGTATTACCTGGAACTGGTGGCCGGCACCGTGCAACGGGTGGTCAACGGGGTGATCGGCACGGCGGCGGCGCAAGCTGTGCTGGCACTGATCGGCTTCCTGATTGCCGGTGTGCCGGGAGCACTGGTGCTGGGGATAGTCACCTTCATGCTCAGCCTGATCCCCATGGGCCCGCCACTGGCCTGGATACCGGCCACCGCCTGGCTGGCCTGGCAGGGCGAGTACGGCATGGCGGTGTTCCTTGGTCTCTGGGGGACCTTCATCATCAGTGGCGTCGACAACGTACTCAAACCCTACTTGATCAGCCGTGGCGGCAACTTGCCGCTGGTGATCGTCCTGCTTGGGGTGTTTGGTGGTCTGCTGGCCTTTGGCTTTATCGGCCTGTTCATTGGCCCGACTTTGCTGGCGGTGGCCTACAGCCTGCTACTGGATTGGTCGCGCAGCGGGCCGGTGGCAACGCCGCGCAACTGAGGCGATGGTCTGGTGTGGTGTTTCGCAAGTAACACTCATATATTGGTCTGGGCTTTCAGCATCAAAAATGCGCTGGAGCAGCGATATGAAAACTGGCCGACCTGCTGCTCGGATTGAGTTGAGCGACGAAGAACAAGCCGAATTGCTTCGTCGCTCCCGGCAGAGCAAAGGTCCCGCCGAATTTCGCATTAGGCTCTGTACGAATAGATATGTCGCAAACACTCCAGTGAAACCATGGCGGCGTGGCTTTTCGCGAGCTTGTCGAGGCGTGTCACGATCCGACGGTTCTATTTCCAACCAGCCAAGCATGCGTTCGATGATGTTGTGCTGTCGGTATTTGGGCCGATCAAACAGTCTGGGTAAGCCAAGTTTGGGTTTGCGCTTCATTGAGTGCAGCAGGATGACGGGTTGCATTCGATAGTGATCGCAGTAGCGGCGTAGCCCTTGTCGGCAAGCAACCATTTATAGCGCTTACGCGGACGATCACGTTGGCTCGATGGAATGCTGACTTTGTCAAACAATGGTTGGGCATGGCTGATGTCACTGGCTTGACCGCCAGAGAGGAGGAAACGCAACGGTATCCCTTTACGTCGCAGAGCATGTGGATTTTGGTTGTCAGGTCTCCGCGACTGCGGCCTAGAGCGTGATCGGCAGACTCCTCAGGCCTCCTTTTTTTTAGCGCCAGATGAGGCTCGGGTTGCGCGTACTGCGGTTGAATCGTTCATCCAGGTTTGCAGATCGATCAAGCCTTGCTCATTCAATCTCAGGTGGAAGTGTTTGAGCATCTGATCGAATGTCTCCTGGTTTCGCCAGCCTCGAAACCGTTGATACACCGTTGACCACGGGCCAAAGCGTTCCTGCATATCTCGCCATGCAGTACCCGAGCAGAGCACCCAGAGCACGCCTCGAGCATCAGACGGTCGCTCAGGCGATGCCGCCCTCGGCCATGGGTTTCGGTGAAGAGATCGGCAACCACAGTCCAAGCCTCATCCGAGAGTTTGTAATACTTTGCAACCACAGAATTCCTTTCCGTAGATGCTTGGAAAATCTACAAATTTTCAGAGCTCAAGAGGTGTCGATTGGGATTCTCGGGACTTCATACAGAGCCTAGTGCCCTGAGCGCTTAATTCATTGGCTTATTTTTCATCACACTCAGCGTTGCCATATGTACCGAGCTGATGATGGCCGCTGCAGTCTTTGTCCACTTGAACGGCTTGGCTGAATGCTCGTTATGAGCAGTAATGAACTGGCGGATCGCGACTTTCAGATCAGTAACACTGGTGAAGACACCTCGATACAGCGCGCGTCTCTCCAACTGTGAAAACCAGCCTTCCACCGCGTTTAGCCAGGACGCACTGGTCGGTGTGAAGTGCAGCTTGAAGCGCGGATGTTTTTCCAGCCAGGCCTTGATCGCTGCGGTTTTGTGCGTCGAACTGTTGTCCAGGATCACATGGAGATCCAACTCGGCAGGCGTGTTTTTATCAATCTGCCGGAGAAAATCCAGAAACTCCTTGGTCCGGTGCCGCTGGGTAATCCGGTCCATTACTTCACCGGTAATGATGTCGAACGCGGCGTACAGGCTCGCCGTGCCGTGGCGCTTGTAATCATGGGTTCGCCGCTTGATCTGCCCAGGCCGAAGTTGCAGCATTGGCTGAGTACGATCCAGCGCCTGGATCTGAGTTTTCTCGTCAACCGACAGCACCATGGCGTTGTCCGGAGGGCTCAGGTAGAGCCCGACCACATCAATGACCTTCTCAGCGAAGTGCGGATCGTTGCTGATCTTGAATGTCTTCAATCGGTGCGGCTTGAGATCGGACGCTGCCCATATCTGTCGGACTTGCCAAGTGGTAACGCGAGCGTACTTAGCCATCAACCGGACGCTCCAGTGCGTTGCTTCCTTGGGAACCCGGTGCGTTGTCAGGGGCAGGAGTTCTTTGATTTTCTCAGCATTCAGCTTCAAAGGCTGACCGCTACGCGGCAGGTCGCTCAGGCCGTCGGTACTCGCCTCCAGATAACGCTTTCGCCACTTGAACACGGTCGGTGTCGTAATCAGTAACTGCCCGCAGATGGCTATGAGCGTCACCCCCTTCATTGAGCAAAAGCAGTATCCGCGCCCGCTGAGCAAGGCTCTGCTCCAGCGTACTTATGCGCAGCCAACCTTGAAGCGTAAGAACGTCGGCGGGTTGCAGTATAAAGGGAGCAATTGGACGAGGCATACCCGGAACCATCTCGGGGCGAGGGATGCACAGTATATCGTTGTAGGTTAGAAAATTAACTAACCGCTCACGACACTAGTCAAATTAAACGTCGAGTACATTGGTGCGTCATCTCACCGAGAAGTGGCCGCGATTAAGTTCTATATCTAAGTCGCCCATGCCGCGGAGTGGTTATCCATGAAAACTACGATGCAGTGAGGAGAATTTAACGTCATAAAAAGTCAATAAATATATAGGCACATGCCAAGCTGACCTATTTGAGGTTTTTGTCTTACCCAGCCCTACTCTGGCGATCTACTGCTTTCAAAGTTAGATCGCACAGGCGCTACCCCTCACAATTACCTCTGCAGAGCTGCACCATAATCACCTCGAAGACCAAGAACCCGACCGGCGGTTGGTTTACCTATCATTTTTAACAGTAGACGACCCTCGTAAAATACGGGACGTTATGAATAGGGTTGAATCTGACGTTCAGAGAAATCCTAGTCAGTGCCGAACTTTAGAAGAGCGGGATGTTAATCGCGCAGTAAGGAGTTTTTCGCTCTCTTAATTAAATTTTATCGAGTTAAATTAACTGCTGGGAGCATCCGTATGACTCACTTAAAAAATATTGCATTTACTACTATTTTAGCTTTTGTAGCGACATCAGTCTCGGCCTCAGGAGATACTGAGTGGTCTTACTCAGGAGATACGGGGCCTGAGCACTGGGCTTCCCTGAGTGAAGAGTTTGCAACAGCAATCGGCAATCAGCAATCGCCCATTGACATTGAACTCAATAAAATTGCCATCATCAAACCTCAAAACCTCATTATTCGGTATGAAGATGGTGACTTCAGGGGTGTGTATAATGGGCATGCCATACAAATAACTCCCCAGAACAAGGAAGATAACTATGTTCTGCTGGGTGGTGAGAAATACACACTCCAACAGTTTCACTTTCATACACCATCTGAAAATCAACTCGACAACCATTCCTCGAGTCTAGAGGTCCACTTTGTTCATGAGGACAACAGAGGGAGATTAGCGGTAATTGCAGTCCTGTTTGACAAGGGTAAGCCCAATAGGCCAATTAATGATATAACACGCGCTATCTTTACGTCGGGCGCCCACCAGGAAACCGCTCTTCCGGATCCCTCTGAAATCACAGAGTTGCCTCCTAAAAACCACGAGATCGCCCTTCCAGCCCCTTTTAAAATCACAGGATTGCTTCCGGAAAAAAAGGACAACATTCAGTTTCCTGGCTCACTAACAACTCCCCCCACCAAAGAGGGGGTCACCTGGATTGTTATGCTTAACAAGCAAAGACTATTGACTTCCGACTTGACTGGGTTTGAGGGCGTGATGGGGAAAAACAATCGCCCCATTCAGCCGACTGGAGCAAGGGTGCTGGTGAAATATAAAGACTAGAGCTGGGGGGCGGTGTTTTTTACCACCGCCAGCTCTGGGTGGGCGACCAGCTTGTCGATGTGCAGCTCGTCGTTGTTCATCCAGGTCTCGGTCAGCACCCGGTAATGCTCCATGTCACGGCAACGCATGCGCAGGCTGTAGTCGAAGTGGCCACTGATCAGCTGGCAGTCGAACACCTGCGGGCAGGCGCGCACGCAGGCCTCAAAGGCCTTTTGCGCAGCGCGCCCGCTCTGGTTGGAAAGGGCCACCAGCACCAGCAGCGATAACCCCGGCGAGACCATCTGCACGTCGATGATTGCGCCATAACCGCGAATTACTCCGCGTCGTTCCAGCTTGCGCACCCGTTCCAGACACGGGCGTGGCGTCAGGTGCACCAGCGATGAGAGCTTCTCGTAAGTGATGCGCCCGTTGTGGCGCAGCACGTCAATGATCGCTTCGTCGATCCGGTCCAGGGTGGGCGCAGTCTGTGGGCTGTTGACCTTGGTATCCATGCAGGTTCGGCTTCACTTCAAACGGTTGGAAAGAAATTGCTGCAGGCGCTCGCTCTGCGGCTGGTCAAGTATCTCGGCACTTCCTTGTTCCTCGACCCGGCCCTGGTGCAGAAACAGCACCTGGCTTGAGACCTGACGGGCAAAGCCCATCTCGTGGGTGACCATGAGCATGGTACGGCCTTCCTCGGCCAGCGTCTGTATGACTTTCAGTACTTCACCGACCAGCTCAGGGTCCAGTGCCGAGGTCGGCTCATCGAAGAGGATGATTTCCGGCTCCATGGCCAGGGCCCGGGCGATCGCCACCCGCTGTTGCTGGCCGCCGGAGAGGAACGCCGGGTACTGGTCGGCGGCCCGCGCCGGCAGGCCGACCTTGTCCAGGTACTTGCGCGCCCGGGCTTCGGCCTCCTGGCTACTGACCCCGAGCACCCGCCGCGGTGCCATGCAGATGTTCTCCAGCACCGTCATGTGGCTCCACAGGTTGAAGTGCTGGAACACCATGGCCAGGCGCGTGCGCAGGTTGTGCAATTGCGCCGGGTGCGGTGCGCGGGTGCCGGCCCGGCCCTGGCGCATCTCGATGCTCTGGTTGTCGAGGGTAATGACCCCGGCATCGGGCTGTTCGAGGAAGTTGATGCAGCGCAGCATCGTGCTTTTGCCCGAGCCGCTGGCGCCGATCAGGCTGATCACGTCGCCTTTGCGCGCTTGCAGCGAGACGCCCTTGAGTACCTCGTGTTCGCCATAGCGTTTGTGCAGGTCGGCAACGCTGAGTTTGATCGTGGCATCGGCGGAAACGGCGGCGATGCGTGGGCTTGGGCGGCTGTTATGGGTAAGTTCGCCCGTCGACAAGGCGTGTACGGTAGTGGTCATGAGTTAGCCTCGGGCAGGAACAAGAAAACCCATCCAGCGGCGTTCGGCCAGGCGAAACAGCCCGACCAGCGCGAAGGACAGCAACATGTACAGCAGCGCCGCCGTTCCGAAGGCCTGGAAGGTCAGGAAGGTGGCGGCATTGGAATCGCGGGCAACCTTGAGGATGTCGGCGATGGTGGCGGTGAAGGCCAGCGAGGTGGCGTGCAGCATCAGGATCAGTTCGTTGCTGTAGGCCGGCAGCGAGCGTCGCAGGGCCGCTGGCAGGACCACGAACAGGTTCAGCTTCCAGCCGTGCAGGCCATAGGCCTGGGCCGCTTCGATCTCGCCATGGGGGATGTTGCGAATGGCCCCGGCGAAAATCTCCACGGTGTAGGCACAGGTATTGAGCACGAAAGCCAGCAGCGTGCAGTTCAGCGCATTGCGAAAGAACTGGTCGAGCAGTGCGCTATCACGCACCACTTCCAGCCCGTACAGGCCGGTGTAGCAGATCAGCAACTGGATGTAGAGCGGCGTGCCGCGGAACACGAAGGTGTAGAACTCCACCGGCCAGCGCAGCCACAGATTGCGCGACACCCGCGCAAGCGCCAGCGGCAGCGACAGGAAAAACCCCAGGACCATGGTAATGACGAACAGCCACAGGGTCATGGCCAGCCCGGACAGGCCGCCGCCATCGCTGTACAGGTAGGCCTGGCCGTATTGCTCAAAGAGTTCGATCATCGTGCCAGCCCCTTGATGCCTGTGTTGTAACGTCGCTCCAGGTGCTTGAACAAACGGTTGGAGAGGGTGGTGATCAGCAGGTACACAAGCCCTGCGATGATCAGGAAGTACAGGGTGTTGTTGGTGGTCTTGCCGGCGTTTTGCGCAGCCTTGACCAGGTCGGCCAGGCCGATGATCGACACCAGCGCAGTGGACTTGAGCAGCACCAGCCAGTTGTTACCCAGGCCCGGCAAGGCGAAGCGCATCAGTTGCGGGAACAGCACCAGGCGAAAGCGTTGCACCTTGCTCAAGCCGTAGGCCGTGGCGGCTTCCAGTTGCCCGGCCGGCACGCTGAGAATCGCCCCGCGAAAGTTCTCGGTGAAGTAGGCGCCGTAGATGAAACCCAGAGTGACGACCCCGGCGGTAAACGGGTCAATTTCAAAGTAGTCCCAGCCGAGCAGCTCGGTCAGGTCGTTGAGCCACAGTTGCAGGGTGTAGAAGATCAGCAGGATCAGTACCAGGTCCGGTACGCTGCGAATCAGAGTGGTGTACAGGGTGGCGGGGACGCGCAGCAGTTTCAGTCGCGAGAGCTTGGCGCTGGCGCCGAACAGGCCCAGCGCCAGGCTCAGGGCCAGTGACAGCAGCGCCAGTTTCAAGGTCATCCAGGTCCCTTGCAGTAACAGCGGGCCGAAGCCCTGCAAGCTCAGGGCCTGCCAGCCATGGGAGTGAAGGAAGTCGTTCACGGGAAAAATCTCGGTAGGACGCAGGGCAAATGCGGCCGCGATCAGCTCAAGGCGAGCGGATCGCGGTAGCACGGCTTACTCGTTGTAGATATCCAGTTCGCCGACGTACTTTTTCTGGATGGCGGCGAAGGTGCCGTCGGCGTGCACTGCGGCGATGCCTTTGTCGAGCAGGGCCTTGAGTTCGCTGTCGTTCTTGCGCAGGCCCATGGCGATATCCAGGGGCAGGGTCGGGTCCTTGATCGCCGGGCCGCTCTTGAAGTCGGCGCCTTCAGGCTTGGAAAGGAAATTGAGCTGGGCTTCGAGCTTGTCGGTCAGGGTAGCGTCGAGGCGGCCGTTGAGCAGGTCGGCGTAGTTCTGGTCCTGAGCCTGGTAGGCCTTGACCTGGGCTCCCAGCGGCGCCAGCTTGGCGCGGGCGTAGGCTTCTTGCAGCGAACCTTGCAGCACACCGATCTGCTTGCCCTTGAGCGACTCGGGGGTGTCGCCGAAGTCGGCGCTTTTGCGCACGATTACCGAGGTCGGGCTGAGGAACAGCTTGGCGCTGAAGTCGATCTGCTTTTCCCGGGCCGGGGTCACCGCCATCGACGACATGATGGCGTCGAACTTGCGTGCCCGCAGGGCCGGGATCATGCCGTCGAATTCGTTGTGCACCCAGGTGCACTTGACTTGCAGCTTGGCGCAGATGGCATTGCCCAGCTCGATGTCGAAGCCTTGCAGGCTGCCATCGGCGGCAACGGATTCAAAAGGGGGGTATTCGGGGTAGACGCCGAAACGGATCTCGGTCCATTCCTTGGCCTGCACCGCACTTGCGCACAGTGGCAGGAGCAGCACGCTGAGGAGCTTTCGCAGCGAAGTCATATGAGTATCCCTGAGTTTTATAGTTGATGTAGGGCAGTGATGCGCTTCTGGTCTTTTAGTGACTCTCGGGTCGGGCTCAGAATGCGCGATGACGACGTTTTTTTTGTGTCGTTTGAACCGGCGACGGCTGCCGGATTGTGCTGTTAAAGCGTGTATGTCAGCCGAATCGGCTGGATCACCTCCTGTTTAGGCTTCAGTTGCAGCAGTTTCCGATCTGCCGCGCCCTGGCACGGCAGATTCGGTCGGGCTCAGGCGCGCTTTTTCTGCAGCGTTTCAACCGGTGCACGCAACAGCGCGAACAGGTCTTTGGGGTCTTTAAGCTCCGGTACCAGGGCGATCTCGCTGCCGATGTCCAGGGCCTTGGCCACGTCGAGCACATAACGCAGCGCCGAGTAATCTTCGAGGGCGAAGCCGACCGAGTCGAACAGGGTCACTTGCTCGGCGTTTTCACGACCGGCTGCCTGGCCGTTGACCACTTGCCAGAACTCGGTGGTCGGCGAGTCGGCGGGCATCTGCTGGATCTCGCCTTCGATGCGGCTTTGCGGTTCGTATTCAACGATCACCCGCGCGCGCTCGACAATCGCACGGTGCAGTTCGGTCTTACCCGGGCAGTCGCCACCGACGGCATTGAGGTGCATGCCCGGCTCGATCATTTCCGGGGTGAGAATGGTGGCGAAAGCCTTGTCGGCGGTCACTGTGGTGACGATGTCGACACCGCGCACCGCTTCGGCGACGGAGCTGGCGACGCTCACCTTGATTGCCGGGTAAGCACTGAGGTTGGCCACCAGCTTGGCGCTGGCCGCAGGGTCCAGGTCGTACAGGCGGATGTCATCGATGCCCAGCAGGGCATGGAAGGCCAGGGCCTGGAACTCGCTTTGCGAGCCGTTGCCGATCAACGCCATGCTGCGGCTGTCCTTGCGCGCCAGGTAGCGGGCGGCCAGGGCCGAGGTGGCGGCGGTGCGGATGGCGGTGGTCAGGGTCATCTCGCTGAGCAGCACCGGCGCGCCGGTATCGACGTCGCCCAGGGCGCCGAAGGCCATCACTGTGAGCATGTTGCGCTGGGTATTCTTCGGATGGCCGTTAACATACTTAAAGGCATACAGGTTGGCGTCGGAGACCGGCATCAGCTCGATCACGCCATCAGGCGAGTGGTTGGCCAGGCGTGCGCATTTCTCGAAGTCGTGCCAGCGCAAGTAGTCCTCACGGATGTACTCGGCCATCTCGCTGATGCAGGTGCTCAGGCCTTTGTGCAGCACCAGGCGGCTGAGGTCGGTGACGTCGATATAGCGGGTCATGATGAACTCCTTTGTTGTAATCAGTGACGGATGGGCAGGTGCACTTCGGCAAGCATGCAGCGTGCGCTGCCACCGCCGATGCGCTCGATATGGTCGATGTTCACCACCACCGGGTGGCTGTGCCCCTCCACCTGGCGGCGTTGTTCAGGGCTGAGCGAGCGCCAGGCGCTGCGCGACATCACCAGCAGCGGCTGGCCTTGCTTGTCGTGGACTTCGAGCATGTTGCCGGCGAAGCCTTCGAGCTGGTCGAAGTCAAGGGCCAAGATGTCCTTACCGGTGTCGCGCAGCGAATGCTCCAGGGCGCGACGTTCGTCGGTCTCGGGCAGGGCTTGCAGGCAGACCAGCGAGAGCCCGCGGCCGACGCTCATCATCACGTTGCTGTGATAGATCGGCGCCTGCTGGCGGTCGACGGCGTGGAACAGGCACAGGCGATAGTCGAGCTGTTCGGCGAACAGGCGCAGGGCCTGGGTGTGGGTGCGCCCGGAATGGCAGGCGTAGCTGATCCGGTGCTCGCGGTCCAGGACCATGCTGCCGGTCCCTTCCAGATACATACTCTGCTGTTCCAGCGGGCTCAGATCGATGGTCTGACGGACGGCAAAGCGCTCTTCGAGGACTTTGAGTACGCCCTTGCTGCGCTCCAGGCGACGGTTCTGGCCTTCCATCGGGTAGAGCACCAGGCTGCCGTCGGCGTGGCTGCTCCACCAGTTGTTGGGGAAGATCGAATCGGGCGTGTGCGGCGCCGGGGTGTCTTGTACTACAAGGACGTCGACACCGTGCTGGCGCAGGGTGTCGACATACCCATCGAACTCTTCCAGCGCTTTATGCTGTGCCTGCTCCGGGTCAAGCAGGGCTTGCTGGAAGCGGTTGTTGAGGGCAGTGTCCGGGTTGAAGGCGAACCGCGCCGGGCGGATCATCAAGACTGTATTTGTTGTTTGCATCAAGGCACGCATCCGGGGTGGGCTGTGTGCTTATTGTCGATGTGATCAAGGATAAATCCCGGCTGAAGCGCGTTGGGCGCTCAGCCGGTAAAGCTGAAATAGTGGGTTTGACAGCGGAATCTGCTGTTATGACTCACTGCAGGTCTTGCTTGAAGGTGTGCAGCTGTCGCGCCAGGCCCAAGGCGGTACTGGCACTGTGTTCGCCGGGCAGGAGGTGGGTGAAGGGCAGGTCGATCAGGCGATTGTTGCGCACTGCTCGCAGGTGCGAGAGTGCCGGGTGCTTGCGCAGGAAGGCGCGCTTGCTGGCGGCGGGCGACCACACGGCATCGGCAAGAATGATCACGTCGGGGTCGGCGCGCAGCAGGCTTTCGGCATCGACCGTGACCCGGTTCTGCTCGACCTCGGCATACAGGTTACGTCCGCCCGCAGCTCCGATCAGTTGGGTAATGAAGCCACGCTTGCCTTCGCTTTGCAGGCCGTTGACCTCGCTGTCGAGGTAGAACACCGAAAGGGGCTCGCCTTGCCCGGCGATGGCGCGTGCTGCCGCCAGGTCCTGACGCTGGCGGGCGATCAACTGGCTGGCTTGTGCTTCGCGCTGCAGCAGGCGGCCGAGGGTGTGCAGGTCTTGCTCCACGGCGGCAAAGCCGTTTTCTGCTGTGGGCGCGCAGGCGTTCTCCAGCAGGTAGGTGTCGATACCGTTGGCCTTCAGGGTTGTGCGCGGGGCTACGCCGTCGCTGTCGCGAAAGGCACTGGCAAAACCGCCGATCAGCAGGTCATAACCCTGGGCATAGACCACCTCGGTCGCCGGGTAGCGGCGTGACAGCAGCGGCACGCCGCGATAGCGACCGCTGACCAGTGCTTGCGGGTCGTCATCGATGTAGCTGACAGCGGCAAGTGCTGGGCCGGCTTCAAGGGCCAGCAGCAGGTCAGCGGCGTGCTGATTGAGGGCCAGGATGCGCTGTGGACGCTCCGCTGCCATGTGCCAGGTCTGCCCGCAGTTTTGATAGTCCAGAGCCATGGCGCTGCTGCTCAGTGCCACCAGCAAGCTGGCGCCGAGCCACCTCATGACAACTGGCCATTGAGCAGCAGTTCAGGCACCGGCTGGCCCTCGATCAGGTGCACGCGCACCAGGCGTTGCGCCTCTTCGGCGTTGGCCACCCGGTACCAGCAGCGGTCCGGGTACACCGTCAGTACCGGGCCGAGGTTGCAGGGGAACTGGCAATGGCTGCGGGTCAGCAGCACGCCGTCGGTGGTTTCGATACGGTTGGCCACCAGCAGCTCGCGACGCAGGATTTTCCACAAGGGCAGGGCACCGCGTTGTACACAGCGCGGGCCGGTGCAGAGCATGACGTGACGGCTATGCGCGGGGATCTGCGACCACTCGGGCTTGCTCTGGATCTGCTCTTCGGCGAGGCGGCCGCGGCGACGTTTCGGGGGTGTTGCTGTCATGGACTTCTCGAAAAATTCGCGAAGCGCACAGCAGGGTCCCCGGCCAACACGCGCCAGAGAGCCGGCTCGTGCCCGCCCTCCGCAGGTTTGCCTGAATGACTGCTTGCAGTCGTGGGGCTTCAGGCCGGTCTCCGGGCTTGCGAGGCGTAAAGACATTCACCTTCCCATGCCGGTGGGCACAGTGGTGTGTTGAATGCTTCACTCGCTTACCGTTGCGGGGGCAGCGCCGGACTGGTCGATAACGACGCACCGGCTTCCCGTTTCACCTGACGCACGGCGGCGGCAGGCACCTGAAACTGGCAGGCATCTGACCATCAGCCCAGGCGTTCGTCAACTGCACAGGTATGGCCCTGGGCATGCAGGCGCTTATACAGTGTGGTGCGGCTGATGCCCAGGTCCCGGGCCAGGGCCGAGATATTGCCGTTAAGGGCATGCAGGCGCTGGCCAAGGTCGTCAGCCTGGGGGCGTTGTGTCAATACCGGCGCCTGGGGCCTTGCGGCGGGCAGATCGGTAAAGAAACTGTCTGGCAGGTGTTCCACGGCAATCGCGTGCTTGCCCGCCAAGGCCAACGCTACCTGGAGCACGCTGGCCAGTTGGCGCAGGTTGCCCGGCCAGGGGTGCTGTAGTAGCAGTTCCAACACTTTGCCGGGAATCTGGGTTGGTACCCCGGGGTCGCGGTACTGCTGGTGTATCTGTTCGATTAGGGCCAGGCGGTCGCTACGTTCACGCAACGGCGGCAGCACCAGGCTCAGACCTGCAATGCGGTAATACAGGTCCTGGCGAAAGTGGCCCAGGCGCACCTGTTCGGCGAGGTTCTGATTGGTCGCCGAGACCACGCGGATATCCACCCGGGTCGCTTCGCCGCTGCCCAGGGGCTGGATACTGCGGGTCTGCAGAAAGCGCAGCAGGCGGGCCTGGGTCGGCAGAGGCATGTCACCGATCTCATCGAGGAACACAATGCCCTGGTCGGCCTTGCGGATCAGGCCGAGGTTGCCCTTGTGATGGGCGCCGGTGAACGCGCCTTTTTCATAGCCGAACAGCTCGGACTCCACCAGCTCCGCGGGGATCGCCGCGCAGTTCACGGCGATCAGCGGTTGCTTGGCACGGCTGCTGGCACAGTGCAGGGCATTGACGAAGACTTCCTTGCCGGTCCCGGTTTCACCTTCGATCAACAGCGGGATGTCTTTTTCCAGCAGTACGGCGGCTTGGGCCAGGGCCTTGGTGATACGCGGGTCGCAACCTGGTTGGGCTCGGCTGAACGCTGCGGCCTTTGGGGGGAGGGCCGGCGCATGCAGCAAGCAGTGAAAGCGGTTGCGACCGGTCACCTTCAGGGCAAACGGCTGCTCGCTGCGGTGAGCCAACAGCTGCGCCAATGGCGTTCTGAACAACTGCTCCAGGGTGCACTGCAACGGATTTTGCCCAAGCAAACTGTCGGCCCGGCGATTGGCTGCCAGGACCCGGCCCTGATCATCGAACACCAACAGCCCGGCCCATTGACTGTCGAGGCTGTTGGCGCCGGTATTGAAGCTCAGTTGCTGGTAATCCCCGGAAAATCGCGCAAGGATCAGGCGGTTTTCCAGGCTCTGGCTCATCATCCGCACCAGGCCCTGGGTTTGCGCCGCAGGCAGGTAGCTGTCGCTGGAGACATCAAGTACGCCGATCAGTTGGCGCTCGGCGTCGAACAACGGTGCGGCGGCGCTGGCCATGAAACGGTTGAGCTTGAGAAAGTGCTCATCCTGGCTGACATGCACGGCTTCGCCGCTAGCCAGGGCGGTGCCGATGGCGTTGGTGCCCACCCCTTGCTCCAGCCAGCAGGCGCCGGCATTGAAACCGTGACGCTGGTGCGGGTCGATGAAGCGGCGGGTACCCCAGGCCTCGAGCAACTGACCCTGGTGGTCGCTGAGCATGATCAGGTAGCTGGAGTTACCAAGCAGGTGCGCGTACTGCGGCATCACCTCGTCACGGGTGGTGCTCAACAGCGTTTGCTGGCGTTCGAGCAGTTCGCGGATGTCAGCGCAGGACGCTTCACCGAATTGCGGCAACGATTGGTGCTCCAGGCCATAGTCGCGACAGCGCGCCCAGGAGGCCTGGATGAGTTGCGCGTGGCTGGTGCTGGATGCAGCCATGGGCCCGCCCTCTGCCGGTGGCAGCGTTGTTGTTTTTGTGTGGTCCAGTGTTGTTCAGTCCTGTTCATTGTCAATCCAGAAGCTGTTCATTGCTGTTCAACCGTGAACAGCTCTGAACTGCCTGGTTTCTGAAAGTTGTTTAGCGAGAACGGCTTGGTGTGCGCTGGCACGAATCTCGCTCTGGTGCAGGCGCCTGTCCGATAACAACAAGAAGGCCGCGCCATGTCGCTCACCCTCGAACATGTCAGCCGAACCGTGGATAACCAGGTGTGCATTGACGATGCCTGCCTGAGTTTCGAACCTGGCTCGTTCAATGTCCTGCTTGGCCGCACCCTGGCCGGCAAAACCAGCCTCATGCGCCTGATGGCTGGGCTGGATCGTCCGGACCGTGGCCGGGTGTTGATGAATGGCGAGGATGTCACCGGTCGACCGGTGCGCCAGCGCAACGTATCGATGGTTTACCAGCAGTTCATCAACTACCCGACGCTGAGCGTGTTCGAGAACATTGCCTCGCCCTTGCGCCAGGCACGCATGGCCGAGGAGCTGATCCGTGAGAAGGTCCAGCAGACCGCGCAGATGCTGCGCATCGAGCCGTACCTGCAACGCTTGCCGCTGGAACTGTCGGGCGGCCAGCAGCAACGTACGGCCATGGCCCGGGCGCTGGTCAAGGATGCCGAGCTGATCCTGTTCGACGAACCGCTGGTGAATCTCGACTACAAGCTGCGCGAAGAGCTGCGCCAGGAAATGCGTGAGCTGTTCGCCGCCCGCCATTGCATCGCTGTGTATGCCACCACCGAAGCCAATGAAGCCCTGGCTCTGGGCGGTACTACCACGATCCTTCATGAAGGGCGCATCGTGCAGAGTGGGCCCACCGCCCGGGTCTATCACCAGCCGCGCACGGTGCTGGCCGCTGAACTGTTTTCCGAGCCACCGATCAACCTGATGCCCGGGCGTATCAGTGGCAATGAAGTGAGCTTTGCCGGTGCCGTGCATTTCGCCATGAACGCTGACCTGCAGCGTATCGGCGATGGCGACTATCGCTTCGGAGTGCGCCCAAGCCATATCGCCCTGGTGCCGTCCAACGACGATGACCTGGAATTGGCGGTGTTGGTGGAACTGGCGGAAATCAGCGGTTCGGAAACCTTTCTGCATGTGCGCAACGAGCACTTTCGTCTGGTCCTGCACCTGCCGGGGGTGCACGAGTACCACGTCGATGCGCCGATCCGGGTGTTCATCCCAACCCACAAGCTGTTTGTCTTTGACCCGGCCGGGCAACTGGTGCAGGCGCCGGGCCTGCGTGAAGCGAGGGGCGCCTGATGGCCGAGATTCGTCTGCAGCAACTGGCCCATAGCTATAGCCGCGATCCGCAGGGGGCGGACGACTATGCATTGCGCGAGCTGGAGCATGTCTGGGAGCAGGGCGGTGCCTATGCCTTGCTCGGGCCGTCGGGTTGCGGCAAATCCACCTTGCTCAACATCATTTCCGGGCTGCTCAGCCCGTCTCACGGCCAGGTTTTGTTCGATGGCAAGGTGGTCAACGAACTGTCGCCACAGGCGCGCAATATCGCCCAGGTGTTCCAGTTTCCGGTGGTCTACGACACCATGACGGTGTTCGACAACCTGGCCTTTCCGTTGCGCAACCAGGGCCTGGATGAAGCGCGCATCGCCAGCAAGGTGAAGGAAATCGCCGAGGTGCTGGAGCTGGGCAACCTGCTGAAAAAGAAAGCCCGCAATCTCAGCGCCGATGAAAAGCAGAAGGTGTCCATGGGTCGCGGCCTGGTGCGCGACGACGTCTCGGCGATCCTCTTCGACGAGCCACTGACGGTGATCGACCCGCACCTGAAATGGAAGCTGCGGCGCAAGCTCAAGCAGATCCATGAGCAGTTCAACATCACCATGATCTACGTCACCCACGATCAGCTCGAAGCGTCGACCTTCGCGGACAAGATCGCAGTGATGTACGGCGGGCAGATCGTCCAGTTCGGCACTCCCCGCGAGTTGTTCGAGCGCCCGCGGCACACCTTTGTCGGTTACTTCATCGGCAGCCCCGGGATGAACCTGATTCCGGTGCAGGTGCAGCCCGGCGGGGTCGGCTTTGCCGCTATCCACCTGCCGTTGCCGTTGGATCTGCAAGAGCGCCTTGCGGCTTGCAGCCCCACGCACTTGCAGGTGGGCATCCGCCCGGAATTCGTCCAGGTCTGGGATGCGCCCTTCGATGAAGGTTTCAGCGCCAGGGTGGTGGATGTCGAAGACCTGGGGACCTACAAGATTCTCAGCCTCGACCTGCAAGGCGTGCCGCTCAAGGTGCGCCTGGGTGAGGACCGGACGCTGCCCGAAGGCCAGGCCTGGATCAGCTTCCCGGCGCAGTGGTTGATGCTCTATGCCGACGACGTGCTGCTGGAGGCCCGGTCATGAACAAGGTGCCCAACAACAAAGCCTGGTGGCTGGTGCTGCCGGTGTTCCTGCTGGTGGCCTTCAGCGCCGTGGTGCCGATGATGACCGTGGTCAACTACTCGGTGCAGGACATTTTCGACCAGTCCAGCCGCTATTTTGTCGGCGCCGACTGGTACCGCCAGGTGCTGCTGGACCCGCGCCTGCACGACTCGCTGCTGCGCCAGTTCATCTATTCGGCCTGCGTGCTGCTGATCGAAATCCCCCTGGGGATCGCCATCGCCCTGACTATGCCGACCAAGGGCCGCTGGTCGTCCTTGTGCCTGATCGTCATGGCCATTCCGTTGCTGATCCCCTGGAACGTGGTCGGCACCATCTGGCAGATATTCGGCCGTGCCGATATCGGCCTGCTCGGGGCTTCGCTCAACCAGTTGGGGATCAACTACAACTATGCCGCCAACACCATGGATGCCTGGGTCACGGTGCTGGTGATGGACGTCTGGCACTGGACCTCGCTGGTGGCGCTGCTGTGCTACTCCGGCCTGCGCGCGATTCCCGATGTTTACTACCAGGCGGCGCGCATCGATCGTGCTTCGGCCTGGGCGGTGTTCCGCCATATCCAGTTGCCGAAGATGAAGAGCGTGCTGTTGATCGCGGTGATGCTGCGCTTCATGGACAGCTTCATGATCTACACCGAGCCGTTCGTGCTCACCGGTGGCGGGCCGGGCAACGCCACCACCTTCCTCAGCCAGACCCTGACGCAGATGGCGGTCGGGCAGTTCGACCTGGGGCCTGCGGCGGCATTTTCGCTGGTGTACTTCCTGATCATTCTGCTGGTGTCATGGCTGTTCTATACCGCCATGACCCATGCCGACAAACAGTAGGAGGCTGCCATGGGCGCGCGCAAGACACTGGCGCTGTTGCTGTACATCCTGTTCCTGCTGGTGCCGATCTACTGGCTGCTGAACATGTCGTTCAAGAGCAACACCGAGATCCTCGGCGGCCTGACCCTGTGGCCGCAGAATTTCACCTTCGATAACTACCGGGTGATCTTCACTGACCCCAGTTGGTACAGCGGCTACATCAACTCGCTGTACTACGTGTGCCTGAACACGGTGATTTCCCTGAGCGTGGCCTTGCCGGCGGCCTATGCGTTTTCGCGCTATCGCTTTCTCGGTGACAAGCATCTGTTCTTCTGGCTGCTGACCAACCGCATGGCGCCGCCAGCAGTGTTCCTGTTGCCGTTCTTTCAGCTGTACTCGTCGATCGGCCTGTTCGACACGCATATCGCCGTGGCCCTGGCCCACTGCCTGTTCAACGTGCCGCTGGCGGTGTGGATTCTCGAAGGATTCATGTCCGGAGTGCCCAAGGAAATCGACGAAACCGCCTACATCGACGGCTATAGCTTCCCGCGTTTCTTCGTGAAGATCTTTATGCCGCTGATTGGCTCCGGCATCGGTGTCACGGCGTTTTTCTGCTTCATGTTTTCCTGGGTCGAGCTGCTGCTGGCCCGCACCCTGACGTCGGTGAACGCCAAGCCGATTGCCGCAGTGATGACCCGCACGGTGTCGGCCTCGGGGATTGACTGGGGCGTGCTGGCCGCGGCCGGGGTACTGACCATTTTGCCGGGCCTGCTGGTGATCTGGTTTGTCCGTAACCATGTGGCCAAGGGCTTCGCCCTGGGCCGGGTCTGAGGAGCGCGCGATGGACTGGATGGCCTGGACCCTGCCGACGGCGATTTTCTTCGCCTCGATCGGCCTGTTGCTGCTGGGCATGACGCTGTATGAGCTGCGTCGGCCATGCGTCGAGCGACGCGGCTTTCTGCCGATTGCCACCACCCGTGGCGACCGGTTGTTCATTGGCTTGCTGGTCAGCGCTTACCTGCACCTGCTGGTAATCGGGCTCAGCGACTGGAACCTGTGGGTAGCCTCGCTGCTGTCTCTGGCCTGGCTGTTGGTGGTGATGCGCTGGGGTTAGCCGAAGGCAATCGGCACTGCTGCGTGAAAATACTCAATCGGGAGATCGCAATGTTCGACAACAACAAGAACCGGCGACATTTGACCCTGGCAGCCCTGCTAGTGCTTGGCAGCTTTCACGCCAGCGCCTGGGCCGATGCCTACGAAGATGCCGCCAAGAAGTGGATCGGTAGCGAGTTCAAGCCTTCGACCCTGACCCCCGAGCAGCAGCTCGACGAGTTGAAATGGTTCATCAAGGCGTCCGAGCCGTTTCGCGGGATGAAGATCAACGTGGTGTCGGAAACCATCGCCACCCATGAGTACGAATCCAAGGTGCTGGCCAAGGCCTTCAGCGAGATCACCGGGATCAAGCTGACCCACGACCTGCTGCAGGAAGGCGATGTGGTGGAAAAACTGCAGACGCAGATGCAGTCGGACAAGAATATCTATGACGGCTGGGTCAATGACTCCGACCTGATCGGTACGCATTTTCGCTATGGCAAGACCGAATCCATCACTGACCTGATGGCCAACGAAGGCAAGGATTTCACCTCGCCAACCCTGGACCTCAAGGACTTTATCGGCATCTCTTTTACCACCGCACCGGATGGCAAGATCTATCAATTGCCCGACCAGCAGTTCGCCAACCTCTACTGGTTTCGCGCCGACTGGTTCGATCGCCCTGAGCTGAAGGCCAAATTCAAGGAGAAGTACGGCTATGAACTGGGTGTGCCGGTGAACTGGTCGGCCTATGAAGACATCGCCAAGTTCTTCAGCGAGGACGTCAAGCAGATCGATGGCAAGCGTGTCTACGGGCACATGGACTATGGCAAGAAAGACCCGTCGCTGGGCTGGCGCTTCACCGACGCCTGGTTCTCCATGGCCGGTGGCGGCGACAAGGGCCTGCCCAACGGCTTGCCGGTGGATGAGTGGGGCATTCGCGTCGAAGACTGCCACCCGGTCGGCTCCAGCGTAACCCGCGGCGGCGACACCAACGGCCCGGCAGCGGTGTATGCCACGCAAAAATATGTCGACTGGATGCGTACCTACGCGCCACCCGAGGCCCAGGGCATGACCTTCTCCGAGTCGGGGCCGGTGCCGGCTCAGGGCAACATTGCCCAGCAGATCTTCTGGTACACCGCCTTTACCGCCGACATGACCAAGCCTGGCCTACCGGTAGTGAATGCCGACGGCACACCGAAGTGGCGCATGGCGCCGTCTCCCAAGGGGCCTTACTGGGAAGAGGGCATGAAGCTGGGTTATCAGGACGCCGGCTCCTGGACCTTCCTCAAGTCGACTCCGGAGAAACAGCGCTTGGCTGCCTGGCTGTACGCCCAATTCGTCACCTCCAAGACTGTCTCGCTGAAAAAGACCATTGTCGGGCTGACGCCGATCCGCGAATCGGACATCAACTCCCAGGCCATGACCGACCTTGCGCCCAAGCTCGGAGGGTTGGTGGAGTTCTACCGCAGCCCGGCGCGGGTGCAATGGACCCCGACCGGCACCAACGTGCCCGACTACCCACGCCTGGCGCAGTTGTGGTGGAGCCATATCGCTGAAGCGGCCAGTGGCGAGAAGACCCCGCAAGAAGCTCTGGACGGGCTGGCCCGTGACCAGGACAAGATCCTCGAACGCCTGGAGCGCTCCAAGGCCCAGGCGACCTGTGCGCCCAAGCTCAATCCGGAGCGCGATGCCCAGTACTGGTTCGACCAGCCGGGGGCACCGAAGCCCAAGCTGGCCAACGAGAAGCCCAAGGGCGAGACCGTCAGCTACAGCGAGCTGCTCAAATCCTGGGAGGCTGCACGTAAGTAACCTGGGGCTGCTTTGCAGCCCATCGCTGGCAAGGCCAGCTCCCGCAGGTCCAAACACCAGGCACAAAAAAACGGCACCCTCACAGGTGCCGTTTCTTATTTCGCCATCAACACTTACTTATGCAGTTCTTCAGCCGCATACAATGTGTTCTCCAGCAGGCAGGCCCGGGTCATCGGCCCGACACCACCCGGCACCGGGGTGATCCAGCCAGCGCGGGGCAGGGCGGTCTCGTAGACCACGTCGCCGACCAGCTTGCCATCTTCCTGGCGGTTGATGCCGACGTCGATGACGATTGCGCCTTCCTTGATCCATTCACCCTTGACCAAGCCTGGCTTGCCAGCGGCAACCACCACCAGGTCGGCGCGGCCGACGTGGCCGGCCAGGTCCTTGGTGAAGCGGTGGGTGACGGTCACGGTGCAACCGGCCAGCAGTAGTTCCATGGCCATTGGCCGGCCAACGATGTTGGACGCGCCGACAACCACCGCGTTCATGCCGTACAGGTCCTGACCGGTGCTTTCGAGCAGGGTCATGATGCCTTTTGGCGTGCACGGGCGCAGCAGCGGAATACGCTGGGCCAGGCGGCCGACGTTATACGGATGGAAACCATCGACGTCCTTGTCCGGGCGAATGCGCTCGAGCAGCAGCGAGGCGTCCAGGTGCGCCGGCAGTGGCAGCTGCAGGAGGATACCGTCGATGTCAGGGGCATCGTTGAGGCGATCGATCAGGTCGGTCAGGGCTTGCTGCGTGGTATCGCTGGGCAGGTCGAAGGCCTGGGAGATGAAGCCGACCTCTTCGCAATCCTTGCGCTTGTGCGAGACATAGACTTGAGACGCGGGGTCGGTGCCGACCAGGATCACCGCCAGGCCAGGCGTACGCAGGCCTTGCTGGCGACGCTCCACGACACGTTGGGCGATCTGCTGGCGCAGGCTGGCGGCGATCGCCTTGCCGTCGATAAGGTGTGCAGTCATGACGCGTGATTAACCATCGAGAAGGAATAAAAAGAGCGCGCATTCTCGCATGAAGGGGCCCGAGGGCAAAGGCGCTTGGTCCGGCAATTGCCCTAAGCCCTTAAATAAAATGAATTTTTTTTATAAAATAGTTGACGGGTTTTCCGCTCGTCTATAAGATTCGTCGCACTTGTCGGGCAGAGCCTAGCACTGGTTAGCAAGGTCAGGCAGAGCGAGCGAATTTTAAGCTTGTTCGGTACGGCTAAACGTTAATTTGTAATCGTCACAGAAAGCAGATTAAATATGCGCCCGTAGCTCAGCTGGATAGAGCATCCGCCTTCTAAGCGGATGGTCGCAGGTTCGAGTCCTGCCGGGTGCGCCAATCGGCAGCTTTGGCACAAGTAAAGCGGTAACTGCAATATGGTGGGCGTAGCTCAGTTGGTAGAGCCCAGGATTGTGATTCCTGTTGTCGTGGGTTCGATTCCCATCGTCCACCCCATATGCAGTTTTGCGGTAAATGCAATATGGTGGGCGTAGCTCAGTTGGTAGAGCCCAGGATTGTGATTCCTGTTGTCGTGGGTTCGATTCCCATCGTCCACCCCATATTCCCAAAGGCGCCCGATGAAAATCCGGCGCCTTTGTTTTTTGCGCTGAAGCGCGAGAAAGCCTCGAGAAAGCCGCCTTGTGCGGCTTTTGTCGTTTTTGCAGTTCGAGTTCACCCTTCGGTTCTGCAAATAGAAATTAGTTTTAAATAAAACTGATTTTCATTTCCCTTTTTCCATTCCTCGCGTGACCTCTCTTACAAGATCATTTCAATCTGCAAGGGAGCGCCTCGTGAAAAGCACACAGCCGGCCGCCGTTCAGCGGTTGCAGCACAACAATAAAGGCGGTGCATGGAAAATTGCGTGCAGTGCGCTGACGGCACTGGCATTGGTGGGTGCAGGTAGCGGCGCGTCGCTGGTATCTGCCGCTGAAAAGGCAACCACCCAGCAGGCGTCGCTGCGCAAGCACTATGTCATTGCGGCTGGGCCGCTGGCGCCTGCCTTGAACCAACTGGCTGCGGCCAGTGGGGTGATCCTCACCTTCGATCCGCAGCTTAGCGAGCATCGCAGCACCCAGGGGCTTGAGGGCGAATACACACTCAAGGAAGCCTTCGACCTGTTGTTGATGGGCACTGGCCTGTGGGTTGAGCAGCTTAAGGATCACACCTTGGTGCTGCGGGTGAACGAGCGAAGCGACAGTGCCCTGGAAGTCGGACCGACCATGGTCGGTGCCCTGGCCGAGCGGCCTGGGGCGATTCAGAGTAGCCGTGAAGTGCATCCTGAACGTCAGGATCTCAACAGTGTGGTGCGTTCGATCCCTGGTACCTACACCCTGCATTCGCGTAGCCAGCCGGGGGTATCGGTGAACATTCGCGGCCTGGCCGGGTTGGGTCGGGTCAACACCATGATCGATGGCGTCACCCAGACCTTTCGCAACAATGCTGGCCACGGTTCGGGCGGGCCAATGGCTTTTGTCGATGCCAACCTGCTGGCTGGCGTCGATGTGCAGCGCGGTTCGGTGGACGGCGCTGAAGGTGCCAACACTCTGGGCGGTTCGGCGAATTTCCGTACCTTCGATATCGATGACATCGTCAAGCCAGACCATCGCGTAGGCCTGCGTACGACCTATCGCACCGGTAACAATGGCTACGGCAACACCCGCATGTTTGCCGCCGGTGCCCGCACCCGGCCGGAAGATGTCGAGGGTGTTTACGGCCTGGTCGCTGCCGTCAGCAGCACCCAGACTGGCGAATACAAGACCACCAATGGTCAGTCCAACGAATACGACACCACCAAGCAGAACCCGCGCTCCGGTTTGCTGAAGCTGCGCCTGCAGCCGAACGACATGCACCGCCTGGACCTGAGCGGGGTGAAGTATCGCAACGAGTTCTATCACAATTACCCCTGGCAGCTGGACAACGAGACCTATCGGGCCAAGTACGCCTACACGCCCTACAGCGAATGGGTAAACCTGACGGTCAATGCCTACCAGAACAAGACCGAACTTGAGTATCCGCCGGTAGAAGAGTCCCACTACATTGGCCGCAAGACCCGCGACGATGCCCACGGTCTTGACCTGACCAACGTCAGTCGTTTCAGCCTCGGGCCGGTGGAAGCAAGCTGGAGCAATGGTGCGCGCTACTACACCGACGATTTTGTTGCCCAGACCCCGGAAAAACGTGGCGCCAACCCCGAAGGCAAGCAGACCACCCACAGCCTGTTCAGCACCCTGGAGTTCAACTACGACATCTATGCCCTGACCCTGGCCGGCCACTACGACGGCTACAAGGTCAGCGGCCATGTGCCCAAATGCTCGATCATCGGCCAGTGCCGCGGCATCGACGGCGGCGACGTAGACATTACCCGTCGTGAGCACAGCTTCAATCCACGGGTCGGCTTTGCCGTGAAGCCCTATGACTGGATGCAGCTCTACACCAGTTGGTCGCGTACCTCGCGGGCGCCACGGGTGCAGGAAATGTTTTTCGAAAAGGTGCCGCTTGAGGCCGATGCCAGCGACGCCGACGGCGTCGGCGCCAACCCGTTCCTGCGTCAGGAGCGCTCGACCAACTACGAATTCGGGGTCAATTTCACCCGCAGCGGGTTGTTCAGCAATGATGATTACGGGCAACTGAAGATCAACCGCTTCATCAGCAAAATCGATGGCTACATCACCCCGCAATCATTCGACATTGTCGATGACGACGGCGAAGAGTCGGCGAAGATGAACTGGGTCAATTGGCCGGAAGAAGTGCGCATGAGTGGCTATGAGCTCGAAGGTCGCTACGACGTCGGCTTCTTCTACGCCAACCTGTCGTGGACCAAGGCCACTACCCAGTCACCGACCACCTCCGGCATCGAGCTGGAAGATATCAATAGCCAGCCGGACCGCTTCTGGACCCTGGATCTGGGTACCCGCTGGCTCGACGAGCGCCTGGTGCTGGGCGCTCGTGGCGAATACGCAGGGCCGTCGGAAACCAGCTGGGACTGGTACGAGACGAAAAAATCCAATTCCACCGGGGTGATCTGGGACCTGTATGGCAGCTACCAGGTGCAGGACAACCTGAGCCTGTTCTTCAACGTCGAGAACGTTGGCAACAAGGTCTACAACAACAGTGCCTCGGTGGACTACCTGATGTCGGCGGTGATGGACCAGGGCAATGGCCGTGGTCGTACGACCTCGTTCGGCTTCACCCTCGAATACTGATGAGGCTCGCTATGTTCAAGTCTTCCTTTGTGGGCCTGGGGCTGGCCCTGCTCGTCGGCTGCACCAGCGTTAATACGCCGGTGGCCGACAGTGCCTACACTCGGGTCGAGGCGCACATTCCCCAATGGGGCGCGATCATCGAATTGGGCTCTGGCAGGCAGATTTCGCCGGACCAATTGCTTGATGAATTAGCGCCTGCGCGCACGGTGATGGTCGGCGAGTTACATGACAACGTTGCCCATCACCTGATTGAACAATGGCTGGCCAGCCAGTTGGCCAAGCGCCGCCCCCAGGGCGCGGTGGTGCTGGAGATGCTCGACAGCGACCAGCAACGCCCGGTCACTGACGTCCAGGCCTGGCTGGGCCAGGGCAACCAGGTGCGCAGCCAGCGCCTGCAGCAGATCATCCATTGGGACCCGCGCTGGAGCTGGGAGCAGTACGGCACCCTGATGCAGGCACTGATGCCAGCGCAGGCAGCGCTGCTGGCCGGAAACCTGTCGGCCGCCGAGCGCAAGCGCATGATGGCGGCGCCTGTAGACAACCCCGACCGACTGTTCCCGTCGCCGGCCATTGCCGCTCGCCAGCGTCAGCACATCAGCGACATGCATTGTGGGCAGATCGACTCCGCGCGCATGAGCGCCATGCTGGCAATCCAGCACGCCCGTGACCTGCGCATGGCGCAGGTGCTCGATGACGCCAAGGCCCCCGGCTTGTTGTTCGCTGGGGTCCTGCACACACTGAAAAGCCTAGGCGCCCCGCAGTACCTGGCACAAGGCGCACATGATCCGGGGCTCAAGGTGCTGGTGATCGGCGAGCAAGGTCATGGCCTGACGGCGCGTGACGCCGATTACGTCTGGCTGCTTCCGGCTCAGGATGCCGATGGCGTGGCCCTGGTGGCCGGCGCAGGCGGTTGTGATCAGCCCGCCCATTGAACCTCTTCTCTACAAGGAATTTACCGTGACTCAATTTTCTGCTGTCGAACTCAATGAGCGTTTTGGTACCGATTGTTTGTGTCTTGATCTACCAGCGGTGAACGTCGCCGCGCAATTGCATGCCCTCGGCCCTGTGCGCACCGCGACCCCGGCTAGCCATGCCTGGATTGAGCAGATCGGACGCTACCCGCAGTCTGACGACATCAGCGAAGCGGGCCTGGTTATTGGCGAAGACGGCCTGGATCTGCGCTTGAATCTGCGCGCCTGGTACTGGATGTGCATGCAGCATGACGTCGTTGCCAACGTCTACAGCCTGAACATCTTCGACCGACACGCTCAGACGTTGCTGCGTCTGGTGTCACTGCCGGAGTCTGCGTTGGCGGGCTGGGCAGCGCTTTATAGCCAGTGTGTGGTCAGGCCGTCGCAGTTCATCCCGCGCGAAGTCTTCGCCAAACGCTCGATCCAGCTACCAGGCCTGGTCGACGAGTGGGCGGCGATGGCCAACGTTCATGAGCACTTTGCCCTGCTCAAGCGCCATGGCCTGACCCGCTTCGAGGGCAACGTCCTGGTGGCCCCTGAATTTGCCCGGCAATTGGCGCAGACCAGCCCGGTCGAGGTATTCCGGCAGCTAGCCGCCAGTGCCTTGGAGCTGATGCTGTTTGTTTACAGTGCTGGCAGCGTGCAGATCTTCACCGGGCGTCTGTCGGGCATGAGCGAGGCGGGCGCAGAGTTGTGGTTCGACATGCCTGCCAGTGAGCAGGCTGCGCCTACTCGCTTCAGGATTGCCGATGCGGCAGATGCGCAAATCTGGCGCGTTTTTAAACCTAACCAGGTGGGCGGCGTTACCAGCCTTGAGTTTTTTGACGCTGAGCAGCGCCTGATCGTCCAGGTGTTCGCCCGGCGTCCGGCAGGGCAGGAGGAGCAGCCGGCCTGGCGCCAATGGCTGGATGTGCTGGAGGCGACCCGATGAGGGGTGTGATCCTTGGCGTGCTGGCGGCGTGTGCGCTTACCAGCGTACAGGCCGAACCCGCCGACACCCTGGTGATTGGCAACGACCTGGCGGAAATTGTTGATCGCCTGGATGGCACTTCGCGCCTGTTGGGGCGCGATGACTCCAGTCGCTACCCGCAAGCCATCGCTAGCCTGCCGTCGGTGGGCTACATGCGCCAGCTCTCGGCCGAAGGCGTGCTGGCCCTCAAACCGCAACGGCTGTTGATCAGCGATGCCGCCCGCCCGGTCCTGGTGCTGCGTCAGTTGCGCGGCCTGGGGCTGGAGGTGGTGAGTATTGCTCGCGGCAAGGTCGTCGGCGATATCCCGGCAAAAATCGAGCAGGTCGCGGCGGCCATGAACCGCCAGGCACAGGCGCAGCCGTTGCTCGACGAACAGCGTCGGTTGGCGGGACAACTGTCCAAGACGCCAGCATTGAAAGGTGCGAAAGCCTTGTTCATTTTCAATCATGCGGGCATGACCCCGCTGATCATGGGGCGCGGCACCGAAGCCCAGGCGGCACTGGAGCAGGCGGGCATCGAAAACTGCGCGACTTTCACTGCTTATAAGCAGGTGGCGGCGGAAGCCATGGTGACCTTGGCGCCGGACTTCGTCATTGTCAGTACGGCCGGCTTGGCGGCACTGGGCGGGGAAGACAACCTGTGGAAGCTGGGCGGACTGGCGCATACTCCGGCCGGACAGCATCGGCGGCTGGTCCAGGTCGATGACCAGGCCTTGCTCAATCTCGGGCCGCGCACGGTGCAGGCCATGCTGCAATTGCGCCAGGATGCCGGAGCGCTGTTTCCATGAAGGCCGCGGGGAATAATGTCAGGTTGCCGATGTTGATACTGATGCTGGCGGGGCTGTGCGGCCTGCTGGTGATGTGTTCGCTGGTCGGCAGTATTGGCTTGTCGCCACGGATCCTGGTTGGCGACCTGCCGAGCGCACTGGAGTGGCAGGTGTGGAGTGAGGTGCGCTTGCCGCGCCTGTTGCTGGCGGTGCTGGTGGGCTCGACCCTGGCGGTGGGTGGCACGGCGATGCAGGGGCTGTTTCGCAATCCGCTGGCCGACCCGACCCTGCTGGGCCAGGCCAGCGGTGCGGGGTTGGCGGTGTCGATCTGGGTGGTGCTGTTCAGTGGCCGCTTTGCCGGGCTGGAGCTGTATGGACAGTTTTTCGCCGGCTTTATCGGCGCGTTGCTGGTGACGCTGGTGATTTTTCGCATAGGCCGCGGTTACAAAGGGCGCGAGTCGACCATCACCTTGTTGTTGGCGGGCCTGGTAATCAACACCCTGACCGGGGCCATTGGCGGTGTCCTCACGTTCATTGCCAGTGAAGAACAGTTACGCCAACTGAGCTTGTGGGGCATGGGCAGCCTGAGCAGCGCCGAGTGGTCGACCTTGACGGTGGCCTGTGTGGTCTTGCCCTTGACCTTGTGGGTGCTGGCGCGCTGCGCGGGTGATCTGGACCTGTTTCAGCTGGGCGAGGTGTCAGCACATGCCGCGGGGCTGGATGGCGAGCGCCTGAAAAATCGTGTGGTGCTGGCCTCATCACTGGGGGTGGGCCTGTGCGTGGCCTTGAGCGGCATCATCGGTTTTATCGGCCTGCTGGTGCCGCATTGCTTGCGCCTGTACTTCGGTCCCGGCCACCGCCTGCTGATCCCGGCCTCGATGCTCTGCGGTGCGATCCTGCTGCTGATCGCCGATACCCTGGCGCGCAGCCTTGCCAGTCCGGCGGAAATCCCTGTTGGTCTGGTCACCAGCATCATTGGCGGGCCTTACTTTCTCTGGTTGTTGCTGGGCCGAAAGGTGCGGGAGTTTTGAAATGCTGGAACTGATCAATGTCAGCCTGGAGCAGCCATTTGCCCTGGCGCCCATCAATGAGCAGATCGAGGCCGGCGAGTTACTCGGCCTGATCGGTCCCAATGGCGCGGGGAAAAGCACGCTGCTCTCGCTGATCTCCGGTTACCTGCAGCCAGGTTCCGGGAAGATCGAGTTGCTGGGCCGTGAGCTGTCTGCATATTTGCCTGGGCAACTGGCGCGCAGGCGGGCGCTGGTCACTCAACAGATGGACAGTGCCTTCGATTGGCGGGTCGATGAGTTCATTCGCCTGGGTCAGCAGCATTCGGGCGAGCCTTGCCCGGGCATTGTTGACGCCCTGGATATCCGTCATCTGCTCGGCCGTGGGGTATTGTCCCTGTCGGGTGGCGAGCTGCAGCGGGTGACCATTGCCCGGGCCATGAACCAGTTGGGCGTGAGTCCCCTGGCTGACGCCCGGGACGATGACCAGGGCTGCCTGCTGTTGCTGGACGAGCCGACCAGCGCCCTGGACATCGGTCAGCAACAGAATCTGATGCGGGTGCTGCGCACGCTCGCCGGCTCGCCGCGCATTGCCGTAGTGTGTGTGCTCCACGACCTCAACCTGGCGGCGCGTTACTGCGATCGGCTGTGGCTGCTGGAGCAGGGGCGGCTATGCGCCAGTGGTGCGCCGGCCCAGGTGCTCAGCGAGCAGCGCATCGCCCAAGTGTTTGCCGCCCAGGTGCATGTAAGTACAGTCGAGCAGCGTCAGGTGCGTATCGAGCTGCTGGCGTGAAAGGCATTCAGCGCGCGTCCAGGGTTACCCAGTAGCGAGAGCGCCGCTGCACTTGCAGGGGCAGCGAGTGGGGCAGGGCGTCGAGTACCGCATCGGTGTCTTTGAGCGGGTAAACACCGGAGACGCGCAGCGCGGCAATCTCATCGCTGCACCGCAGCAGGCCAGGCCGGTAACGACTGAGCTGGGCGACAAAGGCATCCAGGCGCATGTTGTCGGCTACCAGCAAGCCCCGGCTCCAGGCCGGTTCGGCCTGGTTACCGGTTGCCGGTTCAATGTGCGTCGCAGTGAAGCGCACCCGTTGCCCGGCGGCCAGGCGCAGGGTGCTGCTTGGCGCTTGCTGCGGCTGGACCTCGACAGCACCTTCGAACAGCTCGACCTGAGTCACCTGCCCTTGCAGCTCGACACTGAAACGCGTGCCCACGGCTCGCACCAAGCCTTGCGCGGTTGCTACGCGCAGTGGGCGGCGGCCGGCATCTGCCGGGTGTCCGCTGCTGAGCAGCAAGCGGCCATTGCGTAGCTGCACCAGCCGCTGCTGGCTATCAAAATGCACGGTGATTTCGCTGTCAGCATCCAGGGTCAGGCGGCTGCCATCTTCCAGGTTGATGTGCTGCGGCGCACTGGCGCCATTGCTGTAGGTCAGGCCTGGGTTCGACTGCCAGAAGTTGCGGTAGGCCAGTTGCCCGGCGCAGCCGAACAGGCCGAGCACAGCGAGGGTTTTGAGTGCTTGCCGGCGACTGTGGCCCAGGCCGCTCTGGGACAGGCTCTGGTAGCCAGCCTGCGGTTCGAGCCCGGCCATGCGCCGACGCAGCGCCTCGATGTGCAGCCAGGCGCGTTCGTTGTCCGGATGGGCCGCGCGCCAGTGGTCCAGCGCTTGCCGTTGCTCGGGGCTGAGGGCGCCTTCCATGGTTTCGGTGAGCCAATGCGCGGCTTCGCGGGTAGTGCGCGGGTTGAACGGCGAGGGCGTCATGACAGGTCGGCAAAAAAACAGTGTTGGTTAGCCCGCACCAGGTAAAGCTTCACCGAGCGGGTGCTGACCTGCAGGCGTTCGGCGATTTCGGCGATCTTCAGGCCTTGCAGGTGCGACAGCAGGAAGGCTTCCCGGACCTTGCCCGGCAACGTGTCGAGCATGCGATCGAGCAGCGTAAGCGCTTCAAGTGCCAGTACACGGACTTCAGGGGAGGGTTCCACTGCCTCGGGCAGGCTGGCCAGTGCTTCCAGATACGCCTGTTCCACTAAACGCCTGCGATAGACATTGGCCATCAGCCGCCGCGCCACGGTCGACAGGAACGAGCGCGGTTCGCGAATCCTGAACAGATCCTTGGCACTGAGAATGCTCAGGAAGGTGTCTTGGGCGATGTCGGCGGCGTGCTCCGGGCAGCCGATGCGGTTGCGCAGCCATCGGTGCAGCCAACGGTGATGGTCGTTGTACAGCGTGCTCAGGCAGGTGTTGAGCTGTGTTGCAGTGGGGCGGGTGTCCATCGTGTGCTTGGCCGGCGTGAGGCGGAACGGGCGGCCAGTATATCGAGAACAATTATCAAATGATAATTGTTATTGTTTGATCGCGCTGGTGAGCGGCTGGCTTTGAGCTGACATGGCGCTGTTTGCGGCGGTCGTCGCCTCAGGTTGCAAGCTTTCGTCGCACGCTTGCTGGCTGATGGCCCTGGCCAATGAGCCTTTGAAAATGGGGGTTGCGTCCTTGTCGGCGACGGCGCTTTTCAGATCGTCCAACGAAATGCCCGATCCCAGAAAACGCACGGTGCGTTTGGTGCAGTCAAATTGGCGAGCGCTGTAGCTGGTGCCGCTGATACCCACCCGTTGGGTGATGACCGTGCGATCGGAGCTGTCGCCGGACATGCTCACGATTGAATACAGGGCATCAGGGTCCTGGGACGCCTCTATCAAGGAGGCGGAAACTGTCGAGCAGGAGAGGGCCAGGCAGGTGGCGGCGAGCAGTTTGTTCAGCACGGGGGACGTCCTTGCATGAGCGCTGGTCATTCCGTTGACGCTATCAAACAGGAATGAAACGTATTACCAATATGGCGAATCGCTAGCTTATCGGGCTGGTGAGGCCTAGACAATTGTTTGCAGCTTTCGTTTCGTACATTTCCGACAACTGGAGGCGATTATTCTGACATCTTTTGACGGCCTGGTGACAACCGATCAAAAGCTGATAGATTTCAGCTGGTTGAAGCAGTGACCGGGCGTCCGGTCGCAGAAAGGAAAAAAGCACCATGATTTCACCAGAACGTCAGGCCGTCGCCTTGCAGCGCTATCTCGACGCCAGTCCGCAGATGCGTGAGGAAATCGCCGGGCTCAGCGAGCGTGAGCAGGCCCAGCAGGTCCTCTGGGCCTTCGAGGATGCCGCGCAGGAGCAGGGGCTCGAGCCTTGGGAGCTGACCTTGCAACTGATCGCCGACTCCGCCGAGGAGCTCGCCGTCATGCGCCTTGAGGTGCACCGCGAAGTTGCCCAGGCGCTGGGAATGGAGTGGGAAGAGTATTGCGCGTTCAACGGTATCGAGTAGAAGTCCTAACGCCGGGACTCGGTTTTGTAGTGTTTTGACAAGATTTTCTGCAGTCCAGGGGCTGGATCGTCATGGCCGCAGCTGTGGCGTCCAGGCCAAGGCCTGCGTGTGTTGAGCAAGCTTCGGCAGGGTTTTTGCCAGGGGCTTTGAATTAAATGCACCGGCGTTCTTTCCCGTCGTCTTGAACGGGGTGACTTCTGGCCTTTGAGCCACTAGAATGTTTGCCCTTGATTCTGGAGTCGGGTATCGCCGGCTAACGTCTGTGCAACGAGGAATATCCATGCAAGTTTCGGTTGAAAATACTTCTGCTCTCGAGCGCCGCATGACCATCGCCGTTCCGGCCGAGCGCGTCGAGACCGAAGTCAACAAGCGTCTGCAACAGACTGCCCGTCGCGCCAAGGTCCCGGGCTTCCGTCCTGGCAAAGTGCCGATGAGCGTGATCCGTCAGCGTTACGAAGATGCCGCCCGTCAGGAAGCCTTCGGCGACCTGGTCCAGGCTTCTTTCTACGAAGCGGTGGTCGAGCAGAAGCTGAACCCGGCTGGCGCCCCTGCCGTCGAGCCAAAATCGTTCGAAAAAGGCAAGGATCTGGAATACGTCGCCATTTTCGAAGTCTTCCCTGAGTTCACCGTTGCCGGTTTCGACTCGATCGCCATCGAGCGCCTGAGCGCCGAAGTGGCTGACGCCGACCTCGACAACATGCTGGAAGTGCTGCGCAAGCAAAACGTTCGTTTTGAAACCGCCGACCGTGCAGCCCAGAACGAAGACCAGCTGAACATCGACTTCGTCGGCAAGGTCGACGGTGAAGTGTTCGCTGGTGGTTCGGCCAAGGGTACCCAGCTGGTGCTGGGTTCCGGTCGCATGATTCCGGGCTTCGAAGAAGGCCTGGTTGGCGCCAAGGCGGGTGAAGAGCGCGTTCTGAACCTGACCTTCCCTGAGGGCTACCAGAACCTGGATCTGGCTGGCAAAGCCGCCGAGTTCACCGTAACCGTCAACAGTGTTGCCGAGCCAAAGCTGCCTGAGCTGACTGAAGAGTTCTTCGCTCAGTTCGGCATCAAGGAAGCCACGCTGGAAGGTTTCCGCACCGAAGTTCGCAAGAACATGGAGCGTGAACTGCGTCAGGCGATCAAGACCAAGGTCAAGAACCAGGTAATGGACGGCCTGCTGGCTGCCAACCCGATTGAAGTGCCAAAAGCCCTGCTGGAGAACGAAGTGAACCGCCTGCGCGTTCAAGCCGTTCAACAGTTCGGTGGCAACATCAAGCCTGAGCAACTGCCGGCCGAGCTGTTCGAAGAGCAAGCCAAGCGCCGCGTCGTGCTGGGCCTGATCGTCGCCGAAGTGGTCAAGCAGAACGAACTCAAGCCAGACGAAGACCGCGTTCGCGAAATGATCCAGGAAATGGCCTCGGCCTACCAGGAGCCTGAGCAGGTCGTGGCTTGGTACTACAAGAACGACCAGCAACTGAACGAAGTTCGTTCGGTTGTGCTGGAAGAACAAGTTGTGGATACTGTTCTGCAGAAAGCGACTGTGACCGATAAATCGGTCTCTTACGAAGAAGCTGTCAAGCCAGCCCAGGCACCTGCCGCTGACTGATTTCCTTCTCTTCGCAGGAAAACACCACAAGCCAGCCTTCGAGCTGGCTTGTGCGTATTCAAGACATGACTATTTGGGAGTGAGTGCAGGACATGTCCCGCAATTCTTATTATCAGCAGAGCTCTGACATCCAGGCCGCAGGCGGCTTGGTCCCGATGGTTATCGAGCAATCCGCTCGTGGCGAACGCGCCTATGACATCTACTCGCGCCTTCTGAAGGAGCGGGTGATCTTCCTGGTCGGCCCGGTAGAGGACTACATGGCCAACCTGGTAGCGGCGCAGATGCTGTTCCTTGAAGCGGAAAACCCGGACAAGGATATCCATCTCTACATCAACTCGCCGGGCGGTTCGGTGACCGCTGGCATGTCGATCTACGACACCATGCAGTTCATCAAACCGGACGTGTCGACCATCTGCATCGGCCAGGCCTGCAGCATGGGCGCTTTCCTGCTGGCTGCAGGGGCTAAGGGCAAGCGTCACTGCCTGCCGAACTCGCGGGTGATGATTCACCAGCCACTAGGCGGTTTCCAGGGCCAGGCGACGGATATCGAGATCCACGCCAAGGAAATCCTCTCCATCAAGTCGCGCTTGAACGAACTGCTGGCTTTCCACACAGGTCAAGAGCTGGAAACCATCAAGCGTGATACCGAGCGCGACAATTTCATGAGCGCCGAGCGCGCAGCCGAATATGGCCTGATCGACTCGGTCTACGACAAGCGGCAACTGGCCTCCTGAATCCGGGTGCCAGAGCAGGTAGGCGGTGATTCCGCCTACCTGTGGACTTGAAAAAGCCCGCAATTGCCTTCATCTTGTGTTGCAAGCCTACCGGATTGGATCGATCGAATGACTGACACCCGTAACGGCGAGGACAACGGCAAATTGCTCTATTGCTCCTTCTGCGGCAAAAGCCAGCACGAAGTGCGCAAGTTGATTGCCGGCCCCTCGGTATTTATCTGCGACGAGTGCGTCGACCTGTGCAACGACATCATCCGTGAGGAGGTGCAGGAAGCCCAGGCCGAAAGCAGCGCGCATAAACTGCCTTCGCCGAAAGAAATCAGCACCATCCTGGACCAGTACGTCATTGGTCAGGAGCGTGCGAAAAAGGTACTGGCGGTAGCGGTGTACAACCACTACAAGCGCCTGAATCAACGCGACAAGAAGAATGATGACGTCGAACTCGGCAAGAGTAACATCCTGCTGATCGGTCCGACGGGCTCGGGTAAGACCCTGCTCGCCGAAACCCTCGCTCGTCTGTTGAATGTACCGTTCACCATCGCCGATGCCACCACCTTGACCGAAGCCGGTTATGTGGGTGAAGACGTCGAGAACATCATTCAGAAATTGCTGCAAAAGTGCGACTACGACGTGGAAAAAGCCCAGATGGGCATTGTCTACATCGACGAGATCGACAAAATCTCGCGCAAGTCGGACAACCCGTCAATTACCCGTGACGTCTCGGGTGAGGGCGTGCAGCAAGCGTTGCTCAAGCTGATCGAAGGCACGGTCGCTTCGGTGCCCCCGCAAGGTGGCCGCAAGCACCCGCAGCAGGAGTTCCTGCAAGTCGATACGCGTAACATCCTGTTTATCTGTGGCGGTGCGTTCTCGGGCCTTGAAAAGGTTATCCAGGCGCGTTCCACCCGTGGCGGCATCGGCTTCAGTGCCGAAGTGCGCAGCAAGCAGGAAGGCAAGAAGGTTGGCGAGTCGCTGCGTGAAGTTGAACCTGACGATCTGGTCAAGTTCGGTCTGATCCCCGAGTTTGTCGGTCGCCTGCCGGTTTTGGCGACCCTCGACGAGCTGGACGAAGCTGCGCTGATGCAGATTCTGACCGAGCCGAAGAACGCCCTGACCAAGCAGTATGCCAAGCTGTTCGAAATGGAAGGTGTGGACCTGGAATTCCGCAGTGATGCGCTCAAGTCCGTGGCCCGCAAGGCTCTGGAGCGCAAAACCGGCGCCCGTGGCCTGCGTTCTATCCTCGAAGGCATTTTGCTCGACACCATGTACGAGATTCCTTCGCAGAAGGATGTCAGTAAGGTGGTGATCGACGAAAGCGTCATCGAAGGTTCTTCGCAGCCGCTGTTGATCTACGAGAACAGCGAGCCGCAAGCCAAGGCTGCACCCGACGTTTGAGCCGCGATGCGGCTCGATTCAAGCAAGGGGCCTTCGGGCCCCTTTGCTTTTCCTGTCGCAGCGCTTGTTTTTTTGCGGGCCTGCCCCCACATTAACTCCACGCTCAAATTCTATCGGTTTCCGGCCATAAGGCCGTTGTAGAGGCGAAATCATGAAGACCACCCTCGACTTGCCTCTCCTGCCATTGCGCGATGTCGTCGTCTATCCGCACATGGTCATCCCGCTGTTCGTGGGGCGCGAGAAGTCCATTGAGGCCCTTGAGGCCGCGATGACGGGCGAGAAGCAGATCCTCCTGCTGGCCCAGAAGAACCCCGCTGACGACGATCCGGGCGAAGATGCCCTGTACCGCGTCGGTACCATTGCCACCGTCTTGCAACTGCTGAAACTGCCCGATGGCACCGTCAAGGTGCTGGTCGAGGGCGAGCAGCGTGGTGCGGTGGAGCGCTTCAACGAAGTTGACGGGCATATTCGTGCTGAAGTCTCGTTGATCGACGAGTCCCAGGCCGCCGAGCGCGAGTCTGAAGTCTTCGTCCGTAGCTTGCTGTCACAATTTGAACAATATGTTCAGCTGGGTAAAAAAGTCCCGGCTGAAGTGCTCTCCTCGCTCAACAGCATCGATGAGCCTGGGCGTCTGGTCGACACCATGGCAGCGCATATGGCGCTGAAGATCGAGCAGAAGCAGGAAATTCTCGAAATCCTCGACCTGTCTGCCCGTGTCGAGCACGTGCTGGCACTGCTGGATGCCGAAATCGACCTGCTGCAGGTCGAGAAGCGCATCCGTGGCCGGGTCAAGAAGCAAATGGAGCGCAGCCAGCGCGAGTACTACCTGAATGAGCAGATGAAGGCCATTCAGAAAGAGCTCGGCGACAGCGAAGAAGGTCACAACGAAGTCGAAGAGCTGAAAAAGCGCCTCGATGCCGCCGGTTTGCCAAAAGATGCCTACGCCAAGGCCCAGGCTGAGCTGAACAAGCTCAAACAGATGTCGCCGATGTCGGCTGAAGCCACCGTGGTGCGTTCCTACCTCGACTGGCTGGTACAGGTGCCGTGGAAGGCACAGAGCAAGGTACGCCTGGACCTGGCCAAGGCCGAGGAAATCCTCGACGCCGACCATTACGGGTTGGAAGAGGTCAAGGAACGCATCCTTGAGTACCTCGCCGTGCAGAAACGGGTGAAGAAAATCCGTGGTCCGGTGCTGTGCCTGGTTGGCCCGCCCGGTGTGGGCAAGACTTCCCTGGCCGAGTCGATCGCCAGTGCCACCAATCGCAAGTTCGTGCGCATGGCCCTCGGTGGCGTGCGGGACGAAGCCGAAATTCGCGGTCACCGCCGTACCTACATCGGTTCGATGCCTGGTCGTTTGATTCAGAAAATGACCAAGGTTGGCGTACGCAACCCGCTGTTCCTGCTCGACGAGATCGACAAGATGGGCAGCGACATGCGTGGTGATCCGGCCTCGGCACTGCTGGAGGTGCTCGATCCCGAGCAGAACCATAACTTCAACGATCACTACCTGGAAGTCGACTACGACCTCTCGGACGTGATGTTCCTCTGCACCTCCAACTCGATGAACATCCCGCCAGCCCTGCTGGACCGGATGGAAGTCATCCGTCTGCCGGGCTACACCGAGGACGAGAAGATCAACATCGCGGTCAAGTACCTGTCGCCCAAGCAGATCAAGGCCAACGGCCTGAAGAAGGGCGAGCTTGAGATCGACGTCTCGGCGATCCGCGACATCATTCGCTATTACACCCGCGAAGCCGGTGTGCGTAGCCTGGAGCGTCAGATCGCGAAAATCTGCCGCAAGGTAGTCAAGGAGCACGCCGGTCTCAAGCAGGTGGCGGTTGTTAAGGTCGCGGGCGAGCAGCTTGAGCACTACCTTGGCGTGCGCAAGTTCCGTTACGGCTTGGCCGAGCAGCAGGATCAGGTGGGTCAGGTTACTGGCCTTGCCTGGACCCAGGTGGGCGGCGAGTTGTTGACCATCGAAGCTGCGGTCATTCCGGGCAAGGGTCAGTTGATCAAGACCGGCTCGCTCGGTGATGTGATGGTCGAATCCATTACTGCCGCGCAAACCGTAGTGCGCAGCCGGGCGCGCAGCCTGGGGATTGCTGCCGACTTCCACGAGAAGCGTGACACCCACATCCACATGCCCGAAGGCGCCACGCCCAAGGATGGTCCAAGTGCTGGTATCGGCATGTGCACCGCCCTGGTCTCGGCCCTGACCCAGATTCCGGTGCGTGCCGATGTGGCCATGACCGGCGAGATTACCTTGCGTGGTCAAGTGCTGGCGATTGGCGGTTTGAAGGAAAAATTGCTGGCCGCGCACCGTGGTGGAATCAAGACGGTGATCATTCCAGAAGAGAATGTGCGTGATCTGAAGGAAATTCCTGAGAATATTAAGCAGGATCTACAGATTAAACCGGTCAAATGGATTGACGAAGTCCTCCAAATTGCGCTGCAATACGCGCCGGAGCCCTTGCCCGATGTGGCTCCGGAGATTGTCGCCAAGGATGAAAAGCGCGACAGCGATTCCAAGGAAAGAATCAGCACACATTAGTACGTATTTGGCTGGGGGGCTTTCTTGACAGTATTTTCAGGCCCTTGTTATAAAGCGGCACTTGTGTCAACAAGCCACCCAGCGCTCGTTTAGCTTTTCATTACATACTTAGAAACAAACTCAATAGAGATATAAGGGGACTTAGAGTGAACAAGTCGGAACTGATTGACGCTATCGCCGCATCTGCTGATATTTCGAAGGCTGCCGCTGGCAAAGCGCTGGACGCAGTAATTGATTCCGTCACCGGCGCCCTGAAGGCAGGTGACTCTGTGGTACTGGTAGGTTTCGGTACCTTCTCCGTCACCGACCGTCCAGCGCGCACCGGCCGCAACCCGCAAACCGGCAAGACTCTGGAAATCCCTGCCGCCAAGAAGCCTGGCTTCAAGGCTGGCAAGGCTCTGAAAGAAGCCGTCAACTAAGTCGCTTCCTTCAGGCTCACGCCTAACCGAGCCAGGCTCGTGTCTGGTCCGGCTGCCGAGCGTCGGGTTACCTGTGAAGGTTCCCGGCGCTCGGCCAGTTACGAGAAGGCGCATCCTCGGATGCGCCTTTCTTCATATCAGGACTCTACCCACGCTCCACGGTTGGTTCATTCAGTACAACCGTTTCTGGGGGACGCATGCTGCAGAATATCAGGGACAATTCACAAGGTTGGATTGCCAAGACCATTATCGGTGTCATCGTGGCCTTGATGGCACTGACCGGCTTCGATGCCATCTTCCAGGCAGCCAGCAACAGCCAGGATGCTGCCAAGGTCAATGGCGACAAGATCAGCCAGACCGAGCTGAGCCAGGCCGTCGACATGCAACGTCGGCAGCTGATGCAACAGCTGGGCAAGGATTTCGATCCGGCCATGCTCAACGAGAACATGCTGCGTGAAGCCGCGCTCAAGGGGCTGATCGATCGCAAGTTGCTGCTTCAGGGCGCTGAAGAGGCCAAGTTCTCTTTCTCCGAGGCGGCCCTCGACCAATTGATCCTGCAAACCCCCGAGTTCCAGGAAGATGGCAAGTTCAGCGCCGAGCGTTTCGACCAGGTCATTCGCCAGATGGGCTACGGCCGTCTGCAATTTCGCGAAATGCTGGCTCAGGAAATGCTCATCGGCCAATTGCGCACCGGTCTTGCCGGTAGCGGCTTTGTCACTGACGATCAGGTCAACGCCTTTGCCCGTCTGGAAAAACAGACCCGTGATTTCGCTGCGTTGACCTTCAAGGCCGACCCGGCCGCCGTCAAGGTCACCGACGAACAGATCAAGGCGCACTACGACGAACACGCCAAGGAATTCATGAGCCCCGATCAGGTCGTCATCGACTACATCGAGCTGAAGAAATCCGCGTTCTTTGACCAGGTTGAAGTTAATCAGGACGAACTCAAGGCGCTGTACGAGAAAGACATCGCCAACCTCGCCGAGCAGCGCCATGCCGCGCATATCCTTGTCGAAATCAACGACAAGGCAAGCGAGGGCCAGGCCAAGGCCAAGGTTGAAGAGATCCAGGCGCGCTTGGCCAAAGGCGAAGACTTTGCCACCCTGGCCAAGGAGTTCTCCCAGGATCCAGGTTCGGCCAGCAACGGCGGCGACCTCGGCTATGCTGGGCAGGGCGTTTATGACCCGGCCTTCGAAGAAGCACTGTATGCGCTGAACAAGGGCCAGGTCTCAGGGCCGGTGCGGACCGAGTACGGTTTCCACCTGATCAAGCTGCTCGATGTACAGGCGCCCGAAGTGCCGAGCTTCGACAGCCTGAAAGACAAGCTGACCCGCGAGCTCAAGACCCAGCAGGTCGAACAGCGTTTCGTCGAAGTGACCAAGCAGTTGGAAGACTCGGCGTTCGAAGCCTCTGACCTGGCCCAGCCAGCTCAGGAGCTGGGCTTGAAGCTGCACACCTCGCCAGCGTTCGGCCGTGAAGGCGGCGAGGGCATCACTGCCAATCGCGCCGTGCTCCAGGCAGCATTCAGTACTGAAGTGCTGGAAGAAGGTGCCAACAGCACGGCGATCGAACTGGACCCGGAAACCATCGTCGTACTGCGTGTCAAAGAGCACCGCAAGCCTGAGCAACTGGGTCTTGAAGTGGTCTCCGAGAGCATCCGCAAGCACTTGGCCAAAGAGCAGGCGACAGCAGTGCTGAAGGCCAAGGCCGATGCCCTGATCGCCGGTCTGCGCGATGGCAAGATTGCCTTGGCGGCCAGCCAGGACGGTCAGGCCTGGAAAGTCCAGGAAGCAGTATCGCGCAGCCAGGAAGGCATCGACCCGGTCGAGCTGCAGGCTGTGTTCCGCATGAGCAAGCCTGAAGCCAAGGATAAGCCGGTGTACACCAGCGTCACCCTGGCCGATGGTAGCCTGGTGGTGTTGCGCCTGAGCGGCGTCAACGAAGGCGCGGCCGCCACTGAAGAAGAGAAGGCTGCCTACCGCCGCTTCCTCGCCTCGCGTGCCGGCCAGCAGGACTTCGCGGCGTACCGCAAGCAGTTGGAAGCCAAGGCGGAGATCACTCGCTACTGAGTGCTTGATGCTTGAAACAGAAAAGGCCGCAGATGCGGCCTTTTCTGTTTTCACGGGGCAGTAGGAGCGGGCTTGCCCCGCGAATATGCCTACTGAGCGACTGCTGGCGCCAGAAACGCCGCCTCCAGCAGCTGTCGAGTATAGGGATGCCGAGGGTCGGCAAAGATCTGCGCCGCCGTGCCTTGCTCCACTACCTGCCCTTGTTTGACCACCATCAACTGGTGGCTGAGCGCCTTGACCACCGCCAGGTCGTGGCTGATGAACAGGTACGTCAGGTTGTATTTGCTTTGCAATGAGCGCAGCAGTTCCACCACCTGGCGTTGCACCGTACGGTCCAGGGCCGAGGTCGGCTCATCGAGCAGAATCAGCGCCGGCTTGAGTACCAGCGCCCGGGCAATGGCGATCCGCTGGCGTTGACCGCCGGAGAACTCGTGTGGGTAGCGATGCCGCGCCTGGGGATCAAGCCCCACTTCCTGCAAGGCGGCAATGATGGCCTGTTCCTGTTCGGCAGCGTTGCCGATGCGGTGGATGCGCAGGCCTTCGCCGACAATATCGCTGACGCACATGCGCGGACTGAGGCTACCGAACGGGTCCTGAAACACCACCTGCATCTGGCGGCGCAAGGGGCGCACCTGCTGCTGGCTGAGGTTCTCCAGTGCGGCGCCCTGAAAGCGAATGGCGCCCTGGCTGCCGAGCAGGCGCAGGATCGCCAGGCCCAGGGTTGATTTGCCCGAGCCGCTTTCGCCAACGATGCCCAGGGTCTGGCCCTGGGGCAGGCTGAAGTTGATGCCGTCCACCGCCTTGACGTAGTCGACGGTGCGCCGCAGCAGGCCCTTCTTGATCGGAAACCAGACGCGCAGGTCCTCTACTTGCAGCAGCGGTGCACCCGGCGGGTTACCGGCCGGGCCGCCACTGGGTTCGGCGCCCAGGAGCATCTGGGTGTAGGGATGCTTGGGGGTGCGAAACAGTTCGTCGCAGGCAGCCTGTTCGACGATCTGGCCCTTTTGCATCACGCAGACCCGGTGGGCAATGCGCTTGACCAGGTTGAGGTCGTGGCTGATCAGCAGCAGGGCCATGCCCAGACGCGCCTGCAGCGACTTGAGCAGTTCGAGGATTTTCAGCTGTACAGTGACGTCCAGCGCCGTGGTCGGTTCGTCGGCGATCAGCAGCTCAGGCTCGTTGGCCAGGGCCATGGCGATCATCACCCGTTGACGCTGGCCGCCTGAGAGCTCGTGTGGCAGTGCTTTGAGACGTTTATGCGGCTCGGGTATGCCCACCAGCTCCAGCAGCTCCAGCGTGCGCTCAGTGGCCGCCTTGCCACGCAGGCCCTTGTGCAGCAGGAGGATCTCGTTGATCTGTTTCTCGATGTTGTGCAGCGGGTTCAGCGAGGTCATCGGTTCCTGGAAGATCATCGCGATGCGGTTACCGCGGATGCGGCGCATCTGCTTTTCGTCCAGGGTCAGCAAGTCGCGCTGCTCGAAGCCGATGGTACCGGACGGATGTCGGGCCAGCGGGTAGGGCAGCAGGCGCAGAATCGAATGGGCCGTCACCGACTTGCCCGAGCCGCTTTCGCCAACCAGGGCCAGGGTTTCGCCACGACGGATGTCGAAGCTGACGCCTTCGACCACCCGCTGGGTTTGATCGCCGCTGACGAACTCGACGGCCAGGTCGCGAACTTCGATCAAGGTTTGCTTGCTCATCTCATTTCCTCGGGTCGAAGGCATCGCGGGCGGACTCGCCGATAAACACCAGCAGGCTGAGCATCAACGCCAGCACTGCAAAGGCGCTCATGCCCAGCCAGGGCGCCTGGAGGTTGGACTTGCCCTGGGCCACCAGTTCACCCAGTGAGGGCGCCCCCGGTGGCAGGCCGAAACCGAGAAAGTCCAAGGCAGTCAGGGTGCCGATGGCGCCGGTGAGGATGAACGGCATGAAGGTCATGGTCGAAATCATCGCGTTGGGCAGAATGTGCCGGTACATGATCGCGCCGTTCTGCATGCCCAGCGCCCGCGCCGCGCGTACGTATTCAAGATTGCGTCCGCGCAGGAACTCGGCGCGCACCACGTCGACCAGGCTCATCCACGAGAACAACAGCATGATCCCCAGTAGCCACCAGAAGTTTGGTTGCACGAAGCTGGCGAGGATGATCAGCAGATACAGCACAGGTAGTCCCGACCAGATTTCCAGGAAGCGTTGGCCGGCCAGGTCCACCCAGCCTCCGTAAAAGCCCTGCAGGGCGCCGGCAATAACGCCGATGATCGAACTGAGGATAGTCAGGGTCAGGGCAAACAGCACCGAGATGCGGAAGCCATAGATGACCCGCGCCAGTACGTCGCGGCCCTGGTCGTCGGTGCCCAGCCAGTTCTGCGCCGACGGCGGGGCAGGGGCCGGGACCTTGAGGTCATAGTTGATGCTCTGGTAGCTGAACGGAATCGGCGCCCACAGCACAAAGCTGTCCTTGGCGGCGAGCAGCTCGCGGATGTAGGGGCTCTTGTAGTTGGCTTCCAGCGGGAATTCGCCGCCGAAGGCGGTTTCTGGGTAGCGCTTGAGCGCCGGGAAATACCATTGGCCGTCGTAGTGTACGGCCAGGGGCTTGTCGTTGGCGATCAGTTCGGCGCCCAGGCTCAGGCCGAACAGGATCAGGAACAGCCACAGCGACCACCAGCCGCGGCGGTTGGCCTTGAAGCGCGCAAAGCGCCGGCGATTCAGAGGTGACAGGTTCATCTCAGTGCTCCCGGCTGTCGAAGTCGATGCGTGGGTCGACCAGGGTGTAGGTCAGGTCGCCGATCAGCTTCACCACAAGACCCAGCAGGGTGAAGATGAACAGGGTGCCGAAGACCACCGGGTAGTCGCGGTTGATCGCCGCCTCGAAACTCATCAGGCCCAGGCCGTCGAGTGAGAAGATCACCTCGATCAGCAAGGAGCCGGTGAAGAAGATGCCGATGAACGCCGAGGGAAAACCGGCGATCACCAGCAGCATGGCATTGCGAAACACATGGCCGTAGAGCACACGGTTGGGGCTTAGGCCCTTGGCTTTGGCAGTGACCACATACTGCTTGTTGATCTCGTCGAGGAAGCTGTTCTTGGTCAGCAAGGTCATGGTCGCGAAGTTGCCGATCACCAGGGCGGTGACCGGTAGCACCAGGTGCCAGAAATAGTCGAGCAGTTTGCCGGTGGTGCTCAGCTCGTCAAAGTTGTTCGACGTCAGTCCGCGCAGCGGGAACCAGTCCAGGTAGCTGCCGCCAGCGAACACCACGATCAGCAGGATGGCGAACAGAAAGGCGGGAATGGCGTAGCCGATGACGATCGCCGAGCTGGTCCAGACGTCGAAATGGCTGCCGTGGCGGGTAGCCTTGGCGATCCCCAGAGGGATCGACACCAGGTACATGATCAGCGTGCTCCACAGCCCCAGGGAGATCGATACCGGCATCTTCTCGATGATCAGGTCGATGACCTTGGCATCGCGAAAGAAGCTATCGCCAAAGTCCAGCCGGGCGTAGTTCTTGATCATGATCCACAAGCGTTCCGGCGCCGACTTGTCGAAGCCGTACATCTGCTCGATTTCCTTGATCAGTGCCGGGTCCAGGCCTTGCGCGCCGCGGTAGTTGGAGCCGGCCACCGAGACTTCGGCGCCGCCACCGGCAATGCGGCTGGTGGCACCCTCGAAGCCTTCGAGCTTGGCGATCATCTGTTCCACCGGGCCACCGGGAGCGGCCTGGATGATGATGAAGTTGATGATCAGGATGCCCAGCAGGGTCGGGATGATCAGCAACAAGCGGCGAAAGATGTAGGCCAGCATGTTATTTCGCCCCTTCGGCCGGTTGCGCGGCGGGCGCGAGCGGCACTGCCGGCTCGACATCCGGCTTGATCCACCAGGTATTGATGCCGATGTCGTATTTAGGTGAAACCTTGGGGTGGCCGATGTGGTTCCAGTAGGCCACGCGCCAGGTCTTGATGTGCCAGTTGGGAATCACGTAGTAACCCCACTGCAGCACCCGGTCCAGGGCGCGCGAGTGCTCGATCAGACTTTGTCGCGAGTCGGCGTTGATCAGCTGTTCGACCAGGGTATCGATGGCCGGGTCTTTCAGGCCGATGAAGTTGCGGCTGCCGGGGTTGTCGGCGGCGGCGCTCTGCCAGAACTCGCGTTGCTCGTTACCCGGGGAGTTGGACTGTGGATAGCCACCGACAATCATGTCGAAGTCCCGCGAGCGCAGGCGGTTGATGTACTGCGATACATCGACCCGGCGAATCACCAGGTCAATGCCCAGGTCCGCAAGGTTGCGCTTGAATGGCAGGAGGACGCGCTCGAACTCGGTCTGCGCCAGCAGGAACTCTATGGACACCGCCTTGCCCTGGGCGTCGACCATCTTGTCATCGACAATCCGCCAGCCGGCCTCCTGCAGCAGCTTGTAGGCCCTGCGCTGCTGTTCGCGGATCATCCCGCTGCCGTCGGTCACCGGGTTGGCAAACGCTTGGCTGAAGACCTGGTCGGGGATCTTGCCGCGCAGCGGCTCGAGAATCTTCAGCTCAGCGGCGTCAGGCAGGCCGCGGGCAGCCATATCGGAGTTTTCGAAGTAGCTGCGGGTACGGGTGTAGGCGCCGTTGAACAGCTGCTTGTTGGTCCATTCGAAGTCCAGCAGCAGGCTCAGTGCTTCACGTACCCGTACATCCTGGAACAGCGGGCGGCGGATGTTGTAGACAAAGCCTTGCATGCCGGTGGGGTTGCCGTTGGGCAGTTCTTCGAGGATCAGGCGCTTCTGGCGCACCGCCGGTACGTCATAGGCGGTGGCCCAGCTCTTGGCTGCGGTTTCCAGGCGGTAGTCGAACTGGCCGGCCTTGAGCGCTTCGAGGGTGACGGTGCTGTCGCGGTAGTAGTCGGTGGTCATCTCGTCGAAGTTGTAGAAGCCACGGTTGACCGCCAGGTCCTTGCCCCAGTAGTCCTTGACCCGCTCGTAACGGATCGAGCGCCCCGGCTTGACCTCGGCGACCTTGTACGGGCCACTGCCCAGCGGGATTTCCAGGTTGCCTTTGGTGAACTCGCGGTTTTCCCACCAGTGCTTGGGCAATACCGGCAACTGGCCGAGGATCAGTGGCAGCTCGCGGTTGTTGTTGTGCTTGAACTTGAACAGCACCTGCCGTGGGGTCTCGGCGATCACCTCGGCGACGTCGGCGTAGTAGCCGCGGTACAGCGGCGCGCCGTCCTTGATCAAGGTGTTGAAGGTGAACACCACGTCTTCGGCCTGCATCGGCTGGCCGTCATGAAAGCGCGCTTCGGGGCGCAGGTAGAAGCGCACCCAGCTGTTGTCCGGGGCTTTCTCGATTTTTCCGGCCACCAGGCCGTACTCGGTGAAGGGCTCGTCCAGGCTCTGGGTCATCAGGGTGTCGTAGATCAGGCCGATGTCGTCGGCCGATACGCCTTTGTTGATGAACGGGTTGAGGCTGTCAAAACCGCCGAAGCCGGCCTGGCGGAAGGTACCACCTTTGGGCGCATCGGCATTGACGTAGTCGAAATGCTTGAAGTTGGCTGGGTATTTGGGCGCTTCGTCGTACAGGGTCAGGGCGTGTTGCGGCGCGGCCAGGGCCTGGCCAGCGAGGCACGCCAGCAACAGGGCGAAGGCCTTCAGGTGCGGGCGGGGCATTGGCATCATTGGGCGTTCTCCGAAGGCTTGATCCACCAGCTGTTGAGCCCCAGGGTGTAGGGCGGCGTGGCCACAAAGGCAAAGCGATTACGGTAGGCCAAGCGGTGGTTGTCGAGATACCAGTTGGGAATCATGTAGTACTGCCACAACAGCACCCGGTCCAGGGCGCGTGCCGCAGCCACCTGGTCTTCACGGCTCTGGGCGGCCAGCAGGGTGTCAAGCAGGTGGTCGACGATCGGGTCTTTCACGCCAGCATAGTTCTTGCTGCCTTTGGTCGCGGCCTGGCTCGAGTGAAAATACAGCCATTGTTCAAGGCCCGGGCTCAGGGTCTGGTTCAAGGTCATCAGGATCATGTCGAAATCGAACTGGTCCAGGCGTTGTTTGTACTGGGCCCGGTCCACGGTGCGCAAGCGCGCATCGATGCCAATGCTGGCGAGATTTTCGACATAAGGTTGCAGGATTCGCTCAAGGTTCGGATTGACCAGCAACAGCTCAAGCTTCAAGGGGTGCCCGGCACTGTTGAGCAAACGCTGGCCATTGAGCTTCCAGCCGGCCTGGCCAAGCAGGTCTAGGGCCTGGCGCAGAGTTTCACGGTTGATGCCGCGGCCCTCGGTGTGGCTAACCTTGTAGGGTTCGCTGAACAGTGCCGCAGGCAACTGCTTGCGGTACGGTGCGAGCAGCAGCCACTCTTTGCCTAGCGGCAGGCCGCTGGCAGCGAACTCGCTGTTGGGGTAATAGCTATTGGCGCGCTGATAGGCGCTGCTGAACAGCGTGCGGTTGGTCCACTCGAAGTCGAGCATCAGCCCCAGCGCCTGGCGCACACGGGGGTCGCTGAAGGCCGCGCGGCGGCTGTTCATGAACAGGCCCTGGGTCTGGGTCGGGATCTTGTGCGGGATCTGCGCCTTGATCACTTCGCCGCGGCGTACCGCCGGGAAGTTGTAGCCATTGGCCCAATTCTTCGCCTGGTGCTCGATGTAGATGTCGAATTCGCCGGCCTTGAAGGCTTCGAAGGCCACTGCGCTGTCACGGTAGAACTCATACTCGACACGATCGACGTTGTACTTGCCACGGTTGACCGCCAGGTCCTTGCCCCAGTAGTTGTTCACCCGTTCGAACACCAGCCGCCGGCCCGGCTGCACTTGGGTAATGCGGTACGGTCCGCTGCCCAGCGGCGGCTCGAAGGTGGTGGCCTTGAAGTCGCGGCCTTTCCAGTAGTGCGCCGGCAGTACCGGCATCTCCCCCAGGCGCAGGATCAACAACGGATTGCCGGCGCGCTTGAAGACAAAGCGGATGCGTCGCGGGTTGAGGATGTCGACCCGTTTTACTTCCTGCAGGTTGGTCCGGTAGATCGGGTGGCCTTCCTTGAGCAGTGTTCGATAAGAGAACGCCACGTCGCTGGCGGTAATCGGCTTGCCATCGTGAAAGCGCGCCTCGGGACGTAGGTTGAACACCACCCAGCTACGGTCGTCGCTGTACTCGACGGAGCCTGCGATCAGGCCATAGCTGGAGGTGGGCTCGTCACCGGAAGGATCGTACTGGCCGGTGCCGACCATCAGGGTTTCATTGAGCTCGCTCACCCCGTACTGCAAGAAGTTCGGGGTGGTGACCGGGCTTGAGCCCTTGAAGGTGTACGGATTGAGGGTGTCGAAGGTGCCAAATGCCATGGCGCGCAAGGTGCCGCCTTTGGGCGCTTGCGGATTGACCCAGTCGAAGTGGGTGAATTTGGCTGGATACTTGAGCGTGCCGAACTGGGCGTAACCGTGGCTTTCGCTGATCGTTGCGCCTGCGGGAAAGCTCAAGGCCAGGCTGAGTGACAGCAACAGGAGGGGACGTGTCAAGTCGAGATCCGATCCAGGCGGCTTGGGCTTTATTCCGGCTACAGTAACAGCTTGTATCGACTGGAAAAAGAGTGCCGCGTGGGCAGGGCGGGCGGCTCCGGTCAGCGACCGGAGCGCGGACCTCAGTGGTTGAGGTAGACGGTCAGGGTCTGGCCTGGCTTGAGGGCGTGGCCGCTACGCGGGTTCCAGCGTTTGAGGTGCTGCATCTCGACATTGAAGCGCTTGGCCACCAGGTAATACGAGTCGCCTTTGCGGACCTTGTACTGGGTGGGTTTCTTCTGGTTCTTGGCGCCAACCGGTTGGGCACTTTGCATCACCAGGGTCTGGCCGACCTTGAGGCCGTGGCCGGAGAGTTTGTTCCAGCGTTGCAGGTCCTTGACGCTGACCTTGTTGGCCTTGGCGATGCTGGCCAGGTTATCACCACGCTTGACCCGATAACGGCTGTTGCGGGTCGTGGTGGAGCGCGGCGCGGCTTCGGCCAGGGCGGCCTCGAACACGGCTTTCTTCGGCTGCAGGCTCAGCAACTCTTCGGGCTTCATGTTCGACAGCGAGGCCGTCAGCAATTGCGCCTTGGCCGTTGGCACCAGCAATTGCTGCGGGCCATCGACAGTCATGCGCTTCTTGAATGCCGGGTTGAGCTGGAACAGTTCGTCTTCGTCGATTTCGGCCAGGGCGGCGACCCGCGAGAGGTCCAGGCGGTCCTTGATCGCCACGGCTTCGAAGTAGGGTTCGTTGGCAATCGGGTTGAGGTTCACACCATAAGCCTGCGGGGTCATTACAACCTGTGACAGGGCCAGCAACTTGGGCACGTAGTCGCGGGTTTCCCGGGGCAGCGGCAGGTTCCAGTAGTCGGTGGGCAGGCCGAGTTTCTCGTTGCGCTCGATGGCGCGGCTGACCGTGCCTTCACCGGCGTTGTAGGCCGCCAGGGCCAGCAACCAGTCGCCGTTGAACATGTCGTGCAGGCGGGTCAGGTAGTCCAGCGCGGCGTTGGTCGAGGCGGTGATGTCGCGACGGCCATCGTAGAAACGGGTCTGGCGCAGGTTGAAGTAGCGGCCGGTGGACGGGATGAACTGCCACAGGCCAACTGCATGGGCCCGCGAGTAGGCCATTGGATTGTAGGAGCTTTCAATTGCTGGCAGCAGGGCCAGCTCCAGCGGCATGTTGCGCTCTTCGAGACGCTCGACGATGTAGTGGATGTACAGGCTGCCACGGTCGCCGGCGGTTTCCAGAAACGAGGGGTTGCTGGCGAACCACAGGCGCTGCTGTTCGATACGCGGGTTGACCGCAACACCGTCCTGCAGCACGAAGCCCTGGCGCATGCGTTCCCAAACGTCCTGAGGTGCTTGTTCCACCGGCTTGACCGGGACGATCAGTGGTTTCTGCTTGGCCCGTGCCTGGTAGTTGTGCGCGCGAACGCTGTCGGTTTCGTCGACTTGACGGGTGCTCTGGCAGCCCACCAGTGTGGCGGCCAGGGCCAGCGCACTGGCTTGGGCCAGGCGCGTCAGGGCGACGGACTTGAAGGTTCTGCGACTGTTGGACGACATTGGCTGGGACAAAGTTCCGGGCAAAAATGTCGGGCGATTCTAGAAAGCGGTCCTTCAACGGTCAACCTTTCAGAACTTTTTGTCACCAACCGAGGCTGTTTAGAACGTATCTTTCCAAGCCCGCAAGCCAGCAAAAACAGCACTTGGCGTGGGGTTTTTCAGGCCATTCCGTTCGTCTATTTTTTCTTTAACGGATGTTTCTGCGGTCCGCAGGAAAGGGTTGGTGAGTTTTTCCAGGGCCATGGTTGATGGCAACGTGATGCGATCTGCGGCCCTTAGTTGAGTAACGTCGTCGAAGCGTTGGCTAATATGCTGGTTTTCAGGCTCGACGGCCTTGGCGAAACGCAGGTTGCTTAATGTGTACTCGTGGGTGCAATACACCCGTGTATCGGCGGGCAAGGCGGCCAAGCGCTGCAGGGAACGGTGCATTTGCTCCGGCGTGCCTTCGAACAAGCGCCCGCAACCGGCGGCGAACAGGGTGTCGCCACAGAACAGCACGGGGGTGGAGATTTGCGGGCAATAATAGGCAATGTGCCCCAGGGTGTGTCCGGGTACGGCGATAACCTGGAAATCCAGGCCCAGAACGCGCACGCTGGCATTGTCGTCCAGCCCCCGGTCGCGGCCCGGAATGCGCTCGTGGGCGGGGCCCCAGACGGTTGCGCCAGTCCCCGCCTTGAGCTGCTCGACGCCGCCGACATGGTCATGATGATGATGGGTGATGAGAATATCGCTCAGCTTCCAGCCAGGGTGACGTTCCAGCCAGGCCAGCACCGGTGCCGCGTCACCCGGGTCGACCACTGCGCAGCGCTGCTTGGCAGAATCTTGTAACAACCAGATGTAGTTATCGGTGAAAGCGGGCAGGGCATCGATCTGTATCATGGTGCGATTCGCCAAACGGTGGACTTGGGTGCATCTTAGTAGTTATGCGCGCTGTCGAGAACCTTCAAGGGAGACTGCAATGACCGATCAAGCCTTCGCCCAGGCCGATCCGCAGTGGCTGGAGCTGATCAGCCTGGCCCGCGACTGGTTCGCCGGCCCACTCGGGCAATTGATGCTCAGCGAGGAACAACGCCTGCTTGAAGAGGAGCTGGGGCGTTACTTCGGTGGTTACCTGGTGCATTACGGACCCTGCGCTGAGGCGCCGCCCAAGGCCCCGCGGGTGCAGCGCAACGTGCGCCTGGGGGCGCCGCTGCCGGGCGTCGAGATCGTCTGCGAGGAGCAGGCCTGGCCGCTCAGTGAGCATGCCGCCGATGTCGTGGTGTTGCAGCACGGCCTGGACTTCAGCCTGTCGCCCCATGGCCTGCTGCGCGAAGCGGCCAGTAGCGTGCGCCCCGGCGGCCATCTGCTGATTGTCGGCATCAATCCCTGGAGCAGTTGGGGGGTGCGCCGGGTGTTCGCCCATGATGCCCTGCGCAAAGCGCGCTGCATTTCCCCTTCACGGGTCGGCGACTGGCTCAACCTGCTGGGCTTCGCGCTGGAGAAACGCCGCTTTGGGTGCTATCGTCCGCCGCTCGCATCCCCCGCCTGGCAACAGCGCCTGGCCGGTTGGGAGCGGATTGCCGGAGGCTGGCAGAGTGCAGGCGGCGGTGTCTACCTGCTGGTGGCCCGCAAGATGGTGGTCGGTTTGCGGCCACTGCGTCTGGAGCGTCGTGAACCGATGGGCAAACTGCTGCCGCTGCCGATGGCCAAGGTCAACCGGCGCCATTCCGAACCCTGAGTTCCGGGCCCCGCAGGCGCGGGGCCAAATCATTGATGAAAAGGCTGTAAATGAGCGATAGCGTCGAGATATTTACCGATGGCGCCTGCAAGGGCAACCCGGGTCCGGGCGGCTGGGGCGTGCTGATGGTGTGCAAGGGCGTCGAAAAGGAACTGTGGGGCGGCGAGCGCGAGACCACCAACAACCGCATGGAGCTGATGGCGGCGATCAAGGGCCTGGAAGCACTCAAACGCGAGTGCGAAGTGCTGCTGGTCACCGACTCCCAGTACGTAATGAAAGGCATCACCGAGTGGATGGTCAACTGGAAGAAGCGCGGCTGGAAAACCGCCGCCAAGGAGCCGGTGAAGAATGCCGACCTCTGGCAGCTACTCGATGAGCAAGTGGGCCGCCACAAGGTGAGCTGGAAGTGGGTGCGCGGGCACATTGGCCACCCTGGCAACGAGCGCGCCGACCAGTTGGCCAATCGCGGTGTCGACGAGGTGCGTGGCGTTCGCTGAGCGGGTACTGGCAGCTGCTGCAAGGGCGGCTGTGCTGAGTATGCGTGTGTTCCAAGCAACAAAGATATGCGGTATGACAAGGCGATTGTGAGCGGATTTTGCAGTTGACGTTCCTTTCACTTTCGCCTGTCTAGCCTGCCGTGCATGAACAAGTTCCCCCTCAAAGACAGATTGTTGCGCTACCTGGGCGTCGGTGCGCTGGCGACATTTGTCCATCATCTGCTGTTTGCCGGCCTGCTGCTGGTCTGGGCTCCCTGGACGGCCAGCGTCGCAGGGGCTGCGACCGGCGCGCTGGTCAGCTTCTGGGGCAATCGCCGCGCCTGCTTCCCGGCATCGGCCGGGCGCAAATTGCAGCCCTTGCGTTTCATCCTCGTCAGCCTCCTGCATAACCTCGGTAATGCCGCTGTGATGTGGCTGCTGCTCGAGTGCCTGTCATGGGGGCCCTTGTTGGCGCAGGCGCTCACCACCCTGTGCTTGACCCTGCTCGGATTCCTCGCCCACCGCTACTGGACTTATGCCGATGTCGATATCTTCACCTGTTACCGGACCACGCGAAGTCGCTGACCCGCAGCTCAGCATCATTGTTCCCTGCTATCAGGAGGAACAGTCCCTGCCAGCCTTTCATGTGCGGATTCGCGCGTTGATGGCACGTTTGCCGGTGAGCAGCGAAGTGCTGTACGTCGATGATGGCAGCCGCGATGGCAGTGTTGCGTTTCTGGAGCGCATGCAACTGGAACCCGGCGTTCGTTGCCTGTTTCTGAGCCGTAACTTCGGCAAGGAGGCCGCCTTGTGCGCCGGTATCGATCATGCCCGGGGCCAGGCTCTGGTGTTCATCGATGCCGACTTGCAAGACCCGCCAGAGCTGATCGAGCACATGGTCGCGCATTGGCGTGAAGGTTTCGAAGTGGTGAACATGCAGCGGCGCCATCGCACAGGTGATTCTTGGTTCAAGCGCACCACCGCCAGGGTGTACTACCGAATGATGGGGGTGCTGGTCGAACGTATGCGAATCCCCTCCGACGTCAGTGATTTCCGGCTGATCGGCCCGGCGCCGCTGGCTGCCCTGAGGGCGATGGATGAGCGCTCGCGGATGCTCAAGGGGCTGGTAGGGTGGGTTGGCTTCAAAACCATCGAACTGCCCTACGAGCGCACCGCGCGCAAGGCGGGCAGCAGCAAGTTCAACTTTCTCGGCTTGCTGGACCTGGCGATCAGCGGTGTGCTGGGTTTTTCGCGCAAGCCACTGCGCTGGTTCAGCCTGGCCAGCCTGCTGATCTGGGTGGCCAGTGTGGCGTACCTCCTTGCCGCACTGGTGGGCGGAGCACTGGATGTTCACCACCTGTTGATCGGGCTGGGTGCATTCCTGTGCGTCGGCGTGGCGATGGTCGGCGAGTACCTGGGGGCGACACTATCCGAGGTCAAGCGACGTCCCCATTACTTGCTCAAGGGGCAGAGTGTTCAGCGCGGCCCGCGACCTCGTCAGGCCCATGGGCGGTGGTCATGAGCGCATCGCGAAGGGAGCGCTGGTTGTGGCTGCTGCTGGCAACAATAGTGCTGGCGCGTCTGCTCGCCTTGGGTGGCTATCCGCTGATGGATACCTCCGAGGCGCGTTATGCCGAGATGGCCCGAAAAATGGTCGAGTCGGGTGACTGGATCACCCCTATGTTCGACCATGGCGTACCGTTCTGGGGCAAGCCGCCGTTGTCGTTCTGGACCCAGGCGGCGAGTATGCAGCTGTTGGGTGTCAACGAGTTTGCCGCGCGTTTGCCCGCCTGGCTGTTGCACCTGGCCAGTTGCCTGTTGATCCTGCACCTGGGCTGGCGTGAGCGCAGCCTGCAGGTTGGACTGTGGGCGGCGATCATCTATTCGAGCAGTGGTCTGGGGTTGTTGGCCAGTGGCGTGGTTCTGACCGACCCAGCCCTGGCATTTGCCTTGTTGCTGGCGGTCTATGGCTTCTGGTTTGGTATGCAGCATGCCGACGTTGGGCGAGCACGGCTGGGATTTGTCGGTCTGGGGCTTGGGCTGTTGGCCAAGGGGCCCCTGGTGTTGCCGTTGGTGGGCCTGGTGGCATTGGTTTGGACCCTGATATACCGCCAGTGGCATCGATTCTGGCGATTGCCTTGGCTGTCGGGCCTTGGCCTGATGGCGCTGATCGCCGTGCCCTGGTACGTGCTGGCAGAAGTGAAGACACCGGGCTTTCTGGACTACTTCCTGCTTGGCGAGCACTGGAGCCGGTTTGTCGACAGCGGTTGGGCGGGAGACCTGTATGGCAACGCTCACGCCAAGCCGCCGGCTACGATCTGGTTGTACCTGGGGTATGCCCTGTTGCCCTGGAGCCTTTGGTTGCCTGTGCTTTGGAGGGGCAGGCAGTGGAGAGATCGCTTCACCACCTTTGTGTGGGCCTGGGCACTTGTCACGCCGGTGTTCTTCACGCTGGCCGGCAATATCCTCTGGACCTACGTGCTTCCGTCCTTGTCCGCTTGGTCGTTGCTGCTGGCCAGCGCGATGGTCCGCGAGCAGCAGCGCTGGACGACGCTGGCGTTTGTCAGTGCGCTGAGTCTGCCGCTGCTGGCGGTGCTGATCACAAGCCTCGGCAGCCTGGGTGAGCGGGTGCAGAACCAGCGGGAAATCGTCAGCGCCTGGCAGCAGGCCCAGCAAGAGGAAATTGGCCCGTTGCTGTATCCCGGACGCCGCTCTTACTCCGCCGAGTTCTACAGTGATGGTCAGGCAAGGCAAGTGCGTACGGCTGATGAGTATCCGCAGGAAGGCACGTTCTACCTGTCCCGTCGAATACGGGACCTGGCTGCCCCCTTGCCGCTTGAACTCAGTTGCGAGCTGCGGTTTGAGGTCAATGCAAGCAGGTTGCTGCGCTGCCAACGACTCTCGGACACTTTAATCCGGGACGCGCCCACTGTGTTGCGTTAAAATTCCTCGTTCACCTTTCAGGCAATGCTGCAGGAGACCCTCGGCGTGGAGCTTCAAGACAACAGGTTCGTCGTCCTCGACACCGAAACCACCGGTATGCCGGTTACCGACGGCCACCGGATCCTCGAGATCGGTTGTGTCGAGTTGATGGGGCGGCGCCTGACTGGTCGCAACTTCCACGTCTACCTGCAGCCAGACCGCGAAAGTGACGAGGGCGCCATTGGCGTCCACGGTATCACCGACTCGTTCCTGCTCGACAAGCCGCGCTTTGCCGAGGTCGCCGATGAATTCTTCGAGTTCATCCAGGGCGCCCAGTTGGTCATCCACAACGCGGCGTTCGACGTTGGCTTCATCAACAATGAATTCGCCTTGCTCGGTCAGCACGAGCGCGCCGACATCGCCCGGCATTGCACCATCCTCGATACCCTGATGATGGCCCGAGCGCGCCATCCGGGGCAGCGCAACAGCCTCGACGCGTTGTGCAAACGCTACGGCATCGACAACTCGGGCCGTGAGTTGCACGGTGCGCTGCTCGACTCGGAGTTGTTGGCCGACGTCTACCTGAGCATGACCGGCGGCCAGACCAGCCTGTCGCTGGCCGGCCATGGCGCCGACGGTGATGAACAAGGCGAGAACAGTCGCGGTAGCGAGATTCGCCGGCTGCCGGCCAGCCGCCAGCCGGGGCGGATCATCCGCGCTAGCGCGCAGGAGCTGGAACTGCACATGGCGCGTCTGGAAGCCATTGCCAAGTCCGCCGGCGGCCCGGCACTCTGGCAGCAGATGTCCGAAAGCAACTGAGGCAATTTGCCGCGCAGGGGCGCTGGCGACCTTCTACCCTGAGGTGACACAGCGGGCAGTGACGACGCTGTCACTCGGAGGAGGCGCCCGCCCATGTACAAGGACCTGAAGTTTCCTGTCCTGATCGTGCACCGTGATATCAAGGCCGATTCTGTCGCTGGTGAGCGTGTCCGCGCTATCGCCCAGGAACTGTCTCAGGACGGTTTCAGCATACTCCCGGCGGTCGACTACGCCGAAGCGCGCCTGGTCGCTTCGACCCACCACGGCCTGGCCTGCATGCTGATTGCTGCTGAAGGCGCCGGCGAAAACACCCACCTGCTGCAGAACATGGTCGAGCTGATTCGCCTGGCCCGGGTGCGCGCACCACACCTGCCGATCTTCGCTCTGGGCGAGCAGGTGACCCTGGAAAATGCCCCCGCCGATGTCATGAGCGAGCTTAACCAACTGCGCGGCATTCTCTATCTGTTCGAAGATACCGTGCCCTTTCTCGCCCGCCAGGTGGCGCGGGCCGCGCACAGTTACCTTGATGGCCTGCTGCCGCCGTTTTTCAAGGCGTTGGTGCAACATACCGCGCAATCGAACTATTCATGGCACACACCGGGGCACGGCGGTGGTGTGGCTTATCGCAAAAGCCCGGTGGGCCAGGCATTTCACCAGTTCTTCGGGGAAAATACCCTGCGCTCGGACTTGTCGGTGTCGGTGCCCGAACTGGGCTCGCTGCTCGATCACACCGGCCCCCTGGCCGCAGCCGAAGCGCGGGCAGCAAAAAATTTTGGTGCTGACCATACCTTCTTCGTCATCAATGGCACGTCGACGGCCAACAAGATCGTCTGGCACTCGATGGTCGGCCGCGATGACCTGGTACTGGTGGACCGCAACTGCCACAAATCAGTCGTCCACGCGATCATCATGACCGGCGCGATTCCGCTGTACCTGTGCCCCGAGCGCAACGAGCTGGGCATCATCGGACCGATTCCGCTGAGTGAGTTCAGCCAGGCGTCGATCCTGGCCAAGATTCAGGCAAACCCCTTGGCCCAGGGCCGGGCGCCCAGGGTCAAGCTGGCGGTGGTGACCAATTCCACTTACGACGGCCTGTGCTATAACGCCGAACTGATCAAGCAGGAGCTGGGCAGCAGTGTCGAGGTGTTGCATTTCGACGAAGCCTGGTATGCCTATGCTGCCTTCCACGAGTTCTTTCGCGGGCGTTACGCCATGGGCACTTCGCGCAGTGTCGACAGTCCGCTGGTATTCAGCACCCATTCAACCCACAAGCTGCTGGCGGCCTTCAGCCAGGCGTCGATGATCCATGTCCAGGATGGCGGCGCCCGGCAACTGGACCGTGATCGCTTCAACGAAGCCTTCATGATGCATATCTCGACGTCGCCGCAGTACAGCATCCTCGCTTCGCTGGATGTTTCATCGGCGATGATGGAGGGCCCCGCCGGGCGTTCACTGCTGCAGGAAATGTTCGAGGAGGCCTTGGGCTTTCGCCGGGCCATGGCCAAGCTGCGCGAGCACATGGCCGCGGATGACTGGTGGTTCAGTATCTGGCAGCCGCCACTGGGTGAGGAGGTGCGCCAGGTTGAGACCGAAGACTGGTTGCTTGAGCCCCAGGCGGACTGGCATGGCTTTGCCGAGGTCAGTGGCGACTACGTGCTGCTCGACCCGATCAAGGTCACCCTTGTCATGCCGGGCCTGAGTGCGGGTGGCGCCTTGAGCGAGTACGGGATTCCGGCGGCGGTGGTCAGCAGGTTTCTCTGGGAGCGTGGCCTGGTGGTGGAAAAGACTGGCCTGTACACCTTTCTGGTGCTGTTTTCGATGGGCATCACCAAGGGTAAGTGGAGCACGCTGCTCACTGAGCTGCTGGAGTTCAAGCGCAACTACGATGGCAACACCAACCTGCTCGAATGCTTGCCCAGCATCGCCCAACTCGACCCTGTGCGCTACCAGGGCCTGGGCTTGCGTGACCTGTGCGACCAGTTGCATGTCTGCTACCGCAACAACGCCACGGCCAAGCAGCTCAAGCGCTTGTTCACGCGCTTGCCGCAAGTGGTGATGAAACCTGCAGATGCCTACGACCGGATGGTACGCGGGGAGGTCGAGGCGGTGCCGATCGAGCAGTTGCTTGGACGTATCGCGGCGGTGATGCTGGTGCCCTATCCACCGGGGATTCCGTTGATCATGCCGGGGGAGCGCTTTACCGAAGAGACCCGCTCGATCATCGATTACCTGGCCTTTGCCGCCGCGTTCGATAACGGTTTTCCCGGGTTTGTCGCCGATGTCCACGGGTTGCAGCAGGTAACCACGGCGCAAGGGCGGGAGTACACCGTCGATTGCATCAAACTGTGAGCGGCCTCAGGGGATGCGGGTGATCTCTACGCCGGTCTGTACCAGCTCGAAGCGGTCATCCCCCAGGTGGTTGACCCGATCGCCGATCGCCAGTCGGTAGGTGGTGATGGGCAGGGACAGGGCGCTGCCATCGGCCTGCAGGGTGGCTTCCTGGAACTCATGAACGGGATAGATGCGGCCTTCTGCGTCCCGTGCATGAAACTGTCCGACCAGTACTGCTGTCATTTACCGTGCAACCTCTGAAGAAAAAAGTCTCTGTCAGGCATAGACCACTGTTTTGCCTGGTAAGTTTAGCCCGAGCGGAAAAAAACTTCAGGCCCGCAGTGGATCATCTATACCTACAACTCCCTTTGTTTTCCACGACAGGAAATTGCCATGAGTCAGGTGTATTCAGTCGCCGTCGTCGTCGGCAGCTTGCGCAAGGAGTCCCTCAACCGCAAAGTCGCCCGTGCGCTGGCGGAGCTCGCGCCTTCCAATCTCAAGCTTTCGATCATCGAGATCGGAAATTTGCCGCTGTACAACGAAGACATCGATGTCGATCCACCAGCGGCCTACAAGACCTTCCGCGAGCAAATCCGCAACAGTGACGCGGTGCTGTTCGTCACTCCAGAGTACAACCGTTCGGTACCAGGTGTGCTGAAGAATGCCATCGATGTGGGCTCGCGGCCTTATGGGCAGAGTGCCTGGAGCGGTAAGCCAGGGGCGGTGATCAGTGTCTCGCCGGGGGCGGTGGGCGGCTTTGGTGCCAATCATCACCTGCGCCAGTCGCTGGTGTTTCTTGATGTGCCCTGCATGCAGCAGCCCGAGGCTTATATTGGCGGGGCAGGGACGCTGTTTGATGACAAAGGCAAGCTGTCGGAGAAAACCCGGCCGTTCCTGCAGACCTTTATCGACAAGTATGCCGTGTGGGTCGAACGGCATCAGAAGTGAGGCAGCCCATCGCGGGGCAAGTCGGTTCGCCGCATCGACGCTCCTGCCTGTAGGAGCGGCGGCAGCCCGACTTGCCCCGCGATGGCGCGATTACATCGCCTGGGGCATTTCACCTCGCGCCAGGCGCTTGTTGATGTCGGCAATCACTCCCGGCAGCTCGTTGATGGTGTCGATCAGATAGTGTGGGCGCGAGCCTTCGAACAACCCATGGATACGCTTGCGCTCGCTGCCGAGCTGGTCCGAGGCCAGCGCCCGGTAGCCTTCGTAAGTCAGGCCCAGGGCGTTGCCCGAGCACACCAAGGCCACGGTCCACATGCCGGCACGCCGCCCTTCGAGGATGCCCGGCACCGTGTCGTCGACCTTGACGCAGGCAGCGACGTCATCGATACCCAGGGCGATCACGTTAGCCAGGGCCTGGGCCGGCCATGGGCGGCCATTGGGGGTTTCGTCGGTGGCCACCACATGGTCGGCAACGTAGCCGTTCTGCGCCGCCAGAGCCACGACCTTGTCCATCACCACTTTTGGGTAGCCTGAGCAGGAGCCGATCTTCAGGCCCTCCTGGCGCAGACCGGTCAGGGTCTGCAGGGCGCCGGGGATCAGCGCCGAGTGCACGGCGATTTTTTCGATCTGCAGTGGCATGAAGCGCTCGTAGATGGCGGTGACGTCAGCATCGCTCGGAGTGCGGCCGAACACTTTGCGATAGCGCTCGGCGATCTGCGGCTGGTCGCACAGGGTGCGGATGTGGTCCCACTTGCCCATGCCCATAGGGCCCCGGGCTTCTTCGATAGAGACTTCGACATCGAATTCGGCGAAGGCTTCGACGAAGATCTGGGTCGGGGCGAACGAGCCAAAGTCGACCACGGTACCGGCCCAGTCGAGGATGGCGGCTTGCAAATGCGTCGGGTTGCGGTAGTTCATGTTCGGTTTTCCTTGAGCGCAAGTTTTCGCTGATCAGGTAATAGGAATTCGTGTTTTCAGATGTCCAGCACTTCCATTTCCCGCAGGACATCGGCGACGGCATCGACCGCAGCCTGCATCCCGTCTGGGCCGACACAGCCGATGCAGCCGACGCGGAAGGTCTCGACCTGGGTCAACTTGCCCGGGTAGAGGATGAAACCCTTGGCCTTGACCCGCTCGTAGAAGTCTTTGAACTGGTAGCGTGGATCGTTCGGTGCGTGGAAGGTGACGATGATCGGTGCCTGGATGGCGGCCGGCAGAAAGCTGCGCAGGCCAAGGGCGGCCATGCCCTCGAGCAGCGTCTTGCAGTTGGCGGCATAGCGCTGGTGACGGGCCGGCAGGCCGCCTTCTTCGTTGTATTGCAGCAGGGCTTCGTGCAGCGCCGCCACCACATGGGTCGGCGGGGTGAAGCGCCATTGGCCGGTCTTGGCCATGTAGGCATGCTGGTCCTGCAGGTCCATGGCCAGGGACGGCGAATTGCCTTCGGCGGCAGCCAGCGACTGTTTGTGGGCAAACACGAAGCCCATGCCGGGAACGCCTTCCAGGCATTTTCCGGAGGCTGCGATAAGGGCATCGAAGGGCACTTCGCGGGCATCGATCGGCAAGGCCCCGAACGAGCTCATGGCATCGATGATCAGGCGTTTGCCGTGGTGGGCGATGACCTGGGCGATTTCAAGCAGCGGGTTGAGAATGCCGGTGCTGGTTTCGCAGTGGATCAGCGCCACATGGGTGATGCTGCGGTCGGCGCCCAGCAGACGGTCGACGTCGGCGGCGGTGGTCGGCTGGTCTTCGGCTGTTTCAAAGGTGCTGTAGGCACGGCCCAGGACCTTGCAGATCTTCGCCAGGCGTTGGCCGTAGGCGCCGTTGATCAGCACCAGGACCTTGCCGTCGCGCGGCACCAGGGTGCCGATGGCTGCTTCCACGGCGAAGGTGCCGCTGCCTTGCAGGGGCACGCAGTGGTGGCTGTCGGCGCCGTTGACGATCGCCAGCAGTTGTTCGCACAGGCTGGCGGTCAATTGGTTGAAGTCGCGGTCCCACGAACCCCAATCGAGCATCATCGCTTGGCGGGTGCGGGCCGAGGTGGTCAGGGGGCCGGGGGTCAGCAGGACAGGGGCGTTACTCATTCCGGTAATCCTCGCAAGCGGTGGGCTGAATCTACGGGGCCTAAGTTGCAATTCTGTGCGTCATCAATCAAATTGTTTGTTGTTATGCCAACCATAAGTAAGGCCGATAAGTATGAACCTGTTTCAGCTTCGCGCTTTCGATGCCGTGGCCCGCGAGGGCAGCTTCACCCGCGCCGCTGGCCGCCTGTTCATCAGCCAGCCCGCGGTCACCGGGCATATCAAGGCCCTGGAGGAGCACTATCAGATCACCTTGCTGCGCCGCACTGCACGGCGGGTCGAGTTGACCGAGGAAGGTACTCGCCTGGCGGCCATTACCCGCGCCATGTTCGGCCTGGCAGAAGAAGCGCAGGCCATGCTCGAAGCCAACCGGCAGTTGCTCACTGGCCGCCTGGAAGTGGCGGCGGACGGCCCGCATCGGGTCATGCCGATGCTGGCCCAATTGCGTGCACGCTATCCAGGCATCACCGTCAACCTGCGTCTGGGCAATGCCCAGGAAACCCTCGCCGCATTGCTTTCGGAACACGCCGATGTGGCGGTACTGACCGAGGTTGAGCCGCGCAAGGGCCTGCACCTGCAAAGCCTGGGAGACTCGCGGATCTGTGCCTTGCTGCCGGCCGGACACCCTTGGGCGGCCAGCGTAGATGAACTGCAGTTGGCCGAGCTGGACCGGCAGATCATGGTGCTGCGCGAGCCCAGCTCGATCACCCGCCGCACCTTTGACCAGGCTTGTGGCCAGGCGGGAGTGCAGCCACTTGTGCTGCTGGAGCTGGACAGCCGTGAAGCGGTGACCGAAGCGGTGGCGGCCGAGCTTGGCATCGGTATTGTCTCGTCAGTGGAAATCAGCCATGACCCGCGGGTGGTGGCTCGGCCCATCGCCGCCTCCGGGCTGATCAACCAGCACATGCTCGGCTGCCTGGAGCGGCGCCGCGAGCTGCGCCTGATCCAGGCCTTTCTCAGCCTGGCTCCGACACTATGACCCTGGGCTGGTTTTTTCCGGGCAGGCCCCTAAGATGACGCTCAAACAACACAGCCAAGGCGATGCAGTGCTGATGACGGAGAAAGACACCATCTCCATGCAATTGGTGCGCGAGGCCCTGTTGCAGAGCTGCGCCCCGGGTGCGCCGAGCCAGGCCATGCTCAGCCGCGTGGGTATCGACCCCGGGCAGTTGCATGAGGCTGATGCACGGGTGCCCGCCAGTGCCTACGCACAACTGTGGCGCTTGCTGGCGCAGCGTTGCCATGACGAGTTCTTTTGCATGGACCCGCGCGGCCTGCGTACCGGCAGCCTGGCCTTCATGTGTCGTGCGGCCATGACGCAGCCCACGCTGGGCGCAGGGCTGGAGACGACACTGGCGTTTCTCGGGCTGATGTTCGAACACCTGCAGCCGGCGCTGGTACGTCAGAAGAGCCTGGCGGAGATCGTCATTGGCGAGCCTCAGGACGAACCACGCCGGGCCTTTACCTACTTCACTTTCTGGATGATTGTGCACGGTGTGGCCTGCTGGCTGGCCGGGCGGCGGATTCCAATCCTGGCCATCGAACTGCGGTGCGCCGAGCCGCCGTTCTGTGACGATTATCGGGTGATGTTTTCCGAGAATTTGCAGTTCGACCGCCCGCGTACGCGGATGATTTTCGCCGCCGACAGCCTGGATGTGCCGATCAGGCGCTCAGCGCAAGAGTTGCAGCGTTTTCTCGCGCAAGCGCCGGGTAACATCCTGGTCAAGTACCGCGACCCTGCCAGCCTTGCGCGACGAATCCGTCAGGATTTACGTCAGATAGCGCCCTGTATCTGGCCAGAAACGGCCAGTCTCGCCGAACGCCTGTGTATCTCTGCCTCGACCCTGCGCCGTCGCCTGGCCGATGAAGGCCAGACGTACCAGGGGCTCAAGGACAGCGTGCGCAAGGAGCTGGCGATCAGTTGGCTTGCCGAAGTCGAGTTGAGCGTTGCCCAGATCGCCGAGCGCCTGGGGTTTGCCGACAGCAGTTCCTTCTACAAGGCGTTTCGCAAATGGTTTGGCTGCAATCCAGGGCATTACCGCACGCTGATCCTCCAGCGAGGGGTCAACGACTGACCTGGGGTCTGCTTTCCCCCTGCCAGGGCGAGTGGCAATGGCACAGTGTTGATGGTTTCCACCTGTTCAAGGAAACCCATCATGGCCCCCACCGCATCTGCCAGCGAACCTGTTGTCTCGCCCCAGCTCGACAATGCCAGTGACGAGTTCATTGCGCAGATTCTTCCTGCCTGGTTGCGTCAAGCATCGGCGCAGGACATCAATTTGCTGCGAGACCATTTCAAACATCACCAGGCCTCTCAGGCGCAAGTACAGGGCGCGCTGGCGAGGTTGACCCGCCTCGACGCTTTTGCCGCACCGTTGTTCGAGCAAGCGTTAGGAGAGCAACTGGCCTGTTCGGTTGACCTGCGCCAGGCGCGCTGGCGCGAGGTCAAGCGTAGCTTCCGCGTAAGCCCCGGCCAATTGCCGGACGACGAGTTCTTCCATGAGTTTCAGCCTGCGCTGCAGCGCTTGCTGCAGAACTTCAGTGACAGCCCGTCGTTCTATCCAAGCACGGCGTTGGTGGCGCAGGAGGGCGATGGTCAGGTGCTTTGCGACAAGGTTGCAGGCATTGTACGGTTGTGCCGAGGGCTTGATGTCGGGCAACGCTACCAGGAGCACCTGGCTCAAGTCTTCGACGCAATGCTGCAACGGGCGCTGGCCCAGGACAAGCGCCACAGCCTGGCATTGGCCAGCGAAATCGCGGCGCTCAAGGGGCAGATCAGCCAGGTAGATCTGCAGATGTTACGCAAGGTCGTCAATGACCAGGTTCCGACCCACGCCGATAGCCCGAAGGTGAGGGTGCTGACGTTGGAGCTGCTGAGTAGCCGGGTCGAGGGCGCCTTGGCGTTCGAATTGCTAGGCAACTGGGGCATTACCCCGAGCCCACTGCCGGGGCCTCAGGTGCAAGGGGTGATCGTGTATCTGCCGGGCAGCCAAGCGCCGCTTCGGCGCTACGACTCCTGGTATGCCCTGGCTACCGCCCTGGGTACTGCCGTGAAGCAACCTGGCTACCAGCAGTACCTGCTGCGCTTGATTGGGTTGAAGGACCGTCCGGCATTCATGAGCACTTTGCAAAAGCGATTGCAGGACGCCCATACCGACATGGCCCCCACAGGTTCGCTTGCCGACAACGATCTGTTTGCCAGCCTTGCCAGCCAGCAACTGCAAGGTATCAGGGACGATGCACGGCTACTGGCGGTGCCGACGGCCGATGTCGATGACGCGGCCAGTACGGCGCGTATCAACGCCTTCGAGGATGTGGGGCTGGTGTTGCTCAACGTCGCGGGGCTGTTCGTTCCGGCCTTGGGCGTACTACTGGTGGGGCAGGTGGTGGGGCAAACCCTGGCCGAGGTCTTCGAGGGTGTTGCCGGCTGGGCACGTGGTCGCCGTCATGAGGCGCTCGAGCATATGCTGGGCGTGGCCGAAACCGTGGCGATCAGCGCGGCCCAGGTTGGCGCGAGTCACCTGATTGCGCGCGGCTTTGTTCGCAGCAGTACCGTTGAACGCATGCAGCCGGTTACCTCGCTTGATCAGGCCACGCGCCTTTGGCTGTATGACCTGAGCTCGTTTCAGGTCGACGCGGTACCGGCCACGGCCAAGCGTCTGGACAATGGCCTATTGGGTCTTGAGGGGCGCTATTGGTGGCAAGACCAGGGCGTGACTTATGAAGTAGGACAGGCAGATGCCCTGAGTCCATGGCGGCTGCTTGACTCCAGGGGGCGTGGCGGTTTTGCGCCCGCGCTGCAGTTTAACGGTGAGCGCGGTTGGCGCCTGCTTTACCAGCGGCCCTTGGAGTGGCAGGGCGGTGTAAGGCTGCTGGAGCATCTATGGCCCGAGGCAGCGGCGCTGGATGAGACCCGGATCACGCAGATATTGCACGTGGCTGACGTCGACGAGGAGCAGTTGCGCGGCCTGCTGGTGGAAAACCGTGTTTTGCCGGTGAGCCTGCGCGATACCCTGGAGCGATTCAGCGTGGACGCCCGCATTGAGATGTACCTTGGGCAGTTGTCTTTGCCAGAGGTGGTGCCCGACCCGCAGATGCATGCCTATTGCCTGGATGAGGTCGGTGCCTCTGCCTTGTCAGATCCCGACGGGCGGGCGCAGGTGCTGGCCCAGGTGCCAGCGTTGCGAGAAAAACTGATGGCGCATTTCTCCCAAGTTTATTTACGCCGCGACCCGTTGCTTGCGACCTTCAAACGCTTCTTCCCAGGCTTGTCAGACCCCTACGCGCTGGCACTGTTGCAGCAGGCTGACGATGGCCAACGTGTGCACCTGCAACAGCGTTCGCGCCTGCCTTTGGCATTGGCGGAGCAGGCACGGTCGTTGTTACGGGTGGCTCGATTAAACCGGGCACTGGAAGGGGTTTACCTGAACAACAGTTTTGCGTCAGAGACAGTTGAACTGGTGTTTGCACTGTTGCGGCAAAAGGCCGACTGGCCGCAGAGCCTCAACCTTGAATGGCGTGAAGGCTCTGCTATCGGACGTCGGGTTACACGCATGTATCCTGAACGCGACCGTTCGGAGCTCAGGATACTGGTCCGTCATGCCGGTTGGGTTGAGCTATATGATCATCAAGGCGTAGAGCTGGACCTGGATCTTGTCGAACCGATGGATTTGTACGAAGTGTTGATCGCGCTATTACCCTTGGCGCATCGACAACGTCTGGGGTGGGCTGGAGCACACCCGGTGCAGCAATTGCGAAGCGATCTGCAAGCCTGGTTACCCCGCTCGCGTCGGCAATTGGTGCACTTGTTGGGGTGGCCAAAAGCCCGTCGGTGGTTCAATCCGGGGCAACGCCTGGAGGATGGCCGTGTGGGTTACCTGCTCAGTGGCCGCGGCAACAGAACCAGCAGCCCGTCACGCATGACCATCCGCGACAGAGTGCGCAGCCTGTATCCGGGGCTGGACGAGCAACAGGTGAGCCGTTTCTTGAGCCGGTTGCATGAGACCCCGGGAAGTGCTTTTCAGGCGTTGCTGCGCCATGAAGCGGCGTATCGCGAATTTGATTACCACCTGTCGCGATGGGCCGCTGCGGGTGTGCAGCGCAATGTTGGTCGCCGGTTGGTCGCCGATGAGCTGCGGCGTTGTTGGCGCTTTCAGGGTGAGCTGCTGACCGATGGCAGCGGTCGTCAATTAGGCATGCGTCTGAGTCTGATTGGTACGAGGGTGGGCCACTTGCCAGAGTTGCCACAAGTGGCTGACTTTTCCCATGTCACCGATCTTGTGCTGGTCAACCTCAGCCTGCAGGACGTGCCCGCAGTCTTTCTGCAACGCTTCAGCAAGGTGCGCTGGCTGAACCTGAGCAACAACGAACTGCGCCGGGTGCCGGAGGGCTTGAACTACCTGACCTCGCTGCGCGAACTGCGCCTGGGGAACAACCGCATCCGCCTGGATGGACCAGGAGTGGAGCGCATCGGCGCCCTGCACCAGTTACGGTTGCTCGACATGAGTCACAATCCCCTGGGGTCGACCCGTCTGGACCTGCACTCGCTGCATCGTTTGCGCGAACTGTCGCTCAGGCAGGCCAACTTGCAGAGCTTGCCGGCGAGCTTGCTCAGCAGGACCTTTCTGGAATATGCGGACCTGCGGGGCAATAACATCACTGAGCTGCCGCAGGAGCTAATCGATGCACCAATGGCGTTTCGCGAGCAACTGAGCCTGGCGGGTAACCCGTTGTCGGAGGAAACCTGGCAGCGTCTTCTAGGCCAGGACGCGCCCCCAGCCCCAGTACAAGTGACCCCTGCTCGGGAACTTTGGCTGCAATCGCTGGCGAGCGATGAGCAAGGGCGCCGGGGCGAGCAATGGGATCAATTGTTCGAGGAGGCGCACAGTGCGGATTTTTTCCAGGTGCTGGCCGAATTGACCGGGACCAGCGACTTTCGCTTGGCGCGCCAAGACCTGGACCGCCGTGTATGGGAGATGATCGACGCGGCGCAGGAGAATAGCCAGTTGCGCCACGAGCTGTTCGAACTGGCGGCTAGCCCCCGAACCTGCGTCGACAGCGTGGCAAACTGTTTCAGTGCCCTGGAGGTCAAGGTATACATGGCCCGTGCCCTGCAACGCAGCAGTCCTGGCGAGGAACAGGCGGTGCTTCTGTCCCTGGCGCGTCGGCTGTTTCGCCTGGAGCAGGTGGAGCAATTTGCCCAGGGTGACATCGCCGCCCGCCGGGCTGACGGGCGTGATGTCGACGAAATCGAAGTGAGCCTTGCCTATCGCAGCGGCCTGGCAGCGGAGCTGGAGCTGCCGGGGCAGCCGCGCACCCTGCAGTTCGCCACGGTAGCTGGTGTCAGTGCAGAACAACTGGCCGAAGCCGCCCGTAGCGTACGTGAGGCACAGGCGGGCGAGGGGTTGGCTGACTACATCAGCGAGCGCGATTTCTGGCTGGAAGCGCTGCACCAGGCTCATGCCGAGCTCTACAGCCGTACCGAGCAGCCCTTTCACGATCGGCTGGATACCCTGACCGAGCAGCAGGCAAGCCTGAGCGACGGCGACTACCTGGCACAAGTGAACAGCTTGGCACAGGAGCGCACGAGCACGCTCAAGGCCCTGGATTTGCGCCTTACCAAGGAGGCCCTGGCCGCAGAGGCAATAGTCAATGGCTGAACACATTCTGCGCGGCCAAACCAGTCATCCAGATTGACAGCTTTGGCCATTGTCCTCGTGTTGCGCTGGCGCGACTATCTTCCTATCGATCGTTTGATTCCAACAATAAAAAACGAGGAGGCTGGCGATGGGCGATTACCTTGGCGCCGCGAAAGGATTCAATTACCAGCGCAGTGCGGCGCAGGCGCTGCAGGGCAGCCTGGAGGCGCTAAACGCCTGTGTCGAGTGCTGTGACCGGCATGTCGGTGACAACCGGATTGCGTTGAACTGGGAAGGGCGCGACGGTAGCAGCGCACAGTACAGTTTCGAGCAGTTGCAACAGGCGTCGGCGCGCCTGGCCAATGTCCTCAAGGCCCAAGGTGTGGGCGTTGGCGATCGGGTCGCCGGGCTGATGCCGCGTACCGCCGAACTGCTGATTACGGTGCTGGCCACCTGGCGCATTGGCGCGGTCTATCAACCCCTGTTTACCGCCTTCGGGCCCAAGGCCATCGAACACCGCCTTGAGCAATCCGGGGCCCGGCTGGTGGTCACCGAACGGCTCAATCGGGCCAAGCTCGACGAGGTGCAGGGTTGCCCGATGATCATCTGTGTGGATGCTGGCGAGGGTACTGGCGATATCGATTTTCACCGCGCAGTCAACGCTTCCAGCGATCAGTGCGAACCCACGCTACTGGGGGCGGACTCCCCGTTCCTGCTGATGTTCACGTCCGGCACCACCGGCCCGGCCAAGCCGCTGGAAGTGCCGCTGCGTGCGATCGTCGCCTTCAAGGGCTACATGCGCGACGCCATCGACCTGCGTGCTCAGGACAATTTCTGGAACCTTGCTGATCCGGGCTGGGCCTATGGCCTGTACTACGCGGTCACCGGGCCATTGGCGCTGGGCCATGCCACGACTTTTTTTGATGGCCCGTTCAGTGTCGAAAGTACCTGCGGGGTCATCAACAAATACGCCATCAGCAACCTGGCCGGCTCGCCCACCGCGTATCGGTTGCTGATCGCTGCCGGCAGTGAATTCAGTGCGCCGATCAAGGGCCGTCTGCGGGTGGTCAGCAGTGCTGGCGAACCGCTCAACCCGCAAGTGATCCGCTGGTTCGCCGACGAGCTGGGCGTGACTATCCACGACCATTACGGGCAGACCGAGCTGGGCATGGTGCTGTGCAATCACCACGGCCTGGAGCACCCGGTGCACCTGGGATCGGCCGGGTTTGCCGTGCCCGGGCACCGCATCGTCGTGCTCGATGAACAACATAACGAACTGCCGGCCGGGCAGCCGGGCATTCTCGCCGTCGACCGCGAGCAGTCGCCGCTGTGCTGGTTTACCGGCTACCACGGTTTGCCGACCAAAGCCTTCGTTGGCAAGTACTACCTCAGTGGCGACACCGTCGAGCTCAATAGCGATGGCAGCATCAGCTTCGTCGGCCGCAGCGATGACGTGATCACCACCTCCGGCTATCGGGTCGGCCCCTTCGATGTCGAGAGCGCGCTGATAGAACATGCGTCGGTGATTGAAGCGGCGGTGGTCGGCAAGCCGGACCCGCAGCGTACTGAACTGATCAAAGCCTTTGTGGTGCTCGCCAAGGGCCAGCAAGCCAGCGAGGCGCTCGCCGAAGCCTTGCAGCAGCACGTGCGTCAACGCCTTTATGCCCACGCTTATCCACGGGAAATCGAATTCGTCAGCGAGCTGCCCAAGACCCCGAGCGGCAAGCTGCAGCGTTTCATCCTGCGCAATCAGGAAATAGCCAAACAACAAGCCGTGCAGGCCTGAAACGCCCGCGCCAGAGGAACGATCATCATGCAGATTGCCAATCATAACTTCATCGTCAGCGGCGCAGCCTCCGGGCTGGGCGCTGCCACCGCACAGATGCTCATCGAGGCTGGAGCCCGGGTGATGCTGGTTGACCTCAATGCCGAGGCCGTAGCCGCCAAGGCGCGTGAACTGGGCGCCTTGGCCCAGTTCGCAGTGGCCGACATCAGCCAGGAAGCGGCGGCCAAGGCGGCGATCGATGCTGCCGTTAGCGCCTTCGGCAGCATCCACGGGCTGATCAACTGCGCCGGTATTGTCGGCGCCGAAAAAGTCCTGGGCAAGAATGGCCCCCATGGCCTGGACAGCTTCAGCCGGGTGATCAACGTCAACCTGATCGGCAGCTTCAACCTGCTGCGCCTGGCCGCAGCGGCCATGGCCGAGGGCGAGGCGGGTGCCGACGGTGAGCGCGGGGTGATCATCAACACCGCTTCGATTGCCGCCTACGACGGCCAGATCGGCCAAGCCGCCTACGCCGCTTCCAAGGGTGCGATCGCCAGCCTGACCTTGCCGGCGGCCCGTGAGCTGGCGCGTTTCGGTATCCGTGTAATGACCATCGCCCCGGGTATTTTCGAGACCCCGATGATGGCCGGCATGACCCAGGAAGTGCGTGACTCGCTGGCCGCCGGGGTGCCGTTCCCGCCACGCCTGGGCCGCCCGCATGAGTACGCCGCGCTGGCCCGTCACATCATTGAAAACAGCATGCTCAACGGTGAGGTGATCCGTCTCGACGGTGCCTTGCGCATGGCTGCCAAGTAATTTTCGGAGTAGATAGACATGACCCTCGCCAATGATCCCATCGTAATCGTCAGCGCCGTGCGCACGCCCATGGGCGGCCTGCAGGGCGACCTGAAAAGCCTCACCGCGCCGCAACTGGGCGCTGCCGCGATTCGCGCCGCCGTCGAGCGTGCCGGTGTCGCCGCGGACAGCGTCGAACAAGTGCTGTTCGGTTGCGTGCTGCCCGCAGGGCTGGGCCAGGCTCCGGCGCGCCAGGCCGCCCTGGGCGCCGGCCTGAACAAAGGCACCACCTGCACCACCCTGAACAAAATGTGCGGCTCGGGCATGCAGGCCGCCATCATGGCCCATGACCTGCTGCTGGCCGGCAGCGCCGACGTGGTGGTGGCCGGTGGCATGGAGAGCATGTCCAACGCCCCCTACCTGCTGGACAAGGCACGTAGCGGCTACCGCATGGGCCATGGCAGGATCATCGACCATATGTTCTTCGACGGGCTCGAAGATGCCTACGACAAGGGCCGTCTGATGGGCACCTTTGCCGAGGACTGCGCCGAGCACAATGGTTTTACCCGTCAGCAACAGGACGACTTCGCCATCGCCTCGCTGACCCGTGCCCAGCAGGCGATCAAGGACGGCAACTTTGCCAGTGAGATCGTTCCGGTTGAAGTCACCGAGGGCAAGACCCAGCGCCTGATCAGCGACGACGAACAGCCGCCCAAGGCCCGCCTGGATAAAATTCCGCAGCTCAAGCCGGCGTTCCGCGACGGGGGCACGGTGACCGCGGCCAACTCCAGCTCGATTTCTGACGGTGCTGCGGCGCTGGTGCTGATGCGCCGTTCCCAGGCGCAGAAACAGGGTTTGAAGCCATTGGCGGTGATCCACGGACATGCGGCGTTTGCCGACACCCCGGCGTTGTTCCCCAGCGCGCCAATCGGTGCTATCGACAAGCTGATCAAACGCACCGGCTGGAACCTGGCCGAAGTCGACCTGTTTGAAATCAACGAGGCGTTCGCCGTGGTCACCCTGGCGGCCATGAAGCACCTGGACCTGCCGCACGACAAGGTCAACGTGCATGGCGGCGCCTGCGCCCTGGGCCACCCGATAGGTGCTTCGGGCGCGCGCATTCTGGTCACCTTGCTGGCTGCCCTGCGCCAGAAGGGTCTGCATCGCGGTATTGCCGCCATCTGCATCGGCGGTGGTGAAGCCACGGCCATGGCCGTCGAGTGTCTGTACTGAGGTGCACCATGCTTATCAATGACGAACAACAGCAAATCAGTGATGCGGTATGCCAGTTCGCCCAAGAGCGCTTGCGGCCGTTTGCCGAGCAGTGGGACCGCGAGCACCGCTTCCCGAAAGAGGCCATCCAGGAGATGGCCGAGCTGGGCCTGTTCGGCATGCTGGTGCCAGAACAGTGGGGTGGTAGTGATACCGGTTATGTCGCCTATGCCATGGCTCTGGAAGAAATCGCTGCTGGCGATGGTGCCTGCTCGACCATCATGAGCGTGCACAACTCGGTAGGCTGTGTGCCGATCCTCAAGTTCGGCAACGAGCAACAAAAGCAACAGTTCCTCACGCCACTGGCCAGCGGCGCGATGCTCGGCGCCTTCGCCCTGACCGAACCGCAAGCCGGCTCCGACGCCAGCAGCCTGAAGACCCGTGCCCGCCGTGAGGGCGATCACTACGTGCTCAATGGCTGCAAACAGTTCATCACCTCCGGGCAGAATGCCGGGGTGGTGATCGTGTTTGCCGTGACCGACCCGGCAGCGGGCAAGCGTGGCATCAGTGCCTTTATCGTACCCACCGATTCAGCCGGTTACCAGGTGGCGCGGGTCGAGGACAAGCTCGGCCAGCACGCCTCCGACACCTGCCAGATCGTTTTCGAGAACGTGCGCGTGCCCGTGGCCAACCGTCTGGGGGAAGAGGGCGAAGGTTACAAGATTGCCCTGGCCAATCTGGAAGGTGGTCGCATCGGCATCGCCTCGCAATCGGTGGGTATGGCCCGCGCCGCATTCGAGGTGGCGCGTGACTATGCCCGCGAGCGCGAGAGCTTTGGCAAGCCGCTGATCGAGCACCAGGCGGTGGCTTTCCGTCTGGCCGACATGGCCACCCGTGTTGCCGTGGCTCGGCAGATGGTCTTGCATGCTGCGGCGCTGCGTGATGCCGGGCGTCCGGCGTTGGTCGAAGCCTCGATGGCCAAGCTGTTCGCCTCGGAAATGGCCGAAAAGGTCTGTTCGGATGCCTTGCAGACCCTGGGCGGATATGGCTATCTGAGCGACTTTCCGCTGGAGCGCATCTACCGCGATGTGCGGGTCTGCCAGATCTACGAAGGCACCAGCGATATTCAGCGCATGGTCATTGCGCGCAATCTTTGAAGGGAGCAGCTTGCATGTCATTTGAAACCATTCTGTTGGAGATCCGCGGCAAGGTCGGCCTGATCACCCTCAATCGCCCCCAGGCGCTCAATGCCCTGAACGCGCAAATCGTTGGCGAAATCAACCAGGCCCTGGACCAGCTCGAAGCCAACCCGAGCATAGGTTGCGTGGTACTGACCGGCTCGGCCAAGGCCTTCGCCGCTGGCGCCGACATCAAGGAAATGGCTGACCTGCGCTACCCGCAGATCTACGTAGACGACCTGTTCAGCGACGCCGACCGCATCGCCAACCGGCGCAAGCCGATCATCGCTGCGGTGTCCGGGTTTGCCCTGGGCGGCGGTTGTGAACTGGCGATGATGTGCGACTTCATTCTCGCCGCCGACAACGCCAAGTTCGGCCAGCCGGAAATCAACCTCGGCGTACTGCCGGGCATGGGTGGCACCCAGCGCCTGACCCGCGCGGTGGGCAAGGCCAAGGCCATGGAACTGTGCCTGAGCGGCCGCCTGATGGGCGCCGAGGAAGCCGAACGTGCCGGCCTGGTGGCGCGGGTGGTGCCGCAGGCGGAGCTGCTCGAAGAGGCGCTGAAGGTGGCGGCAACCATCGCCAGCAAGTCGGTGCCGATGACCATGATGGTCAAGGAAAGCGTCAACCGTGCTTTCGAGGTCAACCTGGCCGAAGGCGTGCGGTTCGAGCGTCGGGTGTTCCATGCGGCGTTTGCCACCGAGGACCAGAAGGAAGGCATGGCGGCATTTATCGCCAAGCGTGAGGCGCAGTTCAAGGACCGCTGAAGGCACAGGGGCGCTGCTTGCAGCGCCCCTGATGGGGTCACGGTTTGAAGAAACACTTCTGCGCTGCGGCCAGGCTGATGGGGGAACGATAGACCTCGACGCTTTGGCCTTTGCCGTCCTGGAGGGTTTGCCCCTGGCTGTAACGCTGCGCAGCGGTCTTCAGGTGCCCTGCAGTAAAGTGGGTGACCACGCTGTCGGCCTTGGGGTAGTGAAAGTGCGCGTACCACAGCGCCTTGTCCTTGTGCTTGATGACGTACTCATCGAGGTAATCCTGCGGCCGCCCTGATCGGTCAAGGACCTTGCGGCTTTGCAATTTTTCTACCGTCACCGCGCCCTCGTCGAGCAAATACTGCACTTCACTCATGCGTGGCTTTTGCTCAAGGGCAAGGCGAATACGCAGCGCTTTGGCCGAAGTTTTCAGCAACCAAGCCTGCTGGTCGAGTGCTTTGCTCGTTTGAGCGGCATCCGCGTCACCACTTGCCAGGTCAGTTTGATTGCCCCGGGTCAGGGTTCGCTCGATGGCTTCGCGGTGTTCGAGCAACCCTTGGCGCCGACGCTCGAGAATCTCTTCGACCTCGATCGGCAGATATTGACCGATGCTACCGGCTCGCAGGCGTTCGAGTTCGCTGCTGGCGAGCTTGAGCTGGCGCTTGCCGCGATCGAGCAGCGCGGCGACCTGTCGGTCGATGGCGCCTTTTTCAGCAGTGCTGGCGCTGCTGGTCGGCGCCTCTAGCGTGGTGTCTTGCAGGCGCTGGGCGATAGTCGCCACTTCGCTATCGGCTTGCGCGGCGCCTAGCAGCAGGCCGTCGTTCTCGCGTTCGACCAGAGAGGGTTGATGGATGCGCAACTGTTGCAGGGTATTTTGCTCAGGGTAATCGGGAAGATCATCCAGGGCCTGCTGGACAAGTCCGCTCAAGCTGTCGAGGTCGGCGCTGATGACCCGGGTCGCGGCAATGGCGTCGGCCTGGGTCAGCAGTTGTTCGAGGTTGCCCAATTGCCGGCGGGCGGTGTGCAGCAAGCGGCGGCTGGTCTTGAGCAACCGAACCTGCAGCTCTTCGCCAAGCGCTGCTGTGCTGGTGTGTTCACGATGCTGGCGCATGGCTAACTCGAGGTTGTCCCAGCAACGTTCCAGCCAATAGTAGGCCTCCATATCCAGTTGCTGGAGCAGTATCAGGCGGTTGCTTGCCAGTTCGATACGCAACCGCTGCCAACGTAGTGCAAAGTAGGGTGGCGGCAGTGTCCTGTTGCTGGTTTCCAGTAACTGCTTGATCCTTGGTTGGCTGAGGCTGGCCAGTCGCGTCAGTTGCTCGTGACTGCGGGCCAGGCTTTGGCTGGTGGTCACCAACTGATCCAGTAATGGGGCGATCTTGTCCAGTAGCTTGCCAGGCTGTGCACTCGGTTGCCCTCCTTCGGATTGTTGCTCAATCATCGCTATCAGTTGCTGGCGCAGGGGCCTGTGCAGAAGTTCGAGGATCAGATACATGATCTGAGCGTTCTGCTTCTGCTGAAACACCGCCTCCGCCTTCACGACTTTGTAGTTGGCCAATACGTTGAGTTCGTTGCAGGCTTCCAGGGTCTGCAGGTGCTTGTCCAAGTAGGTGCAATAGGCCTTCTGTTGTTCAAGCAAGGTGTTGAGTTGCAGTTCCGTGGTCTCCGGGTTGAGCGCCATGATCGCGGTTTTGGCCTGTTGCGACTGCGCCTGTATATAGGCCACTTCTTCCTGTAGCTGGCGGAGCAGGGCATCCCTGCGAGCAGCATTGGCTTGGCGCAGTTGTTGGATCTTCTTTGGCATCGGTGCTCCGCCGCGAAGGCGCAACTTCAGGTCCAGCTGCCAGCGGCCGAGGTCATCGCGTGCCAGAAATGGACCGGGCAACTCAGAGCTGGACGGGCCGACAATGCGCATCTGCCCGACCTCAGGGTCAAGCACGGTGTTGTAGACGGCGCCGTCAAGCGCAACCCAGAACTGGTCATCCTGCAGATACAGACCACGCCATTGTCCGGTTTCGATGGGCTGGCCCAACGAAACCGGGAGCGTCTGCGCGCGCAATCCGGCCAGTGCCGCCTGCTGTTCGGTACTGAGCACAGGGGTGGCGCGCGACCAGCTGAAATCCAGCAGGGTTTGTGCGCTTGGGTTGTCGAGCAAGATCGCCGCAGGTTTTTGCGCGGTGTTCGGCGAGGCCGGGAGAGTGGGCTGATGGAAGCGCGCAATGCGTTTGACTTCATGGCCAAATGCCAGCACGGAGACACTGGCCAGTAGGTTGACCAGACTCGCATGTCGAGTCAGCGTATTGTCGTTGTCCGGGTTCAGGACTTGCGCCAGGTCGAGCTCCATTTGCAGCAGCCAGGCAGCCTTGGCCAAGGGGCCGGTGGCCAGTGGCAAGAGGCTGTTGAACAGCAGGGCGCCCAGCTCGGTCCAACGGGTCCAGCGGGCCTCGGCGTTACTGCTGGATTGGTTTTGCGCGCGTTGGACGCTCTCGTTGGCACTGGCCAGATAAATGTCCAGGCCCGGGTCGCTGCTGGCAGGTGTCAGCGCCAGGGTGACAGGCGCAGGTGTGCCATGCGGTACCGCGAAGGTGTCATCCAGTGGAAAAAACAGGTGTGGCTCGCGAAACCCACCGTGGGCGTAGATAGCGCGAACACTACTGGGCAAGCGGCAGAGCAGGTCGTTTTGTAGTGCCCCGGGGGTTGCAATGGCAACCAGCAACGCCAAGCGATCCGGGTACTCGAGCAGGCTGTCGACATGCAGGGGGCGATACAGCAGGCATAGGGTCGCTCTAGGCTGTTCTGCTTCGATCAGCCAGGTATTAAGGACAAGGTCCGCGTCAGCGCCCGGCTCGCGCACCAATCCCAGCGGGCGCAGCACCCAGTTTGGTTGCTCGGTATTGAGTGCGGGCTGGAGCATCCGGGCCACGGCGTCGACACCTGGCAGGCTGATTCCCTGATTACGCAGGTGCATCTCCATGACTTTGGCAGGCAACTGCGCCTGTAGCTGGTTGGAGAACAGGCGTCCACGAGTCTGGCGCTGTGCTTGATCGTCTAATAGCTTTTGCTTGAGCATTTGCGGATAGCTGGTCCCCACATCCAGGGCCGTGACCAGTTCACGCAGGTAGCGTTCATCCATCCAGGGGGGCAGGGCCACGCCACTGCCAGTGCGCAGTTCGACTTTTCCAGACTTGAGCAGCCCTAAATTGCCGATTGCCAGTTGTGCCAGGGAATACTCGACGAGCCTGACGCTGCCGTCGGTAATCACCGCCTCTTGACCGGGCACGGCAGCGCCCAGCACTTGATAATTGCGTACTACCACATCGTGCACCGCCAGTAGCGAATCGGGATGATCCGCGCTGATACGGGCGGCCAGTTGCGTGAAGGCATAGGCCTGGAAATCCTCGATGCCATCGAGCCAGGACTGGTCCTTACTGTCTCGGGTTGCCCGGGCGACTTCGATCAGCATGCCACTGAAGCGAATCGCTTGGGCACTGTCGGCATCACGGATCCAGGCTGGGAGCTGTGCTGCCAGCAGTTCACGGTACGATTGTTCGGCGGCGCTGCACATGTCCAGCATCGAGGTTACCCGATCCAGCGACAGCGCCAATTCCAGGGCATTTTGGCGCGACCGGTATCCTGCGCCGATCGCCTGGAGCAGTCGTAATTGATGTGACAACAGTCCACGAGCCTGGTTTTCGAACACCTGGCCCTGTGATGGCGTGAGGGTGACAGCGGGCACCCACTGCGCCAGACGTTGTGGCCATTGCCGCCCGAGGATTTGCAGAAACGCCTGGCGTGAGTCAAAGCTTACCAAGTCGCCGAGAAAGGTGTACAGCAGGCTGAACGAGCGCTTGAAGGGTGGATCGGCCTGTTCGATCATCACCGCACAGGCAAGATCGGTGTCCATGGTACTTAACGCCGGCAGGTCGACATCAAGCGCATATACCTTCATGTGCAGCGTATTGTTATAGCGCTCGCGATCCTGGCTCCGGGGGTAAATGTTGAGCAATTGCGCAGTGGCGGCTTGGGCACTGCTGAGGTTGGCAGTGCGAACTCCGGCGCTGATCGCGTTTTGTAGCTGGGTTTGCAGAAAAGCACTGTACCACTGCCAGGGGCTCTGCCCGCTCTGGTCATCGTAACACCAGAAGTCGACCAGTGTTTGTTGGTAGCGCTCGATGAGCAGCGGGCCACACTCGTTGATTAACTGTTCGAGCCTGGACAGGTCAACATCGACTTGCCAGGCAAGATCGGCATTCGCCTGGTAGCTGACAAAATCCTCCCCTGGGGTCAGGTTCAGGGTTTGCCTGTGGCAGTAGCGCTCGACCAGCAGATAGTTCAGTGGGCGAATCCAGGGGCTCGCCGGTGTCGTCCTAGGGCTGATGATGAACAGGTTGACCGGGTTGAGCGCAGCGTCCAGTTGATAGTCTGACCATTGCTCCAGCAGCACCAGACCGGCCACTTCGAACAGCAGCGGGCGGGCGTCGAAACGCTTGGCGACAGCGCAAGGCAGGTTGATATTGCGGGCAAGTCGTTGGGTATGGTCATCCGTGATCATGCAGTCACTCCAATGGTTGGTAGCGGGTGGAATGCTGATTGAACAGTGCAAGGCCGATTGCACGGTGGTACTGGAGTAGTACCCGGCGTTGCTGAGCCAGTTGCTCCGACACGAGGATCTTTGTTACAAGGTTTTTGTGGGAGGGCTACCGTCTGTCCCCGAGAAAGCGCCTACGACGCGGTTTTTTTGTTATAAACCAGCGCCAGGAGAGGACCATTGGCACCTTTTCGGTCAAATCCACCGTCATTTCTGTTGCCCAGTGTGAATCTCGGCCTTAGACTGCCGCCCCCTGTAAATTGAGTGCCGGATGGTGCTTGAAGAATTCCGCTGTTGGCGCGCTGTTCGCCAGGAGCACCCGATTCGCCTTAATGCACGTATTTTTTATAGAGAAATCAATGACAAAGGAAAAGTTGCTGGCCATGCCGGCCGATGACTACATGAACGCTGAGCAATTGGCTTTCTTCACCGGGCTGTTGCAGTCGATGAAGGTCGAGATCCATGAGCGCATCGAGCAAAGCCGTGTAACCATCGAAAGCCTGGACACGCCTGCCGATCCTGCCGACGCCGCCTCGGTTGAAGAAGAGCGCCACTGGTTGGTCAACACGATCGACCGTGATCAGCGTCTGCTGCCGCAACTGGAAATGGCCCTGGGCCGGATCCACGACGAGAGCTTTGGCTGGTGCGACGACAGCGGCGAGCCGATCGGCCTCAAGCGCCTGCTGATCAGCCCTACCACCAAATACTGCATCGAAGCGCAAGAGCGCCACGAGCAAATCGACAAGCACCAGCGCCAGGCCTGACCTGCGCAGGTGTCAGACAAAACCCCCGGGGAGCGATCTTCGGGGGTTTTGTTTTTCTTGCGTTGCATCAATGGCTGCAGTCTTACACTCAAGGAAGCATGGCTAATGGCCTAATAGTGGCGTTAAATGGCCGGACAGTAACGATGTGCTGCACTGGAGCCATAACATGTTGCGAGAAGGATCTCTGCCCGGCGCCGTGGTTGAAGGACAATCTGCGCCGTTGAGTATTGCGCCGTGGTCAGACACGCTGTTGCAGAGTGTGGTGCTGGCGGGGTTGCTGGCGGCTACGGCCTTTGCCGGGCTTTCGTTTTATCTCGTCCTGCCGCTGGCCTTGCTGGCGCTGTGGCTGCCCCGCCTGCGCAAACCCGCACGGGCAGCGCAGGTGCTCAGCGATCCTCTGGCCGAGCTTACCCGCGACCTGTCTCGTACCACCAGCCATAATGCCTTGTCGGCAGCCGGCGTTGCATTTTCGGTAAAGCAACTGGCGGACAAGCTGCAATCGCAACTGGATTCCGCTGCGCAGATTGTCAGCAATGCTGAAGTGATGATTGGCACAGAGAAGGCCACCTCGCAGCTCAGCCAGCAAGCGCTGGTCGCTGCCCGCAGCGCTCATGAAAGCAGCGCCAACGGGCGCAACGTGCTGGCCGAATCGATCCAGCGCATGCATCACCTGAGTGCTCGGGCTACTGCCAGCCGCGAGTTGATCGAGGCGTTGCACCAGCGCAGCGAAGACATTGCCCGGGTCACCCTGGTGATTCAGACCATTGCCAGCCAGACCAACCTGCTGGCCCTCAATGCTGCCATCGAAGCAGCCCGGGCGGGAGATCACGGCCGCGGCTTTGCCGTGGTGGCCGATGAAGTGCGCGGCCTGGCCGGACGCACCGCCAGCGCCACCGAAGAAGTCGGACAGATGGTCGCCGACATCCAGCAGCGAACGGCGCAGGTGGTGGAGCAGATCCGCGAGCTGTCGGATGACCTGCACCGCGGTGTGGACCAGGTTGAACATACCGGGGAGCAACTGGACAGCATTGCCGGGCTGACCGCCGGGGTCGAGCAGCAGATTGGCACCATCGCCGAGGGTACCGAAACCAATCGTCTGCAACTGGACAGCCTGTTCGAGGCGGTTGCGCGCATGCGCGGCGACCTGCAGGTCAGCGATCAGCAGACCCAACGCCTGGCCCAGGCCGCCGTGCAACTGGAAGGACAGGCCGAAAGCATCAGCGAGCGCTTGGCCGAGGTGGGCCTGGATGAATACCACCAGCGCATCTATGACCTGGCCAGGGCAGGTGCACAACAGATTGCCGCGAAGTTCGAGGCCGATATCGCCCAGGGGCGGATCAGCCTCGAAGACCTGTTTGACCGGCATTACCAGCAGCTGCCGGGTACTGCCCCGGCGCGCTACCGGACCCGCTTTGACCAGTACACCGACCAGATCCTGCCGCCAATCCAGGAGCCGTTGCTCACCCAGCATGACGGCCTGGTGTTTGCCATTGCCTGTACCCCGCAGGGCTATGTGCCTACTCACAACAATGCTTTCAATCAACCCTTGACCGGCGATCAAGCCGTGGATACCGCGCACAACCGTAGCAAGCGCAAGTTCGACGACCGTACAGGTATTCGTTGTGGCAGCCACCAGCAGGCCGTGCTGCTGCAGACCTATACCCGCGATACCGGTGAGCTGATGCATGACCTCTCGGTACCGATCCAGGTGCAAGGCCGGCACTGGGGTGGCTTGCGTTTGGGTTATCGGCCGCAGCAGGCGGTAGCAGCCTGAGGCGCTTTTGTGTGGGGTGGTCTGGCCCGTTACTGCGCGTCAGGCCGGTTGAGCCAGGGCGTGGTCAATTTTCCAGATGACGGGCCAGGGCGCAGGCTTCGGTATGTTCGCGGCGAAAGCCGCGGACGCGCCCGGTGGCTTGCTCGGTGATGTGAAAGAAGCCGATACCGGCCGCCACCACGACAAAGCGTGGGGTGCTGTCGGGTGAGTGAACTGTATACTCTAGGTAGGAAACGCCTTTAGGCTCTCGACGCAATTCGGTGTTTTCGTGCATATTCACTTCCCTGTGTACTATGGATGATGATCAGGAGCCCGCCCTGGTGAAGGGCTTGCTCTCATCTATCGCACTTTTATTGCGATAGTGCTGTCAGAAAAAGCTTCTACGTTTAAGGAAATCTACTGAAAATCTGCAAGCTGACGATAGCTTGCAGCATTGGGTAAAGATTCCTGCGGGTTGCTTTGCCGGTCTGCACAGACTTTTCATGCACAAATCTACTAGTCTTTCGGACTTCGAATTGAAGTACCGCTGCCCTGTGGCTGCCTTGCGGCCCACTGGGGGAGCGGCGTGTAATCGGTTTTTGAGGAATTTTTCTTTGGCAGTCAGCAATCTGGATACACATGCCCTGTTTGTTCTGGGCGACCTCAGGGCGAAACTGGTCAAACAGTTTCAATCGCGTTTTGTTTATGTCACTGAACAGAGCGCGGAAGGCCTTTACATGGCTGAGATCGATACTGCAGCCGCATTGGTGGTGGACGACAAGCAGCGACTGGAGCTCAAGGTCGGCGATCATTTTCGCGCCGCAGTGTTGCCCAGCCGCGAAGGTGGCAAGCTGGAAATCCGCTTTCGTGAAATAAAACTGACGGTCTATGGCCTGGGCGACTACGCCTTTGTATCGGTGCCCGAAGGCGAAGGCATCGTGTTCAAAGAAGGGCAAGGTGTGGTGCTGGTGTTTGCTGCCCATGAGCAGTTGCAGGAAGGGTTGAGCAAGACGCTCAAGGCTGTGACCCGCAAGGTTGCCAAATGGCAGAAGGGTGAGCTGACCACTTTCAAGGCCAGCGAGTGAACGAGCCTGTCGAGCGTACCCGTCGTGCTGACTTTCATGCCCGGCACCAGGCCCATGCACGTGCCTTGGCCGAGCAATGGCTTGCCGAGCGTCCGCGCCTGCAGGCTGCCTGGTTCGACTGGGTCGCCACAGAGCTCTACACATTGAGCCCGCCCGAGTACGCGGCCATGGTGCGCCGCGAGCTGCAACACCTCAGTGGCTGATTTCAGTTTCCGCGATCACGCCCGCTGCTGATTTCTTCAGGTACCTGGTCACCGGCCATGCGCTTGCGAAACAACGCCGCCCGTGCCAGCAGCAAGGTGGTGACCGGCACGGTGATCGCCAGCAGCACTGGAATCAGCCAGGCATGCAGCACCGGCGTTTGCTTGAGCATGGAAAAGTACAGGATCGAGGCCAGGGCCACGCACCAGGCGCCCAGGGTCGAAGCCAGTGCCGGCGGGTGCATGCGCTGAAAGAAGTCTTTCAGGCGAATCAGGCCGACAGCGCCGCTCAGGGCAAACAAGCTGCTCAGCAATAATAGGCTGGCGACCAGGACTTCTACCCAGAACGGCAATTCATTGGCATTGATCATTCGATCACCTCGCCACGCAAGAGGAATTTGGCCAGGGCGAAGGAGCCGACAAAGCCGAACAGGGCGATCAGCAGGGCGCCTTCGAAATAGGTGTCACTGGCATAGCGGATACCCAGCACCAGCATCATCAGCATGGCCAGGATGTACAGGTAATCCAGCGCCAGTACCCGGTCCTGTGCCGAGGGACCACGAAACAGTCGCACCAGGGTCAGGGCCATGGCCAGGGAGAAGATGAACAGGCTGGCGAGAATGGCGTTGGCAAGCAGGCCAGTCATTCGAAGATCTCCATCAGCGGGCGTTCGTAGGTGTGCTTGAAATGTTCGATGAACTGCGCCTCGTCACCCAGATCGAAAACATGCAGCAAGAGCACACTGCGGTCCAGTGCCAGTTCCGACCAGATGGTCCCGGGGACCACCGTGGTGATCATCGACAAGGCCGCCAGGCCGTGAGCGTCGCGCAGGTCCAGGGGGATGTGGACGAAGCGTGAGCGCGGTGGGCGCCGCTTGGCTGTCCATACGGCACGGGCAACCTGTAGGTTGGACACCAGCACGTCGACGCCAACCCGCAGGATCAGGCGCACGATGGTGCCGGGGCGGCGGATGCGCACTGGCAGCGGCCGCAATGGCGCCATCAGCAGCGGCGCAATGAAGCCCAGCAGGGCACCCAGCAGCAGATTGCCGGGGCTGAGCGACAGGTTCAGCACCAGCCACAACAGCCACAACGAAAATGACAGCAGCGGAGCAGGGAACAGGCGCTTCATGGCTGCACCCCGGCGCTGGCGGCCAGGCTGGTGGGGCCCGGAATCGGTCGGGTACCGAACACGGCATTCACGTACTGCTCCGGGTCCTGCAGGGCTGCGGCGGTATCCTGGGTATAGCGCAGCAAGGGTTCGGCGCGCAGGCTGAGCAGTACGCACAAGCCCAGCAGCAGCACGATCGGTATGCATTCGTAACGGCGCAGCAGTGGCGACGGGCGTTCTTGTGGCGTCCAGAAGCGCTGGATGCCGACACGGGTCAGGGCAATCAGTGAGGCCATGCCCGAGAGCACCAGCAAGGCCACCAGCATCCAGCCAGCGACACTCAGCGGTTGCTCCGGCGCTACACCCAGGCCCTGCGGATTGAACAGTGCACTGATCAGGCTGAGCTTGCCGATGAAGCCCGACAGCGGTGGCATGCCAATGATCAGCAAGGCGCAGGCAATGAAGCTCAAGCCCAGGAAGGCCATGGTCCAGGGAATCACCTGGCCGATCACCGCCTTCTGTTCATCATCCAGGTTGATGCCTTTGGGTGGATGCAGCGACTCCACCGGCGAGGGCAGGCCCTCACCGTCATCGTCCAGCGGGATATCGTTGGCCGAGCGTGAGCGTTCGATCAGTTCAGCAAGCAGGAACAACGCACACAGCGCCAGGGTCGAGCTGACCAGATAAAACAGCGCCGCTGCGGTCAGGGCCGCCTGGCCGAAGCCGATGGCCGCAAGCAAGGTGCCGGCTGAAACCAGGATGCTCAGGCTGGCCATGCGCTCCAGGCGCTGGGCTGCCAGGATCGAGACCGCCGCGCAACCCAGGGTGGCCAGGCCGCCATAGATCAACCAGTCGCCGCCAAAGTACGCCGAGGCACCGGCCTGGCCGGAGAACAGCAAGGTCCATAGGCGCAGCACGGTATAGAAGCCGACTTTGGTCATGATCGCGAACAGCGCAGCCACCGGCGCACTGGCCGAGGAGTATGCCGGTACCAGCCAGAAGTTCAACGGCCAGATCCCGGCCTTGGCCAAAAACGCTGTAGCCAGGATCGCCGCACCGGCATGCAGCAGGCCGCGGTCGGCCTCTGGCACCAGCGGGATCTTCACGGCCAGGTCCGCCATGTTCAGAGTGCCGGTGACGCCGTAGAGCATCGCCGCGCCAATCAGGAACAACGACGAGGCCAGCAGGTTGATGGCGATGTAGTGCAGCCCGGCCTTGACCCGAGCGCGGCCTGAACCATGCAGGATCAGGCCGTAGGAGGCGGCCAGCAAGACCTCGAAGAACACGAACAGATTGAACAGGTCGGCGGTGAGGAACGCCCCATACAGGCCCATCAGCTGGATTTGGAACAAAGCGTGGAAACTGGCGCCGGCGCCGTCCCAGCGGGCCATGGCAAACACCAGGGCGCTGACCCCGACGATGCCGGTCAGTACCAGCATCAGGGCCGAAAGGCGGTCTACCACCAGGACGATACCGAAGGGTGCCGGCCAGTTGCCGGGCAGGTACACGCCGATTGAGCTGGCTTGCCCCTGGCCCTGTACCCATAGCAGCAGGGTAATAGAGATGCCCAGCCCAACCAGGCTGGAAATCAGGTTGAGGCGGGCCTTGAGGGGGCGGCGTTTTTCCCCGAGCAGCAGCATCAGCGCCGCCGTCAGCAGTGGCAGCAGAATGGGTGCGACGATCAATTGGTTCATCGCATTCATTCGTTAGGCTCCCGGCCATCGACATGGTCGGTCCCGGTCAGGCCGCGAGAGGCCAGCAGTACTACCAGGAACAGTGCGGTCATGGCGAAGCTGATGACGATCGCGGTGAGCACCAGCGCCTGTGGCAGCGGGTCGGTGTAGTGGAGCAGGTCCTGGGGCACGCCGTCCTTGATGCTCGGTTCCTTGCCGATGAACAGGCTGCCCATGCTGAAGATGAACAGGTTGACCCCGTACGACAGCAGGCACAGGCCCATCACCACCTGGAAGGTGCGTGGCCGCAGGATCAGCCAGACCCCCGAGGCGGCGAGCACACCAATGGCAATTGCAATGACTTCTTCCATCAGGCGGCTCCTGCTTGGGTGGGTTTGTGTTGGCCGCCCGGGCGGTGACCACGCACCGACTGGTGCGCCAGCGCGGTGAGGATCAGCAGGGTCGAGCCGACCACCACGGTAAACACGCCGATGTCGAAGAACAGCGCACTGGCCAGGTGGGTGTCACCCAGCAATGGCAGGTGCAGATGCGCGGTATGGGTGGTGAGGAACGGGTAGCCGAGCAGCATGGCCCCGACCCCGGTGAGGGTCGCGCAGAGCAGGCCGGTGCCCATCCAGCGCAGCGGCCGCAGGCTCATCTGCGCCTCGACCCACTGGGTGCCGGCCACCATGTACTGAAGGATGAACGCCACCGACATCACCAGGCCGGCCACGAAGCCGCCACCGGGCTGGTTGTGACCACGCATGAACAGGTACATCGAGATCACCAGGGCAATCGGCAGCAGCAGTCGCACCAGGGCAGCCGGCACCATCATGAAGCCCAGCGCAGTGTCGGCGGCGTGGCGCGGGTTGACCAGGTCGGTGACCACGTCCGGGGCCAGCAGCCGTTGCTGGGCCGGCAGTTGCATGCTCTCCTTGGGCGGGCGGAAGCGCCGCAGCAGGGCGAATACCGCCAGGGCCACGGCCACCAGCACGGTGATCTCGCCGAGGGTGTCAAAACCCCGAAAGTCCACCAGCATCACGTTGACCACGTTGCTACCGCCGCCTTGGGGCAGGGCGCGGCTCAGGTAGAACGAGGAAATGTCGTTGGGCGTCGGGCGGGTCAGCATGGCATAGGACAGCAACGCCATGCCGCCGCCCACGCCTACCGCGAGTAGCAGGTCGCGCAAGCGGCGCAGGCGTGCGCGCTCCTGGGTGCCTGGTAGCGGCGAGACGCCTTCGATTCGCCGTGGCAGCCAGCGCAGGCCGAGCAGGATCAGCACCGTGGTGACCACTTCGACCACCAGTTGGGTCAGGGCCAGGTCCGGGGCCGAGAACCAGACGAAGGTGATGCAGGTCATCAGGCCGCAGACACTGACCATGGTCAGGGCCGCCAGGCGGTGGTACTTGGCCTGCCAGGCCGCGCCCAGGGCGCAGGCAATGGCGATCAGCCAGAGCATGACAAATACCCCGGAACCCGGGATCTTCGGCCTGTCGCCCCAGCTCAGGCCGCTGTGCAGCATCGGCAGCAAGCCGGCCAGCAGGGCAATCAGTACCAGCATGAACAGCTGTTTCTGCAGGCGACGGGTGGTGAACACCCGCTCGAAACGTCGGGCGATACGCATGATCAGCACCTGGCCATGCTCAAACAGACGTTTGCCGTTGAAGCGCTCGATCAGCGGTGGTGCGGGGAAGCGCCCACGCTTGAACTGGTTGCGCAGCAGCAGGTAGAGCACGATACCGCCGCTCATGGCGATCAGACTCATGATCAGCGGGGCGTTCCAGCCATGCCAGATGGCCAGGCTGTACTCGGGCAGCGTGCCGCCGACGACCGGCAAGGCGGCGGCGGCCAGTAGCGGGCCGACCGACTGTGCCGGGAAGATGCCGACCACGAGGCAAGTCATCACCAGCAATTCGACTGGTGCACGCATCCAGCGAGGCGGCTCGTGGGGCGTATGCGGCAGGTCGCTGGCCGCAGGGCCGAAGAACACGTCGACGGTAAAGCGCAAGGCATAGGCCACGCTGAAGGTGCCGGCGAGGGTGGCAATCACCGGCAGGGCTACTTCGACCCAGGCGGTGGAATTGATGAACACGGTTTCGGCAAAGAACATCTCCTTGGACAGGAAACCGTTCATCAACGGCACCCCGGCCATCGAGGCGCTGGCCACCATGGCCAGGGTCGCAGTGAAGGGGATCAACCGGAACAAGCCGCTGAGGCGGCGAATGTCTCGGGTGCCGCTTTCGTGGTCGATGATGCCTGCGGCCATGAATAGCGATGCCTTGAAGGTCGCGTGGTTGAGGATGTGAAACACTGCTGCGACCGCCGCCAATGGGCTGTTCAGGCCGAGCAGCAGGGTAATCAGGCCCAGGTGGCTGATGGTCGAGTAGGCCAGCAGGCCCTTGAGGTCGTTCTGGAACATCGCCGCGAAGGCGCCCAGCACCAGGGTGGCGGCGCCGGCGCCGCTGACGATCCAGAACCATTCTTCAGTGCCGGAGAGCGAAGGCCACAGGCGCGCCAGGAGGAACACCCCAGCTTTGACCATGGTTGCCGAGTGCAGGTAAGCCGAGACAGGCGTAGGCGCCGCCATGGCATGGGGCAGCCAGAAGTGGAAGGGGAATTGCGCGCTTTTGCTCAGCGCGCCAAGCAGGATCAGGGGTAACAGGATGGGATACAGGGCATGGTTGCGAATCTGCTCGCCGGCAGCAAGGACCTTGTCCAGGTCGTAGCTGCCAACCACATGGCCGAGCAGCAGTACCCCCGCCAGCAGGCATAGCCCGCCTGCACCGGTGACCATCAGGGCCATGTAGGCACCACGCCGGGCGTCGGCGCGGTGGTGCCAGTAACCAATCAAGAGGAACGAGAACAGGCTGGTCAGCTCCCAGAAGAACACGATCTGGATCAGGTTGCCGGAAATCACCAGGCCGAGCATCGCGCCCATGAACGCCAGGAAGAAGGCAAAAAAGCGCGGTACCGGGTCTTGTGGGGACATGTAGTAGCGCGCGTACAGCGATACCAGAGTGCCGATGCCCAACACCAGCAAGGAGAACAGCCAGGCGAAACCGTCCATGCGCAGGACCAGATTCAGGCCCAGGCTCGGCAGCCAGAGGAATTCTTCACGGATCACGCCGCCATGGGCGATCTGCGGGTACATCAAGGCGACCTGGACGGTGCCCACTAGGGCGACCAGACCGGCCAGCAGCGATTCGCTGTTGCGTGCGTTGTGCGGCAAGACAGCCGCCAGGCAGCTGCCGACAAACGGCAGAAGCAGTAGCACTATCAAGGACATAGATTTCTAATCTGCAGGAGTTTGTAAGGGATCATACGTGGCGACTGGTGGATCACCAACCCGCAAGCTGTCGCAGAATCCTACAAGAGCGCTGTATCAATCCTTTTTTTTATAACAGTTTTTTTCAAAGGATAGCCTGCATTTGCAGATCAGAGGCCCGCTTCCCGTTCTTCGCTGGCGATCTCCCGGGGCTGCTCCTGGTCACGGCGGCGAATCTTTAGTTCACTGACCACCACGGCAATAACAATCAGCAGCCCTCCAAGCAAAGCCACCCCCGGCAGGCGTTCGCCGGCGATGCGCCCGACGATGCCGGCCCAGACCGGCTCACCGGCATAGATCAGGGTGGCGCGGGTCGGCGAAACCGATTGCTGCGCCCAGTTCATCGCCACCTGGATCACTGCGCTCATTGCCCCCAGGCCCACGGCGCTGAGCAGTAACAGCCAGGAGAAGTCCGGCAGACGTTCCTGGGTCGGCACCACCATCATGAATGATAACGCCGAGGCGGTAGCCAGTTGCACCACGGTCACCCGGCGCACGTCCACTTGGCCAGCGTAGCGGCTGATCAGGATGATTTCTGCGGCAATGGCCACGGCACTGATCAGGGTGGCGATCTCGCCGGGGCTGAACTGCAGGGAACCACCGCCAGGGCCAGCCAGCAGCATCAGCCCGGCAAACGCCAGGCCGATACCCAGGCTTGGCATCAAACCCGGGCGGCGGCCCAGCACCAGCCATTGCAGCAAGGGCACGAAGGGCACGTACAGCGCCGTGATGAACGCCGACTGGCTGCTGCTGATGGTTTGCAGGCCAGCGGTCTGCAGGCCGTAGCCGAGCATGATCGACACACCGATCAGCACCCCGGCCTTGAGTTCGGTGGCGGTCAGGCCGGACAGCGAGCGGGCCGAGACCAGACCGACGAACAGCGCTGCGGCGGCGAAGCGCAGACCGACGAAGAACATCGGGCCGCTGACCGTCATCACGTTATGCACCAGCAAAAACGTCCCGCCCCAGAGCATGGTGATAAACACCAGCACCAGTTCGGCCTTGCTCAGCCGGAAGGAAACGGAAGGGCGTTCAGCGGAGTTCGTCGGGGTCATGGCCTTGCACACGGATGAAGGTCGACGCACAATTGCGGCGAAAGTGGGCAGTATACTGCGCAACCCCTATTAATGAGCAATATAGTGCACAAAGATTCCAGTCAGCGCGCGTCCGTGCTGCAACATGTCAGCCAGAACATTCGCCGCCTGCGCCATGCCGCCGACTTGAGCCAGAGTGCCCTGGCGCAGAAGTCCGGGGTCAGCCGGCGCATGTTGGTGGCCATCGAAGCCGGTGAGAAGAATGTCAGCCTGACCACCCTCGACCTGATCGCCGAAGCCCTGCAAGTTGCCTTCAGCGACTTGATCAAAGCGCCAGACAACCGCGACCCGAGCCGGATCAACGAGCTGGCCTGGACCGGTGTGCATCCTGGCAGCAAGGCCGTGCTGCTGGCCAGCTCCGCCGCCAGCCGTGAAGTTGAGTTGTGGGAATGGCGCCTGGAGCCTGGTGAGGTCTATCCCTGCGAGCCCGATGCTGATGGTTGGAGCGAGCAGTTGTTCGTGTTCGAAGGTTGCCTGACCCTTGACGTCGAGGGGCAAAAGCACCTGCTCAATTCCGGCGAATTCTTCACCTTTGCCAGCAACCGCCGCTATACCTATCGCAATGACGGCGAGGTGGCGACCCGCTTTGTGCGCAATGTAGTGATCTGAGCACGCAGCGGGTCAGTGCACCTAGCGCGTGACGCTTGTCAGATAGTCCTCGGTGGAAATCACCTGGGCGTAAGCGAAGGCCAGGGCCGCCATAAAGGCTGCATGCACCTGCGCCGCCGGTACGGTGACACCGTTGAATTCCAGGGCACGGGTCGCGCAGGCGTCGTGAATCACTGTTACGCCATAACCATAATCGGCAGCCGCGCGGCTGACCGCATCGATGCACATGTGGCTCATGCTGCCGATCACCGTGACGTGGCTGATTTTCCCGTCATCGAGCAATTGCTTGAGCCCGGTACCGAGAAAGGAATTGACCTTGTGCTTGAGCAACACCGGCTCACCTTTGCGGTTGGCCGCCTTGGGGTGAATCTGCGCGCCTTCCGAGCCCGGGGTGAAGAACGGCGCATCACTGGACTCGAACTCATGGCGCACATGCACCACCAGGTCTGCGCGGGCGCGGGCGGCCTCAAGGATGCTGGCGGCGTTGTCGGCTGCCGCATCGGCGCCGTCCAGGGGCCATTGGCCGCCGGGGAAGTAGTCGTTCTGGATGTCGATGACTATCAGTGCCTGCTTGCTCATGTCAAAAGCCTCATGTCAGGGAGTGGTTGTGGCGTGGTGATAGTTATAGGCTTGAGCGATGCGCTTGCGGATTGGCGCGAACGACAAATTGGCGGGAAAAACTGACAATGGCAACGGCGCAGGACACTCTGGAAATTGGCGTGCTGGTCTATCCCGGTGCGCAGTTGGCCGCCGTCCATGGCTTGACCGACCTGTTTGCGGTGGCCAACCGCCTGCGTTTGGAGCTGGGAGCGCTGGAGCGACCGCAATTGCGTGTCAGCCACTGGAGCGAGAGCACTGGTCAGCCATTGCAGGTAACCTTCGACACGCACCCTGGCGCGGAGCACCAGGTGCGAGCGATGATTGTTCCGCCAAGCCTGACCCAGGCCCCTGCGCCGGAATTACTCGAGCGCTATTGTGCCAACCTGCGCCAATGGCATGCTGACGGGGCGCTGCTGGTGTCGGTCTGCGTCGGAGTGTTCTTCATCGCTGCCAGCGGCCTGCTCGATGGCCGCCCGGCGACCACACACTGGAATTTCGCGCAATCACTGGTCGAGCGTTTTCCCCAGGTTCAGGTCGAAGCCAACCTGCCGCTACTCGATGATGGCGACATCATTACCTCAGCCGGGTTGATGGCCTGGACTGACCTGGGCTTGAGACTGGTCGAGCGCTATCTGGGTGAGACCCTGGCGGCGGAGACCGCGCGCTTTCTGGCGGTCGAGCGGGCCAGTGGTGGGCAACACCCAGGCAGCGTCTTCAGCCCGCGCCTGGATCATGGCGACGAGGCGGTGCTCAAGGTCCAGCATTGGTTGCAGGGCAGTGGTGCGCGAGAGGTTTCACTGGCCGTCATGGCTGCTTGCGCCGGCCTTGAACAACGCACCTTCCTGCGCCGTTTTCGCAGTGCTACCGGCCTCAAACCTACCGAATATTGCCAGCAGGTCAGGGTTGGCCGGGCGTGCCGAATGCTTGAGTTCACTAACCGCTCGATTGACCAGATTGCCTGGGGCGTCGGTTACCAGGACCCGGGCGCCTTTCGTAAAGTGTTCTTCAAAGTGACCGGGCTCGCCCCCAGCGATTACCGGCGACGCCTTGCGGGCGTTGCGAACTGATCCTGATTTGATCCGGTGTGGGCTGCGCGTTTGTCCGTTGCACATAAGACGGAGAATGCAGCTCTCACAGGCCATGGCACGTTGCAAAAAATGTGGGAGCCGGCGTTGCCGGCGATGCGCCGCGCGGGCGGCGCTCGATCTCAAGTGCGCCACAAGCCTTGCGGCATACGCCTGGCAGGCTTGACCTCATCTCAAGCCTTGCGCCTTTGCGTCATCACCCAATCGAGGGATGTGTAGATACCTATGCTTGCGCGGCCGGTGGTGGGAAAGCACCTTCTAGTCATCGCGCTCGGGTCCCGGCTCCAGCAATTGCGGCCCCGGGCCCTGTTCGCCGAGTTGGTCGTTACAGTTGCGTAGCGGGCAGCTTTGTAGCGACATGCAGCCGCAGCCGATGCAGCTGTCAAGCTGGTCACGCAGCACCATCAGCTTGTCGATACGCCGGCTCAGGTCCTGGCGCCATTGCTCCGATAGCCGCTGCCAGTCCTTCACGCTCGGTGCACGGCCTACCGGTAATGTCTGCAATGCGGCATGTATGGTTGCCAGGGGGATACCCAGACGCTGTGCCATCTTGATCACCGCGACCCGGCGCAGCGTATTGCGCGAGTAGCGCCGCTGGTTGCCGGCGCTGCGCGTGCTGTAAATCAGGCCCTTGCTTTCGTAAAAGTGCAGGGCGGTGACGGCGACGCCGCTGCGCGCCGACAACTGACCCACGCTGAGGACGCTCTGGGCTGACTCGGGCATGGCACAATTTTCTCTTGACCTCTAGTTAGCTCGAGGTTTTACCCTGCCTGCCATCGCACCGCAAGTGCAAAGGCAGAGGGAGCAAGTTCATGGGGGTTTTAGCCAATAGCCTGGGGTTTACCCAGATGATCGAATTCGAGGTCGCACCGGCGCGTCAACACGCCTTGGCTCAAGCCCTGGTAGCGCGCAGCGAGCAGTTGGCCGTACAGCATGGTGGTTTGGTCGCTGCCAGTGTTCAGGCCAGCGACGATGGCAGCCGGGTCCTGCAATACCTGCAATGGCAATCGCGGGCGGCCTGGGAAGCGGCGGTCAGCAGCTTTGAGCAGGAACCTTTCCTGCAGCTGATTCGTGAGCACCAGGCCAGGGGCGTTAATTTCAATGCCTTCCAGACCCTCAGCAGCCTGGCACGCACTGCCGAACACGGGCTGCATTGCCAACTGCCGATGGCCTCAGGAATACCAGGGTGAATGGTGCGGGTAGCGATCAAGCCGCGCGCCAATGACCATTTCACTGATCCAGGCACCGAGTATCGAACTGTAGGCTTTCTGGCTACGGTCGGTGGACAGGGCGTGGTCAGCACCGTCGAGGATTCTGTGGGTCAGCGAATGGGCGCTGACGAAAGCCGAGCGGTAACTCATCAGGGTGCTGTGTGGTACATAGTTGTCTTGTTCTGACTCGACTAGCAGCACGTCCCCGGCAAATTCGGCGCAGGCGCCCAGGGCGCGGTTGTCGCCGGGGCCTAGCTGGCGCTGACGGTAGTCGCCTAGGCGTTGACGGTCTAGAGCCTGTTTGGGCAGGCTCCATTCGTCATCCCAGTAAAGCGCCGGGACGCGCAATGCCAGCCATTTGATTGGCCGCAATGCCGTCAACAGGGCCGCCAGGTAACCGCCATAGCTGCTACCGATCAGGGCGATGGCGCTGGTATCGACTGCCGGGTGGCTGACCAGCCGATCATAGGCGGCAATCAGGTCGGCCAGGTTCTGCTCGCGGGTCACGCTCAGACGCTGGCTTTGGGTTTTCTCGTGGCCGCGCAGGTCAAAGGTCATGCACACACAACCCAGGCCAGTGATCTGCTTGGCCCTGGCCAGGTCGCGCTGCTGGCTGCCGCCCCAACCGTGGACAAAGAGGATCCCGGGAACCTTGGCGCCGGGGCTGACGATGGTCCCGGCGATGGTTTGGCCATCTACCTGGATCTCGATCGGTTCGCTATGGATGGTCATAGTCGCGGATCCGTGCGTATTTGCAGACGCGTCCGAGTTCGCTGTCGTCCCCCTGATAAAAAACCGTAGCATCGGCCGGCAACGGCGGCGCATCGAAGGCCTCATGAGTAGAGGCGCGCACGCGGTTGAGCGCAGGGTCCGCGGCAAATGCCTGCAGCGCCAGAACCTCGGCACTGCTGGCGCCACCGACGCGCCAGGATTGTTCGAGCACACCACTGCGTATCTTGCCTTGGCTGTTCAGACCGCGCGCTACGTCATAGTTGCGCCGTGAGGCAATAAAGCCTGGAAAGGCCTGCAGTGCCGCTTGCTCGTAAGTCCTGGCCTGGGTGATGGCCAGGCGCAGGTGATCTTCCAGTTCCAGTTGCAGCAGGGCGTCATAGTCCCCGCGTACCAGCACCAGATCGGAACCCCCGTAGATTTCCTCGCCCTGGTGGTCGTGGGTCAGTTGCTGGGTGCCGTAATAGCTGCAGAGAATCCCGGCTACCAGAGCCTGGCCGACGCTGAAGGTCTGCACCTGGCTGAGGTTTTCCTCCAGGGTCAAGCCGCAGAGGGCGATCTCCTGTTCATCCATGCCCTCAAGCGCCTGCTCCAGCGCTTTCATGCTGGTGATCACCCTTTGCCCGCGGCCGGCGGTAGCACGCACGGGCTTGAACCGTAGCGGACCCTCGCGCAGTAGTAGTTGCGCTGCGCGAACCGCATCGCTCAGGCTGAAAACGCTGTAGCCACGCAGCAGCGCATCCTGGGCCAGGCGGGCAAAGTCATCGGTCCAGCCCAGCGGAAAGCGTGCATCGGTCAGTAGCGGGTGAGAGATTGCTTTGGTCGCCATGTAGGGCTGGCTGACCAGGCCGCCAAACAGGTCCGTCGCTGCGGCAATGCCCATGTCCCGATAGTGTTCGGTGCCAATCAGGGTTTCAGTGGGCAGGTAGTAGAAGTTTTCCCTGGCTGTCGGTGGTTTGCCGGGCTCTACCACTTCGGTGTCAAACAGTTGCGCCAGTCGTTCGGCAAGCTTCAGGTGTACGCTGTGTTCATGCTCGGGGGTGCGCTGACGGGTATCCAGCAAGACCACGCCTTGCTTGCGGTCGGTCGATCGGAGCATGGGCAGATCCTCGAGGTGATTCAGGGGGGGGCTTTCCCTGGCTTTGCTTCCCTGTGTCATTGCGATTTCTTCCGTGCAGGGCTGTACTGATTGTGAAGTCCAGAAACTACAGAAGTTCAGCGAGGTAGTTGAGGAATGTACTTTTGGTTATATAAATATGCAAATCAATAATTTACAGTTCTATGAAAGGTTGATGCACTATGCCTTGTGAATTTGCCTACATAGATTCAGGAAGCGCCTGCTTCAAAGGGCGACGACAACCAGAGAGCCTGCTGTCATGAATACCCTACCGTTGTACTTCGACTACGCCGCCACGACACCAGTCGACGAGCGAGTCATCCAGGCCATGGTCACGTGTCTGGGCGCCTCGGGCAATTTCGGCAACCCGGCTTCCAGCTCCCATTGCTATGGGCGCAGTGCCCGTGAGGCTGTGGAGCATGCACGGGAGCAGGTCGCCGGGCTGGTGGGTGCCCAGGCCGAGCAGATCATCTGGACTTCCGGCGCCACTGAATCGAACAACCTGGCGCTCAAGGGGATCGCCCAGGGGCGCCAGGGTGGTCACATCATCAGCAGCCAGCTCGAGCACAAGGCAGTGCTCGATACGTTGCACCAGCTGGAGCGGGACGGGTTTAGCCTGACCTTGCTTGCGCCTGACGAGCAGGGCTTGATCAGCGCCGAGGCGCTGCGTGGTGCCCTGCGCGAAGATACCTTTCTGGTTTCAGTCATGCTGGTGAACAACGAACTGGGGACCGTCAACGACATCCCGGTGTTGGCCGAGGTGGTTCGCAAGCACGGTGCGTTGCTGCACGTGGATGCGGCGCAGGGCGCGGGCAAGTTGCCGATTGACCTGGCTCGTTGGCAGGTCGATCTGATGTCTTTTTCCGCGCACAAGGTCTACGGGCCCAAAGGTATCGGTGCGCTGTATGTCGGTGAGCGTGCCAGGCCTTTGCTGCAGGCACAGATGCATGGCGGCGGGCATGAGGGCGGCCTGCGCTCCGGGACCCTGGCGACGCATCAGATCGTGGGCATGGGCGAGGCGTTTGCCCTGGCCCAGACACTGTTCGCAGAAGAGTCCGAGCGTATTCGCCACTTGCAGCAACGGCTCAAGGAACAATTGCTGGGCATACCTGGGATACAGCTCAATGGCAGTGCCGGGCAGCGCATTGCGCACACGCTGAGCTTGACCTTCCGAGGCGAGCATCCTGATTTGCAGCAGTTAGCGCACGCCCTGGCCTTCTCATCCACCTCGGCTTGCAACTCGGCAGCCAATGCTGCCTCCCACGTATTGCTGGCGCTTGGGCATGAGCCTCAGGCTGCGCGCCAGAGCATTCGCCTGAGTCTGGGGCGTTACACCCAGATGCAGGATATCGACCAGGCCGTGCGGGCGATAAAGGCCTCGTTACAGTCACAACCCTTCTGGGCAGTTGCCCGGGGCTGAAGCCTGCTCCATTATCTGCGTCAATAACAATGGATGCCGTGGTAGCAGGAGTCAGCATGAACACTCAGTCTTCAACGCAGGAAGCGGTGAATACGCGCTTGGCACGTATTCGGGAAGTAATGCAGCGCGAGGGTGTCGACGCCCTGTTGGTACCGTCGGCCGACCCGCATCTTTCCGAGTACCTACCCGGGTACTGGCAGGCCAGGCAATGGTTGTCAGGGTTCCACGGTTCGGTGGGCACCTTGATCGTCACTGCCAGTTTTGCTGGCCTGTGGGCTGACAGCCGCTATTGGGAACAGGCGGAAAAGGAGCTGGCGGGTAGCACCATCGAACTGGTGAAGTTGCAGCCGGGCCAGCCCGGGCCGCTGGACTGGTTGGCCGAGCAGGCGCCTGAAGGTGGGGTGGTTGCGGTTGACGGGGCGGTGATGGCATTGGCCTCCGCACGCCAGCTGGGCGAGCGACTCAAGGCGCGCAGCATCCAGTTGCTCACCGAAAAAGACCTTCTGGCGCAGGTTTGGGATGACCGCCCGGCGCTGCCTGAGAATCCGGTCTACCAGCACTTGCCGCCCGAGGCCACGGTCAGTCGCGCCGAGAAGTTGGCCAGCCTGCGCCAGACTTTGCGCGAACGCGGCGCCGACTGGCATTTCATCGCTACCCTGGACGACATCGCCTGGCTGTTCAATCTGCGTGGTAGCGACGTTTCCTATAACCCGGTGTTTGTCTCCTTTGCTTTGATCAGTCAGGACCAGGCCATCCTGTTCGTCGCCCGGAGCAAGGTCGACGAGCATCTGCGCTATGTGTTGGAGGTCGACGGCATCACCTTGCGTGATTACGCAGAGGTTGCCCCGGCGCTAGCGGCAATCCCTGCCGGCGCGAGCCTGTTGCTAGACCCGGCCCGCGTCACCAGCGGCCTGTTGGCCAACACCGTCAACGGGGTTCGCCTGGTCGAGGGGTTGAATCCGACCACGCTGTCCAAGTCGCAGAAAAGCACGGCCGACCTGAATCATATTCGCAAGGTGATGGAGCAGGATGGCGCGGCACTGTGTGAATTCTTCGCCTGGTTCGAGGCGGCCCGCGAGCGTGGCGAGCCGATCACCGAACTGACGGTGGATGAGCAGCTCAGTGCAGCGCGTGCCCGTCGCCCCGGGTTCGTCTCCTTGAGCTTTTCAACCATTGCGGCCTTCAATGCCAATGGCGCCATGCCGCATTACCGCGCTACCGATGAGTCTCACGCACGAATTGAAGGTGATGGCCTGCTGCTGATCGATTCTGGTGGGCAGTATCTGGGCGGCACTACCGACATTACCCGGATGGTGCCGATCGGCAACCCTACTATTGAACAAAAGCGCGACTGCACCCGCGTGCTCAAGGGGGTCATCGCGTTGTCCCGGGCGCGATTCCCGCGGGGCATCCTGTCGCCACTGCTCGATGCTATTGCCCGGGCGCCTATCTGGGCTGAGCAAGTCGACTACGGGCATGGCACCGGGCATGGCGTCGGTTACTTCATGAATGTGCATGAGGGGCCGCAGGTCATCGCTTATCAGGCGGTCGCCGCCGCACAAACTGCCATGCAGGCAGGCATGATTACCTCAATTGAGCCAGGTACCTACCGCCCGGGTGAGTGGGGTGTGCGTATCGAGAATCTGGTGTTCAATCGCGAGGTGGGCAAGAGTGCGTTTGGCGACTTCCTCGAGTTTGAAACCCTGACGTTGTGCCCGATCGATACCCGTTGCCTGCTGGCGGAGCGTCTGACTATTGAGGAGCGTGACTGGCTTAATGGCTACCATGCCCAAGTGCGCGAGCGCCTGGCGCCATTGCTCGAAGGCGAGGCCTTGGAGTGGCTGCAGCGGCGTGCTGCGGCAATTTGATTGCAGCGGCATGACACAAAAAAGGGCAGTCAATGAGCTGCCCTTTTTACTGGAAGGTGCTTACTTGCAGAGCACAATCATGCTGCGGCTGGTATAGCCGGCCGGATTGAGGCCAAAGGGATAGTCTCCGGGTTCGGAGTCGTCGTCACCTGAGCGGGCAATCACCTTGTAACCTTTACTGCCACAGGAGGCGGTGGCCTTGGTGTAGCACTTCTCCCAGGATGAAGACAGGCCGGAACAATTGATATGCAGGCCTTTCTTGCCTCGTTTGACTTCGGTCTTCGCCGTCGCCGCACATCCCGCGACAGCCAATATGGCTAGGATGAGCAAAATTCGTTTCATTCCTGTCCTTAATGCTTACCGGGTCTGGCGCCCGTGTCTAATTTCCTGTCCGTCGTCCTGCGGTTTGTTCGCGTCCTTGCCTGGTCAATTAGATATCTACAAGATTGACGTTGAGTTACAGCTTAAAGATGGCGGCTGCCCGGCACAATGACCAGTGTCTATTTAAATGCAAATATTTCTCAAATCAGTCGGCGGCGACCAGCGGTGGGCTTTCCTTGCGCAGCGACAAGGTGGCACCGACCGAAGCGGTGATGATTGCGGCGATTGCCAGCCATTGCACAGCGCTCAGCACTTCACCGAGGAACAGCAGGCCGGAGAGTGCACCAAAGGCAGGCTCGATACTCATCAGGGTGCCGAAGGTGCGTGTCGGCATGCGTGTGAGTGCAACCATTTCCAGGCTGTAGGGCAGGGCCGTGGACAGTATCGCTACACCCAGGGCGATCGGCAGCAGGGCGGGGGTCAGCAACGCGCTGCCGGCATGAGCGATGCCGAAGGGCGCGACGAACAGCGCGGCGATCATCACGCCCAGGGCAGCGGTCTGGATACCGTTCTCAGCGCCGGCTTTCTGCCCATATAGAATGTACAGCGCCCAACACACTCCGGCTCCCAGCGCGTAGCCTGCGCCGACCAGGTCAATACCAGCGTTGGTCTGGCCGATCGGAATCAACAGCAGCAAGCCAATGACCGCCAGGCCGATCCAGAGAAAATCCACGGCCCGTCGCGAGGCATACAGGGCTACGGCCAAGGGGCCGGTGAATTCCAGTGCCACGGCGATCCCCAAGGGTACGGTACGCAGTGACATATAGAAGAGGAAGTTCATTCCGCCCAAGGCCATGCCGTAGATGATCACGGTGCGCAGGGTGTTGGCGCTGAGCTTGGCACGCCAGGGGCGCAGCAGCAGGAGCATGATGATGCTGGCGAAGATCAAGCGCAGGGTGGTGGTGCCCTGGGCCCCCACGATCGGGAACATGCTCTTGGCCAGGGAGGCGCCGGACTGGATCGAGGCCATGGCGATCAGCAGCAAGCCGATAGGGAAGAGCGTGGCGGCCAGGCTGCGGGGTTGGCTGTTCATTGCGAAGGGGCGTTCCTTATATAAGAAGAGGCGTGGGGCATTATGATGCGCAAAGGTCAAAAGATGAGCAATATACTGCGCATTATTCTTTTGTTCGGGTTTTCCTGAGTTACGCCTTGACGCTCGATTTAATCTCTCTATAATTCGCACCTCTTCCGGCGCAGTCGGAACTAAAAACTCCTTGAGTTTCAAAGAGTTAGCGGTTCATGATGGTGTTGGAAGGGCTTCGATCGAAAGATCGCTAGCGGTGAAAAAGGCGGTTGACAGCGGATTGAAACGCTGTAGAATTCGCCTCCCGCTAACGAGAGATCGCAGCGAGTCAAGCAGTTGAATTTGAACGAAAAACTTCAAAATAAACGCTTGACAGGCCCTGAGGGAAGCGTAGAATGCGCGCCTC
>NZ_JAMDGZ010000015.1 GCF_028656935.1 Pseudomonas rubra
GGTTCATGGATCGCATACAAAACATCACGCACAAATGAAAAAGCCGGTCGATGACCGGCCCCTTCCCAGTCGATAATCAATTGACTGTGAGCTTATCCCGATTACGGTCCAGCAAAGCCTTGCCGATGCCTTTGATCTCGAGCAGTTCATCCACCGAGGTGAAGGCACCGTGCTCATTGCGGTAGGCGACGATGGCCTCGGCCTTGGTTTTGCCGATGCCGACCAGGGTTGATTGCAGGGTTGTGGCGTCGGCATGGTTCAAGTCGAGCTTGGCTGCCGGCAGAGTCACCATGGCGGCCGTTGGCTCGACTTGCACTTGCGCAGCCATTGCCGAAAGCGAGACCGCAGTGAACAGGGGCAGAAAGAGATACGACAGGACCGTGTTACGCATGGCTGAAACTCCTTGGTTATGAATTTGCAAAGCAGCATTTCCTTGGCTGCTACCGAAACCTAGACCGGCAGGAGTATCGACGCAAATGTCTTCAAAGCGGATTGTTTTACTAAACGAGTCCGAACACTGTGTGCGTGAGGGTGAAGGCGATGACACCATGAAAAAGGTCGCCCGTGGGCGACCTTTTTCAGTGTACTGAAAGCAACAGAGGGTTGCCGATCAAACGTTCTTTGTAAATCTTTCAAGGTCTCTGCGACGCTGAGCGATAGCATGCAGAATGATGGCCAGCAAAACCCCTAGCATGGCACCCAGCATCAAGCCGGTCATAATCATCAGGGATTTTTTCGGCCAAATGGGCTTGAGGGGTTGCAGCGCGTACTTGTCGATAGTGACCAGATTCAAGCGCTTCACATCAAAGTCAAGCTTGTTCAAGCGCGCCATTTCAGAACGCAGAGGCTCGATGTTCTGCAAGAACACATCTTCGTTTTCGCGCTGCTTCAATGATTCGATAAGACGGTTGTTCTTCAGCAGCATGAGCGCTTTATTAATCTGCGTCACCTGCGGCTCGGTAAAATCATCGGAGGTCCGCTGACGAAGGACATTGCGTTCGGCTTCCAGGGCATCGGTACCCATGAAATACAGCGGGATTTGCTGATTGTTGACCTCAGTGCGGATTACGTTGCCACCCGATTCGCCTTCGCTGGCCATGGATGAGGGGGTAGAAGGCTTCTTCAACCCCAGAGAGCGAGCGATGGTGATGGCTTCGCTCAACAGGGCAATTCGCTCGGCACGCCGCGACTTGAGCTGAACACGCAGCGCCCGAAGCTCATCTTGCAATTGTGCGCGCTCGAGATTGTCCTTCTCCAGCAGCGTGGCGATTCTTGACTCCTTGTCCGCTTCATATGCAGCACGGGCAGCATCCAGCTTGTCCTCAAGTTCGTTCAAACGGTTCTTGATGATGACCGACAAGTCCGCAGCCACTTGCTGCCGCTCAGATTCGATGGCGTACTTGACGAAGCCATTGAGAATTTCCCCACCCTCGACATTCTTTGGATAGCGCAACTCCAAGCCGATATAGGCGCTCAGCAGATCAAGCTCCTTCTTGGCGTCAGGCAGCACCAGCTTGAGGGAGTTGCGATTGAACTCTTCGAAGGCTTGTTCTTCCGTCTGCCCTTCTTCCCGCAAAGGGGCAAATAGCTGTGGATTGGCGCGATAATAACCTAAGCGTACATCGTAGGAATCCAGCGCGGCGCCTACGCTGATCAACGCCTTTTCGCGCGGCAGCGAATAAACGCCGGAGCGGTTAAGGGCATCCAGATCATTGAGTGCGGCAGGCCGCAGTGTGGTGCTGACCTTGTACTCTGGAGTGGTGAGGAAAGCATAGACTCCCGCCACTGCCCCTACCGCCAGAGAAAAAGCAGCAATCAGAAATTTCTGTTTCCAAAGGCTTTGAAGCACGGCTATCAAATCGATGTCGCTGCTTTGGCCTACGGGAAGTACACGGGAAATGCTGGTCACGCACATGCCTGCTTGGTCGAGTTTCAATGGCTCCAACGAAAGGCAAAGTGTCACCAAAATTCTGATAGGGTGCGTTCCATACCCCATTGACTCGATCCTGGAGAAACTTCCCTATCATCAGACGATAAAAGCCGGCATTGTGCCATCTTCCGCTAAGTCAAGCCACTGTACGACCGGTCTTTGTAGGAATAATTCCCAACCCAAAGATCGCAAGGGAAACTCTGATGACGGCTTCCAGATTTGGCAAAATGCATCACCTCAAACGCCGAGACACCTAACGAAACAGATGACCTTTGCCGACGCCGAACACGCCGATAAGTGCAAGCAGAAACGCAAAGAGTTGTTACTGATTGAAATGGATCAGGTGGCGCCCAGGAAGGGGTTGATCGCCCTGATCGAGCCGCGCTACCCAAGAGGTGACGGTGGCCGTCCGGCGTATCCCCTGATGCCGATGCTTTATGTAAATCCAATGCAGAACTGGCTCGGCTACAACGACCCGGCACTGGAAGAAGCGTTGTCTTAGACGACCATTCTGCGCCAGTTTTTAGGTGCTGTATGCACGAGTGGTGTGCAGAGGGGATGGAAGTACAAGCGGGTACTAAAACGAGACAGATCTGATAACGATCTGCCTCTTCATATATTGATCAAGGATCGAGACGGCGCTGCTGGTAGATCCAGTCAACTATTTCGCCATCCGGTGCGTAGCCACTCACCGTTTCACGCAACAATTGCCGTACGCGGTTGTAGTCATCCGCAGAAACCGCTTCAAGAAATTGATTGAGCCGCTCCTTGAGGACGTCCCAGGACAGGAAGTCCTCCTGTGCACTCATGATCATCGGATGCCGCGTGGCAACCACATTGTCACCAATCAACAACTCTTCATAGAGTTTCTCACCCGGGCGCAGGCCAGAGAACTCAATGGCGATATCACCGTGGGGGTTGCGTTCCGAGCGGACACTCAGGCCCGAGAGATGGATCATTTTCTCTGCCAGTTCGACGATCCTTACCGGCTCACCCATATCCAAAACAAAGACATCGCCCCCTTGCCCCATCGAGCCGGCCTGGATGACCAACTGCGCGGCCTCGGGAATGGTCATGAAGTAACGGGTGATCTTCGGGTGGGTGACAGTCAGTGGGCCTCCAGCCTTGATCTGCTTATGGAACAATGGAATTACCGAGCCGGAGGACCCTAGAACATTGCCAAAGCGGACCATGGTGAACCGGGTCTTGTTAACTTGCGAGATATTACTCGCGTCGCCAAACAACACGGGGGCCACCTCACGGCTCAACGCCTGCAGCGTCATTTCGGCAAGACGCTTGGTACTGCCCATCACATTGGTCGGGCGTACCGCCTTGTCCGTCGAGATGAGGACAAAGTTTGAAACACCTGCCTGCAAAGCAGCCTGGGCGGTATTGAGCGTACCGATTACATTGTTCAACACGCCTTCGGCGATATTGTGCTCAACCATGGGCACATGCTTGTAGGCTGCGGCGTGATACACCGTTTCGACCCGCCAGGTCTTCATGATATCGAGCAGTTGGGGCTGGTTACGCACTGAGCCGAGGATCGGCAACAGACGCGTCGATAGCGACTCCCGGGTAACACGCTGCTCCAGCTCGGAGAGGATACTGTAGAGGTTGAACTCGCTGTGTTCGAACAGGATCAATGTTTTCGGGCCGAGACCGAGAATCTGTCGACATAATTCCGATCCGATTGAACCACCCGCACCGGTCACCAACACCGATTGGCCAGCAATGCACCGTTCAAGCAGATCAGCCTGGGCCGGGACCGAATCCCGTCCCAGCAGGTCGGCGATGTCGACTTCCTGAATGTCGTCGACCTTCACACGCCCACTGGCCAGGTCCATAAAACCCGGCACACTGCGAACATGCAACGGAAACGCTTCAAGGTAGCCGAGAATTTCCCGCCGCCGTCCACGCGGAGCAGATGGAATTGCCAGCAGCACTTCCTGAGCGCCGGTTACATCGATCATGCGTTGAATGTGCCGGGGCTTATAGACTTGAAGGCCAGAGATCACTCGATCAGTAATACTGCTGTCATCGTCAATGAACGCCACCGGGCGCATGACCTTGCCCATACGCAAGGCGGCCACAAGCTGGTTGCCAGCAGCGCCGGCCCCATAAACGGCGACCTTGGGCAGACCATCATCACGACTGGTAAACGGAACATGCTGAGCCGCCGTGAACCAATCGCCGAGAAAGTATTGACGCATGCCTAAGCGCAAGCCGCCTACCATGATCAGACTCAACCACCAGTAGTTGAAGATGATCGAACGGGGCACGACGTTCTGATGGTTGCTGTACCAGTAAACTACCACGCCCAGTATCAGGGCCGACAAGCTCACCGCTTTGATGATCGCAATCAAGGCGTCGGTGCCAAAGTAACGCATCACCGCCCGATACATGCCAAAGCGAATGAACAGGGGAATGGAAACAACCGGTGCAATGAAAAACAGCCAAGGATGTTCGAGGACTGGATTAGCCATTTCGTCAATGCCCAAACGCACCACGAAGGCCAGCCACAATGCGCCCCAGACCAACAGCGTATCTGTCGTTACCTGAATCAGCCGCTTCTGCCGGCGAGGCAGGCTCAATAGCCAATTACGAAAACTGTCAATCATCCTTAGTGAACCTCACCACTTTCCCCTGAATACACGTGATACTTGAAATGAACCTTCCATTGGCCGTGACTGGACGGATGAATGGTTTATTTTTTTGTTGCCAGTGCCATGACCGCCTGCAGCGTTGAGCAGGTCTGCGCCAGTTCGGCGTCCGTCAAGGTCGGGTGTACGAGGAACATCACGCTAGTCTCTCCCAATTCCTGCGCCACGGGCAGGCGCGCATCAGGACGCCAGCCAGTATTGTCAAAAGCCTTCTCCAGATACACCTCAGAGCACGAACCGGCGAAACACGGCACACCACGCGCGACAACCTCGGCAATGATGTGATCGCGGGTCCAGCCGTCAGCCAGGGCCAGAGGCTCAACGAACACATAGCATTTGTAAGCGGCGTGAGTAATTTGCGCGGGGATGGTAGGTACGCGCAACCCTTCAAGGGCTTCGGCACAATGCCAGATCTTCTGCGCGTTTTTCAGGCGAGCAGCCTGCCATTGCGGCATCCGTTCCAGTTGAATGCGGCCAATTGCGCCCTGCACCTCCAGCATCCGCCAGTTGGTACCGAAGCTCTCATGCAACCAGCGAAAGCCTGGGGCATGCTCACGTTCGTAAACCGCCTCCCAGCTCTTGCCATGGTCCTTGAATGCCCACATGGTCTTCCACAAATCACGATCATTGGTGGTGACCATGCCACCCTCGCCGCCCGTGGTCATGATCTTGTCCTGGCAGAACGACCAGGCGCCGACATGACCAATCGAACCTACTGGGCGGCCTTTGTAATGCGCACCATGCGCCTGGGCGCAGTCTTCGATGACCTTGAGATCGTGCTTGGCTGCCAGCGCCATGATCGGGTCCATATCACACGGCCAGCCGGCCAGATGGACACAGATGATGCCGCGGGTACGGGGGGTCAGCACTGCTGCAATGGTTTCAGCGGTGATGTTCTGAGTGTCGCGGTCGACATCGGCAAATACCGGCACTGCACCGGCGTTGACAATACTCGATACCGAAGCGAGAAAAGTTCGCGGGGTAACAATGACCTCATCACCCGCACCGATATTCAGCGCATGCAATGCCAGGTCAAGGGCTACGGTGCCGTTCGCCAAGGCGATGGCGTATTCCGTTCCAGCCCAGGCAGCAAAGGACTTTTCAAACTCGCGGCATTCCTGTCCAGTCCAATAGTTGACCTTGTTGGAAAGCACCACATTGCGAACAGCCTCGGCCTCTGCTTCGGTAAAGGAAGGCCAAGGAGAAAAAGGGGTATTCAACACAGCGTTTACCTGCTATCCGGAATTGAAAAGGGGCTGTCGGCAATTCAACGGGCCACTTGGTAACATGTGCCCAGACCGTCCATTGACTCAGCGTGTCTCAGCGGCGAACTAGAACTCGTGCAGGCACCCCTGCTACGGTCATGTTATCAGAGATATTACAAACTACAGCGGCGCCGGCACCCACGACCACACTGGAACCAATCTCCAGCACTTGACGAACGCAAGCACCAATGCCAATCCAGCTCAAATCCCCAACGTTGACCATCCCCGCCAATCTGGAACCTGGACAGATATGTACGCAATTGCCGAGAACACAATCGTGATCAATGCTGCTGCCAGTATTGACGATGCACCCCTCGCCAAGGGTCGCGTAGGCGTTAACCACGGCATTGGCGAACACTACGGTTGCCGCCCCCAGCTTTGCGTAACGGCTGACTACTGAGGCTGGATGCTGCAAAACCGGCAACGACGCCCCCGCAGCCTTCAACTCAGCCAATTTCCGCTGACGAATTGTATTATTTCCAATCGCTACCAGCACACCCTGAAAGTCATTTATCCGGGCAAGCAGGTCGGCACTGCTGCCGACTACCGGCCAGGCACCATTGCTGGTTATCCCCGGCCAGGCATCATCGAAGAACTCGATAATGTCCCAACCGGAACATTCGGCTGTGTCGGCAACTACCTTGCCATGGCCACTCGCACCAAGGATCGCTAATACTTTCATTTCTTGGAGCCGGTAAATTTGGACATGGTGACTTCCCCTTCACCACTGATACCGTCCCTGACCAGGACCTTCTTGACTGTCAGGAAAATGATCTTGATATCGAGCCATAACGACTGGTTATCAACGTACCAAACATCCAGCCTGAATTTTTCTTCCCAAGACAATGCGTTGCGACCGTTGATCTGCGCCCAACCGGTCACCCCCGGACGGGCGTCATGGCGGCGCAACTGCTCGGCGTCATACAGCGGCAGATATTCCATCAGCAATGGCCGAGGGCCGACCAGGCTCATGTCACCTTTGACCACGTTCCAAAGTTCAGGCAACTCATCCAGACTGCTGGAGCGAAGGAAACTGCCAAAAGGTGTCATCCGCTGCGCATCAGGCAACGGGTTTCCATGGGAATCGTGGGCATCGAGCATGGTACGGAACTTGACCATCTCGAAGGGCTTGCCGTCCAACCCCGGCCTGATCTGGCGAAAAAGCACCGGGGAGCCGAGTCGCTTGCGAATCAGGTAGGCGACCACCGCGATCACCGGCGACAGGACAATGAGCCCTGCACCTGCGGCAAGGATATCGAAACAACGTTTTAACATGAGAAATCCCTAACCATGGGTATACCGCTTACCAACTCCAACGTCAGCCGGTTACTTCGACAACCGCTTAAAGTGCACACCAAATCGCTCGACACCGACCCGCAAAGAAAGCTTTTGCTGGTAGTAGTCGTAACCGTTCTTACCCATTTCCAGACGCGCCTCTGGCGTGAGCTGCATCAGTGCTATCGCCGCCTCGGCAAGAGACGCCGGGCTTTCCCATTCGCCGACTACACCACAGCCAGCGGTTGCGACCAGGTCTGCTGCATCGCCATCCACCGCCATCAGCAGGGGCTTCCCGGCGGCCATATAGGCCTGGGTCTTGGATGGAATGGTAATGGTGAACAATGGGTCTTTCTTCAGATGCACCATTAATGCATCGGCATGAGCAAGGTAAGCCCCCACCTCGGACATCGGTACACCAGGTAGAAAAACCACGTTATCAAGCTGCTTGGCCGCAGCCATCTCCTGCAGACGCGTAACCTCTACCCCTCCACCGAGGAAGACGAACATCAGTCCTGGCGCTCGAGACTTGAGTAATTCGGCTGCACCGATGACTGCTTCCAGCGCTTGCGCCTTCCCCATGTTTCCAGCGAACAAAACTCTGAACCGCGAGGCATCAGGGAAGTTGTCAGGCCGCTCGGCATTCGGCGCACGCACTACGTCTTCTGCACACCAATTGTAAATCACGTCGATCTTCTGCGCGGGGACACCGCGCTCGATCAACAAGCGTTTGAAACCCGGAGACAAGACGACAATCTGGTCAACCCTTTTGTAAACCCAGTCACACACACGGGCAACCACCCTGAGTGCTTTCTCATTGGAAAACATCCCCGTCGCCCTGAGCGTATCCGGCCACATGTCCTGAATGTCATACACCACCGGCACACGCCGCAGCAGGCGAATGAAGGCCGCCGCAATACCGACGGTCAGCGGTGGATGGTAAGCATAAATGACATCGGGCTTCTTCGCGCCAAACAGCCCATACAACAGGCTGCTGGCAGCGAAGGTAATGTAATTGAGTACCCGCCCAATGCCGCTTTGCCCATGACTCGGGTACAGCGGCACCCGCGTCACGGTGACGCCATCGATGACCTCGCGCTGAATGAGCTTTATCCGATATCCCGGATAGAGCTTGCCACCGGGGTAGTTGGGGAACCCGGTGACAACCTCAACTTCAAATCCCTGCGCAACCAACTCTCGAGCAAAAACGAGCCCCTTGAATGTCGGCTCAGGATCAAACCACTGAGTCAGCAATAGAACACGAGTGGCCATCCCGATTAGTACCTTCTCCAGACAGTGCGCATAACGTAGTCACGGTAACTGTGAATGATCCGCACGACCTTCTCGGAGACATTCGGCATGCTGTAGTCTTCAACGAGCCGGAAGTTGCGCGCCGCGCCACGGCTCTGGCTTTCAATCAACCGCAAACCTTGCAACACGCGCTCGACTTCCAGCCCAGTCATCATTACTGCAGCCTCTTCCATTCCTTCCGGCCGCTCATGGGCTTCGCGCAGGTTCAGCGCCGGGAAGTTGAGGATCGACGACTCTTCGTTGATCGTGCCGCTGTCCGATAACGCTGCCTTGGACGACAACTGCAATTTGTTGTAATCGGTAAAGCCTAAAGGCTTGAGCAAGCGGACGTTGGCATGAAAGGTAACACCCAAGGCATCGACGCGCTTTTGCGTGCGCGGATGGGTGGACACAATTACTGGCAGATCGAACTGCTCGGCAACTGTGTTGAGAACATCAACCAGTTTGAGAAAGTTTTTGTCAGCTTCGATGTTTTCTTCACGGTGAGCGCTCACCACGAAGAATTGACCTTCCTGCAGCCCAAGGCGTTCCAGGACATCCGACGCTTCGATGCGTGGCCGATAGTACGAAAGTACCTCGAACATCGGGCTACCGGTCTTGATCACCATGTCAGGAGAAAGCCCCTCGCGAAGCAGGTAGTCCCGGGCGATGGTGCTATAGGTCAAGTTGATGTCAGCCGTATGGTCGACAATTCGCCGGTTGATCTCTTCAGGCACACGCATGTCAAAGCAGCGATTGCCGGCTTCCATGTGGAAGGTAGGAATTTTTCGCCGCTTGGCCGGAATGACGGCCATACAGCTATTGGTATCCCCCAGCACCAGCAATGCCTCGGGGTCGACTTCGGCCAGAACGCGATCGACGGCAATGATCACATTGCCGATGGTTTCCGCGCCTGAGGCGCCAGCTGCATTGAGGAAGTGGTCGGGTTTGCGAATGCCCAGATCCTGAAAGAATATCTCGTTGAGTTCATAATCGTAGTTCTGGCCGGTGTGCACCAGGACATGCTCACAATGCTCGTCCAGTGCAGCCATTACGCGTGACAGACGAATGATTTCCGGACGGGTACCGACGACGGTGACGACTTTCATTTTTTTCATCAAGCTCTCTCCCTGAATCATCTCGCTCACGGGCACAACGGCAGCGCGTAAGTATCCGGATGTTCACGGTCAAAAATTTCATTTGCCCAAAGCATCACAATCATTTCGTCATCACCAATGTTGGTGATGTCGTGAGTCCAGCCTGGCACGGTCTCGACAATGGTCGGCGTCTCGCCTGTCGTCTCGAGCTCATAGAACTCACCGGATACGATCTGACGGAAACGGAAGCTGGCCTTGCCTTTGATCACCAGAAACTTTTCGGTTTTCGAATGGTGATAATGGCCACCACGGGTAACTCCCGGGTGCGCGGTGAAATAGGAGAACTGCCCCGCATCCGGGGTTTTCAACATTTCCACAAACACGCCGCGAGGGTCGCCGTACTTGGGCACTTCGTAGGTGAACGATGCCGCTGGCAGGTAACTCAGGTAGGTGGAGTAAAGCGCTCGCACCAGACCCGTTCCGACCGGCTCGGTGATCAACGTCGCGCGGCTGGATCGAAATGCGCGGATCTGCTCGGCCACAGCCCCCACAGTGGAGGTATACACCGGTTCGACATCGACCTTGCCCGGTACGGCTACCTGGCCTTCCATGATCGCCAGGAAATGGCGAACGACATCGTCAACATACACCAAGGTAAGCGCTGCCGACTCATCATGAATCTGGATAGGTAGATCATGTGCAATGTTATGGCAGAACGTGGCAACGGCAGAGTTGTAGTTGGGACGCGCCCACTTGCCGAATACATTGGGCAAACGGAAGATATAGACCGGGCAGCCATGGCGCTCGGCCAGATCATCCAGCGACTTTTCTGCAGCCAGCTTGCTCTGACCGTAAGGGTTGTCCCGATCAGCTTGAATCGAGGAGGTATAGATCAGCGGGATCTTCCTTCCGCAAGCGCCCAGCGCATCACACAATTGCTGGGTCAGGTCGCTGTTGCCACTCTTGAACTCGGCCGGGTCCTGAGGACGGTTGACACCGGCCAGGTGAAAGATGCAGTCAACTTCGGCGACTCTGGCTTGCAGCAAGGCCGGGTCATCACCACGAGCAAAACCCAGCACCTCGATATCACTGCGTTCGCGCAGGTGAGCGACTAGGTTACTGCCGATGAAACCGTTAATACCGGTAATCAGAACCTTCATTGATCACTCCTCCGGCGTGGCATGCTCGCCACGCTGGATAGCGCGCATGAAGTCCAGTTTCAGCAGCAGTTGCTGCATGCCGGCAACATCAAGACGCTGAGTGTTATGCGAGTTGTAGTCTTCGGTGTGGGAAATTTTTTCTTCACCCTGCTCGACGAACTTGCTGTAGTTCAGATCGCGCAGATCTGGCGGTACACGGAAGTAATCGCCCATGTCTTCGGCACACGCCATCTCTTCGCGGCTGAGCAAAGCTTCGTACAGCTTCTCGCCATGACGGGTACCGATAACCTGAATAGGATGTTCAGGCTTACCCACCATCAGGGTCAGCGCCTGAGCCAACGTCTCTACCGTGGCAGCTGGCGCTTTCTGCACGAACAGATCGCCGTTGTTACCATGCTTGAAGGCATACAGCACCAGATCGACTGCGTCGGCGAGCGTCATCATGAAGCGGGTCATGTTTGGATCAGTAATCGACAGCGGAACACCTTGGCGAATCTGCTCGATGAACAGCGGGATCACCGAACCACGGGATGCCATTACGTTACCGTAGCGAGTGCCGCAGATTACAGTGCGCGAGTCGTCAACATTCCGAGACTTAGCCACCATGACCTTCTCCATCATTGCCTTGGAAATACCCATGGCATTGATTGGATAGACTGCTTTATCGGTGCTGAGGCAAACCACACGCTTGACGCCGTTTTGGATTGCTGCCTCCAGTACGTTCTCCGTACCCAGCACATTGGTTTTCACCGCTTCCATTGGGTGAAACTCACAGGAAGGGACTTGTTTAAGTGCGGCAGCATGATAGATAAAGTCAACACCACGAGAGGCATTGAGAATGCTCTGATAGTCACGCACATCACCGATATAGAACTTCAGCTTTGCACTGACATAGCGCTTTCGCATGTCGTCCTGTTTCTTCTCATCCCGACTGAAGATCCGGATTTCGGAGATATCACTATCCAGAAAGCGCTTTAGCACAGCATTTCCAAAAGAACCTGTACCACCGGTAATTAGCAAAACCTTATCTTTGAACATACCCACCCCAACCGTCAGCAAAGCGAAAGCTTAATCGCCTTGGCAAACCTATGTAGAAACAAATCACCGGTGCCAAGTAGGCCTGACCTCTATGGAATCGACGCTTTCTCAAAGAGCCATCCAGGCAACTCGACCTCCACGCAAAAAGAGCACTAACATCCCAGTCTATCACGGAAATCAAAAAAATTCTAGAGCGCCCCGCACCACCCTGTAGAACCTGAGCCGAACAGGTAGAAGCATCAGTTAATAAATACCGGCAAACCCATCACCAAACTCAATGAGCTTGCTAACAAAGAAAATTCCCTTATAAAAGAAAAATACCCCAACCGCCATCACGCCTAGATTGAATCCATTACGGTAGCGCAACCCATAGTACATGAAAGCAAAATAGGAAAAAATTACAACGCGTTCAGAGCCTATAAAAAAAGACGCCAAGAGCATCGGAAGAGACACTAAGAAGGCCTCTAGCCTACGGCCTGGCGCATAAAAAACAGCCATGCACGTAAAAACTAATGGCTTTAATATGGCCGACGCACCGCCCCAGGCACCATAATAATACGATAACTTGGAGGCAATATGGTCGCGAAGAAAAAAGAGCAACATCGACATGCCAACCAAAACAAAAAGAAAGGACAGAAAGGACAACCCAACCTTCCCCCTAGCCAAGCCCCGAACCTCAGTCAGGGCCCGACGCACTTGAGTGCCCACCAACAACAAAATGAACTGAACGTGCGTAATTAGCGAGAAACCATAAAAAAAGTATCGAGACAAACCTTTTAGCGAGTAACCAAAAAGAAAAATAAAAATGGCAAACTTTAAACGCTCAGCCGAAAAAAACAAAACAAAAATATAAAAATTACCATACAACAAAAAAACAACAAGACGCGAAACATTATGACTCCGCACCCAAACCAACAAATAGTAGAACATGAGAAAATTTACAAACGAGAACACCCAGTCTTTATTTAAAAAATCTGCAACGGAATAAACAAACAAAAAATAACCAGGCTCACTCGTCCCAAGCATATTTTGATAGTAATCAAAGGCCTGCAACAACGGCAAACCACCTACACCTTCATAAAAGCCTCTATAGAACTGCTGATCCCCCACAGTTGCATATGGCATCACCAAAACACTTAATACAAATACTGGCAGAGCCCAGCAAAAAGCCCACAACTTATCGACTGATATCTTCATCAATTAAAATACTGATAATCTGAAAGTGACTTCACGCAATAGAGCCCTGATTTCGACGACTTGAAAACCTAACATCTTTCTTCATTCGATCTCTTATAGCACAGAGCAAGAAGGATGAAAATGCCATTAGATTCGAGTAAGGCAGTGCGCTAAACGCCTGCAGATCATTAGATCTTGACTCCATTAACAGGAAACCGTTTACCGTCTCATCAATGGAAAACGTCTCCGCCTTGGTTCGGCAGGCGTAAGAGGCCTCAGCCCACTGCCTCTCATCCATGAGGGAAGAGAACACCTGTGCTATTGGTCTCAGCGCGAGGCGAGCATCGAACTCGTTGTAGGACCTTCCTTCAATATCACTCAACAACCCGTAAGTGACCGGGTCCTGTATTGACTCGATGCCAACTATGGAAGGAACACCCAAGGCTGCGGCCTCAATAATTGCGGTCCCACTACCCACAAATGCAAAGGCCCCTTCAAGCACTTTAGGGAAAGAGGAATAATCGATAGCCCCCTTGAAATGTACTATATCCTCCACCCCCTGCAGCGATACCTGCTGACGCAATTCAGCCTCGTAACTCCCGCCCCCATAGATCTCGTAGATCAACCCAGGTCGCAATTCTCGAAGAGCAGGCATCAAGTCAATAACATGACGATTATAGGTTTTGAAAACCTCTAGACTCCCGATCGAAACGATGCGATTGGAAGCAGAATTCCCCACGCCTCGCCCGCGCCACTCAGGGAGGTCAATACCAATCGGCACTTGATTAGCCGTGTAATAATCGACTGCAAAAAAATGAGAATGGGAAGCTAACGTCAACTCATTAAAAAACACGAGCGAAGAAGGAGGCAAGGTCGAGAAAAGCAATTGCACTTGCCGAGCAAAGTAGTAGTCCACACCGGAAAACATGATCTCATTCTGGTGATAGATCCCAATACTCACCAACTTGACTCGCCGCGCCGATGCCACGTAGCGCTTTATAAACAGAAGACCAAACACCCCCATCGCGTGCAGATGGCCGTTGTATTTCTCAACCAACGCCTCGATAGCGCCAAAGGACACCGGCATAAAGGTACCAAACTGCCGGCGAAACATAGGCCTCAACACACGCGGAGCGAAGTCTTTGAGATAATAGATATCAGCGTACTCTGCTATTTGCGCAGCCAGATCCTTGTTAACAATATCAAACAGCACCAGGACGCCAATCCGACGGCCCTGGCGGTGACTCGCCCGAGCAAGTCGAAGTATAAATGTCGTACCACCGTTGAGCTCTAAAACATTAGCGACAAACAGCATTTCGACCTCGCTTCATGTGGGCTCGACTTAAATATATTAAAAAACACAAAACCGCAACAGATAAATAAACCACATAAGTGGCAACATACCCTCTGACCACCCCATCAACACCTGGATAGTATTTGAGAAAGGCAAAAGAAAAACCTAAAAACAACCCATTCTGCAACAGCTCGGCTGCAACATATAATCGAAAAGAAGCCTTGGCTACTGCAACAAAACCTATTACATAGGACACCACTCTGAAAAAATCACCCACCAACTGAAAATGTAGATAATCAGAAGCCGGGTGAAATTTTTCGGAAAGTATCAAAGGAATAAAAAACTCACGCCCCCAAAAGAGCACCCCACCGCCAAATGCAAATAACGCGGCAACCGCCAAGAGATACCTTACGGTCAAGCGGCCGACCTCCCCAGCCGCGTCGACCCGGGAAATAAGCGGCATAAAATAGTAGGATAGGAAAATTGTGAAGAAGCCAAGATACGCAGCCGAAAGCTTAATCAACCCCTGCCACAAACCAGCCGTGTCAAACCCCGCGCTCTCAATCAACCACTGCCTTATGATTATTTCGACCACGGGAAAACTGACAGCACTCACAAACAGCATGCCACTGAAGGCAGCGAGCTGTTTGAATTCATCCATTTTCAACTTAACAATACGAACACGCGCTCGAAACACCGAGCGCCAATAAATAAACAACGCCGGAACTACCGGCGTAAGATAAATCACCACTACAGATAGCGCCCCCCCCGTCATGCCATAAGACGAGGTGAGCCAAAACACTATCAATACCGCCAGCAAGCTCCCGACAAGCTGAACACGCGAGTACACATGTGTCTGTATCAGGCCATTGCCAACCCCAACAACCATATTGACAAAAGCAAAGCCAAAAACAGCTAACGACAAGAAAACAATCAACCAGAACTGACCAGCATCATTGAACACCGCTACCGCCAGCGGCTTAGAAAGCAGCACACCCAAGCCACCAACCAATACGCAACCAAAGAACGAGTAACTCGTCGATACCGATATAAACCTGAGCAACTTTCTAGGTTGCCCGGCATATTCTGCAGTGTATTTGATTATTGCGTTAGTCACTCCCCCGCCTGCCAGCATGTACACAATTGTACACAAGCTCATGAAGTGCCCCAGTGCTCCTAACCCTTCGGGGCCCAAGTAAAAAGCGATGAGCTTGATTAGAAGGAAACCAACGGCGATACGTGAAAGATGAGCAACACTGGTGAGTAATGCACTGCCAACAGCTTTCATGCGAGTCAGGCCACTTTCAACGCGTGACGCACACTTTCGATTACTGCATCTTGTGTTGCTTCATCCATGCCATACCAGATCGGCAACCGCACCAACCGCTCACTTTCCGAGGTAGTGAAAACATCATCACCTTTAAACTCACCCCACTGCGCCCCGCAAGGAGAAGAGTGCAGAGGAACGTAGTGAAACACTGCCATGACGCCCCGTGCCTTTAAAGAGTCGATGAAGGCACTTCGCTGCTGAAGACTGCAGAGCTTGAGATAATACATATGAGCGTTGTGCTCACAACCGACGGGAATGACTGGACGCTCCAAGCCCTTCCCCTCGAACGCTGCAAATGCAGCCTGATAGCGACTCCATATGGCGCGACGTGCAGTGTTTATCTGGCCAGCAACTTCCAACTGCCCATAAAGATAAGCTGCTTGAAGCTCTGAGGGAAGATAGCTACTACCCACATCTACCCAAGTATACTTATCAACCATCCCACGCCAAAATTGGCTACGATTAGTACCCTTTTCGCGAATGATTTCAGCACGCGCTACAAATCGTTCATCGTTGATTAGCAGCACACCGCCTTCACCACCACTGGTATAGTTTTTGGTTTCATGAAAGCTATAAGAGGCCAAATGACCAATCGACCCCAACGCGCGCCCTTTATAAGTTGACATCATGCCTTGCGCGGCATCTTCTACAACATAAAGACTATGTTTTTCAGCTAACGCCATAATGCTATCCATTTCACAGGCTACACCCGCGTAATGAACCGGCACGATGACTTTAGTCTTAGCCGTGATCGCAGCCTCAATGAGACGCTCATCAATATTCATTGTATCCGGTCGAATGTCGACAAATACAATTTTCGCGCCCCGCAAGACAAAGGCATTCGCGGTGCTGACAAACGTATAACTGGGCATGATAACTTCATCGCCCGGCTGTATGTCTAACAATAGCGCTGCCATCTCCAACGCTTGAGTACAGGACGGCGTGAGCAAGGCTTTTTTACAACCTACCTGCTCCTCGAACCAATCGTGACAGCGCTTTGTGTAGTCACCATCACCCGACATTTTAGAGCTTCGCATGGCTGCCAGTACATGCTCATCTTCCCGCCCGGTATAGGGTGGCCGATTAAATGGAATCATACAAACACCTTGATAGAAATGTAATAACAGCTGAAAAAGCAGCGAATTGCGCTAAATCAGAGGGTAACCAAACAGATCACCCTACATGTTACTCTATTGCGTGCGCCTGAGACTTAGGAGGTGTAAAGATGCCTGATCCTCACCCACTCCAAAACCCACCTACACACCAAAATAAATCCTGGGTACAGTTTTCTACGCCCGCACCAACCACGCAGCCTTACTTCTCAGGTGGCTGACAGGTATTTTGCTTCCAGCGCCAAGAGCTCCTGTGAACGGGTCTTGATGCGCCTTGCAGGGATACCGAAGTAAACACCCCACGGCTCCGTGGTTTTATTTACGAGGGTCATCACACCAACCGAACAGCCTTCGGCAATTTCTACACCCGGCATCACAATTGACGAGGTCCCGACGATAACATGCTTACCTATCTTGACGGGCGCCTTCGCTTCCATCTTGAACTCAGCTGGTACCGTAGGGTTTGTGAGGGTCTTTCCGGAATAGTCGTCGGATTGAGAAAAAACGTGACACCCATAGGCAAGACCGGAGAAGTCTTCCAGGGTGACACCGAGGTCTCCTCCGGCTACGTTGTTAAAAACAGCCAAATGGACATTTCGCCCGATGGTTACTTTTCCAGAAACCACGCAGAAGTCATCAATCCTTGAATTGTCACCAATCTCAATTTGATCGCAATTATAAATAGAAGCCTTGTCACTAATTTTGACATTGCTTCCCAATTTCTTGAATCCCATTTCAAGTAACTGAGATTGCGTGAGAAATGCCATCAACCGCCTCGCTTGCTTGCAGGTAGAAAAACCACATCAACCACATATGGTTACTCGACGGACCGCAGAAGTCAACGTCTACCCCCGCACACCCCTCCCCCAGCAGCCTCACCTCTCGACGAGCCAATCGTCAAGTGACGATTTTGAAGCGAGCCAGACAGCAACAACACGCCTGTCATGCCAGGAGAAACAAGATGAAGGCCTAGCGGGCCACCAAAATGAAAGCAACGGATGGCACAGCCCCTTCCTCTTCAGCGATTGAATCTGGTAAAGGTTAATGCATGAGCGTGTTGACTGAGGCAACATCGCGCGAGTGAGAGGCCAGCAATACTGTTACCTCTGCAGAACAGTCCCTGAAGGCTGGCGCAGCAGATACTGAAGCATCACAATACCGACACCGACCAACAGGCCAAGCAACAACGAAACACCTATTACAAATAGCTTCCTTGGTGAAACCGGCGCGTCCGGCGACACGATGTCCCCGTCTAGCCTATAGACTGCCACGCTCTCGGGGTTAACTTCCACCGCACTAAAAAGCGAGTAACTTGCTTGTAAATTGCGCAATTGCGCAATAAAAGGGTCATCCGATTTACGTTTTTCCAGGTTGTGGATCTGGGCCTCGAGTGCTTTAGACCCTTGCATATAGGCTAGCGCCCCATCCATGCCGGCAGTCACTTCTGCTGACAAGCCACTGCCAATGATCGGCGGCTCTTTAAGCCCAACCGAATAGGCAATATTCAGCGCTTCCTGAAGCTGAACTATCTGGTCTTCGCGTACTTTTTGACCGCTTTCACGCAACCCTTCGATTTGCTGGCTAACATTTCGAGCACGTACATCAGCCTCCCTCTCGACGTTTTTAATCATTTCTTGCATCGCCGACGCCCCCGCTTCGGCCACATACGCTTTAGCCCAAGAAACTACCTGCTCAGGGGAGTTACCGCTCACTGTCAATGAGTAAAGATCGGGTGAGTTCTTACCTGCAGTAGAGACAACCATGATACGAGAAAACTCGTTATACAACTTGCTTTGCGATCCCTTGCGCTCTTCTTCAGTGAGCGAAGGAAGATAGTACCGTTCAAAAAATGAACGCCGCAACGACTCCCCCTGAAAATCACGAAGGAAGACATCGTACACTTGCCTTACACTATACGGCTTCAATCCTGTAACGTCGGTGCGCCCATAGTTGAAGTCCGCTATCTCATTTTGCGTGGGAGGCATCACAAAAATCTTTGTTTCGTAAATCGTGCGCGAAAACTTCAGGTACACCAAAGCAGCCAGGAAGAAAATCACAACGACGGAACAAATAAAATACTTCTTTGCCCATATCGCGCCACATAGCGCGACGATGTCAACCTCTACCTTCGAGAAATCATTCTCGGCGGAATTCCGCATTTCCCACCCTGCCTTCATCAATTTTATTTTTCGTGAACTCTACGGAACACACAACCTACTCAAAGTTTTGGCAGACCAGCCCATACACAGTTAAGCACGTCACTAGCCACCACCCCACACCTTGAATCGGCCTAAGACCACCAATACCGAGCCGATTGCAAACCCAATCATCAATGCTAAGAGCACTACGGCTGCCGAGGGGAGCGAAGGCACAGTGAACCCCAGAAACTGAAGCTCAACCATTTGCTGGTTTTCCAGCACAAAAAGGATGACTGCCGCACAAATCAGCGCCAAAAATACGACTAAGATAAACCGCCTGAAGTTCCGCAAGGGGCCTTCCTTTTGTCCGATTAGTGTTCTTGAGTTTCATCCTCATTCACCCGATCCCGCAACTCCTTACCTGGCTTGAAGTGTGGCACAAACTTGCCATCCAGGCTGACGGATTGGCCGGTTTTCGGGTTACGGCCTACGCGCGGGGCACGGTAATGCAGAGAGAAGCTGCCGAAGCCGCGGATTTCGATGCGGTCGCCAGTGGCCAGGCACTGGGACATTTGCTCAAGCATGGTCTTGATGGCCAGCTCGACATCCTTGGATGAGAGCAGCCCTTGATGGGTGACAATACGTTCGATCAGCTCCGACTTCGTCATATTTTTCCCTTCTTTATCAAGCAGCTAGATCATTGCTTCGTAGTTTTTAGCATGACCTGAGGGATTTGAACAGGGTGGTTCTTGACTTAAACGGAATTTGAAGAGACACGCTTTGCTGCAGTAGATGATAGCTCTTTGACACCAATTTCACCGAAGCTCACTGGCACAAGGGTTCCAGCCCCAGGCGCAAACTCCAGGCACAAAAAAGGGCGACCGAAGTCGCCCTTTTTAAACACCAGCAGAACTTAGTTCTGTTTGGCCATTGCCTGACGCAGCAGCGCAGCCATGGTGGTGTCAGCAGCTTCCGGAGCAGTTTCTTTCAGGCTCTGGATAGCTTCTTTCTCGTCAGCGTCGTCTTTCGACTTGATCGACAGCTGGATGACGCGCGATTTGCGGTCAACGCTGATGATCTTCGCTTCGATCTCTTCGCCTTCCTTCAGGACGTTACGTGCGTCTTCAACGCGGTCACGGCTGATTTCGGAAGCTTTCAGAGTGGCTTCGATGTCGTCGGCCAGGGTGATGATGGCGCCTTTGGCGTCAACTTCTTTTACAACACCCTTGACGATTGCACCCTTGTCGTTCGAAGCAACGTACTCGGAGAACGGATCGCTTTCCAGTTGCTTGATACCCAGGGAGATGCGCTCGCGCTCTGGGTCAACCGACAGGATGACGGTGTCCAGCTCGTCGCCCTTCTTGAAGCGACGCACGGCTTCTTCGCCGACTTCGTTCCAGGAGATGTCCGACAGGTGAACCAGGCCGTCGATGCCGCCGTCCAGACCAATGAAGATACCGAAATCGGTGATCGACTTGATGGTGCCGGAGATCTTGTCGCCCTTGTTGAACTGGCCAGAGAAGTCTTCCCATGGGTTGGACTTGCACTGCTTGATGCCCAGGGAGATACGACGACGCTCTTCGTCGATGTCCAGAACCATGACTTCCACTTCGTCGCCGACTTGTACGACTTTCGAAGGGTGGATGTTCTTGTTGGTCCAGTCCATTTCGGAAACGTGTACCAGGCCTTCCACGCCTTCTTCCAGCTCTGCGAAGCAGCCGTAGTCGGTCAGGTTGGTAACACGCGCCATGACGCGGGTGCTTTCTGGGTAACGAGCCTTGATAGCAACCCATGGGTCTTCACCCAGTTGCTTCAGACCCAGGGATACACGGTTACGCTCGCGATCGTACTTCAGAACCTTGACATCGATCTCGTCGCCAACGTTGACGATTTCCGATGGGTGCTTGATACGCTTCCAGGCCATGTCGGTGATGTGCAGCAGGCCATCAACGCCGCCCAGGTCAACGAATGCGCCGTAGTCGGTGAGGTTCTTGACGATACCTTTGACTTGCTGGCCTTCCTGCAGGGATTCGAGCAGAGCTTCGCGCTCGGCGCTGTTCTCGGCTTCCAGGACGCTGCGACGGGAAACGACAACGTTGTTGCGCTTCTGGTCCAGTTTGATGACCTTGAATTCCAGCTCTTTGCCTTCCAGGTGGGTGGTGTCGCGCACTGGGCGGACATCAACCAGGGAACCAGGCAGGAACGCACGGATGCCGTTAACGTCGACAGTGAAGCCGCCTTTAACCTTACCGTTGATAACGCCCTTGACCACTTCTTCGGCGGCGAAAGCTGCTTCCAGAACAATCCAGCACTCGGCGCGCTTGGCTTTTTCACGGGACAGTTTGGTTTCGCCAAAGCCGTCTTCGACCGCGTCCAGCGCAACGTGAACTTCGTCACCGACCTTGATGGTCAGTTCGCCAGCTTCGTTGTAGAACTGCTCGAGCGGGATGACACCCTCGGACTTCAGGCCAGCGTGTACGGTAACCCAGTCGCCGTCGATGTCGACAACGATACCGGTGATGATCGCACCCGGCTGAAGATTGAGGGTTTTCAGGCTTTCTTCAAAGAGTTCTGCAAAGCTTTCGCTCATTTTAATTCCTGTAGATTAGGGCGGTAGAAACGCCCATCAGCCACATTCCAGACAATGTGGGTTTCGTTCATATAAAGGAAAGCCGACAGGACGTTGACTGGTGCCCCTGCCTGCTTCCCTGGTCATCAGGCGATATCGCGCAGGGCAATCTCGCTCTTGATGCGTTGCAACACCTGCTCGATGGACAACTCCGTGGAATCCAGCTGGATCGCATCGGCCGCCGGTTTGAGCGGGGCCACTGCGCGCTGGGTGTCACGCTCATCGCGCGCACGGATCTCATCTAGCAGACTCGACAGACTAACATCTTCGCCCTTGCCCTTCAACTGCAAGTAACGGCGGCGGGCACGTTCCTCGGCACTGGCGGTCAGAAACACCTTCAGCGGTGCGTCCGGGAACACCACAGTGCCCATGTCGCGACCATCGGCAATCAGCCCCGGCGCTTCCTGGAACGCCCGCTGGCGCTGCAGCAAGGCATCGCGCACCGCGGGCAGCGAGGCCACCAGAGAGGCGCCAGCACCCACTGTTTCGGTACGGATGACATTGCTGACATCCTCGCCTTCGAGAATGATCTGCTGCAGCTTGCCCGGCTCGGCGGCGATGAACTGCACGTCCAGATGCGCCGCCAGCTTTACCAGCAGCTCTTCATTGGTCATGTCGACGCCGTGATTGCTCGCCGCAAACGCCAGCAGGCGATACAGCGCACCGGAGTCCAGCAGCTTCCAGCCCAACTCGCGGGCGAGCAGGCCCGCCACGGTACCCTTGCCCGAACCGCTTGGCCCGTCGATGGTGATGACCGGTGCATTCACGCTCACGACTTGCCCTCTTCAGCAACACGGATGCCAACTTCGGCGCACAGCGCCAGGAAGTTCGGGAAAGAAGTCGCGACGTTGGCACAGTCATGGATACGGATCGGCGCGGTAGCACGCAGCGAGGCAACGCTGAAGGCCATGGAAATGCGGTGATCGCCATGACCGTGCACTTCGCCACCGCCAATCACACCACCGTCGATGATGATGCCGTCCGGGGTCGGCTCGCACTTCACGCCCAGAGCCAGCAGGCCATCGGCCATGACCTGGATGCGGTCCGACTCCTTGACCCGCAGCTCTTCGGCACCACGCAGCACAGTGCGGCCTTCGGCACAGGCCGCAGCAACGAACAACACCGGGAACTCGTCGATGGCCAGCGGCACCAGGTGCTCGGGGATCTCGATACCCTTGAGTTTAGCCCCGCGCACGCGCAGATCAGCCACAGGCTCGCCGCCGACCTCACGCTGGTTTTCCAGGGTGATGTCGCCGCCCATCAGGCGCAGGATGTCAATGACGCCGGTACGGGTCGGGTTGATGCCGACGTGCTCAAGCAGCAGTTCGGAACCTTCGGCGATCGATGCCGCCACCAGGAAGAAAGCCGCCGAGGAAATGTCTGCCGGCACCTCAATATGGGTGGCCGAAAGCTTGCCGCCGGACTCCAGCGAAGCGGTAGGACCTTCGACATTCACGCTGTAGCCAAAACCGCGGAGCATGCGCTCGGTATGGTCACGGGTCGGCGCAGGCTCGGTAACGGTGGTCTTGCCTTGGGCATACAGGCCGGCCAGCAGCAGGCAGGATTTGACCTGGGCACTGGCCATCGGCAGCGTGTAGGTCAGGGCCTTGAGCGTGTGACCACCGCGGATGGTCATCGGTGGACGACCCTCGGCGGCGGTCTCGATCACCGCGCCCATTTCCCGCAGCGGGTTGGCGACACGGTTCATCGGTCGCTTGGACAGCGAGGCATCACCGCTCAGCACGGTGTCGAACGGCTGAGCGGCCAGCAGGCCGGACAGCAGGCGCATCGAGGTGCCAGAGTTGCCCAGGTAGATCGGGCCTGGTGGCGGCTTCAGGCCATTGAGACCAACGCCATGAATGGTCACTCGGCCATGATGCGGACCTTCGATGACCACACCCATGTCGCGGAAGGCTTGCAAGGTGGCCAGGGCGTCTTCGCCCTCGAGAAAACCTTCCACTTCGGTGGTGCCTTCGGCCAGGGAGCCGAGCATGATCGAGCGGTGGGAAATCGATTTGTCACCTGGTACGCGAATACGGCCGGACACGCGGCCACCAGGGTTTGCCAGGAAAATCAGGTCGTTGGAGTTCATAGCGTCCACATAGGCCCGGCGGGCCAGGATTTTACTGAAATGCTCGCGGGCAACCCGGGCGCGCGTGAAGACGCCCAGCAATTGATGCCCATCCCCTGCATCGACCGCGTCGCGCAAGGCGTCGAGATCGCTGCGAAATGTATCCAGTGTGCGCAAGACAGCTTCGCGGTTGGCGAGAAAGATGTCGTGCCACATGACCGGGTCGCTTCCGGCAATTCTCGTGAAATCGCGGAAACCTCCGGCAGCGTAACGGAAGATATCGAGGTTTTCATTACGCTTGGCCAGGGAATCGACCAGGCCGAAGGCCAGCAGGTGTGGCAGGTGACTGGTAGCGGCCAGTACTTCGTCGTGACGCTCGACCTGCATGTGCTCGACATCAGCCTCCAGCACACGCCAGAGCTGGTCGACCAGCGCCAGCGCGGCCGGATCGGTTTCTGCCAGCGGCGTGAGAATGACTTTGTGACGACGGAACAGGGAGGCATTGGACGCCTCCACCCCGCTCTGTTCGGAGCCGGCAATCGGATGCCCGGGGACGAAACGCGGCAAATGCGCGGCCAGGGCCTGGCGCGCAGCACGCACGACATTGCCCTTGGCGCTGCCGACGTCGGTCAACACCGCCTGCCCCAGATCAAGTCCGGCCAGACGTGCAAGCAGCTTCTCCATGGCCAGGATCGGCACTGCAAGCTGAATGACATCAGCGCCGACGCAAGCGGCAGCGAGGTCCTCTTCACAGCGGTCGACCACGCCCAGCTCCACCGCCAGCTTGCGCGACTGCGGATCCAGGTCGACACCGACCACCTCGCGACACAGGCCGCTTTCACGCAGGCCCTTGGCGAAAGAACCGCCAATCAGGCCCAAGCCGACCACCACCAGCCGACCGATGATCGGCTCAGACTTGCTTACCACGACTTCAACCACGGAGCTGGACCCTGTTCAAAACTGCATGTACGCCACTCATAACCTCAGAGTACCGCTTTGGGGTAGGAACCCAGTACCTTCAGGGCCACGGCTTCCTGACTGATCTGCTCCAGCACGGCCTTGATCAGCGGATCGCGGTGGTGGCCGACGAAATCGATGAAGAACACGTAGGTCCATTTGCCGCTGCGCGAAGGACGAGTCTCGATACGGGTCAGGTCGATACCGTTCTCATGGAACGGCACCAGCAGCTCGTGCAAGGCACCTGGTTTGTTGCTCATGGAGACAATGATCGAAGTCTTGTCGTCGCCGGTCGGCGGCACTTCCTGGTTGCCGATCATCAGAAAACGCGTGGAGTTGTCCGGACGGTCTTCGATCTTCTCGGCCAGGCGAGTCAGGCCGTACAGACCCGCCGCCATGTCGCCGGCGATGGCCGCCGAGTTCCACTCACCCTTGACCCGCTTGGCCGCTTCAGCGTTGCTCGACACCGCCACGCGCTCGACATTCGGGTAATGGGCATCCAGCCACTTGCGGCACTGGGCCAGCGACTGGGCGTGGGAGTAGATCCGGCTGATGCTGTCGGTCTTGGTGTTCTCGCCCACCAGCAGGTGGTGGTGAATACGCAGCTCGACTTCGCCGCAAATAACCATGTCGTGCTCTAGGAAGCTGTCGAGGGTATGGTTGACAGCACCTTCGGTGGAGTTCTCCACCGGCACCACGCCAAAATTGACGGCGCCGGCCGCCACCTCACGGAACACTTCGTCGATTGCCGCCATCGGCTTGCTGATCACCGCATGACCGAAGTGCTTCATTGCCGCAGCCTGGGTAAAGGTACCCTCTGGACCGAGGTAGGCAATCTTGAGCGGCTGCTCCAGGGCCAGGCACGATGACATTATTTCGCGGAACAACCGCGCCATCTCTTCGTTGCCCAATGGCCCCGGGTTGCGCTGCATGACGCGCTTGAGTACCTGCGCCTCGCGCTCGGGGCGATAGAACACCGGGGCCTCGCCTTCGGCCAGGGTCGCGGTCTTGACCCGCGCCACTTCTTGCGCGCAGCGGGCACGGTCACTGATCAGCTCGAGAATCTTCTCGTCGAGACTGTCGATGCGCACCCGCAGCGCCTTGAGTTCCTGCTCCGACATCATCCGTGCTCCTTCTCGAATTCAGCCATGTAGTCAACCAGCGCTTCAACGGCATCCAGGCCAAGCGCGTTGTAGATCGAGGCACGCATACCGCCAACCGAACGGTGCCCCTTGAGATTCAGCAAACCACGGGCGTCGGCACCGGCGAGGAAGGCCTTGTCCAGGCGTTCATCGGCCAGACGGAACGGCACGTTCATCCACGAACGGGCGTTGACGTCGATCGGGTTGGTGTAGAACGCGCTGCTGTCGATAAAACCGTACAGGCGGTCTTTCTTGGCCCGGTTGCGCTGCTCCATGGCCTCGACGCCACCCTGCTCCTTGAGCCACTCGAACACCAGCCCGGACAGGTACCAGGAGTAGGTCGCCGGGGTGTTGTACATCGAGCCGTTGTCGGCCGCGACCTTGTAGTCGAGCATGGTCGGGCAACTGCTGCGGGCCCGGCCAAGCAGGTCTTCACGGACAATCACCACCACCAGGCCGCTCGGGCCGATGTTCTTCTGGGCGCCCGCGTAGATCAGGCCGAAGTTGGAGACGTCAATCGGACGCGAGAGGATGTCCGAGGACATATCGACCACCAGCGGCACGTCACCGGTCTGCGGCACCCAATCGAACTCCAGACCACCGATGGTCTCGTTCGAGGCGTAGTGCACGTAGGCGGCGTTGTTGCTCAGGTTCCATTCGTTCTGGCCAGGGATGGCCAGGTAGTCGTAAGCCTTGGCGCTGGCCGCAACGTTGATGTTGCCGTAGCGACGGGCTTCCTCGATGGCTTTTTTCGACCAGATACCGGTTTCGATATAGTCGGCGGTGCCGTTCTCGGGCAGCAGGTTGAGCGGGATTTCGGCGAACTGCTGGCTCGCACCGCCTTGCAGGAACAGCACCTTGTAATTGCTGGGAATGGACATCAGGTCGCGCAGATCCTGCTCGGCCTTTTCGGCGATGGCCACGTAGTCATCGCTACGGTGACTCATCTCCATCACCGACAGGCCTTTATCACGCCAGTTCAGCATTTCAGCCTGGGCGCGCTGCAGTACAGCGTCAGGGAGCGCAGCAGGGCCTGCGCAGAAGTTAAAGGCTCGTTTGCTCACATCCACTCTCGCTCTGCTCTCGATGTCCGCAGGAGCCGACCGGGCAGCGAGCTGTACTCCACTGCCGCGGCCTTCCCCCATCAGGGTTGCGCTACTAATTTATTCCGGCTGCGCCTCTTCGTCGGCTGCGGCGTCGGCCTGTGGCGCAGCATCTGCATCCACGTCAGCGCCATCCACCTCGGCGTCGAAGTCCTCGTCGCCTTCCTCTTCGGACGGCTCCTGGACACGCTCCAGCCCTACCAGGGTCTCGTCGCTGGCCAGCTTGATGAGGGTCACGCCCTGAGTGTTACGACCCAGGCTGGAGACTTCACCAACGCGGGTACGGACCAGAGTGCCCTGGTCGGAAATCAGCATGATTTCCTCACCATCCTGCACCTGCACGGCACCGACCAGACGGCCATTGCGATCGTTGCTGACCATGGCGATAACGCCCTGACCACCACGCTTGTACTCGGGGAACTCGGCGATTTCGGTACGCTTGCCGTAACCACGTTCGGACGCGGTGAGGATCTGGCTGCCTTCTTCCGGAATGATCATGGAGATCAGCTTTTGCCCTTCGGCCAGGCGCATGCCGCGCACACCGCGAGCGGTACGGCCCATGGCGCGAACGTCGGACTCCTTGAAACGGGTGACCTTGCCTGCGTCGGAGAACAGCATGACTTCACGCTCGCCATCGGTGATGGCCGCGGAAATCAGCACGTCGCCTTCGTCCAGCTCCAGGGCGATCAGGCCGACACTGCGCTGACGGCTGAAGGATTCCAGCGGGGTCTTCTTCACGGTGCCGTTGGCGGTGGCCATGAAGATGAAGTGACCTTCGGTGTATTCCTCGACCGGCAACATGGTCGAAATGTACTCGCCCTCGTCCAGTGGCAGCAGGTTGACCAACGGTCGACCGCGCGCGGCACGAGAGGCCTCCGGGATTTCATAGGTCTTGAGCCAGTACACCTTGCCCTTGCTGGAGAACAGCAGCAGGGTGGTGTGACTGTTGGCAACCAGCAGGTGCGAGATGTAGTCCTCGTCCTTGACGCCAGTAGCCGACTTGCCTTTGCCACCGCGACGCTGGGCCTGGTAGGCGGCCAGCGGCTGAGTCTTGGCGTAGCCGCCATGGGAGATGGTCACAACCCGGTCTTCTTCCGGAATCATGTCACCCAGGGTCAGATCCAGGCGTGCATCGAGGATCTCGGTGCGGCGCACGTCGCCGTATTCGGCACGGATCAGCTCCAGCTCTTCGCGGATCACTTCCATCAGGCGCTCGGCGCTGTTGAGGATGCGGATCAGCTCGCCGATCTGCTTGAGGATCTCCTGGTACTCGGCCAGCAGCTTCTCGTGCTCAAGGCCGGTCAGGCGGTGCAGGCGCAGGTCCAGAATGGCCTGGGCCTGTTCTGGCGACAGGAAGTACTTGCCATCACGCAGGCCGAATTGCGGATCGAGATTTTCCGGACGGCAGGAGTCGGCACCGGCGCGCTCAACCATGACCTGCACGGCGCTGGATTCCCACGGCGTGCTGATCAGCGCTTCCTTGGCCTCGGATGGGGTCGGCGAAGCCTTGATCAGGGCGATCACCGGATCGATGTTGGACAGGGCAACTGCCTGACCTTCAAGGATGTGACCACGCTCGCGCGCCTTGCGCAGTTCGAACACGGTACGACGGGTGACCACTTCGCGGCGGTGACGCACGAACGCCTCAAGCAGATCCTTGAGATTCAGAACCCGCGGACGGCCGTCGATCAGGGCGACGATGTTGATGCCGAACACGGCCTGCAACTGGGTCTGGGCGTAGAGGTTGTTGAGGATGACCTCAGGCACTTCGCCACGACGCAGCTCAATGACGATACGCATACCGTCCTTGTCGGACTCGTCGCGCAGCTCGGTAATGCCTTCGAGTTTCTTCTCCTTGACCAGCTCGGCGATCTTTTCGATCAAGCGCGCTTTGTTCAGCTGATAAGGCAGCTCGGTGACAACGATCTGCTGGCGACCGCCAACCTTGTCGATGTCTTCGACCATCGAGCGGGCGCGCATGTAGATCTTGCCGCGACCGGTACGGTACGCCTCAATGATACCCTGACGGCCATTGATGATCGCCGCGGTCGGGAAGTCGGGACCGGGGATGAACTGCATCAGCTCATCGACGGTGATGTCGGCGTTGTCGATCAGTGCCAGGCAACCGTCGATGACTTCACCGAGGTTGTGTGGCGGAATGTTGGTCGCCATGCCCACGGCAATACCGCTGGAGCCGTTGACCAGCAGGTTGGGAATCTTGGTCGGCATGACCGCCGGGATCTGCTCGGTACCGTCGTAGTTGGGTACCCAGTCGACCGTCTCTTTGTGCAGGTCGGCCAGCAGCTCGTGGGCCAGTTTGGTCATGCGCACTTCGGTGTATCGCATGGCGGCGGCGTTGTCGCCGTCGACCGAACCGAAGTTACCCTGGCCGTCGACCAGCAGGTAACGCAGCGAGAACGGCTGGGCCATACGTACGATGGTGTCGTAAACAGCGGTATCACCATGCGGGTGATACTTACCGATCACGTCACCGACCACACGGGCGGATTTCTTGTACGGTTTGTTCCAGTCGTTACCCAGTTCGCTCATCGCAAACAGAACGCGGCGATGCACGGGCTTCAAGCCATCACGCGCATCGGGCAGTGCACGCCCGACAATGACGCTCATCGCGTAGTCGAGGTAGGACTGTCTCAGTTCGTCTTCGATATTGACCGGGAGGATTTCTTTGGCCAGTTCGCCCATGAGAAGCCTGATTCCTTTTTCTGGTGAAACCTCGTCACATCCATATGGGACGAACGAAGCTCGCCGCTGCAAAGTGACTCCTTGCAGCGACTTACGACAAATCAACGAGTTATGCCATGGATCTGCGCAGTAAAGGCAGCCCCTTAGGGCGACCTTGGAAACCGTCGGATGTTACCACAATCGCCCAGAGGGTGGGAGTAGCCTGCGGCACTACTACCCTACTGCTCGTCGATAACGCCCGTTAGCCGCCACAGCAGGCCGCAGACGAGGACAAACACTCAATGCAAACGCTTGCGACACATCAGTTGCGCCATCTTCACCGTGTCCGGGCGTTCGACGATGCCTTTCTCGGTGATGATCACGTCGATCAGGTCAGCCGGGGTTACGTCGAACACAGGATTGAAGGCCTCCAAAGGCGCATCCGGCGACTCGCCAGCAAGCGCCAGCAGCTCACTGGCGCCGCGCTCTTCGAGCAGGATATCCTCGCCGCTCTCAAGGTTCATGTCGATACTCGAGCTCGGCGCCACGACCATAAAGCGCACGCCGTGGTGCATGGCATTGACCGCCAACTGGTAGGTTCCGATTTTGCTCGCCACATCGCCATTGGCGGTGATCCGATCGGCGCCGACGATCACCCAGGTAATACCCTTGGTTTTCATCAGGTGGGCAGCGGCGGAGTCGGCGGTGACGGTGGCCGGGATGCCATCGCCCGCCAGCTCCCAGGCGCTCAGGCGCGAGCCCTGCAGCCACGGGCGGGTTTCATCGACATACACCCGCTCGATCATGCCTTCCAGATAAGCGGCGCGCACCACCCCCAAGGCGGTCCCGAAGCCGCCGGTAGCCAGGGCCCCGGCATTGCCATGGGTGAGAACCGCCTGTTCGTTGCCCTGGTGTTTGCGAATCAGGTCGCCGCCCAACTGCGCCATGGTCAGGTTGGCTTCACGGTCGCTGTCATGGATGGCCATGGCTTCGGCCTCCATGATGGCCGACACGTCATCGCCCTCCTTGAGCCGCAGCAGGCGCTCGCGCATCCGGTTCAGGGCCCAGAACAGGTTGGCAGCGGTCGGCCGGGCATGCACCAGCAGCTCGAAATCTTCTTCGAGGGCCATTTCCCAATCACCACCGGCAGCCAAGCGCTGGCGAATCGCCAGAGCCAGGCCGTAGGCGGCGCTGATGCCGATGGCGGGCGCCCCGCGTACCGCCATCGTGCGAATGGCCTCGGCCACTGCAACGGCATCGCTGCAGGCCAGCCAGACCTGCGCCGACGGTAGCGCGCGCTGGTCAAGCAGATAAAGGGTGCCATCTCGCCAATCAATGGCTTTCACCTTCTCTGCGGCCATTAGTCGATCGCGCATGCCTCACCCCATCATTCGGACATCAAAAGCGCACGATTATAGCGAGCCCCAGGCGCGGACGCTCGGGTATACTTCGCCCTCACCACCAGTCGCCCAGGGAAACCTGTCATGCCCAAACCCGCTACGCCGCTCGACCTGCTGCTCCTGCCTACGTGGCTGGTGCCGGTCGAACCTGCCGGGGTGGTATTGAAGGACCATGCCCTGGGCATCCGCGATGGGCAGATCGTATTCATCGGCCCGCGCAACCAGGCCCAGGCCTGCATCGCGAGCGAAACCCGTGAACTGCCGGGCTGCCTGCTCAGCCCGGGGTTGATCAACGCCCATGGACACGCGGCTATGACCCTGTTCCGCGGCCTGGCCGATGACCAGCCGCTGATGACCTGGCTCCAAGAGCACATCTGGCCGGCCGAAGCGCGCTGGGTCGATGAAGACTTCGTCCGCGATGGTACGGACCTCGCCATCGCCGAACAGCTCAAGGGCGGCATCACCTGCTTCAGCGACATGTACTTCTATCCCAAGGTGACCAGCGAGCGCGTGCACCACAGCGGCATCCGCGCGCAGATCGCCGTGCCCCTGCTGGACTTCCCGTTCCCTGGCGCGCGCAGCACCGAAGAAGCCCTGCAACAAGGTATCGAGCTGTTCGGCGACCTGCGCCATCACCCTCGCATCAGTGTAGCCCTGGGCCCGCATGCGCCGTACACGGTCAGCGACGCCAACCTGGAAAAGGTCCGCGTCATCGCTGAAGAGCTGGACGCATCAATCCACATGCACATCCATGAAACCGCCGTCGAAGTCGAGCAGTCGCTGCGCACCCGCGGCGAGCGCCCCCTGGCCCGACTTGCCCGCCTGGGCCTGCTCGGCCCGCGCCTGCAAGCGGTTCACATGACCCAGGTCAGCGACGAAGACCTGGCCCTGCTGGTAGAAAGCAACACCAGTGTGGTGCACTGCCCGGAGTCCAACCTCAAGCTGGCCAGCGGTTTCTGCCCGGTCGAGCGTTTGTGGCAGGCTGGAGTCAACGTTGCCGTCGGCACCGACGGTGCAGCCAGTAACAATGACCTCGACCTGCTCGGCGAAACCCGTACCGCTGCCCTGCTGGCCAAAGCCGTCGCCGGCTCCGCCAGCGCCCTGGACGCCCATCGGGCGCTGCGCATGGCGACCCTCAACGGTGCTCGAGCGCTGGGCCTGGAGGCGATTACCGGCTCACTGGAAATCGGCAAGGCCGCCGACCTGGTCGCCTTCGACCTGTCAGGCCTGGCCCAGCAACCGGTGTACGACCCGGTTTCGCAACTGATCTACGCCAGCGGCCGGGACTGCGTGAAGCACGTCTGGGTCGCCGGCAAGCCACTGCTTGACGACCGGCGCCTGACCCGCCTGGACGAACAGGCCCTGCATGCCACCGCCTGTGCCTGGGGCCGGCGGATCGGCGAACGCAACGAATAAACGCCCGACAGCCAGTGCTGACGGGCAAGAGCAAATTATCCAAGTTTCAGAGGACTGTTCCATGAGCAACGTCGACCACGCCGAAATCGCCAAGTTCGAAGCCCTGGCTCACCGCTGGTGGGACCGCGAGAGCGAGTTCAAGCCACTGCACGACATCAACCCGCTGCGGGTCAACTGGATCGACGAGCGGGTCAAGCTGGCCGGCAAGAAGGTCCTCGACGTCGGCTGCGGCGGCGGCATCCTCAGCGAGGCCATGGCCCAGCGCGGCGCCACCGTGACCGGTATCGACATGGGCGAGGCACCGCTGGCCGTGGCTCAGCTGCACCAACTCGAATCCGGGGTCAACGTCGAGTACCGGCAGATCACCGCCGAGGCCCTGGCCGAAGAGATGCCCGAGCAGTTCGACGTAGTCACCTGCCTTGAGATGCTTGAGCACGTACCAGACCCCTCTTCGGTGATCCGCGCGTGTTTTCGCATGGTCAAGCCCGGCGGCCAGGTGTTCTTCTCGACCATCAACCGCAACCCCAAGGCCTACCTGTTCGCCATCATCGGCGCCGAGTACATCATGAAGCTGCTGCCGCGCGGCACCCACGACTTCAAGAAGTTCATCCGCCCCTCCGAGCTCGGCGCCTGGAGCCGCGATGCCGGCCTGAGCGTCAAGGACATCATCGGCCTGACCTACAACCCGCTGACCAAGCACTACAAGCTGGCCAACGATGTTGACGTCAACTACATGATCCAGACCCTGCGCGAGGAATGAGCATGCGTTTGCGAGCGGTACTTTTCGACATGGACGGCACCCTGCTGGACACGGCGCCGGACTTCATCGCCATCTGCCAGGCCATGCTCGCCGAGCGCGGCCTGCCGGCCATCGACGCACAGAAAATCCGCGACGTGGTCTCGGGCGGGGCCAAGGCCATGGTGTCGGCGACCTTCAACCTCGAACCGGACGCCGAAGGCTTCGAGGCCCTGCGCCTGGAGTTTCTCGAGCGCTACCAGCAAGGTTGCGCGGTGCACAGCAAACTCTACGATGGCATGGCCGAACTGCTGGCCGACATCGAGAAAGGCAATTTGCTCTGGGGCGTGGTCACCAACAAACCGGTGCGCTTTGCCGAGCCTATCATGCAGCAGTTGGGCCTGAGCGAGCGCTCGGCACTGCTGATCTGCCCGGACCATGTGAAGAACAGCAAGCCGGACCCCGAACCGCTGATCCTCGCCTGCAAGACCCTCAACCTGGACCCCGCCAGCGTGCTGTTCGTCGGCGACGACCTGCGCGACATCGAGTCGGGTCGCGATGCCGGCACCCGCACTGCGGCGGTGCGCTACGGCTATATCCATCCTGACGACAACCCCAACAACTGGGGCGCGGATGTGGTGGTCGATCATCCGCTGGAGCTGCGCCAGGTGCTTGATAACGCGCTTTGCGGCTGCTGAACCTTTGTACTGGCAAGGCTTTGCCTTGCATCGCCGGCAAGGCCAGCTCCCACAGACCACCACCAACCTTGTGGGAGCTGGCTTGCCAGCGATGAAGCCATCACCTATCTAGAGGTAACCCCATGTTCGATTACTCTGCCCGCCCCGACCTGCTCAAAGGCCGGACCATCCTGGTCACTGGCGCCGGTCGTGGCATCGGTGCGGCCGCGGCCAAGAGCTATGCCGCCCATGGCGCCACCGTCTTGCTGCTGGGCAAGACCGAAGCCAACCTGAGCCAGGTCTACGACGAGATCGAAGCAGCCGGCCACCCCAAGCCTGCGGTCATCCCGTTCAACCTGGAAACCGCCCTGCCGCATCAGTACGACGAGCTGGCAGCAATGATCGAAGCCGAGTTCGGCCATATCGACGGCCTGCTGCACAACGCCTCGATCATCGGCCCGCGCACGCCACTAGAGCAGCTCTCGGGCGACAACTTCATGCGCGTGATGCAGGTCAACGTCAATGCCATGTTCATGCTCACCAGCACCCTGCTGCCGCTGCTCAAGCTCTCGGCAGATGGCTCGGTGATCTTCACCTCCAGCAGCGTCGGACGCAAAGGCCGAGCCTACTGGGGTGCCTATGGGGTGTCGAAGTTCGCCACCGAGGGCCTGATGCAGACCCTCGCCGACGAGCTTGAAGGTGTCGCGCCGGTACGCGCCAACAGTGTCAACCCGGGCGCCACCCGTACCAGCATGCGCGCCCAGGCCTACCCTGCGGAAACCCCGGAAAACAATCCGCTACCCGAGCAGATCATGCCGGTCTACCTGTACCTGATGGGTCCAGACAGCACCGGCATCAACGGCCAGGCGTTCAACGCCCAGTAAGCTCAGCCCTCGGCCAGTTCCGCCCGGGCCCGGGCGGGCTGGCGCTGTTCCTGCTCTTGCTGCATGCAGCGCTCAAGGAACAGGAACATATAGTCGTAGCTCTTGCAGATCGCCCGGCGCAGCTCTTTCTGCAGCGCAGCCGACGGGTTGTGGCCGGCCAGGGTACAGACGATCTCCAGCGCCTCCCAAGGGTGCGCGTCATCGTACTGCGCGTGCATCTTCAACCACTTCATCGCACGCTTGCGGCCTTCTTCCGGGAAGCCCTGGGCGTAGACGCCGGTAGAGCAAACCACCGCCGACCACTCACCGGTTGCACCTTCGATGGCGTAGTTGGTGGCCGCAACGGCCACCACCAGCGAATCGGTGGCGCAGGTATGCCAGCACCAGTCACTCAGCGCATTGAGTTCACTGGGTACGTCCTGGGTTTGCAGGTCTTCCAGGCTGACGCCATGGGCCTGGGCCCAGAACAGCCAGTAGTCGGCATGGTTGAGCTCGACGCGGATATTGCGCATCAGCCAGCGACGCGCCATGTCCTCGCCAGGGTGGCGGGCGTATTGGGTCTTGGTGAGGTTTTTGGCCATGTACAGGGAGAACTGCTCGACCACCGGCCAGCCGCCAATCAGGTACTGGCGCATGGTCCGGCCACTGAGGCGGCCGTCACGCATGCGTTGATAGAGTTCGTGCTCCACCACCCGACGCTTGCTCTCGCTGCAGTCCTTGATCAACTGCTGGGCCCAAAGCGGGTAACTGCTGGGGTCCATCAATGGACCCGTACGAATAAACGCGTCAATCACTGTCAGCTCCTTGTTCCTTGTGATTATCGGTGGATCTCAGCGAAAGGTCCCCGGCGCCTTGAACAACAGGGGCCTTGCAGCAATCCGTTTGCGCTGCAAGCTGTCACAGGTGAACACCTGCGGCCGCTCGATCAGGTATCCCTGGGCGTAGTCGACGCCAATTTCCTGCAGGGCCTGCTCGATCAACGGGGTTTCGACAAACTCGGCGATGGTGCGTTTGCCCATCACGTGGCCGATGTGATTGATCACCTCGACCATGGCCCGGTTGATCGGGTCATCAAGCATGTCCTTGACGAAACTTCCGTCGATTTTCAGGAAGTCTACAGGCAAATGCTTCAAATAAGCGAACGACGACATCCCGGCGCAGAAGTCGTCCAGCGAGAACCGGCAGCCTAGGCCTTTGAGCTCGTTGATAAAGCGAATGGCGCTGCCCAGGTTCGCGATTGCACTGGTTTCAGTGATTTCGAAACAAATCATGTGTGGCGGGATGGAAAACTCGTTGAATAGCCGCTGCAAGTACTCGAGAAACTTGTCATCGCCAATGCTACTGCCCGACAAATTGATGGCGCACATGGCCAACGGGCCGTCGCGCTCCTCGTCCAGGCACTGGCGAATGACCTTGAACACGCTGCGCACCACCCAGCGGTCCAGCGCGGTCATCAGGCCATAACGCTCGGCGGCGGGAATGAAGCTGTCCGGAAGGATGATCCGCCCGCTTTCATCATGCAGGCGCAAGAGGATCTCAATATGACCGGCGCCCTCATGGGGGCCGAGGGCGGCGATTTCCTGGGCATAGAGACAGAACCGGTTTTCTTCCAGAGCCACGTGCAAGCGCTGGATCCAGGCCATTTCGCCAAAACGCATGGACAGCTCGCTGTCATCGGCGTGATACACCTGCACGCGGTTGCGGCCCTTTTCCTTGGCCATGTAGCAGGCCATATCGGCCGCCCGCAACGAGGCCTCCAGGGTTGTCGGCCCCTGGGCGATATGCACCAGGCCCAGGCTCACGGTGGTCATGAACGGCCGCCCCTTCCACACAAAGTGCAGGCTCTGCACCGCCTGGCGCAGGCTTTCGGCGATACGCTCAGCCTGCTCCTGGGGGCAGTTCTCCAGCAGGATGCCAAACTCGTCACCTCCCAGCCGCGCCAGGGTGTCGCCTTCGCGCAGGCCAGCCTGCAATACCGCACAGATATGCCGCAGCAGCTCATCCCCTGCGGCATGACCGCAGGTGTCATTGACCAGCTTGAACTGGTCCAGGTCTAGAAACATCAAGGAATGGCGCGCCGGCTTGCGCGCCACCGCGTTGAGCGCCAGCTCCAGGCGATATTCGAACTCACGGCGGTTGGCCAGACCCGTCAGGGCATCATGGGTCGCCTGCCAGGACAGATTGGCGATGTACTGGCGTTCCTGGGTCATGTCGTGCAGCACCAGGACGATACCGCTGACCTTGCCTTCGGTGATGATCGGCGCCCCGACCAGGGTGACCGACACGGTGCTGCCGTCCAGGCGCTGGATCAGTTTGGTGTGCTCGCTGCCACCCTTGAGGCCGCCTTCGAGCACGCGCTCGACCAGGGTCAGGCTGTCTTTTTCGGCATTTTCGTCGAGCAGGCTGAACAGCGCGGCCAGGGGCAGGCCCTGGGCCTGGGCCGCATGCCAGTGGGTCAACTGTTCGGCAGCCGGGTTCATGTAGGCAATACAGCCTTCGACATCGGTGGTGATGACCCCATCGCCGATCGACTCAAGGGTAATCTGCGCCCGCTCCTTCTCCACTTCCAGCGCATTGGCAAAGGCCTGGCGCTGGGCCAGCAACTTGCTAGAGCGCATCCAGGCCAAGGCAATCAGGAACAAGGCGGTTGCAAGGTTGGTGACCAGCAAAACCCGCAGCAACTTCCGCGAGCCTTCCCCCAGGGCATCGCTGAAGGCCCGCGCGGCCGGCGTCACGGCATCGTTGATCGCCGCAATCTGCGCTTTCCAGGCCGCGACACTCCGGGCATCGGCCTGGCCTGCACGAAAACCGCTGTGCATTTGCTCGGCCACTTCATCGAGCTGACGCAGGAACCCATCACCCACCGACCACAGCTCGATGGCTTTCTGCATATAGCTGACCTGATGAAAGTTCAGGTACAGCCAGATCACACTGGACACGTCGTCGGGATGGTTGCCACCCTGGAGAATGCCACGGCGGGCGGCGTCGATATCCGGAGTGGCGAGGTCGAGGGCCACGCGCAGGTCATGGCCGCCCTGCGGCACGCCTATGGCCTTGCGGTACTTCTGAAAGACCGCCTCGTCACGGCTGTCCGCGTACTGGTTGAGGTAATAGATGGCATCCTTCTGGCCCTTGGACCACAGGCTCTCCCCCGCCACATAACCACGCACTGCCGACAGCGCGTACAGGCTGATGCTACCAAGCAAGGCCTGAAACAGCACCACGGCAACAAATGGCCAGATTATGCCCAACAACTTTGGCGCTTCGAGAGTCCGTTTTCGCTTCATGAGGTCCCTTGCAACAGAGCCGGATGAATCCCACCTACCAAAGCACAGCCTAGGCTATTTGCCATTAAACCAGGAGTGCTTTTCTCGCCTGCACGGCAATTTGCCCTAACTCTGTTGCAAATGGCCGTACAACTTGGCGTACAAGCCACCTTCGGCGATCAATTGTTGGTGGTCGCCGTCCTCGGCGACATGGCCGCCGTCGAACACCAGCACCCGGTCCGCCTGTTTTACCGCCGACAGACGGTGGGCAATGATCAGGGTGGTGCGGGCACTGAGAAAGCGGCTCAAGGCCTGATGCAGGTTGTATTCGGTGGCCGCATCCAGCGCCGAGGTTGCCTCGTCGAGGATCACCACCTTGGGTTCGGCCAGCACCATCCGCGCAATCGCCAGGCGCTGGCGCTGACCACCGGACAAGCGCACCCCGGAGCGGCCAACCACGCTGTCCAGGCCTTGCGGCAAGGCCGCAATGGTGGTGTCGAGCTGGGCGATGGCCAGCGCCTGCCAGCAGGCATCATCGCTGCAGTCGCGACCCATGGTCAGGTTGGCACGCACGGTGTCATTGAACAGCGACGGATGCTGCAGTACCACCGCGACATGCTCGCGCAGGGTTTCCAGGCCGATTTCCTGCAGGGTCGAGCCGCCAAAACGGATGGTCCCGGCCTGGGCGCTGTACAAGCCCAGCAGCAGTTGCACCAGGGTGCTCTTACCACCGCCGCTGGCTCCGACGATCGCCACCTTCTCACCCGGGGCGATCGACAGGTTGAGCTGATCGAGCACCGGCTCATCGTTGTAGGCAAAGCGCAGGCCTTGCACTTCCAGGCCCACGGCATCGCGGCCCATGAACGGATCGATGCCACCGGCGTATTGCGGCTCGTCGGTGCGCGCCAGCAGCTCGTTGAGCCGGCTAAGAGCCCCGCCGGCGGCGTAATAGGCGTACTGCAGGTTGAGCAACTGCTCGACCGGGCCGATCATGAACCACAGGTAGCTGAATACTGCGAGCATCTGCCCGATCGACAAATCCGAGAACAGCACCGTGAGCATCGCCGCAGCGCGAAAAATATCGATGCCGAACTGGAACAGCAAACCACTGGCACGCCCACTGGCATCGCTTTTCCATTGCGAGGCGACCGCATAGTTACGCACTTCCTGGGCGCGCAGGCCAAGGCGACCGAGGAAATAGCCCTGGCGGTTGCTGGCGCGGATTTCCTGGATCGCATCCAGGGTTTCGGTCAGCGCCTGGGTAAAGCGCGACGTGCTGTCGTTCTCCAGCTTTTTCAGGTGCTTGACCCGCTTGCCCAGTTGCACCGTGGCAAAAATCACCAGCGGGTTGAACAGCAGAATCAGCAGCGCCAGTTGCCAGTGCATCCACATCAGGATGGCAGCGGTGCCGGTCAGGGTCAGCATGGCCACCAGAAAGCGGCTGAGGGTTTCGCCAACGAACTTGTCGAGGGTGTCCAGGTCGGTGACCAGGTGAGTGGTCACGGTACCGCTACCCAGGCTTTCGTATTCGCTGAGGGAGATGCGCTTGAGCCGCTCGATCAGGCGGATGCGCAAGCGATAAACAATGTCCTTGGCCAGCCCCGCGAACAGCTTGGCCTGTACCACATTGAACGCCAAGGCAGCGCAGCGCAGGGTCAAGGTGAACGCCAGCATCAGGCCGATGTAGCCGGCGGCCACCTGCCAATTGCCGGGGAGGAACTGGTTCATCCACTTCAGCGCCGCATCGCCATGGCCCAGCAGCACTTCATCGACCAGCAACGGCAGCAGCAAGGGAATCGGCACGCTGCACAACGCCGCCAGCACGGCCACACCATTGGCAATCCATAAAGCTTTTTTATGCCGCAGGGCCAGGCGGCGGATTTCTGCCCAGCTCAAGCGATCAGCATGCACAGGGCCTGGCCCTGGTACCGGGTCGGGTGAACCCGGCAGGTCAAGCACAGGCAGCCTGCTTGAGCCAGCGGCCGAGCAGTGGTTCGAGGGAGTCAAGCGGCTGGTAGCCGTTGGTCAGCAAGGCCAGCTGGCCATTACGCTCGGCCAGCAGGGTCGGGAAGCCGGCGATGCCCAGGTCCTGGACCCAAGTGAAGTCGGCCGCCGTGGCCGAACGTTGTTCGGCGCTGGTAAAGGCATCGGCAAAGGCTGCGCGGTCGTAACCGGCCTGCTCCGCCAGCTCCACCAGCAACGGCGCGCGAGTAACATCTTCGCCACGCTGGTAGAAGGCTTGCTGGATCAGCTTGAGCAAGGCACCGACATGCTGCGGGTCAAGGCTGCGCGCGGTGACCAGGGCCCGGCAGGCGGGCTCGGTGTCGTAGACAAAACCGTCGGGCAACGCGCCCTCGAACTCGAACGCCTGCCCGGTGGCGTCGTGCACCGCCTGCCAGTGATCGAGGATGTAGCCACGGGTCGAGGCATCCAGCGCCCGGCTGCCCGAACGCAGGCCGCCCAGCACCACCTGGGTCGGCACACCCGCCGCCTGCGCCTGGGCGATCAAGGCTTCGGCGACCGGGGCAAAGCCCCAGCACCAGGAGCACATCGGGTCCATCACATACAGCAGGCGTGCGGACATCAATCAGGCCTCGGCAGCTTTGCGGTAGTTGTGACCGATCGGGTGAGGCTGATTGCGCGCCTTGGCCAGTTCGATCTGCTTCTGCCGGTCAACGGCACTGCGCCGGGTCTTTTCACTCAGGCTGTCCCAGCAATGCGGGCAGCTGATGCCTGGCGAATAGTGCTCGGACGCACGCTCTTGCACGCTGATCGGGGTGCGGCAGGCATGGCACTGGTCATAGTCGCCTTCGCTCAGGTCGTGACGCACGGTGACCCGGTTGTCGAACACGAAGCAGTCGCCCTCCCAGCGGCTTTCATCCTGAGGTACCTCTTCGAGGTATTTGAGGATCCCGCCCTTAAGATGATAGACCTCTTCGAACCCCTCGCCGAGCATGTAGCTGGAGGCTTTCTCGCAGCGAATGCCGCCGGTGCAGAACATCGCCACTTTTTTGTGTTTGGCCGGATCGAAGTTGGCCTTGATGTACTCGGGGAACTCACGAAAGGTGGTGGTCTTGGGGTCGATCGCACCTTCGAAGGTACCGATCGCCACTTCGTAGTCATTGCGGGTATCGATCAGCAGCACTTCGGGGTCGCTGATCAGCGCATTCCAGTCCTGGGGCTCGACGTAGGTGCCGACCTTGTAGTTCGGGTCCACGCCCGGCACGCCGAGGGTGACGATCTCTTTCTTGAGCTTGACCTTGGTGCGGTAGAACGGCTGTTCGTCGCAGTAGGATTCCTTGTGATCGACATCGACCAGGCGCGCATCGCTACGCAGCCAGGCCAGCAGGCCATCGATACCTTCACGGGTACCGGAAACCGTACCGTTGATACCTTCCTCAGCCAGCAGCAGGGTGCCCTTGACGCCGTTGGCCATCATGCTCTCGAGCAGCGGCTCGCGCAGCTCGACGTAATCTTTGAGGGTGACGAATTTGTACAGCGCCGCGACGACGATAGCGTGGGACATGCAGTAATTTCTCCAGGTGGTCACCCTCGCAAAGGGCGGACCGGATGCCAAATAAAAACGCGCCGACGAGCGGCGCGTTAGTCATTCTAGCAAAAACCTGACGAGGAAATCAGTGCTTGCTGCCACCGGCGCAGGTCGGCGATGCCGGCGCTACGCCAATTGCCTGCCATTCCTGCGGCGTGTAGGTGTGCAGCGCCAGGGCGTGAAACTGGCCCATCAACTCACCCAGGGTGGCGTAGACCTTCTGGTGACGCTTGACGCTATTGAGCCCCTCGAACTGCTCGCTCACCAGCACCGCCTTGTAGTGGGTCTGCTGGCCACGGCTGTGCATGTGGCTTTCATCGAGCACCTGCAGGTGCTTTGGTGCCAGCGCCTGCAGGCTCTGCTCGATCTTTTGCTGCATGGTCATGTCAGGCTCCGCGGATTACTTCTTGGCCGGTGCGGCCTTGCCAGCATTCGGGTCGAGTTCTTTGGTCATGTCAGCCAGCAGCTTGTTGACCACCGGCACCGCGCTTTCCAGTTTCTGCTGGGTGAGCTGGGCCGATTGCTGGGTTACCTGCGGCATCTTCTCCAGGACTTTCTTGCCCAGAGGCGACTGGTAGAACGCGACCAGGTCCTTCAGCTCGCTTTCAGTGAAGGTGGTGGTGTAGAGCTTGACCATGTCCGGCTTGAGCTTGTTCCAGCCGATGGCCTGGTCCAGGGCGGCATTGGCCTTGGCCTGGTAGCTGTCGAGCACGGATTTCTTCGAGGCCGGGGCCTTGGTCTGCTCGAAACGCTGGGCGAACATCTGTTGCACCTGCATGTAGACCGGAGTACCGAGCTTGTCGGCATGCGCCATCATGAGGAATTTTTCAGCACTGGCGTTGTGGCTGGCGGTATCTGCAAGCACCTGGCCGCTGGCGCAGACCAGCGCTACAGCGGTGCAGAGGGCGCGAAGACGGGTCATCGGAATTCCTTGAATAGACAGAGGAGGTAGTACCCCAGAATAGAGCATTCTGCGCCGACAGTGGCACAGTGCTCAAGTGGGTCGACGCGCAATGGAACCGCTACGCCAAATAAGGACCTAAACTGCGAATTCAGACCACAAGGGAGTGAGCGCAGCATGAGCCGTATCGAAACTGACAGCCTCGGGCCGGTCGAAGTTCCTGAAAACGCCTACTGGGGAGCCCAGACGCAGCGCTCGCTGATCAACTTTGCCATCGGCAAGGAGCGTATGCCACTGGCCGTTTTGCATGCCCTGGCGCTAATCAAGAAAGCCGCCGCCCGGGTCAACAACCGCAACGGAGACCTTGCGGCGGACATCGCCCGCTTGATCGAACAGGCCGCTGACGAAGTGCTCGACGGCCAGCTCGATGACCAATTTCCACTCGTCGTCTGGCAAACCGGCAGTGGTACCCAAAGCAACATGAACGTCAACGAGGTGATCGCCGGTCGCGCCAACGAACTGGCGGGAAAGGGCCGTGGCGGCAAGGCGCCAGTACATCCCAACGATCACGTAAACCGCTCGCAGAGCTCAAACGACTGCTTCCCCACCGCCATGCATATCGCCGCCGCCCAGGCGGTGCAACACTCGCTGCTGCCGGCGATCAGCGAGCTGTCGTCGGGACTGGCGGAGTTGGCGGTGCGGCATCAGCATCTGGTGAAAACCGGCCGTACCCATATGATGGACGCCACACCGATCACCTTCGGCCAGGAACTCTCGGCCTACGTCGCCCAACTCGACTACGCCCAGCGTGCCATTCGTTCGGCCCTGCCGGCAGTCTGCGAGCTGGCCCAGGGCGGCACTGCGGTAGGCACCGGGCTGAACGCCCCGCACGGCTTTGCCGAGGCCATTGCCGCCGAGCTCGCCGCCCTCTGCGGCCTGCCGTTCGTTACCGCGCCCAACAAGTTTGCCGCCTTGGCCGGTCATGAACCGCTGACCACCCTCGCCGGCGGGCTGAAAACCCTGGCCGTGGCTTTGATGAAACTGGCCAACGACCTGCGCCTGCTCGGCTCCGGCCCCCGTGGCGGCATTGCCGAGGTGCGCCTGCCGGCCAACGAGCCGGGCAGCTCGATCATGCCCGGCAAGGTCAATCCAACCCAGTGCGAGGCCCTGTCGATGCTGGCCTGCCAGGTGCTGGGCAATGACACTGCGATCGGCTTTGCCGCCAGCCAAGGGCATTTGCAGTTGAATGTGTTCAAACCGGTGATCATCCACAACCTGCTGCAGTCCATCGAACTGCTGGCAGACGGTTGCAGCAACTTCCAGCAGCACTGCATCGCGGGCCTGGAAGCGGATACCGAGCAGATGGCCGCGCACCTGGAACGCGGGCTGATGCTGGTGACTGCGCTCAACCCGCATATCGGCTACGACAAGGCCGCGGAAATCGCCAAGAAGGCCTACAGCGAAGGCACCACCCTGCGCGAAGCGGCGCTGAGCCTGGGCTACCTGAGCAACGAACAGTTTGACCAGTGGGTGCGCCCGGAAAAAATGCTCGAACCAGGCGCAAAGGGCTGAATCAACGGGCCAGGCGTACGCGCCTGGCTCGCCAGCCGGCCACGATCGACGGCCCCAGGGCGGTCAGCGCCGAACCCAGCACCACCACCAGGGCACCGATGTAGCCCAGGGAATTGATCTGCTCGGCGTGCACATAGTCAGGCCAGAACCAGGCTGCCAGGGCCACGGCAACGAAGGTGATCAGTGGCGTCACTGCCAGAGTCGCACTGACCCGGGACGCTTCCCAATGCGCCAGCGCCTCGGCAAAGGCGCCATAAGCCACCAGGGTGTTCAGGCAGCACGCCAGCAGCAGCCAGCCTTGCAACGGGCTCAGCTCCAGCGCCTGCAGCGGATGCACCCAAGGCGTCAGCAGCGCCGCGCAGCACAGATAGATGACCATCATTACCTGCATCGAATTCCACACCGTCAGCAGTTGCTTCTGGCTCAGGGCATAGAACACCCAGATGGTGGTTGCCAGCAGGATGGTCAGCACGCCCGTGGTGTAGACGCTCAGAGAGGTCAGCAACTCCTCAAGACGTTGATTGAAGAACAGACCGAAGCCGATCAGCAATATCACCAGGCCCATGCCCTGCCCCAGACTGAAGCGTTCCTTGAACAGGAACACACTGGCCACCAGCAGCAACACCGGCCCCATCTGCACCACCAACTGCGCCGTACCGGGGCTGAGTAGCTTGAGCCCGACCAGGTACAGCACATAGTTGCCGACCAGGCCGCACGTGGCCAGCACCACCAGGCCCCAGCCCTTGGGCCCGAGTGGTTTGAACGAAGGCAGACGCTTGCTCGCCGCAAGCCAGGCCAGCAGCAAGCCACCGGATACCAACAAGCGAAACCAGGTCACGGTGATCGGGTCCATCACCTGCAACACCTGCTTGAGCTTGATCGGCAGGATGCCCCAGAGCAAGGCGGTCAGCAGTGACAAGCACAGGCCGTAGAGCCCGCGTCCGGACGAAATATGCATAACCAGCCTCGACAACCCTTGGGTGGGGGGAAACTGGATTCTACGGGGTAGGACAGGCGCTGATGTGGAAAAGAATTCAATACTTCATTCCCTGAACTCCTGTCGGGGCCGCTGCGCGCCCCATCGCCGGCAAAGCCGGCTCCCACAGGAAGGGTACATGCCGGCCCATTGTGGGAGCCGGCCTTGCCGGCGATGGGCTGCGAAAGCAGCCCCGCTGTCACTTCTTGTGCTTCTTGAACGCCGTCTCCAGCGCCTCATTAATGGTGCGTAACACCTTGACCCGCGCCCAGCGCTTGTCATTGGCCTCGACCAGGGTCCAAGGCGCGATCTCGGTGCTGGTGCGATCGACCATGTCGCCCACCGCTTCGGCGTACTGACCCCATTTATCGCGGTTGCGCCAATCTTCCTCAGTGATTTTGAAGCGCTTGAACGGGATCTGCTCCCGCTCCTGAAAGCGTTCGAGCTGGGTCTGCTCGTCAATCGACAACCAGAACTTCACCACCACGACACCGGAATTGCTAAGTTGCTCTTCAAAGTCGTTGATCTCGCCGTAAGCGCGCATCCAGTCCGCCCGGCTGCAAAAACCTTCGACCCGCTCGACCAGCACCCGGCCATACCAGGAGCGGTCAAACACGGTGAACTTGCCACGTGCCGGAATGTGTCGCCAGAAGCGCCACAGGTAAGGCTGTGCACGCTCTTCCTCGGTGGGCGCGGCAATCGGCACGATACGGTACTGACGTGGGTCGAGCGCCGCCGCCACGCGGCGAATGGCACCGCCCTTGCCTGCCGCGTCGTTGCCCTCGAACACCGCAATCAAGGCATGCCGGCGCATGCGCTTGTCACGCAGCAAACCGGCCAGGCGTGCCTGTTCGGTAATCAGTTGCTCCTGATAGTCGTCCTTGTCCAGGCGCAAGCTCAGGTCAAGGCTGCCGAGCAGGCTGCGCTGGTCGATGCTTTCGCCTAGCGGGGCAATGTTGGCCTGATGGATCGGTGCATGATTGGCCTTGAGGGCGGCCTGCAAACCTTCGAGCAGAATCTTGCCCACGGCCAGGCTGCGGTAATGCGGATCGACGCCTTCGATTACATGCCAGGGCGCGTAGTCACGGCTGGTCTGGCGCAGCACCCGCTCACCAAAACGCACGAAGCGGTCGTAGGTCTCGGACTGCTGCCAGTCCAGCGGGCTGATCCGCCAACTGTGCAGTGGGTCGTCCTTAAGCGCCTTGAGCCGGGCCTTCATCTGTTTCTTGGACAGGTGAAACCAGAACTTGAAGATCAGCGCGCCTTCATCGCAGAGCATCTCCTCCAGGCGTTCAGCGCCGCGGATGGCCTGATCGAGCACAGCGTCCTTGAACTGGCCATGCACCCGTCCCTGGAGCATCTGGCTGTACCAGTTGCCGAAAAACACACCCATGCGCCCCTTGGCCGGCAGGGCCCGCCAGTAACGCCAGGCCGGCGGGCGGGCGAGCTCTTCGTCAGTCTGCTGGTCGAAGGTGCGCACCTCGATCAGGCGCGGGTCCATCCACTCATTGAGCAGCTTGACCGTCTCGCCCTTACCGGCGCCTTCAATGCCGTTGATCAGCACGATCACCGGGAAACGCGCCTGCTGCTTGAGCTCGAACTGGGCTTCGAGCAGGGCTTCACGCAGCGCCGGGACCTCGGCGTCATAGGTGTCTTTGTCGATGGCGTGACCAATTTCAGCGGATTCGAGCATACCAGGCTCCCTACATGGATAAGCAAGACTAGCGGATTGTCGAAACCTTTGTCGGTACAAAACAAAGCCTGCCACAGGTCAAACAGCCTTGCGCCGATCAGCTAAAATGGCCGTCTTGCCTGAGCTGAGCCGAACATGACCGAAGTAACCCAATACGCCCAGATCGACTGGGACGAGCAGGGCCGCCCCCACTCGCGCCAATACGACGACATCTATTTCTCCAAGGAGCAGAGCCTGGAGGAAACCCGTCACGTGTTCATCGACCAGAACGACCTGCGCCAGCGTTTCAGTGCACTGCAACCGGGCCAGTGCCTGGTGATCGGCGAAACCGGCTTCGGCACCGGATTGAACTTCTTCTGTGCCTGGCAGTTGTTTGCCGAGTGCGCCCCGGCTGATGCCCGCCTGCACTTCATCAGTGTGGAAAAGTTCCCCCTGACCCGCGCCGACCTCAGCCGTGCCCTGGCCCTGTGGCCAACGCTGAAGTCGTTCAGTAGTCAGTTGCTGACCCAGTACGTGGCGGTGCACGAGGGCTTTCAGCCGTTTGTGTTTGACCAAGGCCGGGTGCGCCTGACCCTGATGATCGGTGACGTGCTGGAGCAGTTGCCGCAGCTCGATGCCCAGATCGATGCCTGGTTCCTCGACGGCTTTGCCCCGGCCAAGAACCCGGAAATGTGGACCCCGGAACTGTTCGCCCAGATCGGCCGGCTGTCGGCGCCCGGCGCCACCCTCGGCACCTTCACCAGCACCGGCTGGGTACGCCGCGGCCTGATCGCCGTGGGCTTTACCATGAAGCGCATTCCCGGCATTGGCAAGAAATGGGAAGTCCTGCGCGGCAGCTTCAACGGCTGGCCGCCCGAACAACCGCAGCCACCCGCGAGCGCCCCGTGGTTTGCCCGCCCGCCCGCACTCACCGGGCCGCGCCAGGCGCTGGTAATCGGTGCCGGCCTGGCCGGTTGCGCGAGCGCCGCCAGCCTCGCCGCACGGGGTTGGCAGGTGAAGGTGCTGGAGCGTCACGCCACAGCGGCGGCCGAGGCTTCGGGTAATCCGCAAGGGGTGCTGTACCTCAAGCTGTCGGCTCATGGCACGGCATTGTCGCGCATGATCCTCAGTGGATTCGGCTACACCAGGCGGCTGCTCGAAAGCTTGCAACGCGGCCAGGACTGGGGCGGGTGCGGGGTGTTGCAACTGGCCTTCGACGCCAAGGAAGAGCAACGCCAGCAACAACTGACCGAAGCCTTCAATCCGCAATTGCTGCAACGCCTTGAACGTGACCAGGCCGAACAACTAGCAGGGGTGGCCCTGGGCAGTGGCGGGCTGTTCTATCCCGAAGCGGGCTGGGTGCATCCACCGGCGCTGTGCCAGGCGCAGTTGCAACACCCGAACATCACCCTGCTGCCCCATCATCAGGTGTTGCAATTGCGCAAGGTCGATGGCCTGTGGCAGGCCTGGGAAAGCGACAAACTGCTGGCCAGTGCGCCGCTGGTGGTGTTGGCCACCGCTGCCGAGATCCAGCGTTTCGAGCCTTGCGCGGCCCTGCCGCTCAAGCGCATCCGCGGGCAGATCACCCGCTTACCGGTCACCGAGCGCAGCCAGGCCCTGGCCACCGTGGTCTGCGCCGACGGCTACGTGGCGCCGCCGCGCAATGGCGAGCACACCCTGGGGGCCAGCTTCGACTTCCACAGTACCGACCTGACGCCCACAACCGGCGAGCATGTGGGCAACCTTGGCCTGCTCGAAGAGATTTCCAGCGACCTGGCCGAGCGCCTGGGCGCACACAGCCTCGACCCCCACCAGTTGCAGGGCCGCGCCGCGTTTCGCTGCACCAGCCCCGACTATCTGCCGATTGTCGGCCCGCTGGCCGACCAGGCCCAGTTCAAACAGGAATACGCCGTGCTGGCCCGGGATGCCCGGCAGATCCCCGATACGCCCTGCCCCTGGCTTGAAGGCCTGTTCGTCAACAGCGGCCATGGTTCGCGCGGGCTGATCACCGCGCCACTGTCGGGGGAAATGATCGCCGCCTGGGCCGACAACGCACCGCTGCCAGTACCCCGCACCGTTGCCGAAGCCTGCCATCCGAATCGCTTTATGTTGCGTGAGTTGATTCGTGGCAAGGGCAAGCACTAGCGCCTACACAGTCTGGACAGGTTTCGCGTAGCATAACGAGACCTTTTCGCCAGACCTGTCCTGTTCATGCTGATTCCCTACGACCAACTGGAAGCCGAAACCCTCACCCGCCTGATAGAGGATTTCGTCACCCGCGACGGCACCGACAACGGTGACGACACACCGCTGGAAACCCGTGTGCTGCGAGTACGCCAGGCATTGGCAAAAAAGCAGGCGTTCATCCTGTTCGATCTGGAAAGCCAGCAGTGCCAGTTGTTGGCCAAGCATGACGTGCCCAAGGAACTGCTCGACTGACTCAGCCGGCCTGCTTGGCCAGTTGCTCGACAATGCGCTTGTAGATCTCCGCCCGGTGCACTTCGATGTGCCGTGGCGCGCTGATGCCGAATCGCACGGTGTTGCCTTCCACCGACAGCACCGTGATCTTGATGTGATCGTCGATGGCGATGATTTCACCTATTTCTCGTCCTATTACCAACATGCTCCGATCCTCCACCAATCAGGGAATTCGGAGACTGCACGGGGTGTCGGACGCCTTCAATGCTCCCGCAATGAATTAGACAAGTCCCACTTCTCTAGGCGAATTTGCCTACAGATTTATTGCGTTTTCGTTCACTCAGGCGCTCTGCAAACGCGGCCCCAGGACGATGATACTGGCGCCCAGCACACACAGCAGCGCGCCGATCCAGTCGCTGCCCAATGGCCGGGCACGCTCGACCAGCGCCAGCCACAGCAGCGAGGTGACAATGTAGATTCCGCCATAGGCGGCATAGGCGCGCCCGGCGTAAGCGGCCTCGACTCGAGTGAGGATCAGGGCGAACAGGGTCAGACTGAGCAAAGCCGGAGCGATCCACCAAGCGCTCTTGCCCAGGCGCAGCCACATGTAAAACGCGTAGCAACCGCCGATCTCGAAGATCGCCGCAAGGAAAAACCACAGGTAATTGATCACACCAGGTACTCAAGGCTACTCAAAAGATGGCCAAGAATACCTGATGCCGACGCTCACGCCTGGGAAGGCCGGGCCTTGGCGCGCATTTTCTCGGCCATGCCGACCATTTCATCGTAAAGCATCTGTGGATTGCGCTGCTTGAGCTTCCAGGCTTCGCGCCCCTGCTCATGGGGCAGGATCAGGAACTCGCCGGCAGCCACTTGACGGTGGATGTAGTCGGCGATATCAGCGGCGCTGATTGGCGAGCTTTCCAGCAGCTTGCCGACCTGGGCTTTCATTGCCGGGGTCGGGCCGCGGAACGAGTCGAGCAGGTTGGTCTGGAAGAACGACGGGCATACCACGTGCACCGCGACCTCTTGCTGGCGCAGCTCGATCAGCAGGCTTTCCGATAGCGCCAGCACCCCGGCCTTGGCGACGTTGTAGTTGCTCATCGCCGGGCCCTGCATCAGGGCTGCCATGGAGGCGATGTTGATAATCGTGCCCTTGCTGCGTTCGAGCAACGGCAAGAAGGCCTTGCAGCCCTTGACTACGCCCATCAGGTTGACGGCGATCTGCCAGTCCCAGTCTTCCAGCGACAACTCGGCGAAAAAGCCACCGGAGGCCACCCCGGCGTTGTTGACGATCACATCGATACCACCGAGCTTTTCTTCGCAGGCCTGGGCCAGGGCCGTGAGCTGGCTGTAGTCGCGCACATCGCAGCGCTGCACGAAACCGTCGGCACCTGCCTCACGCACCAGCGCCAGGGTCTGCTTGAGGCCGGCCTCGTTGACATCGGCCAGGGCCAGCTGCCACCCCTCGCGCGCCCAGCGCAAGGCTATTTCACGGCCAAGCCCTGAGCCTGCACCGGTAATCATCATGCGCTTTTGCATAGCAGGCTGCCTTGTACGGTTCTGGAAAGTTCAGGCCAGTGTAGCGAAGGCAGGGCTGTGATCCACGCTGTATCAGGATGCTGAATAGCCGGGGCAAACAGCAGTGAAAGTGCGGTATTGGCAATCGATAAAACTTTTAGCCACCGGCGGCAGTCGGAAGTAACAGGCGGGCATGAAACACATGACCGAAGAGATGGATTGCAGCGTAACGCCTACTTCTCAAGCCAAACAAGGAAACTGCCATGGGCACCATACTTATCATCATCCTGATTCTGCTGTTGATCGGTGGCTTACCCGTCTTTCCGCATTCCAGAAGTTGGGGTTATGGGCCGTCCGGCATCATCGGTACCGTGCTGATCATCCTGTTGATCCTGTTGTTGCTCGGCAAGATCTAGACGCAATAAAAAGGCAGCCCGAAGGCTGCCTTTTCCATACATGCCGTTTACTTAGTGAGACACCGCACCGCTGGCACCCAGACCAGTCTGCGAGCGAACAAACTGTGGGAAGAACAGCGCACGTTCATCATCGGCAGCCTTGGACTTGTCGGTGATCGAGAAGAACCAGATACCGGCAAAGGCAATGATCATCGAGAACAGCGCCGGGTACTCATACGGGAAGATCGCCTTCTCGTGGCCGAGGATCTGCACCCAGATGGTCGGGCCCAGAACCATCAGCGCCACGGCACTGATCAGCCCCATCCAGCCGCCGATCATGGCGCCACGGGTGGTCAGCTTCTTCCAGTACATCGACAGCAGCAGTACCGGGAAGTTACAGCTGGCAGCGATGGAGAACGCCAAGCCAACCATGAAGGCGATGTTCTGGCTTTCAAACAGGATACCCAGACCAATCGCCAGCACGCCCAGGGCGACGGTGGTGATCTTCGAGACGCGGATTTCATCCTTCTCGTTGGCCTTGCCCTTTTTGATCACGCTGGCATACAGGTCATGGGACACCGCCGAGGCACCGGCCAGGGTCAGGCCGGCAACTACTGCCAGGATGGTGGCGAAGGCCACTGCCGAGATGAAGCCGAGGAATACGCTGCCACCCACGGCGTCGGCCAGGTGCACCGCAGCCATGTTGTTGCCACCGATCAGGGCGCCAGCGGCGTCCTTGAACTCCGGGTTGGTGCTGACCAGCAGGATCGCGCCGAAGCCGATGATGAAGGTCAGGATGTAGAAGTAGCCGATGAAGCCAGTGGCGTACAGCACGCTCTTGCGCGCTTCTTTGGCATCACTGACGGTGAAGAAGCGCATCAGGATATGCGGCAGGCCAGCGGTACCGAACATCAGTGCCAGGCCGAGGGAGAACGCCGAAATCGGATCCTTGACCAGGCCGCCCGGGCTCATGATCGCCTCACCTTTGGGGTGAACCTTGATCGCCTCGGAGAACAGTGCGTTGAAGTCGAAGTTGACATGTTTCATCACCATCAGCGCCATGAAGCTGGCACCTGAGAGCAGCAATACTGCCTTGATGATCTGCACCCAGGTGGTCGCAAGCATGCCGCCGAACAGCACGTACATGCACATCAGGATGCCGACCAGAATCACCGCGACGTGGTAGTCCAGGCCAAACAGCAGCTGGATCAGCTTGCCGGCGCCAACCATCTGCGCGATCAGGTAGAAGGCCACTACCACCAGCGAGCCCGAAGCCGACAGGGTGCGGATTTCTTTCTGCCCAAGGCGGTACGAGGCAACGTCGGCAAAGGTGTATTTGCCCAGGTTGCGCAGGCGCTCGGCGATCAGGAAGAGAATGATCGGCCAGCCGACCAGAAAACCGATCGAGTAGATCAGGCCATCGTAGCCAGAAGTGAACACCAGGGCGGAAATACCCAGGAAAGAGGCTGCCGACATGTAGTCACCGGCAATTGCCAGGCCGTTCTGGAAACCGGTGATGCGCCCGCCGGCGGCATAGTAGTCAGAGGCGGACTTGTTGCGCTTGGAGGCCCAGTAAGTGATGCACAGGGTGGCACCGACAAAGGCGACGAACATGACGATCGCCGACACGTTCAAGGGTTGTTTCTGCACCGCGCCGGTGAGGGCGTCAGCGGCCCAGACGGCGGGTGCAAAAACGCCGAAGGCCAGGGTTGCCAGTAGACGCCGGATCATTGCTGAACCTCCTTGAGGATCGCCTTGTTCATCTCGTCGAACTCGCCGTTGGCGCGACGCACGTAGATGGCCGTGAGAATGAAGGCCGAGATGATCAGACCGACGCCCAGGGGAATACCCCAGGTGATCGAAGACTCAGGGCTGAGCTTGGCACCCAATACATGCGGACCATAGGCAATCAACAGGATGAAGGCGGAATAGAGGCCGAGCATGATCGCCGAGAGTATCCAGGCGAAGCGTTCGCGTTTTGAAACCAGCTCCTTGAAGCGCGGGCTGTTTTGTATCGAGAGGTAAATGCTGTCGTTCATTGTTTTTGTCCTCGCAGCACAGATTAGGTAGAACCCACTCCACTTTATGCTGCCTTCGAACGCACTCCAGACGACCTTAGTCTTAGATGAAAAACTCTTTTACCGATTCGGTAACAGCCCGAAACGACAAGGGCCGCGACAGCGTTTTCGCGGTCGCGGCCCTGGAAGGTGCCAGATAGAAGCCTTAGGCTTTTACTTGCCGGTCCACTCCGCCACCCGTTCAGGGTGCTTGGCCACCCAGTCCTTGGCCGCAGCTTCGGGTTTTGCACCCTCTTGAATGGCCAACATGACCTCGCCGATCTCATCCTTGGACTGCCACTGGAACTTCTTCAGGAACGCCGCCACGTCCGGCGCCTTGGTGTCCAGCGCCTTGCTGCCGATGCTGTTGACGGTTTCAGCGGCGCCATACACGCCTTTGGGGTCTTCGAGGAACTTGAGCTTCCACTTGGCGAACATCCAGTGCGGTACCCAGCCGGTCACCGCGATCGATTGCTGCTTGGCATAGGCGCGACCCAGTTCCGCGGTCATCGCAGCGCCAGAGCTGGCCTGCAGCTTGTAGCCGGTGAGGTCGTAGTCCTTGATCGCTTGGTCGGTCTTGAGCATGACCCCGGAGCCTGCGTCGATGCCGACGATTTTCTTCTTGAAGCTGTCATCGCTCTTGAGGTCGGCAAGGGAAACCGCCTTGACGTACTCGGGGACGATCAGGCCGATCTTGGCGTCCTTGAAGTTGGGGCCGTAGTCGACCACGTTGTCCTTGTTCTTGGTCCAGTATTCACCGTGGGTTACCGGCAGCCAGGCCGAGAGCATGGCATCGAGCTTGCCGGTGGCCACCCCCTGCCACATGATGCCGGTGGCCACGGCCTGAAGTTTGACGTCATAGCCGAGTTTCTGCCGGATGACTTCGGCGGCGACGTTGGTGGTCGCCACACTGTCGGACCAGCCATCGACATAGCCGATGCTCACTTCCTTGGCCAGCGCATGCCCTGCGCCAATGGCCATTACCAGGGCGGTACCCACCCCCAGGAGTCGTCGCATTTTCATCCAAGCATCCCCTCGTCACGTCACGGAAGCTGCATCATCAACCGCGTATGGTCGCTGACCTGCTCTGGTAACGACCTCAAGGCAACGAGAAACGACATCACATCGCCAGCAACGTAGATCGTTACATCAAGCAACACCCAAGGCTTTGGCACGGGTCATTTGCAGGTACTATTGACAGCTTTGCTCCCTGACGGTCCGATCCATGCTCTCGACTGCGCGCTTTCCGCTCTTACCCTACCTGTTCGCCTGCCTATTAGGCCTGTTTGCCCTCGGAGGGCTGTGGTACGGCCTGGGCAAACCGGTGGTGCTGGCGGATGCAGCCAGCGCCTCGCACAAGCTGCAGTGCGCCTCCTATACGCCATTCGACAAGGACCAGTCGCCGTTCGACCAGCCGTTCCAACTGCGCCCGGCGCGCATGGACGCCGACCTGGCCTTGCTCGCCCAGCGCTTCGAATGCATCCGTACTTACTCGATGACCGGCCTTGAAGCCATTCCGGACCTGGCCCGCAAGCATGGCCTGAAGGTAATGCTCGGGGCCTGGATCAACGCCAACCCGGTGGATTCGCAAAAAGAGGTCAAGGCTCTGATTGCCTCGGCCAATGCCAACCCGGATGTGGTCACGGCGGTGATCGTCGGCAACGAAACCCTGCTGCGCAAGGAAGTCACCGGCCCGCAACTGGCGGCGCTGATCAACCAGGTCAAAAGCCAGGTCAGCGTGCCGGTGACCTACGCCGATGTCTGGGAGTTCTGGTTGCAGCACCCCGAAATCGCCCCGACAGTGGATTTTTTGACCATCCACCTGCTGCCCTACTGGGAAGATGATCCCAAGAGCATCGACGATGCCCTGGTGCATGTCGGCGAAATCCGCCAGGTGTTCGGCAACCGCTTCGCCCCCAAGGACATTGTCATTGGTGAGACGGGCTGGCCGAGCGAAGGTCGCCAGCGCGAAACCGCCCTGCCCAGCCGGGTCAACGAGGCGCGCTTTATTCGTGGATTTGTCGCCATGGCCGAACAGCAGGGCTGGAAGTACAACCTGATCGAAGCGTTCGACCAGCCGTGGAAGCGCGCCAGTGAAGGGACCGTCGGTGGCTATTGGGGCCTGTATGACGCCGACCGCCAGGACAAGGGCATTCTCGAGGGGCCGGTGAGTAACCTTACGTTCTGGCCACAGTGGTTGGGGGCCGGTGTCGTGCTGTTCGGCGCTACCTTGCTGCTGGCAGGCCGTGTACGCGGGACCCGCAGCGCCTTGCTGGTACCGCTGCTGGCAGCGCTAGGCGCGGCCAGCCTGGGCCTGTGGGGCGAGCAACTGCGTATCAACAGCCGCTTTGCCGGTGAATGGTTATGGGCGAGTGTGCTGGTGGGCCTGAACCTGCTGGTGCTGGCCCATGCTGCGCTGGCACTGTCCCAGCGTCAGGGCTTTCGCGAGCGTGCTTTTGCCTGGCTTGAAGCGCGTGCCGGCTGGTGGTTGCTGGCGGCTGGTTTCGCCGCGGCGGTGAGCATGCTGGCGCTGGTGTTCGACCCGCGTTATCGCAGCTTCCCGAGCCCGGCCTTGCTGTTGCCGGCGGTGGTGTACCTGGTGCGACCGGTGGTGGCACGTCGGGCCGAAGCGGCCTTGCTGGCGTTGATCATCGGTGGCGGCATTGGCCCACAGCTGTGGCAGGAAGGGCTGGGCAACCAGCAGGCGCTGATCTGGGCCGGGGTGAGCGTGCTGATGGTGGCGGCGTTGTGGCGTAGCTTGAGGGTCCGGGTTCAGCAGTAAGTAATCGCGGGTCAAGCCCGCTCCTACAGTGGGAGCGGGCTTGACCCGCGATAAAGCAACTAGCGCCGAACCAGCCGCAACCCTGCCAGCACCACCGCAAACACCGCGATACTCGCGGTATACAACACCAACGCCGGAATCGCGCACACCATTGAGCCCACTGCCAGGCGCCAGCCTGCGCGCCCCGGCACCAGCATAGCCAGCAGCGCCAGGCCCAGGGCCGACCAGGCCAGCACCCTGAAGTGGATCATCAAGCCCATGACCGAGCGTGCCTGGCAGCCCCACAATTGCGCCTGATCGGCACAGGTCGCCACCCAATGGGCATCTTCCATCAGCACGTAACGCAGCCCATAGCTCGCCGCCAGCCACACAGGCAGGAACACCAGCAAAGCGATCAGCGGTAAACGGCGAGACATGCGACACTCCAGAAAGGTGAAAATCGGCGCCAAGCATAATCGTCCGGGGCGTCTATGCAAGGCAAAAGCGCCGGACTCAGCTACTTTATCCTGAAGACAAATGGAACCAATTGTTGCGAGCCCTCAACGGACGGCGGCAACATCTGGGACGATAAATGCCGGAGCGCCAGGCAACTTTGCCGGGGCCCTCATGGTCCTAGCCTGCGTAACGCACTTTGCTGCTGCATTTTTGGGGATCCGTCATGCTTCGTTCTCTGCGCCTCGCCGCCCTGTTGGGTGGCCTAATCTCGAGTGCGTGCGCTTGGGCACAAACCATCGACGCCGCCAGCTATGGCTACCCGTTGACCAACCCGTTCGAGGCGACCATCGCCACGACGCCGCCAGAGCTGCGCCCGGAACTCCCCAGCGACGACGATATCAACCAATCCGATTACAGCCTCAACATGCGTCCGGAGCGGGCCTTCACCCTGCCCGACAACTTCTGGGCGGTAAAGAAGCTCAAGTACCGCCTGGCCCGCCAGGACCACGAAGCACCGCTGATCTTCCTGATTGCCGGCACCGGCGCGCCTTACTCCAGCAGCATCAACGAATACCTGAAAAAGCTTTACTACAAGGCCGGCTACCACGTGGTGCAACTGTCGTCGCCAACCAGCTTCGACTTCATCACCGCCGCCTCGCGCCATGCCACCCCCGGGGTGAGCAGCGAAGACGCCGAAGACCTTTACCGGGTTATGCAGGGCGTGCGCGCCCAGCACCCACGCCTGCCGGTCAGCGAGTACTACCTTAGCGGCTACAGCCTAGGCGCCCTGGATGCGGCCTTCGTCAGCCACCTCGACGAAACCCGGCGCAGCTTCAACTTCAAGCGCGTGCTGCTGCTCAACCCGCCGGTCAACCTCTATACCTCGATCAGCAACCTCGACAAGCTGGTGCAGACCGAGGTCAAGGGTGTCAACAACAGCACCACCTTTTATGAGCTGGTACTCAACAAGCTGACCCGCTACTTCCAGCAGAAGGGCTACATCGACCTCAACGACGCCCTGCTCTATGACTTCCAGCAATCGCGCCAGCACCTGTCCAATGAACAGATGGCGATGGTCATCGGCACGTCGTTCCGCTTCTCGGCATCCGATATCGCCTTCACCTCCGACCTGATCAACCGCCGCGGCCTGATCATTCCACCCAAGTACCCGATCAGCGAAAGCAGCAGCCTCACGCCGTTCTTCAAGCGTGCCTTGCAATGCGACTTCGACTGCTACCTGACTGAGCAGGTGATCCCCATGTGGCGCGCCCGCACCGACGGCGGCAGCCTGTTGCAACTGATCGACCAGGTCAGCCTCTACGCGCTCAAGGACTACCTGCAAAAGAGTCCGAAAATTGCTGTGATGCACAACGCCGACGACGTCATCCTCGGCCCCGGCGACCTGGGCTTTTTGCGCAGCGTGTTTGGTGAGCGCCTGACCCTGTACCCTCACGGCGGCCATTGCGGCAACCTCAATTACCGCGTCAACAGCGACGACATGCTGGAGTTCTTCCGTGGTTAAACGCCTACTGATCATTAGCGCACTGCTGACCTGCGGCCTGGCCCAGGCGGCCGACGAAACCGCGCCGCGCGCCAGCGTCATCGAAGCCGATCCGGTGGACACCGATGGTTTCACCGAACCACTCAAGGCCCTGAAATTCAACCCGGGCCTGGACCAGCGCGAGTTCGAACGCTCGACCCTGGCGGCGCTGAACATCTACGACCCGCTGGAGTCGATGAACCGGCGGATCTATCACTTCAACTACCGCTTCGACCAATGGGTGTTCCTGCCGGTCGTCAGTGGCTACCGCTACATCACCCCGCACTTCGTGCGTACTGGCGTCAGCAACTTTTTCAGCAACGTCGGCGATGTACCGAACCTGCTCAACAGCCTGTTGCAGCTAAAGGGCAAGCGCTCGATGGAGATCACCGCGCGCCTGCTGCTCAACACCACCGTCGGCATCGCCGGCCTGTGGGACCCGGCCACCAAGATGGGCCTGCCGCACCAGAGCGAAGACTTCGGCCAGACCTTGGGCTTCTACGGGGTACCCGACGGCCCGTACCTGATGCTGCCGATCCTCGGCCCGTCGAACCTGCGTGATACCGGTGGCCTGGTGGTGGATTACAGCGCCGAGAACTGGATCAACTTCCTCAACGTTGCCGAGGTCAGCAGCAACCACCCGGAGTTGTGGGTCCTGCGCGGTGTCGACAAGCGCTACACCACCAAATTCCGTTATGGCCAGATGAATTCGCCATTCGAGTACGAGAAGGTGCGCTACGTCTACACCTCGGCACGCCAGCTGCAAATCGCCGAGTAAAGCGCCTCAGCCGGGCGGCGGCAAACCCAGAAAGCCGCACAGCTCGCGGCGCTTGGCCAGCGCGTCGTGGCGCCCGAGCTCGATCAGTTCACTGCAGTAGCCGGCTTCGAACAACAGATAGCTAAGGACACCGGCACCACTGGTTTTGGTCGCCCCCGGCCCACGCAGGAACAGCCTCAAGGCCGCAGGCAGCTCTCGCCGGTGACGGGCGGCAATCTCGTCCAGTGGCTGGCTGGGCGCGACCACCAACACCTCGACCGGAGCCAGGCCCAGGCGTCGACGCTCCAGATGCTCGGGCATCAGGTGGCTGAGGTGGTTGAGGCGCTGCAGCAACTCGATATCGTCTTCCAGGCTGTCAATGAAGGTGCTGTTGAGCATGTGCCCGCCGATCTGCGCCAGGCTCGGTTGTTGGCCGCTGAAGATACGCTGGCGCATCTCGCCCTCGTTGGGCCGCTGCGGGTTGCCGCTGACCCCGACCACCAGAACGCGGCTGGCACCCAGGTGCAGCGCCGGGCTGATCGGCGCCGATTGGCGCACCGCACCGTCGCCGAAGAACTCTTCACCCAGCTTGACCGGGGCGAACAACAAGGGGATCGCCGAGCTTGCCAGCAGGTGTTCGATGCGAAGGTCGGTGGGCAAGCCGATGCGCCGGTGACGCAGCCAGGGGTCGATGGCGCCTTTGCCCTGATAGAAGGTCACCGCCTGGCCGGATTCGTAACCGAAGGCCGTCACCGCTACAGCGCGCAGGTGCTGCTGCTCGATGGCGTGGCCGATACCGTTCAAGTCCAGGTGCTGGGTGAGCAGTTTGCGCAACGGCGAGCTGTCGAGCAGCGCCACCGGCACTGGTGCACCGAGGCCGAGCAGGCTGTGACCGACAAACCGGCTGGCCTGGCGGATGACCCCAGGCCAGTCGCTGCGCAGCACCTGATGACTGCGAAAGCCCTGCCAGAAACTGGTCAGGCGGCGGATCGCGTCAGCAAAGTGCATGGCGCCACTGGCCAGGGTCACGGCATTGATCGCGCCAGCCGAGGTGCCGACGATCACCGGGAAGGGGTTGACCGCACCGGGCGGCAACAGGTCGGCGATGCCAGCCAGCACACCGACCTGGTAGGCGGCGCGGGCACCACCGCCGGAGAGGATCAAGCCGGTGACAGGTTCAGCCATTTTACCTTCCTGGATATTGGGTGAATTCTTCGCGGGGCAAGCCCGCTCCCACAGAGGTCACCTCACCCCCGCGATAGCCTCAACGCCGCTTTTCGTAGAGCTTCGGTGCACCGGGCGGGCGCGACTTGAAGCGCCGATGCGCCCACAGGTACTGCTCCGGGCATTCGCGCAGCGCCGCTTCGATCCACTGGTTGATGCGCAGGCAATCGGCCTCTTCGCTCTCGCCGGGGAAGTCCGCAAGCGGCGGATGAATCACCAGCCGGTAACCGCTGCCATCGGCCAGACGCTGCTGGGTGAAAGGGATCACCCGGGCCTTGCCCAGCCGGGCAAATTTAGTGGTGGCGGTGACGGTCGCCGCCTCGATGCCAAACAACGGCACGAACAGGCTCTGCTTGGCGCCATAGTCCTGATCCGGTGCATACCAGATGGCGCGCCCGGCGCGCAGCAACTTGAGCATGCCGCGCACATCTTCGCGCTCTACCGCCAGCGAGTCGAGGTTGTGCCGCTCGCGCCCCCGGCGCTGGATGAAATCGAACACCGGGTTGCCGTGTTCGCGGTACATCCCGTCAATGGTGTGTTCCTGGCCCAGCAAGGCGGCGCCGATTTCCAGGGTGGTGAAGTGCAGGGCCATGAGGATCGCCCCCTGACCATCACGCTGCGCGGCCTGCAGGTGTTCCAGCCCTTCGATGTGCGCCAGCTGCGCCAGACGGGCCTTTGGCCACCACCAGCTCATGGCCATTTCGAAGAAGGCGATGCCGGTGGAGGCGAAATTTTCCTTGAGCAGACGCTGCCGTTCGACGGACGGTAGCTCGGGGAAGCACAGCTCAAGGTTACGCGCCGCAATAGAGCGGCGCTCGCCGGCCACCCGGTACATCAGCGCCCCCAGGGCACGGCCGAGCGCCAGCAATGCCGGGTACGGCAGCTGTATGATCAGCCACAGCAGGCCCAGGCCCAGCCATAGCGGCCAGAAGCGCGGGTGCAGGAAGTAACGACGAAAACGCGGGCGATCCATTAAAGATTCCGGAAAGACAAGGGCCGGGCATTCTACAACGGTTCGGCACGGGTTGCGGCCAACCGGTGTTCTCGTTATAAGTCTGAGCACTTTTTCGTAACAAGCCGCCCTAATGCAGACCATGAGCCAAACCCAAACGCCAGACCAAGACCCCGTGTTCCAGCTCAAGGGCAGCATGCTCGCCATAACCGTGCTCGAGCTTGCCCGGAACAACCTCGAAGGCCTCGACCGGCAGTTGGCGGCCAAGGTCGCCCAGGCACCGAATTTCTTCAGCAACACCCCGCTGGTGCTGGCCCTGGACAAGCTGCCGGCCGGTGAAGGCGCGGTCGATCTGCCCGGACTGATGCGCGTCTGCCGCCACCACGGCCTGCGCACCCTGGCGATCCGCGCCAGCCGTATCGAAGACATTGCCGCGGCAATCGCCATCGACCTGCCGGTGCTGCCACCGTCCGGCGCCCGTGAGCGAGCACTGGAGCCGGAGCCGGAAGTGAAAAAGCCCGAGCCTGCACCCGCACCCGTAGTGGCGCCGGAGCCGGCCATCCGCCCGACCAAGATCATCACCACGCCGGTACGTGGTGGCCAGCAGATCTACGCTCAAGGGGGCGATCTGGTGGTGGTGTCGTCGGTAAGCCCGGGTGCGGAACTTCTCGCCGATGGCAACATCCATGTGTACGGTGCAATGCGTGGGCGGGCACTGGCCGGGATCAAAGGCAATACCCGGGCACGGATCTTCTGCCAGCAGCTGACCGCCGAGATGGTCTCGATCGCCGGGCAATACAAGGTCTCCGAAGACCTGCGCCGCGATCCGCTGTGGGGGGCCGGGGTGCAGGTCAGCCTGTCCGGTGACGTGTTGAACATCACCCGCCTTTAACGGATACTTGCCACCATTTTCTGCGCAACTTTTTTCAATGTTGCCGTTTTTTGTATTTTTGGGACTCGACGTCCTTTTCTTTAGGGGTGAAACACCTTGGCCAAGATTCTCGTGGTTACATCCGGCAAGGGTGGTGTGGGTAAGACCACCACCAGCGCCGCTATTGGTACCGGCCTCGCACTGCGCGGGCACAAGACTGTCATTGTCGACTTCGACGTCGGCCTGCGTAACCTCGACCTGATCATGGGCTGCGAACGCCGCGTGGTGTACGACTTCGTCAACGTGGTCAACGGCGAAGCCAACCTGCAGCAGGCACTGATCAAGGACAAGCGCCTTGAGAACCTGTACGTGCTGGCCGCAAGCCAGACCCGTGACAAGGACGCGCTGACCCAGGAAGGCGTGGAAAAGGTCCTGATGCAGCTCAAAGAAGACTTCGAATACGTGGTCTGCGACTCACCGGCCGGTATCGAGAAAGGCGCCCACCTGGCCATGTACTTCGCTGACGAAGCGATCGTCGTGACCAACCCGGAAGTCTCCTCGGTACGTGACTCGGACCGTATGCTGGGCCTGCTGGCGAGCAAATCGCGCCGCGCCGAACGCAACGAAGACCCGATCAAGGAACACCTGCTGATCACCCGCTACCACCCGGAGCGCGTCAGCCAGGGCGAAATGCTCGGCGTCGAAGACGTCAAGGAAATCCTCTCGGTGGCCCTGCTGGGCGTGATCCCCGAATCCCAGGCGGTGCTCAAGGCATCCAACCAGGGCGTGCCGGTGATCCTTGACGACCAGAGCGACGCTGGCCAGGCCTATAGCGATACCGTTGACCGTCTGCTGGGCAAAAACGTGGAACATCGGTTCCTTGATGTGAAGAAGAAGGGATTCTTCGAGCGCCTGTTTGGAGGCAACTAACCAATGAACCTTTTTGACTTCTTTCGTGCCAGCAAAAAAGTAAGCACCGCCTCGGTCGCGAAAGAGCGTCTACAGATCATCGTGGCGCACGAGCGCGGTCAGCGCAGTACTCCGGACTACCTGCCAGCCCTGCAGAAGGAACTGGTGGAAGTGATCCGCAAGTACGTCAACATCGGCTCCGATGATGTGCAGGTCGCTCTGGAAAACCAGGGCAGCTGCTCGATCCTGGAACTCAACATCACCCTGCCCGATCGCTGATCGGCACCTAGGGACCACCTGTGGGAGCGGGCTTGCCCCGCGATAGCGATGTGACTGACCCATCGCTATCGCGGGGCAAGCCCGCTCCTACCTGTTTTTGGAACACGCAATGCCGCTGTCCAACGTTCACATCCTGCATGAAGATGCCGCCATCCTGGTGATCAACAAGCCGACCCTGCTGCTGTCCGTGCCAGGCCGGGCCGAAGACAACAAGGATTGCCTGATCACCCGCCTGCAGGAAAACGGCTACCCCGACGCCCTGATCGTCCATCGACTTGACTGGGAAACCTCGGGGATCATCCTCCTGGCCCGCGACGCCGACAGCCACCGCGAGCTGTCGCGGCAGTTTCACGACCGCGAGACCGAGAAAGCCTATACCGCCTTGTGCTGGGGCCAACCGGCGCTGGACAGCGGCAGCATCGACCTGCCGCTGCGCTATGACCCGCCAACCAAGCCGCGGCACGTGGTCGACCATGAACAGGGCAAGCATGCCCTGACCTTCTGGCGCATCGTCGAGCGCTGTGGCGATCATTGCCGGGTCGAGCTGACGCCGATCACCGGGCGCTCGCATCAGTTGCGCGTGCACATGCTGTCGATCGGTCATCCGCTGCTGGGTGATCGCCTGTATGCCTATCCTGAGGCGCTGGCGGCCCATGAGCGGCTGTGCCTGCATGCGAGCATGCTGAGCTTTACCCATCCGGTTAGCGGTGAGCGCCTGCGCTTCGAGTGTCCGGCGCCGTTCTAAGAACGCGTCGCCCCCAATCGCTGGCAAGCCAGCTCCCACAGGTACTGCACACATCAGACCTTGTGGGAGCTGGCTTGCCAGCGATTGGGACCACACAAATCCCCAGCCAACTAGGCTAAACTCGCGCCACTGCTGTCTGGAGTGACCTATGCGCGATGCACTGAATCAAGGCCTGATCGACTTCCTCAAGGCCTCCCCTACGCCGTTCCATGCCACCGCCGCCCTGGCTCAGCGCCTCGATGCCGCCGGTTACCAGCGCCTGGACGAGCGCGACAGCTGGGCCACCGTGGCCGGCGGTCGCTACTACCTGACCCGCAACGATTCCTCGATCATCGCCTTCAAGCTCGGCCGTCACTCGCCGTTGCTCGACGGTATCCGCCTGGTCGGCGCCCACACCGACAGCCCGTGCCTGCGGGTCAAGCCGCAGCCCGAACTGCAGCGCCAGGGTTTCTGGCAACTGGGCGTGGAAGTCTACGGCGGCGCCCTGCTCGCACCGTGGTTCGACCGTGACCTGTCGCTGGCCGGGCGGGTAACCTTCCGCCGTGACGGCAAGGTTGAAAGCCAGCTGGTCGACTTCAAGCTGCCGATCGCGGTGATTCCAAACCTTGCGATCCACCTCAACCGCACCGCCAACGAAGGTTGGACGATCAATCCGCAGACCGAGCTGCCGCCGATCCTGGCCCAGGTCGCCGGTGACGAGCGCGTGGACTTTCGCGCCCTGCTCACCGAGCAACTGGCCCGCGAACACGGCCTGAACGCCGACGTGGTGCTGGACTACGAGCTGAGCTTCTACGACACCCAGAGCGCCGCCCTGATCGGCTTGCATGGCGAATTCATCGCTGGCGCGCGCCTGGACAACCTGCTGTCCTGCTATGCCGGCCTACAGGCGCTGCTGAGCGCTGACAGCGATGAAACCTGCGTACTGGTATGCAACGACCACGAAGAGGTCGGCTCCTGCTCAGCCTGTGGCGCCGACGGCCCGATGCTCGAGCAAACCCTGCGCCGCCTGCTGCCTGAGGGTGACGACTTCGTCCGGGCCATCCAGCGCTCGCTGCTGGTTTCGGCCGACAACGCCCACGGCGTGCACCCCAACTACGCCGACAAACACGACGGCAACCACGGGCCCAAGCTCAATGCCGGCCCGGTGATCAAGGTCAACAACAACCAGCGCTACGCCACCAACAGCGAAACCGCCGGGTTCTTCCGCCACCTGTGCATGGCCGAGGAAGTGCCGGTGCAGAGCTTCGTGGTGCGCAGCGACATGGGCTGCGGCTCGACCATCGGCCCGATCACCGCCAGCCACCTGGGCGTACGCACCGTCGATATCGGCCTGCCGACCTTCGCCATGCACTCGATTCGCGAACTGTGCGGCAGCCATGACCTGGCACACCTGGTCAAGGTGCTGACGGCGTTCTATCGCAGTCGCGATTTGCCTTGACGCACGCATCGCGGGGCAAGCCCGCTCCTACACTGTGGGAGCGGGCCTGACCCCGATCAACCCCCTGCCCGGCGAATCCCGCTATGCTTGAGCCATAACTCTCAAGCACAAGGACCTTGCCGCATGTCAGCCTTCTCATCCCTGTTCCTTCCGGTCATCGCCGGCCTGATCCTGCTGACCGTGGGCTTCAACCTGCGCGATCGCAATATCGGCGTGCTGATGATGTGGATCGGCACCCTGGGCATGATTGGCATCATGTGCTGGAAGATCCTCGAGAAACTCAACTGACAAATACACTACACTCGGGCGATTGATCGTTTTGAGGTTGATTGTCCGGTGCCTGCCTTTTTCCGCGTTGTTCTGTTGCTCCTGCCTTTGCTCTTCGTTGCCCCGGCGCACGCCGCAGGCTTGCCGGGCTTGCTCGGTGGCGGCGGCAAGGCGCAGCCTGAAGCCACAGAACCCCTGGGCCAGTCGCTGGACGAGGTGATCAAGACTCTGGAGAACGACCAGCAACGCAGCAAACTGCTGGCCGACCTGAAAAAACTGCGCGATAGCAGCAAGCAGGCGCAACCCAGCGTCGAGCAAGGTGTGCTGGGCCTGATCGGCAGCACCTTCAACGAGCTGGAGAAACAGTTCAGTGGCGAGGCCAGCCCCTTCAATCGCTGGAGCCGCGAACTGGAACTGGCGCAGATCGAGTTCGACGCCCGCCTGGTGCCCTGGCACGAATGGCCGCCAATCCTGTTTGGCTTTGCCGCGATCATCGCCCTCTGGAGCCTGCTGGCCTATGCCCTGAACTGGGCTGGCCACCAGCTACGCCTGCGCTTTGGCCTCACCGAAGAACTGCCGCAGCATCCGCGCACCTGGGACCTGGTGCGCTTCGCCCTGCGCAAGCTCGGGCCCTGGTTGGTCGCGCTGGTGATCACCGTGTACCTGAGCTTCGCCCTGCCCTCGTCCCTGGGCAAGTCGATGGCGATGGTCCTGGCTTATGCGCTGGTGGTCGGCACCTGCTTCTCGGCGATCTGCGTCATCGCCTTCTCTCTGCTCGACGGCCCGCACCGCCACCGCGCCTTGCACATTCTTCGCCACCAGGCGTTTCGCCCGCTGTGGCTGATCGGCAGCTTCGCCGCCTTTGGCGAGGCCATGAACGATCCGCGCATGGCCAGCGCCCTGGGTGATCACCTTGCGCACACCCTGGCGACCCTGGCCAACATCCTTGCCGGGCTGTCCACCGGGCTGTTCATCCTGCGTTTTCGCCGCCCTATCGCCCACCTGATCCGCAACCAGCCGCTGTCCCGGCGCCTGACCCGACGGGCGCTGAGCGACACCATCGAAATCCTCGGCACCTTCTGGTACCTGCCCGCGCTGGTGCTGGTGGCGATCTCGCTGTTCGCCACGTTCATTTCCGCCGGCGACACCAGCACTGCCCTGCGCCAGTCGCTGATGTGCACGGTGCTGGTGATTCTGTGCATGGTCATCAATGGCCTGGTCCGTCGCCATGCACTCAAGCCGCAGCGGGCCAACCGCCGCCAGGCGGTGTACTCGGAACGCTTGAAGAGCTTCAGCTACACCCTGGTGCACCTGGTTATCTGGCTGGTGTTCATCGAACTGGGCCTGCGCGTCTGGGGCTTTTCGCTGATCGGTTTTGCCGAAGGCGAAGGCCATGAAGTGGCGGTGCGACTGCTTGGCCTGGCTGGCACCCTGATCGCCGCCTGGCTGGTGTGGATCCTCGCCGATACCGCCGTGCACCACGCCCTCACCCGCTCGCGCAAAGGCCTGGCCAATGCCCGCGCACAAACCATGATGCCGCTGATCCGCAACGTGCTGTTCGTGGCGATTTTCATCATCGCGGTGATCGTCGCCCTGGCCAACATGGGCATGAACGTCACCCCGTTGCTGGCGGGTGCCGGTGTCATCGGCCTGGCCATCGGTTTTGGCGCGCAGTCGCTGGTCGCCGACCTGATCACCGGGCTGTTCATCATCATTGAAGATTCCCTGGCCATCGACGACTACGTCGATGTCGGCGGCCACCTGGGCACGGTCGAGGGCCTGACCATCCGCACCGTGCGCCTGCGCGATATCGACGGTATCGTCCACACCATTCCGTTCAGCGAAATCAAAAGCATCAAGAACTACTCCCGCGAGTTCGGCTACGCGATCTTTCGGGTGGCCATTCCGCACAGCATGAACATCGACCAGGCGATCAGCCTGATCCGCGATGTCGGGCAGAAGATGCGCAACGATCCGTTGATGCGCCGCAATATCTGGTCGCCGCTGGAGCTGCAGGGCGTGGAGAGTTTCGAGTCGGGCTCGGCGATTCTGCGCGCACGTTTCAAAACCGCGCCGATCAAGCAGTGGGAAGTGTCGCGGGCGTTCAACCTGGCGCTCAAGCGTCAGCTCGATGAGGCTGGCCTGGACCTGGCCACTCCGCGCCTGAGTGTGCAGGTCATCACCGCCGACGCCAGCACGCCGTTCAGCGAAAGCCCGCCCAAGGCCTAACCAGCTTCGGCCTTGATGCGAATCGCATCATGGCGCCAATACTCCAGGTCACAGTCGATCAGCCGCCCGTGCTGGTCGCTGTTGATCCGGGTGATGTGCAGCCCGGGGCTGCCAGCCGAGACCTTGAGCGCCAACGCCGCAGCCACTGGCAAGGCAGTCGGCAAAATCTCGAAGCGCACGCGGCCGTACTCGATGCCGTAATGGCCGGCATACAGCTCGGTCAGCGACCGGCTCAAGTCGTGCTCAAGAATGCCGGGGAAGTACTCCGGGTTCAGGTAGTGCTCGGCATACAGCACCGCACGCCCGTCGATTCGCCGTAGCCGGCAGATCTGGATCACGCTCGACAGCGGCGCCAGTTGCAACCGTGCGCACACCGATGCCGCCGCTGGCAGCAGGCGCGCCGACAGCAGCTCGGTGCGCGCCTCGCGGCCCTGGGCGCGGACCATGGCGTGAAAGTGGCTGCGCTCGATCAGGTCGTAGGTCAGGCGCTGCGGCGCGACAAACCAGCCGCGCCGCTCCTCGCGGTAAATCAGCCCACGGGCCTCCAGTTGCACCAGCGCCTCACGCAGGGTGATGCGCGTGGTGTCGAACACCTCGCTAAGCTTGCGTTCGGCCGGCAGTTTGCAGCCGGGCGACAACAGGCCGTGTTCGATCTGCTCCTGCAGGGCATGACAGATGGCTGTTACTGCACGCTGTGGCAGTGGCTGCATCAAAGGTTACCTATCTGGACTAGTCCAGCTCCGCAAACGCACCCAATTGGCGCCTTCAGGGCTATGAGAATAGTGCAAGCCTAGGCAACTCAGATGAATGCCAGATGACAGCCAGGGTGGTCTACGCTTGATTTTCAGGGGCGAAAACCCTGGCCGGCAGCGAGCCTGGACATCAAATTGTCATGCAACAGGCCTACCTTGGCTCAGGTATTGCTGACCTAGACCAACCGAACCGCAACAACGTCCAACAACACCTTTTGCGTTTTGCACGGCACCCATCAAGGAGCTTCGGATGAAACAGCTTTTTCTGGCGTCACTGTTAGGCTCGAGTATCGCTTTCTGCACAGCGGCCATGGCCGCCGACACTGACCTTGCGGCCCTTGAGGACGCCGCCCGCAAGGAAGGCACGGTCAACAGCGTGGGCATGCCCGATGCCTGGGCCAACTGGAAAGGCACCTGGGAGGACCTTGCGAAAAAATACGGCCTCAAGCACATGGACACCGACATGAGCTCGGCCCAGGAAGTAGCCAAGTTCGATGCCGAAAAAGACAACGCCAGTGCCGACATCGGTGACGTCGGCGCCGCCTTCGGCCCGATCGCCGTGGCCAAGGGCGTGACCCAGCCGTACAAGCCAAGCACCTGGGAGCAGGTCCCGGACTGGGCCAAGGACAAGGACGGCCACTGGGCCCTGGCCTATACCGGCACCATCGCCTTCATCATCAACAAGCAGTTGGTGAAGGAAGCCGACATGCCGAAAACCTGGCATGACCTGGAAAAGGGCAAGTACAAGGTCGCCATCGGTGACGTCGGTACCGCCGCCCAGGCCGCCAACGGTGTGCTGGCCGCCGCCATTGCCTACAAGGGCGACGAGAAGAACATCGAACCGGGCCTGCAACTGTTCACCAAGCTGGCGCAGCAGAAGCGCCTGTCGCTGGCCAACCCGACTATCCAGACCCTGGAGAAGGGCGAAATCGAAGTCGGCGTGGTCTGGGACTTCAACGGCCTGAGCTACCGCCAGCAGATCGACCCGAGCCGCTTCGAAGTGTTGATCCCGTCTGACGGCTCGGTGATTTCCGGCTACACCACCATCATCAACAAGTACGCGAAAAACCCCAACGCCGCCAAGCTGACCCGCGAGTACATCTTCAGCGATGCCGGGCAGATCAACCTGGCCAAGGGGCACGCCCGGCCGATCCGTGCCGAGCACCTGAAACTGCCGGCCGATGTACAGGCCAAGCTGCTGCCTAACGAGCAATACAAGGCCGTACAGCCGATCAAGGATGCAGCAGCGTGGGAAGCGACCTCCAAGGCACTGCCGCAGAAGTGGCAGGAGCAAGTGATCATCGAGATGGAGTGATCTGTTTGGGGGTGTCAGGCAGCCCCTGCAGCCCCCAATCGCTGGCAAGCCAGCTCCCACAAGGTCCGGAGTATGCAGTACCTGTGGGAGCTGGCTTGCCAGCGATGAGGTCAGCCACAATTGCGGAGTCCCTATGAACCACAACGTCATCCTGGTCCTGCTCGATGGCCTCAACCATCAGGTCGCGCACCACGCCATGGGCCATCTGCACGCCTATGTCGAAGCCGACCGCGCCGCGCTGTACCGGCTCGAATGCGAGCTGCCGTCATTGTCGCGGCCGCTGTACGAATGCATCCTCACCGGCGTCGCCCCGATCGACAGCGGCATCGTCCATAACAACGTCAATCGCCTGTCCAACCAGCGCAGCGTGTTCCACTACGCCCGCGAAGCCGGTCTGGGCACGGCAGCGGCGGCTTATCACTGGATCAGCGAGCTGTACAACCGCTCGCCCTTCGACCCGCTGCGTGACCGTCACACCCATGCCCCCAAGCTGCCGATCCAGCACGGGCTGTTCTACTACGCCGACCATTACCCGGATTCGCACCTGTTCGCCGACGCTGAGTACCTGCGCCGCCGTCATGCACCGAACTTCCTCCTGGTGCACCCGATGAACATCGACGACGCCGGCCACCGCCATGGCCTGGACAGCAGCCAGTACCGCAACAGCGCGCGCAGCGCCGATATCCTCCTGGCCGACTACCTGCGCACCTGGCTCGAAGAGGGTTACCAGGTCCTGGTCACCGCCGACCACGGCATGAACAACGACCGCTCGCACAACGGTCTGCTGGCCGAAGAGCGTGAAGTACCGCTGTTTGTCTTCGGTGAGGCGTTCAGCCTCGACCCCGCCGCCAAGCCGCTGCAAACCGAACTGTGCGGCACCCTCTGCGAACTGCTCGGCGTGCCTCACGACAAACCGGTCTGCCGGGAGCTGCTCAAGTGAATTCGATCAAGCGCGGCAAATGGCTGGCCCTGCTCTGCCTGCTGCCTTTCGCAGTGTTTTTCATCATCTTCCAGATCGCCCCGCTGGCCTGGGTCATGCTCCACAGCGTGCAGGTGGAATCGAGCTGGGGCCTGGACAACTTCAGCAAGGTGTTCAATTCGAAGTTCTACCGCCAGGCGATCCAGCACAGCCTGGAAATCAGCTTCTGGTCGAGCCTGTTCGGCATCCTGATCGCGATCCTCGGCAGCTACTCGTTGCGCCGGGTCGACTCGCGCCTGCGCGACTTCGTCAACGCCTTCGCCAACATGACCAGCAACTTCTCCGGGGTACCGCTGGCCTTCGCCTTCATCATCCTGCTCGGCTTTAACGGCGCGTTGACCCTGCTGCTCAAGCAGGCCGGGATCATCGAAGACTTCAACCTCTACTCCAAGACCGGCCTGATCATCCTCTACACCTATTTCCAGATCCCGCTGGGCGTTCTGCTGCTGTACCCGGCCTTCGACGCCCTGCGCGAAGACTGGCGCGAGTCGGCCGAGCTGCTGGGCGCCAACGCCTGGCAATACTGGCGACTGATCGGCCTGCCCGTGCTGACACCAGCGCTGCTGGGCACCTTCGTGATCCTTCTGGCCAACGCCCTGGGCGCTTACGCCACGGTGTATGCGCTGACCACCGGTAACTTTAACGTACTGCCGATCCGCATCGCCGCGCTGGTGGCCGGCGACATCTCGCTGGACCCGAACCTGGCCAGCGCCCTGGCGGTCATCCTGGTCGGGCTGATGACCCTGGTGACCGTTGTCCATCAATGGCTTTTGAAGCGGAGCTACCATGTCGCGCGCTGAACCGGGCACTTCGCCGCTGTACCACCGCCTGGTGGTCTACCTGCTGTTCATCATCCTCCTGCTGCCGCTGGCCGGCACCCTGCTCTACTCGCTGGCCACCAGTTGGTCGGCCACCCTGCTGCCCAGTGGCCTGACCTTCAAATGGTACCTGGCACTGTGGAGCGACCCGCGTTTTCTTGCCGCGTTCGGCCAGTCACTGCTGGTCTGCGTCGGCGCCCTGCTACTGTCGGTGCTGCTGATCTTGCCGCTGCTGTTCGTGGTGCATTACCACTTTCCGCGGCTCGACGCGCTGATGAACATTCTGATCCTGCTGCCCTTTGCGGTGCCGCCGGTGGTGTCGTCAGTGGGCCTGCTGCAGCTGTATGGCTCCGGGCCCATGGCCATGGTCGGTACGCCGTGGATTCTGATCGGCTGCTACTTCACCGTGGCCCTGCCGTTCATGTACCGGGCGATCACCAACAACCTGCAGGCGATCAACCTGCGCGACTTGATGGACGCGGCCCAACTGCTCGGCGCCAGCACCTTCCAGGCCGCCTTTCTGGTGGTGCTGCCGAACCTGCGCAAGGGACTGATGGTCGCCCTGCTGCTGTCGTTCTCGTTCCTGTTCGGCGAGTTCGTGTTCGCCAACCTGCTGGTCGGCACCCGCTACGAAACCCTGCAGGTGTACCTCAACAACATGCGCAACAGCAGTGGCCACTTCAACAGTGCCCTGGTGGTTTCCTATTTCCTCTTCGTGCTGGTGCTGACCTGGGCCGCCAACCGCCTGAACAAGGACAAGTCCTGATATGAGCTTTGTCAGCGTACAGAACCTGCAAAAAAGCTATGCCGCAAGCCCGGTGTTCAACGACATCAACTGCCAGATCGAACGCGGCGAATTCGTCACCCTGCTCGGCCCGTCCGGTTGCGGTAAATCCACCCTGCTGCGCTGCATCGCCGGGCTGACCGCGGTGGACAGCGGGCGCATCCTGCTCGATGGCAACGACCTGGTGCCGCTGAGCCCGCAAAAACGCGGGATCGGCATGGTGTTCCAGAGCTACGCGCTGTTCCCTAATATGACCGTCGAACAGAACGTCGCCTTCGGCCTGCGCATGCAGAAGGTCAACCGCGACGACAGCCAGGCGCGAGTGCGCGAAGTGCTGCAACTGGTCGAGCTGCAAGACTTTGCCCGCCGCTACCCGCACCAGCTCTCCGGCGGCCAGTGCCAGCGCGTGGCCCTGGCCCGTTCGCTGGTGACCCGCCCTCGCCTGCTATTGCTCGACGAACCGCTATCGGCACTGGATGCGCGCATTCGCAAGCACCTGCGCGAACAGATCCGCGCCATCCAGCGCGAACTGGGCCTGACCACCATTTTCGTCACCCATGACCAGGAAGAAGCGCTGACCATGTCTGACCGCATCTTCCTCATGAACCAGGGCCGCATCGTCCAGAGTGGCGATGCCGAAACCCTCTATACCGCGCCGGTGGACGTGTTTGCCGCAGGTTTTATCGGCAACTACAACCTGCTCGATGCCGACAGCGCCAGCCGCTTGCTGCAGCGCCCGGTAAACAGCCGCCTGGCGATCCGCCCGGAAGCCATCGCCCTGAGCCTTTCCGGCGAGCTGGAGGGGCTGGTACGCAGCCACAGCCTGCTAGGCAACGTGATCCGCTACCGCATCGAAGCACGCGGGGTAGAATTGCTGGTCGATGTGCTCAACCGCTCGTCCGCCGACCTGCACCCGGACGGCCAGCGGGTATCCTTGTCGATCGATCCCACCGCCCTCTGCGAAGTCGCCTGAGGGTTGCACAGGAGTTTTTCTGAACATGGCACTCGCGATTTTCGATCTGGATGAAACCCTGATCCACGGTGACTGCGCCACGCTCTGGAGCGAACAGATGGGCCGCTTGGGCTGGGTCGATCCAGCGTCGTTCATGGGTAAGAACAACGAACTGATGGACGCCTACAGCCATGGCAAGTTGCGCATGGAGGACTACATGGCCTTCAGCCTGGAGCCGCTGATTGGCCGTACACCAGAGGAAGTCGAGCACTTGGTCGGCCCCTGGGTCGAAGACTTCATCGAACCGATCATCTTCTCTGACGCGACCCGCACCATTGCCGCCCACCGCAAGGCCGGCGACCGGATCCTGGTGATTTCCGCCTCCGGTACCCACCTGGTGGGGCCGATTGCCGAACGCCTGGGTATCGATGAGATTCTCGGCATTGAGCTTGAGGTTGAACGGGGTGTTTATACCGGTAGGACAAGCAGTGTGCTGACCTACCGCGAGGGCAAGATCATCCGTTTGCTGGAGTGGCTGGATCAGGAGGAAGAGAATCTGGAAGGCGCAAGCTTCTACTCGGATTCACGCAACGATTTGCCGTTGTTGCTGAAGGTGGATTTCCCGCATGTGGTCAATCCGGATCCGGTGTTGCGTGAGCATGCCGAGAAGGCTGGCTGGCCGATTCACACCTGGGCCTGAGGTCAAACCCGCTCCTGTAGGAGCGGGCTTGCCCCGCGATGAGCATCGGTATCTACACATCTCTAGCGAGTCAGCCAATTGGCTCTTGATAGGCGTGCTTATCCAGCCTCGCCACATCAACTGGATAAGCACACATGCGCAGACCAACCCTGAGTCCTCTTCATAGATCAGGATTAGAGATGTGTAGATACCGATGCCGCGATCAGCGGTTTACACCAGACTCTCGTCGATCACCAACACCAGCTTGCCCGCCACCTGATTGCTGGCAAGTTCGGCAAACGCCGCTTCAGCGTCCTTGATCAGGAAAGCCTTGGCCAGTTGCGGCTTAAGCCGGCCTTCACTGAACAGCGGCCACACCTGCTGGCCAAGATCGCTGAGCAGGTCAGCCTTGAACTGATCATCACGGGTACGCAAGGTCGAGCCCAGCACCTGCACGCGCTTGCTCAGCAGTTGCGCCAGGTCCAGCTCGGCCGTGCGCCCGCCCATCAGGCCGATGATCACCCAGCGGCCGTCGCGGGCCAGCAGCTTGAGGTTGAGCTCGGCATAGTTGGCACCCACCGGATCGAGGATCACGTTGAACGGGGCAAGCTCGTTCAGGCCGTTGAGATCATCGCCGCGTACCACCCCGCCGCTGGCCCCCAGCGCTTCACAATAGGCCAGCCTTTCAGCCGAACCGACGCTGACCCAGCACGGGCTGCCAAAGGCCTTGCACAGCTGGATCGCCGCCGAGCCGACGCCGCTGGCACCGGCATGCAGCAATACCTTTTCACCCGGCTTGAGCCCGGCCAGCTGAAACACATTGAGCCAGGCGGTGGCATACACCTCGGGAATTGCCGCCGCTTCCTGCAGGCTCAAACCTTCGGGCACCGGCAGCACGTGGCGGCCGTCGACCACCACCTCTTCGGCCATGCCGCCACCGGCGAGCAAGGCACAAACCCGGTCGCCGATTTGCCAGGACGAACCGGCACCGACTTCACTGATAACACCCGAGCACTCCAGGCCGAGAAACTCGCTGGCCCCCGCCGGTGGTGGGTAAAGCCCGGCACGTTGCAGCAGGTCGGCACGATTGAGGCCGGCGGCGGCCACGCGAATTCGTACTTGACCGATATCGCAAGTTGGACTTGTCGTCGCAACCCACTCCACATGTCCGTCAACGCCTTGCAATGCCTTCACAGTGCCTCCATAGTTGAGTCATGACTGAGCCCGGGTGCTTGTAGCCCCGGGCTTTTTGCATTATGCGTCCGGTTTTCATGGAACCGGCGAATCCAAAGACGGCCTAATATGCGTGATCAATTGTCCCTACGTCGAATCAGCATGAAGCATTTACTGCCAAGCACCACCCTCGCCCTGTTGATCGGTCTGGGCAGTCTGCCGCTGGCGGGCAATGTATTGGCCGCCAATAGCTGGGACAAACTCCAGCCTGACCGCGACGAAGTGGTCGCCAGCCTCAACGTGGTCGAGCTGCTCAAGCGCCACCACTACAGCAAGCCGCCGCTCAATGATGCGCGCTCGGTGATCATCTACGACAGCTACCTGAAACTCCTCGACCCTGCGCGCAGCTATTTCCTGGCCAGCGATATCGCCGAGTTCGATAAGTGGAAGACCCAGTTCGACGATTTCCTCAAGAGCGGTAATCTCGACCCTGGCTTCACCATCTACAAGCGCTACCTGGACCGGGTCAAATCGCGTCTGGACTTCGCCCTGGCTGAACTGGGCAAAGGCGTCGACAACTTCGACTTCACCACCAAGGAGACCTTGCTGATCGACCGCAAGGACGCGCCGTGGATGAAGAACCAGGCCGAGCTCGACGACCTCTGGCGCAAACGCGTCAAGGATGAAGTGCTGCGCCTGAAGATCGCCGGCAAAGAGCCCAAGGCGATCCAGGAACTGCTGACCAAGCGCTACAAGAATCAGCTCACACGCCTGGACCAGACCCGCGCCGAAGACATCTTCCAGGCCTACATCAACACCTTTGCCCAATCTTACGACCCGCACACCAATTACCTGTCGCCCGACAACGCGGAAAACTTCGATATCAACATGAGCCTGTCGCTCGAAGGTATCGGCGCCGTGCTGCAAAGCGACAACGACCAGGTCAAGATCGTGCGCCTGGTGCCGGCCGGCCCTGCCGCCAAGACCAAGCTGGTGGCGCCGGCCGACAAGATCATCGGCGTGGCCCAGGGCAACAAGGAAATGGTCGATGTGATCGGCTGGCGCCTGGATGAAGTGGTCAAGCTGATCCGCGGGCCGAAAGGCTCGGTGGTGCGCCTGGAAATCATCCCGGCCAGCAACGCGCCAAACGACCAGACCACCAAGATCGTGCCGATCACCCGTGAGGCAGTGAAACTCGAAGAGCAGGCGGCGAAAAAGTCGGTGCTCAAGCTCAAGCAGGACGGGCGCGACTACAAGCTCGGGATCATCGAGATCCCGGCCTTCTACCTGGACTTCAAGGCCTTCCGTGCCGGCGATCCGGAGTACAAGAGCACCACCCGCGATGTGAAGAAACTGCTCACCGAACTGCAGAAGGAAAAAGTCGACGGCGTGGTCATCGACCTGCGCAACAACGGCGGCGGCTCGCTGCAGGAAGCCACCGAGCTGACCAGCCTGTTCATCGACAAGGGCCCGACGGTGCTGGTGCGCAACAGCGACGGCCGCGTCGACGTGCTCGAAGACGAAAACAGCGGCGCTTTCTACAAAGGTCCGCTGGCCCTGGTGGTCAACCGCCTGTCCGCCTCGGCCTCGGAGATTTTCGCTGGCGCCATGCAGGACTATCATCGTGCGCTGATCCTCGGCGGGCAGACCTTCGGCAAAGGCACCGTGCAGACCATTCAGCCGCTCAATCATGGCGAACTGAAGCTGACCCTGGCCAAGTTCTACCGGGTATCCGGACAGAGCACCCAGCACCAGGGCGTGCTGCCGGACATCGATTACCCCTCAATCATCGACACCAAGGAAATCGGCGAAAGCGCCCTGCCTGAAGCCATGCCGTGGGACACCATCCGCCCGGCGATCAAGCCTGCGGTCGACCCGTTCAAGCCGTTCCTGGCCCAGCTCAAGGCCCGTCACGACACCCGTACGGCCAAGGATCCGGAGTTCGTGTACATCCGCGACCGCCTGGCGCTGACCCAGAAGCTGATGAACGAGAAGACTGTCAGCCTCAATGAAGCCGACCGTCGTGCCCAGCATGCCGACATCGAAAGCAAGCAACTGGCGCTGGAGAACACCCGACGCAAGGCCAAGGGCGAAGAGCCGCTCAAGGAACTGAAGAAGGAAGACGAAGACGCGCTGCCGGTGGAGCCGGATGACACCAAGCCCGAAGACGACGCCTACCTGAAGGAGTCCGGGCTGATCCTGCTGGATTACCTGGGCCTGAATTCGCAGGTGGCCAGGAACAACCCGTAAAACGGTGACGGCAAAATAATGTGACCGCGCATCATTGCGTCATCAAATAGTCATCAGACTGTCGTGAAATAAGGGGCTGAGCGCCGCAAGTGCTCAGCCCCTTTTTTTCAAGGTAGCCCTGCCATGACCGTCAACGAACAGCTCAGCGCGTTGAGCACCATCCTGGCTCAAAGCGGCTTGCACAGCCTGTTCCAACCCATCGTCTGCCTGTCCGAACGGCGCATCTTCGGCTACGAGGCGTTGAGCCGCGGCCCTTCCAACAGCCCCCTGCACTCGCCGCTCAACCTGTTTGCCGTGGCCCGCCAGGCCGGGCGCCTGACCGAGCTGGAAGCAGCCTGTCGCGAGAGCGCCTGCCGGCGCTTCAGCCAGCAGAACCTGGCAGGCAAGCTGTTCCTCAACGTCTCGCCCGAATCCCTGCTTGAGCCGCACTATCAGTCCGGGCGCACCCTGAAGATGCTCCACGAGCTTGGTGTGCCGCCCAGCCGAGTCGTGATCGAACTCACCGAACAGACGCCGACCGACGACTTCCAACTGCTGTTCAACGCCCTGCACCATTACCGCGACATGGGCTTTTCCATCGCCCTCGACGACCTGGGTGCTGGCTATTCGAGCCTGCGCCTGTGGTCGGAGCTGCGCCCTGACTACGTCAAGATCGACCGTCACTTCATCGATGGCATTCACCTGGATGGGCTCAAGCGCGAGTTCGTCGGCTCGATCCTGCAGATCGCCCGGGCGTCGCGCGCCCAGGTGATTGCCGAAGGTATCGAGCTGGCCGAAGAGCTCAAGGTGCTGACCGAGATGGGCGTCGACCTGGTCCAGGGCTACTTGCTCGGCCGCCCGCAGGAACTGGCGACGCGGGAGGTGCAGGGCCTGCTTGGGCAGCCGCCACAGGTGCTGCAGAGCCTCAATGAAGACAGCACCACCCTTGCCGCCCTGCTGATCGAGCAACCTGCCGTGAACCGCGACGCCCCTACGCCGCAGGTGCTCGAACTGTTCCGCAGCCAGGCCAATCTCAACTCCCTGGCGGTGCTCGATCAAGCCCGGCAACCGTGCGGCATCGTTCATCGCCATTCGCTCTCCGATGCCCTGCTCAAGCCGTTTGCCACCGAACTGTTCGCACGCAAGCCGATCAGCCGCTTGATGAGCGATGATTTTCTCGCGGTGGACCTGGGCCAGTCACTGCAACAGGTCAGCCGCCTGCTCACCAGCCGCGCCCGGCAGCGCATCGAAGAGGATTTCATCATCACCCACAACGGCTGCTACCTGGGCCTGGGGCGGGTGATCGACGTGCTCAAGCTGATCACCGAGCAGAAGATCCAGCAAGCCCGCTACGCCAACCCGCTGACCCTGCTGCCGGGCAACGTGCCGATCCAGCAGTGCCTGACCCGCCTGTTGCAACAGCAGCGGGCGGCAACGATCTGCTACGTGGACATCGACAGCTTCAAGCCATTCAACGATATCTACGGTTATGCCCGCGGCGATGAAGTGCTGCTATGCCTGGCCCAGTGCCTGAACGAACGGGTCGACTCCAGCCGGGATTTCGTCGGCCACATCGGCGGCGACGATTTCATGCTGGTGCTGGGGTCGGAGGATTGGCAACAGCGTCTGCAGCTGTTGCTGGAAGACTTTCAGAAGCAGTGCCGACGCTTCTACCGTGCCGAACACTTGCAGGCAGGGTGTTTCATTGCCAGCGACCGCCAGGGTCAGCGCCAGACGTTTGCCCTGTTGTCGCTGTCGATCGGCGTGGTGCGTTTGCACCCGCAGGCCTGCGCCGGGCTCGATGCCGGGCGGCTGGCCGAACTGGCGTCACAGGCCAAGCATCAGGCCAAGGATGTGCCTGGGCACAGCCTGTACCTGATCGATACTGCGCCCGCCGCTCAGGCTTCTTCGTGTTCGGGGTAGCTGTACTCGAACACCCGCACCACTTCTGAGGCATGCCAGGACGCCGCGGCCATGCCGTCGGACGGGCCGGAAAAACGCCCCAGGCGCTCGACGCATTCGAAGAAGCCGGTACGCGGCAAACGGCTGGCACCCTGGCTGATCACCAGTGAACTGCGCAGAGGCTGCTCGGCGCGGGCGTCCAGCGCCGCCAGGTGCTCCAGGGCTGCGGTCAGGGTCTGCATGGCTGGGCTGGGCAATTGCAGGCGCTCAAGCAGCGCGCGATAGGTCAGCAAGTGGCGCTGGCGGCGGGCAACGTCCAGCTCGCCGAGCAGGCCATCCCAGTGCTGGCGGCTGATGCGCACGCTCACGACGGCTCGCTCCAGCCAACCACTCCCAGCTCCCAGGCCAGGCTGCGGCGGATCGCGGCATCCGGCTGGCGTTCACCGTTTTCGATCAGTGCCAGGTACACCGGACTGATACCGACACTGCGCGCCAACTGCTCCGGCGCCAGGCCCTTGCCCTCGCGCAAACGCGTAAGCTCGCTAAAAGGCGGCAAGCTGGCGATGTCCGGGGCACTGGAGACTGTGTTTGCGACGGCAACCGGTTCGCCTTGCCCGGCAGCCTTAAGCAAGGCCTGGTACTGCTCCCAGGGAACAACCGCGTACTCGGGTTGACCGTCTCGGCTGATGACCTGAATACCCATTACAACCCCCTTGTAGGATTACGATATGTAATCGGTAGGCATAATCCTTATGCCAATTATATTACCAGCCAACCAGGGTGTGCAGGGGGACGATGTGATCAGCTTTTTTCCTGTTCCAGACGCAGGGCTTCAGGGGTGTCGGGCAGGCGCTCGACCACCCGCAGTTTTTCCGGTGCCTGACGGCTGCGCCAGGCGCTGAAAGCCACCAGTTCATCGGACACGGCTTTCATCACCCAGGCCAGCACGGCGATGTCATCGAGCAAGCCCACGCCCAACAACCAGTCGGGAATCGCGTCCAGCGGGCTGACAAAATACAGCAGCCCCGCCACCACGGTGATCAGCGCCTTAGTGCTGATGGTTCGGTACTCGCCGCGCCACCAGGCCAGGCACAGGGCCTGCATCAGGCGCACATCCTCGCGCAGTTTGCCCAGCCGTGGGCCTTTGCGCGCCACGGCAAAAATCAGCGCCGGCAGGCGCCCACGACTGAGCAGACGCTCGGCCAATGGCAGAAATCGAGCGAAATTCCACGGTGCTTTCATACGGCCTCCAGGGCCAGTGCCAAGGAAGGTTATCCACAATAATTGTGGATAACCTTGTGAACAGAGCTCAGTTTCAGGCTCAAGGCGCCCGCCCGGCAAGGGTCCGGGTTAAATCGGGCGTTTTTTACACACCTGTTTCAATTGCGCAAACGTTTTGTCTGTTGCGCCCTGATTCATCGCCACGCAGTTTTTCAGACCTTGCCTGGCGATCAGGGTTCGCTCACAGCCATAAACAACAACGCCCCGTCGAGACGGGGCGTTGCAGGGATCAGCCAGCCTTACTCGGCAGCAGGATCGGCATCAGCCTTGGCCTGGTCCTTGATACCCAGCAGTTCGAGCTCGAACACCAGCACCGAGTTAGCCGGGATCATCGGGCTCGGGCTTTGGGCGCCGTAGGCCAGGTCGGACGGGATGTACAGCTTGTACTTCTCACCCACGTGCATCAGTTGCAGGCCTTCGACCCAACCCGGGATCACGCCGCTGACCGGCAGGTCGATCGGGCTGCCACGCTCGACGGAGCTGTCGAAGACCTTGCCATCGACCAGCTTGCCTTCGTAGTGGACGGTGACCACGTCAGTCGGCTTTGGCTGGGCGCCGTCGGCCTTCTTGATCACTTCGTACTGCAGGCCCGAAGCGGTGGTGACCACGCCAGCCTTCTTGCCGTTTTCTTCAAGGAACTTCTTGCCCGAAGCGGCCGACTCTTCGCTCATCTTGACCAGGCGCTCTTCAGCGCGCTTCTGCAAGGCGGCGAAGGCTTCAACCAGCTCTTCGTCCTTGATCTTCTGTTCTTTCTTGCCGACAGCATCTTCGATACCTTGAGCGACAGCTTTCGAATCAAGGTCGTCCATGCCTTCCTGAGCCAGGCTCTTGCCCATGTTCAGGCCAATACCGTAGGAGGCTTTTTGTGCCGGGGTCTTCAGCTCGACGCTGGTCTGCGAATCGCAACCCGCCAGTACCAGGCTAACCAGGGCAACCGCAGCCGCCAACCGATGCTGTTTCATGCTATTTCCTTGTTCATGCGCCAATAGGGCAATCGAGTAAAGCCGCGAGCTTATCAGGCGGCCACGACCAATGGCTACCGGCATGAGAGCAAGAAAACCCGGATAAGTTCAGCCAGATTAAACCTTCTTCATCCTCCACTGCAGCCAGTGGCCAGTATTGACGGGAGCAGGCGCTTGGGCAAATCCGTCGATGAGGTTTTGTAGCAGTTTGTATCGATGCAACTCAGTAGGCGGTTATCATCCCCGACAGCGAAGCAGCGGCAAGGACAGCAGCAATGTGGGACGGCAGGGTCACCTTCAGCGACTACTGGTTCGGCTACGTGGGCCACAGCGAGGATTCCTCGGCCCACAGCCATGTGGCCATCCAGCTGTGCGTCGGCATTCACGGCCCGGTGCAGGTCGAATTCGAGCAGCACAGCCTGCAGGGCGCCGGCGTCATCATCGGGCCCTTCGTCAAACACCGCTCAGTTCGACAAGCACAGCCGCTGGCATTTTTGTTCATCTACCCCGAGTCCCCTCTGGGGCGTGCACTCAACGCCCAGTTGCCTCTCAATGGCAGCGCCATGGCCAGCCAGGCGATCGTCGACTGTTTTGCCCAGCAACGCAGCATCGAACAGACCGTAACAGCGCTCAACCGCACCCTTGGCAGCGCAGCCGATTTCGACCCGCGCCTGGCCTGCGCCTTGTCCTTGTTGCGCGAGGATTGCGACGGCAGCGGTGCGGTCGCGCGCGCTGCCGAAGCAGTCGGGCTGTCCAGCCCGCGCCTGCGCCACGTGGCCACTCGCGACATGGGCGTGCCGCTGTCGCAATGGATCATCTGGCGCAAGCTTGTGCGCGCCGGGCACGCCCTGGCCGCCGGCCACAGCTTGAGTGAAGCCGCCCTGGACGGCGGTTTTGCCGACCAGGCACACCTGAGCCGAATGATGCGGCGCATGCTCGGTCTGTCTCCCGCGCAAGCTGCGGCGGTGCTGACGCGCACAAGCGATTCGTTCAATACCTGATTGCCTGCAATCGCCATGCTCGGCCCCTCTTGATCATTTGGGGCACCGTTCATGGGCAAGCCTAACTACTTGAAACTGGCGGTCTGTAGCGCCGTCATAGGCGGCCTGGCGCTGCTCGGCTGGCAACGCTGGGAATACGCCCGGCAGTACGTCAGCACCGATAACGCCGAGGTCGAAGGCATCATCGTACCCATCCGCGCCAGGCTCTCGGGCACCGTTGTCAACGTGCCGGTGCAGCACAACAGCGCGGTGGCCAGCGGCGACTTGTTGCTGCAACTGCGCGATGACGAATACCTGCAGCAAAGCCACAAGGCCCAGGCGGCTTTGGACGGGCTGCGGGCGGCCACCGGCAGCCAGGGCGCACCCGGGCTGCTGGATAGCCAGGCACGCAGCGCCGCGGCCAACAGCCAGGCCGCCGCCGCGACCATCGGCCAGCTCGCGGCCGGCCTCGAACAAGCCCGCAGCGACTACCAGCGCGCCCAGCGCCTGGCCGTGCAGGGGGTGCTCAGCCACCAGGAACTGGAAGCGGCCAAGGCCCGTTTCGCCGCCCTTGGCCATCAGTTGCAAGGCGCCCGCAACAACGCCCGGGCCGCAGCCCAGGGCAGCCTGGCGCAGCAGGCTGCGCTGAACCTGGAAAACTTTCGCATCGAGGCTGCCCAGGCTGACCTTGAGCTGTCGCGGATTCGCTTGCAGGACACCCGTCTGCACGCACCGCTAAGCGGCATTGTGGCCGACAAGCACGTCGAGCCCGGGCAGTTCGTGGTCGCAGGGCAGAAGTTGTTGAGCCTGGTCGCCACCGAGCAGTTGTGGGTGGTGGCCAATTTCAAGGAGACCCAGATCGGCCGGGTACGGGTTGGCCAGCCTGCACGTATCACCCTCGACGCGTTCCCCGATACGGTGTTCCTGGGCCGTGTACAAAGCCTGGTGCCGGCCACCGGTTCACGCTTCTCATTGCTGCCGCAGGAAAACGCCAGCGGCAACTTCACTAAAGTGGTCCAGCGCCTGCAGGCGCGGATCGAGCTGGAGCAGGTTGCCCAGCCATACCAAGCCGCCCTGCGCCAGGGCATGAGCGCACTGGTCGAGGTCGACACCGCTGATGAGCACAGGTTATGAAGTCGCCCTGGCTGGTCGCCTTCAGCGTGACCTTGATCTCGATGATGGAGTTACTTGACGTCACCATCGTCAACGTCGCCATTCCCAGCCTGATGGGCAATTTTGGCGCCTCGGTGGATGAAATCTCCTGGGTCTCGACCGGCTACATCGTCGCCAACGTGGTGATCCTCCCGGCCAGCGGCTGGCTGTCGGCCTGGTTCGGCCGGCGCAACTACTACCTGGTGTCCTCGGCCCTGTTCGTGCTCGCCTCGCTGGGCTGCGCGATGTCCAGCGAGCTCTGGCAACTGGTAGCCATGCGGATCATCCAGGGCCTGGCCGGCGGTGGCTTGCTGGGTATCTCCCAGGCGATCATCTACGACGTGTTCCCCAAGGAAAAGGTCAGCACTGGCCTGGCCCTGTACGGGGTCGGGGTAATGATGGGACCGACCCTTGGGCCCTCGGTGGGCGGTTACCTGATTGATGAATTCTCCTGGCACTGGATATTTCTGATCAACCTGCCGATCGGCGCTGTGGCGATCCTTCTGTCGTGGCTCTGCGTGCATGACTCGATCAACGAGAAACGCCCACAAAGCATCGACTACATCGGCTTCGCCCTGCTCGCCCTGGGCGTAGGCAGCCTGCAGATCATGCTCGAGCGTGGCGAACACTGGGACTGGCTGGAGTCGGACCTGACCCTCGCCTGCCTGCTACTGGGCAGCTTCAGCCTGCTGGCGTTCTTCTACTGGGAACAGCGCGTGGCCACCCCCATCGTCAACATGGCGCTGTTTCGCAACCGCGAGTTCCTCCTGGGTTCGATCTGTGCCTTTTGCGTTGGCTTCGGCTTGTACAGCACGCTGTTCATGGTGCCCTTGCTGCTGCAGACGCTATTGGAGCAAAGCGCGTACCAGAGCGGCATGGTGATTTTCCCCGGGGCCCTGGCCAGCGCCGTAAGCACCCTGGTGATCGGCAAGCTGTCTCAGGAAAACAAGATTGATGAGCGGCTGTTCGTCAGCATCGGCATCCTGATTTACGGCTATGCGATGTACCTGCACACCCAGTTCACCCTGCAGAGCACCCCCGACAGCCTGTACTGGCCGCTGATCATCCGTGGGCTGGGCCTGGGCATGATCTTCGTGCCGCTGACCAACCTGGCCATGCGGCCACTGCCACCGGCACTGCTGGCTGTGGGCTCAGGCGTGCTCAACCTGATGCGTCAGTTGGGCGGCAGTGTCGGCATCGCCATCGCCGCCAGCTTGCTCGGGCGCTGGTCCTGGGCACGCTACCGGCAACTGTCGGAGCAGGTCAGCGAAGCGCGACTGGGCAGCCACAGTGGCTGGCAAGCACCGTCTCTCGATAGCGCCAATGCACAGTTCGATCCCCTGCTGCTGGCGCTGCGCGAAACCCACACCCAGGCGCAGATGCTCGGTTTCAGCATGCTCTTCGGCCTGCTCGGCGCGGTGATGCTGATCGGTGTGCCGATGGTCCTGCTGATGCGCAACCCCAAACGAATCGCTCAACCAGAACAGGAAGCCTTGCCGTGCTCGAACGACGCTCGCCAATCCTCGCAAGCCTGATGGCCCTGGTACTGCTCGGCAGCAGCCAACTGACCCGGGCTGATGACCTCTACCAGCTCTACCGCAACGCCCTGGCCCATGACATGAAATACGCCGCAGCCCTCGAACAGCAACGTGCCAGCAACGAGAAAGAACCCCAGGGCCGTGCCCTGCTGTTGCCCAACCTGTCACTTGAAGGGGGCGCCGCCTGGGTTGATCGCGAAGACAGTGGCGCGACCACACGCAACCGCGACAACTCCAATGCCTACGCACTGGTGCTGATCCAGCCGCTGCTGCGATGGCAGAACGTGATCGGCCATGAGCAGAGCAAAGCCCTGGTACTGGCCGGCGAGATCAGCCTGCAGGTCGCCCGCCAGGACCTGATGCTGCGGGTCGCCGCCGCCTACTTCGACCTGCTGCTGGGCGAAGACCTGCTCGCCACCAGCCGCCAGCAGGTGCGCACCCTGCAGGAGCAACGCAGCAAGGCTGAACGCTTCTACCAGGCTGGATCCGGTACCGAAAGCGAGGTGCAACGCATCCAGGCCCGCTACGACCTGGCCTATGCCCGGCAGATGGCTGCGCACAACGCCGTGCAGTTGCACCAGCAAACCCTGGCGCAGTTGACCGGCAGCACACCGGCGTCGCTGGCCCGGCTCGCCCCCCAGGTGCGCTTCGAAGGCCCGCAACCGTCGCTGATCGACACCTGGGCCGAGCAGGCGCAACAACACAACCTCAAGGTCCAGGCGGCGCAGATCAAGCGCCTGGTGGCAGAAAAGGAAATCGACAGGCAGCAGGCCGGGCATCTGCCCACGCTCGACCTGGTGGCCGCTCACGGGCGCTTTGCCTCGGTGGGCGGCAGCCTGTACGACGTCACCCTGCCCGAAGAAAAGTACACCCAGACGGTGGTCGGCGTGCAGCTCAGCCTGCCGTTGTACGCCGGTGGCGGCACCACCAGCCGTACCCGCGAAGCCCGCGCCTTGCACGCAGTAGCCCTGGATGAAGTCGAGGACGCGCGCCGCGAGGCCGACCTGTTGGCGCGCCAGGCCTACTTGACCCTGACCAACGGCATCAGCCAGTACACGGCGCTGCAACAGGCACTGCGTTCAAGCCAGAGCAACCTGAGCTCGACCACCCGCGCCTTCGAGGCCGGCGCCCGGATCAGTGCCGATGTGCTGGACGCCGAGCAGCAGGTGACCCAGACCGAGCAGCAACTGGCCGAACAGCGTTATTCAATCGTACTGGCCCAGCTCAAGCTGCTGGCCGCCAGCGGCAGCCTCGGCGATGCCGGCCTGCAAGAAATCAACGCGCTGTTGTCAGCGGGCACTCAAGGGTAGTGGCCGTCTCGGTACTGCGCCGCGACTTCGCGCAAAACCTCGCACAGCCATTGCGCCGGCAAAGCCAGGGGCAAGGCGGCGTTGCTGCATATGCCGACCGAGCCGCCCGGCTCGCTGACACCCAGGTCCAGCTCGCACAGTTCGCCGCGGCTGAGATCGACCCGCACTGCATCGCGCGGTGCGACCCAGAGCGCATCGCTGCCCTGCACATAACGGCGGCTGAGGGCCGGCGACAGGGTTTCCAGGCGTTGCGCAGGTTGCTCGATCGCGCACTGCACGAACAGGCTGTCGGCGTGCTTGCGGATGGTCGTGCCGGCCAATGGCAACACCAGCGGGTAGCGCCCGACCTGGCTGCGCTCGATCGGCTGACGGCCGAGCAAGGGGTGACCCGGGCGCACCACCAGCGACATCGACTCGCTGTACAGGTGCTCGAACAGCAACCCCTGGATCTGCGGGCTGTCGGTCATGCGCCCGATCACCAGGTCCAGCTCACCCACGTGCAACTGCCCCAGCAGGTGTGCACTGGGGCCGGTAGCGACGCTGACCACCAGGGCCGCATGGCGCTGGTGCAAGCGGCATAGCACTTCGGGCATCAGCAGGCTTTCGACGGTCGACAGCACGCCAACGCGCACCTGGGGCGGCGCGTGCTCTTCACCGCGCAGCGTACTCACTCCTTCACGCAACGCCTGCACACTGGGGCCGGCGTAGCGCATGAAACGCACCCCGGCCGGGGTCAGCTCGACGCCCTGCTTGCTACGCTCGAACAGCCGTGTCTGCAGCAGGTCTTCGAGTTCCTTGAGGGTTTTGGAGATGGCCGGCTGACTGATCGCCATGGCATCGGCAGCCTTAGCGAAACTGCCCTGGCGGGCAATTTCGAGAAAGCACAGCAGGTGACGGAATTTGATCCGGGTATCGAGGTTCATTGCGCGAGTTTATCGCAGTTCGGGTGGGTGGGAGCGGCGATGCGGCGCCCCGACTTGCCCCGCGATAGCATTCAGCCAGTCACCTCGCATCGCGGGGCAAGCCCGCTCCCACTCCACCCCACCCCAACTCCACCTGCTCACCACTGATCCGCACCGGCCACACCTGCAGCGCCTGCTGCGGGTCCTCCAGGCAACGCCCATCGTGCAAACAGAAATGCTGCTTGTACAACGGCGCCGCCACTACCAGCTCGCCCTTGAGCTCGCCGATCAGCCCGCGACCAATCACATTGGCCCCGGACCTGGGGTCATGGTTATCCACGGCAAACACAGGCGTGGGCTGCCCGGGCAGGTAGAACAGCGCCACCTGACGGTCATCGAACCACACCACCACCCCGGACTGGGCGACCAGATCGGCGCGGGTGCAGACCGTCTGCCATTGTTGCGCCTGAACAGCTACTGCAGCGTTGGACTGGCTCATCAGAGCACCTCCTCGGTGGTCGGGATCAGGTGAAGTTCACCAGCAGCAATGGGCCGGCGCTGGCCGCGCTCGCGGACAAAGTGCACACCCGGATCCGGGCGCTGGTCGTTGACGAAGGTGCGAAAGCGCTTGAGCTTGTCGGGGTCTTTCAGGGCGTTGGCCCACTCGCATTCATAGCGATCGACCACCAGTTGCATCTGTGCTTCCAGCTCTGCCCCCAGGCCCAGGCTGTCGTCGAGGACCACTTGCTTGAGGTAGTCCAGCCCGCCCTCCAGGCTTTCACGCCACACCGAGGTGCGCTGCAGTTTGTCGGCGGTGCGGATGTAGAACATCAGCACGCGATCGATGATGCGGATCAGGCTGGCATCGTCCAGGTCGGTTGCGAACAGTTCGGCATGCCGCGGGCGCATGCCGCCGTTGCCGCAGATGTACAGGTTCCAGCCCTTCTCGGTGGCGATCACGCCGATGTCCTTGCTTTGCGCCTCGGCGCATTCGCGGGTACAGCCGGACACCGCGAACTTGAGCTTGTGCGGCGAACGCAGGCCCTTGTAGCGGTCTTCCAGGGTCAGGGCCATGCCCACGCTGTCCTGCACGCCGTAGCGGCACCAGGTGCTGCCGACGCAGGATTTCACCGTGCGTGTCGATTTGCCGTAGGCGTGGCCGGTCTCGAAGCCTGCGGCAATCAGCTCGGCCCAGATCTCGGGCAGTTCATGCAACTGGGCGCCGAACAGGTCGATGCGCTGGCCACCGGTGATCTTGGTGTAGAGGTCGTACTTTTTCGCCACTTCGCCAATGACGATCAGTTTCTCGGGGGTGATCTCGCCGCCGGGAATCCGCGGCACCACCGAGTAGGTGCCGTTTTTCTGCATATTGGCCATGAAGGTGTCGTTGGTGTCCTGCAGCGGTACCAGCGACGGCTCCATGATCGGCTGGTTCCAGCACGAGGCTAGGATCGAGCCGACCGTGGGTTTGCAGATGTCGCAGCCGACATGGCCACGACCGTGCCTGGCCAGCATTTCGTCGAAGCTGACAATGCCTTCGACCTGCACCAGGGCGTACAACTCCTGACGGGTGTAGGCGAAGTGTTCGCACAGGCTCTTGTCGACGCTGACACCACGGGCGATCAGTTCGTGTTCGAAGACTTGCTTGAGCAACGCCGCACACCCGCCGCAACCTGTGCAGGCCTTGGTCTGCTGCTTGAGCTCGGCAAGCTCGCCGCAACCGCTGTCGATGGCCGCGCAGATCGCGCCCTTGCTGACGTTGTGGCACGAGCAAATGGTCGCGCTGGCGGGCAAGGCATCGGCGCCCAACGCCGGCGCCCCGGCCGATTGCGGCAGGATCAGCGCGGCCGGATCGGCGGGCAAGGCAATGGCGTTCTGCACGTACTGCAGCAGGGTGTCGTAATAGCTGTTGTCGCCGACCAGCACCGCGCCGATCACCCGTTTGCCGCTGGCATCGACCACCAGGCGGCGGTAGGCCGACGCTGCTTCGTCGATAAAGCGATAGCTGCGCGCACCCGGCGTGGCGCCATGGGCATCACCAATGGAGCCGACATCAACGCCCAGCAGCTTGAGCTTGGTCGACATGTCGGCACCGGTGAAACTGCCCGCGTCTTCACCGGCCAGCGCCGCCGCCACGTTGCGCGCCATGCTGTAGCCCGGTGCGACCAGGCCGAAGACACTGCCATTCCAGGACGCGCATTCGCCGATGGCAAAGATGCGTGGGTCGCTGCTGCGACAGCCACTGTCGATCACCACCCCGCCGCGCGGCGCGACTTCCAGGCCACTGCTGCGGCCCAGGGCATCCTGCGGGCGGATACCGGCGGAGAACACGATCAGGTCGGTCTCGAGAAACTCGCCACCGTCGAAGTTCATCCGGTAGCGATACGCCTCACCGGCAACGATCGATTGGGTCGCCCGCGCCAGGTGCACGCCAACCCCCAGGGCTTCGATCTGTGCGCGCAAGGCCGCGCCGCCCTCCGCATCCAGTTGCACCGGCATCAGGCGTGGGGCGAACTCCACCACGTGGGCTTGCAGGCCCAGCGACTTCAAGGCATTGGCCGCCTCCAGGCCCAGCAGGCCACCACCGACCACCACGCCACGACGGGCACCGCTGGCGGCGGCGCGAATGGCATCGAGATCATCGAGGGTGCGATAGACCAGGCGCGCCGCGCCGTGCGAGCCTTCGATCGGCGGCACGAACGGATAGGAGCCAGTCGCCAGAACCAGCTGATCGTAGGGGTAGCGCCCGGCGGCAGTGACCACCTCACAACGCTTGCGATCAATCTCCAGCACCGGCTCGCCCAGGTGCAGGTGAATACCGTGCCCGGCATACAAATTGGCCTCGCCCAGCGCCAACGCTTCGGCATCACTGCCGGTGAAATACTCCGACAGGTGCACGCGGTCATAGGCGCGCTGGCGCTCCTCACCGAATACACGCACCTCGAAGCGGCCCAGGGCTGCACGTTCGATCAGTTGCTCGATGCAGTGATGACCGACCATGCCGTTGCCGATGATGATCAGCTGTTGCCGCGTTGCGATGCTGGTAAACCCATTCATACCCGATCCTCACTCAAGGCCATTCACGGTGGCTTTGCTGCTGGGGGCCAACCCCGAAAAACAAAAAAGGCGCCTGGAGCCGAAGCTCCAGGCGCCTTTGCCTGGTCGTTTTTGTAGTCCCGGTTGCGAATCGCCATTGACCCGCGAGGACGTTGTCACTCTGTAAAGCAGGTAGTGTGCCAACTGCCAAAGCCTTTTAAACCGGGGCTTGCACAGTATTCACCCTGGCCAATATCGACCCAGGCTGGTGCAGGGCTCCCCCTTATGGGGCACGTCAGTAGACGTCGCGAAGGTAGCGCTTGGCCCGGCTCAGTTCGCCGACATAGGCCTCGGCCCGTTCCACACTCATGCCACCGTATTGATGCACAACCTGCTTGAGCGCCGCATCGACATCCCTGGCCATGCGTTCAGCATCACCACAGATGTAAAAATGCCCACCTTCTTCGAGCCAGCGCCACAGCTCGGCACCCTGTTCGAGCATGCGTTGCTGCACGTATATTTTCTGCGCCTGGTCGCGAGAGAACGCGGTATCCAGACGGGTCAGGTGACCGTCGCGCTGCCAGGCCAGCAGCTCGTCGCGGTAGTAAAAATCGGTGGCGGCTTGCTGCTCACCGAACAGTAGCCAGTTGCGCCCTGTGGCCCCTTGTGCCTGACGCTCCTGAAGGAACGCCCTGAACGGCGCCACCCCCGTACCCGGGCCGACCATGATCACTGGCGCAGTGCTGTCGCCAGGCAGGCGGAAGTGGGACGTCGGCTGGGTGAAAATGTCTACTCGGCCGGGCTCGCTGCGATCAGCCAGGTAGGTCGAGCACACGCCCTTGCGCTGGCTGTAACGCACGGTGGAAACCGTCAGGTGGACTTGATCCGGGTGCAGCATCTGGCTCGAACTGATCGAGTACAGCCGTGGCTGCAAGGGCTTGAGCAGGCTCAGCCAGGTATCCAGGCTCAGTTGGGGCTTGCACAGGTGCACCAGGTCAATCAGTTGCTTGCCCCACAGCCAGGCCTTGAGCGCCGCCTTGTTGTGCGGCGCAAGCAACTCGCGCAGCTGTGTATCGCCAAGCGCGAAGGCCTCGAGCAACGGCGCGGTGATACGAGCGATCTCCAGATGTTCCTGCAGTGCATCGGCCAGCGGCATGTCGGCCTGGCCCTTGAGGCTGACGCTGCGGCTGCCATCGAAGCGGGTCGCCGTGAGCAGTTCGTCGACCAGTGCCGGGCAGTTACGCGGCCATACACCCAGGGCGTCGCCGGCCTGGTAAGTGAAGCCGCTTTGGCCCAGGTCGAACACCAACTGGCGGGTTTCCTTGACCGCGCCGGGACCGTTGAGCAGGCGGTTGCCGACCAGGGTGGTTGCCAACGGCCTGGTTTTGCTGAAGCCGGTGTTAGTTGGCACTGGCACTGGTGCTTCAAGCAACAACTGACCATGGCCCAGCTTGCCCAGCAACGCCTGCAGCCATTGCCCGGCCGGCTCATTGAAGTCGCCTTCGCAATCGACCCGCTCAAGCAAGCGCTCGGCCCCCAGTTCTGCCAGACGCTGATCGAGCTTGCGACCAAAACCGCAAAACTGCTCGTAGCTGGAATCCCCCAGGGCCAGCACCGCATAGGGCAAGCCGGCGCAGCGTTGGGAATGCTCGCCATGCAGGCCGCGCCAGAACGCCGCGCCGCTGTCCGGTGCATCACCGTCGCCAAAGGTACTGGCAATCAGCAGCAGGCTGGCGGGGCTGTCCAGTTGTTCCAGGGCCAGGTCTTGCATACAGCTCAAATGCACCGGCAAACCGACCTGGCGCAGGCGCTCGGCACACTGCTCGGCCAGGGCCTGGCCATTGCCGGTTTGCGAGGCCCACAGCAGCAGGTGCTTGTCCTGCACCGACACGGGCTGATGGTCGAGCTGGGTGGCATCAATGCGCTCGCCTGCGACTCGGCTCAAGGCTACCGTGCAATACTTGAAGGCCGGTTGCAGCGACAGCGGATCGACCGCGTCGCTGGTGACCGCGTTGATCGCCAAATGGTCGCCATAGACGTCATTCCAGTGAAACGGTGCAAAGCAGTTGCCCGGCAGCACTCGCGTGGTAATCAGTGCCGGCAGCAGCGCCTGCCCGCGCCGTGAGCGCACCTGCACTTGGTCCTTCTCCACGATGCCCAGGCGTTGCGCATCTTCAGGGTGAATTTCCACGAAGGGCCCCGGGTCAAGCTTGTTCAGCGCCGCCACCTTGCCGGTCTTGGTCAGGGTGTGCCACTGGTGCTGGACCCGGCCAGTGTTGAGCACCAGCGGGAAGTCAGCATCTGGTCGTTCGGCGGCCGGCAGGCACGGCCGGGCAAAAAAACGCGCCTTGCCACTGTCGGTGGGGAAGGCAATCGCCGGGGCCTCACCGTACGCATCGCGCAGCAGGGCCTGGCTGCGGCCATCGTTACGATAGCGCAGCGGGCTGCGGTCGTCGGCGCGTCCTGGCTCACATGGCCACTGCTGCGGCGCCTTGCGCAAGCGGGTGTAGCTGACCCCGCGCACGTCGTAACCGGTGGCCGGGTTCCAGGCCTGGCGCAGCTCGTCGAACACCGCCTCGGCACTGGCGTAGCTGAAAGCCTCGGCGTAGCCCATGGCGCAGGCCACGCGGGCGATGATCTGCCAGTCGGGCAGGCTCTCGCCCGGCGCCTGGACGGCCTGGTTCATCAGGGTCAGGTTGCGCTCGGAGTTGACCATCACGCCCTCGCCTTCGGCCCACAGTGCCGCCGGCAGCAGAATATCGGCGTAGCGGTTGGTCTCGGTGTCGAGGAAAGCATCCTGGGCAATCACCAGTTGCGCCGCCTGTAAGCCGTCAATCACCTGCTGGCGGTTGGCGACGCTGGCCACCGGGTTGCTGCAGATGATCCAGCAGGCTTTGACCTGCCCACTGGCCAGGTTTCCGAACAGCGCCACGGTACCGTCACCGGCTTCGCTGCGCAGGCTGCCGGCTGGGATCTGCCAGAGCTGCTCGACAAACGCCCGGTCTGCCGCCACCAATGCCGAGCGCTGCCCAGGCAAACCCGGGCCCATATAACCCATTTCGCGCCCGCCCATGGCATTGGGCTGCCCGGTCAGCGAGAACGGTCCGCTGCCCGGCCGGCAGATAGCGCCGGTGGCCAGGTGCAGGTTGCACAGGGCGTTAGTTTGCCAGGTGCCATGGATGCTCTGGTTCAGGCCCATGGTCCAGCAGCTCATCCACTGCGGCGCGCGGCCAATCCACTGCGCAGCCTGGCGGATATCGGCTTCGTGCAGGCCGGTGATGGCGGCGACCCGCTGCGGCGTGTAGTCAGCTAGAAAAGCCGGCATGGCGTCCCAGCCTTCGGTGTAGCGCTGGATGAAATCGGCGTCGCACTGGCCGTTTTCCAGCAACAGATGGAGCAGGCCATTGAGCAGCGCCAGGTCGGTGCCCGGCTTGATCTGCAAGAACAGGTCGGCCTTGTCGGCAGTAGCGTTTTGCCTGGGGTCGACGACGATCAGCCGGGCCCCGGCCTTGAGCCGGTCGAGCAGGCGCAAAAACAGGATCGGGTGACAGTCGGCCATGTTCGCGCCGATCACCAGGAACACCTCGGCGTGGTCAAAGTCCTGGTAACTGCCCGGCGGCCCGTCGGCGCCCAGGGACAGTTTGTAACCGCTGCTGGCGCTGGCCATGCACAACCGCGAGTTGGACTCGATATGCCGGCTGCGGACAAAGCCCTTGGCCAGCTTGTTGATCAGGTACTGGGCCTCCAGGGACATTTGCCCGGAGACATAAAAACCCAGGGCGTCGGGCCCATGCTCATCGATAATCGCCCGCAAACGCAGGGCTGCCTGCTCGATGGCGGTATCGATGCCGCCCTGCACCGGGTCGCGCTGACGCAGGTCACGCACATAAGCATGCTCCATGCGCCCGGACTCGCGCAGCGGTTGATGAGCGGTCAGGCCCTTGGTGCACAAGCGGCCAAAATTGCTGGGGTGCTGCTTATCACCAGTGACCTTGGTCACCCGCCCGTCTTCGACGCTCATGACGATGCCACAACCGACGCCACAATACGGGCACACACTGCGCACGCTGGTGCTGCTCATCGGCCTACCTCCTGATTGCGCAAACAAAAAGGCGCCCTGCTGCCCCGGCTTGTGCAAACAAGCGGGGCAACACGGCGCCTTTGTCGTGAACGGGGCAATCTGCGTTGATTGCCGGATACTCAAGCTGTAGCAAGGGCCGCGCCAGAATCGACCAGGCCTTGCTGTGCGGAGCTCAGGTGTTCAAGCGCGGCTGGCAGGCTGCACCGCATTGGGACCGCTTGCACCATTGCATGGCATTTGCCGCGCGCCGCGCGGCTCTCTACAATCCGCGCCATTACGGCCGGCACCCGCACACTCCTCTACCGGCCCCGGAGTTTTTCATGGAAGAAATCGAGCAGCACTGGCTGTACGCCCTTTCCGCCCCCATGGCCGCCCTCAACGGCGCCAGCTACACCGCTGCGACCTACTTCGAGACCTACGACGAAGATGAAACCGACCTGAAAAAATGGTGGGGCATCAACAATCGCCAGGAGTTGCTGAACATGCTCAGCATGGCCGACACCGGCCACGCCCTGGAGCTCAAGGACGCCTACTGGCAAGCTGCGCGCCGCCTACCCAGCGAATGGCCGCAGGTGCTTGAAGCGCTGACCCCGCGCAAGTGCATCCAGTACGAGTTCGCCCGGCGCACCCTCGCCGACTGCGGCCAGGGCGGCGTGCGCGCCTGGGACCTGGGGCGCATGGGTTACCTGCTACGTGCCGGCTTGCGCAAGGGTTACCTGTCCATCGATGAAAGCCACTGGCTGCAAGGCCGCCTGGCCCTGCGTGCCCGGCACTACTACAACAGCTGGGACCGCTACCTGGCCGGCTACCTGTTTGGCAAGGCGCTATGGAACTGCTCCAGCGCCAGCGACGAAGAACTGGCCCAGAGCCTGGAGCGCCAAGGCAGCGAGCACTGGAACCGCTGCATCATGATGAACCTGAGCGATGACGCCCTGGGCTTTTTCGCCAGTATTCCCTGGGACCTGCCGCTGAACCTGCCGGAACGCCCCGACACCCTGCAAGGAGGCTGGGCATGAGCTGTTGGATTCGCCTGGGCATCGAGCCGACCAACGACCCCGATGTCATCCGCGGCGCGTACCGCGCGCTGTTGCCGCAACACCACCCGGAAACCGATCCGCAAGGTTTCCAGGCCCTGCGCGAAGCCTACGAGCACGCCCTGCGCCTGGCCCGCGACGAGCAGGATGAGATCCCTGAGTTCCCTGAGCACGACGAGCCCAGACCTGCGCGCAATGCCCTGATCGAACAGACCATGAGCGACTTCGCCAAGCTGCTCGCCGACCCACGCCTGCGCTTCGACCCGCCAGCCTGGCAGGCCTTCATCGATGGCTTCAGCACCCTGACCCTGGGCGACCAGGAGCAGATCAGCTGGCACCTGATGTACAAGCTGATGGAAACCGGCCCGTTGTCGCACGCCTGCGCGCAACTGATGGCCCGTCACCTGGGCTGGGAAAACGAAGTGCTGCGCCTGGAAGATCCGCGCCAGGCCGACGAATTCCTCGAACGCATCAGCGAGCCGGACCCGTTCGACACCCGTGTGATGAAGCACTGGTCGGCAGAGGCGCAGGTTGAAGCCCTGTGGTTCGCCAGGAACCTGGATTACCTCTACCACACCCGGCCGCTGTTCGAGTTCGAAAGCTTTGTCACCCTGCACACCTGCGTGCCTTTGCCGGATGACCAGGCCTATATCCACAGCCTGCTGGTCAAGCTGTGCCAGGCCGGCATCGGCAGCCCGACCTTCTTTACCATGGTCGCCGAGCAACAACGCCAGGCACCGGACGATATCGACCTGCTGTACATGCTCGCCTGCCAGGCCAGCGACACCGATCAGGAAGAACTCGCCCGCCAGTGCTGGACCCGCCTGTGGCGTGAACACCAGCACCCGGAAGCCGGACGCTGGTTGCTCAACCTGTGCGCCCAGCATCAACCGCAGCGCCTGCCACTGTTGATCCAAGCCCTGGACCGCCTGGAGCCAGTGCACGCATGGCCGCAAGACCTGAGCGATCCAGCGCAGATCTGGGGCAGCCCGTCGCAACGCCCGGAAACCCTGACTCGCTGGTTCGAAGCCGCACGTGACGAGTACCCGGGTATCGCTGGCGAGTTCATCAAATGGCGCCTGGACGGCAAAGACGAACTGCCGCTGCTGGCCTGGTTGCTCGACGACCAGCCGGACCGCCAACTGCACCGTCTGTACCGCCACGCCTGGGCCCTGCACCGTGGTGACAGCGGCCTGCTGCGGCAGATCCTGGACGAGCCGCTGGGTGATGACCCGCTGGACCTGCTGATCATTGAAGGCTTCAAGTACCAGGCCGAGCAACAGTTGCGCTGGCTCGAGCAGTCGCCGCTGGCCCTGGCCTTGACCGCCTTCATCAACAGCCCTTCGGCGCAGCCGCAACTGCCCGAGGTACTCTGCGATGGCAGCGGCCTGGCGGTCGCCCGTGACTGGCTACGGCGGGTGCGCAGCTACCCGGCCGCCACCCTGCCGAAACTGACCGCACGGATCAAACCGGCCAACCTGATGCCGACGCCCTTCGCCGTGCAGCTGCTTTCGGACCTCGCCGAAGCTGGTATCGAACTGCCGCGCCCGCCTGCCGACGACGGCCTGTGGACCTGGCACCGGCAGAACCTGTACATGCTTGCCCTGGTCGAGCAGCCAGAGCGCTGGCTGGCGATGGCGCCGGTGCAACTGCTGGCCAGCCTGCCGTACCCGGCCGAGCATCCGTTCAGCGGGCTGCAACAGTTGCTCCTGCAACTGCGCCAACAGCAAGGCAACGCCGACGGCCTGCTCGGCTGGCTGGACGACAACGATCCATTGCAAGCGTTTATCGGAGAGCGTCTGCTCACCGTGCAGCAAGCCCTGGACAGCAGCAAGCTGCCCAGCAACCTGAAGCTGTACGCCTGCCTGGAAAACGACCCGCGGGCCTTTGACGATGACGTGCTGGGCCTGATGGTGCTGTGCGGCGTCCTCTATCATGACCCGAGCCTGAGTGCCGAACAGCACGGCAGCCTGCTGCGGCGTATCTCCACCATGACCTGTCCGGAAGCCTGGTTCGAACCGTTTCGCAGCGGCCTGATCAAGGGCGAGCCGGTGCGCCCGCCGCGCAAGGTGCTTGAAGAAGACGAGCTGATCAACAGCACGCTGTTCTACAGCATGCTCGATACCCTCAAGGACCTGGCGCGTTACGGCAGCGCCGGGGTACCGCGGGCCAAGGTGCTCAAGGAATTGCAACGGGGCAAGGATTACCCGGGCATGGACACCGGGATTCGCGCAGCCCTGACCGCCCTGCTGTCGTGGTCCGAGCGTCTGTTACTGGCCAATGCCGGCAGCCAGCCGGTACCGGCCAGCCATGTGTGGAAGCTGGGCAGCCGCCTGGGCCGCAAGGGCTATGCCGTGCAAGTAGTCGGTAGTGTCATTCTCGGGCCGATCCTGACCCTGATGTCCGGCAGCATGGTTGAGCAGATCTTCTTCGGCCTGCTGTTCGTCGGCCTGCTCGGCAGCGCCACACTGCGTCGCCTGCACGATATTGGCCGGGGCATCCCGATGATGATCATCTTCGTGATGCTGATCCCGTTCCTGCACTTCTTGCCGCTGGTGCTGTTGCTCCTGCCAGGTGAACCGCTGCCCAACCGTTACGGCGTGCCACCCGTCAATCAGCCCCAGGACAACCTGCAGGGTGGCCTGCAAGCCGCCCTGCGGCGGCTCAACGGTCAGTAACGCATGTCGTCCAGCGCCTCGATGAGGCGCTGGCGAGCGCCGGCGATCTCGCTCGACTCCTGGCCGGAAAGGATCGCGCTGAATTCGTTGAGCCAGTCACCGATCGCATCACGTTCAGCCCCCAGGCTCTGTGCCCAGGCCCTTTCCAGACGCGCCAGCAAGGTACGGTTGGGCAAGGCGTCGCGCGGGTGGATTTTCAGCCCGGCCAGGCGCTCATGGCTGGCTTGGCGCGCCGCTTCATCAAGCCCGGTGGGGCTGCGATCAATCACATGGCTGAACTGCTCGCCGGTGCCCGGCAAGGTGACATCGACCTCCAGCAGGCCATTGATGTCATAGCTAAAGCGCACATCCAGGCGCTGGATCTTGCCGTTCGGGGTCAGCGGGATCTTGAAGGAGTCGACAAAGATATTGTCTTCGACCCAGGGCCGTTCACCTTGGTAGACGCGGATACCGATCACCTTCTGGTCAACGTGGGTGCTGTAGAACGGCTTGATCCGTGAGGTAGGGATCACGGTATTGCGGTCGATGATCGGCGCAAAGATCTCGGTCTGGTATTCACCATCCATCGCGGCGATACCCAGGGTGTAGGGGCAGACATCGGTGAGGATCAACTCTTCGATCGCCGAATCGCGCGCCTTGCACGCCGCCTGGGTGGCGGCACCGAGGGCAACAATGGTGTCCGGGTCGAGGTGGCGGTAAGGCAGGCGGCCAAACAGAGTGGAGACCATCTGCTGGATCACCGGCATGCGCGTGGCGCCACCGACCAGCACCAAGCTGTCAAGGTCGCTGGCACGCAGGCGGGCATCGCGCAGGGCCTGCTCGATCGGTGCACGAATGCGCGCCAGCAACGGCGCCCAGATCTGCTGCGCGCGGGCTTCATCGAGCGACCACTGGCGGCTGATGCCGTCACCGTTCCAGCTCAGGTGCTGCTCGCCCGCGCCCAGCTTGCATTTGAGCTGCTCGATGGCATCGGCAAGGCTGGCCAGGGCCTGGGGTGCAAGCATTGCAGGTTTGAGTTGCCAGTCTTGCAGGCAGGCCTGGAGCAAGGCGGCGGTAAAGTCTTCGCCACCGAGGAAGTTGTCGCCGGTCGAGGCATGCACCTCGATCAACGGCAGCGCGTATTCCAGCACCGTGACGTCAAACGTGCCGCCACCGAGGTCGAAGATCAGCGTGCGTTCGAACTTCTGCTCGTGCAGGCCGTAGGCCATCGCGGCGGCAGTCGGTTCATTGATCAGGCGCTGGACTTTTAGCCCGGCAAGTTCGGCGGCAAAGCTGGTGCGCTTACGCTGCTCGTCGCTGAAATAGGCCGGCACGGAAATCACCGCCTCGCTGATCGGGCAGCCGAGGAAGGCTTCGGCATCGGCCTTGAGGGCGCCAAGCACCAGCGCCGAAAGTTCTTCGGGGCTGAAGGCCTGCTCACCGAGGTTGATTTTTTTCTCGCTGCCCATGAAGCGCTTGAAGGCGGCGGCGGTGCGCTGCGGATGAGTGGTCAGGCGTGAGCGGGCGGCCTTGCCGACCAGGATGCTGCCGTCTTCATCGATGCTCACCACCGAAGGGGTGAGCATGTCGCCCAGGGCATTGGGAATCAGCTGGGCCCGGCCATCTTGCCAGACTGCCACCAGGCTGTTGGTGGTACCCAGGTCGATACCCAGCATTGGCGCCGGGGAAGTGCTTGCATCCTGCATGTTCGATCTCTTGCTCAGAAGTGGGGCTGGCACGGAGAAAAACAGTAGCGTCCCAGCGTACTGGTGGATTCTGGACGAATTCCAGAAACAAAAAAAGCGACCCTAAGGTCGCTTTCATTGTTGCTTCAGGGTGTTCAGTGGGCCCTGAAGCTGAATATGGCGCAGCGGACGGGACTCGAACCCGCGACCCCCGGCGTGACAGGCCGGTATTCTAACCGACTGAACTACCGCTGCGCTATACACTGAGAAGTGGTGGGTGATGACGGGATCGAACCGCCGACCCTCTGCTTGTAAGGCAGATGCTCTCCCAGCTGAGCTAATCACCCTTCGTCTCGGTGTGGCGCGCATTCTACGGAGCACCGAACACTCTGGCAAGCACTTTTTTAAAAAAATTTTTCAGGCGTTCCAAAGACTTAGCGGTGCTTGGCCTGAAGCGTCCGCTCGGAGTTTAATGCCCTCCTTATGTGTTGAGGAGAGATTCACCCCATGTGGTTCAAAAACCTGCTGACCTACCGCCTGACCCAGGACATCCCGTTCGACCCCGAGGCACTGGAAACCGCCCTGGCCAGCAAGCCGGCTCGCCCTTGCGCCAGCCAGGAGTTGACCACCTATGGCTTCGTCGCCCCGTTCGGCAAAGGTGAAGATGCACCGCTGGTGCATGTCAGCGGTGACTTCCTGCTGATCGCCGCACGTAAAGAAGAACGCATCCTGCCGGGCAGCGTGGTGCGCGATGCCGTTAAAGAGAAGATCGACGAGATCGAAGCCGAGCAGATGCGCAAGGTCTATAAGAAGGAGCGCGACCAGATCAAGGACGAGATCATCCAGGCCTTCCTGCCGCGCGCCTTTATTCGTCGCTCGATGATCTTCGCCGCCATCGCCCCCAAGCAAGGCCTGATCCTGGTCAACTCGGCCAGCGCCAAGCGCGCCGAAGACCTGCTGTCGACCCTGCGTGAAGTGATGGGCTCACTGCCCGTGCGTCCGGTGACGGTGAAGATCGCCCCGAGCGCGACCATGACCGACTGGGTCAAGACCCAGCAAGCAGCGCCTGACTTCTATGTGCTGGATGAGTGCGAGCTGCGCGACACCCACGAAGACGGCGGCATCGTTCGCTGCAAGCGCCAGGACCTGACCAGCGACGAGATCCAGTTGCACCTGGGCACCGGCAAGGTAGTCACGCAACTGTCGCTGGCCTGGCAGGACAAACTGTCGTTCGTGCTCGACGACAAGATGGTCATCAAGCGCCTGCGCTTTGAAGAACTGCTGCAGGACCAGGCCGAAGAAGATGGCGGCGACGAGGCCCTGGGCCAGCTCGATGCCAGCTTCACCCTGATGATGCTGACCTTTGGCGAGTTCCTGCCGGCGCTGTTCGAGGCGTTGGGTGGGGAGGAGATTCCCCAGGGGATCTAACGCTGTAAGCGACAAGCTTCAAGCTGCAAGAAAGAGCAGACCTGTGCACAATCCGCTTTATCTTGCAGCTTGCAGCTTGTAGCTTATGCCCCCTGTGAGGACGGCCTCACGACGCACCGCGTGACCATTTCGGGGACGGCCCCATCACTTGATGGAGACTCTGCATGTCCTGGATCATCCTGTTTTTCGCCGGCCTGTTCGAAGTTGGCTGGGCCGTCGGCCTGAAATACACCGACGGCTTTTCCCGCCCGCTGCCCACCGTCCTGACCATCGGCGCCATGGTCATCAGCCTCGGCCTGCTGGGCTTGGCCATGAAGGAATTGCCACTGGGCACCGCCTATGCGATCTGGACCGGGGTCGGTGCCGTCGGCACGGTGATCGCCGGGATCATCCTGTTCGGCGAATCCATGGCCCTGGTGCGCCTGATCAGCGTCGCGCTGATCATCTGCGGTCTGGTCGGGCTCAAGGTCAGCGCCAGCTGACCCTGCCCCGCCCCTTCAGCGTGAGTCGCCGCGCAATGCGCTGACCCGCTCACGCAGCAACGCCGGCTCTGCCGCCTCTACCGGAACGGCAGAACCGGCCACCAGGGTCACCCGCGACCACAAGCGGCGGAAAAAGCCCTTGGCCGGATCGCGGCTGAAGAAACTCCCCCACAAGCCCTGCAACGCCATCGGGATCACCGGCACCGGGGTCTGCTCGAGGATCCGGCTCAGGCCACCCTTGAACTCGTCGATTTCACCGTTACTGGTCAACTTGCCTTCGGGGAAGATGCACACCAGCTCGCCATCAGCCAGGTACGCGGCAATCTGCTTGAACGCCCGCTCATAGGTGTCGGCGTCTTCACCGCGCCCGGCAATCGGGATCGCCCCGGCGGTGCGGAAGATGAAGTTGAGCACCGGCAAACGGTAAATCTTGTAGTACATGACGAAGCGAATCGGCCGACGCACCGCGCCACCAATCAACAGCGCATCGACGAACGACACATGGTTGCACACCAACAGCGCCGCGCCCTGGTCGGGAATCTGCTGCAGGTCGCGGTGTTCGACGCGGTACATGGAATGGCTGAGCAGCCAGATCATGAAGCGCATGGTGAACTCGGGGACGATGCGGAAGATATAGAAATTCACCGCAATGTTGAGCAGCGACACCACCAGGAACAGCTGCGGGATGGTCAGCTCAAGGAAACTCAACAGCACCACACTGAAGATCGCCGAAATCACCATGAACAGCGCGTTGAGGATATTGTTGGCGGCAATCACCCGCGAACGTTGATCCTCCGGGGTACGCGACTGGATCAGTGCATACAGCGGCACGATATAGAAGCCGCCAAACACGCCCAGGCCAAGAATCGCCCCCAGCACCCACCAGGCCTGGGCGATACCCAGCACGGCCAGCCAGTCATAGGGCGCCGCAGCGGGCAGGATCTCGCCGGAGTGCCACCACCAGAGCAAGCCGAACAGGCTCAGGCCGAAGGAGCCGAACGGCACCAGGCCGATTTCCACCTTGTGCCCGCTCATGCGCTCGCACAGCAGCGAACCGACGGCGATGCCCACCGAGAACAGGGTAAGAATCAGGGTGACCACGGTCTCGTCGCCATGCAGCCATTGCTGGGCGTAACCGGGAATCTGCGTCAGGTATACCGCACCGACGAACCAGAACCACGAATTGCCGACGATCGAGCGCGACACCGCTGGCGTTTGCTTCAGACCCAGGCGCAGGGTGGCGATGGTCTGGCTGGCGATGTTCCAGTTGATTTTCAGCTCTGGGGTGGCAGCTGCGGCACGCGGAATACTGCGGCTGGCCAAATAGCCCAGCACCGCCACCAGCACCACCGCCGACGAGGCCCAGACACCATAGTTGGCGCTGGACATCAGCACCCCGGCGCAGATAGTGCCAGCCAGGATGGCCAGGAAGGTGCCCATTTCCACCAGGCCGTTGCCGCCCACCAGCTCTTCTTCGCGCAGGGCCTGGGGCATGATCGAGTACTTCACCGGGCCGAACAGCGCCGAATGCGTGCCCATGCCGAACAGCGCCAACAGCATCAGCATCGGCATCTGGGTCATGATGCCAATAGCGCCGACTGCCATGATCGCGATCTCGGCCAGCTTGATCACGCGGATCAAAGCGTCCTTGGCGTACTTCTCACCAAACTGCCCGGCCAGGGCCGAGAACAGGAAGAACGGCAGGATGAACATCAAGGCGCAGGCATTGACCCACAAGGTGCCATCCTGGCCGTTGGCGCTGGCAAGCTTGTAGAGAAACAGCAGAATGACCGACTGCTTGAACAGGTTGTCGTTGAACGCACCCAGCGACTGGGTAACGAAGAACGGCAAAAAGCGCCGTTTGCCAAGCAGGCTGAATTGTGAAGAGTGACTCATCGTCCGTGTACCTGAGTGGGGCTTTGTTATTGGATACGCGCAGGCCGCACAAAGCCACAAACACTCAGGTAAATGCAATCTACTTGTTCAGGCCGGCAATGCAGGGCGACACGAACAGCTCGCCATGCCAGGCACCGCGCAGGGTCAGGGCGGTCACCAGCAGCCACAGCGCCGCCAACGCCACCACCAGCACCATGCCCATGTCATGGAAGAAACCCAAACCCAGCCAGGCCGCCAGTTTCAGGGTGGCCAGGGTGTACACCCCCAACGGGAAGGTGAAGCCCCACCAGCCGAGGTTGAACGGCATGCCGTGGCGGATGTAGCGCAGGGTGATCAGCACGGCAGTGAGCAACCACCACAAGCCGGCCCCCCACAGTACAATGCCGGCGATCAGGCCCAGGCCACGGGCAATCTCGCCCAGGTTGCCGAGGCCATTGGCCGCGAAGATCGCCGGGGCTTCGCCGCCGAGCAGGAGCATACCCAGGGCACCGGTACCGATCGGCCCCAGGGCCAGCCAGCTCGACGCGGCCATGTTGGCTTGGGGCAATTTGTGCAGGGCCATGCGCAGCATGAGAATGGTGAGGATGCTGAACGCCACCGGCAACGACACCGCCCACAATACATAGCTGGTGATCAGCACCTGAAACTGCGCGTGCGCATCCACCAGGTGCGGCGCCAACAGGCCGCCACTGGCGGCGGCAACTTCCGCAGCCACCACCGGCAGCAACCATACAGCTGTCATCTGATCGATGCTGTGTTCCTGGCGGGTGAACATCAGGTAGGGAATGGCTACGCCGCACAACAGCGCCAGACCAACGTCGAACCACCACAGCGCCTCGACCCAGGGCAAGATGCCCTCGCCCCAGCGATTGATGCCGAACACCAGGCAGCCATTGAGGATGGTCGCAAGGCCCATGGGAATGGTGCCGAAGAACATCGACACGGTGGAATGGGCAAAGATCCGCCGCGCTTCATCAAAGAACAGCACCCAACGCGCGGTGTACAGCAAGGTAAACAGCACGAACAAGCCGATGGTCAGCAACCACAGCGATTCGGCCAGGCTGTGCAGGCTCGGCACATTGACCTGCGCCAGGGCCAGGGCGAGTACCCCGGTGCCCATGGTGGCGGCGAACCAGTTGGGGGTGAACTGACGGATCACTTCACGCGGGTGCGCCAGCTGGCTCAGCGGGCGTAATGGCGAGGTGCGGGTTTGGCTGCAAGGCATGATGAATTCTCCTGTCCTCCGGTGAGGTTGGTTTCATCTTATGCCTTGAAAATATATCTATATAACGGGTAATTTCTCTATCTGTTATCGGTTTTGCAGATATACCGATTCCATCGCTCAAGGCGTATGCTCGGCACCGATAACAACAAGGACGTGGTCAACAATGCTCACCGCTTTCAAAGGCTACTCGGCTCAGGTTCGCCTGCTGCTGGTCACTACCTTCATCCTCACCTTGGCCCGTGCGATCACCCTGCCCTACCTGGTGGTCTACCTTGCGCAGAACTTCGCCCTGGACGTCAGCGGTATCGGCCTGATGATCGGCGGTGCGCTGATCGTCGCGTCATTGCTGAGCCTGTACGGCGGCTACCTGATCGATACCCTGCGCAGCTACACGGTGATCATCGCCGCGACCCTGACGTTCACCCTGGCCTTTTTCGGCGCCGTGGCCAGCCGCGAGCTGAGCCTGTTCTTCATCTGCCTGGTGCTGATCAACCTGGCGCTGGCGGTGGTGGATATCGCCGCCAAGGCCGGCTTCTGCGCACTGCTACCGCTGGATGAGCGCAGCGAAGTGTTCTCGATCAAATACACCCTGAGCAACGTCGCCTACGCGGTCGGCCCCTTCGTCGGCGTGGCGCTGGTGCTGATGGACGATCACCTGCCGTTCTTGCTCTCGGCGCTGCTGGGCCTGGCCATGTGCCTGAGCTACCGGCGCTGGGGCGAGCGCTCGGCAGCGGCACGGGTCGAAGGCAACGAGCAGGCCGGTTTTCTTAGCGTCGGCGTACAACTGGTAAAGGATCGCCGGCTGATCTGCTTCACCCTCGGCGGCGCCCTCAGCGCCGTGGTGTTCGGCCAGTTCACCGCCTACCTGTCGCAATACCTGGTGGTCACCAGCAGCGCCAGCGAGGCGGCGCGCTACATCAGCTACCTGGTGGCCACTAACGCGGTGACGGTGATTGCCCTGCAGTATGTGATTGGCCGGCGTATCAGCAGCCGTCAGTTGATGCCCTGGCTGATGGCCGGGATGGCGTTGTTCCTGGTCGGCCTGCTGGGTTTCTCGCTGGCGCAAACGCTGCTGGTCTGGTGCCTGGCGATGGTGGTGTTCACCCTGGGCGAGATCATCGTCATCCCGGCCGAGTATATGTTCATCGACAGCATTGCCCCGGAACATCTGCGCGGCGTGTATTACGGCGCACAGAACCTGTCCAACCTCGGCGCGGCGCTGGGCCCGGTGATCTGCGGCTTTGCCCTGGCGCACCTGATGCCAGTGGTAACTTTTTACCTGTTGATTCTGTCGGTGCTGCTGGCGGCACTGTTTTACTACCTGGGGGCTCGGCGAACGCCACAGTAAAGCATCGCGGGGCAAGTCGGGGCGCCGCATCGCCGCTCACACACGGATCTCGCCAGCTTTTAAAAAGCTCTCTCGCCTGGCACCAGGCGAGAGTGCGTGTCGAGGCCAAAAAAACTGGCGATGGCGGTGAGGCGCAGGCCTTGGGATGGAGTAAAGCCTGCGACGCTCTGCCACTGCGACCTTCGTCGGCGCTGACGAAGCCTCGGCGGCGTGCCAGACTGATTGATCGAGGTTCGCTGTCAGGCTGAATCACCTTTTGTTTCGGAGTTGTCATGTCGCTGTCCAGTGGGCTGATCGCCGTGGTCGCCCTGGCCTATATGGCCATCATGTTCGCCATCGCCTTCTACGGCGATCGCCGCAGCACGCCGTTGCCGCCGCGCCTGCGTGCCTGGGTGTACAGCCTGTCGCTGGCGGTGTACTGCACCAGCTGGACCTTCTTCGGCGCCGTCGGCCAGGCCGCCGAACAACTCTGGGCGTTTCTGCCGATCTACCTGGGCCCGGTGCTGTTGCTGCTGTTCGCGCCCTGGGTGCTGCAGAAGATGGTGCTGATCAGCAAACAGGAAAACATCACCTCGATCGCCGACTTCATCGCCGCCCGCTACGGCAAGTCCCAGAGCCTGGCGGTGGTGGTGGCGCTGATCTGCCTGATCGGCGTGCTGCCCTATATTGCCCTGCAGCTCAAAGGCATCGTGCTCGGCGTCAACCTGCTGATCGGCGCTGGCGCCGACGCCACCGGCAGCCGCGTACAAGACACCGCGCTAGTGGTCTCGCTGGTGCTGGCACTGTTCTCGATCGTCTTTGGTACCCGCAGCCTGGACGTCACCGAGCACCACCGCGGCATGGTCCTGGCCATTGCCTTCGAGTCGCTGGTCAAGCTGCTGGCGTTTCTCGCCGTCGGCGCCTTCGTCACCTTCGGCCTGTTCAACGGTTTTGAAGACCTGTTCAGCAAGGCGCAACTGGCGCCGCGCCTGGAAGGCTTCTGGAGCGAGACCATCAACTGGCCGTCGATGATCGTGCAGACCGGGGTGGCGATGATGGCGATCATCTGCCTGCCACGACAATTCCACGTCACCGTGGTGGAGAACATCGAACCCCAGGACCTGCGCCTGGCGCGCTGGGTGTTCCCGATATACCTGATCCTCGCCGCGCTGTTCGTGGTGCCGATCGCCCTGGCCGGGCAGATGCTGTTGCCTGACTCGGTGCTGCCCGACTCCTTCGTCATCAGCCTGCCACTGGCCGAAGCCCATCCGGCGTTGGCGCTGCTTGCGTTCATCGGCGGTGCCTCGGCGGCCACCGGCATGGTCATCGTCGAGGCCGTGGCGCTGTCGACCATGGTTTCCAACGACATGCTGCTGCCCTGGCTGCTACGGCGTAACAATGCCGAGCGGCCGTTCGAGGTCTTCCGCCACTGGATGCTCTCGGTGCGCCGGGTCACCATCGTCGTCATCCTTTTGCTGGCTTATGTGAGCTACCGCTTGCTCGGTTCCACCGCCAGCCTTGCGACCATCGGCCAGGTCGCCTTTGCCGCCGTGACCCAACTGACCCCGGCCATGCTCGGTGCGCTGTACTGGAAGCAGGCCAACCGACGTGGGGTGTTCGCAGGCCTGGCTGCCGGGGTGTTCCTGTGGTTCTACACCCTGGTGCTGCCGATTGCCGCCCACAGCCTGGGCTGGCCGCTGGAGCTGTTCCCAGGCCTGGCCTGGCTGCACGGCAACCCGCTGAACTTGCCGATCACCCCGTTGACCCAAGGTGTGGTGCTGTCGCTGGCGGGTAACTTCACCCTGTTTGCCTGGGTGTCGATTCTCTCGCGCACCCGGGTGTCCGAACACTGGCAGGCCGGGCGCTTCATCGGCCAGCAGACCAGCGCACGGCCGAACAGCCGTTCGCTGTTGGCGGTGCAGATCGACGACCTGCTGCACCTGGCCGCACGTTTTGTTGGCGAGGAACGCGCGCGGCAGAGCTTCATCCGTTTTGCCTACCGCCAGGGCAAAGGCTTCAACCCCAACCAGAACGCCGATGGCGACTGGATCGAGCACACCGAGCGCCTGCTCGCCGGCGTACTCGGCGCCTCATCGACCCGTGCGGTGGTCAAGGCGGCCATTGAAGGCCGCGACATGCAACTCGAGGACGTGGTGCGCATCGCCGACGAAGCCTCGGAGGTCCTGCAGTTCAACCGCGCCCTGCTGCAAGGGGCGATCGAGAACATCAGCCAGGGTATCAGCGTGGTCGACCAGTCGCTGCGCCTGGTGGCCTGGAACCGCCGCTACCTGGAACTGTTCAATTACCCCGACGGGTTGATCAGCGTCGGCCGGCCGATTGCCGACATCATCCGTTACAACGCCGAGCGCGGCCTGTGCGGCCCGGGCGAGGCCCAGGTGCATGTCGCCAGGCGCCTGCACTGGATGCGCCAGGGCCGGGCGCATACGTCCGAGCGCTTGTTCCCCAACGGCCGGGTGATTGAGCTGATTGGCAACCCGATGCCCGGCGGCGGCTTCGTCATGAGCTTTACCGACATCACCCCGTTCCGCGAAGCCGAACAGGCCCTCAAGGGCGCCAACGAGAGCCTGGAGCAACGTGTCGCCGAGCGCACCCATGAATTGTCGCAATTGAACCAGGCGCTCACCGAAGCCAAGAGCCACGCCGAAGCTGCCAACCAGTCCAAGACTCGTTTCCTCGCCGCCGTCAGCCACGACCTGATGCAGCCGCTAAACGCCGCGCGCTTGTTCTCGGCGGCGCTCTCGCATCAAGGCGAAGGCCTGACGGCCGATGCCCAGCAACTGGTCCAGCACATGGACAGTTCGCTGCGTTCGGCCGAAGAACTGATCAGTGACCTGCTGGATATCTCGCGCCTGGAAAACGGCAAGATCACCCCAGACACCAAGCCCTTCGTCCTCAATGAGCTGTTCGACGCCCTGGGGGCCGAATTCAAGGTCCTGGCCCAGCAGCAAGGCCTGGATTTCCGCCTGCGCGGCAGCCGCCTGCGGGTGCAGAGCGACATGAAACTGCTGCGGCGGATTTTGCAGAACTTCCTCACCAACGCCTTCCGCTATGGCAAGAGCCCGATCCTGCTTGGCGTACGCCGTCAGCAAGAGCGGCTGTGGCTGGAAGTGTGGGACCGCGGCAGCGGCATCGCCGATGACAAGCTGCAGGTGATTTTCGAGGAGTTCAAACGCCTGGACAGCCACCAGACCCGCGCGGAAAAAGGCCTGGGCCTGGGCCTGGCGATCGCTGACGGCCTGTGCAAGGTACTTGGGCATCCGCTTGAGGTGCAGTCGTGGCCAGGCAAGGGCAGCGTGTTCCGTGTCAGCGTGCCGCTGGCTACGGCACCAGCCGCTGCGGTAGTGAGCCCCGCCGAACAGGCCGGGCAGCCGCTGGCGGGCCTGCAGGTGCTGTGTGTCGATAACGAAGACAGCATCCTCATCGGCATGAACAGCCTGCTCAGCCGCTGGGGATGCCAGGTGTCCACCGCGCGCAACCGCGCAGAATGCGAATCCTTGCTGGCAAACGGCCTGCGCCCGCACCTGGCACTGGTCGACTACCACCTTGACGATGGCGAGGTCGGTACCGAACTGATGGCCTGGCTACGCACCCGCCTCGGCGAGCCGGTACCCGGGGTGGTGATCAGCGCCGACGGACGCACTGAGATGGTTGCCCAGGTGCATGCCGCCGGCCTCGACTACCTGGCCAAGCCGGTCAAGCCGGCGGCCTTGCGCGCCCTGCTCAATCGGCATCTGAGCCTGGTCCAGTAAGGGCGCTGGCGGCCAGCGGGTCGCCTTCGCTCATGGCCCGTTCGAGCAGGTCGGCAGGCAGGCTCTTGCTGGCCCGGGCGCCCAGCAGCTTGAGCTGCTCGCTACGACTGATCAGGTTGCCACGGCCTTCGCAGAGCTTGTTACGCGCGGCGCTGTAGGCTTTGTCGACCTGCTGCAGGCGGTTGCCCAACTCGTCCAGGTCCTGGATGAACAGCACGAACTTGTCATACAGCCAACCGGCGCGCTCGGCGATTTCCCGGGCATTCTGGCTCTGGCGCTCCTGCTTCCACAAACTGTCGATCACCCGCAGGGTGGCCAACAGCGTGGTCGGGCTGACGATGACGATCTGGCGGTCAAAGGCTTCCTGAAACAGGTTCGGTTCGGCCTGCAGGGCCGCTGAAAACGCCGCTTCAATGGGTACGAAGAGCAGGACGAAATCCAGGCTGTGCAGGCCTTCGAGGCGGTTGTAGTCCTTGCCGGACAGGCCTTTGACATGATTGCGCAGCGACAGCACATGTTGCTTGAGCGCGGCCTGGGCGATCTCGCTGTCGTCAGCGGCAATGTATTGCTGGTAGGCGGTGAGACTGACCTTGGAGTCGACCACTACCTGCTTGTCGCCCGGCAACATAATCAGCACGTCAGGCTGGAAACGCTCGCCATCGGCGCTCTTGAGGCTGACCTGAGTCTGGTACTCGCGCCCCTTCTCCAGCCCGGCGTGCTCCAGCACCCGCTCCAGAATCAGCTCGCCCCAGTTGCCCTGGGTCTTCTGGCCCTTGAGCGCCTGGGTCAGGTTGGTGGCTTCATCGCTCAGGCGCAAATTAAGCTGCTGCAGGCGCTCCAGCTCCTTGGCCAGCGAGAAGCGTTCGCGAGCTTCTTGCTGATAGCTGTCTTCTACGCGCTTTTCGAAGGCCTGGATGCGCTCCTTGAGCGGATCGAGCAATTGCCCCAGGTGCTGCTGGCTGGTCTGGGCAAATCGCTGTTCACGCTCATCGAAGATTTTCGTCGCCATCTCGGCGAATTGCGCGCGCAGTTCATCACGCGAGCCCTGCAGATCGTCGAGGCGCTGCTGGTGACTGTCCTGCTGTTCTCGCAGTTCGGCGCTCAGGCCCGCACACTGGGCATCCAGGCGGCGTAACTCGGCTTCACGGGCGGCGCGTTCGAGCTGCCAGGCGTGAGCGGCGTCGCGGGTTTCGTCGCGATCGATCTGCAACAACTCCAGCTCGCGGGCCTGGGCAGCCAGGGTGGCCTGCTTGGTGGTGTTGGCCTGGCTCAGATCGCTGATTTCATCCCGACTGGCATCCAGTTGGGCGAGCAGGCCTTCCTGAGCCAGTTGCACACTGCTCAAACGCTCTTCGAGCAAGGCGGCTTCAGCCTGGCGTGCACTCAGGCGCCGCTGCACCTGAAACACCAGCCCCAGGCACGGCACCACGGCCACCACGACACCCAGCACAATGCTGGTCAGATCCACTGCCATCGCCACTGCGATCCCCCTTGACCAACAATCAACGGCTCAGCTTATCAGCCTTGGGCCTGTATCCGTATTCAGGCGTGAGGCAGTAGCTTGAGCAGATGCACGGCTTCCTGCGAGCCCTGGGCCGCGGCCTGTTCCAGCCAGTAACGGCCCTGGGCGGGCTCGTTCAGTTGCCCCTGGGCGCACAGGCGACCGTATTCGAGCTGAGCCCGACGATCACCGGCACGCGCCGCCTGGCGCAGCAGTTCATGGCCGATACGGCGGTCACGGGCGTTGCCGCAGTCACGGCAGAGCATCTGCCCCAATCGGCTCTGGGCCACCACAACGCCCTGGCGTGCCGGCTGCTTGAGCAGGCGCCCGGCAAAGTGCTTGACGTTGGGGTTGTCACCCAGGCGCGGGCTGTCGAGCAACCACAAGGCAACCTTCAAGGAGAAGCGCTTGGGCTCGGGCAGAGGTGTCTGGGCAGCAGAGGCAAGGAGGGTTTTGGAGCGAAACTTCATAAAAAAACAGCGAAGGCAACTCGAGAGGCGCGCCACTCTACTCCATTTTTCCAACAATGGCCCGGTGCTTTTCGGCACTTTTTTCAAAATATTTCAGCGCTTTATTCTTGACGTCAATACAGGTTTTTTCTCCCCGCCAGAAGTCTGTCGATGGATTGTCGGACAGGGCATCAAAAGCTGGCACGCCCGTCCTAGAGCAAGCGCCTGGGACAATCCACAGAAGCTGTGGATAACTCGGTGGACAACCCCCTAAACCACCCCGCAAACCCCTATGGAATGGGGGCTCCAGTCAAACTGTCGATTTTTTCACCAGCTAAAATAAGTGTTTTTTTTCATTGACTTAAGGCAACAGCCAAGTCATTGGCAAGCCGCTCGTGGGTTGTTGCAGCGCTGTAACAGCGGCTGCTCCAAGTGTGCACAACTGCCCTCGAACGAGGCACTTCCCTGCACGAAATTGGCACGTTCCCCGCCTCGCGACGCAACCAGGCCAATGAAAAACCCCTTCACAGAGACCCTGGAACGCGACATACTGATCGGCTCGCCAGACAAAAATCCGTCAGGCTTGCCAAGACCAGAAAAACGCTGTAGTCTTGCCGCCGTTAGTACCAAGCTGAAAGTCAATTCTGGCCAAAGCAGTCCTTACAGTGTCCTGCTCCTCACTTTGGAGAGGCCTGTTGAAAACAGGACCGGCCCACTCGATGGTTCCCCAGGTAAATCACTTCTTACTCTGACCGAACCAACCTGCAGATTGATCAGGATCTTCACCCAGCGGCATTGAACCCGACCCTGGCGTGTTGCCTGTCCTCTGACGTACCTACCAGTCAGCCCCAGCGCCACAAGATAAATGCGCCCAAAACTGGCTGCCCTGTTCCAGTCAGGTTCTGCGCACCGGCTTAAATGCCCGCGTTACTGGAACGTTTTATATGTGCACGGATCCAAACCGTGTCTATTGCAGGAACATCTAATAACTATGAATCACTCTATCCATACTCAGGCTGCCATTCGCACCCTTTCCCAGGCATTTGCCCCTCTGAACTGCTTGATCCTGGCGTCGCGCAAAGGCGGCTTCAGCTTCACCCTGGTCAACGAGCACGGCATTGCCCGTCACAGCGAGCGCCTGTACCCGGAGCAATACTCCGAAGCCGAGCCGCTGCAGGCCGTCATCGAGCGCACCCGTCAGGCCCTGGTGGCCTGACCCGCACGACACTGCAAACGCTCAAGCCCCGCCCTCTGGCGGGGCTTTTTTATGTCCGCAGAAGCGGGCTTGCGTAATTGCTACACGGCATATGAGCTATAACTAAAAGCCGTAAATGTTTTAAAAACAGACCTTTACAGGGTGAATATGACACTACACTTCAACTCAAGCGACACAGGTCGCTTCCGGCGGGCCTGACCGACTCACCAGCTGCCAAGCTCCAGCGTCCGCCGGCCAATTACAGTTCGAGGGCATCATGGGTATCGCCGCGAGCGAGTTGAGCCAGTTTGTCATTCGTCCGACCCTGATCTACCTGGGTCGTCATTGCCCAAGCGCCGAAGCCCTGCTGCTCGGTGTCGCCGCCAGCCAGTCAGCACTGGGCTCAGCCCTGCACGACCGTCGCGGCCATGGCCTGTACCGTATCGGCGAACTACGCCACCAAAGCCTCTGGGACCAGTTCCTGGCCCGCGACCCGGACCTTGCCAGCCTGGTGCGCGGCCTGGCCAGCCAACATGCATTCCTCAGCGGCCCGCACCTGGAGCTGACGGTCAACCTGCGCTACGCCACCGCCATTGCCTGGATGCTCATCGAAGAACAAGCACCCAAACTCCCCGCCGCCGACGATTTGTTGGGCCTGGCACGCATCTGGCGACAAACCTTCCAACCCCAGGGACGCCTGCGCGATTTCACCTGCGCCTGGCAAACCTGCATCGCTCCTGTGACTCTTCAGGCCTGCTGACAGTCACTGCATTCCATAATTGGAAAATCTCGGTCATTTTGGTCGGATTGTCCTACAAAACCGCTCTATCTCCTGCGATACAGCCTATAGCGCTGCGGGCGAAATATTGGTAATTTTCGCCCCGGAGATCTCAAGGAGTTCTAATAATGAAAAAAGTAATGCTCAAAACCTCTCTCGGCCTCGCCGTCACTCTCGCCTCGACTCAACTGTTCGCCAGCGGCTTCGCCCTCAACGAACAAAGCGTCAGTGGCATGGGCACAGGTTTCGCAGGTCGTTCTTCTTCTGCCGATGATGCCAGCACCGTGTTCGGCAACCCTGCCGGCATGTCCCGCCTCAAACGCGAACAAGTCACTGCCGGCGGCGCTGCCATCATCGCCAAGTCCGATATCAGCGGCAGCGGCACTTTCGGCGGCAGCAACGACGGCGACATGGTTCCAGTCGTCGGCGTACCGATGGGTTTCTACGTCAAACCTATCGACGACCACTGGGCGTTCGGCTTCGGCATGTATGTGCCGTTCGGCCTGGTAACCGACTATGAGAACGGCTTTGCCGGCCGCTACTTCGGCAACAAGAGCGAAGTCCAGGTCGTCACCCTGCAACCGACCATCAGCTATGCCTTCAACGACAAGGTCTCGATCGGTTTCGGCCCGACCATCAACCGTATCGATGGCACCCTGGAGTCGGCTGCGCTGAACCGCGCCTCCCCGGGCAGAAATGACGGCAAGGTCAAGATTTCCGGTGATGACACCGCCATCGGCTACAACATCGGTGTGCTGGTCCAGGCAACGGACAGCACCCGTGTAGGCCTGACCTATCACTCGATGGTCGACTACAAGCTTGAAGGTGACACCAAGATCAGCGGTTCCGGCTTCGGCCCATTTAACGGCAGCAAGTTTGACGCCACGCTGAAGATCAAAACACCGGAATCGGTCGACTTCTCCGTCACCCACGAACTGGATGCCAACTGGACACTGTATGTCGGTAGCACCTGGACGCGCTGGAGCCGCCTGGAAGCCATCACCGTCAACAACGAAGGTGTTCCTGCCGCTCTGGCACCTGCCCTGGGCCAGATCAGCGAAGAACAGAACTGGCACGATACCTGGGCCCACGCCATTGGTGCAGCCTACAAGCTGAACAAGGAATGGACCCTGCGCGCCGGCTTCAGCGTCGACCAGGCCCCTACCAACAACGCCAACCGCTCGCCACGCATCCCGACCGGCGACCGCAAGGTGTTCAGCCTCGGTGCCGGCTGGAGCCCGAACGACGACATGACTGTCGACCTTGCTTATTCCTACCTGATGGAAGAAGACGTCAAGGTTAGCCAGAACACCTCCCCAACCGATCCAGCGCACTTCAAAGGCTCCTACAACGCCAAGTACGAAAACAGCGCTCACGGCCTGGGTGCATCGCTCACCTACCGCTTCTGAGTGATTGCATGCTGCACAAAAAAACCGCCGATCCTGGCGGTTTTTTCATGCCCGCTGAGCGGCGCTGCGCTCAGGGCTGGGAAGCGATGGCCTTCTCGATCGCCGCCGTGAACGCCGGATCATCCGGCTTGGTCAGGCTGGTGAAACTAGCCACCACCTTGCCTTGGCGATCGACCACGTACTTGTAGAAATTCCACTTCGGCGCGCTGCTCTGGCTGGCCAGCTCCTTGAACAGCGGCGTAGCGTCAGCGCCGCGCACCGGCTGAGCTTTGGTCATGGTAAAAGTCACGCCGTAGTTGGCGTAACAGACCTTGGCTGTTTTCTCGACATCGGCGTCTTCCTGCTTGAAGTCATTGGAGGGCACCCCGAGCATTTCCAGGCCCTGCTCGTGGTACTCCTTGTAGACACTCTCGAGCCCTTCGAACTGCGGAGCAAAGCCGCAATAACTGGCAGTGTTGACCACCACCAGTGGCTTGCCGGCAAAGCGTTCGCAGAGATCAATCTGCTCCTTGCCACGCAGTTCCGGCAGCGTGCCCTTGAGCACAGCCGGGCAATCGGCGGCCAGGGCATTGGCAGCGGCGGCCAGGGTCAATAGCGGAACCAACATCCAGCGTGTGCGCATCTTCTCTCTCCCTCGATCGTGCCTGGAGAAATCAGAGTACTCCTAGCACACGCTCATGCCCAACTGCATCAATGCAAGACCACCCTCATGCCAACCCCACCAGGCCAGCGCCAGCAGCAACAGTGCGGCAAGGCCAAGCAAGGTGCGAATCGCCACAGAGCTCATGCCGCTTGCGCCTGCAAGCGTGCTACCGGGCGCTCGCGTACCGGCCAGTTGAGCGCGGCAGCGAGCAGGCTGAGCAGGATGGAAATCTGCCAGACCAGGTCGTAGTTGCCCGTCTGGTCATACACCACCCCGCCCAGCCAGCCACCGAGAAAGGCACCCAACTGGTGGAACAGGAAGACGATGCCGCCCAGCATCGACAAGTTACGCACACCGAACAAGGTGGCGACGGTGCCATTGGTCAAGGGCACGGTCGACAGCCACAGCAGGCCCATGGCGATGCCGAACAGGTAGGCGCTGAATGCGGTGATAGGCGCCCACAGGAACAGTACGATGACCACTGCGCGCAACAGGTACAGAGCGGTCAAAAGGCGCGGCTTGGACATGCGCCCGCCGAGCCAGCCGGCGGTGTAGGTGCCGACGATATTGAACAGCCCGACCAGCGCCAGCACCGTGGTACCGATGGTGGCGGGCAGGTGCTGGTCGACCAGGTAGGCCGGCAGGTGCACGCCGATGAACACCACCTGGAAGCCACAGACGAAAAAGCCCAGGGCCAGCAACCAGAAGCCCGAATGCGAGCAGGCCTCGCGCAGGGCCTGCCCCAGCGTCTGCTCGTTGCCTTCGCTGGGCAAAGGACGATCACGCAGCAAACCCACCAGCGGCACGATAAAGGCCACCAGCAAACCCAGCACCAGCAATGCGGCCGACCACCCGAGCCAGCCGATCAGGCCCAGGGTGCCAGGCAGCATGGCGAACTGGCCGAAGGAGCCTGCGGCGCTGGCTATGCCCATGGCCATGCTGCGTTTCTCTGCCGGCACAGCCCGGCCGACCACCCCCAGAATCACCGAGAATGACGTGCCCGACAGGCCGATACCGATCAACAGGCCGGCACTGAGCGACAGACTAAGGGGCGAGTCGGACATGCCCATCAGCACCAGGCCGACGGCATAGAGAACACCACCGACCAGCACCACTTTGGCCGCGCCCAAGCGATCAGCCAGAGCCCCGGCAAACGGCTGGGCCAGACCCCAGATCAGGTTCTGCAGGGCAATGGCAAAAGCGAACACCCCGCGACCCCAGCCAAAGTCGGCACTCATCGGCGCGAGGAACAGGCCAAAGCCATGCCGCACACCCAGCGACAACGCCAGGATCAGTGCCGCCCCGAGGAGAATCCACCCGCTGGTTCGCCATACCGATGTCATTGTTGTTGTCTCCAGAATGCCGCAAGGTTATGCGGGTATATACCCGCTTATAATCGTTAGAAACTCAGGCCAGCATCTCCAGCAGGCGCACCAGTTCGTCGCGCTGGCCTTCGCCGAGCGTCTGAATCAAGTCGCTCTGCGCCTGCTCCCAGGCAGGTTCTGCCGCCTGCAGCCGGGCCCTGCCCTGCTCGCTGAGCAGGACGATGCGATTGCGCAGGTCTTGCCCTTCGGCCAGAGCCACCAGGCCATCGGCTTCCAGCACCCGCAGGTTGCGCCCCAGGGTGCTGCGATCCAGACCCATGGCTTCAGCCAGGGTGGAAATACTCGGTTGATCCAGACGGCGCAGGTGGCGCAGCAGGGAAAACTGCGCGACATTGATCCCGAAGCCTTCAAGGGCTTCGTCGTAGTGTCGGCTCACCCCGCGGGCGGCACGACGCAGGTGGGTGCAGATGCATTCGCTGGTCAACATAATGCGTGTATATACCCGCACCTGGGCAACTGCAAGCCTTTTGTTAAACGCTTACAGCACCAGGGCGAGCAGGACCGTCAGCTCCAGCAGCTCCAGCAGCGCCCCGGCGGTATCACCGGTGGTACCGCCCAGGCGACGCACCATCAAGCGCCGCAGCCAGGCGAAGACCAGTGTGGCCACTGCCAGCACCCACAGCCCTTCGAGCCCTGCCAGCAACCCACAAAGCAATGCGCTGGCCAGCAGCACGAACGTGCCCGCCCTACGCGGCAAGTGGTCAGCAAGCGCCTGGCCCAGCCCCCCGCTACGCACATACGGCGTGCAGAGGAACAAGCCCAGCAGCGCCGCACGCCCGATCAGCGGCGCAAGCAACAGCAGCAGCCCCTCACCACGCTCGACCAGCGCCAGCAAGGCACAGAACTTGAGCAGCAGCACCAACACCAGGGTAACCACGGCAATCGGCCCGCTGCGCGGGTCTTTCATGATCAGCAGGGTGCGTTCGCGATCACCGAAACCACCCAACCAGGCATCGGCGCTGTCGGCCAGGCCATCCAGGTGCAAAGCGCCGCTGAGCAGCACCCAGACACTGAGCAGCAGCGCAGCGTGGAGCAGCAACGGACTGCCCGCCAGCAGCGCGTTCAGCCCCCAGAGCACTGCCCCGAACAACAGCCCCACCAACGGGTAGCACAGCAACGAGCGGCCCATTTGCTCCGGCGCCGGCATGCCCGTCAGGCGCACCGGCAAGCTACTGAGAAACTGCAGGGCAATCCAGAAGGGCAGCATCTCAGGCCACCTCACGCAGACCGCCATCCGCCGAAAGCGCCAGGCGATGCAAGGCACCGTGGGCCACTTCGACCTGCAGCAACTGTTCACGGGGCAAGCCACGGGCGCTGGCCAGCAGCAGCCGCATCACGCCACCATGGGTAACCAGCAGCAGGTGCTTGCCGGCATGTGCCTGGTACAAGTCGCCGATGGCCTGCAAGACTCGTTCGGAGAAAGCCGCCACTGGCTCGCCGCCTGGCGGTGTGTAAGTGTAGGGGTCCGCCCAGAATTGGCCGAGTTCGGCTTCGTGGGTGAGCATCAGGTCTGCCGCACTACGCCCTTCCCACTCACCAAAATGCAGCTCTTGCAGCCCCGGCGCCAGGTGCATTGGCAGATTCAACTGCGCGCTCAGTTCTTCGGCAAAGCGGGCACAGCGCTGCAAGGGTGAGCTGACCAGCGCATCCCAAGGGCCACCAGCCTTCACCGCTGCGCGCATCTGCGCCCAGCCCTTGGCGGTCAGGGCATCGTCGAGGCTGCCGCGCAGGCCGCCGCCCAGTTCGGTTTCACCGTGGCGCAGCAGGTCGATGATCATGCCGGGCGGTCCGCTACCGCAGCTTCTGCAAAGGTCGCCATCTGCCCGTGCAGGTCACAGGCCAGGCGCAACACCGGCACCGCCAGCGCCGCGCCACTGCCCTCGCCCAGGCGCAGGCCCAGCTCCAGCAGCGGCTCGGCGTCGAGCTCAGCGAGCACCCGGCGATGCCCCGGCTCGGCACCGCGATGACCAAACAGCAGCCAGTCGCGACACCCCGGATTGATGTACGTGGCCACCAGAGCGGCGACCGTACAGATGAAGCCATCCACCAGCACGGCGACACCGGCCTGGGCGCAGCCCAGATAGGCACCGACCAGCGCGGCGATCTCGAAGCCGCCAAAACAGAACAGGCGCTGCAGCGGGTCGTCGCCCAGCGCTGCATGCTGCTGCAATGCACGCTCGATAACCTCGGCCTTGTGCCGCACACCGGCGGCGTCCAGCCCGGTACCCGGACCGCTGAGCTCAGTCGCCGGACAGCCGAGCACGGCGCAAGCCAGGGCACTGGCGGCAGTGGTGTTGCCAATGCCCATCTCGCCGCCGATAAACAACCGGGCACCGCTGGCAGCCGCGCGCAAGGCACTCTCGCGCCCGCCCTGCAGGGCCAGTACACCTTGCTCGTAGCTCATCGCCGGCACCTGGGCGAAGTTCGCCGTGCCAGCGCCAAGGCGCAGGTGGCGTACCCCCGGCAGTTCCAGGGCCAGGTCGATGGTACCCAGGTCGATCACTTCGAGCTGGGCACTCAGCTGGCGCGCCAGCACGCTGATGGCGGCGCCTCCGCTGACGAAGTTGTGCAGCATCTGCCCGGTCACCGCTTGCGGATAGGCCGAGATGCCTTCGGCGACCACGCCATGATCGCCGGCAAAGATCGCGATCCAGACCTGCTCAACGCTGGGTTTGAGCTGGCCTTGCAAACCGGCCAATTGCACCGCCAGGTGCTCCAGGCGGCCCAGCGAGCCAGCCGGCTTGGTCAGTTGCTGTTGACGTGCCAGGGCCTGTTCGCGAACAGTCAGGTCAACAGGACGACAGGCTTCAAGCCACCAGGTTTGACTCATAGTGCAGGTCCTTTCAGGGTAAGCGGCAGGCCGGCGACGCTCAGCACCACGCGCTGGCAGCGCTCGGCGATGGCCTGGTGCAGCCAGCCGGCTTCATCGACGTAGCGGCGGGTCAACTCGCCCATGGGCACCACACCCAGGCCGGTTTCATTGCTGACCAGGATGATCTCACCCGGCAACTGCGCCAGGCAGTCGAGCAGCGCCGTGCGTTCAGCCACCAGGCGCTCGGGGTTGTCGAGCATCAGCAGGTTGGTCAGCCACAAGGTCAGGCAGTCCACCAGCAGGCAGCGCTCGGCGCTGGCAGTGGCACGCAGCACATGGGCCAAGTGCAGCGGCTCTTCGATCAATGCCCACTGCGCCGGACGCCGCTCGCGGTGCAATTGCACCCGCGCGTTCATCTCGCCATCGAGCGGTTCGCTGGTGGCAATATAGGTGACGGCTAGGCCGCTGTGCTCGGCCAGTTGTTCGGCCAGGCGGCTCTTGCCCGAACGGGCGCCGCCAAGAATCAGGTTGAGCATGTCAGTTCAGTCCGCAGAGTTGGCGCAGGCGCGCGGTGTCCAGGTGCTGCTCGACCAGGTCGGCCAGGCGCTCGATGTCGCGCTCGCGCAGGGCGTGATAGTCGATCTGCTCGACCTCCTGCAGCCCGGCCCAGCGCAACAGTGCCGCGCAAGAGTGCGGAGCCTCGAACAGGCCATGCAGGTAGGTGGCAAGGACCTGCCCGTCAGCGCTGATGGCGCCATCGGCGCGGCCATCGTCCAGTTGCACCGCCGGTTGCTGCAGTGCCGGCCCCCGGGTCACCCCGGCATGAATCTCGTAGCCACTGATAGCTGCCTGTTCCAGCTGCAAGGTACCGGCGACATTACGCAGCTGCTTCTGGGCCTCAAGCACGGTGACAAACTCCAGTAACCCCAGGCCATCACTGGCCCCCGCCGGCCCTTCCAGACCCAAGGGGTCTTCCACCCGCTGGCCGAGCATCTGCAGCCCGCCGCAAATCCCCAGGACCTTGCCGCCATAACGCAGATGGCGACTGATCGCCTCGTCCCAACCACGCTCGCGCAACTGCGCCAGATCGCCGCGCACGCTCTTGGAGCCGGGCAGGATGATCAGGTCGGCCGGCGGAATCGGCTGGCCGGGGCCAATGAACTGCAAATCGACCTGCGGGTGCAGGCGCAATGGATCGAAATCGGTGTGGTTGCTGATACGCGGCAGCACCGGCACTATGACCTTGAGCTGGCGTTCGGCCTTGATGCCCTGGCGCTGGTCGATGCCGTCCTCGGCTTCCAGGTGCAGGTCCATCACATAGGGCAGCACCCCCAGCACCGGCTTGCCGGTACGTTCTTCGAGCCAGTCCAGGCCTGGCTGAAGCAAGGCGATATCGCCACGAAAACGGTTGATGACAAAGCCTTTGACCCGCGCCTGCTCGCTTGGCGAGAGCAACTCCAGGGTGCCGACCAGGTGAGCGAAGACCCCGCCACGGTTGATGTCGGCAATCAGAATCACCGGGCAATCTACCGCCTCGGCAAAGCCCATGTTGGCGATGTCGCCGGCGCGCAGGTTGATCTCGGCCGGCGAGCCCGCACCCTCGACCATCACCACCGGATAAGCCGCGCTCAGGCGCTGATGAGAGGCCAGTACGGCCTGCATGGCAATGACCTTGTAGTCGTGATAAGCCACGGCGTTCATGCTGGTGACCGCGCTTCCATGGACGATCACCTGGGCACCGGTGTCGCTGTTGGGCTTGAGCAGAACCGGGTTCATGTCGGTGTGCGGCGCCAGGCCAGCGGCCTGGGCCTGGACGGCCTGGGCCCGACCGATTTCGCCCCCGTCAGCGGTGACTGCGCTGTTGAGCGCCATGTTTTGCGGTTTGAACGGCACCACGGCCACGCCTTGACGCCGCAGCCAGCGGCACAGCGCAGTCACCAGGGTGCTTTTGCCGGCATCGGAGGTGGTGCCTTGCACCATCAGGGTGGTCATGGCTGTTCCTTGGTGTATTCGCTCAAAGCCTGGGCCAGGCGCTGGAAATCCGCTTCGCAGGCTGGCAGGCCGAAGCGCAGGCTGAGTGGTTGGCTGAACAGGCGCACAAGAATGCCGCGCCGGGCCATGAATTCATGCAGTTGCACCGCCTGCTCGGTAACCAGGTACTGGAACAGGTCGCAACTGCCATGAGGGGCAAAACCGGCCCCGCCGAGGATTGCGGCCAGACGCTGGCTGGCCGCGGCGCAACGGACAATCTGCTGCTGATGCGCGGTGCTATCGAGCAGGCAGGCCTGGCCAAGGATGCGGGTCGGACCGCTGATGGTCCAGGGCCCGAGCTGTTCGGCCAGCAGTTGCAACAGCTGGCGCTGCGCCAGGACAAACCCCAGGCGCACGCCGGCCAGGCCAAAGAACTTGCCGAACGAGCGCAGCACGATCAGCCCGGGGCGCTCGGCATGCGCGGCGATACTGTGCTGTGGGGTGTTGTCCATGAACGCTTCATCGACCAGCAACCAACCGCCACGGCGGGCCAGGCGCTCATGCCATTCCAGCAGTTGCTCGGCACCGATCAACTGCCCGGTGGGGTTGTTGGGGTTGACCACCACCAGCACGTCGAGGCTGTCGAGGTAGTAATCGACCTGCTCTTGCGACAATTCACGCACCCGGTGCCCCGCACGGCGCCAGCCTTCGGCGTGTTCGGCATAACAGGGCGACAGAACACCGACCGTGCCGGGGCGGCGCAGCCGTGGCAAGGCCTGGATTGCGGCCTGGGAACCGGCCACCGGCAGCAGTTGCTCGACCCGGTAATACACACAGGCCGCCTGTTCCAGACCATCGTCGGTTTCCGGCAAGCGTGCCCAGGCACGCAACGGAATCTCGGGGATTGCATAGGGCCAGGGGGCAATGCCGCTGGACAGGTCCAGCCAGTTTTCGCGGGAGATACCGTATTGCTGGACTGCGCGTTGCAGGCGACCACCGTGTTCAAGCATAGAATTCAGCCCCCAGGCACAGCAACAGCAGCCACAACCACACACCCTGGCAGACCAGACGCCAGCCGCGCTCGATAGCCTCGGCATCGGCCTGTGGACCTTCGCCCAGTTGCGGGCGCTCATGCAGCTCGCCGTGATACACCGCCGGGCCGCCCAGCTCGACGCCCAAGGCGCCGGCCCCGGCCGCCATCACCGGGCCGGCGTTGGGGCTGTCCCACAACGGCGCCTGGCGCCGCCAGCAACGCAGGGCCAGGCGGGTCTTGCCTAGCAGTGCGTAGGTCAATGCCACCAAGCGCGCCGGAATATAGTTGAGCAGGTCATCGATTTTCGCAGCGGCCCAGCCAAAACGCTCGAAGCGTTCATTACGATAGCCCCACATCGCGTCCAGGGTATTGCTCAGGCGGTAAAGCACCACCCCGGGGACACCGGCGACGACAAACCAGAACAACGCGGCGAACACCGCATCGCTGCCGTTCTCCAGCACCGATTCGGTGGCAGCGCGAGCCACGGCGGTTTCATCGAGCTCGCGGGTTTCACGGCTGACCAGATAGCCCACCCGCAGCCGGGCCTTTTCCAGATCACCCTGGCGCAAGGCCTCGGCCACTGGCGTCACGTGTTCGCCAAGGCTGCGCAGGCCCAAGGCGCAATACAGCGCCAGCACTTCAACCAGCCAGCCAATGTACGGCAGCCAGGACAGCAGCATGGCGAGGAAGGTTAGCGGCACCACGGCCAGGAACCAGGCCGTAACCCCATGACTGCGCCAGCCACGCCCGCCGGCATTGAAACGTTGCTCCAGGCGCGCAGCCATGCGCCCGAACGCTACCAGTGGATGCCGGCGTTTAGGCTCACCCAGCAGCCCATCCAGTGCCACCCCGGCCACCGTCAGCAAGGCCACACTCATCAAGACTCTCCCCACTGGTTCTCATACAACAATTCGTGCAGCGGCTGCGCCGTGGCCCAGCCCTCGAGCACCAGCATGGGCGCCGGGTAGAATTCTTGCACCGGGCCCAGGCACAGGATCGCCAGCGGCTTGGCGCCGGCCGGCATGCCCAACAGCGTGGCCAGAGCCTGGGGCTCGAACAGCGACACCCAGCCCATCCCCAGGCCTTCGGCGCGGGCCGCCAGCCAGAGGTTCTGGATCGCACAGGACAGCGACGCCAGGTCCATTTCCGGCAAGGTGCGGCGGCCGAAGATATGCGCGTCGCGCTCATCCATCAGCGCAGCGACCAGCAGCTCGGCGCAGTCGTTGATGCCCTCGACCTTGAGTTTCATGAAGTCGTCTGAGCGCTCACCTAACGCCTGCGCGGTGCGCAGCCGCTCCTCTTCGACCAGGGCCTGGATACCCTGGCGCAATTGCGGCTGGGTAATGCGAATAAACCGCCAGGGCTGCATCAGGCCGACGCTGGGGGCCTGATGCGCAGCCTCAAGCAGGCGGGCGAGCAACTCAGGGGCGACTTCGCCACCACTGAAGTGGCGCATATCACGGCGCTCGCCGATGGCGCGGTAAACCGCAGCGCGCTCGGCTGCGCTAAAAGCATGTTCGTTCATGGACACAACAGCGCCGCCGACGCCTGGGGGTTGGAAGCAAAGTAGAAATGCACGTAGGAAGCGGTCAGCCGGCCGCGGCGGTACACCGCCTCGGCGCCCCGGCCACCGTTGGGGCTCTGGCCACGGGCAATCGGTTCAAGCTCGGTGCTGGTCAGCGAATGATGGTAGGTGTGCCCGCGCAGGGTGCCTTCCGGCAGCTCTACTGCTTGCAGGGCCAGGGCGGCCAGGCGCTTCTGCATCACCGCCTCGCCAGCCAGCAGGCCAAGCAGCTCGGCGCGCTCGCCGGCCACATCGGTCAGGGCATCGAGCAGGTAGAGCATGCCGCCGCATTCGGCGAGCAACGGTTTACCGGCGTGATGGTGGGCGCGAATGGCGTCGAGCATCGGTGTGTTGGCAGCCAGCGCCTGGTGATGCAGCTCCGGGTAACCACCGGGCAGGTACAGGCTGTCGGCTGGCGGCAAGCTTGCGTCATGCAGCGGTGAGAAGAACGCCAGCTGCGCACCCATGCCGCGCAACAGGTCGAGGTTGGCACCATAGGTAAAGGCAAAGGCCTCGTCACGGGCAACCGCGATGCGCACGCCTTGCAGCAAAGGCTCGATGGCAACTTCACTCGGCGCTGCGAAACTCACCGCCGGCGGCAAGGCCGCATCGCAGCTGGCGCCCAGGGCAGCTGCAGCCGCATCCAGGCGCGCATCGAGGTCGTTCAGCTCGCTGGCCTGGACCAGCCCCAGGTGGCGGCTCGGCAGCTCGATGCCGGTTTCACGCGACAACCCACCGTACCAGCGCAGCCCTTGGGTCAGGCTGCCTTCAAGCAACTGGGCATGGCGCAAGGTACCGACACGGTTGGCCAGCACCCCGGCAAACGGCAGGTCCGGCTGATAACGCGCCAGGCCCAGGGCCAGCGCACCGAAAGTCTGAGCCATGGCCGTGCCATCGATCACCGCCAGCACCGGTACGCCAAAATGCCGGGCCAGGTCGGCGCTCGATGGCGTGCCATCGAACAAGCCCATGACCCCTTCAATCAGGATCAGGTCGGCCTCGGCCGCCGCTTCCCACAACAGCCGACGGCTCTCCTGCTCGCCGACCATCCACAGATCAAGCTGATACACCGGCGCGCCGCTGGCGCGCTCGAGGATCATCGGGTCGAGAAAGTCCGGGCCGCACTTGAATACCCGGACCTTGCGGCCCTGGTTGCGATGCAGGCGCGCCAGCGCGGCAGTCACCGTGGTCTTGCCCTGGCCGGACGCCGGTGCTGCGATCAGCACCGCCGGGCAATGGCGCGCATCACTCATAGTTCGACGCCCTTCTGGGCGCGAATGCCGGCCTGGAAGGCGTGCTTGATCATACCCATTTCAGTGACGGTGTCGGCCAGTTCGATCATTTCATCCTTGGCCGCACGACCGGTGACAATCACATGCTGCATCGGCGGGCGGGCCTGCAGGTCGCTGAGCACCTGGTCCAGATCGAGGTAGCCATGTTTGAGGGCGATGTTCAGCTCATCGAGCAGCACAAAGGCGATCGACGGGTCCTGGAGCATCTGCCGCGACACCGCCCAGGCGGCTTCGGCAGCGGCAATGTCGCGCTGGCGGTCCTGGGTTTCCCAGGTAAAGCCCTCGCCCATCACGTGGTAACGCACCTGCTCGGGGAAGCGCCGGAAGAACAGCTCTTCGCCGGTGCTGTTGCGGCCCTTGATGAACTGCACCACACCGCACTGCATGCCGTGGCCCATGGCCCGGGCGAGCATGCCGAAGGCCGAGCTGCTCTTGCCCTTGCCGTTGCCGGTGAGCACCAGCAGCAAACCGCACTCATTAGGGGAATTGGCAATGCGCTCGTCGATCACGGCCTTCTTGCGCTGCATGCGCGCCAGGTGGCGTTCGTCGCGCTCGGTGGATTCAGTCATGAGGTTCTCCGCAAACCACTGTCGGCCGACCCGCACGAGCATGGCAGCCCATGGCTGCGCAAAGGATGCGAAGGAAACGGCGTGACAGATGAATGGATATGGCAGACGGAAAACGCGCAGGGCTGCGGCACAGGCCGGAGGATCCGCGCATCACCCTCCGTGATGCCGTTGACTGTTGCAGGCCGGTCTCCGGGCTTGTGAGCGGGGCCATGAACACCCGGGACCGCGCGCCTTCCCGGGTTGCAATCCCAGTGGCCCTGCGCGGCCTTGACTCACCTACCGTTGCGGGGGCAGCGCCGGATTCGCGCGCCCTGCGCGCCCACCGGCTTCCCTGTTTCACCCTGCCAGGCCATAGCCTGCAGAGCACCTGAAACAAGTCGCGAAGGTTAGAGGGTTGCACCCGGAGCGTCAATGAAAGGCGCCGAACTGGCCTGGATCAATGGCGCCTTTGTCATCTTGTGCAACACTGACTTCAGTGATATCAAATAGCCACAACCTCGGCTGTACTCGATCACAACTACAAGGGAGAGCAGCATGCAAGGCCTGAACATCAATAACCCGCGCCTGGAATTCCTGCGCCCGGCCCTGGAACGCTGGGTAGATTGCATCGACCGCTTCAACCAGACGCTCGGCGATGGCGAGGCGCCCTACTGGCACGGCGCCCAGGCTAATCTCGGCCTACTCTGCGCCGCAGCCTGGCAAGCAGAGTTGGTGACCCTGCAACAGCATCAAAGCCGCAAGCAGCGCGAAGACGGTGACCGTGAGGGCCGCTGCGACCTGTACATTGCCAGCCGCGAAGAAGCCGCCTACCTGCAAGCCAGCCAGCGCTGGCCGAAAATTGCCAAGCTCGACCTCAACAATGCCCTGGCCGAGACTGTGTATGCCGCCCGGCAGATCGCCGCGCCGAGCCAGCTCAAGGTTGCCGCATTGTTCGCCAGCCCCTGGAAAGCCGGCCAGCACGCCAGCCCCGAAGAGCTCCAGGACCTGGTTGACGACCTGCAAAAGCACAACGCCTGTGCCATCGCCTGGTACTTCCCCTACGCCTATCGCAAACTGCACAACGAAGCCGGCCAGTATTACCCTGGCATCGCCCTGCTGCTCAAGCAGGCCTGAAGCAGGCGAGATCAGCGCTTACGGCACAGGGTCAAGCCATCGCCAATCGGCAACATCGACAGATCCACCCGCAGGTCATCCTTGAGCGCACGGTTCAGCGCCTGGATCGCGCGGGTGTCTTCACTGTCCGGATTCTTCTCCAGCACCCGCCCACTCCACAAGGTGTTGTCGAACAACACCAGCCCGCCTACCCGCAGCAAACGCAGCGCCTCTTCCAGATAGTGCGGATAGTTGGCCTTGTCGGCATCGATGAAGATCAGGTCATAGCGCTCTGCCGGCAGTGTCGCCAAGGTCTGTAACGCCGGCGCCAGGCGCAGTTCGATACGCGCGGCAACCCCGGCCTCTTGCCAATAGCGCCAGGCCACAGCGTTGTAGCTGCCTTCAAGGTCACAGCAGAGCAGCTGCCCATGCTCCATGGCCTGGGCCATGCACAGGGCACTGTAGCCGGTGAAGGTACCCACCTCGATCACCCGTTGCGCGCCGATCAGGCGCACCAGCAGCGCCAGCAGTTGCCCCTGCTCCGGCGCCACCTGCCAGCGCGCGTCGGGCAATGCCTGGGTCTCAAAGCGCAAACGGGCGAGCAAAGGTGTCTCGCGCAGCGACACGCTTTGCAGGTAGTGGTAGAGCGGATCGTCGAGGTAGAGTGTCTGAGCGGTCATCGTCTACCTCGAAAGGTTCAGGGGTTGCGCGCCAGATGCGCCGGCTGCAGCACGCGCTTGGCGTTCAGGTAGGTTTTTTGCCAGTAGCTGTTGGACAGGGAGTCCAGGCGCACCGTTCCGCCGGTGGCTGGGGCATGAACGAAGCGCCCTTCACCGACATAGATGCCGGCATGGCTGACCTGCGAACCGCCATTGGTGGCAAAGAACACCAGATCACCGGACTGCAGCTCGTTGCGCTCGATGCTGGGGGCGCGGATGCCGATCATTTCACGGGTCGAGCGCGGCAGCGAGATGCCGGCAGCATCGCGATACACATAGCCAATCAGGCCACTGCAATCAAAACCCGAGTCCGGGGTGTTGCCGCCCCAGCGGTACGGCGTACCCACCAGGCCCAGGGCGCGAAACAGCACGTCTTCGGCAACCGGGGAGAAATACACTTGCGGGGCCATGATCGCAGGCTCAACCACTTTACGCGGGGCCGGGGCATGACTTGAGCAGGCACCGAGCAGTGCCGCGAGGGAAAGTACAGCGAGGCGCGCCATCATCGCCATGGTCAGAACATCCTGTCTGAAGCCGCTCCGGCCTAGAGCCGAAAATAGTTGAGAATTTAGATTAGACGCTTTCTGTAAACACGCACGGCGACGAGCTTTTCAGCTACGTCGCCGTGGTCGAACCTGTCGCAGGATCAGTTGCGCGAGAGGGTGGTCGCGGCCGGAGCCATGGCCAGTGCACGCTTGGCTTCGATGAAGGTCTTGCTCCAGTAGCGATCACCGAGCTTGTCGATGCGCACACCACCGCTGCGGCGGCTGCTGGAGTGGATGAACTGGTCGTCGCCCAGGTAGATCCCGGCGTGACTGACGCGGCCACGACCATTGGTGCTGAAGAACAGCAAGTCGCCTGGCTTGAGGTTGTTGCGAGAAACCAGCGGCGCCTTGACGTTGATCATTTCGCGGGTCGAGCGCGGCAGGTTGAGGCCGGCTTCCTCACGGAACAGGTAGCCGATAAAGCCGCTGCAATCAAAGCCGGTGTTCTCAGAAGTACCACCGAAACGGTAACGGGTACCGATCAGCGACATGCCGCGTTCGAGAATGTTGTCAGCCAGGGCTGGCAGTTGGTAAGGCTTGCTGCTGGCGAAATCTTGCAACTCTGCTTCGGCGGCCAGTTCTTCCTCGAACGTCGCCTGGACGGAGGACTTGGTCAAAGCCTGAGCGGAAACCTGTTGCGGCTGAACCTGCTGCTGCGATACGGGACCGGTGGTCGCGCAGCCAAAAAGCAGGGTCACGAGTGCGAGGGGCACGAGGGGTGCGAAGCGATTTAGCATGGGCACGACCGTGTCTGGGATTTAAAGAAGCCGAGACTATGCCTTCTATCGCATCGATTTGCAAATTCAATCGAAAATAATGTGACTTTTATGTGCCGAGGCTCTAGACCTTGTTTTACCAGCCCAACGTCTCTTTCAAAAACGGGATGGTGAGCTTGCGCTGAGCCTGCAAGGAGGCCTGATCGAGGCGCTCGAGCAGGTCGAACAGTGCACTCATGCTGCGGGTACCGCGGGTCAGGATGAAGTGCCCAACCTCGTCGGTCAGGTGCAGGCCACGGCGCGAAGCACGCAATTGCAGGGCGCGCAGCTTGTCTTCGTCAGACAGCGCGCGCATCTGGAAGATCAGCGCCAGGGTCAAACGCGACTTGAGGTCGGCAAGCTTGATCGGCAGCTCACGGGGCGAGCTGGAGGCCGCGAGCAACAGGCGTCGGCCGCTGTCACGCAAACGGTTGAAGAGGTGAAACATGGCCTCCTCCCACTCAGGCTTACCGGCAATCACATGCAGGTCGTCGAGGCAGACCAGTTCGTACTGCTCAAGGTTGTCGAGCAGTTCGATGCCACGGTCGAGCAATTGCGCCAGGGGCAGATACACCGCTGGCTCGCCCATTTGTTCAAAGCGCAGGCAGGCAGCTTGCAGCAGGTGGGTACGGCCCACGCCTTGCTTGCCCCACAGGTAGATCAGGCTTTCGGTCCAGCCGGCGTCGGCTTCGCAGAGTCGCTCGACGTAGCCCAAAGCGGCGGCGTTGGCACCCGGATAGTAGTTGATGAAGGTGGCGTCATCACGCAGACGCACACCCAGGGGCAACTGGATCGGTTTCATGCTGGCTGGGCAGTCCCGAAGAACCGCAAGGGGCCTTTTGTGAAAAGTCGGCAAAGTTTATACCCGTGACGTCGGCCGCACAATGCGTTAGCAAAATCAAAGGCTTGCACGGCACGCGGGGTGGACATGGGTCAATCCTCCAGCAGTTCCTCTGCACTCAGGCGAAACAGCTCCAAGGGTTGTATCGTTGCGCCCTCGACCGAGCCCAGCTTCTCCAGCACCTTGTTGACCGCGTCCATTTCGGCACTGCGTCCGGCAACCCGCTCAAAGGTGCGGCGCGGCACGGCAGTGCTCCAGCCATGCTCGAAGGTTTCGTAAGCCAGGGTCAGCGCCGCAGTGAAGTAATGTTGGCCGGCCACGGGCAACTTCACAGCTTTGTCGCCCTGATCATAGGCGACGAAGTGGTTGGGTAACGAAGCGATCCCCAGGCGCTTGAGCACCACCCAGGAGAACGCCGAGGGTACGAACATCGTGAGCTTCTCGGCCTCCAGCCGCGAGTAGCCCTGCTGCTGCAGCGCCGCCGCCACATCGTCTTCGTCGAGATCATCGGCCAGCAGCGGCAATGCATCCATCACGCCTGCCAGTGCGCAGGCGTGCTCCGTTTCATGTTCCATCACGCAGGGTGTCCTATTACAAATCAGGGTCTATCTCGCCAGCATACATGTCCGACTCTTTATACAGGTCGTGAATGTGCCGCAGCAGCACCATGATCACCGCCGCCACCGGCAAGGCCAGCAACACCCCGGTAAAGCCGAACATTTCGCCACCGGCGAGGATGGCGAAAATAACCGCCACCGGGTGCAAGCCAATGCGGTCACCCACCAGCAAGGGCGTCAGCACCATGCCTTCCAGGGCCTGACCGATCATGAACACTGCGGCAATACCAAGCAGCGGGTACGGATCGCCACCAAACTGAAACAACCCGGCGATCATCGCCGCGCCGATGCCAATGATGAAGCCCATGTACGGCACGATCGCCGCCAGGCCAGCCAGCAGGCCGATCAACAGGCCCAGCTCCAGCCCCACCAGCATCAGCCCCGAGGCATAGATGATGCCCAATGCCAGCATCACCAGCAGTTGGCCGCGAACGAAAGCGCCCAGCACCTCGTGACACTCGCCGGCCAACGCCACTACCCGCGCCTCGCGCTGACGCGGCAACAGGCTGCGGATCTTGGCCATCATCAGGTCCCAGTCACGCAGCAGGTAGAAGCTCACCACCGGGATCAGCACCAGGTTGGCCAACCAACCGATCAGGGCCAAGCCCGAGGCGGTGGCCTGGGACAGGATCACCCCGACGATATCGGTGGTCTGGCCCATGTGCTCGCTGATAGCGGCCTTGATCTTGTCGAACTTCCAGAAACCTTCGGCCAGCCCCAGGCGCGCCTGCACCCAGGGCAGGGCCTGATGCTGCAGCCAGTCGAGCATCTGCGGCGCCAGCTCGTAGAGGCGCACCAGCTGCCTGGCCAGCATCGGCACCAGCACCAGTAACAGCAAGGTCAGCAGCAGGGTGAACAAGGCAAACACCACCACCACGCCCCAGGTGCGCGACAAGCCGGCGCGCTCCAGGCGGTCAACCAGCGGGTCGGCCAGGTAGGCCAGCAGGATGCCGACCAGAAAAGGTGAAAGAATCGGGTGTAGCCAATAGAGCAAGGCGGCGCACAGCAGCCCCCCGCCCAGCCAAACCCAGCGACGTGTATCGGTCATGAACGGCTCCCGGCCAGGTCAGGGTTTACCAACGAAAACGCAGCCCGTTGAAAGGTTGCGCGGCTGCGGCCTGGGTTGCCCCGGGGTTGGCCGGATCGGCGGCGACAGGTGCTGCCGGCGCCTCGGCAGGCATCTCCTGCAACTTGGCCAGACCCAGTTGCGCGCGTAATTGATCGCTGTTGCCAGTGACCTGGTAGGTCAGGGTATCGCCCTGCGCCTCCTTGAGCCGCGCGCCATAGGGCTCGAGGACTCGACCCAGTTCGGCATAGCGCTCCAGGGTCATGCCCTGAACCTGTACTTGCATTTCGCTACTGGCACCAGGACGCGCGACGAAACGCGGCGCCAGGCGATTGCTGACTGCAAGCATCACGGCATCGGCCAGGGCAGCCTGATCTGCACCTTCGGCAGTGCCCTGCTCGCGCTGCTCGCCCAGCCACAGGCGCCACTTGCCCTGCCATTTGCCGTCGGTTTCACTGGCGTGCACCGCCAGCAAGGCGTCAGCGCCATAGCGTTCGGAGGCCTCACGCAGTGGCGCCGGATCGCTGCCTTCAAGGTACTTGCCGGTAGCCACCAGTTGTTCCTGCAGATCGGCCAGTGGCAAGCGCAGCGGCAGGCCACGGTGCTGGGCAGCGCGACGCAACGGCTCGGCGCTGCCCTGGCCGTCGCCGACCAGGTTCGAGCCTTCGAGGCTGTCGTTCAACCACCAGCCAAGGATCGATGGCCGGTTGTTGCCCCACAACGCCAGGCCCGCCTGACGCAAAGCACGTTCGGTGCTGCCCGGATCGAAGTCGACCAGTACGGTTTCCGGCGGACCGGCCTCGAAGCCGAACTGGCTGATGATCTGTTGCGGATCTTTACGCAGGGCAGCCAAGCCTGGGCTTTGTGCGGCCTTGGCATCGCCGGTCAGGCGCAAAACCAGGGTTTCGAGGGCTTTTTCGGTGGCTTGGGTACGGGCTTCGGCGCCCTGGCCGTTAACCGACTCGCGCACCTGATACAGACCGGAGAGGGTTTCAGCCTGGGCCGAGAGGCCGAACAGGGCCAGACAGCCGGCGGCCAGGTAGTTACGCAAACGCATGAAGGATTCCTGTCCTGGTGATAAAGAAGCGAAGGCAGCTAATCGGACGCAGCTCAGACCGCAGCACTCGGTAAAACATTCAACTGCGGACAGTAAATTCTGCCCATCGCCTTTGCTATACCTTATACAGCCTGCGCCGTGGCAACCAGTCGCACACTGTTAAAGCGTATTTTTCGCAAGATTAAGGCTCTGCCCGTCGGCCTGAGGATGGCCGCTACCGGGCAACCCTGATAAAATCGCGCGCCTTCGCAGACCGGCGACGGTCGGGCAGCCGGATTATCTCCGCCTTGCCTGGCAGGTCACGGTCGATTCCCCTGAATCCCTCCCCCCTAAAGGCCTGGATCATGAGCAAGCAACCCTCCCTGAGCTACAAGGACGCCGGTGTAGACATCGACGCCGGTGAAGCATTGGTCGAACGCATCAAAGGCGTCGCCAAGCGCACGGCGCGCCCGGAAGTCATGGGCGGCCTGGGCGGTTTCGGCGCCCTCTGCGAGATCCCGGCCGGCTACAAACAGCCGGTTCTGGTCTCCGGCACCGATGGCGTCGGCACCAAGCTGCGCCTGGCGCTGAACCTGAACAAGCACGACAGCATCGGCCAGGACCTGGTCGCCATGTGCGTCAACGACCTGGTGGTCTGCGGTGCCGAGCCGCTGTTCTTCCTCGACTACTATGCCACTGGCAAACTCAACGTCGACATCGCCGCCACCGTGGTCACCGGTATCGGTGCCGGCTGCGAGCTGGCTGGCTGCTCCCTGGTCGGCGGTGAAACCGCTGAAATGCCAGGCATGTACGAAGGCGAAGACTACGACCTGGCCGGTTTCTGTGTCGGCGTGGTGGAAAAGGCTGACATCATCGACGGCTCCAAGGTTGCCACCGGCGACGCGCTGATCGCCCTGCCGTCCTCCGGCCCGCACTCCAATGGCTACTCGCTGATCCGCAAGATCATCGAAGTCGCCGGCGCCGACATCGAAAACATCCAGCTCGACGGCAAGCCGCTGACCGAGCTGCTGATGGCCCCGACCCGCATCTACGTCAAGTCGCTGCTCAAGCTGATCAAGGACACCGGCGCGGTCAAGGCCATGGCCCACATCACCGGCGGCGGCCTGCTCGACAACATCCCGCGCGTCCTGCCAAAAGGCGCCCAGGCTGTGGTCGATGTCGCCAGCTGGCAGCGCCCAGCGGTATTCGACTGGCTGCAGCAGCAAGGCAACGTCGACGAGCACGAAATGCACCGCGTGCTGAACTGCGGCGTAGGCATGGTCATCTGCGTTGCCCAGGATCAGGTCAAAAACGCCTTGAACGTCCTGCGTGAAGCCGGCGAGCAGCCTTGGGTCATCGGCCAGATCGGCGTTGCTGCCGAAGGCGCTGCCCAGGTCGAGCTGAAGAACGTCAAGGCACACTGATGCCGAGCAAGACCTGTGATGTCGTGGTGCTGTTGTCCGGCACCGGCAGTAACCTGCAAGCGTTGATCGACAGCACCCGCACCGGCGACAGCCCGGTGCGGATCTGCGCGGTCATCTCCAACCGCGCCGATGCCTATGGCCTGCAGCGCGCCAAAGATGCCGGTATCGCCACCGCCGTGCTCGACCACAAAGCCTTCGACGGCCGCGAGGCATTCGACACGGCGCTGGTCGAGCTGATCGACGGCTACCAGCCGCAACTGGTGGTACTGGCCGGCTTCATGCGCATCCTCAGTGCCGGCTTCGTTCGCCACTACCAAGGCCGCCTGCTGAATATCCACCCTTCCCTGCTGCCCAAGTACAAAGGCCTGCACACCCATCAACGGGCGCTGGAAGCCGGCGATGCCGAGCATGGCTGCAGCGTGCACTTCGTCACCGAGGAACTCGATGGCGGGCCGCTGGTCGTACAGGCAGTAATACCGGTAGAGTTGGATGACACGCCAGAACGTCTGGCACAGCGGGTTCACAGCCAGGAACACCTGATCTATCCGCTGGCGGTGCGCTGGTTTGCCGAGGGCCGTTTGCGCCTGGGCGAGCACGGTGCTCTACTGGATGGCCAGCCTCTGGCGGCCAGCGGCCACTTGATTCGACCCTAGGAGAAATTATGCGTCGCGCCCTGCTCTTCGCTCTTGCCGTGCTCGCGTTACCGTTGCAGGCAGCCGATCTGAAGCCTTTCTCGGCCAGCTACACCGCCGACTGGAAGCAGCTGCCCATGAGCGGCACTGCCGAGCGCAGCCTGGAAAAGAACGCCAACGGTACCTGGGACCTCAATTTCAAGGCGTCGATGATGATCGCCAGCCTGACTGAGCAAAGTACCCTGAAGCTGGACAAGGACACCCTGCTGCCCCAGACCTACCACTTCGAACGTGGCGGCTTGGGCAAGGCCAAGAAGGTCGATCTGGATTTCGACTGGACCAGCAAGAAGATCACCGGCACCGACCGCGGCGACGCGATCAACCTGCCGCTCAACCGCGGCGTGCTGGACAAGTCCACCTATCAACTGGCCCTGCAGCACGACGTGGCAGCGGGCAAGAAGAGCGTGAGCTACCAGGTGGTCGATGGCGACGAGATCGATACCTACGACTTCCGCGTCTTGGGCCTCGAAAAAGTCACCACCAAGACCGGCCAGGTCGATGCCATAAAGGTTGAGCGCGTACGCGACCCGAGCCAGAGCAAGCGCATCACCGAGCTGTGGTTCGCCAAAGACTGGGACTACCTGCTGGTGCAACTGCGTCAGGTCGAGACCGACGGCAAGGAGTACGTGATCGTGCTGCAGGAAGGCACGGTCGACGGCAAGGCGGTCAAGGGCAACTGATTGCCTGACTGCTGGTTATCCCCCAAACCCCGCCTTGTGCGGGGTTTCTTTTTATACCCAGGTAGGAGCGGGCTTGCCCCGCGAAAGCGAGCTGTCTGTCCCATCGCATCGCGGGGCAAGCCCGCTCCTACTGACATGAAAGATGTTTCATGCGTTGTTTATTTACTTAGCCTGCTAACAAATTCTATAAAAGAGACCTGCGACACGGTGCCGCAGTTAACTGAACGTGGAGTTTGCAGATGACTGTCAAAGTAACTGAGCGCGACGAAAGCAAAATGTCTCACGAAGGCCTGGCTGCAGGCCTGCGCATCTGGGATGTGCATCAGCAGGATCAATTGGTCGGCATGTTCCACAACGAGCATGAAGCCCACAGCTACCGCATCGAGCTGGAATACCTCGAAAACAGACAGCAGCAGCCATAGCATCCTCCAGCAAAAACAAACCCCGCCGAAGCGGGGTTTGTTTTTGTTACCACATCAGATCGTCAGGGATCACGTAGGCTGCGTACGGATCGTCGGCATCCGGCTCTTCAACCTGGGTGTTGAGCAAGACAATACGCTGCGGGTCGCGCTCCTGGATCTTCACTGCGGCCTCACGGGGGATCACTTCGTAACCGCCGCCATGGGCGACGATGGCCAGCGAACCACTGCTCAGCTTGCTGCGCATCAGGGCGTTGACCGACAGGCGCTTGACCTTCTTGTCGTCGACGAAGTTGTAGTAGTCCTCGGTGGTCAGCTTGGGCAGGCGCGAGACCTCGATCAATTGCTTGACCTGGGCGGCGCGGGCTTTCTGCTCAGCCTTCTCCTGCTGCTGGCGGTTGAGCTCCTGGTCGCGCTTGGCTTTCTCGGCCATGGCTTCCTTGGCCAGCCGCTGCTGGGTATCGTCGACCTCGACCTGGCCTTTGTGCTCCAGGCGTTTTTGTTTCTTCTGATCTTTACTGACCTGCTTGACCTGTTTCTGGTTGACCAGACCGGCCTTGAGCAATTGGTCGCGAAGGGAAAGGCTCATCGTTCACTCACTTATGCAACAGCTCAGCCGCAGCTGGGCAGGTTCTTTTCCTGACGTTTGGCTTCGCCCCAGAGCGCATCCATGTCTTCGAGGGTGCAATCTTCAATCGGACGGCCTATCTCGCGCAATGCCTGTTCGATAAAACGAAAGCGTCGTTCAAACTTTTTGTTGGCCCCGCGCAGGGCGTTTTCCGGGTCGACCTTCAAGTGCCGGGCCAGGTTGACTGCCGCGAACAGCAGGTCGCCAAGCTCGTCGGCCAGCGCCACGCTGTCGTCGTCGGCCATGGCCTGGAGCACTTCATCGAGCTCTTCGCGCACCTTGTCCAGCACCGGCAAGGCGTCGGGCCAGTCGAAGCCGACCCGGGCCGCGCGCTTTTGCAGTTTGGCTGCGCGCGACAGGGCCGGCAATGCGGCCGGCACATCATCGAGCAGCGACAACTGTTCAGGCTCGCCCTTCTCGGCGCGCTCCTGGGCCTTGATTTCTTCCCAGCGCTGCTTGACCTGGGTTTCATCGAGCTTGGGCGTATCCAGTGCAGCGTACAGCTCGCCGGTAGGAAACACGTGAGGGTGACGGCGGATCAGCTTGCGGGTGATGCTGTCGACCACACCGTCGAACTCGAAACGGCCTTCTTCACGCGCCAACTGGCTGTAGTAGACCACCTGGAACAGCAGGTCACCGAGTTCACCCTGCAGGTGCTCGAAGTCGCTGCGCTCGATGGCGTCGGCCACTTCGTAGGCTTCTTCGAGGGTGTAGGGGACGATAGTCGCGTAGGTCTGCTTGAGGTCCCACGGGCAGCCGTGCTGCGGGTCGCGCAGGCGGGCCATGAGGTGGAGCAGGTCGTCTAGGGTATACATGTCGGGTTCCTTATCGCGGGGCAAGCCCGCTCCCACAGAGCCTGATACCTGTGGGAGCGGGCTTGCCCCGCGATGACGATGTCAAGGCGTACGGTTGCGCCGCGTCTCGATGATGTTCGGCAGTTGCGAAATCCGCCCCAGCAAGCGCCCAAGGGCATCCAGGCCAGGAATTTCGATGGTCAGCGACATCAGTGCGGTGTTGTCTTCCTTGTTCGAGCGGGTGTTGACCGCCAGCACGTTGATCCGCTCGTTGAGCAGGACCTGGGAAACGTCACGCAGCAAGCCTGGACGGTCGTAGGCACGGATGATGATGTCCACCGGGTAGGTTTGCACCGGCACCGGCCCCCAACTGACCTGGATGATCCGCTCCGGCTCGCGCCCGGCCAGTTGCAGCACCGAGGCGCAGTCCTGGCGGTGGATGGTCACGCCGCGGCCCTGGGTGATGTAGCCGACGATCGCATCGCCCGGCAGCGGCTGGCAGCAACCGGCCATCTGCGTGAGCAGGTTGCCGACGCCCTGGATCTGGATGTCGCCACGCTTGCCCGGTTTGTAGCCGGTTGCCTTGCGCGGCACCAGCTCGACATGGTCACTGCGCTCCGGCTCCACCAACTGCTGGGCGGCGTTGACCAGGTGCGCCAGGCGCAAGTCGCCGGCACCCAGTGAGGCAAACATGTCCTCGGCGGTGCGCAGGTTGGCTTTTTCCGCCAGGCGCTCAAAGTCGACCTGCGGCAGGCCCAGGCGGTTGAGCTCGCGCTCGAGCAGGGTCTTGCCAGCGGCGACGTTCTGGTCGCGGGCCTGCAGTTTGAACCAGTGGACGATCTTCGCCCGCGCCCGCGAGGTGGTGACATAGCCAAGGTTGGAGTTCAGCCAGTCGCGGCTGGGGTTGCCGTGCTTGCTGGTGATGATCTCGACCTGCTCGCCGGTCTGCAGGCTGTAGTTGAGCGGCACGATACGGCCGTTGATCTTCGCCCCGCGGCAGTTGTGGCCGATCTCGGTGTGTACCCGGTAGGCGAAGTCCAGCGGCGTGGCGCCCTTGGGCAGGTCGATGGCGTGGCCATCGGGGGTGAACACATAGACCCGGTCCGGCTCGATGTCGACCCGCAGTTGCTCGGCCAGGCCACCAATGTCGCCGAGCTCTTCGTGCCACTCCAGCACCTGGCGCAACCAGGAGATTTTCTCTTCGTAATGGTTGGAGCTGGGTTTGACGTCGGTGCCCTTGTAACGCCAGTGCGCGCAAACGCCGAGTTCGGCCTCCTCGTGCATGGCGTGGGTACGGATCTGCACTTCGAGGACCTTGCCCTCGGGACCGATCACCGCCGTGTGCAACGAGCGGTAGCCGTTCTCCTTGGGGTTGGCGATGTAGTCGTCGAATTCTTTGGGAATGTGCCGCCACAGCGTATGGACAATGCCCAGTGCGGTGTAGCAGTCGCGCATCTCCGGGACCAGCACGCGCACGGCGCGTACGTCGTAGATCTGGCTGAATTCCAGACCCTTGCGCTGCATTTTGCGCCAGATCGAGTAGATGTGCTTGGCCCGGCCGCTGATGTCGGCGTTGACCCCGGTGGCCAGCAGCTCGTTCTGCAGCTGGTTCATCACGTCGCCGATAAAGCGTTCGCGGTCCAGCCGGCGCTCGTGCAGGAGCTTGGCGATCTGCTTGTACTGATCGGGCTCCAGGTAGCGAAAGGACAAGTCCTCCAGCTCCCACTTGATATGACCGATGCCCAGGCGATGGGCCAGCGGCGCATAGATGTCGAAGACTTCACGGGCAACGCGGTTGCGTTTTTCGTCGTCGGCGCCCTTGACCGCCCGGATCGCGCAGGTCCGTTCGGCCAGCTTGATCAAGGCCACACGGACGTCGTCGACCATGGCTACAAGCATCTTGCGCAGGTTCTCGACCTGCGCCTGCGAGCCCAGCACCAACGACTGGCGCGGGCTGAGGCTGGCGCTGATGGCGGCCATGCGCAGCACGCCGTCGATCAGCTTGGAAACTACCGGACCAAAACGCTGGCCGACCTCGGCCAGAGTCACCTTGCCTTCACGTACGGCACGGTAGATGACCGCCGCGACCAACGAGTCCTGGTCGAGCTTGAGGTCGGCAAGGATTTCGGCGATTTCCAGGCCGGCCTGAAAACTCGACGTCCCATCGGCCCAGGAATGCTTGGCCAGGTTGCCCTTCTTCTCGACGTCCTGGGCGAACTCGCAAGCGGCCTTGAGGGCCTCCCGGTCCAGCGCCAGGTCGACGCTCACCACATGATCCAGCCATGCTTCGAGATTGATACTGCCGTCGGTGTTGACCGGCTGGTGCACTCTCACCTGTACCATCTTTGTTTACCTTTCCCTACAGCGCATTCGCGATGCGCTTGAAATCACTGGTGCTGCCCCTGCCGGACCCAAGGTGCAGCGCCGAACGCGTCAGCCAGGCTAACCCGCTTCGAATAACGCCATGGCTTCGACATGCGCCGTTTGAGGAAACATGTCGAGAATCCCGGCACTTTTTAACCGGTAACCCTGCCTGACCAGTTCGACGGTGTCACGGGCCAGGGTCGCCGGATTGCACGATACATAAACAAGACGTTTCGCTCCGAGGTCTGCGATTTTTCGCACAACCTCAAATGCACCATCACGCGGTGGGTCCAAGAGTACCGCAGAAAAGCCTCCTGCGGCCCAGCCCGACGCCGCCAAAGGCTGCGATAAATCGGCCTGAAAAAACTGCGTGTTATGCAAATTGTTGCTACGGGCATTGGCGGCCGCCCGCTCGACCATCGCCTGCACCCCTTCGACCGCCACCACCTCCCGGGCCTGCCGGGCCAGCGGCAGGGCAAAGTTGCCCAGGCCGCAGAACAGATCAAGTACACGCTCATCGGCCTGGGGTGCCAGCCAGGCCAGGGCCTGCTCGATCATCGCGGTGTTGACCTGGGCGTTGACCTGGACGAAGTCGCCAGGCCGGTAGGCCAGTTCCAGGTTCCAGGGTTGCAGGACAAAACCGAGGCTCTGACCGGCAACCACCGGTAAAGGTTCACCCTCACCTTGCAACCACAGCTGTACACCTGCTTCGCTGCAGAACGCTTCGAGGCGTGCCAGGTCGCCATCACCCAAAGGTGCGGTATGGCGCAACAACAGTGCCAACGCGGTACCGCTGAACAATTCGACGTGGCCCACCACCTGCGGTTTGCTCAGGCTGCGCAACAGGGTCGGCAGGTGACGCATGATCGACTGCAAGGGTTGTACCAGCACCGGGCAATCGTCGATGGCGACGATGTCCTGACTGGCTTCGGCGCGAAAGCCGACTTCAAGATTTTTTGCCTTGTTGTCCCAGCGCACCGCCACCCGCGCCCGGCGCCGGTAGCCGAACTCCGGCCCGGTCAGCGGCGCGGCCCAATGCTCGGGCTGAACGCCCGCGACCCGCTGCAACTGCTCGGCCAGCAAGCGTTGCTTGAGCGCCAGTTGCTCGGCATGGGGCAGGTGCTGCAGGTTGCAGCCGCCACAGCGGTCGAAGTGCTTGCAGGGGGCGTCGCGGCGCGCCGGGTTGGCCTTGAACACCCGTTCCAGGCGGGCCTCGACCACCTTGCCGTGGGTATTGAGTACCCGCGCTTCGACGTCTTCCTCGGCCAGTGCACCACTGACGAACCAGGTACGCCCGTCGAGAAAGGCAATGCCGCGGCCGTCACCGGCCAGGCGCTCGATGCTCAGGCGCTGTTTCTTGCCGGTGGGGATCTGTGGCGCACGGGTGCCACCGGCCGGCTGAAAGCGCAGGCCGCTGTTACGTTTATTCTTGGACATCAGTTCACTGAATCGAAAATGCCGGTCGACAGATAACGGTCGCCACGGTCGCAAATGATCGCCACCATCACGGCGTTTTCCAGCTCGTGGGACAGGCGCAGCATCGCCGCCACTGCACCACCGGAGGACACGCCACAGAAAATGCCCTCTTCGCGGGCCAGCCGGCGCGTGGTTTCTTCGGCTTCGCTCTGGGCCATGTCGACCACACGGTCAACACGCTCGGACTGGTAGATCTTCGGCAGGTATTCTTGCGGCCAGCGGCGAATACCGGGGATGGCCGAGCCTTCCATGGGTTGCAGGCCAATGATCTGAATCGCCGGGTTCTGCTCCTTGAGGTAGCGCGAGCAGCCCATGATGGTGCCGGTGGTACCCATGGAGCTGACGAAGTGGGTAATGCTGCCCTGGGTCTGGCGCCAGATTTCCGGGCCGGTGCTCACATAGTGAGCTTCGGGGTTGTCGCCATTGCCAAACTGATCAAGCACCAGGCCGCGACCTTCGGCCTGCAGTCGGTCGGCCAGGTCGCGGGCGCCTTCCATGCCCTCCTCCTTGCTGACCAGGATCAACTCGGCGCCATAGGCAGTCATCGCTGCCTTGCGCTCGGCGCTGGAGTTGTCGGGCATGATCAGGATCATCTTGTAACCCTTGATCGCCGCCGCCATGGCCAACGCGATACCGGTATTGCCCGAGGTCGCCTCGATCAGGGTATCGCCCGGCTTGATCTGCCCACGCAGTTCGGCGCGGGTGATCATCGACAGCGCCGGCCGGTCCTTGACCGAGCCTGCCGGGTTGTTGCCTTCGAGCTTGAGCAGGAGGGTATTGCTGGTGTCACCGGCAATGCGCTGCAGGCGGACCAGAGGCGTGTTGCCGACGCAATCGGCGATGGTTGGGTACTGCAAGGTCATGGCGTATTCGCAATCCAGACTGCGGGGGCGCCTATCATACCGGCAAACGGGATTTGCCCATATCACGCAATGTGTGGGGGTTATAGCTGGGAGCTATAAGCAGGGATTGGGGGTGGATGTTCCGGCCCTATCGTGGCATAGGTATCTACACATCTCTAGCGAGTCAGCCTATTGGCTCTTGATAGGCGTGCTTATCCAGTTGATGTGGCGAGGCTGGATAAGCACACATGCCCAGACCAACCCTGAGCCCTCTTCATAGATCAGGATTAGAGATGTGTAGATACCAATGCCTATCGTGGGGCAAGCCCGCGCCTACAGTAGGTGTGCATGCACTCAGGACCATATTCAGCCGCAGGCCCTGGCCGGTGTTTTGCGCCCACAACCGACCGCCCTGGCGGACGATGGCATTGCGGGCAATGCTCAAGCCCAGGCCAAAACCACCGTCTCCCGGCCGCGACCCGTCAAGGCGGGTGAAGGGGGCAAAGATTCGCTCAAGCTCAGCTTCAGCCACCCCGCCGCCCTGGTCTTCCAGCCAGATCAACCAGTCATCGCCCTGACGCCGCCCATCCAGGCGGATCACGCCACCGGCTGGCGAATGACGGATGGCATTGCGCAAGATGTTCTCCAGGGCCTGGGCCAGGCTGTTGAGGTTGCCCTGCACCCAGCACGAGGCGTCGAGCACGCAGTGCAACTGCGCAGGCTGCCAGGCACTTTCATAGCAGGCATCTTCGGCCAGCATCTCCCACAGCGCCTGAACCTGGATCGGTTCCTTGCTCAAGGGCGCCCGCTCGGTGTCGAGCCAGGCCAATTGCAGTGCGTCCTCGACCAGGCGTTGCATGCAATCGATCTCCCGGCCCAGGCGTTCGCGCAACTGTTCGGCATCAGCTTCACTGTCGCACGCCACGCGCAAACGGCTCAGGGGCGTGCGCAGCTCATGGGAGAGGTCACGCAACAACTGTTGCTGCAGGGCCACGGTGCCCTGCAGACGTTCGGCCATGTCATCGAAGGCGCGGCCCAGCTCACCCAGTTCATCCTGGCGGCTGGTGGTGCTGCTGGCCACCCGTGCCGAGAGCCGATCGGCGCGCCAGGCATTGGCCTGTTCGCGCAACTGGATCAGCGGCACGATCAGCATGCGGTAGAGACCGATACACAGCAGCAAGGTAAACAGCCCCGGGATAATGCCATTGGTCACTACCCGCCACAGCACCTTGTACTGCCCCGGCGCCAGGCGTTGCGGCAGTTCCATGACCAGGGTTCCCAGGTGCGGCTGCTGCGGGAACGGCAGGCGCATCCACGGCATGCCGATCGAACGCGGGCTCACCGGCCAGTCAATGCCGCGCAAAAAGGTCAGGCGCCGACTTTGTGCTTCGTTCAGCGGCGTGCCGCTCAAGGACTGCAGGTCCGGGCCGACCACCCCGACCCAGCCGGACTCCTTCTGCCGCACCGCACTCAACCAGGCGTCGATACCGGCCTGGCCGCCTTGCAGCCAGGCCTGCTCGGCCTCACCGGCATAGGCTTGCAACGTGCTTTTGGCCTGCTCGGAGAGGAAAGCGTTCTGCGTGTCCATGTGCCGGCCCCAGGTCCAGCTCAGGCCGATCATCAACAGGCAGAAGCCCACCAGCAGGATGGCCAGCTTCCAGAACAACGAATGACGATTGGGCATTTTCAGCTGACCTCAGCGCTGCTGAGCACATAACCCTTGCCCCAGACTGTTCGCACTTCGCGCTCCAGGTAGCCGATGGCCTTGAGCTTGCGGCGAATCTGGCTGACATGCATGTCCAGGCTGCGGTCATGACGGGCATAACCACGCTGCAACACCTGTTGGTAGAGGAAGGCCTTGCTCAGCACCTCTTCATCGCTGCGCTGCAGGGTATCGAGCAGGCGGTACTCGCTGAGGGTCAGGCCCGCCCGCTGCTCGGCGTAATACACATCATTGACCTCTTCATCGAAGCGCAACTGACTGGGTAATACCGGATTGGGTTGCTGATGGCGCCGCTCCAGCGCCACCCGGCGCAGGATCGCTTCGATACGCACCTGCAACTCGACCATGCTGAACGGCTTGGGCAGGTAGTCATCGGCGCCGCGCTGGAAGCCGGTAATGCGGTCGGCCTCGGCGCCCAGGGCCGACATCAGGATCACCGGCGTCGAACTACTCTGGCGCAACTGCGCGAGCACCTCCAGGCCGCCCAGGCCAGGCAGCAGGATGTCCATCAGCACCACATCAAAGCAGCTGCTTTGCGCGACCTGCAGGCCGTCGCGGCCATTCTGGCACCAGGTGACCTTGCAGCCGCCGCGCTGCAGTTCTTCACGCAGATAGGCACCGAGGACCGGATCGTCCTCGATGGCGAGGATGTTGGAGGTATGAATGGATACGGGAGTCATTGGCCGATGCTAGCAATTCTCAATCACGCGATTATTGGACATTCACCGAATACAGGCAACCAGCGCTCGACCAAAGCCTGGCGTTAACCGGGGTAATCGACAAAAGCAGATACAAATGAGTGCATTACGCGAGTAGGCGCGGTACTTTTCCGACTTGGTCCGTCAGCAGGAGCTGACGGGGGCTTACAGCGCTTACCAAGCACAGGAGAGTGGCGTGCTGAATAGATTGGGGATCAGAAGCCGCGTGCTGTTGCTCGCCTTGTTGCCTGCCGGCCTTATGGCGCTGGTGCTGGGCGGCTATTTCACCTGGCTGCAGCAGAACGAGCTGCAGACCCAACTGCTGCAACGCGGCAAGATGATTGCCGAGCAACTGGCACCGCTGGTGGCGCCAGCCCTGGCGCGGCACGACCCGGCGCAACTGGAGCGCATCGCCGCCCAGGCCCTGGAACAATCCGACGTACGCGCGGTGGCTTTCCTTGGGCCCGATCGCAATGCCCTGGCCCATGCAGGCCCGAGCATGCTCAACCAGGCGCCCACCGGCGGCGGCACGCAATTGCTCCAGCGCACCGGCAATGACGCCACCCGTTACCTGTTGCCGGTGTTCGGCCGCCACCGCGACCTGGCCGGCGAGCTGATCCCCGGCGAAGCCGACCGCCTGCTCGGCTGGGTGGAAATCGAGCTGTCCCACGACGGCACCCTGCTGCGCGGCTACCGCAGCCTGTTCACCAGCCTGCTGCTGATCCTGCTGGGCCTGGCCGCCACCGCCCTGTTGGCGATGCGCATGAGCCGTGCGATCAACGGCCCGATCGGCCAGATCAAATATGCGGTCAACCAGTTGAAAGACGGCAACCTCGAGGAACGCCTGCCAGCCATGGGCAGCTACGAGCTCGATGAACTGGCTGCGGGTATCAACCGCATGGCCGAAACCCTGCACAACGCCCATGAAGAGCTGCAGCACAGCATTGACCAGGCCACCGAAGACGTGCGCCAGAACCTGGAAACCATCGAGATTCAGAACATCGAACTGGACATGGCACGCAAGGAGGCCCTGGAGGCCAGCCGGATCAAGTCCGAGTTCCTCGCCAACATGAGCCATGAGATCCGTACCCCGCTCAATGGCATCCTCGGCTTCACCCATCTATTGCAGAAGAGCGAGCTGACCCCGCGCCAGCTCGACTACCTGGGCACCATCGAAAAATCCGCCGGCAGCCTGCTGGGGATCATTAACGAGATTCTCGACTTCTCCAAGATCGAGGCCGGCAAACTGGTGCTCGACAGCATTCCGTTCAACCTGCGCGACCTGATCCAGGACACCCTGACCATCCTCGCCCCGGCCGCCCACGCCAAACAGCTGGAGCTGGTCAGCCTGGTGTATCGCGACACGCCGCTGTCGCTGGTCGGCGACCCGCTGCGGCTCAAGCAGATTCTCACCAACCTGGTGAGCAATGCCATCAAGTTCACCCGTGAAGGCACCATCGTCGCCCGGGCCATGCTTGAAGAAGAGCGCGAAGACAGCGTGCAGTTGCGCATCAGTGTCCAGGACACTGGCATCGGCCTGTCCACCCAGGACGTACGCGCGCTGTTCCAGGCCTTCAGCCAGGCTGACAACTCGCTGTCGCGCCAACCTGGCGGCACAGGCCTGGGCCTGGTGATTTCCAAGCGCCTGATCGAACAGATGGGCGGCGAGATCGGCGTTGACAGCACGCCGGGCGAAGGCTCGCAGTTCTGGATCAGCCTGAGCCTGCCCAAGGCCCGTGACGACGCCGAAGACCTGCCTTTGCCACCCTTGGTCGGGCGTCGGGTGGCAATTGTCGACAGCCATGAACTGGCGCGTCAGGCACTGGAACATCAACTCGAGGACTGCGGCCTGAGCGTCAGCTTGTTCAGCACCCTGGACCAGTTGCTGCATGCGGTCGAAGCCGCCATCCTGGCCGGACAACCCTTCGAACTGGCGGTGCTCGGAATCAGCCTCGACGACCTCTCGCCTGAACGCCTGGGCCAGTACATCCAGCAACTGGAGCGCCTCGCCTGTCAGCCGCTGGTCCTCTGCCCGACCACCGAACAGGCGCTGTACCACCCTTACCTGCCCAATGCCCATAGCCAGTTGCAGGCCAAGCCTGCCTGCACCCGCAAGCTGCGCCGGGCGCTGGTCGAGATGATCCAGCCGCGACGCCCGGGCAGCGACAGCAAACCGGTGTCCGACCAACCCTTACCCAAAGTGCTGTGTGTCGATGACAACCCGGCCAACCTGCTGCTGGTACAAACCCTGTTGGAAGACCTGGGTGCCGAAGTGCTGGCGGTCGACAGCGGCTATGCGGCGGTTCAAGCGGTGCAGGACGAGCGCTTTGACCTGGTGCTGATGGACGTGCAGATGCCCGGCATGGACGGACGCGAATGCACCGAGCAGATTCGCCGCTGGGAAACCAGCCAGAGTGGCGCCGCCTTGCCGATCGTTGCGCTGACCGCCCACGCCATGGCCAATGAGAAGCGCGCCCTACTGCACAGTGGCATGGACGACTACCTGACCAAACCGATCAGCGAACGCCAACTGGCCCAGGTGGTACTCAAGTGGACTGGCCTGGCCCTCGGCGCACCACGCCCGGAACGGCCGCAGGAGCGCACGCCCGAGAACATTGAACTCAAGGTGCTGGACCCGGAAGAAGGCCTGCGCCTGGCCGCTGGCAAACCGGACTTGGCCGCCGACATGCTGGCCATGCTGCTGGCCTCGCTGGAGTCCGACCGCGAGGCAATCCGGGTCGCCCGCGAGGCCGCCGACCGCAATGGCATGATCGAGCGCGTGCACCGCCTAAATGGCGCCTCGCGCTACTGCGGTGTGCCGCAATTGCGCGCCGCCTGCCAACGCAGTGAAACCCTGCTCAAGCAGGATGACCCACAGGCGCCGCAAGCCCTGGACGAACTGGACCGGGCCATCACCCGGCTGACGGCCCAGGCGCGCATGAGCGCCTGAGCCCTGGCTGACCTGGGGCAAGGCTGAATCCTTGCCCCTTGGTTAAACTTTCAGGCAAAGCCTTCAGGAAGATCCTATGCGCGTATTGTTTTTCAGCAGCCAGACCTACGACCAGGACAGCTTCACCCACGCCACTGCTGCGCCAGGGCTTGAGCTGCACTTCCAGCCCGCGCGCCTGACTGAAGACACCGCAGCACTGGCCGCTGGCCATGAAGTGGTCTGCGCCTTCATCAACGATGATCTCGGCGCTAGCGTGCTGCAACGCCTGGCCGCCGCCGGCACGCGCCTGATCGCCCTGCGCTCGGCCGGCTACAACCATGTCGACTTGGCCGTTGCCAAACGCCTGGGCCTGGCCGTGGTGCGGGTGCCCGCTTACTCGCCCCACGCCGTGGCCGAACATGCGGTGGCGCTGATCCTGGCGCTCAACCGACGCCTGCACCGGGCCTACAACCGCACCCGTGAAGGCGACTTCACCCTGCACGGGCTGACCGGCTTCGACCTGCACGGCAAGACCGTCGGCGTGGTCGGCACCGGGCAGATCGGCGCGGCGTTCGCCCGGATCATGGCCGGCTTCGGTTGTCAGTTGCTGGCCTATGACCCCTACCCCAACCCTGAATTGCTGGCCTTGGGCGCACGCTACCTGAGCCTGCCGGAGCTGCTGCGCCAGGCCCAGGTCATCAGCCTGCATTGCCCACTGAACGACACTACCCGTCACCTGATCAATGCCCGCAGCCTGGCCGACCTTACCCCCGGGGCGATGCTGATCAACACCAGCCGTGGCGCCCTGGTCGACACCCCGGCGCTGATCGAGGCCCTGAAAAGCGGCCAACTCGGCTACCTGGGGCTGGATGTCTACGAGGAGGAAGCCCAGCTGTTCTTCGAGGACCGCTCCGACCAGCCCTTGCAGGACGACGTGCTGGCGCGGCTGCTGACCTTCCCCAACGTCATCGTCACCGCCCACCAGGCTTTTCTCACCCGCGAAGCACTGGCCGCCATTGCCGCCACCACGCTGGACAACATTACCCGCTGGGCGGCAGGCAATGCGCAGAACTTGGTCGAGGGTTGATGCTAGGATACGCGGCAGATTTGGAGGACCCATGGTCGAACACGATTTCCGCTACACCCTGTTTAACCCGCAACACACCCTGATCGAGTGCCGCGCCCTGGTACCGGGCCGCTATCAAGTGACCGGCAACGGTGGTTCGATCCAGAAGAGCGACGTTCTGCTGGTGACCCTCAAGGGCAGCAAGGATTTGTCCATGCGCCTGACGGTGGAATCCGTGCGCCACCTGATCAACCCGACCGGCCAATGGGTCGCGGTGGCCAGCGGCCCGGTATTCGGCGAACTGGCGATCCACACCTGGGAGGTCAACTGCGACAGCTGCCAGGCGAACCTGAATTTCGAGTTCGCGGTCGACGCCAAGCTGGGCAAGAAGGCCCAACAGCCGGCCGCCAGCGTACGCATCGCCGAACTTGGCTGGATCAGCCGCGGCGACAAACACCTGTGCCCGAAATGCAAGGAGACGGCCCAGTGAAAACACTGTTGCTCTCAGCCCTGATTGGCACGACGCTACTCGGTTGCGCCGCCGAGCCGATGAAGCTGGAACAGGAACGCAGCTATCTGCTGGAATGGATTGGCGAGCGGCCGCTGATGGACTACAGCCACCTGACCCTGACCCTGGCCAGCGACGGTCGCGCCTATGGCAATGCTGGCTGTAACCACTGGTTCGCGCCCTATCAGCTCGAAGGCGACAAGCTGACCTTCGGTAAGGTCGGCAGCACCCGCAAGCTGTGCGCACCGGCACTCATGGAGCAGGAAAAACGCTTCCTCCAGGCCCTGGAAACCGTGCAGCGCTGGGACATCTCGCCAATCGAGCAGGTGCGCTTCTGGCCGGCCGAGGGCAAGCCGCTGCGTTTCTGGCCTGAAGAAGGCTGAAATGCATCGCGGGGCAAGCCCTCAAGCGTCTGCTCCCCCATCAGTTGCTCACGTACCTTGCCCTTGTCATCGATGATGTAGGTCACCGGCAAGGCTTCGCTGCGCGGCAGCTCGTAACGCTCGGCCGGGTCGCTGGCCAGTACCGTGAAGCCAATGCCCAGCGCTTCACTGGCCTTTTTCAGCTCCTCGCCCTGCAAGCCGTCGAAGTTCACCCCCAGCACCTGCACGCCCTGCCCCTGCCACTGCTTGGCAGCCGCGTTGAGTTCAGGAATTTCTACACGGCACGGGCCGCACCATTCCGCCCAGTAGTTGAGCACCAGCCAGTGCCCTTCAATCTGCTCGGCTTTCACTGCCTGACCGTGCTGGTCCAGGCCGTAATCTGCACCGCAACCGCCAAGCAACAGGCTCGCGGTGATGGCCAGTGCTGCTGCCAAACGCCTTGTCATGGGTCAATCCTTCTCGAAGATTCAAGCAAAATGCGAAGTCGCTGCGGTTAGAATAGCCGCCACACCCTGCTGGATGCGACCCGAACATGACCGACCTGACCCTGTATCACAATCCACGCTGCTCCAAATCCCGTGGCGCCCTCGAACTGCTCGAGGCTCGTGGCCTGGCCCCGACTGTGGTGCGCTACCTGGAAACCCCGCCGACGGCCGGCGAGCTCAAGGCCCTGCTCGGCAAGCTGAACATCAGTGCGCGCCAGTTGCTGCGTAGCGGTGAAGACGAATACAAGGCGCTCAACCTGGCCGACGCCAGCCTCTCTGACGCTCAATTGATCGACGCCATGGTCCAGCATCCCAAACTGATCGAACGGCCGATCCTGATCGCGGGCGACAAAGCCGTGATCGGCCGGCCACCGGAAAAGATTCTGGAGATCCTGCCGTGAGCGCGCCGTATATCCTGATCCTGTTCTACAGCCGCCACGGCTCGACCAGCGAGATGGCCCGGCAAATTGCCCGCGGCGTCGAGATGGCCGGGCTGGAAGCGCGCATCCGCACGGTACCGGCGATCTCCACCGAGTGCGAAGCGGTGGCCCCGGATATCCCTGAAACCGGCGCGCTGTATGCCACCCTGGACGACCTGCGCCACTGCTCGGGCCTGGCCCTGGGCAGCCCGACGCGCTTTGGCAACATGGCCGCACCGCTCAAGTACTTCATCGACGGCACCAGCAGCCTGTGGTTGAGCGGTGGCCTGGTCGGCAAGCCAGCGGCGGCATTCACCTCCACCGCCAGCCTGCACGGTGGCCAGGAGTCGACCCTGCTGTCGATGCTGCTGCCGCTGATGCACCACGGCATGCTGATCATGGGCCTGCCCTACAGCGAGTCGGCGCTGCTGGAAACCCGTGGCGGCGGTACGCCGTATGGCGCCAGCCACCATGCCGGCGCCGACGGCAAGCGTGACCTGGATGCCGACGAAATCGCCCTGTGCCGCGCCCTTGGCCAGCGCTTGGCAAGCACCGCCAAATTGCTGGAGAACGGCCGTGGCTAAAAAGCCCAAGGTACTGCCCTCGATCGATTGGTTGATGCCGCGCTTGCGCCTGTCCCGGGCACTGAGCCTGGCGAGCTTTTTCGGCCTGGTCGCCTTGCTGACCCTCAACAACCTGCTGTTCGCCGACCTGCACGGTGCGCGTGTCGGGGTGATCCTGGCGATCGAGCTGGTGCCACTGGCGCTGCTGCTACCGGGCATGCTGCTGGGCAATGCCCGCGCTCACGCCTGGGCCTGCTTTGTGGTCAACCTGTACTTCATCAAGGGTGTGCTGGCCGCGTTCGACCCGGCCCGGACACTATTCGGCTGGCTGGAAGTGGTGATCAGCCTGACGCTGTTCGTCAGTGCGTTGCTGTATGTGCGTTGGCGCTTTCAGTATGAGCGGCGGATGGCGGGGGAAGGTTCGAACTAGGTAAATTCATCGCGGGGCAAGCCCACCACCGGATTTCATTGCCCCGCGATAAATACTCAATGATTGACGGTATGCGCCAGCATCACCGACAGCTGGCACAGCGGCCGCCCACTCTCGGCATGCCACTGGTTGAACGCGTCCTGCACCAGCGCCAAGTCGCGCTGGCTGGTCGGTGGCTTGTCGATGATGTCCTGGGCGATCAGGGCCGCAGCCATATCATCGGTAGGGATGAAGGTGTCCTTGCCGCACATGCGCAAGAAGCGCGGCGCCGACAGCCCACCCAACTGGTTGCCGTGCTTGGCCAGGTACTTCCACAGGCCGACGATATCGGTTACCGGCCAGTCGGCGATGAATGCACCGAAACTACCGTGGGCCTTCTCCACATCGAGGATCATCTGCGCATTGCGCGGCACGCTCTTGAGCTTGCCCAGGTGGCGGATGATCCGCGTGTCCTGCATCAGCCGCTCCAGGTGCTCAGCGCCCATCAGTACGACCTTTTGCGGGTCGAAGCCGAAGAACACCTGCTCGAAAGCCGGCCATTTGGCGTCCACCAGGCTGTGTTTCAAACCGGCGCGAAACACCCGCAGGGCCAGGGTCGACAAGTAGCGGTCGGCACTGGTTGCGCGCAGTTGCTCGGGGCTTTTGGCCTGGGGCAGGAAGGCTTCCAGGGCCGCGGCCGAGCCAAAGCGGTTCAGGCAGTACTCATGCAGCCATTGGTAGTCACGCATGGCCGTCAGATGTTCAGCACGTCGACAAAACGCGGGGTGGCCGTCTCGTCGATCTTCAGGTTGGTGAAATCGAACAGGTTGCGGTCAGCCAGTTGCGACGGCACCACGTTCTGCAGGCCGCGGAAGATGCTCTCGGTACGCCCAGGGGTCTTGCGCTCCCACTCCACCAGCATGTCCTTGACCACCTGGCGCTGCAGGTTTTCCTGGGAGCCGCAGAGGTTGCACGGGATGATCGGGAATTCGCGCATGTCCGAGTAGGCCTGGATGTCCTTCTCGCTGCAGTAGGCCAGCGGACGGATCACCACGTTGCGCCCGTCATCGGCCCGCAGCTTGGGCGGCATGGCCTTGAGGGTGCCGTTGAAGAACATATTGAGGAAGAAGGTCTCGACGATGTCGTCGCGGTGGTGCCCCAGGGCCATCTTGGTCGCGCCGATTTCGTCGGCGAAGGTGTACAGGGTGCCGCGACGCAGGCGCGAGCACAGCGAGCAGGTGGTCTTGCCTTCGGGGATCAGTTCCTTGACCACCGAATAGGTGTCCTTCTCGACGATGTGGTACTCGACGCCGAGGGTTTCCAGGTAGGCCGGCAGCACGTGCTCGGGGAAGCCTGGTTGCTTCTGGTCCATATTCACCGCGACGATGTCGAACTTGATCGGCGCCACTTTCTGCAGGTGCAGCAGAACATCGAGCATGGTGTAGCTGTCTTTGCCTTATAGCTTAAGAAAACATAACTGGACAGCACCAGCATAAGCACAACCTATTGATTTTAAATGAATTAAATAGAAAGCTGGCTTTACAGAAAAAGGTGGAAAAGTAAATTTTGCGTATTCCTGAGCTCTGAAAACCCTCATACCTCCCGAAAAATCACCTTGAACCTTTACAAAATCCGAACGACATCAATTCGACCTTCAACACTGGATGATGAAACCTCGGCTGCTTCGAATTCGTAGGGCGGTCGGGCATCCGACCTATCAATGGATAGATCTATAAAATCGAAGAGGCTGCGATCAGCTAACTGGGAAGGACTTACGCTTTGTAAGCTGTGAAAGATGTTTTCTACGCAGCCAGGATTTACCGAATCCCACTCCGCAATCATCGACTTGATTTTTTTCCTCTGCAAATTCTCTTGCGATCCGCAGAGATTACACGGAATGATTGGATATGCGCTATCGGCAGCGACCTTTGCTATATCTTTCTCGCGACAGTAGGCGAGTGGCCGGATGACTATATTCCTCTTGTCATCGCTAAGAAGCTTAGGAGGCATCCCTTTCAATTGCGCTTGGAAAAACATGTTCAGAAACAAAGTTTCAACCATGTCATCCATATGATGACCGAGTGCCAATTTAGTAGCCCCAATTTCCTCAGCAAAACTATAAAGCGTGCCCCTTCTGAGTCTAGAGCAAAGAGAACAAGTAGTCTTACCTTCTGGGATCTTACTCTTGACAACGGAATAAGTATCCTTGTCAATTATATAATAATCAATCCCTTTAGCCTCGAAAAACTCAGGCAATATATGCTCCGGAAAGCCAGGTTGCTTCTGATCAAGATTAACCGCCACAACACTGAATTTTATTTGCGCAACTCTCTGCAAGTGCAGCAAAGCGTCAAGCATAACGAATGAATCTTTGCCACCACTTACGCAGGCCATAACTTTGTCGCCATCTTCGATCATTGCATAATCTACAACAGCCTTGCCCACATTGCCGCGCAGCTTTTTACGACGAAGTTCCGCAGCTTTATTAATCTGAGATACCTGTTCGCCCATCATCATAAACACTAGCTTCCAATTAAATATTTACAAGCCCAGCTTACTATAAAAACCTCGCCCACCTTGCAACATCCCGCACCACTTGCGAAGGATTGAGATAGTTAGACACTACCAAAATCGGACGCATAAACAATTCGAAGCAAAGCACAACATTGAGGTCACGTATTTAATATACGACATACACTCTTAAGTAAATCTATAAGTCAGTATCATCTGCCGAGTTTGACGCCAGCTATATCATAACAAGATTATGCCTGCGTTTTATAGAAGCTCCTGACCAACGATTGCATTTAGCTTGACCGAGTCGCAACAGAGGAGGATCACAGCACGGAACTCTGCGAGTCACGCGGAGAGGCCGCAGCAGCCTCAGAATCACATGTGGTGTCAGGCAGGCTCAGTCATTGAGGCTGGATTCAGACGTTGGAGATTAAGCCTTCAGCGCAGCCTCGATCGCGACAAAGTCGATCTTCGTCATGCCATCAATGGCCTCGAACGAACGCGTTGCTGCCGCTCGATCAGGGCTGGGTATTGCAGCCGTCAGGATATGTAGGGAGATCTACCACGAAACACCCACTCGTCCCTGTGCCAGCCATACGCGCTCACCTGGCCCCATTATTAATGATCGCGCTCACAAGTGGTCCGTCTCAGCCTGATCATCGGTCGCGACCTGGAACGAAAAAGGCTCTTTGTACTGGAACACCGGGTCGTCGTTCAGGCCAAGGCAGGACATGCGCTACCCTGATCTCGACCGCGAACACATCGCCCAGCTTGCCGGCTGGATGGTCGCCGGGAGCGTGGTGGACTGAATCTCGAACTGAGAAAGGAATCAGCCACCGAATAGAACGGCAACGAGATCGTGAATGTGTAAGCGTCTGGGGAATACACCTGTCCCAAAACCCGGTCTTGGTGCGCTCACCGTAACCGTCCGCCCAACACACCTTCCCGATCCCAGCAATTAGGGCAATGATGCCAAATCAATCCAAAGTGGGCACCTGAAATGCCCATACCGGCACAGTCACATTAGTTTTGGCTAAGGTCAGTTATCCCACCATGCGTCTCGAGGCGTGTTTGCCTGCGATAAAAGGCGTGAATAGCCCATACCACCCCTACGAATAGCAACCCTGTCCCAAGCGCTTCCATAGGAGAGGGCCAGCGTTGGTTGATGAGCAGGCCCATCGTAGTTGCATAGATGGTTCCGCTGGCGATCAATTGCCCGCTGAGAGCCAGAGGTAGACGTCGAGTTGCAATTGACCATGCCCAGGCACCCGCAAGGGTAGCCCCTAACCCCTGAATCAACCCACAGACTAATAGCGCCTGAGTACCTGCTAACCCGCTCGGATGGCTAGCGAAGTGGGACAGGTTCAAGTGCAGACCAACGGGTATGAACGCCAGCATCTCGACGCTGCACATGAAGATCAGCATGGCTGACCACAACATGGGGGACATGCTTGGGCGCTGAGCCAAAGCACTTTCATTTAACAATCCAAAGCTCGTCCAAAATCCAATTGCCATTAACGATGCGAGCAGCCCCAGCAGTATCGAATGGGTCGGGAGCACCACCTTTGCGGCGCTAAAATCAAACACGCTCAAGTTGACCAAACTTATGCCCAATGCCGCCACCAGCAGCGGCCCTGCAATGGCGCGCCAGGGCACGCTGGAGCTTCGCATGTTGCCGGCAATCGCTAGAACAATCGGTACTGACCCCATCATTACCGGAGGGATCACCGGCCCAGCTGCCAAGACCGCAGTGGTGATCAGGAAGAAGTAGCCGATGTATCCCAAGAAGCCCAGCAGTGCGGCACAGGCCCAGTCGCTCAGTCGCAATTGCCGAACTTCGCTGCGGTAAACAAACAGCACAAGCAGGCTACCTAAACCGGCAAAGGCATAGCTCACCACAGCCAGATCAAAAAGGCTGTAATCGCCGACCAACCCCGGAAAGATGTAGAGCAGCGACCATGAAAAAGTGGCGGCAATGGCCGCCAATAGGCCGAGGGTCATACGCTCTGCTCCTGTTGGGTCTGCTTCCGGATCCAGCAATGAGCTACGTGTCGGGCAGTGTCGAATACCCGCACGTCCTGGCCCATGGCGCCGCTGACAAAACTGCCCTCCAGTAAGATAAACAGCCCCTCAGCAACTACGTCAGGGTCACTTATACCGGCGCTCACGGCCAAGGTAGTGAGATTGTCGCGTATCCCTTGCTTGTGCCTGCTCACTGCCAAATGCACAGGGTGGCTAAACTGTGGGAATTCAGCCGCACTGTTGACGAACAGGCACCCGCGCTCGCTATCTTGCAAAAGAAAGCATTGATACAAATCGAAAAAAGCGAGCATGCCACTGACCGGGTCAGGATGCCCTGCCAAAGTGCGCGCTACCTCTTCACGCCAGCGTCGGTCACGCTCCTCAAGGCAAGCCACTATCAGCGCATCCTTAGAGGGGAAATGGCTGTAGAGCGTCATCTTGGTAACACCCGCCATAGCGGCGATGGCCATCACACCAGTAACGTATATACCTTGTGACAGAAACAGCTTCAGCGCTGAGTCAATCAAGCGCTCACGGGTATTGTCCAATTTAAGGCACTCCGGCATGGGGACGGAGATGACTATACTGACCGGTAAGATTAATGTGCATCCAAATACGACCTGAATCATGGCCGTTACGACACAGACCGCAGCATGCCAGTGCAGCAGTAAATCGTAGGATTTGGCCAATCAGGAAGTTCGCTACGCTAGCTAAGCGCCCCCTGCACCTGCGTGGTTAAACGGACGCCCACTGATGCGGCAGTAGCTGGTCGATCTCACTCGCCCGCTGCGTCGGCAGCCGCGTCAGCACATCTTTGAGATAGGCATACGGATCATGCCCATTCATCCGTGCCGACTGGATCAAACTCATGATCGCCGCCGTCCGTTTACCGCTGCGAAGCGACCCGGCAAACAACCAGTTCGACCGCCCAAGCGCCCATGGCCGGATCAAGTTCTCGATCTGGTTGTTGTCGATGGGCACAGCACCGTCTTCCAGGTAGCGCGTCAGCGCTACCCAACGTTTGAGGCTGTAATCCAGAGCCTTGGCCGTGGCCGAACCCTCAGGCACGAGTTCACGCTGGGCCAACATCCACTCATGCAGCTTTTAAGCGATGGGCACGGCTGTTTCCTGGCGTAATCGCCAACGGTCTTCGTCGCTCATTTCCTTGGCGTGTCGCTCGACTTCGTACAGCCCGCCAATCGAGTGAAGCGCCTGCTCCGCCAATTGGCTTTGGCTACATGCAAGTCAAAGAACTTGCGGCGTGCATGGGCCATGCAGCCGATCTCGGTGATGCCCAGCTCAAAGCTGGCCTTGTAGCCGGCAAAGTCATCACAAACGAGCTTGCCGTTCCAGGTGCCCAAGAAGTTACGCGCATGTTCGCCAGCACGACTGGGGCTGAAGTCGTAGACAACGGCCTTTAAGGCCGAGAACGGCGCAGTGCTGTAGGCCCAGACATAAGCGCGGTGGGTTTTCTTCTCGCCGGGCGCCAGCATTTGTACCGGCGTTCATCGGCGTGGACGACGCGCTGGGCCAGCACTGCTTCTCGCAACGCATCGACCAGCGGCTGAAGCTGTACGCCGGTTTGCTGGCGTGGTTCTGCCTGTGCGAGAGCGGGATGAAGTGCTTTTAACTCCGCCTCGATGGCTTCGAGGTCGGTATTGAGCAGGTCATCAAGCAAGCTACCTTGAGCCGGGCTGATCTGCTCGCTGCGCTTGGCAAACTTGTGGCGTTTGAGAATGGCGATTTCGTGAGTGAGTTGCTCGATGATCGTCTCATCACGATGAATTTTTCTGTCCTGGGTGTCGATCTTGGATATCAACTGCGCAGCCAGTGCGCGCAGTTGTTCGGGAGTCATTTGGTCGAGATCGGGCAAGGAAGTCATGCCGTGGATTTTACCAAAGCAGCCCGAGTGCTAAAGCTGAAAGGCGCGTTTAAAGCAATGTAATTGCGCCGCCCGCACCGACTCGTTGCCAGGGTAATCCAAGTACCAGCGCCTGAAGTTGTTCGGGGTCGAGTTCGACCTCCGTCCCACGATGGACGCCTGACGGTGATGTATTTATCACCCAGAGGCAGCGAGATGATCACCATCTCTTCTGATGCTCGCCTTGGTACCGCTTTTACCGGAACGAAAGCCGGCAGGGTTGCAGGTGATTGATCCCGGTAGGTCGGTAGCCACTTGCGGATCACGTTGGCATTGATGCCGTGATGGATGGCTACGCTGGAAATCGTCGCTCCGGGTTGGAGGCATTCCTGGATGACCTGGGCTTTGAATGGTTTGGGGTAAGAGCTTCGTTAGCGCATGGAAATCCTGGCGATAAGGGCGATCGCGTCCGCTTAAAAATACGCGGACACGATCGTCCTTAATGCTGGGATTTTGAAGGTGTGTTCGCCGGGCGCTTACGTGAATGTATGGTGTTTGAACTTATTTCATGAAAGCGTTGCATACCAACTAAGCTGAGTAGGCCCCTTTCAGGGGAGAGTATTTTGCGGCGGAAGCAAATTCCGCGCCCAGCAGGGAGTTGGCGGATGAGAAAACGCAGTACTTGGACATGGAGCTGGGGCGTTATTGCCACGCTTATCTTGGGTTTTGGTTTCAGTTTTCTCGGGAGTTGGCTCCTCGAGCGAACGAATGAGCAACGGGCTACAGACGCTGTCGCTGCGGCCACTGAAAACGCGGCGGTGTCAGTCCTGAGTCGTCTGAACCTCTACCAATATGGCCTGCGTGGTATCAGAGGGGTGGTGTTGACTGCAGGTGAGCATGGCATCAGTCGGGAGGCGTTCGACCGATATAGCCTCACACGTGATTTTGCTACCGAGTTTCCCGGGGCTAGGGTGATGGGGTTTGTGAGACGTGTACCGGAGCAGGAAGAAAGTCAGTTCCTCAAGTTGGCGCGCGCCGATGGCAAAGCGGATTTTTCAGTTCGTCAGTTCTCACCACAGGCTGGTGAGCGCTACATCATTCAGTATGTTGCACCTGTCCAGGGGAATCAGGCCGCTATCGGCTTGGACATTGCGTCAGAACAATCCCGTTATGCCGCCGCCCTAAGTGCTGTGAAAAGCGGAGAAGCTCGTATCACCGCTCCCATTACGCTGGTGCAAGCCACTGGCAAACCGCAGCAGTCCTTCCTGGTGCTCATGCCGATCTTCCGTGGCGGAGCAACCCCGGAAACTGTCACGGAGCGTGAGACGCAGACGATAGGTTGGGCCTACACGGCAATCCTGACTGGAGATGTGCTGAAAGACCTGGGTATCGAAAACGAAACGGTGCACCTTCAACTGACTGATGTCACCACCCCCGGGAAAGCGGAGGTTTTCTACGAGAGTACCGATGACTTGAAAAGTCATGAGGTGCTAATGACCCACAAGCTTGAGCGTGAGGTCTATGGCCGAAAGTGGCAGATAGTGCTTAGCGCACACCCCTCATTTATCGAGCGCCTGCATCAGGTCTCACCAAAGCTCATTCTTTTGTTGGGGGGCTTAGTAACCCTGCTGTTGGCGGCCTTGACTGGGGTCACGAGCCTCAGCCGCCATCGACGGCGGCTGATTTTTGCTGAGCAAGCAAGGTTGGCCGCCATCGTCGATGGTTCGGCCGACGGCATTATCGGCAAGACTCTCGACGATATCGTGACCAACTGGAACAAAGGTGCGGAGCAACTTCTTGGCTATACCGCAGAAGAAGCCGTCGGCAAGCCCATGGCCGCACTTATCGTTCCCAAGGAGTTGGTCGCCGAAGAAGCCGACTACCTTGCCCGTATCAAGGAGGGAGAACGGATCTCTAACTTTGATACGCAACGTATTTGTAAGGACGGTCGACAGGTTGAGGTTTCGGTCAATATATCGCCTATTTATGATGAGACCGGACACGTGGTCGGCGTCTCAAAGACACTGAGAGACATTTCCTCGCAAAAGCTGGCAGAAGCCAGGATTCTCGAACTCAACTCTAATCTGGAGCAGCAGGTCGCCCAACGAACGTCTGAGCTGCGACACCTCAATCTGCTGCTGGGTAGCGTTTTGCGCTCGGCTACCGAGGTCTCAATCATTGCGACTGATCTAGATGGCACTATTCGTGTGTTCAACAATGGCGCCGAGCATTTGCTGGGATATGACGCCGCAGAAGTGCTGGGAATCCGCAGCCCCATGCTGATTCATGTCCCCGAGGAAGTCGCAGCCCGTAGTATCGAATTGACCAGTGAATATGGTCTGGCGATCGAGGGTTTTCGGGTATTCGCTCATAAGCCTGAACTTGAGGGGGCGGAAACCCGTGAATGGACCTACGTCCATAAGGACGGCTCGCAGTTTCCGGTGACGTTATCGGTTACTGCTATGCGTGACGACGACGGAGCATTGAGTGGTTACTTGGGCATTGCGGTGGACGTTACTGAGCGTAAGGCGGTTGAGGAAAAACTTGCAATTAGTCTTGCTACAACTCAAGTACAACGCGCAGAGCTGTTGGCGGCACGTGATCAATTGCTGATGGCTGCGGAAGTTGCCGAGTTGGGAATCTGGTCCTGGACATTGGAAGATAACTCCTTGCAATGGAATGACAGGATGTTTGAACTCTATGATCTACCACTTTCGTTGCAAAATAATGGGTTGAATTATGAGCACTGGCGCTCCCGCGTTCACCCCGATGACTTGATGATTGCTGCGCAAGAACTCGATGCGGCGATCGAAGGGCGGGATGTATACGATTCAATTTTTCGTATTGTTCGTCTTGATGGACAGGTACGTTCTATTCACGCGGGAGCACAAGTCGAGCGTGACCACGCGGGTGTTGTATTGCGGTTGACCGGGATTAATCGAGACATCACGACGCAGCGCGAGCTTGAGTCTCGGCTGCTTTATGCTAAAGAACAGGCCGATGCTGCGAGCGCGGCCAAGTCTGCGTTTTTAGCAAATATGAGTCATGAAATTCGTACACCAATGAATGCAGTTCTGGGGATGTTGCAGTTGGTGCAGAACACTGACTTGAGTGTTCGGCAGCTTGATTATGTGAGCAAGGCGCATAGTGCTGCTAAGTCGTTATTGGGCTTGCTTAACGATATTCTTGATTACTCCAAGATTGAGGCTGGCAAGTTACAACTGGACGTGCATCCTTTTGAACTTGAAGCACTTATGCAGGAGCTGGCCGTTGTATTGGCGGGTAACCAGGCACAGAAAGAGGTCGAGGTGATGTTCGATCTTGATTCGAACTTGCCAAATGACCTGATAGGCGACAGTTTGAGACTGCAGCAGGTGCTGATCAATCTGGCAGGCAATGCTCTGAAGTTCACCCTGCAAGGCCAGGTCGTAGTCAGCCTCAGTCTGCTGCAATGCAGCCAAAATATAGTGAGCATACGTGTTGCCGTATCTGACACTGGAATTGGTATCAGTCCGGAACAGCTTCAGTGGATTTTTGATGGCTTCACTCAGGCCGAGGCCTCGACCACTCGGCGTTTTGGTGGCACCGGCTTGGGCCTGGTGATCTGCAAGCGCCTAGTAAGGATGATGGGAGGCGACCTGCAGGTAGAGAGTCAGGTGGGAACGGGCAGTCGTTTCTGGTTCGATATCGATCTGGAGATTTCTACGACCCCCTTGCCAAAGCTTGCTCACACGGCGATCGATGCCAGCACCCGAATTCTTATTGTCGACGATAACGCCATCGCCGGAGAGCTGCTATGGAGAGCTGTTCAAGCCTTGGGAGGGCAGGCAGATCACGTCAATAGTGGCGCTCAAGCCCTGGAGTGGGTACACAAGGCGCGGGCGCAGGGAGAGGCCTACGATCTGATTCTAATGGACTGGCGAATGGCTGATATGGACGGCATCAGTACTGCGCGGATGATTAAACAACAGAGTGATGGTGCGCCACCGAAAGTGATCATGATCACCGCTTATGGTCATGAAGTATTGGCTGATGCCTATCAAGCCGGAGATGCTCCTTTTGTCGGCTTCCTCATCAAGCCTGTGACCCCCAAGCAATTGGCAAGTGCAGTGCAACGTGCGCTCAACACCACTAACGACGCCCAGGCGTCTTGCGCCAAGTCGGTAATCAACAAGATCCGGCGCCTCGACGGCCTACGGTTTCTGGTAGTGGAAGACAACATGCTCAATAGGCAGGTCGCCGATGAGTTGCTGACAGCAGAGGGAGCGCAGATCACGCTAGCGGAAGGTGGACTGGAGGGCGTAAGCAAGGTACTGGCTGGTGGTGATCCGTTTGATGTCGTACTGATGGATATACAGATGCCGGACATTGATGGTTTTGAAGCAACCCGCCGAATTCGCGCAGACCGCCGTTTCGTCACACTGCCGATTGTAGCGATGACGGCGAATGCATCCAGCAGTGATCGGGAGGCCTGCCTAGCAGCAGGCATGAATGGACACATCGGTAAGCCTATAGACTTGGAGCAACTTGTTGCGACACTTCTACTTCAAGTGAAACCTACGAGCAGCGTGACAGTACCGACTGAAGCACAGTGTGCTGTAGAAGAGACTGTTGTCGAGCCGCGTGAATCAATCATGCGCCGTTTTGGCAGCAATCTGGATTTGATTCACAGTGTTTTGCGCAACTTTGGCCCAGAAATCGAGAAGCAACTGACTGAGTTGCATGATCAGATCCAACATCAGGATTTTTTAGCGGTGACACGTACGCTTCACGCCATAAAAGGCAGTGCTGGCACCATGGGAGCCAGGGCGCTCTCATCGCTCGCGGGTCGTCTGGAGTCCATGCTTTTGCATAACACCGACGCTTCGGTGCCAACCGCCCTTGCAAGCACTACCTGTGTCGACGAGTTGAGCGAGTTGCTGCATGCTAGTGTTGAGAAACTGAATACGGAGTTTGATTCGCCCGCGCACTTGAATGTTGATGCCCGTTCGGAGCCCATTGCAATCACACAGTGGCGAGAGTCCCTGGAGCAAATTCTGCTATTGCTTGAGGTGGGCAACCTTCAGGCGATAGAGCTGGCGGATGCACTGGCGCCAAAAACACCACCGCCGCTGCGCGATCGATTCGACGAATTAGTCATTCTGGTGCAGTCACTTGATTTCGGCACCGCGATACCGATTGGCCGCGACCTCTTGAAAATCGCTTGATGGAGCCATTTATGGAAGCTTGGTTACCACTCACTCATGTTCGCCCTAAACTCTTAATTGTCGACGACCAGCCGGCCAATATTCGAGTATTACATGAGCTGTTTCGTGAATATTGTCATGTGTTCATGGCTACCAATGGCGAGCAAGCAATCAACCTGTGTCAGACCCAGCTACCTGACCTGATCCTACTGGACGTGGTCATGGAAGGCGTGGATGGTCACGAAGTCTGTCGACGGTTAAAGGCCGATCCGTTGACCCGTGCTATCCCTATCATTTTCATTACAGCTCAGCAGCAAGACTCTGACGAAGTGTTAGGGCTTGAGCTGGGAGCTGTTGACTTCATTAGCAAGCCTATCAATGCGGTAATTGTCAGGGCGCGTGTACGAACACATTTGACCCTCAAGTTACAGAGCGACCTGCTGCGTACCCTGGCGATGATGGACGGTCTTACAGGCGTGGCTAATCGGCGTAAGTTCGATGAGCACCTGATATCTGACTGGAGACAATGTTTCCGAGAGCAGAAACCATTGTCGCTGATTATGGTCGATGTCGATTTTTTCAAACGCTTCAATGACCGTTATGGGCATCAGGCAGGAGATGCCTGCTTGCGAGCGGTTGCTCAGGCACTAGCAGAAGCGGTGAGGCGTCCCTATGACCTTGTGGCGCGTTATGGTGGCGAGGAGTTTGCGTGCATTCTGCCCAATACAGATCTTCCTGGAGCCATCGAAATTGCAGAAAAGATGCAAGCACGTATTCGTGGGCTGGGTATTGAGCATGCTGCTTCCGATGTAGATCGCGTGGTGACTATCTCATTAGGTGTCGCAAGCATGACGCCGGCAGGTGATCTTGATTGGCAACAATTGATAACGATGGCAGATAAGCAACTATACGAGGCGAAGATAAAGGGAAGGGCCAGAGTTTGTTTTCTTGCTGCCTGATCCTTCACTGAATAAGTTGCGAACATCCGCTGAAGCAGTTGGGGGTGGGGCAAGTGTTTGAAGGCATCTAAAACGGAAAGCCTCCCTGGCCTTGTGCGAGACGCAAGCTTCTTGGGTCTCCACAACAGCCCCGGAAGCTTCCCCTTTGCTACCATAACCGCTTGCTCGTGCCAGGACCTCAAGGCCATGGACGATCAGCGTTTCACACTGGCGACCAGTATGTCAGAAACACCCAATTTGCCTAGGCATTAGAACTGGCGTAGATGTTGTTCAGAACATGGTGTTTACGTTGGCTGATTGTTGTGGAACGGCTTGATTGACATCCCAGTGTTCAACAATCCTGCCATCCTTGACCCGAAAGATATCGACACCGGCTGTCCCAGGATCATTAGGAGTTCGGGTCGAGTGGACGTGTAAGTAGACTAAATCACCATCCGTAGCACTTCGAACAACCGTTGTATGCGCTTGGGGATTCCTGTTGAAAAAGTCAGTGAAGTAAGAGACGAATGCTACCTTTCCATCCGGAACATGCGGGTTGTGCTGCTTGTAGTCATCGACTATGACCTTGGCAGCCTCATCGACTTGATGTCTGTTGAAAAAGGCGTCATAAAACTTCAGTACAACTAGTCGATTCTGTTCCTCCGTTATTAGGTTTCTTAGCGTATCAGGATTGGCTAAAACACAGGTGCTTTTTGCCAAAAGTATAATGGCGGCGACCACGAACAAATTGAACTTACTTAAGGCCATCATGTGTACTTTCCTGTGCTTAATGTTTTAGCGAAAATACTGAGTTGTTAGTGATCGGCAGCACCGCTTCGAGCTTCGGAGAGTACTATCATTCCCTCCTCAGAGTTTTGACGTTTTGTTTGTGAATGGCGAGTTTACAATATTCATCCGGAGCTAGTTTGAGTATCTCCGCAGCCGCTTTCATGGCTTCATAGTCCTTCTGATGCAGTGCAATATGGATGTGAATTTTTTCTGTCTGACTATTCATCGAGTTCTCTATTTTCACGTTAGGTGCGTTTCCGCTAATGGCGCGTCAAACCGAGAAATAGGCCCAGTTGGTGATCAGGTCTTTAACAACTTGAAAGCATGCATCCATTCATTTCGAGAAAACCCGGGGATACACCACAGCATGCACAGCGGTTCAATAGCGCGAGCTGCCTCAGCAGCGCCCATGTCAGCTGTTTCCCAGCCAATTTGTGCCAGAAGCCCTCTCACTTCGACCTTAGCTTTCGGTTCGTTACCGGCAATGAACATGGTTGGTGGCCCGCCGTCGAACTTGGGGTCGATGAAGTGCAAGTAGCCTACTGAATTCAGCGCCTTGACGAAGTGAATATCTTGGAATTCTGCTTGAATCAACTCCAGCAAAGACTCATTGGGACCAGTGAAAAATGACATCACTCCATTTACCGGTGGCGCATCAGCAACTGGATTGGTGGCGTCGATAACCGTCTTACCCAACATCCTCTGTGGTCCTGAAGCGCGCAAGACAGCCATAGCTGCCGAGCCTTTGACAACGAGAATTAGTAGCGCCGCAAACTCCGCGGTCTCCGCAAAGCTGCGTATTCCGATGCCCTCCTCGCGAGACCAGTCGGCCAGCTTGGTGGGATTGGAGGTTCCCACTACCACGTCATGCCCTTTGCTCTTGAAACCGACAGCCAGTGTCTGCGCTACGATGCCCGAACCAAGAACGCCTATCCGCATATACATATTGAAGTCCTCCCAGCTAGTGTTGTTGAGTTGGTGAGAGGACTTTAGGGCTAGGCACAGATGGTTTGAAGTCACTAACGATCAATTAACTAACAACTAGAAGTTAAAAATAACCAAATGAAAAATCTGCAAGGTTTGTTGGCTTTTGTCGAAACAGTCAACACAGGTAGTCTCACAGCGGCCGCTGAGCGCCTCGATGTCAGCCCGGCTGCGGTCAGTAAGAACCTGGCCACATTGGAACGTCAGCTGGGCGTGCGTCTGCTCAATCGTAGCACCCGGCGGCTCTCAACCACCGAGGAGGGGCAGCACTTTTTGCTCCGTGCCCAAACTGCGCTTCGGCTACTGGATGAGGCCATAGCCGATGTTAGCCAATCTGCCAGCACGCCGGTCGGTCGGGTACGCATCTCAGTGGGTGTGGGTTTCGGTCGTCAATGGGTGCTGCCCGTCCTGCCGGCGCTCACTCGTATGTATCCGCAACTCCAGATTGATGTGGACCTGAATAACACAGTGGTCAATCTGGTCGCAGAGGGCTGCGATATTGGTATTCGAGGTGGCCGCTTGGAAGACTCCAGCCTGATCGTGCGCCGGGTCTGCAATCTACCGGTTGCCTTATTTGCCAGCCCAGCATATCTGCGACTGAACGGCAGTCCCAGCACCCCCGAGCAGTTGCTCCAACACAGCTGCGCAACACCAAGATTTGGTCACGCACCACCGGCAGCCTGGCGCTTTAAATCGCCCGATGGTCGGAGTTATGAGCTAATCCCTAAGCCGCAGTTGACCACCACCGACCCCGAAACCTTACTGGATTTAGCGCTGGCCGACGCGGGTATCGTCCAAGCCTCATTGCTGCAGGCCCTGCCCTATCTGAGATCAGGGCGCCTTAAGTTGCTAATGCCCGAATTGCATCAAGGAGTGGGGCTTGAGTTCGTTCTGCAATATCCGCACCGGCTCTATCTGGCCCCCCGGGTTCGGGTCGTGGTAGATGCGTTAATGCAGCATTTTAAAGAATCGTCGGACCTGCATCTCTCGGTTGAGGACTTGATAAAGGCTCTACCCTCATGCGTAGCAACTTAACGAGCTCAAGCAACCATCAGCGAGCCTCACTGGCGATGGAGGCGTGGACTGCCCCCGGCATCGTAGACATCTCCAGCCTATGCTTTGAGCATAGGAGGAAGTTTATGAGCACCCAACGACTCTCGCCGGAATTCAAGGCAGAAGCCGTCAGGCAAGTCATTGAGCGCGGATACTCCGTTGCGGAAACAGCCGAGCGCCTCGGCGTTTCGACCCACAGCCTCCTACACCGCTCGGGCTTGTGAAAAGCTGCGCGCGCAGCGCTCCCTGTGCAAGAAGGTACGGATCAGCATTCGCACTGGCATGTTCAACCCGGACGAGCCGAAGTTCACCAAGGGCATTATCTGTGAGTTGCCCTATCCGACCGACGATACCCGACTGATAACCAAGGCCGCCTCCGCAGGGCTGGAACTGATCTTCCGGGCCGGCTTTGCATTCAGTAAGGCGGAGATCCTGTTGCTCGATCTGCGCCAGCGTGGCGAGTTCACCGATGACCTGTTCGTCGCGACACCGCAGATGGCTGCCGAGCGGGTGATGGGGGTGATGGATGCGATCAATGCACGATGGGGGCGTGGAACGATGCGACCTGCAGGGGTGCCGGCGAAACCGGACTGGGGCATGCGGCGGGAGATGATGAGCCCGAGCTATACGACGCGGATTGATCAGTTATGGACGGTAACGTAAGGGCTTGAGGCGGCTTACCCTGGAAGAGACAGGTGCCGGCCAAGAGCTGCCCGAGTGCGAACTGACTCGATCTAGTTGACTCAAGCGTTCATTGCCCCAGAGCAATCAGCGAGGCGTGGACTGACTGACGGCTGTTGCGGCTCTATGATGAAACCTGCCTGATATCCAACACGACCCAGACCTCATACCCTTTCTCCCGTGCTGCTTTCTCGGCCTCGAGTTGGGCAGCGAGAGTACTGATGGAGCGGGAGCGGTGCTCGAAGCGGAATGGCGAACCACCGTTCTTACGCACGCTCAATTCAACGAGTGTGACGGTAGAGTGCTGTTTGGGTATGGGCTGCTGCGATTTCGAAGGCGCGAGGTCTAGGCCAAGCGCGCGCCGCATCTCGACTTCAGTGAGTTTTGCGTCAGTCAAGCGAGATCCCTAGAGCGATTGCGGGTGACGCCATTGTACCGAGAAGTCGTGCTGACATGGCCTGAGTTCGATGCTGGCGAGCCAATAACCTCATCTCTGCGATATGGCTACGAATCACCAAAGTAGTCATCGCGGGCGACTAGTCCGAATGGGCGCTCCTCGCAGGGCTGCTCATCGCTGAACAGATTCTGCGTGCGGCGCTCCTGCTTCAAAAACGCTAGTGCCGCGAAAAAGCAGCTTTCGCATAGATTGACTCGATAGCGTTCGCCATCATGCCCTGCGCCATAGCCCCAGAGCGCCTGAAGCGTCCCGAACTGCTCGCCGTACCCCGGCACCCTCGTACTGGTAGCGCATACATCGCAAATGGTGTCTTTATGGCTCTCTGTCACCGGGCAGACCTCATCTTCGTATTAAAGAGAGTAACCGAGGGCACTGCGCAACGGAGCGTCTTTTGCCAATTCTCCAGCCCCACTGCGTTAGCTCAAGCATGGTCTGGTGCGCCATGCCAGCGGTGGATATAGCAGGTCTTCGACAGATGCGGTTGGCGTTGGTTCGTCATGGTTGTCCGCTGCACGTTTCTTGCGTTGCCGGCGGCGACCACTCCATTCCCTCTTCAAGGATCGGATGGCTTTCACTAACGACGATCAACGGTTTGTTCCGATTCTCCAGCGCGAACATGGCGATGGAGCCTTCGACGTCCACCGCCGGCACCTCCCCCTGTGGGTCAAGCCTGCCAACCCAGACATATTGCCGGGTCTCCAAACATGCGAGGTAATACGAAATACCCATGTTTCCTCCGAATTTGAATCAAGTCTATTACTGTGCCAATCCGGAACGGGAGGCGGTACTGCCGCAAACATCAAATGTTATCGCCAGTGCATTTTTAACCCAGGTGCCGACGCTATTTTGCCCTATCCCAGCAGTCTGAAAGCGAAATTCTACAACTCGTTTGGTGCTCGAAACTGGGTCAATGAAATTACGGCATGTGGGTGGAAAATGCACAGGCGGCAACACGCATGCTGCAACGTCCTCTCGGTCTCCCTTCGCGACGTGTGCTTCTTGTTTTTTAACCTCAATTGAGGAAGAATAACCGGAAGTCACCGTTGCGTTAGGAGTCCTCAGATGCAGGCTTGCCAGGTATTCAGCGATCAGGATGAAATCGCCGCCCGTCTTGAACAGTTGAGTCTGGAGCGCGAGCCACTGCGTGAGGCTATCAATCAAGCTCACCTACAGCGGGTTCGCCTGACTCCTAACCATCCCAGCATTTTTCCCGGCCTTGAAATGTGGGGCTGGTTGGTAGGAGCGGTGCGCGATCAGCTGCGCCCACTAGGGTGGGTCGCGCATGAACAGTCGAACTACCCGCTTACCGTTCACTCGGCGCTCAATCTCGCGATTGCGGTCGCATCGGGGGATAGCTATGTTGGAAATCTGCTGGGGATGCCGAGCAGCCGATCCAGGAAGGGTAAAAATACAGTTGATGCTGTTGAGCGGAATTGCCAGTTCGACATGTTTGCTGACTTGCTGCCCGATCCGGAGGAGCTGCCTGAATCAGGCCCTCATGAGACCTGGATCCTGCTCCACCACACCGACACGGTGAAGAAGGAAATCCGCATCGAGCTCTCACGTCCATCGGGAATGGGTAAAGGCGGCAAGATCAATTTCTGGTCTGAACGCATCATGCTTGGCACCCTTGCTCTTGATGATGATTTCTTTGAGGTTACCTCCCCAGGCGGTCCGGATATCGACATCGAAATTCGCCGTAAAAGCTCGTGATAGATCATGTTTAATCCACAACGATTTGCGCTCGCCCGTCGCCGGCGAGGTATGAAAAAGCGTGAGCTTGCCACTCATATAGGAGTAACGGAGCGATCGGTCTCCGGCTACGAGAGTGGCACGCAGGAGCCAGAGCCTGGAACCCTGACAAAAATCGCTAAAACGCTTCGGTTCCCCGAAGCGTTTTTCTTTGGTGATGATCCTGAGGTGCCAACGCCGGATGTTGCCAGTTTCCGGTCGCTCTCAAAGATGACTGCTGGCCTTAGGGATTCAGCTCTCGGTGCAGGCGCAATTGCGCTCCTGCTGAATGACTGGATCGAGCAACGTTTCGATTTGCCAGAGCCGGATCTTCCGGACCTGGGGTCCGAACGCGCTGCACTGACGAATTTTGAGGCGCTCGATAAGCTGGAACTATCAAGCAGTGCCCAAGCGCCAGAGGCCGCTGCGGAGATGCTGAGGGCACACTGGGGTTTAGGTGAGCAGCCGGTTAAGAACATGATTGCGCTTCTTGAGTCGAAAGGCGTTCGTGTCTACTCACTTGCAATTGATGCAAGGGAGGTCGACGCGTTCTCGATGTGGAGTGGCGGCCGCCCCTTTATGTTCTTGAATACCTTCAAGTCGGCCGAGCGTTGCCGCTTTGACGCAGCTCATGAATTAGGACATTTGGTTATGCACCAGCATGCCCACCCACAAGGACCTGATTTAGAGCGTGAGGCGAATGCCTTTGCGTCGGCTTTTCTAATGCCACGTGCAAGCGTTCTAGCGATGGCTCCACGTTCGATCACTATCAAAAGCCTCATCAAATACAAGAAGCTCTGGTCCGTTTCTGTGGCAGCCTTAAATTACCGACTTCATAGCCTGGGGCTTTCCACGGAGTGGGCTTACCGAACGCTGTGTATTCAGATTGCTCAAGAGGGCTATCGCACCGAAGAGCCGGAATCTATTGCTCATGAGCGGTCAGTGATCCTGGAGAAGATTTTCGCCGCGTTACGTGCAGATGGGGTTGGGAAAGCTGGCATCGCGGGAGAACTGGCAATCAGTCCTGAGGAGATCAATGAATTGACGTTCGGATTGATGTTGAACGTGTTGAAGGGGCAGAGCGCTAACCCCTCCGACTCTGGCGGGAAATCAGGTGCCCATCTTCGTTTGGTCAAGGGGTGAAGGGATGCCGCCGATGTCGCTTGGCCGGACTCGGCCAGCAACGGAGACCTGCCTGATAGAGCGTTAAGGAGCAGGCGTGTTGACGGTGTGTATGCGCGCTGACAGCTCCAACGCCATGCGCATCCATTTCGGCATTTTGCAGGCCATTAATGTGGTTAGCTCTTCAGGCCTGAGCACCTTCTTGATCGCGGCAATGCATTCCGGGGTCGAGCTGTCTTTACCGAGATAAAATAGCGCGCTGATAGCCGTCCCTACCTCGGTCCCGGCACGCTGCATGACCATTGGTTCCGCATGTACCAACCGGACCTCAGCCTTCCCCATAAAAAATGATCGGCTGGGTCCGCTGGTGTAATAGATCGGAATGAGCGGCATCTGGGTGCTCAGTCCAAACAACCTGACCGCATGAGCGCCATGAATCTGTAGAACATGGCGGTGCTGCCTAGCGATCAAGCTCACTACTTCCCATACATTTGGGCGAACCCGTGCAACGTATCGACTGGATTTCGGGCGCATGTAAATTCCTCGATGCACCCGTTCAAGTTCGCCTTGGCTGACCAGCCGAGCTACTGCCTTGGATATGGCACCACGCGCTCCAAGCTCCGCAAAGCGGCTGATGCAGAAGGGTTTCCCTTTGGGTAAGCGCTTGACCCGTTGCGCAATGCGGGTGGATACCGACAGAGCAAAATCAGTGCTGGACATTGCGGCTCTCATTTCTATCGCGTGAAGTCCAATGACGAGCTGAACAGCGGCTGATGGAAAGCGATCACCCGCCGTCGATATTCATCATCTGGTGCATCGCTCACCAGGCACTCTTCAAGGCGCCCCAACGAGAGGATCTGGTCGGCCGACGGATAGTGCCTAAGCAGGCTTTTCGCATAGCTGCGGATATCCTGGGGCAGTTCAGAGTCGCGAGAGAGCTCTCGCAGGAACTCTTCGGTTTTGATGACACTGCGGGTTCTTTCGCGGGGAAGGGTCAATGCGGTTATCTCCTGATTCAGTCAACCACGTCTGCCGACGCTTGAATTCTGGCTTCCATACAAGCATCAAAAGCAAGCCAGCAACTGTTGCCGGTAGTGCTTGGAAAAGCTGACCAGATGGCTTGGCTCAGCGGCAGAGCCCCCCAGGGATAAGGTGCATGTAGCACCTGCCCCAATTACCTGCGCAATGCCACTTCCAATACTGTCATCCACGACATCGATATTGCCAGCAGCCCCAATCCAGCCAGATATTGAACCTGAAGTGGAGGCTGGCATCTCTACCTCGTTCAGCACTGCCAGGTCATCCGGTAGATCATCTGCAATTCTCTCTGCCAAGCACTGCAGTGTCGGCTCCGCTAACATGAATAGCCACGCCTGATTATCGGGCTCGCCTGTGCGCCGAAGCACTCGCCCCAGCACTTGTCGGTAATGCAGCTCAGTGCGGATGCGACTGAGGTAGCAGCACACCTGGAGTCGGGGAATGTCCGTGCCTTCGCTGATCATTCCAACTGCGATAATCCAACGGCAGGCGCTGTGTCTGAACGCATTGATAACCTGCTGCGCAGCCGGGGTTTTGTTGGTCACGATGCGGCAACCTTCACCCAAGGTTTCCAGGGCGAAGGCAATTTGCTGGGCGTGCTCGATGTCGGTGGCAACCACCAAGCCTGCCGCATCAGGCTTGACCAGGCGAAGCTCATCCAGCTTGCTGCACCCGAGACCGAGTAACTGATCAATCACCTCATCATGACGCAATAGCTCTTCGTAGGTGACAGGGGACTCCCCCAATAGTTTGGCAATGCTGGGAAACATCCTGACAGTGCTCTCTGCGTCCAGTTCCTCGGTAAGTTTCACCTTCTGGTTGTCGAGCAGGACAATGCGAGGGGAGCGGCACACACCATCAGCAATGGCCTCTTTCAATCCGTAGCGGTAGTCGCAGATCAGGTACCCCTCGGGCGTCGAGTAGCGGGCCAGGGCAATAGCCCGGTCGTCCGAACGCCATGGGGTGCCGGAGAGGGCCAGGGTGAAGGTGGCCCTGTCCTGTATCCGCTGAAGAATCTGTTGGCCCCAGGCGTTACTCAGAAGTACATCGTGGCCGGCGCAGTGGTGGATTTCGTCGAAAACCACGAACACACGGTAGTCATCGAGGAGTCGCCAGAACGCCTCATCTCGGTATTCCATGGCTTGATAGGTGAACGCCGCCCCCACTGCGCCTAGTTGGCCGTCCAAGCGTCTGCCGAGCACCGCAGCAAAGGACGAGCGAAAGCCCTCGACAACCTGGCAGGATGGCGCGAAGCAGAGCACCAGATCGATTCTGTCCTGCTCAAGCAGCCTGCTTGCCAGCTCTGCCGCCATGCGCGTCTTGCCGGCGCCCGGCGTTGCCTGGCAGAAGAAGTGTGGCGTGGCAGTAAAGTGCTCCAGTGCTGTGTCAATGCAGCGGCGTTGCCAGTTTCGCAGCAGTGTGGTCATCGTGCGGAGGCAAGCGTCTTGAGCGTCTTCTCGATGGCGCGGAGATGGCCCAGCAGGCGCGAGCTTCGGTCTCTAGCTTCCAGGTATTCGACTTCGACCTTATCCCGGAGGTGCGGCATATCTTCGAGGAGCAGCTTGTATCGCTCCGCCTCGCCCATCGATGCCAGGAAGTCCAGCCTGATTTCCTTGAGGAGCGCCTCCAGGTGCTGATCCGCATCGACTGATGGTTGCGGCACCGCCGCATTATCGAACGCTGACGGCTCCTGCTCTGGCTCACAAGCAGTCTTATGGCTGTTCTCGAACCCGTTGTCGATCAGCTCCAATTGCAGATGTGCCGGAATCGGCTGCAAGTGGTAGACCTGTCCCCGCGAACGGCGCTCTTCATCGAGCACAACCCAACCCATGCGCAGCATTCGGCGGATCTGCTCATACACATAGCGGCGCACATCACCGATACGGAAAGTCATGCCATCCAGGCGCTTGGCATAGGCATCACGCAGTTCACGCGTCGTGAACCTTGCACGCCCTTCCTCCTGAAGCAGCTCATACAGACGCCTGTCGAAGATAAACGAGGCCGATTTCATTGAGGCACCAGAAGAGTAATCGCAAAAGATGCGGATTATAGTCCGTGGCCTGTACATCCGCAAACGCACGATAGTGCCGCCTCAAGTGGAATTGAGACGGTCATGGAAAAGTTGGCGAAAGCGTTAGGGGAACGCATCCGGGCACAGAGAAAGGCCTGCCGGATTTCTCAGGATGCACTAGCGCTAGCCTGCAGCATCGACCGCAGCTACATGGGGCGGATCGAGCGTGGTGAAGTTAATATCACCATCGAGAAGCTTTATCGGATCGCAAGCGAGCTCGCCTGCGATCCGTCCTGCCTTCTGCCTCAGATGTCAGATCTGTAACCCAGCCTGATCGGGAGCGGCGCTCAAGAACGCCTGACCAAATCCGAGCCGAATTTCGCTCCCGGATAGCACCTAGGACTGCAGATAGTACGTGGAGGTCTGCGGCTTTTTCGCATTACAGAAGCACCTTCCTTTATCATCACCGGCATCGTGTAGTGGTTGACTCACCGGTCACTGGCTCAGGGCGCTCGGCTGTCGCATACAGTGGTATCCGGCATAAACCGATGCGGCTGAGCAGAGCAGAGCTGAGTTGAGTTGCCGATGCAGACGCTAAGCCGACAGAACGGCATGTGCCGGCCGGGATGTAACCATTACCCAAATTTTTAGCGGCTAAAAACGCCGCCTTCGCGCATCAGCGATCTGGACAGTGGTAAACCATTAATGCAGTAGAAATTGAGTCCGCCATATCGGACCTGGCCCTAGAGCCCTTTGACGTGGCGGAATTCCCGTTCACCTTCTTGGCTGCATTTGGCAGAAAGGACGCGGAGATCAAGCGTCTACGCGCAGGCAACAACAACGCTTCGGACGTACCCGGCGGCGTACTACTGCGCAATAACATTCATATCGCCGCCTGCGAGCCCGGCAGCGTGGGCGAAACGCTCAAAGCGCTGCGTACCAGCTTGGCCACCACAAAAGCCAAAGCCAAATTCATCCTCGCCACCGACGGACAAACGCTGGAGGCCGAAGAGCTGATCACGGGTGAAACCATCACCTGTGACTACCCGGACTTTCCCAACCATTTCGGTTTCCTGCTGCCGCTGGCCGGCATCTCCACCATCAAGGAGATCAAGGACAACCCCATCGACGTGCGCGCCACCACCCATTCGTAGCCAAACACCGCGAGCTGATCCACAAGATTGGCGTGACCGGTGGCAAGGTGGAAACCCGCATCGCGGCGGCTGCGAAAGATGCCACCTACCTGCTGGCTGATGTGGAGGTGGTCGCTACTTACAAGTTGCACAACCTGAACCGCACTAGGCTGGAAAATATCTTCCACCGCCTATTCAGCGCAGCGCAACTGGACTTAACTATCGAAGACTGCTTCGGCCATCCGGTGAAACCCAGGGAGTGGTTCCTAGTGCCGCTGCATGTGATCGATGAGGCGGTTGAGCGCATTCGAGATGGGTCGATTACCGGTTTTGCATATGACCCGCAAACAGCTCGCCTAGTCAGCGAAGGCGCAATTAAAGCGTGATGATCATATCCGGGAGAAAGCAAGTCTTCTCTCCCGGATGCCCCCTTGGATTGCACACCAAGCGTGTGCCCAATACGGCATAGTCGAGGAGGTGTACGAATGATTAGCCATTTTGTATCTCTTCAGGTCTTTTCTTGACCAAGGCATAGAGATCCAGGTTGGGAATGGCATTGGCGTTCAAAAGCATCCTCTCAATCATACGCAGTTGCTCTGCATTATTTCTTTTGAGAACCGCAACCTCAGCCTTCAAGTGCTCTATTTGCTCCACAAGCTTTACTTCAGAAGCAGTTATCTTTGTGAGCAGGGAAGGAGTTGCGCCACGAAGTTGAGCTTTTTTATTCTTATAATATGTGTTAATACCGACATAAGTGCATAGAGTTTGCCTAGTTGTTTTTATGCCAAGCTCAAGCTCTACCTTAGCGACCAGCGCGTCCCAAGTCAGCTTACCTACCCACTTAGCTAACATAATCTCTATTTTACGCTGTTGCTGAGCTGATATTTTTGGTACTACCACATCACACCTCCCCTTCAGACAGGCCGAAAGAGGATAAAAGAGAGCGCAACTCGGGATTAGTATCAGACGCTGTTCTCGCGGTCTTATCTTCAATGACACCTTTCAGGCGAGCCTCAAAATCCGGCAGGGCACACGCGACCTTTGTAATGATCATAGTATTTAAATCAGTCAAACTGAACTCTGCATTATTATTTGAATAACGAATTACCGTTCCGACAGGCCTACTTCTCATCAAATCATTCAGCATGGATAGAATATGGGTATTTCGCGAGTGAATTAAATACCACTGCTTCATTGCTTGGGAATTTGGCAAACGTGGATCACATGCAACAGATTCTAACCTCACAGTTTGAAACGATAAGTCTTTCTCAAGAAATTCGATAGTCTTCACATCGCCAGCAATGTGACAAGTCTCCGGACACATAAAGCACTGAGAGACGAAATCGTTCAAATAATTGCAAGGGGTCACATTCAGATTTTGAGTGCAAAGACCGGTGGAGGTAACAGATGCCGGCAGGTTGGTGGTTTGTGCAAGTTGATCTTGGGAAACGACTCGAATATCCCGCTTGTCGATATCTGGCGGATTCAATATCGCACTCACACGACTGGCTTTCTCGTCGTGACTCGTATGAATATAAGTATGGGTTTGATCGGGATTCTTTCTGCCCGACCAAGCAGTAATGATTTCCACTGAAATTTTACTTAGATCAGCAAAAGTGTTCGATAAGTGGCGTAGACTGTGCGGTCGTAGCCTTAGCTCTGAAGAAAATCCGTAATTCTTAAAGATTGATAGCTTGTAGCGAGGATTGCTAGTTAGCCTAACAGCAACCGAACTGCCTAGAGATGCTAATGGCACCACCGCATAATTTGTTTTTTGAAATAATTTCCCACCACTTCCGACACTCTCGGACGCACCATAAAGCCAACTCCCCAAGAGGCAAAACATGGCATCCTTCAGTTTGATACTTGATTCTCCGCTTGAAAATGAGAGTGGAAATTCCGGCAAAATTGATTTTCTATAGAAAGCAATCCACCACTCCTGCACTTCTTCAACCGAAACGACAGACTTATCGGAAAAAACTTTTGGCATATTGGCGTACCCGAACAAGTGGGGTAATCCTGCTAAAGCTGCACTTCTTGTTTGCGACACGGACAACTGATCTTGAGGCAGCAACGAGTAAATCGGTTTTTTTTCGAAAAAACGACCTCTTTGACTTTTATGGATGGAAGTCAGATCAGCTCCTTCCTTAAGGACCGGAACGCAATCATTAACCCCATAAAACCCTAATGCATAACCCAATGTGAAAAGATTAGGCCGTTTGGTTAAATCTAAATTTCTCTCTAGCTCTGGTTCCATCTCGAACCCACAGAGCAACGCCTTCAAGCTTTTGCCCGGATTCTCGTAGAATCGACAGAGAATTCTTGCTGGCTCGCATGCCTTGTAGAAAAAGTTTAGGGCTTTCTTTATCGGCTCAGCGAGCACCGCAAGTACGTGATTTTTGTGGTTCCCGTAGCCTTTGCTTCCAATCCAGTCGAGATAATAAACTGGCTCTCCATTACTTTCAGAGTAACAATGCAGTCTTTGTTTAGGCAGAACTGGTATTTCCGCAGAAATTCGATTAGGCGATGCCAGCGAGAGTAGTGCAGAAGTCACCACTAAGGCATCATGGATTTTTATCTCTTTACCAGGGCTCAGCGAGCCATGTTCATCCACATATTCAAACACACTAGAGTAGATGTCGGCTAGCGCAAGCACTGTTTGGGTATCTGGGAGTTTCTCCAGCGTATTGTCAAACGCGGCATGTCCCGTCCTGTCTCTGTTGTCGCTGCCCTTCAGGTTGACCTTTCGCATTACCCCCTTTTCAGCGCAGAACGCGAGAAACGGCCGCAAGCGGTCAGCTGAACGCGCCCCCAAATTAAGGCTGGTGATTGTGCACTCTGATTGCTCATAGAGATCACCATCCATGAGTGACAACAATTTCCTAACTACCGACGTCCGAGCTTTTTTTTCGTTGACGGAAAGTGGTGTGTTCGTTGTTTCTATGATCCACACTTTTATCAGGTGGTCATAGGGGTAAGGAAGGGCGTATATGGGATGGTTGCCGGCGTTGCCTTTGCCCTTACGCCCATGTACACCACACAAGAATCTGGTTCGGCGGCCAGTATTGGGGTTCACATGATACCAGACCAAATCATCAAACTCCGCTTTCTTGCCGCCATGCCCTTCAAATTGCGCTAGCTCGGCTTCGCGATATTCGCTGATGAGCCGTTCCAATCGGCCAAGGTATTTGTTAAGCATCGATTGTGCGCTGCCTTGCGAGCTCTTCATCGCAAACCATTATTGTCAGCCTCACCCAAAGAATCTGCCTCTCCAATTTTTCAATACTGCGGGCATAAAGAGGATTGACTAGGGAGTTGCGGTTTGCAGCAAGCTTGCCCTCTGCATCTCCCAATACCGACCTGTGATCAGCTTCTAGTACCGGACGAAAGTTTGGGCACCCATAACACCCCAACGGCCTCCCAAGAGCTGTTGAGCAGGTAGCGCAGGAATGCTTGTTGCGTGCCCCACCAACAGGGTTGAACTTATTGTCGACAATGACCTCATCGCCTTCCGGAACTACAGTTAAGGTATGGCTAAAAGCCTTTTTCAGAAACTCATTGCCGATATACTTTGAGTCAATCTCTCTCCTAGATACATAGTCCAAATCTATGTAATGCCTTGCAGCTGGCACGGTGACACCTGTCATCTTGGCCAATTGAACGGCGGGCAAACCATTTTGAGCGCCGCGAGTTAATACGGTGTGACGAATTCTGTTGGAAGTAGCCATACATTCGAGAGTTCGATCAGAGGTAACCGGAACCCATCTCATGGCCTGTGCAACTGCAGTCTCCGATATGTGGTAGGCAGTAGACTTAGGCGTAAACATACCTTTGAAAAAATCCAAAGAATCAAATCGCACTTCAAAAAAGCTAACTTCTGGAAACATGGGCATATCATTCATGAGACTCAAGAGCTCAGATTGATTCACTTGAATCTTTGCCGAGTCCATCACCAATGTAAGCCCTTCCAAGACAATTCGCTTATAGTCTATAAGAATCTTTGAGATATATTCGGAAAGATGTATTGGATAACGCTCGGGACGCTCCCTTGAAAATTGTGCCCCCTTAGACTTAGCGATGAACACTCGAAGCTGTAATGTTTGCGCCCCTACCGTGCCGATTTCGTCCACAGGAAGAATTCCTGCGTCTCGAAAACTTGCACCTGAAGGGATCAGATCAGACCATTTCAATAGCGCGATCTGAATTGGCCGCCTCACAATGGAGAGCAACAACTTGTTAGTGACCAAATTTCTGAGCCGCGCATAGAGCCTCGGCGACTGGAAAAACAAAAGATCACGACGTGCCCCCCAATCGAACTCTTGTATGTTTGTATTGATCTGCTTGGCTAACGAATCAAACTCAATATCACTTAATGCCCCAATGGAAGGGTCAAGGGTGTTGTCTTTACCCTTATCCAAATGTGACCGTGTATACTTGTGATATTCTTCATACCGTGTATCACCTTGCCTAGAGAGCGCTCCAAAGAACTGATTTAGTCCCTTCTTATTATTTGTCTGCAGCCCACTCCATATGGCTTTCACTCTGGCTAACGCGGGAATGCCATCCATCATAAATGGCTTTACATTGCAAACAATACCTGACGCCGTACTCGCAGCCTTGGTTCGCACGTAGTCCACAAATACACTCAGAATTAACTTTTTATCATCATCTGGCATGTTAGACGAATGAACCCAGTCAACGCACAACCGTTTTCCTTTTCCATTATTCGGTAGTAATATCCATACATCGTCCGAGGTATTTACCATCAGGCCAGATTTGGCCGTAATCCATGAGCCTTCATTAGTCAGAGACTTAAAAACTTCCCGCCTCTTCTCGCGAGTCATTTTTGCTGATCCACTCTTTTTTGATGCACCATTGATATCTCTCTCGCCTTCAGCGCAATTCGCTTTTCATTATATCGCCTGTTCTGAGTGGTATTTTGCGACCAGCCCATGGCATATTTTCTAGCATCCTCAAGCAAAGCCGGATTGACCCCAAGCGACTCCCCTTTCTTATCAAAAATTTCATTCCATTTGTGGCGCAACACATGAGGATGGACATGAAAGCCCAGCGATCTAGAGAGCTTTTGAAATATTGCATTTATTGCCTTTAAAGAAAGAGGCTGACCTGCAGTGCCTTTAGAGTCATTTTCGCTGACAAACACGAAGTCATGGAATTGCGCACGAGGAAAGACAGTACGAACGTTGTCAATATAAAACTTAACCTTCTCCAAAAAACCTGGATCAACCGAGGCGAAGTGTGCTTTTGTCTTTTGATTGGGTTTTTCAGAGCGCGGATCTGTTGGATCATTTGCAGATCGATAAATAGCTAGCTGATCGTTAGTGCCATGAAATAGACAGTCAGAAATCTTCAATTTTGCCAGCGCACCTCTTCTGATGCCGCTTAGGACTAGCAAATTGGCGATCAAGTAATTCCTCACCCTAGATGCTTTAAAGGGATTATTAGGAGATGACGGCATCACCATCTCTAAAAACTTTACGAAAACGTCATCCGGGATCACCGATTCCTCAGGATCGCCGACATGTTGCCCTCCATTCTTGCCAAGGGCATCTTCATCTAACCTAATTTTTGAAATAAGCCTATTAAATTTATTTTTTGTTTTTTCGTCAGCATCTTGCACTTCGTGAAACTCATCGAACAGCCATAAAAGAAATTGTCGAAGTCGTCTGATGCGACCTTGCAAGGTTTCGCTAGCGACCTTTGTCATCCTTTTCTGATTGGCAACAATGATGTTCCTTAGATGTTTATCATTTATATCTAGAAATTTTATATTTATACCTTCATCACCAGAACCCTTACTTAAGCAGCATCTGTCATAGAACTGCATGTACTCCATCTGGGATATAAAGATGCCCGATGCAACTCGTTCGGGTAGGTCAATATTTTTTTCCGAAAAGTACTGCAGCACGAACAGCAGTTCATTTGCGTACCTAAATCTCGTATTGGCCGATTTAGCAGATAAAGCGCCATTGAGATAGCAGGAAACATACGGATCAATAGGGCAATCCGCTTCGTCCACTATCGACACGAAGGGCAACGAATTGAATTGGTATCGTTTGACTTTCATAATTGACAAAAAAGCTAGTCCAATAACCGATTTAGTTACAAACTAGCCCACAAATGAGTTCTGTCAAACGAGAGGAAAGGAAAATCGACGGAAGGCGGGGCTTACAGGCAATGCCTACAGGTTTATAGGCTTTACAAATATTTTTTTGGTTATAATTTGCCGCCGGACAGGCAGACCATGACCTTGTCACCGTCTTCGATCATGTTGAAGTCGGTGATGGCTTCGCCGGCGAGACGACGCAGGCGTTTTTGCAGTTTGTTCTGGTTGACCGAAAGGGTGCCCATAGCGCTTGGAATCCGCGAGGTGTGACAAAAGCCGAGCATTTTACCCTTAAACCGCCAGCGGGCGTAGGCCAATCCGATAAAGACTGCATTGTGATTAAGCAGGGCCCTGACAGCGCGATTTGCTCTAAAAAGCCGGCTTTATGCGGCGAACGCCTTCCTATACTGCGACATAAGGCCACACAAAGGTGACCTCCAACCTCTGGCCCAGACTTGGGGCTGCAAGCGCTCCGTTGGGGGGCGATGGCAACAACGACAGGAGTGACCGGCATGATCCATCACGTTGTTGGGCTGTTTACCCATCCCGATCAGGAATGGAAAGAAATACGCGGTGAAGAAGAAAGCATCAGCCACATGTACCTGACCCACACCCTGATTCTCGCCGCGATCCCGGCGGTTTCGGCGTTCATCGGCACCACCCAGGTCGGCTGGGTCATCGGCGATCGCGCTCCGGTCATGCTGACCCAGGAAAGCGCGCTATGGATGACCATCATGTCCTACCTGGCCATGCTCGGCGGCGTGGCGGTCATGGGCGCATTCATCCACTGGATGGCCCGCACCTACGACGCCAACCCGAGCCTGGCACGCTGCATTGCCTTTGCCACCTATACCGCTACACCGCTGTTCGTGGGCGGCCTGGCGGCCCTGTACCCACACCTGTGGCTGGGCATGATCATCGGTACGGCAGCAGTGTGCTACACGGTGTACCTGCTGTATGTCGGCTTGCCGACCTTCATGAACATTCCGTCCGATGAGGGGTTCCTGTTCTCGAGTTCGGTACTGGCGGTAGGGCTGGTGGTGCTGGTCGCCATCATGGCCTTCACCGTAATTGTTTGGGGACTGGGCGTGGGGCCCGTCTACACCAGCTAGCGCAACCTATTAGAATCGTCTGCAACATAGGCGCAACACCTTCAGGCCGCCGCAAGGCGGCCTGATGCTGTGCGCTGACAGGTGGCTCGGCAGCCGCGCCGCGCTTGCGGCATAATTGTCGGCCAGGAGTGTTCCCCGATATGCCCGAACTGCTCAAATCCCGCGTCGAAACCTGTTACCAGCAAGCCGAAAGCTTTTTCAAACGCCCCTTCCCGCGCCCCGAAGTCAGCTTCAAGCTGCGCGGACAGAAGGCCGGCGTTGCGCACTTGCATGAGAACCTGCTGCGCTTCAACCTGCAGCTGTACCGCGAAAACAGCGAAGATTTCCTCAAACAGACCGTGCCCCACGAGGTGGCCCACCTGGTTGCCCACCAGCTGTTTGGCGAGCGCATCCAGCCCCATGGCGAGGAATGGCAGCTGATCATGCGCGGGGTCTATGAACTGCCGCCGCACCGCTGCCACAACTACGCGGTCAAGCGCCGCACGGTGACCCGCTATATCTACCGCTGCCCCTGCGCCGGCAGCGACTTCCCGTTCTCGGCCCAACGCCACAGCCTGGTGCGCCAGGGGCGGCGGTACCTGTGCCGGCGGTGTCGCAATACCCTGGTGTATAGCGGCGAGACCAGGATGGAATAAACGCATCGCGGACCTGTAGGAGCGGGCTTGCCCCGCGATGCCCCCCCACCGCAGACACAAAAAAGCCCATCCGAAGATGGGCTTTTTAACATTACCGAGGCCTTAGCGCGCCGGACCTTCAGCTACGCCCAGGTCATCCATCGGACGGGTGTCGACCAGTGGCGAACCACCGGAAGCCAGCTCAGCCTGCAGCTTGTCTTCGTCCAGCTCATTGACCCACTTGGCCACGACCACGGTGGCCACGGCGTTGCCGATCAGGTTGGTCAGGGCACGGGCTTCGGACATGAAGCGGTCGATACCGAGGATCAGCGCAAGGCCGGCAACCGGCAGGTGGCCAACAGCCGACAGGGTCGCGGCGAGGACGATGAAACCACTACCGGTAACGCCTGCAGCACCCTTGGACGCCACCAGCAGTACCAGCAGCAGGGTGATCTGGTGAGTGATGTCCATGGTGGTGTCGGTCGCCTGGGCGATGAACACGGCGGCCATGGTCAGGTAGATCGAGGTACCGTCGAGGTTGAACGAGTAGCCGGTCGGGATCACCAGACCTACCACGGATTTTTTCGCCCCCAGACGCTCCATCTTGGTCAGCATGCGTGGCAGCGCCGACTCCGAGGAGGAAGTACCCAGCACGATCATCAGCTCTTCACGGATGTAGCGGATCAGCTTGAGGACGCTGAAACCGTGGGCGCGGGCGATACCGCCAAGCACCACCAGGATGAACAGCACGCAGGTGACGTAGAAGCAGATCATCAACTGGCCCAGTTGCACCAGCGAGCCTACGCCGTACTGGCCGATGGTGAAGGCCATGGCACCGAAGGCACCGACCGGCGCCAGCTTCATGATCATGTTGATGATGTTGAACATGACATGGGCAAAGCGGTCGATCAGGTCCAGCAACGGCTTGCCGTAGGCACCCAGGCGATGCAGGGCGAAGCCGAAGATCACCGAGAACATCAGCACTTGCAGGATGTCGCCATTGGCGAAGGCACCGACTACGGTGTTGGGGATGATGTTGAGCAGGAAGCCGACGGTGGTCTGCTGCGCGCCGGCAGCAGCATAGGCAGCCACGCTGCTGGCGTTCAGGGTGCTGACATCGATGTGCATGCCGGCGCCTGGCTTGACCACGTTGACCACGACCAGACCGATGATCAGGGCGATGGTCGAGACGATTTCGAAGTAGAGCAGCGCGTAGCCACCGGTCTTGCCGACCGATTTCATGTTCTGCATGCCAGCGATGCCGCTGACCACGGTGCAGAAGATGATCGGAGCAATGACCATTTTGATCAGTTTGACGAACCCGTCACCCAATGGCTTCAAGGCCACGCCGGTTTCAGGGTAGTAGTGGCCCAGCAGGATACCGATGGTAATCGCTACTAACACCTGGATATACAGCGATTTGTACAGTGGCTGACGCGTCGTCATGGCTAATTCCTCAAGGGTATCGGCTCATCCTTCCCAGGATGCGCTGGTACCTAAAGCGCGAACCCTCCTGCACTGGAGGGATTTGTTGTGTCGAGCTGCCTGGCAGAACTCTGCTGAGTCCATAGCAAGCCCAATGCCAAAATGCGCTTTTAAGGTGCAAGCCCAGAATTTACGGGGCTGCGCTGCACAATGAGGTTGCAGGTTGAGGGGATGAGGTTGGCGGATTTCCGCACGCCCCGGAAAAGAATCCGACAATGATGGCGGTAATCCGCCTAGGTGTTTCGCTCCACCTCAAAGCGAATGCGAAAGGCCGCGCCGCCCAATGGCGAGTCATCCAGGGTCAGGCTGGCGTCGTAGCTTTCGATGATGTCCTTGACCACCGCAAGACCAATGCCCTGCCCCGGATTCTGCCGATCCAGGCGCTCACCACGCTGGAGGATGCGCTCACGTTGGTCGGGTGGCACGCCAGGGCCATCATCCTCGATACTCAGCACCACCTGGGTTTCGCTGGTTTGCAGGCTGACGCGCACCTGATTCAGACACAGGCGATAGGCGTTCTCCAGCAGGTTGCCAAGCAACTCGAGCAAAGCGCCCTGCTCCACCGGCACCAGCGCCAGCTCCGGTACATCCACGCTGATGTGCACGTGTTTGTCGCGATAGACCTTGGCCAAGGTACTGCACAAGCTGTCGAGCAACGGCCGCAGCTGCACCTGGTGGCGTACCAGGCCGCTCTTGCGCAGGCTGGCGCGCTGCAACTGGTAATCGATCTGCTGGCTCATGCGTTCGATCTGGCTTTGCAGCACCCGCGCCTGCTCACGGTCTTCGCGGCGCTGGGCCATGCTTTCACTGACCCCCTGGAGCACGGTCAACGGGGTCTTGAGGCTGTGGGCCAGGTCACCCAGGGAGTCACGATAGCGCCGGCGCTGCTCACGCTCGCTACGCAGCAGGCGGTTGAGCGAGTCAGTCAGGCGCAGCAGTTCACGCGGGTGTTCGCCACTCAGGCCCTCGCGGGCGCCCGACTCGACATCGTCCAGCTCGCGGCTCATCTGCCGCAACGAACGCAGGCCCCAGGTCAGGCCGGCCCAGAGCAGCACCAGCAGTGCCAGCAACGCCGCGCCAAACCCCAGGTAGAGCTTCTCGCGCAGGCCATCGAGGGTGTGCTGGTACTCACGCACCGGCTGCAGGGCAACGATACTGAAGGCTGCGGTCTTGCCTCCGAGCAGCTTGACCTCGACGTCATAAACGAAGAACTCCTCACCGTTGCCCTGGCGAATGCGCGCGAACTCGTTGCCGCGCCCGTCATAGCGCGGGGTGTAGTTGATGTTCTCGTCTGCCGTGGCCCGTGAACGCCACACCAGGTTGCCCTGGCGGTCGTAGATATAGCCGAGCAGACGGCTATCGGGCAGGTTGAATTTCTCGTCGGGCAACAGCACCGGCATCTGCAGGTTGCCATCCTCGATGCGCGCGGCGGAAATCAGCGTGGTGACGTCCGAGGCCAGGCGCTGCTCGATCGACTCCTGCAAGGCCAGGCTGAAGGCCTTTTGCAAGGCGGGCAGCAAACCGAGCATGAACAACAGCGCCAGCACGGCAGCCGCCAGCATCAAACGCAGGCGTAACGAACGGATCATCGGCAACGCTCGGTAAACAGGTAACCCAGGCCACGCACGGTATCAATCGGCTTGAAGCCGTTGTTGCCCTCAAGCTTGCGCCGCAGGCGACCGACCAGCACTTCGATGACATTCGGGTCGCGCTCGTCATCGTCCGGATACAGTTGCTCCATCAGGCGGTCCTTGGCCACCACCTGCTGATGATGACGCATCAGGTACTCGAGAATGCGGTACTCATACGCCGTAAGCGCCAAAGGCTGCTCGTCGAGGCTGGCCTGCTTGCGATTGAGGTCGAGCACCAGCGGGCCGGCGGCGATGGTCGACTGGGTAAAGCCGCTGGAGCGGCGCAACAAGGCGTTGAGGCGGGCTTCGAGCTCTTCGAACTGGAAGGGTTTGACCACATAATCGTCGGCGCCCGCGGCCAGGCCTTCGACCTTGTCCTGCCAGTTGCCACGGGCAGTCAGGATCAGGATCGGGAAACTCTTGCCCTGGGAACGCAACTGGCGGATCAGGTCCAGCCCGCTCATGCCCGGCAGGCCCAAATCGATCACCGCCAGGTCATGGTTGAACTGCTCGGCCTGGTACAGGGCCTCCTCGGCATCCGCCACCGCTTCGACCACATGCCCGCTCTCCGTCAAGCGGCTGTACAAGTGATGACGCAAAAGTGCCTCATCCTCGACCACCAGCAGTTTCATATGCTCCTCCAGACCCGCGCCGGCCTTCATTGGCCAGTCAATGTTATCGACCGATTGCAGAATAACAGCGAACCGGCCGTGCACATGCAGACCGGTCCGGACTTCGCCAGGCGACTTAGAACGCGTAGTTGGCCGACAGGTAAGTCTGGGCGCTGCTGTTCAGGCGCAGGCTGCCGACTTTCGGGCCATCATGCTCGGACAGCTCGGTACTGGCGTTGCTGCGCAAGTAACGGTAGCCCAGTTCCACCGAGGCATTGTCGCTGACTTGTTGCAGCACGCCGGCCTGCAGGCCGATGGCATAGCCGGTGTCGGTGTCACGGCTGTAGCCGGAGGACTCCATGCTCATTTTGGTCAGGCCGGCGCTGGCGCCACCGAACAGCTTGGTGGTGTTGCCCAGCGGGTAGAACAGGTCGTAGCTGCCCAGCAGGTTTTCCTGACGTACTTTCAGGCCGCTGTGGTCGTTGGACACGTTGTCGTAGGTGAGGTAGTAGCGGCCTTGGTCGTTCATCTGACCGAGCCGGATGCCGTAGGTGCTGTCCTTGCGGATGATGCCGTCGGTGTTCAGGTGGTCGGTGTTGCTGCTGAGCATGCCGGACTTTTTCATCTTGTCGCTGGTCTGACCATAAGTGACACCGGCAAAGGTGGTGTCAGCGGCCTGGGCAGCGGCGCTGGCGCCAAGGAAAGCAACGGTGAGCAGCAGGGTATTGAGCTTTTTCATGGTGTGGTACTCCAGGTGATGCACTGTGTTGGTGTGGAAGCTAGAGTACGCACGCCGCCCTGAACCGCTGCTGAACCCCTCCTGAACCTCGGCTGAACAGTTGCAGTGACACACCGGCAACCGTCACGGCACAATAGCGGCCATGAACCGACTGCCCACCTGCTGTGCCCCGCTGCTGCATCACTGGCCCCTGCCGCGCCCAGTCCCCGGCGCGCTGCTGGTCAGTTGCCCGTTCGACCCCGCCCTGCTGGCCAGCGATGATTTTGCCCGCGCCGGTATCGAGCAGACCGCCAGCTTGCAACGCTCGGTGGCCAAGCGTCAGGCCGAGTACCTGGCCGGCCGGGTCTGTGCACGGGCGGCCTTGATGCGCCTCGATGGCCGCGACTATGTCCCGGGTACCGATGAAGACCGCGCGCCCATCTGGCCGGCCGGCATCTGCGGCTCAATCACCCATGGCAAAGGCTGGGCCGCCGCCGTGGTTGCGCGCAGCAGCGATTGCCTGGGCCTGGGCCTGGATCAGGAAAGCCTGCTCAGCGACGAGCGCGCCAAGCGCCTGGCCCGAGAGATTCTCACCGACGCCGAAATGCAGCGCATGGACCCCAGCCAGTTGGGCCTGAGCGTGACCCTGACCTTCTCGCTGAAAGAAAGCCTGTTCAAGGCCCTCTACCCCATCGTTAAACAGCGCTTCTATTTCGAGCACGCCGAAGTGCTGGAGTGGTCTGCCGAGGGTCACGCACGCTTGCGCCTGCTGACCGACCTGTCAGCGCAGTGGCAGCACGGCCGCGAGCTTGAGGGGCAGTTCTGCCTGCAGGATGATCAACTGTTGAGCCTGGTCAGCGTCTAAGCATCAGGACAGCAGCGGGCAGTGCTCGCAATGCCCGACCCAGTCGACCTTGTAGCTCAAGCAGCAGGTACGGCGCCGGCGCCGGCCTGCAGCATCCTGGCTGACGGCGGCATATAAAGGGCTGTCTGGCGTTTCCAGCAGCGCCTGCAACCCTGCATGGCCCGCGCCGCCGTACAGGGCCTGATCCAGGCAATCGCCGGCATTGCCCCACAGCACCGCCACTGCCACCGGCCCCAACTGCGCCAGGCGCGCAACCATGGGCTGCAGGTGTTCCGCCAGCAGCGCCTGCAGGCCTTGGCACGGCGCCCCCTCAGCACCCAGCGCAAGCGGCAGGCCGCGCCCATCCAGCATCACCGTGGTATGGCTGAACGCCGACAAGGGTGCACCGTCAGCCAACATCCGCCACACCAACGCGAAGTAGTACTTGGACCACTGCGACACCAGCACCGGCCGCTGAGCCGGCATCAACGCCGGGCCATACAGCGCCAGCAGTAATGCATCAAAACGAGCTTCATCGAGCAACGCCGGCAGGGCAATCGGCGTGCTCATGCGCCGTCCTGGTTGCGCGGCCAGTTCAGGCTGAAGCAGGCGCCGCCCAGGCGCTCACTGTGCCCCACCGAGGCCCGGCCACCATGCCAGTAGATGATCCGCCGCACGATCGACAAGCCCAGGCCGTGTCCGCCCGACGCCCGAGCGCGGCTGTCATCGAGCCGGGTAAAGGGGGTAAAAATGCGCTCCCAGACACTTTCCGGCACACCCGGACCATCGTCCTCGACATCGATCCGGCAGCGCTGCACGCCCAACTGATAGCTGAGGCTGACCTGCGACTCGGCGTGACGCATGGCGTTGCTGACCAGGTTCTGCAGCGCCCGATGCAGGTAGCGCGGCTCAGCCTCGACCCACGGCCCCTGCCCGTCCGGGCCTTTTTCGCCGCCCTGGCAGGGGCCACGCAGCACCCGCACCTCACGTCGTAAAGGCGCAAGCTCGGCGATCACCTGATCGAGCAGAGCATCCAGGTCGACCCGTTGAAAGTGCAGGGCCGGCGCGCCTTGCTCGAGGCGGGCGTAGGTCAGCATTTCATCGACCAGCTTGTCCAGGTCCTGGATATCGCCATCCATGCCGGTCAAGTACTTGTCCCGGGCCTGATCGGTGCTGGCACTGGCGATCATCTCCAGACCAAAGCGCAGGCGCGCCACTGGCGTGCGCAACTCATGGGACACCGCCCGCACCAGTTCGCGCTGGATAGTCAGCGAACGCTGCAGGTGCTCGGCCATGCCGTTGAACGCCGCGGCCAGGCGCCCGACCGAATCGGCGTCATCGGCGGCGACGCGGGTGTCCAGGCTGCCCTGGGCAATCAGGGTCGCGGCGGCTTCAAGCCCGGACAGACGCCGTTCCAGCTGGCGCACCAGCAGGTAGACGATCAGGCCGATCAGGCACAGGCCCAATGCGGCAATCAATACCAGCAGGTGCGGCGGATAAGGGTTCATCTGATACAGCGGGCCAATTTCCAGCACCCAGGGCGTACCCACCAGGCCAGCAAACACGCGGATCGAGTCGCCGTCCTTGCCCAGCGCCATCACCGTGTCGCCTTCGTCGATGCGCCGGCGCTGGTCCTCGTCCATGTCGGTTTGGTTGACCCGCTGCAAGCGCAGGTCGAAGCCAAAGCCCTTGCTTTGCTTGAGTGCGGCCAGGCGTTGGGGCTGCTCGGCGACCGGGTAGCGCACCAGTTCATCGGCCAGCAGGTAGATGGTGGCGCGAGCCAGTTGTTCGCTGATCTGCTGCACCTCGCCAACCAGCAGCAAATCCTGCTCAGCCACCTGGCGCAGCACCCTGGCTGCGTGCGGGCCGGTCTTTTCCACCAGCACCTGGCCGCGCTGCAACTGGCTGCGCTGGCTGCCGTCGAGGGCGGTGCTGCTGAGCGCCTGCAGTTCCAGCGGAATGCCGAGCAGGCGCTCCCAGATCAACAGGGTGCGCTTGCGTTCGACGCCGTCAAGCGCCGCCAGGTTGTCTGCCATCAGGGTAAAGGTGCCATGGGCCAGGCGCTCGCGGTACTGGCCGGCGCGCACCTCGTTGAGCAGGTGAAGGCTGAGCACGCCGAGCACTGCCACCAGTACCAAGGCGGCGAGCATGCCGCCATAGATGCGCAGGAAGATCGAGTTCATTGCGCCTGGCCCATGGCTTCGGCCGCCTCACGGACGAACAGGTAGCCCTTGCTGCGGATGGTCTTGATCATCCGCGGGTGCTCGGGATCGTCGCCGATTTTTGGGCGGATACGAGAAATGCGCACATCAATGGAGCGATCCTGGCCGTCATAGCCGACCCCGCGCAAGGAGGTGAAGATCTCCTCGCGCGACAAGGTGCGCCCGGCATTGCTCACCAGCAGCCATAAAAGGTCGAACTCGGCGCTGGTCAGTTCGATGCCGCTGTCGTACAGCCAGGCCTCGCGCAGGCTGTTGTCGACCCGCAGCGGACCGAACTGCAACGCTTGCGGCGCCTGAGCAACGGCCTCGCTGCGGCGCAACAGGGCGTTGATGCGTGCCAGCAGCAAGCGCGGGCGCACCGGCTTGCAGACATAGTCGTCGGCGCCCAGGTCCAGGCCCTGGACCTGATCGAGGTCGTCGCTGCGCGCGGTCAGCATCAGGATCGGCCCGGGGTACTGTTGGCGCACCTTGCGGCAAATACTCAGGCCGTCCTCGCCAGGCAGCATCAGGTCAAGGATCACCAGGTCCGGCTGCTCGGCAATGATCCGCGCCGCCGCCAGCGCGCCATTGCCCTCCACTTCCACGGCAAAGCCATTGGCCTGCAGGTATTCACGGGTCAGGTCGGCCAGACGCTGGTCATCCTCGACAATCAATACCCGACTGCTCTGCTCCACGGCTCACCTCAACAGCGTGTTGTTATAAAGAGTGCCCACTTCACCGAAAGGCAACATTGGCCCCGGATACTACGTCGGGTACCGACGCCTGCCAACCGCCGTTACCAGCAGTAAAAAACCCGCAGAAAACCCGCTCGGACAAGCCGGTTTTTTGTGGTAGGGTTCGCGCCCGCAAAATCTGCCTCAAGCCCTGCAACCTGTGAAAAAATCGGTGACGGGCGGTCATCCCGCGCTAAGACGCGGCCTACAAGGGGTTGAGTGAAATCACTCACAAAATACGCACAAGTTATCCACAGACCCCGACCTTGCATTAGCCCCCAGACCGCATTATCTTGTATCCCAAGCGAAACAAAACACTACATCTTGGGGTTTACTGAAAATCCCAAGCACAAGTGAAGCAAAGAACTCAAGCCCTCAACGGGTAGATTTTTTGCCGGAACTTTAGAAGAGATCAGCAGCCAAACCGCTCCTGCGCAGGCGTCCGCTGCAAGCCCTTTGAGGGCGTTGTTTCGGGTACGGGTGAAGCCATCGGCACACTCGACAGCAACAGTTTTGAGTCACGGACTCAAGACCTTTGACTTCGGCCAGGGAGCGGCAAGCATTTGCCCTAATTCCTGAACTGTCCCGAAGTGAGTATTCCCGCCCCGTGCGGCATGCCGGAACCTCTGGTTCCCGCGCGCCCTCGGGGTCGGTTGTTGAGCTTTCGGACGGAACGGTTGGCGCTCACAAAGCGCCTCAACAAACTTAAAGAACGTGGAGACACCCATGCAAACCGACACAACTCGCGAGAACCCGCAGGCCAAGGCGCCGCAGGCCGCCGATTCGAACCTGGATCTGGCAGCCACCGCCCCCGGCCAACTGCGCGTGATCAAGCGTAACGGCACTGTCGTCGCCTACACCGACGACAAGATCACCGTGGCCATCACCAAGGCGTTCCTCGCAGTTGAAGGCGGCACCGCTGCCGCCTCGTCGCGCATCCACGACACCGTTGCCCGCCTGACCGAACAGGTCACCGCGACCTTCAAGCGTCGCATGCCTTCGGGCGGCACCATCCACATCGAAGAAATCCAGGACCAGGTCGAACTGGCCCTGATGCGCGCCGGCGAGCAGAAAGTCGCCCGTGACTACGTGATCTACCGCGACCAGCGTGCCAAGGAGCGTGCCACCCGTGGCCACGCCGAAGACGCCAGCGTGCAGCCGCACCCAAGCATCCGCATCACCCTGGCCGACGGTAGCCTGGCGCCGCTGGACATGAACCGCCTGAACACCATCATCAGCGAAGCCTGCGAAGGCTTGGCCGAAGTCGATGGCGACCTGATCCAGCGCGAAACCCTGAAGAACCTCTACGACGGCGTGGCCCTGACCGACGTCAACACCGCCCTGGTGATGACCGCCCGCACCCTGGTCGAGCGTGAACCGAACTACTCGTTCGTTACCGCCCGCCTGCTGATGGACACCCTGCGTGCCGAAGGCCTGGGCTTCCTTGAAGTCGCCGACAGCGCCACCCACCACGAAATGGCCGACCTGTACGCCAAGGCCCTGCCTGCCTACGTCGCCAAGGGTGTCGAGTTCGAACTGCTCAACCCTGCCCTGGCCGACTTCGACCTGGACAAACTGGGCAAGGCGATCAACCACGAGCGCGACCAGCAATTTACCTACCTGGGCCTGCAGACCCTGTACGACCGTTACTTCATCCACAAGGATGGCGTGCGTTTCGAACTGCCTCAGGTGTTCTTCATGCGCGTGGCCATGGGCCTGGCGCTGGAAGAGAAAGACAAAGAAGCCCGTGCCATCGAGTTCTACAACCTGTTGTCGTCCTTCGACTACATGGCTTCGACCCCGACCCTGTTCAACGCCGGTACCCTGCGTCCACAGCTGTCGAGCTGCTACCTGACCACCGTGCCGGACGACCTGTCGGGCATCTACCACGCGATCCACGACAACGCCATGCTGTCGAAATTCGCCGGTGGCCTGGGCAACGACTGGACCCCTGTGCGTGCACTGGGCTCCTACATCAAGGGCACCAACGGCAAATCCCAGGGCGTCGTACCGTTCCTCAAAGTGGTCAACGACACCGCGGTCGCCGTTAACCAGGGTGGCAAGCGCAAGGGCGCTGTCTGTGCCTACCTGGAAACCTGGCACCTGGACATCGAAGAATTCATCGAACTGCGCAAGAACACCGGTGATGACCGTCGTCGTACCCACGACATGAACACCGCCAACTGGATCCCTGACCTGTTCATGAAGCGCGTCTTCGATGACGGCAAGTGGACCCTGTTCTCGCCGAACGAAGTACCGGACCTGCACGACCTGACCGGCAAGGCCTTCGAAGAGCGTTACGAGTACTACGAAGCCCTGACCGAGTACAACAAGATCAAGGTGTTCAAGACCATCCAGGCCAAAGACCTGTGGCGCAAGATGCTCTCGATGCTGTTCGAGACCGGCCACCCATGGCTGACCTTCAAGGATCCGTGCAACCTGCGCTCGCCGCAGCAGCACGTGGGTGTGGTCCACAGCTCGAACCTGTGCACCGAGATCACCCTGAACACCAACAAGGACGAGATCGCGGTCTGCAACCTGGGCTCGATCAACCTGCCGAACCACATTGTCGATGGCAAGCTGGACACCACCAAGCTGCAACGCACCGTCAACACCGCCGTGCGCATGCTCGACAACGTGATCGACATCAACTACTACTCGGTGCCGCAAGCGCGTAACTCGAACATCAAGCACCGTCCGGTCGGCCTGGGCATCATGGGCTTCCAGGACGCACTGTACCTGCAGCACATCGCTTACGGTTCCGACGCTGCTGTCGAGTTCGCCGACAAGTCGATGGAAGCGGTCAGCTACTTCGCCATCCAGGCTTCCTGTGACCTGGCCGACGAGCGTGGCGCCTACGAGACCTTCCAGGGCTCGCTGTGGTCCAAAGGCATCCTGCCGCTGGATTCGCAACAGATCCTGATCGAAGCCCGTGGCCAGAAGTACATCGACGTCGACCTCAACGAGACCCTGGACTGGGCGCCGGTACGTGCCCGCGTACAAAAAGGTATTCGTAACTCGAACATCATGGCCATCGCGCCGACCGCGACCATCGCCAACATCACCGGCGTGTCGCAGTCCATCGAGCCGACCTACCAGAACCTGTACGTGAAATCGAACCTCTCGGGCGAATTCACCGTGATCAACCCGTACCTGGTTCACGACCTCAAGGCCCGTGGCCTGTGGGACTCGGTCATGATCAACGACCTGAAGTACTACGACGGTTCGGTACAGCAGATCGAGCGCATCCCGCAAGAGCTCAAAGACCTCTACGCGACTGCCTTCGAAGTGGAAACCAAGTGGATCGTCGACGCCGCCAGCCGCCGTCAGAAGTGGATCGACCAGGCCCAGTCGCTGAACCTGTACATCGCCGGCGCTTCGGGCAAGAAACTCGACGTGACCTACCGCATGGCCTGGTACCGTGGTCTGAAAACCACCTACTACCTCCGTGCCCTGGCCGCGACCAGCACCGAGAAGTCGACCATCAACACCGGCAAGCTCAACGCCGTTTCCAGCGGTGGCGACAGCGCGCCCATCCAGGCAGCCGGCCCTGCGCCAGTGCCGAAGGCTTGCGCGATCGACGAGCCGGATTGCGAAGCCTGCCAATAAGTAATAGGTGGCGCCGCACGATTCTGGGCGGCGCCCGCGTTGTTGCCAGGTTACCTGACCTCCTCACGTACTAATGTACGCTCCGGGGGCCAGGCAACCCGGCGCCTAGCGGGCACTCGCCCAGACTCGCGCTACATCGAGATGACGACAAAGAGCGCTCTCGATTAGCCAAGCCAAGTTTTTGCGTGCACAGCAGTACCCAACCGCAAGCACCGCAACCAAGATCCACCGGCCATACTGATATGGCCCTCAAGCAGGAGACCCACCATGCTGAGCTGGGACGAATTCGATAAAGACGAAGGCGAAGAAGCCGCCAAAGGCACCACCGCCACGCAAGCCGCTGCCGCAGGCATCGACAAGCTCGACAACGCCGGCGGTGTCGCCGCCCTGGAAGCCCGCGCCGTAACCGCTGACGACTCCGAAGCCGTCAAGCGTGCCAAAGCTGCCCTGGACAAGCTCGACATCGCCGAAGGCCTGGCTGAGCTGGAAGGTTCCGCTGCCCGTGTCGCGGTTGACGAAAAGCGCATGATCAACTGCCGCGCCGACCTCAACCAGCTGGTGCCGTTCAAGTACGACTGGGCCTGGCAGAAGTACCTGGACGGTTGTGCCAACCACTGGATGCCGCAAGAGGTCAACATGACCGCGGACATCGCCCTGTGGAAAAACCCGGAAGGCCTGACCGACGACGAGCGTCGCATCGTCATGCGCAACCTGGGCTTCTTCTCCACCGCCGACTCCCTGGTTGCCAACAACCTGGCCCTGGCCGTGTACCGCCTGATCACCAACCCCGAGTGCCGCCAGTACATCCTGCGCCAGGCCTTCGAAGAGGCGATCCACACCCACGCCTACCAGTACTGCATCGAATCGCTGGGCATGGATGAAGGCGAGATCTTCAACATGTACCACGAGATCCCGTCGGTCGCGAAAAAAGCCGCCTGGGGCCTGAGCTACACCCGCGCGATCTCCGACCCGGAATTCAACACCGGCACCGTCGAGACCGACAAAGAACTGCTGCGCAACCTGATCGCTTACTACTGCGTCCTGGAAGGCATCTTCTTCTACTGCGGCTTCACCCAGATCCTGTCCATGGGTCGCCGCAACAAGATGACCGGCGTTGCCGAGCAGTTCCAGTACATCCTGCGTGACGAGTCCATGCACCTGAACTTCGGTATCGACGTGATCAACCAGATCAAGATCGAAAACCCGCACCTGTGGGATGCCGAAATGAAGGAAGAAGCCTCGCAGATGATCCTGCAGGGCACCCAGCTGGAAATCGAATACGCTCGCGACACCATGCCGCGCGGCGTACTGGGCATGAACGCGGCGATGATGGAGGACTACCTCAAGTTCATCGCCAACCGTCGCCTGTCGCAGATCGGCTTGAAGGAAGAGTACCCAGGTACCACCAACCCGTTCCCGTGGATGAGCGAGATCATGGACTTGAAGAAGGAGAAGAACTTCTTTGAGACTCGTGTTATCGAGTATCAGACTGGCGGTGCTCTAAGCTGGGATTGATTCCTCGCTCGTGTTCTGGAAAAGGCTGCCGCAAGGCGGCCTTTTTTGTGCTTGCGCTACAGATCTCGCCCGGTAGGAGCGGGCTTGCCCCGCGATTGTGATTCACCCGCAAGCCCGCTCCTACTGGCATTCGTAATTTCAGAAACGGCCTACGCCCCACTGATTGACCCATTTTTCCAAGCCCCCTACTGTGTTGCTTGGCGCCTAAGAAACGCCCACACAGCGGCTAGCCCGCTCCCGACAGATGCGGCATATTTGCGCCCGTAGTTTAATGCTGCTCGCAAATTTCACTCTGTTATGTCGGGAGTGGGCTAATACAAGACCCGAGAGGGGAATACGTCCGGCCCGCTGTGTGGGGTTTCTTAGCTCCCGACACCCAGCCCTGAGAAAGCTGTCATCACACAGAGGTTAATGAAATGCCTACCGACGCTCATGCTCGCTGGCCTTTCGCAGACGCGGCTCGCCTGACCACAGATCCGGAGGTCAGCTATGAATGACCTCCATGAACCGGTGCTGTTCACCCGCCACAACCGCCCCCTCCACACCCTCTGGCTCGAATCCCAAGCCTGGTTCTGCGCCCACGAACTCGGCCGGCTGACAGGTCGCTTCTTCGACGGACACTGCATCCGCAAGCTCGACCCGGACCAGCATCGTAATGTGCAACTGCTGCGCTACGGCCATTATCAAGAGACCACCATGGTCAGCGAGTCCGGGGCCTATACCCTGCTCGCCCATCATCACATTCCGGAGAACCGCCACCTGCGGCACTGGCTGACCCATGAGGTGGTGGCGGTGTTGCGTGATGGGCAGGAAACAGGGATGGCGGATCTGCCGCGGCTGGGGAGGATGTGCTGGCCGGGTGGACATACGGCGAGTCTGCTGTATTGGTAGAGCGAGCCATGGGTGCGCTTGCGGGATGTGCCCGTGGTGATGGCTGCAGAGATGCCGGTGAAGCGCAAGCTGAGTTGGCGTGAGTGCGCGCAGCGGGCGTTGCGTTTGAATGGGCTGGGAAATTGAGTTGGACGCCCCGAGATCCGGGATTCAGGATTTACGACTGCTGCGCAGCCGATCGCAGGCAAGCCAGCTCCTACATAGGAATCGCGCTGAAACCACCACTGCATGCAGCACAACATATCCTGTGGGAGCGGGCTTGCCCCGCGATGTAGATTTGCCTGTTTCCTACATGCTAGGCGGTGCCCTTGGCCTGCTGTTCCAGGTGCACCTGCAAATCCGGATCGATTTGCAGTGCGCCGGCCAGTTCATCAAGGTAGGCCCGCTCTGCGTCCTGCTGGTCATCCACCAGCATCACGCTGGCCAGGTACATTTCTGCGGCCATGGCCGGGTCCCGGGCGGACTGGGCCACTTCGGCAGCATCCAGTGGCTTACTTACTTCCGTATCCAGCCATTGCTGCAGTTGCGGGTCGCTGGTTTGACGTTTGATTTCAGCGTAGATCAACTGTTCTTCCTGCTTGTCGATGCGACCGTCAGCCTTGGCTGCCGCAATCAGCGCGCGCAAGATCGCGTGGCTGTGATCCTCGGCCTCAGGGCCGGACAATAGATCGACGGTACGCACCGGCTGTTGCGGGGCCGTCGCCTGGCTGCGCTGCCAACTTTGATAGGCCTGGAATGCCATCATGCCCAACGACGCCAGGGCAGCGTAGTTGGTGCCACCGCCGGAGCGACCTTGGGAATAACCGCCAGCGCTGCTGTTACCGCCACCCAGCAAGCCGCCCAGTAGACCACCGAGGCCGCCACCGCCACCACCTGCGCTGCCGCCGCCAAGCAGACCGCCCAGCAAGCCGCCCAGGCCGCCCATGGGGTCTTGCGACGACATGCCGCCGCCCCCTTGTTGCGCTTGTGAGCCCTGCCCGGCCCGGAGTAATTGTTCGAGTAGATCACTGGTGTTCATGGCACCGCCCTCTGTTGGTAGTCGTTGCCCGGACAAGCAACGATAGCCCCCTCAAGGCACCCCGTCATGACCGTCTGGCCGACGGGAAACCCGGGGCTTACCGAGCGAGTAGGTTTATGTGAGCATAGCCACCCTGCTACCCGCTGCACCCATGAGAGCCAGTATGTCGTTTTTCAACAAAAGAACCCTGACGCTGACCCTCGCCGTGGTCGCCCTGCTGGGCCTGCCGAACCTGCACGCCGCCAGCAAACCCGCCGCGAAGCCGGCACCGACAGTAAAGGTCGCGGTGCTCGGCGGCAAGTTCAGCTTCAGCCTGCCAGCAGGCTTTGAAGCCAGTCCCCTGAGCGCCGATGAGCAAAACAGCGAAGGTGCCAGCGCCGTGGGCACCCTGTATGCCAATGCCAAGGAAAAGCGCGTGGTCATGGTGATCGAGAAACCGCTGCCCGAAGCCTCTCGCCCCGGCGACAACGACGATGCCTTCCTCGACGGCGCCGTCACCGGTTTCGTCGACCGTCAGAGCGCCGCGCTGCCGGACTTTCGACAAACCGGCGAAGCGCGCCTGAACCGCAACGGCCTGGGGGTGCGCCGGGTCGACAGTACGGCGACCCTGGGCGGCGGCAAAACCCTGAACAGCACCTTTATCGCAGGTTCCGGCGATCGCATGGCCGTCATCCAGGTGATATCCCGCAGCGACGATGCCAGCGGTCATGCTGCACTGGCCAAGAGCATCGCGGCTGAACCCTAGGCACCGATATCGGACTTTTCCCACTCCAGGCAATTGCTCCCACTGAAAATCTGCTGAACACCCTTGTCCCTTTTTCAATCTGGATCGGCATAGCAATCGATAATGATTTCCACTTCGGTGGAGTTGCATCGAGACTGCATAGGATCCCGATTGATGTTCCGTCATCACCCCCACCTTCCGTCGTTGCTGTGTGCTTCATTGTTGCTGGTTGCTGTGCCTCCTGCCCTGGCCGAAGACGCCGGGCGCAGTGCCGGGCAGTCTGCTGAAAAACGTTACTTTTCCTTGCCCGCCGGGCCGCTGGGTTTGAGCCTGGCACGTTTTGCCGAGCATGCCGGAATTCGCCTGGCGTTCGATGCGCGCCTGGTCGATAAGATTCAGGCATCACCACTGCAAGGCAATTTCAGCCCGGTGGCCGGCCTGCAACTGCTGCTCGACGGTACCGGGCTGACCTATGAGCAGGTCGATGGTGGTTACCTGATCAAGCCGCAAAAAATAGACAGCGTGAGGCTGCCCAGTACTGCGGTGACCGGCCCTGCACTGCAGGAGGAAAACCGCTTCGCCCACCCGTTCAAGCTGACCGCCGAGCAAATCGAACAGCGCCCCCAGGCCAACAGCAACCTGACCGATCTGCTGCGCAGCCATCCACTGGTGCAGTTCTCCAATCAAAGCCAGAACGGCATGAGTCAGGGGGAAATCAAACCCGATTCGATCTCGATCCATGGTTCACGTCCCTACCAGGGTTTGTTCAGCCTGGACGGCATGCGCATGAACAATGACCTGGACCCCGTTGATGCCGGCAACGGCGTGACCCTGGCTTCAGGCACCTCCAGCGAGCAGGGCTTTTATCTGGACAGCCGCCTGGTCGAGAGCCTGGAAGTCCATGACTCGAACATCTCCGCCCGCTACAGCGGCTTTACCGGGGGCGTGGTAGAGGCCACCTCGCGCAGTTGGCGCGGCGGTCAGGCCGGGCGGATCTACTACCGTCACACCGACGCCGACTGGAACCGCACCTTCACCGACGACAGCCTCGACTTCGACAGTGCCAACAACAGCGCCTCGCACCCCTCGCGCTTCCAGCCCAACTATCAGAAAAGCGACTATGGCTTCTGGGGCGAAACGCAACTGGCGGAAAACCTCGGGGTGGTGGTCAGCGCTTCACGGCGTGATTCAAAAATCCCCATGCGTGACCTCGGCGGGCTGGGCTTCGCGCTTGAGGGCGAAGAGCTGATCGGTTTCAACCATCCGGCGAGCACGCGCATGCAACGGCGCCAGTCCGACAACCTGTCGAGCAAGTTCAGTTGGTACGCGACCCCGGACACCACTGTGCACTGGACAGTGCTGTACTCAGGCTACGAGGAGCAGATGTTCCAGAACACCGTGGCCAACTCCGGTTACCACAACAGCCACGATGGCCTGGCCAGCATCCTCAAGCTGGAACACCTGACCTCACTGGGCCAACTGGAACTCAACGCCAGCTACCGGCACCTGACCGATATTCGCGACAGCGACACCGACTACCGGGTCTCATTGCTCGACTCCAGCGATTGGCGCAACCCTAGCACTTACGATTACGGCGGCCCTGGCAGCCTGAACAGCTACCAGGACACCCTCGAGCTGTCTGGGCAGTTTGCCTTCGACCGGATCTTCGCCGCCGGGCTTGGGCATCGCATTACCCTGGGTGCCGGGCTCAACCGCGTGGATGCGGAGTTCGAGCGCGAGCAGACTTATTACGCCGCCAACTTCACGATGATGGACGAGTTCATCAACCTGCGGCAGGTGGATGCCTTCTTCGCTGGCACCGCCAACACTCGCTACACCAGCTACCACCTGTTCGCCGAGGACGAAATGGACTGGGGGCGCTTGACCGTTCGCCCCGGCCTGCGCCTGGATCGCGACGATTTCATCGAGCGCAGCAACCTGGCGCCACGCCTGTCGGTGTCCTTCGACGCCTTCGGCAATGGCGCGACCGTACTCAAGGCCGGCGCCAACCGTTACTACGGCAGTTCAATGCTGACCTATGCGCTGTATGGCGCACAAAACGGTGGCCTCAAGCACTGTTACTTCGGATGCTGGCCGATGATTGATGAAGGCGACGGGACCTGGGACGCGACACCGGACTATGAAGGCCTGGACCAGTTGAAAACGCCCTACAGTGATGAGCTGATGCTCGGTATTGACCAACGCTGGGGCAACAGCCTGTGGGCCCTGCAATACGTCAACCGCAAGCACCGCGACGAAGTGCGCAGCCGGCCCAAATACCCCGACAGCAGGGCCTCCAACAAGCGCAGCGTCAAGGAATTCGTCAACGACAGCAAAACCGACAGCGACAACGTCTACCTGAGCGTCAGCATGATCGAGCCGCTGCGTGGTTTGCACGCCGAGCACCGTTTCAGCGCCGCCCTCGCCTGGCAGAAGACGCGCAGCGACACGGCCCTGGAGCTGGGCTACAGCGACATCGACCTGAGCATGAAACTGGACCCCAGCAAGGCCTGGTTCGAGGGCAAGGTGATCGATGCCAAGGACCTGCCGGCCAGCGACTTCAATGCGCCCTGGAAACTCAACCTGGACTGGCAGGCCGATTGGCAGGACTACAGCGTGTCGCTGTTCAACCGCCTGACGTGGGAGAGCAGTCGCGATCAGGTGTACAAGCACGACACCGGCGTGGACGGCTACTACCCGTTGCCTGACAGCAACCTGCGTGTTCGCAAGTACAGCTCGGCGCGGATCGGTTCGCTGTGGCGCTGGGACACCAGCCTCGAGTGGAAGCCGGCGTTCGCCCACGGCCTGGGCTTCAACGCACAGGTCAACAACGTGCTGAACAACAAGAACCAGAGCGACACGATGTCCTGGAACGGTGGCACTTACAAAGTCTACCAACCGGGCCGGCAGGTCTGGCTGGGGTTGTCCTACGACTTCTGATGTGAATCCTGATGAAACGACTTCGACAATTCTGGGCCATCACTCGGCCCTTCTGGCGCTCGCGCGCGGCGTTGCCGGCCTGGCTGCTACTGGCGGCGGTGATCAGCCTGACGCTGCTGAGCGTGTGGTTCAGTGTGCGAATGAACCAGTGGAACGGGGACTTCTACAATGCCCTGCAAGCGCTGGACGGCAAGGCGCTGTACCCACTGCTGTACAGCTTCGTGGGCCTGGTGACGGCGATGATCCTGGTGGTGGTGTATGCCGACTACCTGCGCAAGCTGCTGCTGATCCGCTGGCGCGCTTGGCTGACCGAACACTGGTGCGCGCGCTGGCTGTCGGCTGACAGCCATCATTATCGCCTGCAACTTACCGGCAGCGAGCCAGACAACCCGGACCAACGGATCGCCGATGATGTGCGCCTGATGGTCGAGCATTCGCTCAAACTGCTGGTGTCCTTCACTCGCTCGGTGGTCTCGCTGGTTTCCTTCGTCAGCATCCTCTGGAGCTTGTCGGGCGCCTTTACCTTCAGCCTTGCCGGGCACACTTACCATCTGCCCGGCTACATGGTCTGGACGTGCCTGGCCTACACCCTGGTCGGCATTGCCTTGACCCACTGGATTGGTAACGCCTTGCAGGGTTTGAACGTCGGCCAGCAACGGCGCGAGGCCGATTATCGCAGCGCTTTGATGCTGCGCCGCCGCCATGCCGATGCCATCGCCGGCCAGCACGGCGAGGTCCAGGAGCGTGAGGCGCTGCGCACGCGCTTCGCCGAAGTCGTCGGCAATTGGTACCGCTTGATGCGTGCCGAACGCAACCTGGCGTTCTTTACCGTTGGCTACCAGCAGACCACCCTGCTGGCACCGTTCTTCTTCGCCTTGCCCAAGTTCCTTTCCGGCGAGCTGCAACTGGGCGGGCTAATGCGCATTCAGTCCGCCTTCGGCCAGGTGGCCGCGGCATTGAGCTGGTTCATCTACGCCTACCGAGATATCGCTGCCTGGTCGGCCTGCGTCGAACGCCTGCATGGTTTTGCAAGCCAACTGGACGAGCCGTTACCCGCCACGGCGGCAACGCCGATCCCAAGAGGCACAGCGCTGCTGGACGCGCGGCTCGCGGTACAGCGCATCGACGGTTCAGCGTTGCTGCCAATGCTGCACCTGCGCCTGGAGCCAGGCACCCTGAGCGTGCTGCGAGGACGTTCCGGGCTGGGAAAATCAACCTTGTTACGCGCCCTGGCCGGTTACTGGCCACACATCGAGGGACAACTGACGCGACGCACGACAGTGTTCTGGATGCCACAGGATCCTTACCTCGGCGATGGCTCGCTGGCCGATCTGCTCGCCTATCCAAGCCCGTCCAGCGCTTTTAGCGAAGAACGCTTGCACTGGGCACTAGACGAAGTCGGGATGGGCCATTGGCGTGATCGACTCGCTCACTGTAACGATTGGATGCAGCGGCTTTCCGGCGGCGAACGCCAGCGCCTGCTGGTCGCCCGCCTGCTGCTCAACCGCCCTGCCCTGTTGCTGCTCGACGAAAGCCTTTCGGCCCTTGATCCCCCGGCCGCCAGCAGCCTGCTGGGCTTGCTGCGCCGCCATCTGGCCGACAGCGCGATCCTGCTGGCCAGCCACCAACCCCATCTTGCCGAGCATGCCGACCAGGTAGTGGACCTGGACGCCCTGACTCGACCTTCCGAGGAAGCCCTTGCCCATGAACGCTAGACCCCTTCTGACGCTGTGCATGCTGCTGGGCCTGACGGCGTGTGGCAGCACCGCAACGCCGCGCAGCGCCGCCCCATTGCCCGAGACGTCCCGTGCAGAACTGCCGGTGCGCCCTGAACTGCGCGACTACCGTTTGCCCAACGGCCTGCGGGTCATGCTGGTACCGCGCCAGACTGACGGTGTGGAACTGCGCCTGCTGGTAGCCAGCGGTTCGCTGCAGGAGAGCGCGCAACAACGTGGCCTGGCGCATTTTGTTGAACACATGGCGTTCAAAGGCAGCCGTAACTTCCCCGGTAAGGCTGGCCTGGCTGCACTGGAACGCCTGGGGATGAGCCTGGGCCCGGACATCAACGCCGCGACAAGCTTCAACAGCACCCTGTACAAGATTTCCCTGGCAGACAACGACACTGCCCACGCCGATCTGGCCCTGCGGCTGATGGCTGACTGGGCTTCACAGCTCAGTTTCGATCCAGCAGCATTTGAAGCCGAGCGCGAAGTGATCGTCGAAGAATGGCGGCTGCGCCAAGGCGTCGGCCAGCGTATCAATCAACAACTCGATGACCTGCTCTACCAGGACAGCGACTACCAACAACGCAGCCCCATCGGCGACCTGGAGGTCATTCGGCATGCCCCGCTGGAGCAGGCACAGGCTTTTTACCGCGACTGGTACCAACCCCAGCGCATGACCTTGCTGCTGGTCGGGCGCTTCGATGAGGCGCAACTGCGCCAACGCATCGACACCCTGTTCTCCAGCCAGCCCCGCGGAACCGCGCCAGCGGCAAGCACTGCCCAATTTCGCGATACCAAGGCATTGCGCGTGGCGTCGGTGTTCGATGCCGAACAGAGCCAGCGTCTGTTGCAACTGGTCCTGCAACGCAATCTTCCCGCCATGCTGGACAGCCAGAACGGCCAATGGCGTGATCTGATCGACGCCTTGTGGCTGAGCGTGCTAGATGAGCGCCTTGACCTGCTGGTCGAGCAAGGGCTGTTCAGCCAGGCCGGCGTCAGCGAACGCGCCACCCTACTTGACGCTCGCCGCGGCCAGTACCGAATGCTGCTGCACCCACGCGACGGCAACTATGCCAAGGCCGCCGAGTTGTTGTTCACTGAACTTCAGCGCATGGCCCAACATCCGGTAAGCGTGCAAGAACTCGAAGCGGCCAAGCAACGCCTGCAGGAAAAGCTCGAGCAGCAAGCTGCTGGCCAGCAACGCTATGCCAACCAGGTGCTGGCCGATGGCCTGGCGCAAGCCGTCGAGTTCCAGATGCCACTGTTCGACAAGCGCCAACAATGGCAAATCACTCAAACCTGGCTGCCAACGATCGGCGTACTCCATCTGCAAGCGGCGGTCAGCGAACTGCTGGCCGAGGCTTCGCCACGACTGGCGCTGGTGGGGCCTCAGGGCGATACCTCTAAGACCTACGACAACCAATGGGCAGCACACTGGCACAAAGCCTTGTCCAGCCAACCTGGGCCGTTTCCCTACACTGCAAAAACCCAGCAACTGACACTGCAGACGCCCGTTCAAGGCAGCCTGAGCAAAACCGCTGCCTTGCCGGAAGTGGGCGCGGTGCAATGGCATCTGGGCAATGGCCTGCGGATCATCGTCAAGGCCGATTCGGCCCTGCAGGACAACGTGCGCCTGGAGCTGCGCCAGAGCGGCGGTACCTCGCTGGAGGACAGTCATCAGGCCGGTCTTTCCAACTGGGCCACGGGCCTGGCCGAGCGCAGTGGCTACGGTAACTATTCAGCCTTGCAACTGGCACGCCTGGGGCAAGCCAGCCAGGTACAACTGCAACCGTTCAGCGAAAGCCTGTTCCACGGTATGCGCGGTAGTGCACCGGCCGACCAGCTCGAGCCATTGTTCAAACTGCTGCACCTGAAGCTCTCGGCACCGCGCTTTGATCCCCAGCGGCTGGACGAAATGCGCCAGCGTTACTCGGCGAGCCTGGACAACATGCCCGGGGAGCGGCGCTTCATGGATGCGATCAACCGCACGGCCTACAGCAACGGTGAACGCCTGGTCAGCGATGCCCGGGGCCCCTGGCGAGACTTCAACGCCGAGCAATTGCGCCAGGCCTATCAAGGGTTGTTCGGCATACGCCAGGGCATGACCCTGGTGGTGTCTGGCCCGGTGGACCCGGCTCGCCTGGAACAGCTTTCGCGCACCTGGCTGGCCAGCCTGCCAACGGCGCCGGGGCCTTTGCTGCACTGGCGTGACCTGGGTGTGCAGCCACTGCAGCAAAGCCTGCAGAAACAATACGCCTGGTCGAGCAGCCCGAAGACCATGGTCAATCTGCTCTACAGCAACCCCGCACAGTGGCGTGCGGAAGATGTCCTGGCATTGCAGCTGGTGGATAAAGTGGCCAACCAGCGTTTACGCCAGGCCATTCGCGATGAGGCGTCGGGGGTGTACGCCATTGGTTTCAGTCAGTTGCTGGCACGCTTGCCGTCGGCCTATTACCTGGCGCGGTTGAACTTCACCGCCTCCCCCGAGCGCGCCGAAGCACTGACCGCCAAGGCGCAAACCGTGCTGGGCGAGTTGGCCGAGCACGGGATCAGTCAAGCCGAACTGCAACAGGCCCGCCAGGCGCTGCTCAACGAGCAGACCCAGCAGCGCCGCAGCGCCACCTACTGGAGTGAAACGTTGGCGCAGGTGGCGATGGTCGACAATGATTTCCGCAGCCTGGCTCAAGCCCCAGAACGTTTGCACGAGCTGGATCTGTCCAGGGTCAACGGGTTGTGTCGGCAACTGCTGGGAGGCCACCCCAAGTTGTTCGTGCTCACACCCGAGCGCGCAAACCTTCAGGCGACCGGGACCAGCGTCGCCCAGTAACGGGTACGGTACTGCATCTTTACAGGCAGTACCTGGCTCAGGGTCGCGAGTACCTGTTCCGGGTTTTTCAGGTCAAAGACACCTGAGACACGCAACTCTGCGACCTTCGGGTCGCAGTACAACCGGCCACTGCGGTAGCGGTCCAGCTCGCGGGTGAACTCAGCCAAGGGCATACCGTCGCTGATCAACAAGCCACGGGTCCAGGCATCCGAGGCCAGGGGCAGTTCCTGGCGACGGCTTTCATTGCCAGAGAACAACAGTTGCTGGCCACCTTCAAGGCGCTGCTCCAGGGTACCGTGGATGACGCTGAGCTGCCCCTGATACACACAGACACGCTGCAGATCGCCTTCCAGGGCGCGGACCGCAAAGCGCGCCTGGCCGGCCCAAAGCCGCGCCTGAGGCAACTGGACCTGAGTGGACTCGGCCATCACCTGACGCGAGTCGACCATGATCTCGCCCTTGAGCAGCGCAATCCGGGTACCCTCGCGGTCATGACTGATATCCAGTGCCGTGGCGGTGTTCAGGGCCAGTTGCAAGTGATTGTCCAACGTCAGTTGGCGCAGTTCACCGGTTCGGGTGTGGTAGTCGGTGCCCAGCTCCGGCCAGGCCAGGCGCTGACCGCTGTAAGCCAGAACGCCGGTGCCTGCGAACAACAGGCAGAGTTTGCCGACAAATGCACGGCGAGACGCGTGGACCGGTGTCGCCTGCAAGGAATGCAGCAGCAGCCGCCCCTGGGCACCTGACAAGCGCTGCCCCAGCGCCTCGACGCGCTGCCAGGCTTCACGATTCTGCCCGCTGGCTGCCAGCCAGGCCTGCCAATGGCTGTGTCGCGGATCGTCATCCAGTACTTCGCGCAACTCAATGAGCCAGTCCAGCGCTTCGCTCAGGCTCTGCTGTTCGCCACGTGGCACACTCATGCCTCCAGCTCCAGTTCCAGCTCCAGGCAACGCAACAGAGCGGTGTGCATGTATTTCTTGATCGAACTGACGGTGACACCCAGGCGTTCGGCGGCTTGCGCATATTTCAGGCCGTCCACCTGGCAGAGCAGGAAGGCCTGGCGCACTTTCACCGGCAAGCTGGTAAGCATTCGATCCAGGGCGTACAGGGTTTCGAGGATCGAGCAGGTCAGCTCAGGTGACGCACCCAGGGCTTCAGGCATCTGCTGCAGGGTTGTCAGGTAGGCACGCTCGAGTTCCTTGCGACGCACCTTGTCGACCATCAGGCCGTGGGCGATGGTCCTGAGAAAGGCTCGCGGTTCACGCAGGTCGTCAAGGTTGCGGTTGAGTACCTTGACGAAGATGTCATGCGCCAGGTCAGCGGCGTCGCTGGAGCAGCCCAAACGTTGTTGCAACCATCCCTTGAGCCAGCCGCAATGTTCCCGATAGAGGCTGACGACTACTTCCTTGGTATGCATGATCATCTAGACACAAGAAATAATCGTTAATGATAATCATTATTCATATTGAATGGAAAGCTGAACCTCACCTGGAGGTGCGCCACGACACGGCAAGTGCATCGGACGGCTTGGCACCTTGCAGATCAGCAGCGCTCGATCTGATCTGATCCGCATTTTGACGCGCCATCTGACTCTGTTTCGGTAACAGCGTCAGGGCGAAAATAGACCTGCGTTCCGCTCTAACGGGCGCATTTCGCTAGTGCGGCTTGCTGCTGCACCGCAAAACCTTCATCTGGAGCGCTCAATGGGTAAGCTTGCATTCTTCGTCGTGGGTTTTCTGGCGCTGGCCATTGCGATTGGCGCACTTGGAACCATTTCCCCCCTGTAACCAACACTGATCTCCAACCGTATGACTCAAGCCTGCGGCACCGCGTTGACGATGGCGCCGCATATGCCGCCAACCTGTGCGAAAATAGAGGGCTTTTGTTCATATGTTTGGAGATGTACAGCTTGGTAATGCACTACTCAACCAGCAGCGACGCCGTCGCTTGCGGTCGCGCCGGTAATACTCTCACCAGCACCTCCACCCCTGACCTGGTTTCCTGCAAATCCTGTCAGCGGTCCCTGGTCAAGACGGATTCGCCGGCTTCGGCCAAGAAATCCACCCCATCCCTGGCAGAGCTGCGCAAACAGCGTACGGCCAAAGCCAGCCCTGCCCCTAGCACGTTCTGCTTCAAAGCCAACTGGCGTGCACGCCTGACCAATCTGCCTGGCAGCAGCCGCCTGCCCCGCGGCGTGGTACCTCAGCGCTTCGTCTAAGTGCCTGCCTGAGGACACGTGGGGCCGACAGGCGGCTCCCACGTGATCTTCCCCTTGGAATACACCGGATCTGTAGGAGCGGGCCTTGCCCTGCGATAGCATTCTGTCAGGCACATCGCATCGCGGGGCAAGCCCGCTCCCACAGCTCCATAGAATTTTTGTGAACGCAGAAAAGACAAAACCCCTATCC
>NZ_JAMDGZ010000016.1 GCF_028656935.1 Pseudomonas rubra
CATAGAATCTCCCACAGGCTCTGTGGGAGCAGGCTTCTCAACGCTTGGCGATGATGTACACCGCATGCACGATACCGGGGATATAACCCAGCAACGTCAGCAGGATGTTTAGCCAGAAGGCGCCGCCGAAGCCGACCTGCAGGAACACCCCGAGCGGCGGCAAGAGAATGGCGATGATGATGCGGATCAGGTCCATGAGGCAGCTCCTTGGGATGATGTACTAGAACTGACTCCAGTGCGCCACCGGGGTTCCACAGGCAAAAAAACGCCCCAAGCCAAAAACAACAGGCCCGGGGCGATGCGCAGGAACGCGAGACGGTTCGGAAAATTCGTTAAGGCGCTTTGCTGATCAGGCCGTGGCCTCGCGCCGCTGGCTTTGCTGGGCGGCATGGACGCGGGCAAAGGCCCGGGCCAGGCGCAGGAGCATTTCGTCGATGTTGCCCTTGCTCACCGTCAAGGCCGGGGAGAAGCGCAGGACGTCGGCTTGCGGGGCATTGAGCAACAAGCCTTCGTGCAAGGCCGCCCGGACAAGTTCGGCGGCGATGTCGTCGCTCAGTTGCAGGGCCCAGAGCAAACCCTGGCCACGCACCTCAAGCTGGGCATAACGACCGGCCAGGCGACTGAGGCCATCACGCAGGTGCCGCCCCGAATCCTGTACGTGCTCAAAGAAGCCCGGCTCCAGCACCGTCTGCAGTACCGCCAAGCCCGCCGAACTCATGAGCGCGTTGCCATGATGACTGCCTTCCAACTCGCCAACTTCGGCGCAGCAAGCAGAGCCTCGAGCCAGCAAGGCGGCCAGCGGCACACCGCCCCCCAGGCCCTTGCCGAGGGTTAGGATGTCGGCGCGCACGTCGTACAATTGCTCAGCCAGCAGGGCGCCACAACGGCCGACGCCGGTCTGTACCTCATCGAGAATCAGCAAAATCCCCAGCTCGCGGCACAGGCGCTCAACCCCCTTGAGGTACGCCAGGGTCGCGGGAATCACCCCGGCTTCTCCCTGGATCGGCTCGAGCATGATTGCCACCGTGCGCGAGTCGACCGCCGCGTGCAGTGCTTCGAGGTCGTTGAACGGCACCTTGCTGAAACCCGGCAGGCCCGGCTCGCAGCGGTTGCACGGCGACGGGTCGGAGGCTGACAGCGCGCCCAGGCTGCGACCATGGCAACTCTGGCTGGCAGTGATGATGTGGTAGGCGCCGTTGCGGTGCAACTGGCCCCATTTGCGTGCCAGCTTGATGGCTCCTTCGCAGGCTTCGGCTCCGCTGTTGAGCAGGTAGGCTTGGTCGCTGCCAGTGCTTTCACACAGGCGGTTGACCAGGTTCAACAGGCCACGGTTATGAAAACCCGCCCCCGGATTGATCAGCGCCTGAGCCTGGCTGCCCAGAGCTTTGACCAACACACTGGGGCTGTGGCCGAGGCTATTGACTGCACAACCTTGGGTGAAATCCAGGTAAGCATGGCCTTCGCTGTCCCAAAGCCATGAGCCCTGACCACGCACGAACACTTGCGGTGCGCGTTCGATAGCTGGCATCAGGCATTCACGCGACAGTTCTGCTGCAGCTTGCGGTACAACTGCAGCAACTTTGCGCTCGGCCACGGCAGGTGGCGGGCGGCGCAGGTTGAACAGGTTCATGCGCGCAGCCCCTCGAGCGGCAAGCCCAGCAGGCGCGCGCTCCAGTCCTCGACCTGACCGGTACGCAGACGCTTGATCGCGATATCGCGCCAGCGAGACGAGAGGGCCGGACAATCCACCAGCTTTTTCAAACCTGCATGCTCCAGAGGTTCACGGTAAAAAGTGCGCAACGCCCAGGCCACGGTCAGGCCTGGGTAACTACGTTGAATCAGTTCAAAAGGATCATCGGCGCTGACAAAACCAGGTTTGAGCACCCGGTAGAACCAGCCGCAGCGGCCGCTGTCCTGCGCCTGTTGCGGCAAGTTCAGCAAATCCCAGCGATGGCTCAGACGGTAGCAAGGCGAGCGCGGCTGGCTGATCTGCAACAGCGCCCCGCCCCAGCGGAACATGTCGCCCAGGCATACCAAGTGCTCGTCCAGGCCGCGGGTCGAAAGGTTCTCGCCAAAACCCGGAGCACGCCAGTCGAGCTGTGGATAACGTTGCCGCCACCAGGCGTAGTGCTCGGCCGGGTAATGGTGAAGCGCTCGCTCGGGGCCGGTATGAAAGCGCGGGTCGCCCTGTTCGTCGCTACCCAGCCCCTGTGGCCATAGCCACAACCGTCTTGCAACCTCCTGCTTATCGATATCAGTCAACAAGCCATGCCCGAGGTTTTTTGCCTTGCCTATGTAAACGCCATCCACATACACGGTGTTCATCGCGCCTTCTGGCCCTGTAAACCTTGTGAATACGGGATAGACTAGGCTTCTTGGAGGCTAACGGCCATTTGGTTTTTCGAGCACTTTTGATAAGTATTACTTATGGATTTTCGCCAACTGCGTTATTTCGTCGCGGTGTATGAAGAAGGCCATGTCGGCCGTGCTGCCGAGCGCCTGTCACTGTCGCAGCCGGCCCTCTCGCAGCAGATCCGCCAACTCGAGCAGAACCTCGATGTGAGCCTGTTCGAGCGTGGCAACAAACGCCTGCTGCCGACCCTGGCTGCGCACACCCTGTACAACCACGCCCTGCCCTTGCTCGATGGCCTGCAGCGGGCCCGCGAGGCCCTGCGCAACTTCAAGGGCCAGTCGTTGCGCACCCTGGCCATCGGCGTGCTGCAGACCGTGCGCCCGAGCCTGGTACCGCAGTTGCTCGATCGGGTGCGCAAGGCGCAGCCGCATCTGGTGGTGCAGATCTATGAGCTGTCGGGCCTGGAAATCGAACGGCGCCTGCTCAATGGCAGCCTGGACATCGGCATCAGCTACCTGCCGCCACGCCAACCCGGGCTGCACGGGCTGATGCTGTACGAAGACGAACTGCAACTGGTGATCCCCAACACCCACCCCTTGCGTGAATTCAAGAAGGTCTCACTCAAGCAGGCGGCGGAACTGCCCATGCTGTTGCTGGGCGAAGAGTTTCAGGTGCGGCAGATCTGGCAGTCGCAACTGGCCAACCTGGGCCGGCGGCCGCAGGTACAGGCGGAAATGAACAACATGGGCGGGATTCTCGACAGCCTGGCGCATACATCACTGGCCACCGTATTGCCGGGGCGCGCCAAGGAAGTGGTCGAGGATGATCAGGAACTGCTCTGGAAGCCGCTGAGCGAACCACGGGTGCCACTGAAAATTGGTCTGGTGTTTCGCGATGCGCAACGCCAGCAAGTCTCGGTGGAGCTGCTGCGCAACCTGCTCGAAGAAGAAGCCGACCCGCGGCAGATCGGGGTATCACCGCTGGATGTGCTGGGCTGAGGTTAAATCGCAGGCAAAAGAAAACCCCGCCGAAGCGGGGCTTTGCAGACTGTTTCCCTGACATCCTTTTCGCCCCGCCATCCTGGCAGGAATCCTTCGTGTCCGTGTTCTGTACTTTGCGCTTCCTGCGCTACGTCCATGTGAGAAGATTAACTGTGGATCCAATCTTCCGATAGAGGCGAAAAGTCACCGCGTCACGTAAGAGAATGCTTACAAACTACTGTTACGCTTAAAACTGCGCCGCATCCAGCAGGTACAGCGACTCGCTACCAGCTTTGACCGAAGCACTCAGCGAGTGAATACGCGGCAGCAAACGGGCGAAATAGAAGCGTGCGGTGCCCAGCTTGCTGGCATAGAAGTCGTCTTCGCCTTGCTTGGCCAGGGCTGTACGGGCCATCAGCGCCCACATGTAGGCATAGGCGGTGTAGCCGAACACCTGCAGGTATTCCACCGACGCCGCGCCGATTTCGTTCGGGTTGTTTTTGGCTCGATCCAGAACCCAGGCAGTCAGGTCGTCGAGGTTGTCCAGGGCCGCGTTCAGTGGTTTGACGAATTCGGCCAGATTACTGTCGGCACTGGCGGTGAAATGGCGAATCTCATCAGCGAACAGCTTGTACAGCGCGCCGCCGCTACCGACCACCTTGCGCCCCATCAGGTCGAGGGCCTGAATGCCATTGGTACCTTCGTAGATCTGGGTAATGCGCACGTCGCGCACCAGTTGCTCCTGGCCCCACTCGCGGATGTACCCGTGGCCGCCAAACACCTGCTGGCCGTGGACCGTCGATTCCAGGCCCAAATCAGTGAGGAATGCCTTGGCTACCGGCGTCAGCAAGGCCACCAGGTCTTCGCCGCGTTTACGCGTCTCGGCGTCTTCGCTGAACTTGGCGGTATCAAGCTGCATCGCCACGTAGGTGGAGAAGGCACGCCCGCCCTCATTGAGGGCTTTCATGGTCAGCAGCATGCGCCGTACATCGGGGTGAACAATGATCGGGTCGGCGACTTTGTCCTTGGCTTGCGGGCCGGTCGGCGCGCGGCTCTGCAGACGGTCACGGGCATATTCGACGGCGTTCTGGTAAGAGCGTTCGGCCGAAGCCAGGCCTTGAATACCTACACCCAAGCGCTCGTAGTTCATCATGGTGAACATCGCCGCCAGGCCCTTGTTCGGCTCACCGACCAGAAAGCCGATCGCTTCGTCGAAGTTCATCACGCAGGTGGCCGAGGCCTGGATGCCCATCTTGTGCTCGATCGAACCGCAATTGGCCGGGTTGCGTGCGCCCAGGCTGCCATCGGCATTGACCAGGAACTTCGGCACCAGGAACAGGGAAATTCCTTTCGGCCCGGCAGGCGCGTCAGGCAGTTTGGCCAGTACCAGGTGGATAATGTTCTCGGTGAGGTCGTGTTCGCCGCCGGTAATGAAGATCTTGGTACCGCTAACCTTGTAGCTGCCATCAGCCTGTGGCTCGGCCTTGGTGCGGATGATGCCTAGGTCGGTGCCGGCGTGAGGTTCGGTCAGGCACATGGAACCGGCCCAGATCCCCGCGTACATGTTCGGCAGGTACTGTTCCTTGAGCTCGTCACTGGCGTGGGCGTTGATCGACAGGCAAGCGCCTGCGGTGAGCATCGGGTACAGGCCGAACGCCAGGCTGGAAGAGTTGACCATTTCCTCGACCTGGGCCGAGATGACCTTGGGCATGCCCATGCCGCCATAGGCCGAATCGCCGCCCACGCCAACCCAACCGCCTTCGGCGTAGGTCTGGTAGGCCTCGATGAAGCCGGCCGGGGTAGTGACGGCGCCATTATCCCAATGACAACCTTCTTCATCGCCACTGCGGCTTAAGGGCGCGATGCTCTTGCTGGTGACCTTACCGGCTTCTTCAAGCACTGCCAGGGCGGTCTCTTCGTCCACTACCTCGGCCAGGCCCGGCAACTGCGCCCAGAGCTTGGAAACCTCGAAGACTTCGTTGAGGACGAAGCGCATATCGCGCAGGGGCGCTTTATAGTCAGCCATGGCAACCTCTCATACTAGAGTCGGGAGCAGCCTGCACGGCCGCATCACTGTTATGGAACCAGTGTACCCGAACAACTTTTGTGAGACATAGGGTCATCTAGCGACTATATAGTTTATTTTGGTCACGCCATGCGTACCGCACCCCGCTGGGCCTGAACCCCGAAAGCCACAACACAGTTGCGCCCGGCACCCTTGGCGCTGTACAGCGCCTGGTCAGCGGACTTGAGCACTTCGTCGGGTGAACGATGATCGGCAAGGCGCTCGCTGACACCGATACTGATGGTCACCGACACACTCGAAGCCGCCGGTGAGCCACGGCGTTGCCGACCCTGCTGGTCATCCTGGGGACGGTTGTCCTGGTTGCGCAACTGGATGTTGTAATTGGCAATGACCTCACGCACCGCCTCCAGGTGCGGCATGCATTCTTCAATGCTCTTGCCGGCGAACACCACGGCGAACTCCTCACCGCCATAGCGGTAGGCGCGACCGCCGCCGGTAACCTTCGACAGCTTGCTGGCCACCAGGCGCAGCACCTGGTCACCCACGTCATGACCATGGGTGTCGTTGAACTTCTTGAAGTGGTCAACGTCAGTCATCGCCAGCACATAGTTGCGCCCCAGCCGTTGCATGCGCTCGTTGAGCGCGCGGCGCCCGGGCAAGCCGGTCAGCTCATCACGAAAGGCCATCTGATAGGCCTCGTGGGACACCGCGGCAGCAATCATCAGCATCACCTGGCTGCACATGATGTTCAGGGTGAAGGGCAGGATGAACGTCTTGGGCAGCATCCAGAAGAGCCCGATCAGCCCGATCAACTGCGCCGCGTGCAAAGGTCGTGGCTGGCGCAGGTACTGCACCACCAGCAGGATGAAGGCGCAGAGGAACACTGGGTAGGCGAGCTGGATCAGGCTCATCCACTGGCCGTGCAACGACGGCCAGCGAATTTCCGCCAGCCAGCCAAGCAGGGCCTGAGGGAAACTCTGCTCCAGACCCAGGGCGACACTGCCGACCGCCAGCAACACGGCAAAGCGCGCGACCATGTCCTGGAACAGGTGGGTACGCTCCTGCCAGGCGCCGTACAAGGCAAACATCAGCGGTAACAGCAGGCAAACCAGGTGAAAAACCACCGCCGCGTCTTCGCGCACACGGCCATTGTCACGGTAAAAGTCGGTCTGGGTATCGAGCAGAAAGTAGGCAATGTAAACCGTGAGCATCAGAAACAGCTCACGCTGGCGGCGGTACACGGCGCAATAGGCGCCGCCCAGCAACAAAACCAAGGTAGGCAGGACATTGAACAGCGACGTGAAGAAGACACTCAGGTCTCTCACATAAGCAGCCGCGAGCCCTGACACCAGCAAGCAGGCTGACGGCAGGAAATGGCTCAGGCGTACAGCGGATAAACGAAACAAGGGTAATCTCCGACCCGGCAGATCAATAATGGCATTGTGCCTTAGTGTATCGGCAGCGCACGTGAATAGATGAATTCACTTGGTCGGGTGGGAGGCACAGGGCAAAAAAAACGCCTGCCGATAAGGGCAGGCGTTTTTTGTTACAGCCTTTGAATCAGTACGAGAGACCGAAGTGCTCTTCGTTCATGTCCATCAGGTTGCTGGCGCCCGATAGCATGGTTGCTACGTGGGTGCGGGTGCGTGGCAGGATGCGCTGGAAGTAGAAACGCGCAGTCTGCAACTTGGCGGTGTAGAAGGCTTCTTCGCTGGTACCGGCAGCCAGTTTCTCGGCAGCCAGGCGTGCCATGTCGGCCCAGAAGTAAGCCAGGCAGGCGTAGCCGGAGTACATCAGGTAGTCCACCGAAGCGGCACCGACTTCTTCGCGGTCTTTCATCGCCGCCATACCGACCTTCATGGTCAGCTCGCCCCACTCTTTGTTCAGTTGGGCCAATGGCGCGACGAACTCGCTAATCGCTTCGTTGCCTTCGTTGCCCTGGCAGAACTTGTGCACGATCTTGGTGAAGCCCTTGAGCGCTTCGCCCTGGGTCATCAGCACCTTGCGGCCGAGCAGGTCCAGCGCCTGGATGCCGGTGGTGCCTTCGTACAGCATCGAGATACGGCTGTCGCGAACGTTCTGCTCCATGCCCCACTCGGCGATGAAGCCGTGGCCGCCATAGATCTGCACGCCGTGGTTGGCCGCTTCAAAGCCGACTTCAGTCATGAACGCCTTGGCGATCGGCGTCATGAAGGCCAGCAGTGCGTCGGCTTTCTTCTTCTCTTCTTCGTCCTGGCTGTACTTGACGATGTCCACCTGCTGGGCAGTGAAATAGACCATCGCGCGGTTGCCTTCGGCGAAGGCCTTCATGGTCAGCAGCATGCGACGTACGTCCGGGTGGACGATGATCGGGTCAGCAGCTTTGTCCGGTGCTTTGGGGCCAGTCAGCGAGCGCATTTGCAGGCGGTCGCGAGCGTATTTCAGGCCGCCCTGGAACGCCACTTCAGCGTGGGCCAGGCCTTGCAGCGCGGTACCCAGGCGAGCAGTGTTCATAAAGGTGAACATGCAGTTCAGGCCTTTGTTGGCCGGGCCGATCAGGTAGCCGGTGGCCGCGTCAAAGTTCATCACGCAGGTGGCGTTACCGTGGATGCCCATCTTGTGTTCGAGGGAGCCACAAGAAACAGCGTTACGCTCACCGATGGTGCCTTCGGCAGTCGGCATGAACTTCGGCACGATGAACAGCGAAATACCTTTGGTGCCGGCAGGCGCATCAGGCAGGCGGGCCAGAACGATGTGGACGATGTTGTCGGCCATGTCGTGTTCACCGGCCGAGATGAAGATCTTGGTGCCGGTAACTTTGTAGGAACCATCAGCCTGAGGTTCGGCCTTGGTGCGCAACATGCCCAGGTCGGTACCACAGTGTGGTTCGGTCAGGCACATGGTGCCGGTCCATTCGCCGGATACCAGCTTGGTCAGGTAGGTCTCTTGCTGCTCGGCGGTGCCGTGCTCGGAGATGGTGTTCATCGCGCCGTGGGACAGGCCAGGGTACATGCCCCAGGACCAGTTCGACTCGCCGACCATTTCGCTGACCGCCAGACCCAGCGACTCAGGCAAGCCCTGGCCACCGTGCTCGACGTCATGCGCCAGGCTCGGCCAGCCGCCTTCGACGAACTGCTTGTAGGCTTCTTTGAAGCCGGTCGGGGTTTTCACGCCCGACTCACTCCAGGTGCAGCCTTCCAGGTCGCCGACGCGATTCAGCGGGGCCAGTACCTGTTCACAAAACTTGGCGCCTTCCTCGAGGATGGCGTCAACCATGTCCGGGGTGGCGTCCTGGCAAGCCGGCAGGCTCTGATAATGCGCTTCGTAGCCGAGCAGCTCGTCACGAACGAAGCGAATATCACGCAAGGGGGCTTTGTAATCAGGCATAGCGATGAACCTCTGCTGATGAATCCTGGATAGGGAGACCGCGATACACCGACCAGCTCTAGGCGGCTTTCGGTCAAACAGTTGTTTGAAACATACGTTTACGCCGAAAACTTGTCAAGCATCAAGCAGAGGGCAGTTCGGCCATGCCAGACTGCGCGATTGCCCTGGCAAAAAGCCCCACGAACGCGCAGAAAAACGCCCGACCACACGGCCAAGGCACTGATACATAAAGACTAGTTGAAGGCTCTCAGAGGGCGAGCCGAAGGGTTCAGGCGTAGGTATCGATCAGCGTGCCGAGCATTTCGTCCGCTGCTTTGGCCACTTTGACACCGAGTTCGACCTGATGTTTGCCCAGCGCCATCTCGACGCTACTGGTGGCAAGGTCCATCTGCTGGCTTCGATCGACCGCGCGCAGGCGCTCGGCCTGATAGTCGCTGGACTGGCTGGTGGCGGCGCGCTCGACAGTGGTGTTGGCGATCTGGCTGGCGGCCTGATCGACGCGGGTCTGCCCGGCCTGGATGGCACCGAGCCCTGCGTAGAATACTGAGTTGCCCGAGATTTCCATGTCGAAGCTCCATGACGCTGAAGGCGAACAGGCTCTATTGAAGCAGACTTGTCGGCAAAAGACCCGTTGAAAACACTAATGGCAAAGTGCCGCACGATAGACAAGCGTCAGTCCAGCAGGTCCAGTTGCAGATGTTCAGCCACGGCATCGGCACTCACCCCCTTGAGCTTGGGCACCCGCCCCAGGCACGGTGCCGGCAATCGCTCGGCGAGACTGGCGAGATTTTCTTCCAGGCGCGAGGTGCGCGGCTCGATAATGTTGGCCACCCAGCCGGCCAGTTGCAGGCCGTCACGGGCGATGGCTTCGGCGGTAAGCAAGGCGTGGTTGATGCACCCCAGACGTACACCGACCACCAGAATCACTGGCAGCTTCAAAGCGACAGCCAGCTCCGACAGATTAGCCTCGTCGGACAATGGCACGCGCCAACCTCCAGCACCTTCAATCAAGGTGAAATCAGCGCCTTTGGCCAGCACTTCGCGCATTGGCGCCAACAAGGACTGCACGCTCAGGGCGATACCGGCTTCACGCGCAGCCAGGTGTGGGGCAATGGCCGGCGCGAAGGCGAACGGGTTGATCTGCTCGTAAGGTAACTTGAGCGAACTTTCGTCGATCAGCGCCAAGGCGTCGGCGTTGCGCAGGCCTTTGCTACTGACTTCGCACCCCGAAGCCACCGGCTTGGCACCCAGGGTGCTCAAGCCGGCCTGACGCGCCGCATGCAGCAGCCCGGCGGCGATGGTGGTCTTGCCGACATCGGTGTCGGTCCCGGCAATGAAATAGGCCCGGCTCATCTCACTCCCCTTCTACCAACGGCTTTTGCAGTACACCGTAGACCACCTGGTAGGTAGCCGGTAGCCCCCGGGGCTGGCGGAAACGCTCATACGCCTGCAGCAACCCCTGCATCCGTGCCCGCCCGGTGAGCCCGGCCGGACGCCCGGGGTTAAGGTTATGGGCACCGAGGGCCTTGAGTTCGTGGGTCAGGCTGCGCACGTCCGGGTAATACAGCACATGGGGGCGGGCCTCAAGGCTCAGCACTTGCAGCGCACTTTCGGCGCACAGGCGCTGATAGTCTTCCAGGCGCCGGAAGCGGTTGACGTGCACCAGGCCATCGACCGCCTGCCAACTTTCGCGCAGCTCATGCAGGGTACCGACACACAGGCTGGCGAACGCCAAGACGCCACCCGGCTGCAAGACACGCCAGGCTTGCTCGAGCACCGCGCGAAAATCGCCACACCACTGCACCGCCAAGCTGGTGAAAATCAGCTCGACACTGGCATCGCGTAGCGGCAAGCGCTCGGCATCGCCAACCACATGGTGGTGCGCTCCGCCCTGCTCCCGGGCATGCTGGAGCATACCTTCGGCAATATCCACGGCAATCCCGGCGGCCTGAGGAAAACGCCGGTTAAGGGCACGGCTGAAATAACCGGTGCCGCTGCCCAGATCCAGCCAGCGTTGCGGCTCCAATGCACCTGGCAATTGCTCAAGCAGCGCACTGCCCACCGCCCGTTGCAGTTCGGCAACGCTGTCGTAGCTGGCCGCCGCGCGCGAGAATGACGCAGCCACCTGGCGTTTATCGGGCAAGGCGCCGGGCAAGCCCGGTTGGGAAAGATCAGTCATCGCCACTCTCATGTACAAAGGCCTTGATTGCTGCCGCCAACTCATGAGGTGCTTCCATCACAAAACCATGAGCACTGTCTTCGAGCAGCCCGACTTCCACGTCAGGCAGTATTTCCAGCAACTCGCCGGCGACCTCGGCCGGCACCAGGCCGTCACGCCCGGCAAACAGATGCAACTGTGGGCCGCCATAGGCCTGCAAGGCTGCGCGAGTATCGAGTTGGCCAAGCACGTCCAGCCCGGCCACCAGTACTTCGGGGGCAGCCACGGGCATGCAGGCACCGAGTAAACGGGCCAGGCTGCGCGGTTCTTGCGCACCCTGGCTGCACAATGAAATGAAGCGCTTCAGGGTGACCTGGGTGTGATAGCGGCAACCTTCAAGAAAGGTCTGGAAAGTATCCACCGCCATGCCGTGGGGCCAATCCGGGCGGGTGACAAAACTGAGGTTGCTACCCAGGGTGATGACGCCATGGCAGTCATCGCCGCGGCGCGCGGCCAGTTCGGCGGCGAGCATGCCACCCAGCGACCAGCCACCCAACCAGGCATTGCGCGGCAGTTGCCGATCGAGCGTGTCGAGCCAGTCTTCGGGGTTGCTGGATGCCAGGCCGGGCAAGGCCTGGATCTCGACCCGCAAGCCGGGGTCAATGGCCCGCAAGCTGGCAACCAGGGGCTGCAAGGCGGAACTGCCCAGCCCCCAGCCGGGCAACAGGATCAGATGGTTACGCATCAGCAGGCTCCAGCAGCGGATAACAGTCAGCCAATGCATTCAACAATAGCTGCACCTGCGCCGCGCTGTGCGCCGCACTCAGGGTAACGCGCAGGCGGGCGCCGCCGCTGGGCACCGTTGGCGGACGGATCGCGGTCACCAGCAGGCCACGCTCGCGCAACATCTGCGACAGGCGCAAGGCACGCGTGCTGTCGCCGATCAGGATCGGCTGGATCGGCGTGAAGCTGTCCATCAACTGCAGGCCAATCTGCTCGGCGCCGCTGCGAAACTGCTGAATCAATGCCGCCAGGTGCTCACGCCGCCAGTGTTCGCTGCGCAGCAGTTCCAGGCTGCGCAGGGTGGCGCAGGCCAGGGCCGGCGGCTGGCTGGTGGTATAGATGTAAGGCCGGGCGAACTGGATCAGGCATTCGATCAGCTCTTCGCTGCCGGCGACAAACGCACCTGCAGTGCCACAGGCCTTGCCCAGTGTGCCGATCAGTACCGGCACTTGCGCAAGGCTCAGGCCGAAGTGCTCGACGATGCCTCCACCATTGCGCCCCAGGGTGCCCAGGCCATGGGCATCATCAACCATCAGCCAGGCGTTGCGGGCGTTGGCCTCTGCGGCCAGGGCAGGTAAATCGGCCAGGTCGCCGTCCATGCTGAACACACCGTCAGTCACCACCAGGGTGTTACCGACAGCCTTGTCCAGGCGGTTGGCCAGGCTCTGGGCATCGTTGTGCAAGTAGCGATTGAAACGTGCACCGCTAAGCAGCCCGGCATCGAGCAACGAGGCATGATTGAGACGGTCCTGAAGCACCGTATCGCCCTGCCCGACCAGTGCGGTCAAGGCACCGAGGTTGGCCATGTAGCCGGTGGAAAACAGCAAGGCCCGCGGCCGCCCGGTGAGTTCGGCCAGGGCCTCTTCCACCGCGTGATGGGGGCTGCTGTGACCGATCACCAAGTGCGAGGCACCACCACCGACGCCCCAGCGCTCGGCACCGGCGCGCCATGCGGCGATGACTTCCGGGTGGTTGGCCAGGCCCAGGTAATCATTACTGCAAAACGCCAGCAACGGCTGGCCATCGACCACCACTTCCGGCCCCTGCGGGCTTTGCAGCAGCGGGCGTTGGCGGTACAGGTCAGCGGCGCGGCGTTGCTCCAGTCGCGCGCGAAGATCAAAAGCCATGCGCGCCTCAGGCCGAGGCGGCGTTGTAGAACAGCTCGCTGCTCTTCTGTTCTATCAGGGCCTGTTCGATAGCGGCCTGATGCACTTCGTCGGCGTGCTCTTCGCGGGCTTCGGGCTGAATCCCTAAGCGTGCAAACAGTTGCATGTCCTTGTCAGCCTGCGGGTTGGCGGTGGTCAGCAGTTTCTCGCCGTAGAAGATCGAGTTTGCACCGGCGAAGAACGCCAGGGCCTGCATCTGCTCATTCATCGCTTCACGGCCGGCGGACAACCGCACATGGGACTTGGGCATGAGGATGCGGGCGACGGCGAGCATACGGATAAAGTCGAAGGGGTCGACTTCTTCGGCGTTCTCCAGCGGCGTGCCGGCCACCTTCACCAACATGTTGATCGGCACCGACTCCGGGTGCTCCGGCAAGTTGGCCAGCTGGATCAGCAACCCCGCGCGGTCGTCCAGCGACTCGCCCATGCCGAGGATACCGCCCGAACAGATCTTCATCCCGGCATCGCGCACGTAGGCCAGGGTCTGCAGGCGCTCGCTGTAGGTGCGGGTGGTGATGATACTGCCGTAGAACTCCGGCGAGGTATCGAGGTTGTGGTTGTAGTAGTCCAGCCCGGCCTCGGCCAGTGCCTGGGTTTGCTCAAGGTCGAGCTTGCCAAGGGTCATGCAGGTTTCCAGGCCCATGGCCTTGACCCCTTTAACCATCTGCAGCACGTAAGGCATGTCCTTGGCCGACGGGTGCTTCCAGGCGGCGCCCATGCAGAAGCGGGTCGAACCGATGGCCTTGGCCCGGGCGGCCTCTTCGAGGACCTTCTGCACCTCCATCAGTTTTTGCTTCTCCAGCCCGGTGTTGTAGTGACCGGACTGCGGACAATATTTGCAATCTTCCGGGCAGGCGCCGGTCTTGATCGACAGCAGGGTCGAGACCTGCACGCGGTTAGCGTCGAAATGCGCGCGGTGCACGGTTTGCGCCTGGAACAGCAAGTCATTGAACGGCTGCTGGAACAGAGCTTTGACTTCGGCCAGGGACCAGTCGTGACGTGTTGTTGCAGTTATGCTGGCGCTCATCAAAGGTTCCTTGTTTAGGCTTGTACAGGCGCCGGCACAGGAAACCCCGCCAGCGCATCACGGATAGCTCGCATAGTTAAGGAAGGCTGATGCACTGTCAACCACAAGCCAAAAGATCGGTTTACAACTGGTTATTTAATAACCATGAATGCTTGCTTTGTAATGAAGCCGCCGAGCAACCCTACCCACTGTGCGTCGCCTGCGAGAGCGAACTGCCCTGGCTGGATGACCAGTGCCAGGTCTGTGCCCTGCCGCTGCCCATGCACGGCCTGGTGTGCGGCCAGTGCAGCCGGCGCCCGCCAGCCTTCTACCGGGTCGAGGCGCCTTGGTACTACGGCTTTCCGGTCGATACGCTGGTGACCCGCTTCAAGCACAACAGCCAGTGGCCGCTGGGCCGCTTGCTGGCGCAGTTGCTCGGGCGCTGGCTGCTACACCGTTATGACGAAGGGCTGCCGCGCCCGGCCTTGTTGCTGCCTGTTCCGCTTTCACGGCGACGTTTGCGTCAGCGTGGCTACAACCAGGCAGGTATGCTCGGCAACTGGCTAGCGCAACAGTTGGGTATCCATTGTCACCAGCACCTGCTCACCCGTAGCCTCGATACCCCTGCGCAGCAAGGCCTCAAAGCCCGGGCACGCAAACGCAACCTGCGCCAGGCCTTCGCCATACCCGACAGTAGCCTGATTGCCGGGCGCCATGTGGCGCTGGTAGATGACGTGCTGACCACCGGCGCCACTGCCCAGGCATTGGCCAGCCTGCTGCTCAAGGCAGGTGCCCAGCGGGTCGATGTGTACTGCCTGGCGCGTACCGCCAAGCCCGGCAGCGCTTGACTTGGCGTCAGGGTGCGGGCACTTTCGGGTTGACTCCTTCAGATGCCCGTTACCGTTTATGTCTCTGCCTGCCCTGCTCACCCAGCACATCGTCCGTCGCCCGCAGCGGATTGCCTTGCTGCAACATATTGCCGAACAAGGTTCGATCACCCGTGCGGCAAAAAGCGCTGGCATGAGTTACAAGGCCGCCTGGGATGCCATTGACGAACTCAACAACCTGGCCGCCAGCCCACTGGTGGAACGCAGTGTTGGCGGTCGTGGCGGTGGTGGGGCAAAACTGTCTGCCGAAGGCCAGCGGGTGCTGCGCTTGTATCAACGCTTGCAAGCACTGCAGGCACAGATTCTTGAAGCGGCCGAAGACGCCAGCGATCTCGACCTGCTTGGCCGCCTGATGCTACGCACCAGCGCACGTAACCAACTGCATGGGCGCATCAGCGTGATCGAAGCTCAGGGCCGCTATGACCGCATCAGCCTGAGCCTCGCTGGCGATCTGCGCATCGATGCCCAGATTACCCATGACAGCACCGGTCGCCTGGAACTGAGCCCCGGGACCGCCGTCGTGGCGCTAATCAAGGCGGGCTGGCTCGAGTTGCTCAGGCTCGACCAGCCGCCTGCTGAGGGCTACAACTGCTTGCCGGTGAAGGTCGATGCCCTGCTCGAAGACGCCGAGGGCCCCACCGAAGTACGCCTGGCGCTGGCCAGCGGGCAAACCCTGTGCGCCTTCGCCGAAGCCCACTGGCTGAAGGACCATCACATGGTTGTAGGCAGTGACCTGCAAGTGCAATTCCAACCGTCCAACGTGCTTCTCGGCACTCCGCTATAAAACTGCCACAAAACCGTCCGCCGCTTCATGGCAGGGCCAGTGGCGTGTGAGATGAGGCAAGCCCGCTTGTATGGT
>NZ_JAMDGZ010000017.1 GCF_028656935.1 Pseudomonas rubra
GGCGGTCGTACCGTCGGCGCCGGCGTCGTAGCCAAAATCATCGAGTAATCGTTGATCGTTTAAAAAGGCCCCCGCTCAGCGGGGGCTTTTTTATTGGGTTGACACTCAGTGGGGGCCTCTATAAAATCACGCCTCCTTTTAACGGGCGTAGTGCGCCCGGTGGGAATAGCAGCCTGGAGTCTGAAATCCAATGCAAAATCAGCAAATCCGTATCAGGTTGAAGGCTTTTGACCATCGCCTGATCGACCAATCCACCCAGGAAATCGTGGAAACCGCGAAACGTACTGGTGCTCAAGTGCGTGGTCCAATTCCACTGCCTACCCGTAAAGAGCGGTTCACCGTTCTGGTCTCCCCGCACGTCAACAAAGACGCGCGTGACCAGTACGAGATCCGTACTCATAAGCGCGTTCTGGATATCGTCCAGCCAACGGATAAAACCGTTGATGCACTTATGAAGCTTGATCTTGCGGCCGGTGTGGAAGTGCAGATCAGCCTCGGCTAAGACACGGTCTTAGTCGTGTAACGCTCTGAAATGGGCGGCCATAGCGGGTGAAAGCCCCGTACACTCATGAGGTTTACAACATGACTATTGGTGTAGTCGGTCGAAAAGCGGGTATGACCCGTATTTTCACCGAAGAAGGTGTCTCCATTCCGGTCACGGTCATTGAGATCGAGCCGAATCGTGTCACCCAGTTCAAAACTGAAGAAACCGATGGCTATCGTGCAGTGCAAGTCACTGTCGGTGAACGTCGCGCTTCGCGCGTGACTGCTGCTCAAGCAGGTCACTTCGCTAAAGCGAACGTTGCCGCGGGTCGCGGTGTCTGGGAGTTCCGTCTTGAAGAAGGCGAGTACCAGGCCGGTGATTCGATCAACGCTGAAATCTTCGCTGCAGGTCAGCTGGTAGATGTTACCGGTCAGTCCAAGGGTAAAGGCTTTGCCGGTACCATCAAGCGTTGGAATTTCCGCGGTCAAGATAACACCCACGGTAACTCCGTCTCCCACCGCGTCCCGGGCTCTATCGGCCAGTGCCAGACTCCTGGTCGTGTATTCAAGGGCAAAAAAATGTCCGGTCACATGGGCGCCGAGCGCGTGACCGTTCAGTCCCTCGAAGTAGTGCGCGTCGACGCTGAACGCAATCTGTTGCTGGTCAAGGGTGCCGTTCCAGGCGCAACTGGCAGCGATCTGGTTGTGCGTCCGGCTGCCAAGGCTCGCGGTTAAGGGGAAGCTGACATGCAACTAAATGTAAATGACGCTCAGGCGATCGAAGTTTCCGAACTGACCTTCGGCGGCGAATTCAACGAGACGCTGGTACACCAAGCAGTCGTGGCCTATATGGCCGGCGGCCGTCAAGGCACCAAGCAGCAGAAAACCCGTTCCGACGTTGCTGGTGGCGGTAAGCGCCCATGGCGTCAGAAAGGCACTGGCCGTGCTCGTGCCGGTACTATCCGTAGCCCAATCTGGCGTGGCGGCGGTACCACTTTCGCAGCTCGTCCGCAGGATCACTCGCAGAAGCTCAACAAGAAGATGTACCGCGCAGCAATGCGTTCCATCCTCGCTGAGCTGGTGCGTACCGACCGTCTGGTCGTGGTTCAGGACTTCGCTGTTGAAGCACCGAAAACCAAAGACCTGCTGAACAAGCTGAACGGCATGGGTCTGAGCGACGTACTGATCGTTTCGGACGCTGTTGATCAGAACCTGTACCTGGCTGCTCGCAACCTGCCGCACGTCGACGTACGTGACGTTCAGGGTTCCGATCCGGTCAGTCTGATCGCATACGACAAAGTGTTGATCACTGTGTCGGCCGTGAAGAAATTCGAGGAGCTGCTGGGATGAACCAGGAACGCGTATTTAAAGTCCTCCTTGGCCCGCATGTTTCCGAGAAGGCTACCGTTCTGGCTGAGAAAAAAGGCCAGTTCGTATTCAAGGTTGCTACTGATGCAACCAAGCTGGAAATCAAGAAAGCTGTCGAAGGCCTGTTCGGCGTAAAAGTCGAAAACGTGTCGACTGTTAACGTTCTGGGTAAAACCAAGCGTACCGCACGTGGTCTGGGCAAGCGCAATGACTGGAAGAAAGCGATCGTTTCGCTTCAGCCAGGCCAAGATCTCGATTTCAGCAGCAGTGCTGAGTAAGGAAGGGGTGCATCATGGCAATCGTTAAATGCAAACCGACTTCCCCTGGCCGCCGTTTCGTGGTCAAGGTGGTCAACAAGGAGCTGCATAAAGGCGCTCCTCACGCACCGCTGCTCGAGAAGAAGTCGAAGTCTGGTGGTCGTAACAACAATGGCCGCATCACTACGCGTCACGTAGGTGGTGGTCATAAGCAGCATTACCGTATGGTCGATTTCCGTCGCAACGACAAAGATGGCATCGTCGCCACTGTCGAGCGTATCGAATACGATCCAAACCGTACTGCTCACATCGCACTGCTGTGCTACGCAGACGGCGAGCGCCGCTACATCATCGCCCCTAAAGGCGTTGCTGCTGGCGACCAGCTGATCGCAGGCGCTCTGGCTCCAATCAAGCCAGGCAACTCCCTGCAACTGCGCAACATCCCAGTGGGTAGCACCATTCACGGCATCGAACTGAAGCCGGGCAAAGGTGCACAGATCGCTCGTTCCGCTGGTGCTTCGGCTCAGCTGATCGCTCGCGAAGGTGTCTATGTGACCCTGCGTCTGCGCTCTGGTGAAATGCGTAAAGTCCTGGCTGAATGCCGTGCGACCCTGGGTGAAGTCTCGAACTCCGAGCACAGCCTGCGTTCGCTGGGTAAAGCTGGTGCCAAACGCTGGCGTGGCGTTCGCCCAACCGTTCGTGGTGTTGCCATGAACCCGGTTGACCACCCGCATGGTGGTGGTGAAGGTCGTACCTCCGGTGGTCGTCATCCGGTATCGCCATGGGGCTTCCCGACTAAGGGCGCGAAGACTCGTGGTAATAAGCGTACCGACAACATGATCGTCCGTCGTCGCAAGTAAATAGAGGGATACGACAGTGCCACGTTCTCTGAAAAAAGGTCCTTTTATCGATCTTCACCTACTGAAGAAGATCGAAGTGGCGGCGGAAAAGAACGATCGCAAACCAGTTAAGACCTGGTCGCGCCGTTCCATGATCCTGCCACAAATGGTCGGTCTGACCATCGCGGTACACAACGGTCGCCAACACGTCCCAGTTCTCGTGAACGAAGACATGGTCGGCCATAAACTGGGCGAGTTTGCCGGTACCCGCACTTATCGTGGGCACGTGGCTGACAAGAAAGCCAAGCGTTAAGGGGTTAGGAAATGGAAGTAGCCGCTAAGTTGTCGGGCGCTCGAATCTCCGCCCAGAAAGCCCGCTTGGTCGCCGACCAGATCCGCGGGAAGAAGGTGGGCGAAGCGCTCAACCTGTTGGCCTTCAGCAGCAAAAAAGCCGCTGAAATCATGAAGAAAGTCCTCGAGTCGGCCGTTGCCAACGCCGAGCATAACGAAGGCGCAGACGTTGATGACCTGAAGGTCTCCACCGTTTTCGTCAACGAAGGGCGTTCGCTGAAGCGTATCATGCCGCGTGCCAAAGGCCGCGCTGATCGCATCGTCAAGCGGTCTTGCCATATCACTGTCAAGGTTGCGGACAAGTAACGGAGTCGATCAGATGGGTCAGAAAGTACATCCCACTGGCATTCGCCTGGGAATCGTCAAGGAGCACACCTCCGTCTGGTACGCAGACGGTCGGACTTATGCGGACTATTTGCTCGCAGATCTGAATGTGCGTGAGTACCTCCAAGACAAACTAAAAAGCGCGTCCGTTAGCCGTATCGATATCCATCGTCCGGCCCAAACTGCACGCATCACCATCCACACCGCTCGTCCAGGTATCGTTATCGGGAAGAAAGGTGAAGATGTTGAGAAGCTGCGTCAGGACCTGACCAAGCAAATGGGTGTGCCTGTGCACATCAACATCGAAGAGATCCGCAAGCCGGAACTCGACGGTATGCTGGTAGCTCAGAGCGTAGCTCAGCAGCTGGAGCGTCGTGTGATGTTCCGTCGCGCCATGAAGCGCGCCGTACAGAACGCCATGCGCATTGGTGCCAAAGGCATCAAGATCCAAGTGAGCGGTCGTCTCGGCGGTGCTGAAATCGCACGTACTGAATGGTATCGCGAAGGTCGTGTGCCCCTGCACACCCTGCGTGCCGATATCGACTATGCCACCTACGAAGCTCACACCACTTACGGTGTGATCGGTGTGAAGGTTTGGATTTTCAAAGGCGAAGTAATTGGTGGTCGCCAAGAAGAACTGAAACCACAAGCACCAGCGCCTCGTAAAAAAGCTGCTAAGTAAGGGGTACGCCAAATGTTGCAACCAAAGCGTACAAAATTCCGCAAGCAGATGACTGGCCACAACCGTGGTCTGGCACTGCGCGGTAGCAAAGTCAGCTTCGGCGAATTTGCTCTGAAAGCTGTTGCTCGCGGTCGTCTCACCGCCCGCCAGATTGAGTCGGCACGTCGTGCTCTGACCCGTCACGTAAAACGTGGCGGTAAAATCTGGATCCGTGTGTTCCCGGACAAGCCGATCTCCAAGAAGCCTCTCGAAGTGCGGATGGGTAAAGGTAAAGGTTCCGTGGAATACTGGGTTGCCCAGATCCAGCCAGGCAAAGTCCTGTACGAGATCGAGGGTGTTTCTGAAGAGCTGGCGCGTGAGGCTTTCGCCCTGGCGGCTGCAAAGCTGCCTCTCGCCACCTCCTTTGTTAAGCGGACGGTGATGTGATGAAAGCGAATGAACTTCGTGAAAAATCAGCACAGCAGCTGAACGAGCAACTGCTCGGCTTGCTGCGCGACCAGTTCAATCTGCGTATGCAGAAAGCAACTGGCCAGTTGGGGCAGTCGCACCTGCTCTCGCAAGTTAAGCGTGACATCGCTCGCGTGAAAACTGTGCTCAACCAGCAGGCAGGTAAGTGATCATGGCTGAAGCTGAAAAAACCGTCCGTACGCTGACTGGCCGTGTCGTCAGCGACAAGATGGACAAAACCATCACCGTACTGATCGAGCGTCGCGTTAAGCACCCGATCTACGGTAAATACGTTAAGCGTTCGACTAAGCTGCACGCGCACGACGAAACCAACCAGTGCCATATCGGCGACAAGGTCTCCATCCGCGAGACCCGTCCGCTGGCCAAGACCAAGTCCTGGGCACTGGTTGAAGTTCTCGAACGCGCTGTTGAAGTCTAAGGGCTAAGGGTCGGAGAAATTTTATGATTCAGACTCAATCCATGCTCGATGTGGCCGATAACAGCGGCGCTCGTCGCGTCATGTGCATCAAGGTTCTCGGCGGTTCGCACCGCCGTTACGCCGGCATCGGTGACATCATCAAGGTAACCGTCAAGGAAGCAATTCCTCGCGGTAAAGTGAAGAAAGGCCAAGTGATGACTGCTGTTGTAGTCCGCACTCGCCACGGTGTCCGTCGTGCTGACGGCTCCATCATCCGCTTTGATGGCAATGCTGCTGTTCTGCTGAACAACAAGCAAGAGCCGATCGGCACCCGTATCTTTGGGCCAGTGACCCGTGAACTTCGTACTGAGAAGTTCATGAAGATCGTCTCGCTCGCCCCAGAAGTGCTGTAAGGAGATCCGACATGCAAAAGATTCGTCGTGACGACGAGATCATCGTGATCGCCGGCAAAGACAAAGGTAAGCGCGGTAAGGTGCTCAAGGTTCTCGCTGACGACCGTCTGGTCGTTGGTGGGATCAACCTGGTGAAGCGTCATACCAAGCCTAACCCGATGTCGGGCGTACAGGGCGGTATCGTCGAGAAAGAAGCGCCACTGCACGCTTCTAACGTCGCCATTTTCAACGGCGAAACCAACAAGGCTGACCGCGTTGGTTTCAAAGTAGAAGACGGCAAAAAAATTCGTGTCTTCAAGTCGACCCAAAAAGCGGTTGATGCTTGAACACTGCTAGGTAGAAGACCATGGCACGACTGAAAGAGATTTACCGGAACGAGATTGCTCCCAAGCTTAAGGAAGAACTTGAGCTTGCGAACGTGATGGAAGTTCCACGCGTTACCAAGATCACCCTGAACATGGGTCTGGGCGAAGCTGTCGGCGACAAAAAAGTCATCGAGCACGCTGTTGCTGACCTGGAGAAGATCACCGGTCAGAAAGCCGTTGTGACTTACGCTCGGAAATCCATCGCGGGCTTCAAAGTCCGTGAGGGCTGGCCGATTGGCGTTAAAGTTACTCTGCGCCGTGATCGTATGTACGAATTCCTGGACCGCCTGCTGGCGATCTCCCTGCCTCGGGTTCGCGACTTCCGCGGCCTGAATGCCAAGTCCTTCGATGGTCGTGGCAACTACAGCATGGGCGTGAAAGAGCAGATCATCTTCCCGGAAATCGACTACGACAAGATCGATGCTCTGCGCGGTCTGGACATTACCCTGACCACCACTGCCAAGAACGATGACGAAGGCCGCGCTCTGATGCGTGCTTTCAAATTCCCGTTCCGCAACTGATTGGAGTAGGAAAATGGCCAAGAAGAGCATGAAAAACCGTGAGCTGAAGCGTCAGCTCACTGTTGCCAAGTACGCCAAGAAGCGTGCCGAGCTGAAAGCGACCATCGTTAATCTGGAAGCAACTCCAGAAGAGCGTTTTGCCGCTGTCGTAGCTCTGCAGAAGCAACCACGTGACGCTAGCGCTGCGCGCCTGCGTAACCGTTGCCGCATCACCGGTCGTCCACACGGCGTTTACCGCAAGTTCGGCCTCGGCCGTAACAAGCTGCGTGAAGCAGCTATGCGCGGTGACGTTCCAGGTCTGGTTAAAGCCAGCTGGTAAGACGTACCGGCAGCGTCCAGGTGGCGGGGGAGCAATCTTCCGACCACCGGTGACCTTGCATCGAAACAAGCCCCTTCTGGGGCTTGTTTCGTTTCTGGGAACTGTCTAGAATGACCGGCTCTCCTGAGCCCGGGTTTTTATGCCCGGCGATCTCAGGGGTCTGTAGTAGCCGAGAGGCTAATTTTTCTTGTATCAGGAGCGTCTAGCCCATGAGTATGCAGGACCCGTTAGCGGACATGCTAACTCGCATCCGTAATGCCCAGATGGCTGAAAAGTCCGTCGTAAGCATGCCTTCCTCGACTCTGAAGGTTGCGGTTGCCAAAGTTCTGAAAGACGAAGGTTACATCGCTGGCTACCAAGTCAGCAGCGAAGTAAAACCATCGCTTTCCATCGAGCTTAAATACTTCGAAGGCCGTCCGGTCATCGAGGAAGTCAAGCGCGTAAGTCGTCCAGGCCTGCGTCAGTACAAGTCCGTCGATGATCTGCCGAAAGTACGTGGCGGTCTGGGCGTGTCTATCGTCTCCACCAACAAAGGTGTGATGACTGATCGTGCTGCGCGCGCTGCCGGTGTCGGCGGCGAAGTTCTCTGCACAGTGTTCTAAGGGGGGATAAGCATGTCTCGCGTCGCTAAGAACCCCGTTAAGCTGCCATCGGGCGTCGAAGTCAAATTCGCCGGTCAGCAGCTTTCGGTGAAGGGTGCCAAGGGCACTCTCGAACTGAACGTTCACTCGTCAGTAGAAGTCGTTGAAGAAGCTGGTGAGCTGCGTTTTGCTGCTCGCAATGGCGATCAACAAACTCGCGCTATGGCCGGTACTACCCGTGCTTTGGTAAACAACATGGTCCAAGGCGTAAGCCAAGGCTTCGAGCGCAAGCTCCAGCTGGTCGGTGTTGGTTACAAAGCTCAGGCTAAAGGCACCGTCCTGAACCTGGCGCTCGGCTTCTCGCATCCAGTGGATTACGAATTGCCTGAGGGCATCACCGCTGAGACCCCAAGCCAGACCGATATCCTGATCAAGGGTATCGACAAGCAGCTGGTAGGTCAGGTGGCCGCCGAAATCCGCGGTTTCCGTCCGCCAGAGCCGTACAAAGGCAAAGGTGTGCGTTACGCGGACGAAGTCGTCCGTCGTAAAGAAGCCAAGAAGAAGTAGGGCCTAGCAAATGACCGACAAAAAAGTTACTCGACTGCGTCGCGCTCGCAAAGCACGCCTGAAAATGCACGAACTCGAAGTCGTGCGTCTCTGCGTGTTCCGCTCCTCGCAGCACATTTACGCCCAGGTCATTTCGGCCGACGGCAGCAAGGTTCTGGCCAGTGCCTCGACCTTGGACAAAGAACTGCGTGATGGCGCCACTGGCAACATCGACGCGGCCACTAAGGTTGGCAAGCTGGTAGCTGAGCGCGCGAAAGCCGCCGGTGTATCTCAAGTTGCCTTTGACCGTTCCGGCTTCAAGTACCATGGCCGCGTCAAAGCGCTGGCTGATGCTGCTCGTGAAGGCGGGCTGGAGTTCTAAGTTATGGCAAATAACGATCAAAAGCGCGACGAAGGCTACATCGAGAAGCTGGTTCAAGTTAACCGCGTTGCTAAAACCGTCAAAGGCGGCCGTATCTTCACTTTCACCGCGTTGACCGTGGTAGGTGATGGTAAAGGTCGTGTTGGTTTCGGTCGTGGCAAGTCGCGCGAAGTACCTGCTGCGATCCAGAAAGCGATGGAAGCTGCTCGTCGCAACATGATTCAGGTTGACCTGAACGGCACCACTCTGCAGTACGCCACCAAGTCCGCCCATGGCGCGTCGAAGGTGTACATGCAGCCTGCGTCCGAAGGTACCGGTATCATCGCTGGTGGCGCCATGCGTGCCGTCCTGGAAGTTGCTGGTGTTCAGAACGTCCTGGCCAAGTGCTACGGCTCGACTAACCCTGTAAACGTGGTTCACGCCACTTTCAAGGGTCTGAAGGCTATGCAATCTCCTGAATCCATTGCTGCCAAGCGCGGCAAGAGCGTTGAGGAGATCCGCTGATCATGGCTACCGTTAAAGTAACGCTGATCAAAAGCACCGCCGGCCGTCTCCCTAACCACAAACTGTGTGTTAAGGGTCTGGGTCTGCGCCGCATCGGTCACACTGTAGAAGTCCTGGATACTCCCGAGAATCGCGGGATGATCAACAAGGCTTACTACATGCTGCGCGTCGAGGGTTAATCGATGAAACTCAATGATCTGAGTCCAGCGCCGGGTTCCCGTCGCGAGAAGCATCGTCCGGGCCGTGGTATCGGTAGCGGTTTGGGTAAGACTGGTGGCCGTGGCCACAAAGGTCAGACCTCCCGTTCCGGTGGCACCATTGCTCCAGGCTTTGAAGGCGGTCAACAGCCGCTGCACCGTCGTCTGCCGAAGTTCGGCTTCGTTTCCCTGAAAGCCATGGACCGCGCCGAAGTGCGTCTGTCCGAGCTGGCCAAGGTGGAAGGCGATCTGATCACCGTTCAGTCCCTCAAGGATGCCAACGTGATCGGTCAGCACGTACAGCGTGTGAAAATCATGCTGTCGGGCGAAGTCACTCGCGCAGTCACCCTCAAGGGTATCGCCGTCACCAAAGGTGCACGTGCGGCTATCGAAGCAGCTGGCGGCAAGTTCGAGGAATAAATGGCTAAGCAAGGTGCTCTCTCTTCGCTCGGCAAAGGCGGGATGTCTGAACTCTGGGCTCGTCTGCGTTTTCTGTTCCTGGCGATCATCGTCTATCGGATAGGCGCACACATCCCAGTTCCAGGTATCAATCCGGACCGGCTGGCGGAACTGTTTCGACAGAATGAGGGGACCATTCTTAGCTTGTTCAACATGTTTTCCGGCGGCGCGCTGGAACGGATGAGCATCTTTGCATTGGGGATCATGCCGTACATCTCGGCATCGATCATCATGCAGTTGATGACCGCCGTCAGCCCGCAGCTGGAGCAGTTGAAGAAGGAAGGTGAAGCTGGCCGTCGCAAGATCAGCCAGTACACCCGCTACGGCACCGTTATCCTGGCGCTGGTCCAGGCCATTGGCATGTCCATTGGTCTGGCCGGTCAGGGCGTGGCGTTTTCTGCTGACTTTGGCTTCCATTTCGTTGCGGTGTCCACTTTCGTGGCCGGCGCGATGTTCATGATGTGGCTGGGCGAGCAGATCACCGAGCGCGGTGTAGGCAACGGTATCTCGATGTTGATTTTCGCAGGTATCGTCGCCGGTCTTCCGAGAGCAATCGGGCAGTCTTTCGAGTCTGCACGCACAGGCGATATCAACATTTTCGCCCTGGTCGCTATCGGTTTGCTGGCAGTAGCGATTATCGGTTTCGTGGTGTTCATTGAGCGTGGTCAGCGTCGTATCGCCGTTCACTACGCCAAGCGTCAGCAGGGCCGCAAGGTCTTCGCTGCGCAGACCAGCCACTTGCCGTTGAAAGTGAATATGGCGGGTGTAATCCCTGCCATTTTCGCGAGCAGCATCTTGCTGTTCCCGGCTTCGCTGGGTGCCTGGTTCGGTCAGTCCGAAGGTATGGGCTGGTTGCAGGACATCTCGCAGTCGATCGCTCCTGGTCAGCCGTTGAATATTCTGCTGTTTAGTGCAGGGATTATTTTCTTCTGCTTCTTCTATACGGCGTTGATGTTCAATCCGAAAGACGTAGCGGAAAACCTGAAGAAGTCCGGTGCCTTTATTCCGGGTATCCGTCCGGGCGAGCAGTCGGCGCGCTACATTGATGGCGTTCTGACCCGCTTGACCATGTTCGGTGCTCTTTATATGACGGCCGTGTGTCTGCTTCCCCAGTTCCTGGTGGTTGCGGCAAACGTTCCGTTCTACCTTGGCGGGACCTCGTTGCTGATTGTGGTAGTGGTTGTGATGGACTTCATGTCCCAAGTACAATCGCACCTCGTTTCGCACCAGTACGAATCCCTGATGAAGAAAGCCAACCTGAAAGGCTACGGTGGCAGCGGTCTGCTGCGCTGATTGACCCTTAAGGTTCGAGGAGTTGGTGATGAAAGTTCGTGCATCGGTGAAAAAGCTGTGCCGTAACTGCAAAATTATTCGCCGCGAAGGTGTCGTTCGAGTAATTTGCAGTGCGGAACCACGTCACAAGCAGCGCCAAGGCTGAGTGTGATTTGCGCTACAAACCCAGCAGCTAGTGTGCTGCTGGGTTGATTAATTGTTTCTACAGCGATATTATCTCGCGCCCTATTTCTTGGCTTCCGGGGCGTAGGTAGCTGTCAATTGGAGTCCCACTGAATGGCCCGTATTGCAGGCGTTAACATTCCAGATAACAAGCATACTGTTATCTCGCTGACCTACATCTATGGTGTTGGTCGCACCACTTCACAGAAAATCTGTGCAGACACTGGGGTCAACCCAGCCGTAAAGATCAAGGATCTGAGCGACGAGCAGGTTGAATCGCTGCGTACTGAAGTTGCGAAGTACATCACCGAAGGTGATCTGCGCCGTGACGTCAACATGAAAATCAAGCGGTTGATGGACCTGGGTTGCTACCGCGGCCTGCGTCATCGTCGGGGTCTGCCAGTACGCGGTCAGCGTACCAAGACCAACGCGCGTACCCGTAAGGGCCCGCGTAAGCCGATCCGCAAGTAATCGCACCAGCGAATCGACAGGAATTTAGAAATGGCAAAACCTGCTGCTCGTCCTCGTAAAAAAGTCAAAAAGACAGTGGTTGATGGCATCGCCCACATCCATGCCTCTTTTAACAACACCATCGTGACCATCACCGATCGTCAAGGTAACGCCCTGTCCTGGGCTACCTCCGGCGGTTCGGGTTTCCGCGGTTCCCGCAAGTCCACCCCGTTCGCTGCTCAAGTAGCTGCCGAGCGTGCTGGTCAAGCTGCGCTGGAATATGGTCTGAAGAACCTCGACGTCAACGTCAAGGGTCCAGGTCCAGGTCGTGAGTCCGCTGTTCGTGCTCTGAACGGCTGTGGCTATAAGATCGCCAGCATCACCGACGTGACGCCAATCCCGCATAACGGGTGCCGTCCGCCGAAGAAGCGCCGCGTGTAATCAGGAGACAGATAAATGGCACGTTACATTGGTCCAAAATGCAAACTGTCTCGTCGTGAAGGCACCGATCTGTTCCTGAAGAGCGGCGTTCGCGCTCTGGAATCGAAGTGCAACATCGAAGCAGCCCCAGGTATTCACGGTCAGCGTCGTGGTCGTCAGTCCGACTACGGCACCCAGCTGCGTGAGAAACAAAAAGTTCGTCGTATCTACGGCGTGCTTGAGCGTCAATTCAGCGGTTACTACAAGCAAGCGGCCTCCAAGAAGGGCGCTACTGGTGAGAACCTGCTGCAACTGCTCGAGTGCCGTCTGGATAACGTCGTTTATCGTATGGGCTTTGGCGCTACTCGTGCCGAATCCCGTCAGCTGGTTTCGCACAAAGCGATCAGCGTAAACGGCAAGACTGTAAACGTTCCGTCCTACCAAGTTCGTCCGGGTGACGTGGTCGCGGTTCGCGAGAAGTCGCTGAACCAGCTGCGCATTGTTCAAGCCCTTGAACTGTGCGCCCAGCGTGGCCGCGTTGAGTGGGTAGATGTGGATGCTGCCAAGAAGTCGGGCGTTTTCAAGAACGTTCCTGCTCGCAGCGACCTGTCCGCCGACATCAACGAAAGCCTGATTGTCGAGCTCTACTCCAAGTAAGGGCTAGAAAATAGGTGCATCCATGCAGATTTCGGTAAATGAGTTCCTGACGCCCCGCCACATTGATGTGCAGGTCGTCAGTCCAACCCGCGCTAAAATCACGCTCGAGCCTCTCGAGCGTGGCTTTGGCCATACCCTGGGCAACGCGCTGCGCCGCATCCTGTTGTCCTCCATGCCTGGCTGTGCAGTAGTCGAGGCCGAGATTGACGGTGTACTCCACGAGTACTCGGCAATCGAAGGTGTACAGGAAGATGTCATTGAGATCCTGTTGAACCTGAAAGGCCTGGCTATCAAACTGCACGGTCGTGACGAAGTTACGCTGACCTTGTCGAAGAAGGGTTCGGGGGTGGTTACCGCTGCCGATATTCAGCTGGATCATGATGTCGAGATCGTTAACCCCGATCACGTAATCGCTAACCTGGCGTCGAACGGCGCCTTGAACATGAAGCTCACCGTAGCTCGTGGTCGTGGTTATGAGCCGGCCGATTCGCGTCAGAGCGATGAAGACGAAAGCCGCAGCATTGGTCGCTTGCAGCTTGACTCTTCGTTCAGCCCGGTTCGCCGTATCGCATACGTGGTGGAAAACGCCCGTGTCGAGCAGCGTACCAACCTGGACAAGCTGGTAATTGATCTGGAAACCAACGGTACCCTGGACCCTGAAGAGGCCATCCGTCGTGCCGCAACCATTCTGCAACAGCAGTTGGCTGCGTTCGTCGACCTCAAAGGTGACAGTGAACCAGTGGTTGTCGAGCAGGAAGACGAGATCGATCCGATCCTGCTTCGCCCGGTTGACGATCTGGAACTGACTGTACGTTCGGCTAACTGCCTTAAGGCGGAAAACATCTACTACATCGGCGACCTGATTCAGCGTACCGAAGTAGAGCTGTTGAAGACTCCGAACCTGGGCAAGAAATCCTTGACTGAAATCAAGGACGTTCTGGCCTCCCGCGGTCTGTCCCTCGGCATGCGCCTCGACAACTGGCCGCCTGCAAGTCTTAAGAAGGACGACAAGGCGACTGCCTGATCGTCGTAATCACCGAACGTAGTGTTTGGTAAGGAATGAACCCATGCGTCATCGTAAAAGTGGACGTCACCTGAGCCGTACCAGCTCTCACCGTAAGGCTATGTTCCAGAACATGGCGGTGTCGCTGTTCGAGCACGAGCTGATCAAAACTACTCTGCCAAAAGCCAAAGAACTGCGCCGCGTTGCCGAGCCGCTGATCACTCTGGCCAAGGTAGACAGCGTAGCTAACCGTCGTCTGGCTTTCGACCGTACTCGTTCGAAAGAAATGGTCGGTAAGCTGTTCAACGATCTGGGCAAGCGCTATGCCACCCGTCAGGGCGGCTACCTGCGTATCCTCAAGTGCGGCTTCCGCGCTGGCGATAACGCACCTATGGCGTACGTCGAGCTGGTTGATCGTCCTGTCGGTGGCTCGGTTGAAGCTGCTGAGTAAGGCGAACAGTCTGTAACAAGGAACCGGGCCTAGCGCCCGGTTTTTTGTGTCTGGATGTATTGTAATAATCTATTGATATGAGTCATGTAATGAATTTGTTGTGGTCATAGTTGTGGTCAATACTCCTCCCAAGCCGATTAGCCGGCCGTTCAAGACCGATAGGGAGAGAGACCATGAGCCAGAACAAAATACTGACCACCGCCAGCGGAGCGCCGGTCGCTGACAACCAGAACTCGCGTTCGGCAGGCCCGCGAGGCCCGTTGTTGCTGGATGACTTCCACCTGATCGAAAAACTCGCGCACTTCAACCGCGAGAACATCCCTGAGCGCCGTGTTCACGCTAAAGGCTCGGGTGCCTACGGCACCTTCACCGTCACCCGCGATATCACCCAGTACAGCTGTGCCAAGCTGTTCAATAGCGTTGGCAAGCAAACCGAGACCTTCCTGCGCTTCTCCACTGTGGGTGGCGAGCGTGGTTCGGCCGATACCGAGCGTGATCCGCGTGGCTTTGCCCTGAAGTTCTATACCGAGGAAGGTAACTGGGACATCGTTGGCAACAACACTCCAGTGTTCTTCATCCGTGATCCGCTGAAATTCCCGGACTTTATCCACACCCAGAAACGCCTTCCGCAAAGCAACCTGAAGAGCGCGCAGATGATGTGGGACTTCTGGTCGCATTCACCTGAAGCCTTGCACCAGGTGACCATCTTGTTTTCTGACCGGGGCATCCCGGACGGCTACCGGCATATGCACGGCTTTGGTAGTCACACCTACAGCCTGATTAGCGCCGAAGGCCAGCGTACCTGGGTCAAGTGGCACTTCAAGACCAAGCAGGGCATCAAGAACCTGGCGCCTGCCGAGGCTGCGCGCCTGGCTGGCACTGACCCGGACTACGCCCAGCGCGACCTGTTCGAGGCGATCGAACGCGGTGATTTCCCGAAATGGGCCGTATGCATCCAGGTGATGAGCGAAGAGGAGGCCGCCAGCCGCGACGAGAATCCATTCGATGTGACCAAGACTTGGTCGCAGAAGGACTATCCGCTGATCGAGATTGGCGAACTGGAACTCAACCGCAACCCGCTGAATTATTTCGCTGAAGTCGAGCAAGCGGCGTTCGGTCCGAGCAACATGGTGCCGGGTGTTGGGCTGTCGCCGGACCGCATGCTCCAGGGCCGCGTGTTCGCTTACGCAGACGCGCACCGCTACCGTGTCGGTACCAACCATCAGCAACTGCCGGTAAACGCCCCACGCAGCCTGGTGAACAGCTACCAGCGTGATGGTTCGATGGCGTTTGGCAGTAACGGCGGCGCGGCACCGAACTATGAGCCTAACAGCTACGCCAGTGCACCAAAGCAAGCCCCGCAGTACGCTGAGCCGCCATTGGCCCTGAACGGTGTCGCCGATCGTTACGATCACCGCGAAGACACCGACTACTACAGCCACGCCGGCGCGCTGTTCCGCCTGATGAGTGAGCAGCAGAAGGCACTGCTGATCGGCAACATAGCCGGTGCCATGGCCGGGGTTTCTGTGGATGTGGTCCAGCGTCAGTTGCAGCACTTCTTCAAGGCCGATCCGGCCTATGGCGAGGGGATTGCCAAGGCTTTGGGCATAAATCTCGCCTAAGTCGAAGTGATAAGAAGAACCGCCCTCATTTGGGCGGTTTTTCAATGAATATCACTACCGTTTACCCACTTTTTTGCACGTTTTTGCCCAATTCTCAGTGACCTTCCAGTCATCCTGGTTCAAACTATGACTTTCACACAGGGAGAGGCAGGGCGATGCAAGGTCACCCGGACGTAATCGATTATCTCAACACGTTGCTGACGGGCGAACTGGCGGCGCGTGACCAATATTTCATTCACTCGCGGATGTACGAAGACTGGGGCTTGAGCAAGCTCTACGAGCGTATCAACCACGAAATGGAAGAAGAGGCGCAACACGCCGATGCCCTGATGCGTCGTATCCTCATGCTCGAAGGCACCCCGCGCATGCGTCCTGAGGACCTGGACGTGGGCACTACCGTGCCGGACATGATTGCTGCCGACCTGCGCCTTGAGTACAAGGTGCGTGCTGCGCTGTGCAAAGGCATCGAGCTGTGCGAACTGCACAAGGACTACATCAGCCGCGACATCCTGCGTGTGCAGCTGGCCGATACCGAAGAAGATCACACCTACTGGCTGGAAAAACAGCAGGGCCTGATCAAATCGATCGGCCTGGAAAACTACCTGCAATCGCAGATGTAATTTTCTCCGAACAAAAAAAGCCCCGCCAATGCGGGGCTTTTTGTTTGGGGCTCTTCTACATCAGGCGCGGTCGCGCTCCAGCAGTGGTTTGAGGTAGTAACCGGTATACGACTGCTTCATCTCGGCCACCTCTTCCGGTGTACCAAAACCGATGATCTGCCCGCCCTTGGAGCCGCCTTCGGGGCCCAGGTCGACGATCCAGTCGGCGGTCTTGATCACGTCCAGGTTGTGCTCGATCACCACCACGGTGTTGCCGTGGTCGCGCAGACGGTGCAGTACATCGAGCAATTGCTGAATGTCGGCAAAGTGCAAACCGGTGGTCGGTTCGTCGAGGATGTACAGGGTCTTGCCGGTGTCGCGCTTGGACAGCTCGCGTGACAACTTGACCCGTTGTGCTTCGCCTCCCGACAGGGTGGTCGCCGACTGTCCGAGCTTGATGTAGGACAGGCCGACGTCCATCAGCGTCTGCAGCTTGCGCGCCAGCGCGGGTACCGCGTCGAAGAACTCGCGGGCTTCCTCGATGGTCATTTCCAGGACCTCGTGGATGTTCTTGCCCTTGTACTTGATCTCCAGGGTTTCGCGGTTGTAGCGCTTGCTCTTGCACACATCGCACGGCACGTAGATGTCCGGCAGAAAGTGCATCTCGACCTTGATCAGGCCATCGCCCTGGCACGCCTCGCAGCGCCCACCCTTGACGTTGAACGAGAACCGCCCAGGGCCGTAGCCACGCGAGCGCGACTCCGGGACGCCGGAGAACAGTTCGCGGATCGGTGTGAACAGGCCGGTATAGGTCGCCGGGTTCGAGCGCGGAGTGCGGCCGATCGGGCTCTGGTCAATGTCGACCACTTTGTCCAGATGTTGCAGGCCGTCACAGCTGTCGTGCGGTGCCGCTTCCAGGGTGCTGGCACCGTTGAGGGCGGTGGCGCTGAGCGGGAACAGGGTGTTGTTGATCAGCGTCGACTTGCCCGAGCCAGACACACCGGTCACGCAGGTCAGCAGGCCGATCGGGATTTCCAGGTCGACGTTCTGCAGGTTGTTGCCGCGTGCGCCCTTGAGCTTGAGCGAGAGTTTTTTGTTGCGTGGCGTGCGCTTGGCCGGCACGGCAATCTTGACCCGGCCGGACAGGTACTTGCCGGTCAGCGAGTCAGGGTGGGCCATAACCTGGGCCGGGGTGCCTTCGGCGACGATCTGCCCGCCGTGTACTCCCGCTCCCGGGCCGATGTCGACCACGTAGTCGGCCAGGCGAATGGCGTCCTCATCGTGCTCGACCACGATCACCGTGTTGCCGATGTCGCGCAGGTGGTTGAGGGTGCCGAGCAAACGGTCGTTGTCGCGCTGGTGCAGGCCAATGGACGGCTCGTCGAGGATGTACATGACCCCGACCAGGCCGGCGCCGATCTGGCTGGCCAGACGGATACGCTGGGCTTCACCGCCCGAAAGGGTGTCGGCGCTGCGGTCGAGGGTCAGGTAGTCGAGGCCGACGTTGACCAGAAACTGCAGACGCTCGCAGATCTCCTTGAGAATCTTGTCGGCAATCTCGCCACGTCGCCCCGTCAGCTTCAGGCCGCCGAAGTAGCCGCTGGCTTCGCCGATCGGCAGGCAGGTCACTGCCGGCAGAGTTTTTTCACCAACCCATACGTGCCGCGCTTCGCGACGCAGGCGGGTGCCGCGGCAATCCGGGCAGGGCTGGGTGCTGAGGAACTTGGCCAGTTCTTCACGTACGGTCGCCGATTCGGTTTCGCGGTAGCGGCGCTCCAGGTTGGGCACGATGCCTTCAAATGGGTGCGAGCGCTTGACGATGTCGCCACGATCGTTGAGGTACTTGAAATCGACGTTCTGCTTGCCGCTGCCGTGAAGGATGACCTTCTGCTGCTCGGCCGGCAGTTCGCCGAAGGGGATCTCGAGGCTGAAGTCATAATGCGAGGCCAGCGAGCCGAGCATCTGGAAGTAGTAGACGTTGCGCCGGTCCCAGCCGCGAATCGCACCTTCGGCCAGGGTCAGCTCGCCATTGACCAGGCGCTTGATGTCGAAGAACTGCTTGACCCCCAGGCCGTCGCAGGTCGGGCAGGCGCCGGCGGGGTTGTTGAAGGAGAACAGTTTGGGTTCCAGCTCGCTGATCGCATGGCCGCAGATCGGGCAGGCGAAGCGGGCGGAGAAGATCATCTCCTCGAACGGCTCGTCATCCATCGAGCCGACCAAGGCGATGCCATCGGCCAGCTTGAGGGCGGTCTCGAACGATTCGGCCAGACGCTGTTGCAGGTCGTCGCGCACCTTGAAGCGGTCGACCACCACCTCGATGGTGTGTTTTTTCTGCTTGTCCAGCTTGGGCAGTTCATCGAGTTCGAACAACTTGCCGTTGACCCGCGCCCGGACGAAACCTTGAGCGCGCAGTTCTTCGAAGACCGCCAGGTGCTCACCCTTGCGCTCGCGAATCACCGGTGCCAGCAACATCAGTTTGCTGCCTTCGGGCTGGGCCAGCACCAGGTCGACCATCTGGCTGACGGTCTGTGCTTCCAGCGGGATGTCGTGGTCCGGGCAGCGCGGGGTGCCGACGCGGGCGTAAAGCAGGCGCAGGTAGTCGTAGATCTCGGTGATGGTGCCGACGGTCGAACGCGGGTTGTGCGAGGTCGACTTCTGTTCGATGGAAATTGCCGGTGACAAACCTTCGATGGTGTCGACATCGGGCTTTTCCATCATCGACAGGAACTGCCGGGCATAGGCCGACAGGGATTCGACGTAACGGCGCTGGCCTTCGGCGTACAGGGTATCAAAGGCCAGGGACGACTTGCCGGAACCGGACAGGCCGGTGATGACGATCAACTTGTCCCGCGGCAGGGTCAGGTCGATGTTCTTCAGGTTGTGGGTACGTGCCCCACGAATCAGGATCTTGTCCACTGCGGCCTCGCTCGGCGGGCATAAACGGTTGAGTATACGGCTCCATGCCATTACGCGGCAAAGCGTCGCGTATATGCCGTTAAGCGATGGGACTGGTAGAATCGCCGCCGGTTCACACGAGGTTTATCCATGCACGATCCCCACAGCGAACGCATGAGTGGCAGCGAGACCCGCGCCGCAGGCGGCCTGGCCCTGGTGTTCGCCTTCCGTATGCTGGGCATGTTCATGGTCCTGCCGGTACTGGCGACCTATGGCATGGACCTGGCCGGTGCCACTCCGGCCCTGATCGGCCTGGCAATTGGTGCCTATGGCCTGACCCAGGCATTTCTGCAGATTCCGTTCGGGGTGATCTCCGACCGCATAGGCCGCCGCCCGGTGATCTACCTGGGCCTGGTGATCTTTGCCCTGGGCAGCGTACTGGCGGCCCAGGCCGACTCGATCTGGGGCGTGATCGCAGGGCGTATCCTGCAAGGCGCCGGGGCGATTTCTGCGGCGGTCATGGCCTTGCTCTCGGACCTGACCCGCGAACAGCACCGGACCAAGGCCATGGCCATGATCGGCATGAGCATCGGCTTGTCGTTTGCCGTGGCCATGGTGGTCGGTCCGCTGCTGACCCGCTCCTTCGGCCTGTCCGGGCTGTTCCTGGCCACCGCGGCCATGGCCGTGGTCGGTATCGCCATCATTGCCCTTGTGGTGCCGGCCTCTCACGGCGCTCTGCAGCACCGCGAATCGGGCGTCGCCAAGCAGGCGCTGATGCCGACTCTGCGCCATCCCGACCTGTTGCGCCTGGACGTGGGCATCTTCGTCTTGCATGCCATTTTAATGGCCAGCTTCATCGCCTTGCCGCTGGCGTTCGTCGAGCGTGGCGGGTTGCCGAAGGAAGAGCACTGGTGGGTGTACCTGACCGCCTTGCTGATTTCATTCTTTGCAATGATCCCGTTCATCATCTACGGCGAAAAAAAGCGCAAGATGAAACGTGTCCTGCTGGGCGCGGTCAGTGTGTTGATGCTGACCGAGCTATTCTTCTGGCTGTCAGCAGACAACTTGCACGAACTGGTGATCGGCACCGTGATATTCTTCACCGCCTTCAACCTGCTGGAGGCATCCTTGCCTTCACTGGTCAGCAAGGTGTCGCCCGCTGGCGGAAAGGGCACGGCCATGGGGGTGTACTCCACCAGCCAGTTCCTTGGTGCCGCGCTGGGAGGAATTCTCGGTGGCTGGTTGTTCCAGCACGGTGGCCTGAGCACGGTGTTCCTTGGCTGCGCAGCGTTGTGTGCTCTGTGGTGGGTCGTGGCGCTGAGCATGCGTGAACCGCCGTACGTGACCAGTCTGCGCATGCCGTTATCGGCCGAGGCGGTACGCGAAGCGGGGCTGACCGAGCGGCTGATGGCCGTCCCGGGTGTAACCGACGCAGTGGTGGTGGCCGATGAAGCCGCCATCTATATCAAACTTGATACACAAATTTTGGATCGCACGACCCTGGAGCGCCTGGTAAACCCGGCCTCCGAAGCGTGCGAAGCCTAGGAGAACGTTATGGCCCGTGGGGTTAACAAAGTCATTCTGGTCGGTACTTGCGGTCAAGATCCCGAAGTCCGCTACCTGCCCAACGGTAACGCCGTGACCAACCTGAGCCTGGCCACCAGCGAGCAGTGGACCGACAAGCAGACCGGCCAGAAGGTTGAAAAAACCGAATGGCACCGCGTGTCGATGTTCGGCAAGGTTGCGGAAATTGCCGGTGAGTACCTGCGCAAAGGCTCGCAGGTCTACATCGAAGGCAAACTGCAGACCCGTGAGTGGGAAAAAGACGGCATCAAGCGTTACACCACTGAAATCGTCGTCGACATGCAGGGCACCATGCAACTGCTCGGCGGCCGTCCGCAGAACCAGGACGGCTCGCAGCAGCAAGGTGGCAACAACTACAACCAGGCGCCGCGTCAGCAGGCTCCGCGTCCACAGCAGTCGGCGCCGCAACAGCGTCCTGCGCCACAGCAGGCCGCACCGCAGCCGGCTCCGGACTTCGACAGCTTCGATGACGATATTCCGTTCTGATTCGCTGCTGTCTCACAGCTGTAAACCTGAAAAGCGAAGCCATTGATTTGGCTTCGCTTTTTTATTGAGCGCCAAATCTCGCCCTTCCTTCCCTACTGCTGGTCTCGCTGGCACCTTTGGTCGGATCGCACCTTATTGCCCGACGTTTAGCCCTGCTATTTCGGCTTTTTTTCCCCTGGCGACTACATTTACCAAGCGGTTGCATACCGCTGCAGCGCCCCCTCCTGTCGAGTCCCGGGCAGCCATGAAGCTGTGATAAGCGCTGGGCGTTGCAAAAACGCAGTCTGGAATAGCGACTCTGCGCGTTGCCCGAAGGCGATGTGCATGAGTTACGTCACTTTAAAGGACTAAGAAATGACTCAATTCGATAGCCAGATCTCATCCCTCCAGCAATCCGCCAAGCCGCGCCGCGTGGAAGGCACCGCAGCGAACCTGCTCACCCTGGACAATGCCGGGCCCATCCAGATGGGCTTCTGGGTACCCAATCGGGTGTGGGCGACTGCCAAGTTCCTGGTGCCACTGCGCGACTATATTGCGCAAAAGAAGAGGGCAGGCACGCTTACCCCTATGCTGCCGCAGGTCACCGAGTTCAAGGCCTGGGTGACAGAGCACAGTGTGTACCGCATGTGGGTCAATTCGATGATCGAGCAGGCCAACGCCTATGTCCTGACCCTGGATGAGGCGACCCTCGAGCAGATCAAGGATGAGGACGGCGACACGGTCTGGATCAAAAGCTACGACAGCTTCTTCGAGATTCTCAACGAGATTATCACCACCTCTTCGTCCTTCAACGCGACGGCCCAGGTCGGTACACCGATGAATGGCTTCCTGGCCGTTTCAATGGCGACCGAGGCGGGCGTTGCCTTGTTCCACGACACGACCTTCAACCTCCAGTTCAAGAAGGTCCTGGACGCATGGAACGCCTTTCTCAAGAGCGCCGACTCGCTGGACAAGCTGGATATCAATGACCCCGAAAAAGCGGGCTCGTGGATATCGAAAGCCGCCTGGGACGCCGGGGTCTGGAATGAAATGGAATGCGATCCGAGCAAGCCAGGGTACGGGTTCGACTCATGGAACTCGTTTTTCATACGCAAGTTCGTGCCCGGCGCCCGCCCGTTTCAGGGTGACCCCACGACCCAGATCAACATTGGCTGTGAAACCACACCATGGCAGTACGAAAATAACCTCGCGTTCGAGACCGGCTTCTGGATCAAGGACGTGAACTACTCCTTGCTTGATCTATTCGCTGGCCAGGCGCAGTGGGCGGAGCACTTCAAGGGTGGGCAGATTTATCAGGGATTCCTCTCGGCCACTCACTATCACCGCTGGAACGCACCGCTGGATGGCAAGCTGGTGCGTTCATGGGTGCAACCGGGCACCTATTTTGCCCAGCGCCCCGGGCAAGGCGAAGGCACCGGCACCTGGGAGGGCACCGAGTCGCAGCCCTACCTTGGCCATGTTGCCGCCCGCGCGATCTTTATTTTCGAGCACCCGGCGTGTGGTTATGTTGCGTTGATCTGCATCGGCATGGTCGAGGTCTCGACCTGCGTGATTGCACCGCAATTCATCGTCGGCGAGGGCGCAGCGCCGGTCAACATCAGCCGTGGAACCGAGATCGGCCACTTCGAGTTCGGTGGGTCGACCCACATGATGCTGTTCCAGCGCGATCGGGTGCGTCTTGAGCAGTGGGCCATCGACGCCGTGCAACACCAGAATGATCCACAACCCACGAAAATGGGCAGTGTGATCGCCACGGCGCTGGGGCAACCGAGGGCTAAATAGGCGAATAACGAGCAAGGGGCGCTGGCGCAATCGTGTCGGCGTTCCCGGCTGACAGGCAGCATCTCTCCAGCGTTTTGCGCAATCTTGACTAGAGTATCCATTGGCGGCCTTCAGTTTTGCCGCCACCGTGATCGTTCAAGAGACGCCGGCAACGTCCCGCGCGTCCACCACCTGATCAGGAGTGCACGATGGATCTCAACCGTCGGCAGTTCTTCAAGGTCGCAGCGGTAGGCCTTGGAGGCTCGAGCCTGGCGGCGTTGGGCATGGCCCCGACACCCGCCTTCGCCGAGCAGGTACGCCACTTCAAGCTGGCGCGTACCATCGAGACTCGCAACACCTGCCCCTACTGCTCGGTCGGCTGCGGCCTGATCCTGTACAGCCAGGGTGATGGTGGCAAGAACGTTGCGCAGAACATCATTCATATCGAAGGCGACGCCGATCACCCGGTGAACCGCGGCACCCTGTGCCCGAAAGGCGCCGGCCTGCTCGACTTTATCCACAGCCCCAGTCGTCTGCAGTACCCGCAGGTGCGCAAGCCCGGCAGCAGCGAGTGGGCGCGGGTGTCCTGGGATGAGGCGCTGGACCGTATTGCCGACCTGGTCAAGACCGACCGCGATGCCAACTTCATCGAGAAGAACGCCCAGGGCCAGACGGTCAACCGTTGGCTGACCACCGGTTTTCTGGCGGCATCGGCGGCTTCCAGCGAAGCCGGTTACCTGACTCACAAGGTCATTCGCAGTCTGGGCATGCTGGGGTTCGATAACCAGGCACGTGTCTGACATGGCCCGACGGTGGCAAGTCTTGCCCCGACGTACGGCCGTGGTGCCATGACCAACCACTGGACCGATATCGCCAACGCGAATCTGATTCTGGTGATGGGTGGCAACGCAGCAGAAGCGCACCCGTGCGGCTTCAAATGGGTGACCGAAGCCAAGGCCCACAACAAGGCCCGGCTGATCGTGGTCGATCCGCGCTTTACTCGTACTGCTTCGGTGGCCGATTACTACGCGCCGATTCGTACCGGTAGCGATATCGCCTTCATGGGCGGCCTGATCAATTACCTGCTGAGCAACGACAAGATCCAGCACGAGTACGTGCGCAACTACACCGATGTGTCGTTTATCGTCAAAGCCGGCTTTGGTTTCGAGGACGGCCTGTTCAGCGGCTATGACGCGGCCAAACGCAGCTATACCGACAAGTCCGGCTGGGGCTACGAGCTGGATGAGGACGGCTTTGCCAAAGTTGACCCGACCCTGCAGGACCCGCGCTGTGTCTACCAGTTGATGAAGCTGCACTACAGCCGCTACACCGCGGAGCTGGCCAGCATGATCTGTGGCATGCCGCAGGAGCGCATGCTGAAGATCTGGGAAGAGATCGCCACCTGCTCGCAACCGGGCAAGACCATGACGATTCTCTATGCCCTGGGTTGGACCCAGCATTCGATTGGTGCGCAGATCATCCGCAGTGCTGCCATGGTGCAACTGTTGCTGGGCAACGTCGGCATGCCCGGGGGCGGCGTCAACGCCCTGCGCGGGCACTCCAACATCCAGGGCCTGACCGACCTGGGCCTGCTGTCCAACTCTTTGCCGGGCTACCTGACCCTGCCGGGCGATGCCGAGCAGGATTACGATGCCTACATCGCCAAGCGGGCGCTCAAGCCGTTGCGGCCGGGGCAACTGTCGTACTGGCAGAACTACGGCAAGTTCCATGTCAGCCTGATGAAAGCCTGGTATGGCGCCAACGCCAGCGCCGAGAACCATTGGGGCTATGACTGGCTACCGAAGCTGGATATTCCCGGCTACGACGTGTTGAAGATGTTCGACCTGATGGGCCAAGGCAAGGTCAACGGCTATATGTGCCAGGGCTTCAACCCGATTGCTGCGTTGCCGGACAAGAACCGTGTCAGCGCCGCCCTGAGCAAGCTCAAATGGCTGGTGGTCATGGACCCGCTGGCCACCGAGACCTCGGAGTTCTGGCGTAACGTCGGGCCTTTCAACGATGTGCAGAGCGCCGATATCCACACCGAAGTCATCCGCTTGCCCACCACCTGCTTTGCCGAGGAGGACGGCTCGCTGGTCAACAGCAGCCGCTGGTTGCAATGGCACTGGAAGGGCGCCGACGGCCCGGGTGAAACCCGTACCGACGTGCGCATCATGAGCGAGCTGTTCCTGCGCCTGCGCAAGCGCTACCAGGCTGAAGGCGGCGCTTTTGCCGCGCCGTTGCTGAACCTCAGCTGGCCCTACAAGGTGGCCGATGAGCCCTCGCCCGAAGAACTGGCCAGGGAGCTTAACGGCAACGCGGTCAGCGACCTTACCGATGCCAGCGGTGCCACGATCAAGGCCGGCCAGCAACTGTCCGCCTTTGCCCAGCTCAAGGACGATGGCAGCACCGCGTCCGGCTGCTGGATCTTCTGTGGCAGTTGGACCGAGCAGGGCAACCAGATGGCCCGGCGCGACAACAGCGATCCGTTCGGCATGAAGCAGAACCTTGGCTGGGCCTGGGCCTGGCCGGCCAACCGACGGATCCTCTACAACCGCGCCTCGGCCGATCCGCAAGGCAAGCCGTGGGACCCGGACAAGCGTCTGGTGTGGTGGAACGGTAAAACCTGGGGTGGCACCGACACCCCGGACTACAAAGCGGACGTGCCGCCGGAGGCCGGCATGAACCCATTCATCATGAACCCGGAAGGGGTGGCGCGCTTCTTTGCCGTCGACAAGATGGCCGAAGGCCCGTTTCCCGAGCACTACGAGCCCTTCGAAACGCCGATCGGCATCAACCCGCTGCACCCGAACAACAAGCAGGCGACCAGCAACCCGGCCGGGCGCATCTTCGACTCGGTGTGGGACACCCTGGGCCAGGCCAAGGACTTCCCCTACGCAGCCACCAGTTACCGGCTGACCGAGCATTTCCACTTCTGGAGCAAGCACTGCAAGCTCAACGCCATTGTCCAGCCCGAGCAGTTTGTCGAAATCGGCGAAGTGCTGGCGCAGGAGAAAGGCATCGTCGCCGGTGACCGCGTGCGGGTCAGTTGCAAGCGCGGGCATATCGAGGCGGTGGCGGTGGTGACCAAGCGGATCCGGCCGCTGCAGGTGAACAACCAGACCGTGCACCAGGTCGGCATTCCACTGCACTGGGGCTTCACCGGCAGCACCCGGCACGGTTACCTGACCAACACCCTGGTGCCGTTCCTCGGTGACGGCAATACCCAGACGCCGGAATCGAAGTCGTTCCTGGTCAACGTGGAGAAAATCTGATGGCTAGCCAAGACATCATCGCCCGTTCGGCCACCACCACGCCGCCCTCGTCGATCCGCCAGCTGGAGGAGGTGGCCAAGCTGATCGACACCACCAAGTGCATCGGTTGCAAGGCTTGCCAGGTGGCCTGTTCGGAATGGAACGAGCTGCGCGACGAAGTGGGTCATAACCACGGCACCTACGATAATCCCCAGGACTTGAGCGCCGAAAGCTGGACCCTGATGCGCTTTACCGAGCACGAGACCGACGACGGCAACCTGGAGTGGCTGATCCGCAAGGACGGTTGCATGCACTGCGCCGATCCTGGTTGCCTGAAGGCCTGTCCGAGCCCGGGGGCAATCATCCAGCATGCCAACGGTATCGTCGACTTCAATCAGGACCACTGCATCGGCTGCGGTTACTGTATTACCGGCTGCCCGTTCAATATCCCGCGGATTTCCCAGAAGGACCACAAGGCCTACAAGTGCACCCTGTGTTCCGACCGGGTGTCGGTGGGGCTGGAGCCGGCCTGCGTGAAAACCTGCCCGACCGGCGCCATTGTCTTTGGCAGCAAGCAGGACATGAAGGAGCACGCTGCCGAGCGCATCGTCGACCTCAAGTCGCGCGGTTTCGACAATGCCGGTTTGTATGACCCCGATGGTGTCGGTGGCACCCATGTCATGTACGTGCTGCACCACGCTGACACGCCGCGCTTGTATGCCGGCCTGCCGGACCAGCCGGTCATCAGCCCGCTGGTGGGCCTGTGGAAGGGCGTGAGCAAACCGCTGGCGCTGCTGGCCATGGGCGCGGCGGTGCTGGCAGGGTTCTTCCACTATGTGCGCATTGGCCCGCAACGGGTCGAGGAGGACGAACACCCCAGTCCGCCGGATTCCAGCGTGCAGGTGGTCGACCCAGCGGTGCATGTCTATGACCCGAACCAGCCGGGTGGGCAAGGGGAGCAACGACCATGAGCGACAAACCTATCCTGCGCTACAACGCCAACGAGCGGACCAATCACTGGTTGGTGGCAATCCTGTTCATCCTGGCGGCGTTGTCGGGGCTGGCGCTGTTTCACCCGGCGCTGTTCTGGCTCAGCCATCTGTTCGGCGGCGGGCCGTGGACACGCATCCTGCACCCTTTCATGGGGGTGTTGATGTTCGTGTTCTTTGTTGGCCTGGTGCTACGTTTCTGGCGGGCGAATTACTTCATTGCCAACGACCGTCTGTGGCTCAAACGCATCGACCGGGTGATGCGCAACGAAGAGCAGGGCGTACCACCGATCGGCAAGTACAACCCCGGGCAGAAGCTGCTGTTCTGGACCTTGCTGCTGTGCATGTTGGTGCTGTTGGTCAGCGGCGTGGTGATCTGGCGCGCCTATTTCAGCAGCTACTTCACTATCGACTCGATTCGCCTGGCGACCTTGCTGCATGCCCTGGCGGCATTCGTGCTGGTGTTGAGCATCATCGTTCACATCTATGCCGGGATCTGGATCAAGGGTTCGCTCAGCGCCATGCTGCATGGCTGGGTCAGCCGCGCCTGGGCAAAAAAACACCATGAGCTGTGGTATCGGCAGGTGACCGGTGACAAACCCGCCGAGCCACCGATCAACAAGAAAGGATGAGCGCTTGAGTACGCTTCTTGAACCTGGGCAGATCGAAGCGGCGGCCGGTACGCCACCGTTTCTGTACCTGCCACCGAAGAACCTGTTCGCCCTGCGTGCGCAGCGCCTGGAGATGCTGGCCGAGGGCAACCCGCTGGCTGATTATCTGCGGTTGCTGGCTGGCCTGTGCCAGGTGCAACAGAGCCTGCTGGACCAGCCGCCGGCTGCAGCCCCAAGCGACACCGAGCGTCAGCGCCTGTGTGTCGAACATGGCTTGCCGCCGCTGGCGGCTGACAGCCTGGTGCGTGAAGGGCATTGGCTGGTTTATCTGCAGGCATTGTTGCAGCGTTATCCGGCTTCGATGGGTGCGGTGGCGAATGCGATTGATCAACTGCAGCGTGCTTCGAATGAGCAGCGCAAGTTGTGGGCAATTGCATTGCTGACCGGGCAGTACAGCCTGGTACCTGCAGCACTGGTGCCATTTCTCGGCGCGGCGTTGCAGGCCGCCTGGAGCCATTGGCTGCTGAGCCTGCAGGGCGTCGAACTGAAAGCGGCGGACAACCTGTGCCACTGCCCGGCCTGCGGCTCACCGGCCATGACCGGGGTTATCCGCCACCGGGGCAAGTACAACGGCCTGCGTTACCTGGTGTGTTCGCTGTGTGCCTGCGAATGGCATGTGGTGCGGGTCAAGTGCGTGTATTGCGAGCAGAGCAAGGACCTCAGGTATGTGAGCCTGGAGACGGATCGCTACCCCAGCGCCAAGGCGCCGCTGCAGGCTGAGTGCTGCCCGGGCTGCAACACCTACCTCAAGCACATTTACCTGGAAAACGACGCCGATGCCGAAGCGCTGTCGGCCGACCTGGCCAGCCTGGTGCTGGATATGCGCCTGGATCAGGAAGGCTTTGAACGCCTGGCGCCGAACCTGCTGCTGGCGCCGGGAGGGGGGTGAGATCGGGTCTACACTGAGGTTCTGCCCATCCCTGTGGGAGCTGGCTTGCCAGCGATGCAGGCACCGCGGCCCTTTGTCAGGACTGTAGTGATGCCATCGCTGGCAAGCCAGCTCCCACAAGGTCCACGCTGAAGTTGAGTATCGTCTGAATGCCGTCCAACCTCGCCAAGCTCCCGACCCGCCTGCCCTCCATCGACACCCTGTTGCGACACCCCGCCAGCCTCCCGCTGATCGAGCGCTACGGCCGCGACGCGGTCCTGGCCAGCCTGCGCCAGCTACTCGATGACCTGCGTGACGAGGTCAGGCTCGGTCGGTTGGACGCCGCCGAACTGGCTGACCCTGTGCTGCTTGGCCGTGCTGGCGAACGCCTCACTGCCCAACACCGCAGCCAGGTCCGGCGGGTGTTCAATCTCACTGGTACGGTGCTGCACACCAACCTTGGGCGAGCCTTGCTGCCCGAGCAAGCCATCGACGCCGTGCAACGGGCCGCCCGTTACCCGCTCAACCTCGAATTCGACTTGGCCAGCGGCAAGCGCGGCGACCGTGATGACCTGATCGAGGGCTTGATCCGCGAGCTCACCGGAGCCGAAGCCGTCACCGTGGTCAACAATAATGCCGCTGCCGTGCTGCTGGCGCTCAACAGCCTGGGCGCGCGTAAGGAAGGGATCATCTCGCGCGGTGAACTGATCGAGATTGGAGGCGCCTTCCGTATCCCCGACATCATGGCCCGCGCCGGGGTCAAGCTGCATGAAGTGGGCACCACCAACCGCACGCACGCCCGCGATTACGAAGCGGCAATCAGCCCCCGCAGCGGCCTGTTGATGCGCGTGCATTGCAGCAACTACAGCATTCAGGGTTTCACCACCCAGGTGCCGACTGCTGAGCTGGCGCAGTTGGCCCGGCGTCATGATTTACTACTGCTGGAAGACCTGGGCAGCGGCAGCCTGCTCGACCTCACCCGCTGGGGCTTGCCGGCCGAGCCTACTGTGCGTCAGGCCTTGGCGGATGGCGCCGATATCGTCACCTTCAGCGGCGACAAACTGCTGGGCGGGCCCCAGGCCGGCATCATCGTCGGGCGCAAGGACCTGATTGCACGGATCAAGAAGAACCCGCTCAAACGCGCCTTGCGGGTCGACAAATTGACCCTCGCGGCGCTGGAAGCCGTACTGGGGTTGTACCGCAATCCCGATCAACTGGCCGAGCACCTGCCCAGCCTGCGCCTGCTGACCCGACCGCAGTCCGATATCCTCCAGCAGGCTGAGCGCTTGTTGCCGGCGTTGGCTCATCAGTTGGGCGAGCACTGGACGGTCAGTGCAGAGCTTGCGCTGGGCATGATCGGCAGTGGCAGCCAACCGGTGGCGCGCTTGCCCAGTGCGGCGTTGTGTATGCGTGCGCGGGTGTCCAAACGCCTGCGTGGGCGCTCCTTGCATGGCTTGGAAGCGGCGCTGCGGGACCTGCCGATCCCCGTGCTCGGGCGCATTGATGACGATGCCCTGTGGCTGGACCTGCGTCAGCTGGATGACGAAGCCGCGTGGCTGGCGCAGTTGCCACAGGTGCAGGTGTGATTGTCGGTACTGCCGGGCATATCGACCACGGCAAGACCGCCTTGCTCCAAGCCCTGACCGGCCAGGCGGGTGACCAGCGCCGGGAGGAGCGTGAACGCGGCATGACCATCGACCTGGGTTATCGCTACGCCGCCCTGAGTCCTGGCGCACCGCTTACCGGCTTTATTGACGTGCCCGGCCATGAGCGTTTTATCCACAACATGCTCGCTGGCGCCCAGGGTATAGACCTGGTGCTGCTGGTGGTCGCGGCTGACGACGGGGTGATGCCACAGACCCGCGAACACCTGGCGATTGTCGAGTTGCTGGGCATCCCGCGCGCCCTGGTGGTGATCAGCAAGTGTGATCGGGTCGAGCCGCAGCGGGTGCAGGAGGTACAAGCCCAGGTTAGCGTGCTGCTGGCCCCCGGGCCTTATGCAGGGGTGGCGCAGTTTGTGGTTTCCAGCGTGACCGGCGAGGGTATCGAGCCACTGCGCCTGGCCTTGCTGGCGGCCCAGGGCGAGGTCGGTCAGCGCAGCAGTCAGGGCGGCTTTCGCCTGGCTATCGACCGTGCGTTTGCGGTTGCCGGTGCCGGCATCGTGGTCACCGGTACGGCGCTGGCCGGGCACGTGCAGCTGGGCGACAGCTTGCTGCTGGGCAAGGCTGGCAAGCCGGTGCGGGTGCGTGGTCTGCATGCCCAGACCCAGGCGGCCACCGAGGCCCATGCCGGGCAGCGGGTCGCCTTGAACATCAGTGCCGAGCGCCTGCAACTGGAGCAGATCCACCGCGGTGACTGGCTGCTCGCCGAGTGGCTGTATGCGCCGACCCAGCGCCTGGATATTGAGCTGCAACTGCTGGCCAGCGAACTGCGCGCCTTCGCCCATTTCAGCCCGGTGCACGTGCACCTGGGCACCCAGGATGTCAGCGCCCGGGTCGCCTTGTTGCAAGGCGAGCAGTTGCAGCCGGGCGGGCGCATGTTCGCCCAGTTGCTGACCAATGCTCCCTTGCAGGCGGTGCAGGGTGATCGGCTGGTGCTGCGTGATCAGCGTGCTCAGCGCACGCTCGGGGGTGGCCGCGTGCTCGATCCCTTTGCGCCTGCCCGCCAGCGCCGCAGAGAAACACGCATCGCTCAGTTGCAGGCATTGGCAGCCAGCGACAGCCTGGAGCAAGCCTTGCCGGCGTTGCTTGCCAATGACGCGCGTGGGCTCGATCCGCAGCGCCTGGAGCGCCAGTTCAACCGCTTGCGCAGCAGTTGGCAACTGCCCGCCAATGTCCAGGTGATTGCCACCCGGCAAGGTCCGCTGCTGTTCATCGATGAGCATTGGCACAGCCTGAAGGCCACAGTACTGGAAGGGCTGGCGCGATTTCACCAGCAGGAGCCGGATCAGCTTGGTCCTGACCGTGATCGCTTGCGTCGCTTCGTCGCCCTGGCACTGGAGCGACCGGCATTCATCAGCCTGGTGGATGAGTTGCTGGCCAGCGGCAGCCTGCTCAGCAGCGGGCCCTGGCTGCACCTGCCCGAACACCAGATCCGTTTGAGTGATGCTGACGCCCAGCTGTGGAGCCAACTGAGCCCTTTGCTGGAAGAGGGCACATTTGATCCGCCCTGGGTTCGTGATCTGGCCCGAGCAGTGAGCGCCGATGAAGCCGGGGTGCGTTTGCTGCTGCGCAAGCTTGGCCGCTTGGGTCAGGTACACCAGGTGGTGCGTGATCTGTTTTATCCTGAGGCCACGATCCGGCAAATGGCGGCTATGCTCTTGCAGCTGGCCAGTGACGATCCGGTGGTGCAGGTCGCCGCGTTTCGTGACGTTCTGGGGATTGGGCGCAAGCGCAGTGTGCAGGTGCTCGAGTACTTCGACCGTATTGGCCTGACCCGGCGCATCGGTGATCGGCGCCAGGTTCGCGCCGACAATGCCCTGGCCCAAAGGCCTGGGCAGTAGTCCGTTCAAGGAAGGCAATCGCGTCCGGTGGCGCGGCCGGGCTTCAAACCCGGTTGGGGACGGCAGCCGTTCCCGGGCAGGTTCGACTCCCGCTGCCTTCCGCCACTTTCTACTGAGCGCGTTCGCCGCACAGGTCCAGGGCGAACCAGTGCTCCGCCGCTTGCACATCCAGCCCGGCCCCGAGCAGGGCAAACATCTTGCCCAGCGCCGCTTCGCGGGTCATGCCGCCGGCACTGACCAGGCCGCTGCCCCGCAAACGGCTGCCGGCCGCATAGGTGTCGAAGTGCACCGCTCCCTCCGGGCATTGGCTGATGGCGGCAATCAGCACGCCACCCTGGCGAGCGTCGTGCAAGGCGTCGAGCAGGTCCTGATCATCCGACGGCCCGGTGCCGCTGCCGTAGCACTCCAGCAGCAAGCCTTGCACGCCGCTGGCCAGCAGGCCGCGCAGATGGCCGACCTGCAGCCCGGGAAAGACTGGCAACACCGCCAGGTTGACCGGTTGCAGTGGCTGGCGGTAATCCAGGCTGGCCGGGATCGACGCGTGCCGTTGCCCAGTGCGCTCCCGGGTCAGCACGGCGAAGGCGTCGAACGCCTCGCTGCGCAGCTTGGAGGCGCGTGCACCGTGCAGCAATTGGCCGTGGAAATACAGCTGCACGCCATCTTCAATTCCCGTGGCCATCAACTGCAGGGCACCGCAGAGGTTGTCCCAGGCATCGCTGTGCGGTGCGCCGGCCGGCAACATCGATCCGGTCAACAACACCGGAACCGGCAGGCCGAGCAGCAGGAACGACAGTGCCGCGGCGCTGTAGGCCAGGGTGTCGGTGCCATGCAGCAAGAGGATGCCGTCGTGGCCATCACGCTCCACCGCTTCGACAATGGCCTCGCGCATAGCCAACCAGTTGCTCTGTTGCATGTTGGCGCTGTCGATCAGCGGCTGCAGCTCGCGCAGTTGCCAGTGGATCGCCGGTGTCTGCACCTGTTGTTCCAGGTGGGCACGCATGCGCGCCTCGAAACCACCGGCTGGTGCCAGGCCTTGCGGCGTTTGCAGCATGCCGATGGTGCCGCCGGTGTAGAGGATCAGCAGGTTGTTGACGGCGCGCATGTCAGCTCTGCGGCTGCGCGGCAGCGACGTTGGCGTCAACCTTGGTCTCGACTCGCGGGCTCACTGGCCAGGCTTCGGGATCAATGTCCAGATCGGCGAAGCGCGAGGCGTCGAATACGGGCTGGGCAATGCCAGCGCGGCGTTGCTCGTCGTAGTCGCGCATTACCCGCAGGCCAACCTTGAACAGCAGGGCCAGGGCGATCAGGTTGACGAAGGCCAGGCAGGTCATGGTGATGTCGGCGAAGGCGAACACGGTGGAGAGGTTCTGCACCGAGCCCCAGACGATCAGTGCCAGCACCAGGGCGCGGTAGCCCAGCAGCACCAGACGGTTGCGGCTGAGGAACTGCAGGCTGGTTTCGCCCAGGTAGTAGTTGTAGAGAATGCAGGTGAAGACGAACAGCGACAGTGCCACGCTGACGAACAGGCGACCCCAGTCACCGACCACAGCGGCCAGGGAGTTCTGGGTCAGGACAATGCCGTCACCTTCGAAGCCTGGGGTGTAGACGCCGGACAGCAGGATCAGCAGTGCGGTGCAGGTGCAGATGACAAAGGTATCGAGGAACACGCTGAACGCCTGGACCACGCCCTGAGCGCCGGGGTGCTTGACCGCGGCGACGGCGGCGACGTTGGGCGCACTGCCCAGGCCCGCTTCGTTGGCGAACACGCCGCGCTTGACGCCCATGACGATGGCGCTGCCGAGCAGGCCAGCAAACGCAGGGTCGAGGCCGAAGGCGCTCTTGAAGATGGTTTCGAGCATGGCTGGCACGTGTTCGATCTGGCTGCCGATCACGTACAGGGTCACGCCGATGTAGGCCAGGGTCTTGACCGGCACCAGCAGGTCAGACACCGCAGCGATGCGCTTGATGCCGCCCAGGAACACGATCGCCAGCAGCACCGCCAAGGCGATCCCGGTGTGGCTCGGGTCGAAGCCGAAGGCGTTCTGCAGCGAGTGGGTAACGGTGTAGGACTGCAGGCCGTTGAAGGCAAAGCCGTAGGTCACCAGCAGCAGGATGGAGAACACCACCGCCATGGTCTTGAGCTTCAGACCGTGCTGGATGTAGTAGGCCGGGCCGCCACGGTACAGGCCGTCACCGTCGCTACGCTTGTAGACCTGGGCCAGGGTGCATTCGAAAAAGCTGCTGGACATGCCGACCAGGGCAGTGACCCACATCCAGAACACCGCGCCTGGGCCGCCGAGGGTCACGGCAATGCCGACACCGGCGATGTTCCCGGCACCCACGCGCCCGGCCAGGCTCAGCATCAGGGCTTGGAACGAGCTCAGCTGGCCAGCCTGGCCGTGCAGCGATTCCTTGAAGACGGTGAACATGTGGCTGAAATGGCGGAACTGGACGAAACGGGAGCGCAGGGTGAAATAGCTGCCGAGTCCGACGATAAGCACGATGAGGAGTTTCCCCGAGAGGAAATCGTTGAGCGCTTCGAGCATGAAATGACCTCGATTCTTATTTTTCGCATGAAAGACGACAGGCCGGCGTCGATGCGCCGTATCCGTGGGGCGCATGGTTGGTTATGACAAGAATGGTTACAATTTCGCGGGTTGCTCTCAGTTGATGCGACTTGATGCTAAAGTGGCGTCTATCGCATCACCTGGAACGGCTCACATGAGCGAAAATCTCGGTACCAACCTCAAGCTTGCCTGCAGTCACTACCGCTCTATTTCGGAAGTTTGCCGGCAGTTGTCGATCAATCGTGCGCAGTTCAACAAATACCTGAGCGGGCAGAGTCAGCCGACGGCCTACAACCTCAAGCGCATTGGCGATTTCTTCGGTGTCGAGGATTACGAGCTGGGTTTGCCGCCCGAGCAGTTCGCCCGCCTGATCGGCGCCCGCAGCGCGGCGAACATGGCGATCAACCAGGCCGACCCGCTGGCCGAACTGTTGCGCCCGCTGCGCGAGCATGCCGGTAACTTGTCGCGTTACTGCGGTTACTACTTCGAGTACTCCAACTGCATGTCGGTGCCCGGCTCGATCTTGCTGTCGCTGGTGCACCTGCGCGAAGAGCGCGGCGCCTTCCTGTTCGAGCGCCAGGAGCGCCAGGAGCGTTCCAGCAGCACCGATGTGCAGGCTGAAGACTGGGTACGTTGCCGTTACCTGGGCGCGGCGTTCCAGTTGCAGGACCGCCTGTTTCTGCTCGACTACGAATCGCTGACCGTCAACGAGATGAGCCAGACCATCCTCATCCCCAGCTTCAAGAGCCGTATCACTCGCCTCAATGGCCTGAAAACCGGGGTTTCCAGCGGCGACCGGCGCACCCCGGCGTGCACCCGGGTGGTGTGGGAATACCTGGGGACCGAGATCAACCGCATCAGCGCTTACCGGCAGGTCAAGCTGTACCGTCCGGATGACCCACGAATCGACGACGACGTGCGCGAACGGCTGAGCGCCGGGCCGATCCGCAATGGCCTGTTCGAGATCGAATAGCGGCGTTCAGCCAAGAATGAACTCGGCGACCACCTGTGCCACTTGATCGGCCACCGCCGGCTTGTCGCGCAAATGCGCGGCAATGCCGTGATCGCAGTCGGTCAGCAGCAGGCATTCCAGGTGCGGCGCTGGCACCGCGCGCAGCAGGGCCTGGGTGACTTCTTCGGGAATCGGGCTGTAGCGCTGGGCTCCGGCTAGCCACAGGGTACCCGCCGAGGTCCCTTCGACCTGCCCGAAGGCCTTTGAGTTGAGGCCGTCGAACTCGCCGATCACCAGCAGCACCCGGCCCTCAAAGGTGCGCAGAAACCCGTAGCTGTCGCAGTCGAGAAAGCCGTAAGGCTGGCGAATCGCCGCAGTGAAGGCCGGGCCGAAGGGTTGGGTGTGGGCCGCATCCGGGTACACCGCCGGGCAGATCAGCACCAGTTTGTCGATCTGCGGGGTCTGCGCCGCCAGCTTCAACGCAATCGCCCCGCCCAGGCTATGGCCGAGCAGGGTCCGGCAGCGCCCGGCGATATGCTGGTGAAAGCGCCGGGCTTCCTCAAGGTTGGTGATCAGCGAGGGCTCCGGCGCCCCCGGCTCGGCAGCCAGACTGTGGCCGGAGAGGTTGCCGGTCAGCGAGCCGATGCCTTGCTCTTGCAGGCGATACAGCAGCGGGTTGAGGCGGGTGAAGTCCGAGCGCGCGCCGCCAACCACAAATAGCGGTGCGGCGCGTTCCTGTTCGGGGACCAGCAGCCGGGCCTGCTGCTGGAATCCATCGAACGTCTCACTGATGAACTGCTCGGCACCAGGCGCCGGTTCGTCATATTGCCAGGTACCGCGTTGGGTCGAGATCGCTTCCAGGTGCATGGACACCGCCTATAGGAACTGATGATGCAGCCATTCGCCGAGTGGGTTGCCGGTGCTTAGTAGCAGTTTGAGGGCCATGATGCAGCAGACGCAGACTAGCAGCGGCCTGATCAGTTTAGGACCGAAATGCACCGCGCAGCGAGCCCCCAGTTGCGCGCCGATAAAGGCGGCGCACGCCATCGCCAGCGCCAGCGGCCAGACAATCGCCCCGCTGAGCGAGAACACCGACAGCGCGCCGAGGTTGCACGCGGCATTGAGCAGCTTGCTGTTGCACACGGCGTTAAGCAGGGTCTGGCCGAGCAGAATGACGCAGGCGAGCATGAAGAACGAGCCGACCCCGGGGCCGAACACCCCATCGTAAAAGCCGATCACAGGCGCCACTGCCAGGCAGAACAGACTGATCGAGATCTTGGCCTTGCGCTGGTGCTCGTCGGGTTTGGGGCTGAAGGCGAAGTACGCGGCGACCAGAATCAGCAGCACCGGTACGCAGGCCTGCAGGAAGGTCTTGGGCACCAGACTGACCGACAGTGCCCCAAGGGCACCGCCGGCAAATGACATGGCGGCCATGGGTAAACCGCGCTTCCAGTCGATCATGCCCTTGCGGGCAAAGGCGTAGGTGGCCGACACCGTGGCCGACGCGGCCTGGAATTTGTTGGTGGCAATCGCCGCCAGCGGGTCGATGCCAGCCACAAACAGCACGGGCAGGGTAATCAGCCCGCCGCCGCCAGCGATGGCATCGAAAAAACCGGCCATCAGTGCCACCGATGCCAGGGTCAGCAGCAGGGTGATATCAATTTCCATCATCGGGGTGTTTTCCTTGTTCAGCCACGCACCAGCAGTGGGTCGTCCTTGAGGACTACGGGTTGAGCGAAGCGCGAATAGCCGAACAGGCGCACCAGCAGGCGGCGGTTGTCCTGGAGAATGTCGCGCCCGTGCAGCGCGCGGCAGTTGTTGATCAGCAAGGCGGATTCGGGCTGGAGTACGAACGGCAGGGGCTGGGCGTCGCTGACCAGGGCCTGGAAGGCGTCGAATGCGCGGGCGGCAGTGTCGCTGGCGTTATCGTTGAGGGAGAACCGGTAGGAGTTGTAGCGCAGGCTGAAACCGCCATTGGCATCGAACTGCAGCATCGAGGTGGCCTTGCCGGCTTCGCCTTGGCCGGCGACAAAGCATTCGCTGCGGGTGAAATCAAAAGACTCTGAGGTCAGGGCCAGCGCATGCAGGCTGCCCAATTGCTCGATGATGCCGCGCAGCGGGATGATCCGGGTCGGTTCGTTAGCCGGGTTCCAGCGTGCAGTGAGGATCAGCGCCGAGGGGGCAGGGGAGCGCCCGTCACTGGCGTCGACCGAGCAATTGTAGGGAGCTTCGGTGTGCGGGCCGAGGCGCAAGCCGGCGTGCGAGCTGAGTTCTACCAGGGTGTTGTGGTCCTCTCCGGGGCGCGCCACGCTGCCGCCGCCCTTGAAGTTACCGACCAGGCGCACCACCTGGCCTTCGTTGTCGATATCGAAGGCAAAGGCACGGTAGCGCACCAGCTCCAGCAACAGCTGGTTGCGGGCGGCCAGGTACAGGCAGCGCTCGCTCTGCTCCAGCGCGTCCAGGCCCGGCAAGTGCTCGGGCAGCGGGTCGGCCCCGGGGCAGGTCATGTTCGAAAACATCAGTGCCGATAACTGGCCATCGGCAAAGCGTTGCAGCACGGTCTTTTGGCTTGCGTCTAAGGTAGGGAGCAGGCGTTGTGCCCAAAGCCGGGCCTGGCTGGCCACGTCGGGCGCCTGGGGACCGCCCAGGTCTGCGAGGTTCTGGCTGGCGGCGGCCAGCGAGCGGGCTTGGTCCTGGTCGAAACTCAGGTACGCGACTTCCGAATCCTGCATGGGAAACATTCCTTTGTTATTGGTTTTATCTGGCAATCCGTGCCGACCGGCATTCAGACTGAACGTCTGGCCCCCGGCAAAGGAATAAGCTAACTATCCTCCTGGTTAATCCTTTAGGGGCAGTCAGCTCATTCCGGGCGCAGTATAGGCAGTTTCCGGATTTGTGTAAGTAGGGCGTAAAATTTACCCACGACACGGGGCTTGGCCGAGCGCCGCCCTCAAGTTGGACTTCCCCTGCCGGAAACCGCAAAATGAAGGCTTTCTTCCCATAATCTGATCGGACCTGCTGACTCTATGCGAATGCGCCTGATGCTGTTGGGAGGTGGAAGTGCCCTCGGGCAAGCGCTGATTCGACTCGGGGCCGAGGAAGACATCGGCTTTCTGGCGCCACGCCCGCCCGACAGCGGCTGGGATCCGGCCAGCCTGACCCAGTTGCTCGATGACACCCGCCCGGATGCGCTGATCAACCTGGCTTACTATTTCGACTGGTTCCAGGCCGAAGCCGTCAGCGAACAGCGCCTTGCTCAGCAGGAGCGCGCGGTCGAGCGCCTGGCCGAGTTGTGCCAGCACCACAATATCGTCCTGGTCCAGCCGTCCAGCTACCGGGTCTTCGATGGCTCGCGGGCCACGGCCTACAGCGAAAAGGACGAACCGGTACCGCTGGGGCTGCGCGGCCAGGCCTTGTGGCGCATCGAGCAGAGCGTGCGCGCGACGTGCCCGCAGCATGTGCTGCTGCGCTTTGGCTGGGTGCTCGACGAGAGCATCGATGGCGTGTTGGGTCGTTTCCTGACCCGCGCTGAACAACCGCAGGAATTGCTGCTTGCCGATGACCGCCGAGGCAACCCGACGCCAGTGGATGACGCCGCGCGGGTGATCCTCTCGGTACTTAAGCAACTCGATTGCGCAGCGCCCCTGTGGGGCACCTATCACTATGCTGGCAATGAGGCGACCACGCCGCTGGTGCTGGGGCAGGCGATCCTCACCGAGGCTGCTCAGTTGCATCAGTTGGCAGTGCAGGCACCGACCGCGCAGGCCCATGCCGCGCGCCCCGACGCCAGCGAAGAGCCACAGCATGCCGTGCTGGCCTGCAAGAAAATCCTCCACACCTTCGGCATCAAACCCCGCGCCTGGCGCGCCGGTTTGCCGCCCTTACTGGACCGTTTTTATCGTCATGGCTGATGCCCCTATTCTGATCACCGGCGGCGCTGGCTTCATCGGCTCCCACCTCAGCGATGCACTGCTGGAAAAAGGCTACAGCGTGCGCATCCTCGACGACCTGTCGACGGGCAAGCGCAGCAACCTGCAGATGGACAACCCCCGTCTGCAACTGCTCGAAGGCGATGTCGCCGATGCAGAACTGGTCAAGGCTGCCGCCGCCGGTTGCCAGGCCGTCGTGCACCTGGCCGCTGTCGCCTCGGTGCAGGCCTCGGTCGATGACCCGGTGAAAACCCACCAGAGCAACTTCATCGGCACCCTAAATGTGTGCGAGGCCATGCGCCTGAACGGCATCAAGCGTGTGCTGTTTGCCTCCAGCGCGGCGGTGTATGGCAACAATGGCGAAGGTCAGTCGATCATCGAGGACACGCCCAAGGCGCCGTTGACACCTTATGCTGTGGATAAGCTGGCCAGCGAGCAGTACCTGGACTTCTACCGTCGCCAGCATGGCCTGGAGCCAGTGGTGTTCCGCTTTTTCAACATCTTTGGCCCACGCCAGGATCCTTCCTCGCCGTATTCCGGGGTCATCAGTATTTTCTGTGAGCGCGCCTTGAACGGTACGCCAATCACCTTGTTTGGCGATGGTGAGCAGACCCGCGACTTCCTCTACGTTGGCGACCTGGTCAGTGTGATGGTTCAGGCGCTGGAGATGGCCGAAGTCGAAGAGGGGGCAGTGAACATTGGCCTGAACCAGGCGACTTCGCTGAACCAGTTGCTGGATGCGCTGAAGTCGGTAATTGGTGACCTGCCGGCGATCAGCCACGGGCCAGCACGCTCGGGGGATATCCGTCATTCGCGGGCGAATAATCAGCGTTTGCTGAGCCGCTTTGCCTTCCCTGAGGCGACGCCACTGGCCGATGGCCTGGCGCGTCTTTTAGGGCGCTGAAACGCATCGCGGGGCAAGCCCGCTCCTACCTGTAGGAGCGGGCTTGCCCCGCGATGCGTCTCTAAATGCCGCTTAGAATTTGTAACCCACACCCACCATGTAGACCCATGGATCGACATCCACGTCGACCTTGGTCTTGCCAACGCCCAGGGCGCTCGGGCCGTCGATCGTGGCCTTGGTGTCGATGTCGACGTACCAGACCGCAGCGTTGACCAGGAAGTTGTCGTTGATCATGTAGTCCATGCCCAACTGACCTGCCAGGCCGACCGAATCTTTCAACTTCATGTTGCTGAAGCCTTGAGCCTTGCGGCTGCTGCTCAGGTCTTCGTCAAAGAACATGGTGTAGTTCAGACCGATACCGGCGTATGGCTGGAACTTCGACGACGCTTCCATCGGGTAGTACTGCAGCGACAGGGTCGGTGGCAGTTGCTTGATGTCGGCCAACTTGCCATCCAGGCCGCCGCCCAGGCCCTTGACGCCCACGGTGTGCTGGAACGGGGTGGCGGCCAGCAGTTCCAGGCCGATGTGGTCGGTCAGCATGTAGGCGAACGCCAGGCCCAGCTGGGTGTCGCTGTCCAGGGTTGCCTTGGTGCCGGAGACCTTGGCGTCATCGAGCTTGAGGTCGCCGCTGTTTTCGTTGGGAGCGGTAGTGATCGCACCGGCACGCAGGATGAAGTCGCCAGCCTGGTGGGCATGGGCAACAGGGGCTGCAAGCGCCAGAGCAACGAGTGAGGCGCCAAGCAAGGACTTGTTCATGGAAGCTCCCAAAGGACGTTTAGAATTTAATGAGTCCAATGGTAAGGAGCTGACGGACGGTGACTTTTGATTCAGCTCAATGAAATCGCTAAAGCTTGCACGCGGCCATTTATTCTAGCTCGTATGCGTAGATTTTCTCGGCATCCATCTGATATCCGGCATCGGCCAGCTCACTGCTGGAGGCTTTGACCTGCATTTGCCCTTCGATCCAGTACGGCTGATAGAGGTCTTCGACCTTCACGCCGATCTCGCTGAAGATGTGAACGATCTGGTTCGACGGCGGTGGCGGCACATGAATGCAGGCGCCGTAGTAGGGCACCAGCAGGAACTCGGTGGTGCGGCCCTCTTCGCTGACTTCCAGTGGCACGATATAGCCCGGCAGTTTTACCTGCTGACCATCCAGGGCCTTGACCACTGGGGCATTGGGTGCGGTTTGCCGGGCTGCGGGGGCAGCTTCGGCGGCCAGGGCATCGCTCAATTGCGAGAGGTCGTGCAACGGCGCCAGTTGCGGCTGGATCACCGGCGCCCCGGCCGGGATCAATTGCTGCCATTCCAGGGTGCGGGGCTCGGCCGCCCACACAGGGGCGGCGATCAATAGCATGGAAAGTAACAGGGCGCGGCTCATCAAAGTACTCACAGATGGATAGACAGGCCGTCGGCCAATGACTGGCGATAGGCGCGCCAGGCTGGCACGGCGCCCATCAGCAGGGCGGCGCCGAGAATGATGGCCAGCAGGCTCCACTCATGGGTGCTGGGCCAGGTCAGGGGCAGCAACAAGCCGTAATTGGCTTGCACGTAACCTTGGGCCAGGGCAATGCCGGCATACAGCAAGGCGAGCCCAGCGATGATGCCGACGCTTGCCAGGGCCAGGGCTTCGAGCAGCAGAAGCCCGGCGATGTGCCATGGGCGAGCGCCCACCGAGCGCAGGATGGCCATCTCCCGGCGCCGTTCGTTGAGGCTGGTGAGAATCGCTGTGAGCATGCCGATCAGGCCGGTCAGCACGACGAACAGCGAGACCACGAACAGCGCCTGCTCGGCAGTACCCATCAGGCTCCAGAGTTCCTGCAGGGCCACGCCCGGCAGGATCGCCAGCAAGGGTTCGCCACGGTACTCGTTGATTTCCCGTTGCAGGCTGAAGGTCGCCACCTTGTTGTTCAGGCCCAGCATGAAGGCGGTGATGGCGGCGGGCTTGAGGTCCATGTTGCGTGCCTGCTCGGCGCTGATGCGTCCGGCGCCACGGGCCGGCATACCGTTGTGCCAGTCGATGTGGATGGCTTGCATGCCGCCCAGGCTGATGTGCAGGGTGCGATCGACCGGGGTGCCGGTGCGTTGCAACACACCGACCACGGTGAACGGTTTGTCATCGTGCTTGACCAGGCTGATGGCCGCCACGCCATGGGCCAGCACCAGCTTGTCGCCCAGTTTGTAGTGCAGGGCGTCGGCGACTTCAGCACCGAGCACCACCTCGAACGGGTCATTGGCAAAGGCCCGGCCCTCGGCCAGTTGCAGGTTCTGCTTGCGGCCGTATTGGTAGTGCTCGAAGTAGCGTACGTCGGTACCCATTACCCGATAGCCACGGTGCGAGTCGCCCAGGGAAATCGGGATGGCCCATTTGACGCGTGGGTCGCTGGCGTAATGCTCGAAGCTTTCCCAGCGAATGTTGTTGGTGGCATTGCCGATGCGAAACACCGAGTACAGCAGCAGGTTTACCGAACCCGAGCGAGCGCCGACGATCAGGTCGGTGCCGCTGATGGTACTGGCGAAGCTTGCGCGGGCTTCAGTACGCACCCGCTCGACCGCCAGCAACAGGCACACCGAGAGGGCAATGGCGAAGGCAGTCAGAAAGGCGGTAAAACGGCGGTTGGCCAGGCTGGCCAAGGCAAGACGGAGCAGGTACATCAGGCCTCCAGGTCGTTGGCCGGCTGGGCCGCGCGGTTGAGTTTGGCAAGGCACAGCTGGCGATCGAACAGTGGCGCCAGGCTCTGGTCATGGCTGACGAACAGCAGGCTGGAACCGGCCGCCCGGCACTCGGCGAACAGCAGGCGGATAAAGGCCTCGCGGGTGTCGGCATCGAGGGCGGAGGTCGGTTCGTCAGCGATCACCAGCTCCGGTTGGCCGATCAAAGCCCGGGCCGCGGCAACGCGCTGTTGCTGGCCGATTGACAGGCTGTCGGCGCGCCGCGCAAGCAGGGCCGGGTCTTTCAGGCCCAGGTGGGCGAGCAGGCCGGCGGCGGCCTGGTCGATACTGCCATGGCGTTCGACGGCCCGTTGTGCGCGACTGCGTGAGAAGCGGCAGGGCAGCTCGACGTTCTCCCGTACCGAAAGAAACGGCAGCAGGTTGAACTGCTGGAAAATGTAGCCGGTGTGATCGACGCGAAAGCGGTCGCGGGCGGCCAGCTTCAATTCGCTCAAGTCCTGGCCGAGCAGGCGGACGCTGCCGCGATCGGGCTTTTGCACACCGCCCAGCAGGCCCAGCAGGGTGGTCTTGCCGCTGCCGCTGGGGCCTTTGAGAAACAATGACTCGCCGGCGTGCAGGCGCAAGGTGGGAATATCCAGCAGGGGGGCTTGGCCCGGCCAGGCAAAGCCCAGGTCGGTCAGTTCAATCAGTGCCTGGCTCATAAATGAACGCCCGGGTTACCCCAGGCGTTTCGCTGCAAAAGGGCTGTCAGAAGTTGATCGTGGCCTTGGTCGGGGTCGCTTCGACGCCTTGCTGGCCATTGGGCCCGATCAGTTGTAGCGCAATTTTCTGGGTGGCGGGGAAGGCCTTGAACAATGGGCCCAGGTCGAGGTTCTTGAGCTCGCCGGGCTTGTCGCAGGTCAGCCGGTAATGGGCATGGACGTCACTGTGCTGGTGGCCTTCGTGCTTGTCGCCATCGTCATCGGCTGCCGGTTTGTCGCCGAACAGCGGGCTTTCCAGTTCCTGATCACTTTCGCTGCAGTTAGCTGCCTTGGCCAGGCCAAACAGCGCCAATGGTTTTTCCAATTGTGTGCGTACCGCCGCGACCTTGGCTTTGTCGGCGGCGCTGCTGGCTGGGTGTTCGAAGCCGACCAGGTTCATCGCCGGGCTGTCCAGTTCCAGCTCCAGGGTCTTGTCGTCCAGCACCACATTCAAGCGAGCGACGCCGTGTTCATGGGCGGCGAGGCTGCCCTGGGCGTGGTCATGATCGTGGTCTTCATGGGCATGGGCGACGGCCAGGGGCAACAAGGCAAACGGCAAGGCAAGCAACAGACGGCGCATGGGCTGACTCCGCGGAAGCGCTGGAAAGGTTTGGTAATGTTATAACAACTTATTTGCTCCGCGCCAGTGTGCTTGGCGATCAAGCGTTGGCGTGGGAGCATGGACCCATTGATTGCGCACAAGGACAAACCCATGCGAATTCGCGGACACATCGGCGACTGGCCGGTAGACCTGACCCTGGAACTGGACCCGGCGGAATGGGCACAACTGGGTGGTCAATTGAGCGCTGTGACGCCTGCGCCGGTGCAGGCTGCAGCCCCAGTGGCAGCGGCGCGGCCAGATGATGCGCTATGGCAGGCGGCGCGCGAGGTATTGCGCAAGGCCGGGCAGCTCAGCGGGCCGGAGTTGCTGGAGCACCTGGAGGGTTTGGCAGGTAGCACGGCGGCGGGCAAGCGCCTGCTGGTGCGGCTGCGTCATAGCGCCGAGGTGAAGGTGGAAAGCGGGGCGGATGCGCCGGTTTATCACTGGTTGGAGTGATAGAGGTTTCGCGGGGCAAGCCCGCTCCTACAGGTGTGGGAGCGGGCTTGCCCCGCGATCAATTCAATACAAGGCAGCAAACAACTTGCGCCGGTAAGTACCTACCAGCGGATGATCGTTACCCAGCAGGTCAAACACCTGCAGCAAGGTCTTGTGCGCGATCCCGCTGTCATAGCCGCGGTTGCGCTTGAACAGCTTGAGCAAGCCTTCCAGCGCCGCCTCGTATTGCTGGCGCGACAGCTGCTGGATGCATAACTGATACGCCGCTTCGTCATCTTCAGCATTTTGCGCCAGGCGTGCTTTCAGGTCGGCGACTTCCGGCAGGCTGGCGGCCTGGCGCAGGAAGGTCAGTTGCGCCTTGGCGCCGGCCAGGGCAGCCTTGTGCTCATCGCTCCTGACCGCATCGAGCACGGCCTGAGCTTCACCCAGCTCGCCCCGTTCGGCCAGGCAGCGGGCGTAGAGAATCAGCGCGCCAGCATTGCTGTTGTCTTCAGTGAGCAGTGCCTTGAGGGTGTTCTCGGCTTCGCTGAAGCGCCCTTCGGCGAACAGCGCCTGGGCTTGCTCCAGCGGGTCCGCAGCAGCCGGTGGAGGCATTTGCACGTGGGGTTCGAGCAGGGCACGAATCGCCGACTCCGGTTGGGCGCCGGCAAAACCGTCGACGGGTTGGCCATCCTTGAACAGCACCACGGTCGGCAGGCTGCGAATGCCGAAGCGGGCGACGATGTCCTGCTCGATATCACAATTGACCTTGGCCAGCAGCAGCTCGCCCTGGTAGCTCTCGGTGATTTGCGCCAGCAGCGGCATCAGCGCCTTGCACGGGGCGCACCATTCGGCCCAGAAATCGACCAGCACCGGCTTGTGGAAAGAGTTCTGGATCACCGACTGATCGAAGTCGGCGGCAGTGGCGTCGAATACATACGGGGTAGCAGGGTTCATCGCGACTCTCGAAAATCCGTGAATGGCATCACTATAAAGGCTGGCGACTGGCGTGGTACAGGCTGACCCGGCGGAATTCGTGAGGTTCGGCCAGGTCCGGTAAGGTCAGGGCGTCCAGCGTGCCCAGGGAGCGGTACAGCGGGTGGCTGAAATCCCTGACCCGTGAATCGGCCACCAGCGCCTGTTGGCCGCGGCTGAGGAACTCATCCAGCAGGGGTAGGTTGGCGCGGTCGTAGAGCACATCGGCGACCAGGATCAGGTCGAAGCGGTCGGCTTCCTGGAAGAAATCGCTGGAGTAGCTCAGTTCCACCTCGTTGAGCGCGGCATTGGCCCGGCAGGCTTGCAACGCCAGCGGATCAAGATCACAGGCGACGACTTCCAGTGCGCCGGCCTTGGCCGCAGCAATGCCAGCGATGCCGGAGCCTGCGCCAAAATCCAGCACCCGCTTGCCGGCCACCCAGTGCCGGTGTTGGTCCAGGTAGCGCGCCATGGCCAGGCCGCTGGCCCAACAGAAGCTCCAGTACGGCGGCTCGTGGAGGATGCGCCGGGTTTCTTCGCTGCTGAAGGCGCGGTCCATGTTCTGCGCGTCGATCAACCACAGCTTGAGCGCGCATTCGGGCAAGTCGCTGACCACCAGTTGTGCGTCACCCAGCAGTTCACTTAAAGCGTGCTGCAACGGCACTGGCGCCATCATGGCGCCTTTTCGAAGCGCAATGGGCCGGTGGCCTGGGTCTGGGCCTGGGCAATGCGCAGCGGCGGCAGGTGCAAGATCAGTTGCCCGGACTGGCTGGCGCGGCCGCGCAACTCGACCCGGGCCCCGGCCGGAAAGGCCTCGGGGTTGAAGCGCAGGCGAAACGGCAGGTCCAGACCATTGCCGCTGAGGGTGCTGCTTGCCAGCAAGCCTTGCGGGCGGCCACGTTCGTCGATGACCAACAGGGCCAGTTCGACTTCGGCGCCGGCCGGAATGTTGAGCAAGGTCCCGCTCAATTCGCGCTGGTAAGCCGGCAAGGGCCCGAGCTCTTTAGCCGGTTTGCTTGCCACCGGTGCTTTTGGCGCCGGTACTGGCTGGGGTTTGTCGCTGCTGCAAGCAACCAGCACAGCGGCGAAACTGAGCACGACAAGCGCTCTTAATGGCATGGGGAATTCCTTCGCGGCATATTTCCTCACTGGATGGTAACCCCTTTGGCTTGTCTTGCCAGTGGGATGCGCTACCATGGCCCTCCCTTTTTTTGTTGCCTGCCACCATGCACTGTCCCTTCTGCGGTGCCAACGACACCAAGGTCATCGACTCGCGACTGGTTGCCGAGGGCGAGCAAGTGCGCCGTCGGCGCGAATGCGTAGCTTGCGGTGAGCGCTTCACCACCTTCGAAACCGCCGAACTGGTTCTGCCCCGGCTGATCAAGCAGGACGGCAGTCGCCAGCCCTTCGACGAAGAAAAACTGCGCGCCGGTATGCAGCGCGCCCTGGAAAAACGTCCGGTCAGTGTCGAGCGCCTGGAAGCGGCGCTGGCGCATATCAAGCACAAGCTGCGGGCTACCGGCGAGCGCGAGATCAAATCGCTGGTCGTCGGCGAGTTGGTCATGGCCGAGCTGCAGAAGCTCGATGAAGTCGCCTACATTCGCTTCGCCTCGGTGTACCGGCGTTTCCAGGACCTCAACGAGTTCCGTGAAGAAATCGACCGCCTGGCCCGTGTGCCGGCTAAAGAGTGAGCATGTCCAGCGAACGCGCGGTGCTTGATGCCCATTACATGGCCAGGGCCATCGAGTTGGCCCGCAAGGGCGTGTACTCCACGCACCCGAACCCGCGGGTTGGTTGTGTGATCGTCCGTGACGGCCAGGTTGTTGGCGAAGGCTGGCATGTGCGTGCCGGCGAGCCCCATGCCGAGGTGCATGCCTTGCGTCAGGCCGGTGAGCTGGCCCGTGGCGCTTGCGCCTATGTCACGCTTGAGCCGTGCAGCCACCACGGGCGCACGCCGCCCTGCGCCGAGGCGCTGGTCAAGGCCGGCGTCGCGCGGGTGGTGGCGGCCATGCAGGACCCCAATCCGCAAGTCGCCGGCCAAGGTCTGCAGCGCCTTGCCGACGCCGGCATCGAGGTGGCCAGCGGTGTGCTCGAAGGCGAAGCCCGGGCCCTGAACCCGGGCTTTCTCAAGCGCATGGAGCACGGCCTGCCGTTCGTACGGGCCAAGCTTGCGATGAGCCTGGATGGCCGTACGGCCATGGCTAGTGGTGAGAGCCAGTGGATCACCGGCCCGGCCGCACGCTCGGCGGTGCAGCGTTTGCGCGCGCGCTCAAGCGTGGTCCTGACCAGCGCCGAAAGCGTACTGGCCGACAACGCGCGGATGACCGTGCGCGGCGACGAGCTTGGCCTGGACCCGGAAACCACCGCCCTGGCCCTCGCCCGTCCACCGCTGCGGGTGTTGATCGACGGCCGTTTGCGCGTGCCGCTTGACGCGCCGTTCTTTCAAGCCGGGCCGGCCCTGGTGGTGACCGCCGCCGAAGTCGACGCGGCGTATGCCCAGGCCGGCCATGAGCTGTTGCGTCTGCCGGGCAGCGATGGCCGTGTCGATCTGCCTGCGCTGATGCTCGAACTGGCTGCTCGCGGTGCCAGCGAGGTACTGGTCGAAGCTGGCGCCGGCCTGGTCGGCGCCTTTGCCCGCCAGGGCCTGATCGACGAGTATCAGATTTTTGTCGCCGGGCGCATTCTGGGCTCCAGTGCCCGACCGTTGCTCGACTGGCCGCTGGAAACCATGCGCCAGGCGCCCCATTTGAAAATCACCGAAATGCGTGCAGTAGGCGATGACTGGCGAGTCACTGCGGTTCCCAAGCCTGCGCCCGGCGTATAATTTGCGGCTAGCGCCACGCGCAGCCCTGTTCTCGAGGAGGACTTCATGTTCACCGGCATCATCGAATCGATTGGCAGCATCCGTTCCCTGACCCCAAAAGGCGGTGACGTGCGGGTGTATGTCGAAACCGGCAAGCTCGACCTGGGCGACGTCAAACTGGGTGACAGCATCGCCGTCAACGGTGTGTGCCTGACCGCCGTCGAGCTGCCTGGCGATGGCTTCTGGGCCGACGTCAGCCGCGAAACCCTCGACTGCACGGCCTTCAACGAGCTCAAGAGCGGCAGCCGGGTCAACCTGGAAAAAGCCCTGACACCGACCACCCGCCTGGGTGGCCACCTGGTCAGCGGCCACGTCGACGGTGTCGGCGAAGTGGTCTCGCGCAGCGATAACGCCCGTGCCATCCAGTTCCGCATCCGCGCCCCCAAAGAGCTGGCCAAGTACATTGCCCACAAGGGCTCGATCACCGTCGATGGCACCAGCCTTACGGTGAACGTCGTCGATGGCGCCGAATTCGAGCTGACCATCGTCCCGCACACCCTGGCCGAAACCATCATGGCCGACTACCGTCCAGGTCGTCGGGTGAACCTTGAGGTCGACCTGTTGGCCCGTTACCTGGAGCGTTTGCTGCTGGGCGACAAGGCCGCCGAGCCAAGCCAGGGTGGCGGCATCACCGAAAGTTTCCTGGCCGCCAACGGCTACCTGAAATCCTGATTTGAAAGGGGGTGCCCCGTGGCGCTCAACAGCATTGAAGAACTGGTTGAAGACATCCGCCAGGGCAAAATGGTCATCCTCATGGATGACGAAGACCGCGAGAACGAAGGCGACCTGATCATGGCCGCCGAATGCTGCAAGGCCGAGCACATCAACTTCATGGCCAAGCACGCGCGCGGCCTGATCTGCATGCCGATGTCGCGCGAGCGCTGCGAAACGCTCAAGTTGCCGCTGATGGCGCCGCGCAATGGCTCGGGCTTTGGCACCAAGTTCACCGTCTCGATCGAAGCCGCCACTGGCGTCACCACCGGCATCTCCGCCGCCGACCGCGCGCGCACCGTGCAGGCCGCTGCCGCTCGTGATGCCAAGGCCGAAGACATCGTCAGCCCCGGCCACATCTTCCCGCTGATGGCCCAGCCCGGCGGTACCCTGGCCCGTGCCGGTCACACCGAAGCGGCCTGCGACCTGGCACGCATGGCCGGTTTCGAGCCGAGCGGAGTGATCTGCGAGGTGATGAACGACGACGGCACCATGTCCCGTCGCGCCGAGCTTGAGACCTTCGCCGCCGAACACAACATCAAGATCGGCACCATTGCCGACCTGATCCACTACCGGATGATCCACGAACGTACCGTTCAGCGGGTTTCAGAGCAGCCGCTGGACAGCGAACTGGGTCAGTTCAACCTGGTCACCTACCGTGATTCGGTCGAGGGCGATGTGCACATGGCCCTGACCCTGGGCAACATCTGCGCCGAAGAACCGACCCTGGTACGGGTACACAACATGGACCCGCTGCGCGACCTGTTGATGGTCAAGCAACCGGGCCGCTGGAGCCTGCGTGCGGCCATGAGCGCCGTTGCAGACGCCGGCAGTGGTGTTGTGCTGTTGCTGGGCCACCCGCTTGATGGCGACGTGCTGCTGGCGCATATCCGCGAAAGCGCCGATACCACCGCGCAGGCGAAACCCCCGACCACCTACAGCACTGTGGGTGCAGGCTCGCAGATCCTGCGCGACCTTGGCGTGCGCAAAATGCGCCTGATGAGTTCGCCAATGAAGTTCAATGCGATATCCGGATTCGATCTGGAAGTTGTAGAATACGTGCCCTCCGAATAAAGCAGGCAGTTTGTCGCGCTGCCATTCGTGTCCCAAACCCCCACAGGCCGCCCGTTTGCGGCCTGGCTCTTTAAGATGAGAACTCCGCAATGACCCTGAAGACCATCGAAGGTACCTTCATTGCCCCCAAAGGTCGCTATGCTTTGGTGGTTGGCCGCTTCAACAGCTTCGTCGTCGAAAGCCTGGTGAGCGGTGCTGTTGACGCCCTGGTTCGCCACGGTGTGAGCGAAAGCGACATCACCATCATCCGTGCCCCGGGTGCCTTCGAAATCCCGCTGGTGGCACAGAAGGTCGCCCAGCAAAGCGAATATGCCGCGATCATTGCCCTGGGCGCCGTGATCCGTGGCGGTACCCCGCACTTTGAATATGTTGCGGGCGAATGCACCAAGGGCCTGGCCCAGGTCTCCATGGAGTTCGGCGTGCCCGTCTCCTTCGGTGTCCTGACTGTCGATTCGATCGAACAGGCCATTGAGCGTTCCGGCACCAAGGCCGGCAACAAGGGCGCCGAAGCTGCCCTGTCCGCTCTGGAAATGGTCAGCCTGCTGGCGCAGTTGGAGGCCAAGTGATTAGCGACGAAAGCGATCGTTTCAACCCGCGTGATCCGAAACCTGCGGATGCTGGCAAGCCCTCGAAGAGCGCCAAACGTCGCGAAGCCCGCAAGCTTGCGACCCAGGCGCTGTACCAGTGGCACATGGCCAAGCACTCGCTGAACGAAGTCGAAGCGCAGTTCCGGGTCGATAACGATTTCACCGATATCGATGGCGCCTATTTCCGCGAGATCCTGCACGGGGTTCCGGCGAAAAAAGCCGAGATCGACGAAGCGCTGAAGCCGTGCCTGGACCTGGCGCTTGAAGAGCTCGATCCGGTTGAACTGGCGGTGCTGCGCCTGTCCACCTGGGAGTTCATGATGCGTGCCGATGTGCCGTACCGCGTCGTGATCAACGAAGGCATCGAGCTGGCCAAGGTCTTTGGTTCAACCGACGGTCACAAGTTCGTCAACGGTGTGCTCGACAAGCTTGCACCGCGGCTGCGTGAAGCCGAAGTCAAGGCGTTCAAGCGCTGATCTCGGCGCTCTGTGCCAATGGGTGAGTTCGAGCTGATCCGTCATTACTTCGCCGCCGCGTCCTGTGCGCAAGGCGGTGAAGGCGTGGTGCTGGGCATAGGCGATGATTGCGCCTTGCTCAGCGTGCCATCGGGCGAACAGCTGGCGATCTCCACCGATACGCTGGTAGCCGGGGTGCATTTCCCGGCTGTCTGCGACCCTTTTCTGCTCGGTCAGCGTTCGCTGGCCGTTGCTGCCAGTGACTTGGCTGCCATGGGCGCCACGCCCATCGGCTTTACCCTGGCCCTGACCCTGCCCACGGTTCACGCCGACTGGCTGCAAGCCTATGCCCGCGGTTTGAACCAGATGGCCGAAAGTTGCCAACTGAGCCTGATTGGCGGGGATACCACCCGTGGCCCATTGAGCCTGACCATCACCGTGTTCGGCCGCACACCGGGCGGCCTTGCCCTGACGCGCAGTGGCGCGCAGGTCGGCGACCTGCTGTGCGTCGGTGGCGACCTGGGCAATGCGGCGGGTGCTTTGCCGCTGGTGCTCGGCGAGCGTTCGGCCGATGCCGGCCAGGCCGACCCTCTACTAGCCCACTACTGGTCGCCGCAGCCGCAACTGGCGCTGGGTCAGGCTCTGCGCGGCAAGGCCACGGCGGCGCTGGATATTTCCGATGGTTTGCTGGCGGATTGTGGGCACATTGCCAAGTCTTCGCAGGTGGCATTGCAGGTCGAACTGGAGCGCCTGCCGTTGTCGGCGGCCCTGCAGACGTTTCTCGGCCGGCAAGGCGCGCAGCAGGCGGCGCTGGCCGGTGGTGATGATTACGTGCTGGCCTTCACCCTGCCCGAAGCCGAGCTTGCGCCGTTGCTGGGCGCCGGCTGGCCGATCCGGGTGGTGGGCCGCGTCACTGCCGGCCGTGGTGTCAGCCTGATCGATGGCCGTGGCCAGGACATCACCCCGGACACCCGGGGCTATCAACATTTTAAGGAGACACCGTGACGGATCACCCCAAACAGGTGCCTGCGGAGTTCGTTCCGCCGTCGGTCTGGCGCAATCCCTGGCATTTCCTGGCCTTCGGCTTCGGTTCCGGAACCTTGCCCAAGGCGCCGGGAACCTGGGGCTCGCTGGTAGCTCTACCTTTTATCCCGTTGTGGCAGATGATGCCCGATTGGGGCTACTGGCTGATGCTCGGCCTGACTATGCTGTTTGGCTTCTGGTTGTGCGGCAAAGTCGCCGATGACTTGAAAGTGCATGACCATGAAGGGATCGTCTGGGACGAGATGGTCGGCATGTGGATCACCCTGTGGCTAGTGCCTGAAGGCTGGCAGTGGCTGCTGGCGGGCTTTTTGATGTTCCGCTTCTTCGACATCCTCAAGCCCTGGCCGATTCGCTGGGTCGACCGCCATGTGCATGGCGGGGTCGGGATCATGCTCGACGATGTGTTGGCAGGGGTGTTTGCCTGGCTGGGCATGCAGCTTCTGGTATGGAGTTTCACCTAAGGGAGCGGGGCGATGACGGGATGGCGGCTGTTGCTGTTGTTGCTGGTCCTGGCGGCCAGTGTGGTCAAGGCGGCCGATGCGCCGCCGGCGACACCCGGCCAGGTGCGTCTGGTCAGTGAGGAGTGGCTCGATTACACCAATGCCGATGGCAGCGGCCTGGCCTGGGACGTGCTGCGCAAGGTGTTCGAGCCGGTCGGCGTCAAGGTTCGCACCCTGAGTGCGCCGTACAGCCGGGCGGTAGGCCTGGTCAAGCGCGGTGAGGCGGATGCCTGGGTCGGCTCCTATCGCGAAGAGAACGCCGACAACCTGTACCCGCGCTGGTATTTCGACATGGACCATATCTATGCCCTGGGCCTGGCCAGTCGTCCCGTGCCCACCCCGCAGACCCTTGGCCGGTATCGCCTGGCCTGGGTGCGAGGCTATGACTACAAGAACTACTTGCCCAACGTCGAGCATTTTCGCGAAATCCAGCGCCGCGAGGGGATCTTGCCGATGCTTGAGCATGATCGTGTCGATTTCTACATTGATGCCCTGACTGAAGTTGACTATGTCCTCGAACAGGCGCCCGATCCCAAGTTGTTCCGCCGCAGTCACCTGGTTGAGCTGCCGCTGTACCTGGCTTTTGGCCGTACCGCCGAGGGCAAGGCACTACGTGCTTTGTTCGATCAACGCATGGACAAACTGGTTGCCAGTGGCGAGTTGCGGGCGATCTTCGAGCGCTGGCAGCAGCCGTATCCGTTCGATGGTGAAGGCAAGCATCCGTAGGCGACATCGAACTTCTCGATCTGTTTGCTCGATAATTCAGCCTAAGCAGCGCTGCCACGCTGCTGATACAATCGCCCCACGTCAATTTTCAAGTTACTGATCAGGAGCACAACGTGCCCGTCGTTTTTGTTGCCGCTTCCAAGTTGCCTACCCCGTTTGCGACCTTCACCATGCATGGTTTTCTCGATGAAGCCACCGGCCGCGAGCACGTCGTGCTCAGCCTGGGTGATGTGGCCGACGGGCAGCCGGTGCTGGGGCGCCTGCATTCCGAATGCCTGACCGGCGACGCCTTGTTCAGCCAGCGTTGCGACTGCGGCTCGCAACTCGAAGCAGCGCTGCAGGCGATTGCCCGCGAAGGCCGCGGCGTGCTGCTGTACTTGCGTCAGGAAGGCCGTGGCATTGGCCTGCTGAACAAGATCCGCGCCTACGAACTGCAAGACGGCGGCGCTGACACCGTTGAAGCCAACGAGCGCCTGGGCTTTGCCGCCGATCAGCGTGACTACGGCATGTGCCAGCCAATGCTCGAGCACCTGGGAGTCAAGTCGCTGCGCCTGATGACCAACAACCCGCGCAAGGTCAAGGCCCTCACCGGCATGGGTATCCCGGTTGCCGAGCGCGTGCCGCTACACACCGGCCACAACCCGCACAACAAGCACTACCTGGCGACCAAGGCCGGTAAGCTCGGCCATATGATGGGCAATGAGCACCAGGGCGAGGCCGGCCGGGCGTGACCCGCGCCCAGGTTCGCCGGCGCCTGGAACTGGCCTGGTGGCAATACCTGGCAGTGGCGCTGGTGCCATTGCTGGTGTTTGCCTGGGCCTTTGGCGGCGTGCAGGCACTGATCCCGACCCTGGCCATGCCGATGTTCATCGCCGGCGTGGCCTCGATGTTTCTCAGCCTGCCGCGTTTTGGCGCCTACAAGCATGGGCTGATCGCTACCCAGAAGGCCCTGAACACAGACGACGAGCCTGTGGCCTGGATCGAACTGGCGCGCATCCGTCGCCTGGGCATGCTGTTCGCCTGCCTGCCGGCGTGGATCGCCGCACTGTCGGTGTTCGTCGGCCTTGAGGCCGTGCCGCAGATCCTTCTGGCCATCTCCAGCCTGGTCTTGCTCTACCTCTACCGTATCCCTCGCCAGCTCGGCTGATGCGTCGCTATCTGTGGCTGTTGCTGCTGGCCTTCGGCATGCCGCTGGCGGCAGCGCCGCGGGTGGTCAGCCTGGCGCCGTCAATCAGCGAAATCCTGCTCGACCTGAACGCTGGCGACTTGCTGGTGGGCATGGCCGAGTGGCGCGAGCGTCCTGCGCAGTTGGCCGAGGTGCCGCTGGTTGGCGGATATGGCCAACTGGACATGGAGCGCCTGCTCAGCGTGCGCCCGGATCTTGTGTTGTATTGGCCAGGCAGCGTGCCTGCGGCCCAGCGTGACCAGCTCGAGCGGTTGGGGATTCCTTTGTACCGCGTCGAGGTGCATGAGCTGGATGACCTGGTCACGCAGGTCAACGAAATTGGCCTGCGCATCGGGCGCAAGGAACAAGCCGGGCAGTTGGCCGCAACCTTGCGCAAGCGCCTTGCCGCGTTGCGTCAGCAGTACCGCCGTGAACGTCCGTTGACAGTGTTCTATCAAGTCTGGGACAAGCCGCTGTACACCGTGGGTGGCGCTCAGATCATCTCCGACGCCCTGAGCGTATGTGGTGCGCGCAACGTGTTTGCCGACCTCGCCCAGCCGGCGCCACAGGTCAACCTGGAGACGGTGCTGGCGCGCAACCCCCAGGTGATCCTTGCCCCCGATCTGCTCCAGCTTGATGCCTGGAAGGCCTGGCCGCACGTCGCCGCCGTGCGTGATGGCCTTCTGTTGCAGGTGCCGGACAAAGGCCTGGAGCGCCCCAGCGGGCAGATGATCGAAGCGACGGCCAAATTGTGCGAACTGCTGCAGGCTAAAGCGCCGGCGTCCAGGTAACGCCTAGTAGCCAGGTGCGGCCTTCTTCGCGGTAGCCGTAGTTCGCGCCTTCGTAGTTGTACAGGGCGCGCGAGTAGGCCTTGTCGAGGAGGTTATCCAGCTTGAAGTCCAGCTTGATCTCGCGGTTAAGGGTCCAGCTACTACGCAGCCCGAGCAGGCCGTAGCCGCCCAACTTGCTACTGTTGGCTTCATTGTCGTAGCTGCTGCTCACCGCTTGCCAGCTGGCGCCCAGGCCTAATTGATCGAATTGCCGATCAAGGTCCAGGCTCAGTGTTCTACGGGCTCGCCGGGCCAGGGTATGGCCGCTGTCGCGATCACGCGGGTCGATCAGCGCCAGCCCCAGGTTGCTTTGCCAGCCGAACCATTGCTGGTGCAGCGCCGCTTCGAAGCCATTCACTCGCGCTGAGGCAACGTTTCTCGGGATAGAGCCTTCACCGAAAATGATCGCATCGCGCAGGTCTGTCCGATAAATCGAAGCTTCAAGTCGGCTGTCTTCACTCAACTGGCTGCGCCACTGCAACTCGTAGCTTTTCGAGCGCTCAGGCTTGAGGTTCGGATTACTGTACTGGGGGTAATACAGGTCGTTGAACGTGGGCGCACGGAAGCCTTCGCTGTAGGAAAGCAGCAGGTCGTTATCGACGTTGACCGGCACGGTGAGGCTGCCGCTCCAGGTGTTCTTACCACCAAACTGTTGGTTCTGGTCGCGGCGCAAGCCGACTTCGGTGGCGAACCCTTCACCCTTGAAACGGTGCTGAGCAAAAGCGGCACGATTCCAGCGGCTGTCTTCGTCAAAGTCGGTACTGCCATGCACGCGATCCTGGTACCAGTCCGCGCCAAGCATCAAGCTGTTCTGCTCATCGAAAGTCAGGTCGTTCTGCCAAGTGGCGGAGTCGCGATAGGTGTTGAATTCGCTGGCGTCGGTGCTGAGTTTGTCGCGCTTCTTGTCGCGGTTTTCGCTATGGCCAAACTCCAGGCGGGAATACCAGCTCTCATTGATCTGAGCGCCGAGATAAGTTCCCAGGCTACTGACGTTGTAATCGGTATAGGGGGCCTGGCCGAAGCTCTGGAAAGTGTCCATGTCGAAGCGTCCGTACGGGTTGTCGTACTCGCTCCGGCCCCGGCTGTCGAGCAGGTTCAGACCCGCCTCGATGCTGTCATTGAAGCTGTGGCTCAGGCTCAGATTGACCGATTTGTTGCGATAGGCGTCATGGTCGCCATCACTGGGGTAGGAGGTGTGGCTCCAATTGATTCCGGCGCTTTCATCAAGGCTGGCGCCAAGATTGAAGCGGGTACTCTGATCGCCACCGGAAACACCCAGGCTGCGCTGCCAGGTCTGGTCACTGCCAGCAGCCAAACGCAGACGTGGCTGCAGACCTTGTTGAGCACTACGGCGAGTGAAGATCTGGATGACGCCGCCGATGGCATCGCTACCGTAGACCGCCGAGCGTGAACCGCGCAGTACCTCGATGCGCTCGATCTGGTCGACATTTAGAAACTGCAGGCCGCTATCACCGGAGGTAGCGTTGGCAATCCGCACACCGTCCACAAGCACCAGGCTTTGCGCGGTCTTGCTGCCGCGGATGTAGATGCCCGGCACGCTGCCGCGCCCGCCTGTAGGTGCAACCTGAACACCCGGCACCCGGGTCAGCAGGTCAGTGACGCTGGAAGGCTGCAGGCGATCGATGTCGTCACGGGTAAAGACCGTGTTGGCGGCGCTGGTTTGCGTGCGGTCTTCGACCTGGCGGTTGGCGCTGATCAGCGTGTTGGGCAGCTTCAGGGCGCTTTCGCGGTCGATGGGGTCGGCCAGCAGGGTGGTTGGCAGTAGCAGAAGGGGGGCAAAGCGCAGGGATTTCATGGCAGTTCCATTGCTATCGCGGGGCAAGCCCGCTCCCACACTGTAGGAGCGGGCTTGCCCCGCGATGAGGTCTCAAAGACCGAGCAGTTGCATCCGCTGACGCACCGAGGCTTCGATCCCGGCGGCATCCAGGCCGCACTCGGCGAGCATCTGGGCAGGCTTGGCATGCTCGACATACACGTCCGGCAGCCCCAGGTGCAGCACCGGCTTGAGCAGCGCTTCGCGGGCCAGGAACTCGCTGATCGCAGCGCCAGCGCCACCCATGATGGCGTTTTCTTCGACGGTTACCAGCAGTTCGTGGCTGCCGGCGATTTCGCGCACCAGGGCTTCATCCAGCGGTTTGACGAAACGCATGTCGACCACGGTGGCGTCGATCGACTCGGCAACTTTCAGGGCTTCGCTCAACTGCACGCCAAACACCAGCAGGGCGACCTTGCTGCCTTGGCGGCGAACGATGCCCTTGCCAATTTCCAGTGGCTCAAGGTTGCTCTCGATCGGTGCATTCGGGCCGCTGCCGCGTGGGTAGCGTACGGCTGCCGGACCGTTGTACAGGTGGCCGGTGCTGAGCATCTTGCGCAACTCGTTCTCGTCGCTCGGGGTCATCACCAGCATGCCGGGGATGCAGCGCAGGAACGACAGGTCAAAGCTGCCCGCGTGGGTCGGGCCGTCTTCACCGACCAGGCCGGCGCGGTCGATGGCGAACAGCACGTCGAGGTTCTGCACCGCGACGTCGTGGATCAGTTGGTCGTAGGCACGCTGGAGGAAGGTCGAATAGATCGCCACCACCGGCTTGCTGCCTTCGCAGGCCATGCCCGCAGCCAGCGTCACGGCGTGCTGTTCGGCGATGGCAACGTCGAAGTAGCGTTCAGGGTAGCGTTCGCTGAAGGCCACCAGGTCAGAGCCTTCTTTCATTGCCGGGGTGATGCCGACCAGGCGCTGGTCGGCTGCGGCCATGTCGCACAGCCATTGGCCGAACACGGCGGAATACTTCGGTCCGCTGGCGCGTTTCGGCGCAGCGGCGGGTTTGTCCACAGGCTCAAGCTTGGTGATCGCGTGGTAACCGATCGGGTCAACCTCTGCCGGGGCGAAGCCCTTGCCCTTCTTGGTCACCACGTGCAGGAACTGCGGGCCCTTGAGGTCACGCATGTTGCGCAGGGTGGTGATCAGGGTCGGCAGGTCGTGGCCATCGATCGGGCCGATGTAGTTCCAGCCCAGCTCTTCGAACAGGGTGCCGGGGACCAGCATGCCCTTGGCGTACTCTTCGGTGCGGCGGGCGATTTCCCAGGCGCCAGGCAGGCGCGAGAGGACCTTCTTGCTGCCCTCGCGCATGCTCGAGTAGGTGCGGCTGGAGAGGATCTTGGCCAGGTAGTTGGACAGGCCGCCGACATTGCGCGAAATCGACATGTCGTTGTCGTTGAGGATCACCAGCATGTCGGCGTCGACTTCCTGGGCGTGGTTCAACGCCTCGAACGCCATGCCGGCGGTCAACGCGCCGTCGCCGATCACGGCAATCGACTTGCGCGGATCGTTCTGCAGGCGGGCGGCGATGGCCATGCCCAGGGCTGCGCTGATCGAGGTGCTGGAGTGACCGACGCCGAAGGTGTCGTACTCGCTTTCGGCGCGACGCGGGAAAGCGGCCAGGCCGTCCTTCTGGCGCAGGGTGTTCATGCGCTGGCGGCGACCGGTGAGGATTTTGTGCGGATAGGCCTGATGACCGACGTCCCACACCAGACGATCGTCCGGGGTATCGAAGACGTAGTGCAGGGCGATCGTCAGCTCGATGACGCCCAGGCCGGCACCGAAATGCCCGCCGGTCTGACCAACGGTATAGAGCAGTTCCTGGCGCAGTTCGTCGGCCAGGTTCTCCAGGTCGGCTTCAGCCAGGCGGCGCAGGCCGGCAGGCGTATCGGCACGGTCAAGCAGCGGCGTGACCGGGCGTTCGCGGGGGATCTCTTGAAACGTCGTGGGCATCAGGCGAATCGTTATAGATATGAAGTGGCGGCAGTTTACCTTATTGCGGTAATGGCTGCCCATTGAGTGCTAAAGCAGGGGCCTTTGGCCCCTATCGCCGGCAAGGCCGGCTCCCACAGGCCCGCGTTGCTTAGTTGCGCCGTTCAACGATATAACGCGCCAATTCGCGCAACGGCTCGGCCGCCGCGTCAAACGGACGCAGGGCATGCAGGGCATGGTCGCGCAGCTCCAGGGCATAGGCCTTGGCTGCATCGAGGCCGAGCAGGGCCGGGTAAGTCGGTTTGTCGCGGGCGATGTCGGCGCCCTGGCGCTTGCCCAGCGTGGCGGTATCGCTCTCGACATCGAGGATGTCGTCCTGAACCTGGAAGGCCAGGCCGATGGCCTGTGCGTATGTCTGCAACGCCTTGAGCTGGATCTGGTCGGCGCGGGCGCTGGCCAGGGCGCCAAGTTTGACGCTGGCCTCGATCAGCGCGCCGGTCTTGTGCCGGTGCATGAACTCCAGTGCCGTCTGGTCGAGCTTGAGGCCCACCGAGCCAAGGTCGATGGCCTGGCCGCCCACCATACCGGCCGGGCCCGCCGCCATGGCCAGGGCCTGAACCATGGCCAGGCGGATGCTGTCTTGCTGCGGGCTCAACTGCGGGTCGAGCAGGGCGCTGAAGGCCAGGCTCTGCAGGCCGTCGCCAGCGAGGATTGCGCAGGCTTCATCAAACGCTTTGTGGGTGGTTGGCAGGCCGCGACGCAGGTCGTCATCGTCCATGGCCGGCAGGTCGTCATGTACAAGGGAATACGCGTGAATCAGCTCGACCGCGCAGGCCGCGCCGTTGGCCTGTTCCGGCGCTGCGCCAAGGGCTTGGCAGGCAGCGTAGGCGAGCAAAGGACGAACCCGTTTGCCGCCGTTCATCACGCTGTAGCGCATGGCCTCGTACAGGCGGGTGAGCTCAACCGACGGCGCGACGAACAATTGCTCGAGGGCGGCATCGACCCGTGCCTGGCAGTTGGCCTGGTAGGCGGCGATCATTCTGGCTGGTCTGCGTCGAAAGGTTCGGCGGCCAATTCACCATCGCGTTCCAGCAGCACCTGAACCTTCTGTTCGGCCTGGGCCAGGGCGCTCTGGCAGTCGCGGGTCAGGCTGATGCCCTGTTCGAAGGCGGTCAGCGAGTCTTCCAGCGACAGCTCGCCGTTCTCCAGGCGCTCGACCAGGACCTGCAGGTCGGCGAGGGATTGCTCGAAATCAATGGAGGCTTTTTTTCGGGCCATGGCGGCTGTCTCGGTGGCGTTATAAACGGCGCGACACTAGCAGAGCGGGGCGGGGGGAGCAAATCGCCAGGGGTGGTCTTTCGTCGCATTCTGTTGCACAAAGCCTGATGACGAAGTCTTGATTTTTCTACAGGGCTCGCATTGTGAGGGCTTATGGCTCTCTGCCATAATCGCGCCCGCTTTACCCCGTGAGTTTCTGGCGGTGAAGCCTCCTATTTCTGTTGTCACGTAATGGACTACGTTGTGAGCTTCCTTTCGATCGAGTTCGGCCTCTGCTTCACACTGTTTTTCATCGTCTATTGGAGCGTGTGCTGGAGCGTTCGCCTGCAGAACGTCCTGCTGCTGGCGGCCAGTTACGGTCTGGTGGCCAGTTTCAGCTTCAACTCCCTGTATATCCTGCTCGGCTATAGCGCCCTGGTGTACCTGCTCGGCCTGGTCGGTGAGCGTTATCCCGGCCGACGCTTCAGCTACTTGCTGGTATTGCTGCTGGTACTGGGCTGCTTCTACCTGTTCAAGTACCAGGAGTTCTTTGTCGGCGGCGTGCAGGGCGCCCTGGCCAGCGCCGGGCTCGACGTTTCCTTGCCGGTGCTCGAAGTGCTAGTGCCGATCGGCCTGTCGTTCTACGCCTTTCATTCGGTCAGCTACCTGGTGTCGATCAACCGCCGCGAGATGCCCTCGGCATCGCCGTTCGACCTGGCCCTGTACCTGGCGTTCTTCCCCAGTCTGATTGCCGGCCCGGTCAATCGCGCCAAGCACATGCTGCCGCAGATTTGCTCGAGTGATATTCGCCAAGTACTGGAGCCGCAACGTGCGCTGGGCTTGATCGCCCTGGCGGTGGTCAAGCTGTTCTTCTGCAGCGCCTGGCTGGCCAGCCAATGGGTCGACCCGGTGTTCGAGACGCCGGGCAGCTATTCGCCCGAGCAGATCCTGCTCAGCGTGTATGGCTACAGCTTCCTGATCTATTTCAACTTCAGTGGCTACACCAATCTGGTCACCGGTATTGCCTTGCTGTTGGGCTTTCGACTGCCTGACAACTTCAATGCCCCCTATGCTGCGCACAACCTCAAGGAATTCTGGGGCCGCTGGCATATCAGCCTGTCGCTGTTCATTCGCGACTATGTCTACATTCCTCTGGGCGGCAACCGCCAGGGTGTATGGCGCGGCAACCTGAATATGCTGTTGGCGATGCTGGTTTCCGGCTTGTGGCACGGGGCGAGCATCAACTTCATCATCTGGGGTGCGCTGCACGGTATTGGCCTGGCGCTGTACAAGGCTTCGACCTACATCCTGCCGCAACCGATGCGCTGGCCGGGTGCCGGTTTGGCGGCGCGCTTGCTGACGTTCCACTACGTGGCCTTTGCCTGGATCTTCTTTCGTAGCGCCAGTTTCGATGAAGCCATGGACATGCTCGCCGGTATTAAAGGTTTGAGCCTCGATGGATTGCTCTCCAGTACCGGTCTGCTATTGCTGGTTAGCGTGCTGTATGTCGCGGTCTATCCGCAGTTGCTGGTGATGTTGCGCACGTTCTTTGCCACCACCACGCGCTTGCCCTGGCAGTTGTATCCGATACCCCTGGGGCTGTTCGTTTCCTTGGTCATTTTTGCTTCGCAATCGGGCGTGCCGGGGTTCATCTATGCAAGCTTCTAATGCCGGTCGGCTGATGTCCTCGCAGAGGGGCGCCGCCAAGGCCCTATACGCCATTGTCGTGACCACACTGCTGTTGTTCTGGCTGAACCAGGATTCGATCAGCCTCTATTGCCAGCAGAAGTACCACCAGAGCTGCGAGCTGCCGGTAGTTGGGCAGAGCCCGGCCTGGCGCCTTGGGGGCAATCTCACCCACGCCCTGGGCGATGCCCGTGACCGTTTTATCGACAACCTGGAACAACGCGACGAGCCGGTAATGCTGGCCAAGGTTGAGGCCAGCAACACAGTCGAATTGCCGGCGCCGATGCCGGTGGTACCGGTCCACCTGGACAAACCGCCGGTTGCCGCGCAACTCCCTGTGAGCACACCGGTTGTTGCCAAGGTTGCGAGCGCACCGCTTGCCGCACCCGTGCCGGCACCTGCTCCGCAGGTTGTCCAGGTGCCTGGGGCAGCGGGCACGGTGGTGTCACTGGCGGAAGGTGACGAAGTGTTCCTGGTCGGCGATTCGTTGATGCAGGGTGTGGCCCCGCACCTGGCCAACAGCCTGCGCAAGCGTTACCAGATCAAGAGCGTCAACCTCAGCAAGCAAAGTACCGGTCTTGCTTATCCTGGGTTCTTCAACTGGCCGCAGACTGTGGCCAAGACCCTGGAAAGCGAGCCGAACATCCGCCTGATGGTGATCTTCCTCGGCCCCAACGACCCCTGGGACATGCCGCAAGGCAAGGGCAAGCCGTTCCTGCGCTTCAAGTCGCCGGAGTGGGAGGTGACCTATCGCCAGCGTATCGATTCGATTCTCGATCAGGCCCGTGCGCACAATGTGCAGGTGATCTGGGTCGGGCCGCCGAACATGCAAAAGCCCAAGTTGTCGACGGCCATGGCGTACCTGAGCGGGCTGTACGAGCAGCAGACCGGCTTGTATCAGCAGCATTACGTCTCAGCGAACCCGGTGCTCGGTTACAACGACGATAGCTTCTCCTATACCTTGCAGAGCAGCCAGGGCAAACGGATCAAGACCCGGGTCGATGACGGCATCCATTTCACCCCCACCGGACAGAAGCTGATCTCGGAACGGATTCTCTCGATGATCGCCTTTCCCGGCCTCACAGTAACGGGACACTGATGCGTCGACTGCACAACATTCTGGGATTGACCCTGCTGATCTGCGCGCTGCCGGGCTGTAGTCCGGTGGCGGCGGTCAATGCCACGGCCAAACCCGTCAATTCGGCAGCCAAGGCCCCGGCCAAGCGTGTCGATGGCAACCTGGCGGTATTGGCGGGCAAGTTTCGCAATGCCAACCGCGCGCCGGTAAACATCATCCAGTTCGGCGATTCGCACACCGCCGCCGACCTCTTCAGTGGCGAGATGCGCCGCCTGCTGCAAGCGCGTTACGGCGACGGCGGTATCGGCCTGGTTGCCGCCTCGCCGGTGCCGGGCACGCGCTATGAGCAGGTCATCCTGAAAACCGCCAAGCGTCAGTGGGAGCTGGTGTCGGCGCGCAATCAGCAGAGCACCCAGTTCCCCCTCGGTGGTTACCTGTCAGTGCCAAAGGCGGCTAACCCCAGCGTGCGCATCGAGGCCCGCGAGCCCACCGCGCAGCGTTATCGGGTCCAGGCCCTGTATCAGGCGCGGGAAAACAGCACCCTGGTGCTGCGCGACGGGCGCGGGCGCAACCAGCGCATGCTGGCGGCAACCGCGGGGCAATGGCGCTTCGGGCCGCAGGTCGGCAACCTTGGCCTGCCGCTGGACCTGACCCTCAACAGTCGGCCCGGGACGCTGCTGGGTGGCTGGTACATCCAGAACCAGAAGAATGCCGGGGTGATCTATTCGGCGTTGGGCATCAACGGTGCGCGTCTGGAGGTGCAGGACAAATGGCAGGCCGGCTGGCAGGACAACCTCAAGACCCTGCGCCCGGACCTGGTGATCCTGGCCTACGGCACCAACGAAGCCTTCGATGACACCCTTGACCTCAGCCTCTACCAGACGCAACTGCGCAATACCCTCAAGCGCCTGCGCAAGGACTTGCCGCAGGCGGTGATACTGCTGGTCGGCCCGCCGGATTCGATCAAGCAGCGCAAGGCTCGCAGTTGTGCGGCACGCCAGCCGCAGCAACTGGCCCAGGTGATCCGCATCCAGCGGCAGGCGGCCAAGCAGGCCAACGCACTGTTCTGGGACTGGCAGGCGTACATGGGCGGGCAGTGTTCGATTGACGGCTGGCAAGCGTCGGGCCTGGCCCGAGGGGATCTGGTGCACCTGAGTGCCGACGGCTACAAAAAGAGCGCAGTCGGCCTGCACGACTTTTTGCGCAGCCAGTTGGGCTTGCAGTAAGGCAGAAAAAATCAGGGGTGGGGACGACTTCGGGTTGGCTTGCGGCGTCCCATGAAGTCGTCTTCCCACCCCCTAACAGAGGCAAATCCGGGTGCATGTGACTGCACCCGCTCAGCACGATGCGACTGCCTTGAATCAGCCGCGATTCAGTCCTCTGCAATGACCTTAGTAGCTGTCTACCAGACTGTAAATTTTCTCGAACAGAAAATTTTCAGGCGCTTTCCAGCGCCGGGCTCATGGCGGCGACCTGACGGTAGCGGGCCAGCTCGTCGATGGTCAGTACCGGCAGCGAATATTGTTTGGCATAAACTGCCACCTGCTCGCCACGGGCCATGCTGCCGTCGGGGTTCATCAGCTCGCAAAGTACGGCTGCCGGGCGCAGGCCGGCCAGGCGGGCAAGGTCCACCGAGCCTTCGGTGTGGCCGCGGCGGGTCAGTACGCCACCATCGCGCGAGCGCAGCGGGAAGACGTGGCCAGGGCTGACAATGCGCATGTCATCGCCGGTCGAATCGAGGGCTGCGAGAATGGTGGTGATGCGGTCCTGGGCCGAAACGCCGGTGGACACGCCTTCAGCCGCTTCGATGGTGACGGTGAAGCCGGTGCCATGGCGGGCGCGGTTGTTCGGCACCATGGGTACCAGCGACAGCTCGTCGACCGTGGCTTCATCCAGGCACAGGCAGACGATGCCGCTGCAATCGCGGATCATCATGGCCATGGTCTGCAGGCTGATGTTTTCGGCGGCGGCGATGATATCCGCCTCGTCCTCGCGATCATCGTCATCGAGCAACAGCACGGGTTTACCGGCCTTGTAGGCATCGACGGCGGCAGCGACGTTAGGGAATTGCTTGCGGTGCAAAGGGGACATGAAACGCTCCTCGTAAGAGATCGATGAACGTTTCAGGGCGAACAAAATGCGTGCGCCAGGGCGCCTGATGGCCCTGACTTGACGCCTTCTTTCATCCGGACTATGACCGTCGGCTCTGGAGTCTCACCAGATCTGCTGACCCTCGGCCAAAGGCCGAGGCGCTCGCGGGCTCATCTTTCGATTTACCGCCGGTGGGGACTTGCACCCCGCCCTGAAGACCCTGCAAGCATACAGCAGAGTGCCAGTATGTTTGCAAGCCCCAGGGCTACGACCAAAGTCTGGTGTGGGCTCAGAGGCCCAGGGCGTAGTCCAGGTAGCCTGGGTAGACCTTGCGCCAGTCGTCCTGGAAGGTGTGGCCTTCAGGATGTTCGTGGCTCTGCACCTGGTTGTTGCCGGTGAAGGCTTTTTCGGTGGAGGCCGTCAGTTGCAGGTTGCTTTCATGCTCCTGGGCGCCATGGACCACGACCAGGCGCTTGTCCTTGGCCTTTTGCACGGTGAACGGGATCTTGAAGCCGCCTGGCGACAGCAGCACGGCGCCGCTGTAGTTCTGCGGGTACTGGGCGATCAAGTGGGCGGCGTGTTCGGCGCCTTGCGAGAAGCCGATCAAGGCGACTTTCGAGCGGTTGATGCGGGTGTCTTTTTCCAGTTTTTTCAGGGCTGCCGCCACCGCTTGCTCGGTTGGTTCGACCGATTGGCGTTGCCACATGAACTGATGGTTGTCGCGCTTGAGGGTGCCGTTCAGGGCCACCAGCACGGCCTTTTCGCCGACCAGGTCAGCGCGCATGTTGGTGCCGTTGACGCCTTCGGTGCCGAAGCCGGCCAGCCACACCACCACCGGCCAACCGCCTGCCGGGGCCTTGCCCTGAGGAATGCTGAACGCAGCAAGGCCGGCATCCTTGGCTTGGCTTGGGTAGTTCTTTTCTGCGGCTTGCAGCAGCTTCTGGTAGGCCGGGTCTTTTTGCATCGGCTCCAGTTCGTCGTCCTCCTTGAGGATCACGGTTTGCCAGAAACCGCGCTCACGCGCCTCGTCGAGGTATTGCGCGGCCAGTTCCGGGCTGTCCATGGCCGACAGTGCGGCAGCGGCCTGGTAGGCGGCGAAGGCGTTCTTCGGGTCCAGGCGTGCGGCGGTCAGGTAAAAGGCCAGGGCACCGGCATAGTTGTCGTGCTCGCTTTTTTCCTTGTCGCCGGCATCCATGAATTCGGCCGGGGTGGCGTCATTGAGGTACAGGTTGGCCATGGCGGCCATGCCTTGCCAGCGGCCCTTGTGCAGGGCCTGGTCACTGGCTTCGTCGGCGTAGGCAGTGGTGGCAGCGAGGCTGAGGCCGGCCAGCAGGCCGAAGGAGCAGAGGTGCAGGCGGGTAGCTGTCAGCAATGACATGGCCGAGAGTCCTTTTTCGGTAGGGCTCGGCCAGGTGCGGCCGAAGAGGGCGCGGATTTTAGCACCCCGATCAGCCCTTGAGTTGATTCCACTCCAGGCCAAAACGCGCCAGGTATTTGCGCAGGCGATCGGCGTCGTTGGGCTTTTCTTTTTCCAGGCGCGACACATCGAACAACTGGCGTCCGGCCTCGGACAGTGTACGGGCGTTGCGGCAAGCAATGAGCACAGCGTGCAGTTGCAGGCGATCGAACTGATCCAGCGGCTTGTCGCCCATCAGTGCGTCGAGCGGATCCGCGGATTGTGCCACGCCCCAGGCGAGCTGCAGGCGGTCGATTTCTTCCAGCACCAGGGTTTCGTCGATGCGCCCGCTGTCGGCCAGGGTGGCCATGCGCGTGATTGACGCCGACAGCTCGCGGAAGTTGCCGGCCCAGCGTGCTTGCGGCGAGTTGGCAAAGGCCAGGTAGCGGCGCTTGGCTTCGAGGTTGAAGCGTACCTGGCGGTTCTGCTCGCGGGCGTGACGCTGCAGTTCGAAATCGATGTTCGGCTCGATGTCTTCGCGGCGCCCGGCCAGCCCCGGCAGTTCGAAGGTCCAGAGGTTGATGCGCGCATACAGGTCTTCACGAAACAAGCCTTCGGCAACCCGGCTGCGCAGGTCGCGGTGGGTGCCGGCGATCAGCTGGAAGTCGCTCGCCACCTCCTGGTCCGAACCCAGCGGGAAGAAGCGTTTCTCTTCGATGGCCTTGAGCAGCATGGCCTGCTCGTCGCTACCCAGTTCGCCAATTTCATCGAGGAACAACATGCCGCCATCAGCCGCGCGCAGCAGGCCCTCACGGGCGTTCTGGGCGCCGGTGAAGGCGCCTTTGCTATGACCGAACAAGGCCGACATGGCGCCGTCACCGCGCAGGGTGGCGCAGTTCACCTCGACAAAGCGTCCCTCCAGTTGATGGCGGCCGCGCTTGAGTTCGTAGATGCGCCGGGCCAGGAAGGACTTGCCCGCACCGGTGGGGCCGACCAGCAGCATCGGTGCCCGTGAGCGCAGGGCCACGCGCTCGATCTGCTCGATGGAACGGTTGAAGGCGGCGTTGCGGGTGGCGATACCAGCTTTGAGGAAGTTCAGGCTGTCGGCCTGCTCGCGTTGAAAGCGCGAGGTGATGTGATCGTAGCGCGACAGGTCCAGGTCGATCAGCGTGCTGCTGCCGGCCGGGTCGGCCGTGTCTTGCTTGCCGCGCGCTGGCGAGGTCTGGATCAGCCGCGCCGGCAGGTAGCGCGCCTCGGTGAGCAGGAACCAGCAGATCTGCGCGACGTGGGTGCCGGTGGTGATGTGCACCAGATAGTCCTCGTGCTCGGTGTCGAAGGGGTAGCTGCTGGCGAAATCGTGGAGCGCGCCGTAGACCTCCTCGAAGTCCCAGGGGTTGCGCAGGATCATGGGCTGCAGGCGCACCTCGGTGTGCGGCGAGATGCTCTGGATGTCCTCGCGGATGCGCTCGGCCAGGCCCAGGTCGCGGGCGCTGCTGCCATGAATCAGCTCCAGGCGGTCGATTGGCGTGTGCGCCTGCTGGCACAGGCTGATGGTCGGCCGCCAACGCTGCCAGCGCGCCGCGCCTTTGCCGTTGCGATCAAGGGTGGTGCCGAGAAAGCCGATGGCGACGCTGCGCTTGTTCATGTCTGTTTAGCTCAAAAGATAAGTACGTATCCCATGGTATATAAAAATGTTGTTGGTTGTGAGGTGGTGAAAAATGAAAATCCACAACATGAAAAATAAAAACCTTATAAATCAACAAGATAAAAATTAATTCAGTGCTGTTCGGAAAACCTGGCACGGCCCTCGCAATATCTTTCTCGACCGCATCGCCAAGCTGGCCAACGGGACGGGGTTTATGTCTCCGCCGGTGCACGAGCCCACCCCTGGTGTAGGTGTCGTGCATGCCGCCGCCGCAACGAGCAGTCGATAGCGTGGCTCCTCACGGAGACGCTGGTCTCGAGGCCTGACTCGAACCTTACATACCCTCCAAGGTATCTCGAATGTTGTACCCGCCGGTGGGGCGTAGCCAGGAAGGTGCGCAAGGTGCGCAAGGCGCGCACACGCTCACCGCTGATTTACCCGGCTTGTCGGCCGGGCCCGGAGCAAGGCAGTTGCCGGACCGCAGGACGCGGTCAATGGACAGGACGTCCCGGCAACCGACTCCTCCGGGCCACGCCCGCAGCGCTCGGTATTTTGGCAACACCGGCACCAAGGACTTAATTGCACAGGATGATCAAGATGAAACTGTTGAAACGCTTTATCGTGAAAAAGAACGAACGCGGCCTGCTGTTCTGTGAAGGCGACTTTGTGTCGATCCTCGAACCTGGCGTGCACAAGCGTTTCGACCTGCAAAACCGGCTGACGGTAGAAACCTTCAGCCTCAATACTTCGCTGTTCGAACATCGCTTGGCAGGCTACTTGCGCCAGAGCGAGCCGGCCCTGGTCGAGCAGTATTTCGAGCGCATGGACCTGGCAGAAAACGAAGCCGGCCTGCGTTGTGAAGATGGCGCCCTGGTCGAGTTGCTGGCCCCGGGCAGCCGCCAGCTGTACTGGAAGGGCCAGAGCGCGCAGACCTTGCCGCGCATCGACCTGAGCCAGACCTATCGCCTGGACGGCGCCCTGGTGGCCCAGCTTAACCAGCCGAAGCTGCGCGGCCGCAACCTGGCCGGGCTGGAGGCGGTGTTGCTGGCGGCGGTGCCGGCCTTCCATGTCGGTGTGTTGAAGGTCGATGGTGTGGTGGAAGAGTTGCTCGGCGCCGGGCAGTACGGCTTCTGGCGCTTCAACCGTCAGGTCAGCGTCGAGATGGTCGATATGCGTATCCAGGCCATGGAAATCAGCGGGCAGGAAATCCTCACCCGCGACAAGGTCAGCCTGCGCCTGAACCTTGCGGCCAACTGGCGCTACAGCGATGTGCTCGGTGCGTTCGCGCAGTTGAGCAAGCCGTTGGAGCATTTGTACCGTGAGGTGCAGTTCGGCCTGCGGGCGGCGGTGGGTACCCGCACCCTTGATGAGCTGCTGGAGAACAAGCAGTTGATCGACGACTCGGTGAGCCAGTACCTGCAGGAGAAACTCGCCGGCAGCGGCATCGAAGTCAGCGGCCTGGGGGTGCGCGACATCATCCTCCCAGGCGAGATGAAAGCCTTGCTGGCGCAAGTGGTGGAGGCGGAGAAAGCGGCGCAAGCCAACGTCATCCGCCGCCGTGAAGAAACCTCGGCGACCCGCTCGCTGCTCAACACGGCGAAGGTCATGGAAGACAACCCGACGGCCCTGCGCCTGAAGGAGTTGGAAACCCTGGAGCGGGTGGCCGAGCGCATCGACCGGATATCGGTGTTCGGCGGCCTGGATCAGGTGTTGAATGGACTGGTCAGCATCAAGGCCGGATGAGGTTTGCCGGGCTCAAGCAGCCCGGCAGCAACAGCTAAAATGGAAGTGCGAACATGAACATACTCGAAGTGGCCGGCGGCAAGCCGATCAAGCTCTGGACCGACGGCGTCCCGGTGGATGACGGCGCCCGCGAACAACTGCTGAACACGGCGAAGATGCCGTTCATCTTCAAGCACCTGGCAGTGATGCCCGATGTGCACCTGGGCAAGGGCTCGACCATTGGCAGCGTGATCCCGACCCTGGGTGCGATCATCCCGGCGGCGGTGGGTGTCGATATCGGCTGCGGCATGATTGCCGCGCGTACCTCGCTGAACGCCAGCGACCTGCCGGATAACCTGCACGGCCTGCGTTCGGCGATCGAAAAGGCCGTGCCCCACGGCAAGACCTTCGGCCGTCGCGACCAGGGCGCCTGGGACAGCGTGCCGACCTTGGCCGACCATGCCTGGAGCGACCTGGCGGCGCGTTTCAAGGCGATCACCGACAAGTACCCCAAGCTTGAGAAAACCAATAACCGCCAGCACCTGGGCACCCTTGGCGGCGGCAACCATTTCATCGAGGTCTGCCTGGATGAAGCCAACCGCGTCTGGTTCATGTTGCACAGCGGCTCACGCGGGGTCGGCAACGCCATCGGCAACCTGTTCATCGAACTGGCCCAGGCCGACATGCGCCAGCACATCGCCAACCTGCCGGACCGCAACCTGGCCTATTTCGAAGAAGGCAGCCGGCACTTTGCCGACTACGTCGAAGCGGTGGAGTGGGCTCAGGACTTCGCCCGACAGAACCGTGCGTTGATGATGCACGCGGTGATCGCCGCGACGCGCAAAGTGCTCGGCAAACCTTTCGAGGCCAACCTCGAAGCGGTCAACTGCCATCACAATTATGTGCAGCGCGAGCATCACTTTGGCCACGACGTGCTGGTCACCCGCAAGGGCGCGGTGTCGGCACAGAAGGGCGAGTTGGGGATCATTCCCGGCTCCATGGGGGCGAAAAGTTTCATCGTCCGTGGCCTGGGCAACGAAGAGGCGTTCTGCTCCTGCAGCCATGGCGCCGGGCGGGTCATGAGCCGCACCCGGGCCAAGCAGGCGTTCACCGTCGAGGATCAGCAGCGCGCCACCGCCCATGTCGAATGCCGCAAGGACAAAGACGTGATCGACGAGATCCCCATGGCCTACAAGGACATCGACGCGGTGATGCAAGCCCAGCGCGAGCTGGTGGAAGTGGTGCACACCCTGCGTCAGGTGGTGTGCGTAAAGGGATAGGAAGGGATACACCATGAACAAGGAAGAACGTCACCCATTGCCCGGCGCCATGCGCGAGTGGGTGCTTGATGAGTTGCGCCGGGTTGAGCGCGAGCACGACGTCACCGTGCTCTACGCCTGCGAGTCCGGCAGCCGCGCCTGGGGCTTCGCCTCCACCGACAGTGACTACGACGTGCGTTTCATCTATGTCCCGCGCCAGGACTGGTACCTGCGTGTTGACGAGCCGCGCGACGTGATCGAACGGCCGCTGACCGACGAGCTGGACATCAGCGGCTGGGAACTGCGCAAGACCCTGAAGCTGCTGCGCAACTCCAACCCGACCCTGCTCGAGTGGCTCGGCTCGCCGCTGGTGTACCGCGCCGAGCCCGGTGCGGTGGAGTCGCTGCGGGCGCTGGCGCTGAGCTTCTACAGTGCCCGGGCGGCGCGGCACCACTATCTGTCGATGGCGAAAAAAAACCACCGCGACTTCCTCCAGGGCGTGCAGGTGCGCTTCAAGAAGTACCTCTACGTGCTGCGCTCGCTGTTGGCCGTGCGTTGGATCGACCAGGGCCTGGGCATGCCGCCGACCGCCTTTGCCGATCTGCTGGAGGGCACCTTGAGCGAGCCACAGATGCTCGCCGAAATCGATGAACTGTTGCGCATCAAGCGCCAGGCCGTCGAGGCCGACTATGGGCCGCGGCGGGTGCTGTTGCAGCAGTTCATCGATAGCGAATTGCGGCGTGCCGAAACTTCGCCGACCTTGTCAAACCTTCAAGTGAACAGCGCTACGCCTTGATGGCGCATTCAATTCCAGCACACTGATCAACACCACCACAGCCCCGGCTATCACCGGCAGCGCAGGCTGCTCACCCAGCAGAAAAGCTGCGATCAGCATGGCGCAGGGTGGGATCAGGTACAGCGCCATGGTTGCCCGGCTGACCTCTGTGTGGCTGAGCACATAAGCCCATCCCAGGTAGGCCAGGGCGCTGGGGAAAATACCCAACATCAGCACGGCCAGGTTTGCTTGCAGTGGCGCGGCGCTCACGGCGCCGGCCAGGCCCGGCAGATACACCAGCAACAATGCCGTGCCGGCCCAGAGGGTGTAGCAGACCATGGTCAAGCCGTCGTAACGATGGCCGTGAAGCTTTTGCAGGGTGAAATAGATACTCCACGACAGCGCGGCCAGTAGCACCAGCAGGCCATGGGCGTTCAACCCTGCTACCGCGCTATCGGCGGCAACGACCATGGCCGCACCGAGCATGCCCAGCACCAGGCAGCCCCAGTGCCGGGCGCTGATCTTCTGCCGCAGGATAAAACAGGCAATCAATACACTGAACAAGGGCGTGGACTGCGCCAGCACACTGGACGCCCCTGCACTGATCCCGCGTTGGCCGAAGTTAATCGCCACATGGTGCACAAACACCGCGAAAAACCCGAGCAGCAGCAACAGTGGCAGGTCCTTGAGCCGCGGCAGGCTGATCCCTCGCCACACCGCGACAATCGCCATGAACAGCGACGCCACGATAAACCGCGCCAGGGCCAGATGACCTGGCTCGTAACCTTGCAGGGCGATATGGATGCCGGTGGGTGAATAGGCCCAGCACGCCACCACAAACAGAGTCGCGAGGACGATTTTCAGAGGTTGGGCGTGTGGCATTGAGCGTCGCTCCAGAGGCGGGGAGCTTCAGTATCAGAAAGGCCTATGCTCACCACAATCGACTTATACTGAGCTGAATATTCACTCTGGGTGATGTATGGAGCTGATGCAGATTCGCATGTTCAAAACGGTTTGCGACACCGGCAGCATCGCCCGTGCGGCCGAGGTGTTGCACTACGTGCCGTCGAACATCACCGCCCGGATCAAGGCGCTGGAAGAGGAACTGGGCGTAGCGTTGTTCTTTCGCCAAGGGCGGGGCTTGAAGATCAGCCCGGCGGGAGAAACCTTCCTTGAGTACGCCAGCAAGATGCTCGCCCTGGCCGAAGAATCCAAGGCTGCCTTGAGCCCGCAGGCGCTGCCCAGTGGGCGCTTGCGCATCGGCGCCATCGAGTCCTCGGCCAGTGGCCGGCTTCCGCGATTGCTGGCTGCATACCATGCGCGCTTCCCACAGGTTTCGCTGGAACTGAGCACGGGCACCTGGTCACAGCTGCTCGATGACGTGCTCAATCATCGGCTCGATGGAGCAATCGTCGCGGTCGACGTCGAGCGGCCACTGCTCAAGCGTACGCCCATGTACCAGGAAGACTTGCTGCTGATCGCCCCCGAGTCCCTGGGGCCGATTCGCAGCGCCGCAGACCTGCAGGGCAAGGCCATCTTCATGTGGCCGGAAGGTTGCCCCTATCGTGCGGCATTGGAGCACTGGTTGCTTGAACACGGGCAGAAACTGCCGATGGTCGGCATTGCCAGCTATGGCGCCATCGTCAGTTGCGTCAGTGCTGGCGCCGGGGTGTCGCTGGTGCCCAGGGGCATCTTCGAGCAATACCGCAAAGGCGCCGGCTGGACCGGTCATGAGTTCGCTGAACTCAAGGCCATCAGCAACGTTTTCTACTGGCATGCCCAGGCAGGAAGGCATCCGGCAAGGGACGCCTTTGTGCAGATGCTGCGCGAGGGCTTGGCGAAAGACGTTACGCGATCGGGTACTTGAGCATTGCCGAATGCGTTTCGATTTTCTCTGCCAAACGCTGCACGTGGGGATAGTCACTGGCCGCAACTGCCTCGGCGCGTACGTACCGGGTGAAAGACCACGCCACTGCCGTGCTGATTTCTGCCTGGCTCAAGGGCAGGCTGGGGTACTTCGTTGGCTGTTCGGCAAGCAAACTGTCGAGTTGCGTATAGGCGGCCCGCAACTGCCCGGTCACCCGCTCCAGCCAAGGCGCATGCAATTTTTCCTGTGGGCGCAGGTTGAGTTCGTAGTGGATCTGTACCGACTTCTCACAGGCCGCCAGTGCCAGGCCGATCACCTGCAAATCGCTGGTGCGGGCCAGCGGGTCTTGCGGCAGGAGCTTTTTGGCAGGCGCGGCCAAGGCTTCGAAGTAATCCAGAATCAGCGTCGAATCCATCAGCACCGTGCCGTCGTCCAGCACCAGGCTGGGCGCCTTGACCACAGGGTTGATTGCGGCGAACTCGGTGAAATTGCGAAACACCGACAGTGGCTGGTGCTCGAAGCTGATGCCGTACAGCTCCAGCGATACCGCGACGCGGCGGACGTAGGGGGAGTCGAGCATGCCGATCAGTTTCATGAGGCCTCCAGTGAGGACAAGTAACGGATAGGTAAAAGTAGATGACGCTTGGCAGGATTGGCGTGGCGGTGTGAACGACAGGCTATTTTTCACCGCCTCCTAGCCACGAGAAACGATACGTATATAATGCGACTCAATCTCATTTGATTGCAGTGGATGCAATGACCAGAGTGCCCCCAAGCGCAGAACTGATTGGTGCGCTGGCTCTACATTACGACGATCTTGTCGAGTACATTCGCCGTCGTTTTCAGGGAAATCAGTTTGCGCGGGACGTGGTTCATGACGTCTGCGTCCAGGTACTGGAAAAACCGCCGAAGCAGAGCATCAGGCTGCCTTTGGCCTTTCTGCGTCGTGCGTCCTTCAACAAGGCCATCGACCGCAGCCGCGCAGACACTACCCGCAATACCTATTTCGAACTGTCCGCCGAGGTGCCCGATGGGTACGTGCATGACGTCGATGGGGCCTGCGCACTGAGCTTCGAGCAGCAGCTGGACGCGCTGCTGGCAATTATCGAGGCATTGCCGGCTCGGGCGCGTCAGGTTTTTCTGCTGCACCGCATCCACGACATGCCGCGCCAGGAAATAGCCCGTGAACTGGGCATTACGCTGAACATGGTAGGCAAGCATCTGTCGCGCGCAATGGTCACCATCGCGCACGATTGGGAGCCGGCACGGCGAGCACTGGCGGGACGATGAAGCGCCGCAACAGTCAGTCCAGCGACCCGCTGGAGCCCTTTGAACAGGCGCTCAAGGCGCGTGTGCCTTCGCGCAGTGAATTGCTCGCCGAAGCCAAGGCACTCACTGCACGCCAGCGCAAGGGCAAGCAGGTATTGGTGGGCGGTCTTTCTGTGCTCGCGCTGAGCCTAGGCCTGTGGGCGGCCGACCCGGCATGGCATAGCGAAGCGTTGCACACGGCGGTCGGGCAGCGCGACACCGTACGATTGGCTGACGGCACCCGTGTCATGCTCAACAGCGCCACGACCCTGCGGGTGGAAACGCGCCTGCGCAGTCGCCAGGTCGAGCTTGTGCAGGGGGAGGCCAGCTTTACCGTGGTGCATGGGCCAAAACCTTTCACTGTGCGCAGCCAGGGTGTCGCTGTGCGAGACATCGGCACCGTCTTCAACGTGCGCAGCGACGCACGTGGCGTCCAGGTTACCGTGCTCGAAGGTGCCGTGGCGGTCTCCAGCTCGACCTCGGCGGAGCAATACCTGGAGGCTGGCCAGCAAATAAGTGCTACGGGTTCGAGCCGGGGCGCGGTGCACACTGTGGCAGCAGATCGCGCCATCGCCTGGCAGCACGGCAAGCTCAGTTTCGACGGCACGCCCTTGCAGGATGTGCTGGTCGATCTTCAGCGCTACCGTGCGGCACCGGTTCGCCTGGGCGACCCACGCCTGGCGGGCTTGAGGGTTTCTGGCGAGTTCGACAGTGCGGCGGTGGAGTCGTTGATCGATATGCTGCCGTCCATCTTGCCGGTGCAACTAAGTCGCCAGCCCGATGGCGGGGTAGTGGTCAACGCACGCTGAGCAAAAAATAGTTCAAAGCCGACGTCACCCTTTCAGGTGTGCCATCCGCCTATCCCTGTGAACGTCATTCGATCGTGTCACTGGGGAGTTCAATGGACACTAACGTACCCTCGCGCCGCTTCGGCCTCGCGCGTTTTTCGCTGCTGGCGAGCAGCTTGATGCTCGCCTCCACCCTGCATGCCCAGCAGGTGCGCTATCCGTTGGCGCTGCCCTCGCAGCCGCTGGATCAGGCGCTCAATACGCTGGCGCGGCAGACCGGCACGCGTATCCTGTTTGCCACGGATACAGCCTCGGGATTGCAGGCACCGGCGCTCAATGGCGAACTGAGTGTTCAGCAGGCCTTGGGTCAACTGCTGCGAGGGACGAAGTTGCGGTTGCAGAAAACCGCAGACGGCAGCTACCTGGTGGCCGCGCCGCAGCAGGATGGCGTGCTGGAGGTGGATTCGATCCAGGTGCAGGGCACGGCACTGGGCGAAGTCACCGAGCACAGCGGCTCCTACACCACCGGCAGCATGAGCGTGGGCACCAAGCTTGCGTCCTCGCTGCGTGAGACACCGCAGTCGGTCACGGTGGTCAGCCGTCAACGCATGGACGACCAGAATCTGCAAAAACTGGAAGACATCGCCACCTACACGCCGGGCCTGACCCTGCGCAAGACCGGCGGCGAGCGTCCGGAGTTCTACTCCCGGGGCGCGGCCATCGACAACATCATGATCGACGGCCTGCCCGTGGCCTACGACAGTGATACCCTCGGCACCTCGACGCTAGCGATGTACGACCGTGTGGAAGTGGTGCGTGGCGCCTCCGGTCTGATGGTTGGTGCAGGTAACCCCTCCGGTACCCTCAACCTGGTGCGCAAGCGTCCAACCGTGACGCCGCAGTTGGCGTTGACCGGCAGTGCGGGGCGCTGGGACGACTACCGGGGTGAAGTCGACGTGAGCGGCAAGTTGAACGATAGCGGTGCCCTGCGCGGTCGCTTCGTAGGTGCCTACCAGGATCGCAACAGTTTCGTGGACGCCTATGGCAACCAGCGGCAGCTGTTCTACGGCATCGGTGAGTATGATCTGGACGATGCCACCACCCTTACATTTGGCGGCTGGTACAACCGTGAGGACAACCCCGGCGCTGACTGGAACGGCCTGCCTACACGCCCCGACGGCAGCTTCTTCGACTTCCCTCGCTCCGCGCGCACGGCACCAGACTGGACCTACTGGAACAAGAAAAACCACAGCGTTTTCGCCGAGGTCGAACACCGCCTCGACAATGGTTGGAAGTTCCGTCTGAACACGACCTGGTTGCGTGGCGACATGGACATGCTCGGTGGCAGTTTCTACACCGACGAAAACAATGCCTACCACCTGAACATTGGGCGTTACACCTACCAACATACCCAGAAGAGTGTCGATACCTACGCCACCGGACCTTTTAGCCTGTTCGGCGCCACCCACGAACTGGTCGTCGGCGCCAGTTGGCGGCGCGACGAAACCAACGATGGTCCCGGTGGCCCTGGCATTGGCTCGGATGTGATTGTCGATCCGCAGAACTTCGACCCCAAGGCGTATCCCAAGCCCGCCATCGACAACAACTGGTCACGTGATGGACACGAGGAGCAATCAAGCACCTACGCCACGGTGCGATTCAACCTGCGCGACGATCTGCGACTGATTCTTGGCTCGCGTCTGGACTGGTACGAGTATGAGCAGCTCACCCATTCCGGTGAATACAGCTTCGGGGATGACTTCAAAGCCACCCGGGAAATTACCCCCTACGCCGGCGTGATCTACGATCTGGATGACACTTATTCGGTCTACGCCAGCTGGACGCGTATCTTCAAACCCCAGGCGGCTCAAGGCACCAACGGCAGCCTGCTGGACCCGGTAACCGGCACCAACTATGAAGCTGGCATCAAGGGCGAGTATTTCGGCGGCGCGCTCAACGCCAGTGCGGCCGTGTTCCAGTTGGTACAGGAGAACCTCGCCAAATCGCTGCCGTCCGCGCAATGTGCACCTGGAGTAAGCGCTTGCTACGAGGCCAGTGGTGAAGTGCGTACGCGCGGTGTGGAACTGGAAGTGGGGGGTGAGCTAGCGCCGGGTTGGCAGATGTCTACTGGCTACACCTATGCGGCGGCGGAGTACTCCAAACCCAGCGACTCGGCCGAGAAGGGCGAGCGCTTCGACAGCCAGACGCCCTATAACCTGTACAAGGTTTTCACTTCCTATCGTCTTCCCGGCGAGCTGGAACGCTGGACGGTTGGCGGCGGCTTTCGCACCCAGAGCCGCACCTACACCAGCTTTGGTGTGAAGCAAGGGGGGGACAGCGTCAGCGACTTCATGCTTGCCTACCAGCCGTCAGCGCAGTGGAAGCTGCAGGCCAACCTGAACAATGCCTTCGACAAACGCTACTACCAGAACATCAGCAACAGCTGGGGGGCGAACAGCTTCGGCGATCCGCGCAATCTGATGTTTACAGTGCGTTACAGCCCGGATTTTTAAGGCCGTTTGAGTCGCGCTCGCCTGGGCTGGCCTCTGCTCTCTAGGATCTGAAAAAGTGGAGGATTGTTTCGGACAAATAAAAAGCCGGCTTGTGGCCGGCTCCTTGGGGACGGGTTTGGCTAATTTTTGGTAAGCCGCAACCGCCTTAAAATTGTCGTTCCGGCGCTGGGGCCGGGAATGGCGGGCTAGCTGTGGGTGCCGCGCCAAAGCCGCGGGCGGGCTGGGCCGCCGGGGCTGAATGTGCGGCGTAGCATACTGGGATTGGCCGCAGCTGCCCAGCAAAAAATCACCCCGGCCGCTCAAGCCGGGCGGCTATCGCGCAGGTGGCCCCACCAGAACACCCAGCCGAGCACTTCCAGGCGCTGGGTCTTGAGTTGCGCGGGGCTGTAGGTTTCAGTCGGGTATTCGTCGCTGTCCTGGCTGTGCAGGCGCAGGGCGCCGTTGGCGCGACGGCTGAGGCTGTTGATGCGCAGGCGGCCGTTGTGCAGCAAGGCGTAGATTTCACCTTCGACGACGCGGGTCAGGTTGCGGTCGATGGCCAGGGTGGTGCCGCGCGGCAGCAGCGGGCTCATGTTGTGCCCCGGCATGTTCAGGCACAAGGCATCGCCCGGGTCGACGCCCAGGGCATCAAGGGCGCGCAGGGGCAGGCGCAGGTAGCGGTCTTCGACAGGTTTCAGCTGCTTGGTCTGGATGCTGTAGAACGGTAGCTGGATGTCGTTGTGGTTATGCGCCGCCAGCAGGCTGGCATCCGGGCCTTCGACGCCGGGGCGCGCCGCCTGGCTGTTGAGGCGCGGCAAGGGGTTGGGGTGCTTGGGACCTTCGCCGTTACGCAGCCACTTGCTGCGTACGCACAACAGTTCGGCCAGTTCATCCAGGCGCGCCAGCGGCACGCCGCGCTTGAACCAGTTGTTGACGTGCTGCGGCGTGACCTTGCGCTGCGCGGCAAAGTCGGAAGGGGACAGGTTGCACTCGCTCAGGAGCGCTTTGAGACGATCACCGGATGTATTCATGAGGCCCGAGTCTAGTGGCCTGCTACAGCCTGGGCTATAAACGTGAGGTTCATTTTGAAGGCCAGAAATTGCTTGGCTTACAGGTGTTTGCTTAGGCTGATGTAGGAGGTTTCTTTTCAGTGGGAGCGGGCTTGCCCCGCGATACGATGTAGCTGACAGAACGCTATCGCGGGACAAGCCCGCTCCCACCGGGTGGGGTGCCCTTGATGCAAAAAGCCCCGCATGTGCGGGGCTTTTTGTTGTGGGTTGCTTAGCCTTTGTAAGCGGCAACCGACTTGGTGATCGCAGCGCGGGCGGCGTCAGCGCCAGCCCAGCCTTCGATCTTGACCCACTTGCCTTTTTCGAGATCTTTGTAGTTCGCGAAGAAGTGCTCGATCTGCTGGATCAGCAGGGCAGGCAGGTCGGTGTATTCTTTGACGTCGACGTACAGTTGCGACAGTTTGTCGTGCGGTACGGCGATGACTTTGGCGTCGCCGCCGCCGTCGTCGGTCATGTTCAGGATGCCAACCGGACGGGCGCGGATCACAGAGCCTGGGGCTACCGGGTACGGGGTAACAACCAGCACGTCGAGGGGGTCACCGTCGTCAGCCAGGGTGTTGGGGATGTAGCCGTAGTTGGCCGGGTAGAACATCGGGGTGGCCATGAAACGGTCAACGAACAGGCAGTCGCTGTCCTTGTCGATCTCGTATTTGATCGGCGCGTGGTTGGCTGGAATCTCGATGGCGACGTAGATGTCGTTCGGCAGGTCTTTGCCAGCCGGAATCTTGCTGTAGCTCATTGGGCAGTGCCCCCATGTTTGGCCAAAAATTGGTCGCGATTATAGGCACATTCCAGCGCGCTTGCCACGCCCGGCCAGATGTCCGGCAGGCTCAGTCCTGCGCGTCCTGGTAGTGCGGGTGGTGGCGCTGCAACTGTTGCAGGCGGGCGAGCGGGTCCTGGCGGTAGAAACCGCGCAGTTGCTGGTACACCGCGGGGTAGGCGGCGTTGAGCAGGTCAGGGGCGCTGAAGAAGTATTCGCTGGTGACGGCAAAGAATTCTGCCGGGTTTTCCGCAGCATATGGGTCGATGGCGGTCTCGGCGTCGGGGTTGCGGTCGAGCTGCTGGTTGAGGTCGTCGAAGGCCTGCTGCATGGCCTGGGCCCAGTCGCTGATGCGCATGTCACTGTGCAGCGGCGGCAGGCCGTTGGCATCGCCGTTGAGCATGTCGAGCTTGTGCGCCAGTTCGTGGATCACCAGGTTGTAGCCTTCCCAGCCGCCACTGGCCAGCACGCCGGGCCAGGCCAGGATCACCGGGCCCTGCTGCCAGGCTTCGCCGCTGTGTTCGCCGTCCCATTCGTGCTCGATGCCACTGGCATCACGATGGCGCTGGGGGCTTACGAAGTCGTCGGGGTAGAGGATGATCTCGTGAAAGCCCTGGTACCAGTTCAGCTCGCCCAGGTGCAGCAGCGGCAGTTGTGCCTGGGCTGCGAGAAACAGGCGCTGCTCGCCGTCAAGTGTGACCCCGGGCAGGGCGCTCAGGTGCTTGTTGTCGAGGAATAGGACGCAGGCCTCGCGCAGCCACTGGTTCTCTTCGTCGCTTAGGCCATCGAGCAGCGGCAGGCGCTCGCGCACCCGCTGCCAGCGCTGCGGGTCGAGCGGGTGGCGGGCCAGGGTGCGGCGACGGCGCCAGGCGCGCAAGAACCCCATGGGCCGGGCTCAGTGAACCTTGGCGTGGTTGCGATTCATGCGGCTGCGCACCACACCGATGATCATCGGCACCAGCGACAGCAGGATGATGGCGACAATCATCAGCGACAGGTTCTGCTTGATGAACGGCACGTTGCCGAAGAAGTAGCCCAAGGTGACAAGGCCGCCGACCCAGAGCACGGTGCCGGCAACACTGAAGCCGAGAAAGCGTGGGTAGTGCATTTTCGCGAGGCCGGCGACGAATGGTGCGAAGGTCCGCAAAATCGGTAGGAAGCGCGCCAGGGTTACAGTCTTGCCACCATGGCGCTCATAGAAATCGTGGGTTTGCTGCAGGTAGTCGCGGCGGAAGATTTTCGAGTTGGGGTTGCGGAACAAGCGTTCGCCCGCCGTGCGGCCGATCACGTAGTTGGTGCTGTCGCCAAGGATGGCCGCGGCCATCAGCAGGCCGCCGAGCAGTACCGGGTCCATGCCGCCGCCCGCAGCCACGGCGCCAGCGATGAACAGCAGGGAGTCACCGGGCAGGAACGGCATGACCACAAGACCGGTCTCGCAAAAGATCACCAGGAACAGGATCGCGTAGATCCACGGGCCGTAGTTGTTGACCAACAGGTCCAGGTAGGCATCGAGATGCAGAATAAGGTCCAGCGGGTTGAAATCCATGTACAGCACCTGTGTTCTTACCCGAGCGACGGGCTTGCGATGGCTGGCAGTGCGAATGCGGACGGTCGCTACCCGGGGGATGGGTAAAGTTTCACACACAATGAAGACGCGCATTATACGGCTACAAACAGATTGTGCCTGCGCAGTTTGTAGCGGCGGATGTCGAATAGAAGTGAACGGCAGGCGCGGGGCCTGCCGTTGTGGCCGGATCAGTCCGAGCTGAGCGGCAGGATGTAGTTCTTGAACTCGCGGTCTTCGCGAAAGCCCATGGACTCGTAGGTTTTCATCGCCACTTCGTTGTTGCTGCTGGTGGATACCCGCATGCGCACGGCGTTGGTTTGCTTGGCCATCTTCTTGGCTTCACGCATCAGGTGGTCGGCCACCAGCATGCGCCGGGAGTCTTCGGCGACATAGATGTCGTTGAGGATCCACACGCGCTTGAGCGACAGCGACGAGAAGCTTGGATAAAGCTGGCAGAAACCCAGCAGCTTCTTGTCGTCATCCAGCGCCAGGGCCAGGTAGATGATCGATTCGCCCCGCTCCAGGCGTTTTTCCAGGAACGAGCGCGAGGAGTCCGGGTAGGCCAACTGGCCGTAGAACTCGCGGTATTTGACGAACAGCGGGGCAAGCAGGTCCAGATGTTCCAGGGTTGCTTTGATGATTCGCATAAGCAGGCCTCAGGGTCCATGGAAGTTTGCGGCGAATCGCCGGCAGCCTTGGCTGATGCTGCCTGAAAGCAATTAGAAAGCGCAATCTACGATCTCAGGGTTTACTCAGCAGGAAATTTCCGTTTTTTGCCACATCGGTGTCTGACTCAAGGGTTTGTACCTGGGCTTCGTCCTTCAGGTTGACCCCTGACAACTGCCGCCGACAGGCTTCGCGCATCAGGTACAGCAAGCGATGGGCGGCCATACCGTAGCTCAGGCCTTCCAGGCGCACGTTGGAGATGCAGTTGCGGTAGGCATCGGTGAGGCCGACCTTGGGATTGTAGGTGAAGTACAGGCCCAGGCTGTCTGGTGAGCTCAGGCCCGGGCGTTCGCCGATGAGGATCACGGTCATTTTTGCCCCGAGCAGTTCGCCCACTTCATCGGCCACCGCCACCCGGCCTTGCTCGACCAGTACCACTGGCGCGGTCGACCAGCCGTCGGCGGCGCTCTGTTCTTCCAGGCGAGCGAGAAACGGCAGGGTATGGCGGTGTACGGCCAGGGCCGAGAGGCCGTCGGCGACGATGATGGCCAGGTCGACGCCACCGGGGTTGGCTTGGGCATGTTGGCGCAGCAGTTGTGCTGAATCTTCGTGCAGGCGGCGCCCCAGATCGGGGCGTTGCAGGTAGCTGTGGCGGTCGGCGGCGGCGCTGTGCAGCAGCAGACTGTCACGCCCGCGCTCGCTCAATTGCTCGCGTAGTCCGCCATGGTCAAAGGCCAGGTGCACGGCGTCGCGGGCCTGGGCGTGGGCGAACTGGAAGTCCAGCTGGGCGGCCGTGGGCAGGCTGGTGCCGGTGCGGCCCAGGGCGATGCGCGCCGGGGTCAGGCGGCGCAGTTCCAGCCAGGGGTTGCTGCTGTTGTCGTGGTGGGGAGTGTTGGCCATGATCGACTCGCTTATCCCAGTTGCGCCAGGGCCTGGCGGAAGGCCGGTGGCAGGTTGTCACCGAAACGTACCCGGCCGTCGGCCTGGGTGAAAATGCCCATGCGTGCCAGCCACGCCTCGAATTCCGGCGCGGGCTTGAGGCCCAGGGTCTGCCGGGCGTAGAGCGCATCGTGGAATGAGGTGGTCTGGTAGTTGAGCATGATGTCGTCGGAGCCGGGGATACCCATAATGAAGTTGATCCCGGCGACCCCGAGCAGAGTCAGGAGCATGTCCATGTCGTCCTGGTCGGCTTCGGCGTGGTTGGTATAGCAGATGTCGCAGCCCATGGGCACGCCCAGCAGCTTGCCGCAGAAGTGGTCCTCAAGGCCGGCGCGGATGATCTGCTTGCCGTTGTAGAGGTATTCCGGGCCGATAAAGCCGACCACGGTATTAACCAGAAACGGCTTGAAATGCCGGGCCACGGCGTAGGCGCGGGTTTCGCAGGTCTGCTGGTCGACGCCATGGTGGGCGTTGGCCGACAGGGCGCTGCCCTGGCCGGTCTCGAAGTACATCAGGTTCTGCCCGAGGGTACCGCGGTTGAGGCTCAGCCCGGCTTCGTAGCCCTCCTTGAGCACATTGAGGTTGATGCCGAAGCTGGCATTGGCCGCCTCGGTACCGGCAATCGACTGGAACACCAGGTCCAGCGGCACGCCACGGTTGATCGCCTCGATCGAGGTGGTGACGTGGGTCAGCACACAGGCCTGGGTGGGGATGTCGTAGCGCTGGATGATGGCGTCGAGCATTTCCAGTAGGGCGCAGATCGAGGCGATGCTGTCGGTGGCGGGGTTGATGCCGATCATCGCATCGCCGTTGCCGTAGAGCAGACCGTCGAGAATGCTTGCGGCAATTCCGGCAGGCTCATCGGTAGGGTGGTTGGGCTGCAGGCGGGTCGACAGGCGTCCGCGCAGGCCCATGGTGCCGCGAAAGCGGGTGACCACGCGGATCTTCTGTGCCACCAGCACCAGGTCTTGCACGCGCATGATTTTTGAGACCGCTGCGGCCATTTCCGGGGTCAGGCCCGGGGCGAGGGCGCGCAGGCTGGTTTCATCGGCGGCTTCGCTGAGCAACCAGTCACGCAAACCGCCGACGGTCAGGTGGCTGACGACGGCAAAGGCATTGGCGTCATGGGTATCGATGATCAGCCGGGTGACTTCATCGTCTTCATAAGGGATCAGCGCCTCGCTGAGAAAGTGCTTGAGTGGGATGTCGGCCAGGGCCATCTGCGCCGCGACCCGTTCGCCATCGTTGCTGGCGGCGACGCCGGCGAGAAAATCCCCCGATCGTGCCGGGCTGGCCTTGGCCATGACTTCCTTGAGGCTGTCGAAACGGAAGATCTGGTTGCCGACGGTGTGAACAAAACTTGCCATACAGAATCTCCAGAACGCCGCAGGGCTGGCCTGCGGCGTAGGTGGCATTGATCAGTGCAGGGCCTCTTCGGCCTTCTGGATCGCGGCGAATTCCTCTTCCGGGGTCCCGGCGACCAGATGGTGCCGGCTGTAGAAAGCGAAGTAGGCAATCAATACTGCATAAATCACCGCAGCGCCAATCACTACCCGCGGGTCGACCAGAAAGCCCGCCACTACTGCAATGCACGCCAGCACTAGGGCCACGCCCGAGGTAAAGATGCCACCAGGGGTACGGTATGGCCGCTCCATTTTTGGCCGACGGATGCGCAGAGTGATGTGCGCCGCCATCATCAGTACATAAGACAGCGTAGCGCCGAACACCGCGACCAGGATCAGCAGGTCACCCTGGCCGGTCAGCGACAGGGCGAAACCGATGATCCCGGGGATCACCAGGGCCAGCACCGGGGCTTTGCTCTTGTTGGTTTCCGAGAGTTTGCGGGGCAGGTAGCCGGCACGGGACAAGGCGAAGATCTGCCGCGAATAGGCGTAGATAATCGAGAAAAAGCTGGCAATCAGGCCGGCCAGACCAACCAGGTTGACGAAGCCGCCCATCCAGGTCGAGCCGCCGTAGGCTTTCGACAGCGCTTCGACCAGCGGGTTGCCGGAGGCTTTCAGCGCCTCGGCGCCAGCACCGCCAGGGCCGACCACCAGGATCAGCAGGGCGAAGGCCAGCAGCACCAGCATGGCGCCAATCAGGCCTCGGGGCAGGTCGCGTTTGGGGTTCTTGGTTTCTTCGGCGGCCAGCGGTACGCCTTCGACGGCGAGAAAGAACCAGATGGCGTAAGGGATTGCCGCCCACACCCCGACATAGCCGAACGGCAGGAAGCTGCTGGCGCCGACGGCGTCGGTCTGGGCGATATCGAACAGGTTGTTGACGTCGAAGTGCGGCACCATCGCTACCAGGAACACGCCCAGGGCAATGGCCGCCACGGCGGTGATGATGAACATCAGCTTGAGCGCTTCACCCACGCCGAAAATGTGGATGCCGATAAAGATGATGTAGAACGCCAGGTAGATCATCCAGCCGCCGATGCCGAACAGTGACTGGCAGTAGGCGCCGATGAACACGGCGATGGCCGCCGGAGCGATGGCGTACTCGATGAGGATCGCGGTACCGGTGAGAAACCCGCCCCAGGGTCCGAACGCGCTGCGGGCAAAGCCGTAGCCGCCGCCGGCGGTGGGGATCATCGATGACAGTTCTGCCAGCGAGAAGCACATGCACAGGTACATGGTCGCCATCAACAAGGTGGCGAGGAACATGCCGCCCCAGCCACCTTGGGCCAGGCCGAAGTTCCAGCCGGCATAGTCGCCGGAAATCACATAGGCGACGCCCAGACCGACCAGCAATACCCAGCCGGCGGCGCCCTTTTTCAGTTCACGTTGTTGGAAGTAGTCGGAGCCGACTTTTTCGAAGTCGACAGAAGAGCCTGCCGGCGCGCTGCCGGTATTATCGCTTGGCATAAGGTTCACCTGTTGTTTTTATCAATACCGGCGGGTGCCGGTTTGTCTGGTGATGGTCTAGCAGGAAGCGAGCCAGGGCGGCCCCGGGTCGGAGCCGCGCTGTTGCTCGTTTAGAAGAAGCCCAGCGGGTTGATGTCGTAGCTGACCAGCAGGTTTTTGGTCTGCTGGTAGTGGTCGAGCATCATCTTGTGGGTTTCACGGCCGACGCCGGACTTCTTGTAGCCACCGAACGCGGCATGGGCCGGGTACAGGTGGTAGCAGTTGGTCCACACGCGACCGGCCTTGATGCCGCGGCCCATGCGGTAGGCGCGGTTGATGTCGCGGGTCCAGACGCCGGCACCGAGGCCGAACTCGGTGTCGTTGGCGATCGCCAGGGCCTCGGCCTCGTCCTTGAAGGTGGTGACGCTGACCACCGGGCCGAAGATCTCCTCCTGGAATACGCGCATCTTGTTGTTGCCCTTGAGCAGGGTCGGCTGGATGTAGTAACCGGTGGCCAGCGCGCCTTCGAGTTGCTCCACCTTGCCGCCGGTGAGCAGCTCGGCGCCCTCTTCCTGGGCGATCTTGAGGTAGGACTGGATCTTCTCGAACTGCTGCTGCGAGGCCTGGGCGCCGACCATGGTGTCGGTGTCCAGCGGGTCGCCGCGCTTGATCTGCAGCACCTTCTTCATCACCACTTCCATGAACTGCGGGTAGATCGACTCCTGCACCAGGGCACGCGATGGGCAGGTGCACACCTCGCCCTGGTTGAAGAACGCCAGCACCATGCCTTCGGCCGCCTTGTCGATGAAGCTCGGCTCCGCCTGCATGATGTCCTCGAAGTACACGTTCGGCGACTTGCCGCCCAGTTCGACGGTGGAGGGGATGATGTTCTCGGCGGCGCATTTCATGATGTGCGCGCCGACCGGGGTGGAGCCGGTGAAGGCGATCTTGGCGATGCGCTTGCTGGTGGCCAGGGCTTCGCCCGCTTCACGGCCGTAGCCTTGCACCACGTTGAGCACGCCCTTGGGCAGCAGGTCGCCGATCAGTTCCAGCAGCACGGTGATGCCCAGCGGGGTTTGTTCGGCGGGCTTGAGTATCACGCAGTTGCCGGCGGCCAGAGCCGGGGCGAGCTTCCAGGCAGCCATCAGCAGCGGGAAGTTCCACGGGATGATCTGCCCGACCACGCCCAGCGGCTCGTGGATGTGGTAGGCCACGGTGGTTTCGTTGATCTCGGCGGCGCCGCCTTCCTGGGCGCGGATGCAGCCAGCGAAGTAGCGGAAGTGATCGACCGCCAGCGGGATGTCGGCGTTGAGGGTCTCGCGGATCGGCTTGCCGTTGTCCCAGGTTTCGGTGATGGCCAGCACTTCGAGGTTCTGCTCGATGCGATCGGCGATGCGCAGCAGCACGTTGGAGCGGTCCTGCACTGAGGTGCGGCCCCAGGCATCTGCGGCGGCGTGGGCGGCATCCAGGGCCTTTTCGATGTCTTCAGCCGTGGAGCGAGGGAATTCGGCAATCAGCTGGCCGTTCACTGGCGAGGTGTTTTCGAAGTACTGCCCTTTGACCGGCGCAACAAACTCGCCACCAATGTAGTTCCCGTAACGGCTTTTGAAGGAAACCTTGGCGCCTTCTGTACCGGGATGTGCGTAACGCATGGTGTGTCTCCTGGCTATTGTGCTTGTTGGGGGAGGTAAAGAGCATAGAGCAAGGGTTGGGCCAGTGTTGCCAGCCCCAGATAAATCAAGGGCTTGGCGGTCTTTCGCTGGTGTTGTAGCCAGGCGCTGTAGCGTGTCTGGCACAGCCTGGGTGACACTTTGTACCGTTACTGATACAAGCTGTGACCCAGCGGTCAAGCCAGCATTGCATTGCGCCGACGGGTGGAGGATGCTGGGCCTGTCTCGTCTGCGGAGAACAATAAAAAGTGCAGAGCACTCATCTGAGCCGGCATGCCCGGCAAGTACTCACCGTGACCCAGGGCAAGGCTCTGGCTCAGGGCCCCGGCAGCGATCCGTCGATTGTCCGTTCCTGGCTGCGTTGCCTTGAGGACTATCACCTGGACCCGGCCCAGAGCATGGCCCCGACCGTGCTCGAGCACGGCCGCGTGCTGGAAAGCCGCGAGCGCTTGCAGCAGGTGCTGCAGATCGCCGGCACCGAGATGAACAGCCTGCACCAGCAGCTCTCCGGCGCAGGCCACGCGGTGCTGCTCACCGACGCCCGCGGGGTGATCCTCAATTGTGTCACCGCACCGACCGAACGACGCATCTTCGAGCGCGCCGGGCTGTGGCTCGGTGCCGACTGGAGCGAGGCACGCGAGGGCACCAACGGCATCGGCACCTGCCTGGTCGAGCGTCAGTCGCTGACCATCCATCAGGGCGAGCACTTCCGTGGCCGCCATACCGGGCTGACCTGCTCGGCCAGCCCGGTGTTCGACCCTCATGGTGAGCTGCTGGCGGTGCTCGATGTGTCGTCTGCTCGCGCTGAAGTCTCGCGCCAGAGCCAGTTCCACACCATGGCATTGGTCAACCTCTCGGCGAAAATGATCGAGAGCAGTTATTTCCTGCGTAATTTCGACAACCAGTTCCTCCTGCGCTTTCATCTACAGGCCGAATCGGTCGGGATGTTCAGTGAGGGGTTGTTGGCGTTCGATGGCGACGGGCGGATCTGTGCGCTCAACCAGAGTGCCTTGAACCTGCTGGGCACTATCCGTGGCGGTGTACTCGGCAAGCCTGTGGATATGTTCTTCGAGTGCACCCAGGACGAGTTGTTCAGCCGCGCCACTGCCCAGGCCAGCACCCGTTGGCCGTTGCGCGCCCGGGATGGTCGTGTGTTGTTTGCCAGTTTGCGCGGGCCGGAACGTGCGGCGTTGCCAGCGGCGGCGCCCTTCATCGCTCCGGCCCAAGCCGGCGGGCAGCCCGCAGGTATTTGCCTGGTCGATCCGGCCCTGCAGAACGATTTTCGCCGCGCCGTACGCGTGTTTGAACGTGACGTGCCGCTGCTGCTGCGCGGTGAGACGGGTTGCGGCAAGGAGGCCTTCGCCAAAGCCGTGCACCAGGCCAGCCAACGCCGTAACAAGGCGTTTGTCGCCCTCAACTGTGCGTCGATCCCTGAAAGCCTGATAGAGAGCGAACTGTTCGGCTATCGCGGCGGCAGTTTTACCGGTGCGCGCAAAGAGGGCATGCGTGGCAAGTTACAGCAGGCCGATGGCGGCACGCTGTTGCTGGATGAGATCGGCGACATGCCGCTGGCCCTGCAGACCCGCCTGTTACGCGTGCTGGAGGATCGCATGGTGGTGCCCATCGGCGGCGAGGCACAGGCGGTCAATGTGCGCATCATCAGCGCCAGCCACCGTAACCTGCTGGCGCGGGTCGAGGATGGCAGTTTCCGGGAAGACCTGTACTACCGCCTCAACGGCCTGGAAGTCGATCTGCCGGCCTTGCGCGAGCGTAGCGACAAGTCGCAGTTGCTCGATTTCATCCTGGCTGAAGAGGCCGGCGAGCAGGCGGTAACCCTCGATCCTGTGGCGCGGCGGGCGCTGCTGGAGTTTGCCTGGCCGGGTAACGTGCGGCAGTTGCGAAATGTAATGCGCACATTGGTAGCCCTGTGTGAAGACAACTGCATCGCGTTCGCCGACCTGCCGGCGATTATCTGCGTGGGAGCGGGCTTGCCCCGCGATTGCAGTGCGCCAGCCACATCGCATCGCGGGACAAGCCCGCTCCCACAAGCCCCACCTTTGGAGGAAGCTGAACGCAACGCCTTGCTGACGGTCCTGGAACAACACCGCTGGCACATGACCCATGTTGCGGCGCAGTTGGGGGTCAGTCGCAATACCTTGTATCGAAAACTTCGCAAACACGGCATTGCCCGGGGCGCCTGAGCGAAACACAGGATGCGATTTTTCGCGCCCTAGGCTACCCTGCCTCGACGTTTTGCGAGGTCGATCATGCACATTCATATTCTCGGTATTTGCGGCACTTTCATGGGTTCGCTGGCCGTGCTGGCCAAGGAGCTTGGTCATCGGGTCACCGGCTCCGATGCCAATGTCTACCCACCGATGAGCACCCAGCTCCAGGCCCAGGGCATTGAACTGACCCAGGGCTACGATGCCGCTCAACTGGACCCGGCGCCGGACCTGGTGGTGATCGGCAACGCTCTGTCGCGGGGCAACCCTGCAGTGGAATACGTGCTGAACAAGGGCCTGCCGTACGTCTCTGGCCCGCAGTGGTTGGCCGACCACGTGCTGCAAGGCCGCTGGGTGCTGGCGGTTGCCGGTACCCATGGCAAGACCACCACCAGCAGCATGCTTGCCTGGGTGCTGGAACATGCCGGCATGAGCCCGGGCTTCTTGATCGGCGGCGTACCGCAGAATTTCTCGGTCTCGGCCCGTCTGGGCGGCACACCGTTCTTCGTGGTCGAGGCCGACGAATACGACAGCGCCTTCTTCGACAAACGTTCGAAATTCGTCCATTACCGTCCGCGCACCGCGATCCTCAACAACCTTGAGTTTGATCATGCGGATATCTTCCCTGACCTGGCAGCCATCGAGCGGCAATTCCATCACTTGGTGCGGACCATTCCGAGCGAAGGCCTGGTGATTCACCCGACCACTGAACCTGCCCTGGAGCGGGTCATCAAGATGGGTTGCTGGACGCCGGTGCAGACCACGGGTGTTGGCGGGCAGTGGCAGGTCAAGTTGCTCAGCGCCGACGGTTCGCGTTTCGAAGTCAGCTTCGAAGGCCAAACCCAGGGCGTGGTCGAGTGGGAGCTGACCGGTCAGCACAACGTCGCCAACGCGCTGGCCACCCTGGCGGCCGCGCGTCATGTCGGCGTAATGCCGACCATGGGCATTGCCGCGCTCAGTGCGTTCAAAAGCGTTAAACGCCGGATGGAAAAGGTCGCTGAAGTACAGGGCGTGACCATCTATGACGACTTTGCCCACCACCCGACGGCGATTGCCACTACTCTCGACGGCCTGCGCAAGCGCATCGGCGACGCGCCGTTGATTGCGGTGATCGAGCCGCGCTCCAACTCGATGAAGCTTGGTGCTCACCGTGATGGCTTGCCCGAGAGTGTCAACGATGCCGACCAGGTGATCTGGTACGCACCGCCGAACCTGGGCTGGGACCTGGCTGGCACCGCCGCCGAATGCAAGGTACCCGCTGTGGTCGCCGACAGCCTTGAAGCCATCATCGAGCGGGTCAAGAGCCAGGCCAAGCCCGGCACCCAGGTGGTGATCATGAGCAACGGCGGCTTTGGCGGCCTGCATGGCAAGTTGGCCGAGGCGCTGAAATGAGCGGGCCGCAACGCATCACGCTGGCCATGACCGGGGCTTCGGGAGCGCAATATGGGCTGCGCTTGCTCGATTGCCTGGTGCGCGAAGACCGCGAGGTGCATTTTCTGATCTCCAAGGCCGCACAACTGGTCATGGCCACCGAGACTGATGTGTTGCTGCCGGCCAAGCCGCAGGCCATGCAAGCCTTTCTCACCGAGTACACCGGCGCCGCCGCCGGGCAGATTCGCGTGTATGGCAAGGAAGACTGGATGTCGCCGGTAGCCTCGGGCTCCGGTGCGCCGGCGGCGATGGTGGTGGTGCCATGCTCCACCGGCACCCTGTCGGCAATCGCCACCGGTGCCTGCAACAACCTCATCGAGCGGGCCGCAGATGTCACCTTGAAGGAGCGGCGGCAGCTGATTCTGGTGCCACGCGAAGCGCCGTTCTCGACCATTCACCTTGAGAACATGCTCAAGTTGTCGAACATGGGCGCGGTGATTTTGCCGGCGGCGCCGGGGTTCTATCATCAGCCGCAAACCATCGACGACCTCATCGACTTTGTCGTTGCGCGGATTCTCAATCTGCTGGACATCCCTCAGGACATGTTGCCGCGTTGGGGCGAGCATCATTTTGGCGCCGATGAATGAAGCGCCTGCTTGGCGTAGCGCTACTGTGCGTGCTGGCTAGTGGTTGCGCCAGCGTGCGCACACTGGATGCCGCCAAGCCCGGGGCGCCGCTGGTGTATGCCGGTACGCGGCTGGATTTGTACGCCATGCAGGGAGGCTGTTGCGCGATGGACCGCTTTGGCGCCGAGGCACCCACGTATCCGGGGCTGGATCTGCCGGGCAGTGCGCTGCTCGATACCGTGTTGCTGCCGCTATCGGTGTTGACCGCGCTGGGGGTTGGGTTTCAAGCGACTGGCGGGTTGTAGCGGTTGGCCTCATCGCCGGCAACGCCGGCTCCCACAGGGAAGTGTAAATCCTTGTGGGAGCTGGCCTTGCCAGCGATGGGCTGCAAAGCAGCCCCAGGTTCTATTTGCCCAACCTGCGCAACTCATCGGACTCGACTATCCGAATCCCGTCCTGTTCTTCCAGCGCCAGGCGCCACAACGCCCGGGCCAGCTGACAGGCTTCTATCCCCCGGTATTTCCCCGGAATCAGTTTGGAAAAGGGACCGGCCAGTCTCTCCGACAGCCGCGGCTCGATACGATCACCCAGTAGCAACGAGGGCCGGGCGATGGTCAGTTGCGGCCAGTCCTGGGCTTTGAGTGCCGCTTCCATTTCGCCTTTGACCCGGTTGTAGAAGATTGGCGATCTTCGGTCGGCACCCAGGGCACTGACCACCAGCAGGTGCCGTGCACCCATTTCCCGGGCGCGTTTGCCGAAGGCGACGACCATGTCCAGGTCGACCGCGCGAAAGGCCGGTTCTGATCCTGCCTGCTTGATGGTGGTACCCAGGCAGCAGAAAGCGATGTCGACACGGCCTGCCAGTTGCGGGAGAAACACCGCCGGGTCACCCACCGGATTTTCCAGGTGCGGGTGTTCGGCCAGTGGACGACGGGTTGGGGCCAATACGCGGCTGACGGTAGGCTCGTTGAGCAGCCGATCAAGTAAGTGTTCACCGGTGAGACCGGTGGCTCCGGCAAGCAGGATGTGCTGAGGCGTCAAGTACATGATGTCTCTCCCTTGATACAGTCAGCTTAGTGGTTGCTCGCATTTTTTGCATGTTCTGTCTGTTGCTCGCCGCCACTTTGCAATGCCTTGCGCGCCTGCTGTTGGCGTAGCCGTTGCCAGTGTTCGAGTACTGCCTTCGGCGCCCATATCTGCGGTTCGGAGGCGTCGAAACCTTCTATCGACTCGCGTTGCGAAACACTCGCCTTGGCCAGCTCGAACGCTTGCTGCAGGTCGTCGGTCTGGTTGAGTGCCTGGGCGAACAGGGCGTCGCCGAAATAGGTGAAGTTGGCTTCTTCGGAACAACCGAACGACACCCGGTCCGCCCGTGAGGCGGTGATGATCAGGGTCCGCTCATCTTTGAGCGGGGCGATATAGCCCCCGGAGTAACAGGCCGAGATGACAATGATCTTGTCGCGCTCCTTGAGCGGCGCCAGGGTCGCGGCCAGGGCATCGGCGGGCAGGTCGGAGAGTTGCAGGCGCGGTTGGTCGAGCACCAGTTCGTGCTCATGGCTGCCGTGGCTGGTCAGGTAGATGAATACCAGGTCTTCCGGGCCGCTGCGCTTGGCCAGGGTGCGCACGGCGCGAGCGAGGTTCTCGCGGGTGGCCATGGGCCGGTCGAAGAGGTGGTCGCGGTGGTTGACCAGGCTGACCTGGCCGATGGCGCCAAAGCGGCTCTTGAGCATGTTGCTGACGTAATCGGCCTCACGCAGGAACACGCTTTGCTTGCCATCGCCACCCAAGGCCAGGCTGTAGAGTTCGATGTCCGGAGTTGAAGCTGGCACTTTGGCCAGTGCTTGTTCAAGCAGCGTGCCTTGGTTGAGCAGCGCCAGCTCCAGCGGGTCGGGCAGCAGCTTGCCGTGTTCGTCGCGCACGCGCTGGCCGTTGAGCCACAGGCCGCTTTCGCTGCGCCCGTCGATCAGGGTCAGGCGGCCATTGCCCTGATAAGTGTCGTTCTCGAAGCCGCCGACATAGAAGCTGCCGTCAGGCAATTGCAGGTGACCGGTGCCGGAAAAGCGCCAGTCGCTGAAGGTACCTTTGTAGTGGCTGCCGTCGCTGCCGATCAGCTCGCCCTTGCCGCTGAGCGAGCCGTCCTTGAACTGACCGATCCACACATCGCCGTCGGCGTTTTCGTAACGGCCACGGCCTTCCAGACGGTTGTCGTGAAAGGCGCCAATGTACTGATCGCCTTCGGCGCTGTTGAAGGTGCCGCTGCCTTCGAGCTGGCCGTTGACGAAATGCCCACTGAACTGGTTGCCGCTGGCGTCGCTGCGGATGCCTTCGCCATTGGGTTGGCCACGGGCGAACAGGCCCTGGTACTGGCTGCCATCGGCGAGTTCGAGATGGCCGGCGCCGTTGTACTGATCGTCCTTGAACTGGCCGCGGTAGAGCAGGCCGGGTTCCTTCAGGGTGCCTTCGCCATCACGGCGACCGAGCTTGAACCCGCCGGTAAAACTGCTGCCCGGGGTTTTCAGGGTGCCCAGGCCGTGGAACAGGCCTTGCTGGAACTGGCCGCGGTAGACCTCGCCATTGCTGCCGTGCCATTCGCCCTGACCGTGCCACTGGCCATTGAGAAAATTGCCTTGGTACCAGCTGCCATTGGGGTAGTCGATGCGCCCGGCCCCTTGCAGCAGGCCGTTGACGACCTCGCCACGATAGCGGCCGCCATCGGGCAGGCGTGCGTCGGCGGGCGACAAGGGTTCACCGTCACCGCAGGCGGCCAGCAGCAGGGTCAGGGCAAGGGGAACAAGTAGGCGCATGGCGGGGTCCGGACGAGTGAGGCCCCGAGTATGCCGCACAAAGCGGCGGGTGAAACAGTCGTCAGGACGGTTTCACCCCCATGCCGGACTCAGACGAAGCAGAGCGTCAGCGGTTCGGCAATGTAGGCGGGCTTTTCCTGGCCTTCGATTTCCAGGGTGGCAGTAATCTTGAGCAGCCATTGGCCGGGCTTCTTCTCGGTGGCATCGGTCAGGTCGACCTTGAGCCGCACCTTGCTATCGACCTTCACCGGCTGGACGAAGCGCACACTGTCCAGGCCATAGTTGACGACCATTTTCAAACCTTCAGGCAAGACCACGAGGCCTTCCATCAGCTTGGGAATCAGCGACAGGGTGAGAAAACCGTGAGCGATGGTGCTGCCAAATGGCGTTTTTGCCGCCTTGATCGGGTCGACATGGATGAACTGAAAGTCGCCGGTTGCCTCGGCAAACAGGTTGATGCGGTCTTGATCGATGGTCAGCCATTCGGAACGTCCCAGTTCCTTTCCAACGTACTGCGAAAGCTCTGCAACAGGTACATAGGGCATTTTGACTCTCCAGGTTGTCTTTGATTTTCTTATGACTTCGGCAGATTCGAAGCCCTAAGATCAGCACGCCCGCTGGATGCGGTCAAGTCGGCCAAACTTGGCTTATAGGCCGGTCGTTAGCGTGCTTATAATGGCCGCCAGGCCTCAAGGAGATGCTTATGCTGTTGCGTGGTTTGACCTGGCTGGTGCTGTTCCAGTTGCTCGGGACGGCGATCAATCACTTGTTCGTGCCGATCCTGCCGGGGCCGATCATCGGCCTGCTGTTGCTGCTGGTGTTCCTGATGCTGCGTGGCGAGGTGGGCGCGCCCTTGAGCGAGGCGGCCAACAGCCTGCTGCGCTACCTGCCGTTGTTGCTGGTGCCGCCGGCGGTGGGGGTGATGGTCTACGCCGCCGACATCGCCGCAGATTTCTGGGCCATTGTCGGCGCCCTGGTGCTGTCGGCGTTGCTCACCCTGGTGTTCGTCGGCGTGCTGATGCACAAGCTGATCGCCCGCCAGGGCACACATGAGGAGCAGCCATGAGCCTGGACTGGGGCGGCGCCGCAGCTGCCGTCATACATCACCCGCTGTTCGGCATCGGTATTACCCTGGGCGCCTACCAACTGGTGTTGGCCGCCTATGAGAAGACGCGCTGGATCTTCCTGCAGCCGGTGCTGGTGTCGATGCTGGTGGTCATTGGCGTACTGCTTAGCTGTGGCCTGACCTACAGCGAGTACCGCAAAAGCACCGAGATCATGAACATCTTGCTGGGCCCGGCTACCGTGGCGCTGGCGGTACCGCTTTATCTCAACCTGCGGCGTATTCGCCAGCTGTTCTGGCCGACCTTTACTACGCTGGTAATCGGAGGGGTGTTTGCCACCGGCGCCTGCCTGTTACTGGGATGGTGGTTCGGCGCCGAGCACATGATCCTGATGACCATGGCGCCGAAATCGGTCACTTCGCCGATTGCCATGCTGGTGGCCGAGCAGATTGGCGGCGTGGCGGCATTGGCGGCGGTGTTCGTGTTGATCACCGGGGTAATCGGAGCGATCTTCGGCCCGGCCTTGCTGAGCCGTTGCGGTGTGCACAGCCCTGAAGCCCGTGGCATGGCCCTGGGCGTGACCGCGCATGCGGTGGGCACTTCGGTGGCGCTGCAGGAAAGTGAAGAGTGCGGGGCCTTCGCGGCCCTGGCGATGAGCCTGATGGGGGTTGCCACGGCAGTATTCCTGCCACTGGCGGTTAGCCTGGTTGCTTGAGGAATTGCAATGACGTTACCGCTGTTTCCACTCAATACCGTGCTGTTTCCAGGCTGTATCCTCGACTTGCAGATCTTCGAGGCGCGTTACCTGGACATGATCGGCCGCATCATGAGGCAGGGCGGCGGTTTTGGCGTGGTGTGCATCCTCGAGGGCGAGCAGATCGGCGCAGCGCCCACGGGCTTCTCTCAAATTGGTTGCGAGGCTGTGATTCGTGACTTCCAGCAGCAGGGCAACGGTCTGCTTGGCATTCGTGTCGAGGGCACCCGGCGTTTTCGCGTCGGGCCATTCGAGGTGCAAAAGGACCAGTTGCTGGTGGCCGATGTCTCCTGGTTGCCGGAGCAGGTCGATGCACCACTGGAAGACGACCATGACGATTTGCTGGCGCTGCTCACTGCATTGGGCGAGCACCCGATGGTCGAATCCCTTGGCATGCCAGTGACCGTCACCGGCCAGCAGGCGCTGGCCAACCAGCTCGCCTACCTGCTGCCATTTGTCGAAGAAGACAAGCTTGACCTATTGGCCATCGACTCGCCGCGCCAGCGCCTGGATGCCATCCAGGCGCTGCTTGATCGACTTCAGGGCGAACTGTTCGCCTGAACCCTCAATACTGGTAGCGCAACAAGGCGTGGGGTAGCGAGTGCAGGGCGAAGAATGCCAGCAGGGCGACGCAGGCCGGCAGGATAAGCCACCATACCCGTAACGGCAGGGCAGTGAGCGGCTGCCGATACTGGGTCAGGGTCAGGCTGGTGGCGCACACGCAGCAGGCGAGCATGGCACCGGCGAGAATGTCAGTCGGCCAGTGCGCGCCGAGGTACACCCGCGACAGCGCGATCGACAGCGCCGGAATGCAGCCCAGCATGATCCAGGTCAGGCGCATGCGCGGCGGCTGGCCGCGGCCGGCGAGTACCGCCAGGACCAGAAAGAAGGCAAACGCTGCCGAGCTGTGGCCACTGGGCATGCTGTAGGTAGTCAGTGGATCGCTCAGTACCTCGGGACGAGCTCGGGCGAACAACCATTTGAGGCTGCCATTGGCCAGGGCTGTGCCGATCAGGGTGCTGCCGGCGAAAATTGCCGGACGCCACTGCCGGGCTAGCAGCAACAGGCCAGTGAGCAGGCCGCCGAGGAAGAACTGGGTACGAAAATCACCCAGGCGCGTAACCAGCACCACAGTGCCGTCGATGGCGCGGCTGCGGTTTTCCTGGATCAGGGTCATCAGCCCTTGGTCGAACTGGGTCAGGTACGGCCAACCGAGGAACAGGCCGATCAGGGCCAGCAGGCTCACCCCGGCAATCAACCGGGTGCCGCGACGCATGCTGCGCAGGCTGCTGTTGACGCTCAGGCCGATCAGCACCGCCAATCCGCCCATCACCACCCCCGCCTGCGGCCAGAAACCCTCTGGCAGCGGCAGGCGCATGGCAGCGCCAGTGGCCCAGCCCGGTAGCAAGTAGGCGACGGCCCAGCCGGCCCCGGCGAGCAGGCTCACCGCAATGAAGCGTGGCAGAGGCATGTCGAACATGCCGGCAACCATCGGCAGCATCGGCCGCAATGGGCCGATGAAGCGCCCGACCAGCAAGCTGGCGATGCCATAGCGCTGGAAGTAGCTCTCGGCGCTGCCGATCCATTCCGGGTGATGGCGCAACAGCGGCAGGCGGCGAATGTTCTGGTGAAAGCGCCGGCCCAGGGTGTAGGAGATCGCGTCCCCCAGCAAACCACCGGCAAAGCCCAGCAGCAGGGTTTCGCCCAGGCTCAGCGCACCGCTACCGGCCAGTACGGCAACGGCGAACAGCAGGACGGTACCGGGGACGATGATCCCGGCAATTGCCAGGCATTCCACGCAGGCCACCAGAAAAATTGCCAAGCCAAGCCACTGCGGGTTGGCGCTGAGCCAAGTGGTCAGGCTGTCGAGCCATGGGCCCATCGTGTCAGTTTCCTTGTGTCAGTAAGAAGTAGTCCCGGCCTTCGACTTGGCCCCGGCGCAGCGGGTTCCGTGTGCAATGGCGGGCGAAGTCGGCGTCGACGAAACGGTAAGGCAGATGTTCATCGCGACCGAGGGGAATCCCCAAGCGGGTGGTCTGGATAATTTGTTTCACTTTGATACCGCAGTCCTCGACAAACAGCTGCTCGGCATCGAAGCGTTTGCCATCCCAGTGCGGTACTTTCAGGCCCAGGGCCTTGCATAGCAGGGTCTGGCCGGCGCACAGGCGTTCGGGCGGGCGTGGCTGGTTGCTGGCGTCGGGGTTGTTCAGTTGCATCTGCGCCAGGCTGTTGGCGTTCGACAGGGCATCGATGAAGGGAAAGGCCGACTTGATCAGCACCGCATTGCCCGGGCCGTGGGCGCTGAAGTTCAGCGAGTCGCCACCGCGGGCGTAGTACATGTAGATGTGCCCGCCATCGAGGAACAGCGCCCGGCGCTTTTCGGTGTAGCCAAGCGAGGCGTGGCTGCCCTTGTCGCTGAGGTAGTAGGCCTCGGTCTCGATGATCCGCGCGGCCAGCCAGTACGGGCCATGGCGGTGGCGGATGACTTTGCCCAGCAGGGCCTTGGCCAGATCCCTGGCGTCGCGGTCGAAGAAGCTATCGGGCAGGGCCTGGGGCGGGCAGGGGGCGGAGTCGGGCATGCTGGCGAAGTTCGCGGCTGTACAGGTGGGCGATGATAGCAATTTCTGCCTTAACCAACCCTGAATGGCCATTATGGAGTGTGGGGCTGGCACTGTTTTCGACCATCCGCCTGTCACCGCTGGGCGTGGGCTCACTCGACAGTTATAATCATCCGATTTTCCCCTTCGCCAAGACCACTGAGCCCATGACTGAGTCCGTTCTTGACTACATGACCCGCCTGGGTCGCGCTGCCCGCGCGGCGTCGCGCGTGATCGGCCGTGCCAGCACTGCGCAGAAGAACCGCGCCCTGCAAGCCGCCGCCAGCGCGCTGGATGCTGCCCGCGCCGAGTTGACCGCCGCCAATGAGCTGGACCTCGCCGCTGGCCGCGCCAATGGCCTGGAACCGGTCATGCTCGAGCGCCTGGCGCTGACGCCGGCGCGCATCGACGGCATGATTGTCGGCCTGCGCCAGGTAGCCAGCCTGCCGGACCCGGTCGGCGCGATCCGCGACATGAGCTACCGGCCATCGGGTATTCAGGTCGGCAAGATGCGCGTGCCCCTGGGCGTTATCGGCATTATCTATGAGTCACGGCCGAACGTGACCATCGATGCCGCCAGCCTGTGCCTGAAGTCGGGTAACGCCACCATCCTGCGTGGCGGTTCAGAGGCTATCCATTCCAATCGTGCCATTGCCGCCTGTATCCAGCGTGGCCTGGCCGAGGCCGGCCTGCCGGCTGCGGTGGTGCAAGTGGTCGAGACCACAGACCGCGAAGCGGTCGGCGCGCTGATCAGCATGCCCGAGTTCGTCGATGTCATCGTCCCGCGTGGTGGCAAGGGCCTGATCGAGCGTATCAGCCGCGACGCGCGGGTGCCGGTGATCAAGCACCTGGACGGTATCTGCCACGTCTATGTGGCCGAACATGCCGAGCTGGACAAGGCCCGACGCATCGCCTTCAACGCCAAGACCTACCGTTACGGCATCTGCGGGGCGATGGAAACCCTGCTGGTCGATCAGTCGGTAGCCGCCGAGTTCTTGCCGGAAATGGCCCGTCAATTTCGGGAAAAAGGCGTCGAGATGCGCGGTTGCGAGCGTACCCGGCAGATCATTGAAGCGGTGCCTGCAAGCGAAGAAGACTGGAGCACCGAATACCTTGCGGCGATCTTGTCGATCCGCGTGGTGGACGGCCTGGACCAGGCCATCGAACACATCAATCGATATGGTTCGCACCATACCGATGCCATCGTTACCGAACATCAGGCGCAGGCTCGCCAGTTCATGGCCGAGGTTGATTCGTCTTCGGTGATGATCAACACCCCGACCTGCTTTGCCGACGGTTTCGAGTATGGCCTGGGGGCAGAGATCGGGATTTCCACCGACAAGCTGCACGCCCGTGGCCCGGTCGGCCTGGAAGGCCTGACCTGCGAGAAGTACGTGGTGATCGGCGATGGTCAGCTGCGCGGACAGGAGTCGCTCTGACTTGGCCGAGCGCAAACCGCTCGCCCCAGTCTCGACGATGACGCCCGCCCGGCGCATCGGCGTACTCGGCGGGACATTCGACCCGGTGCACATCGGCCACCTGCGCAGTGCGCTGGAGGTAGCCGAAGTGCTGGCGCTGGACGAGCTGCGGCTGATGCCCAACGCCCGTCCACCGCATCGCGATACGCCGCAGGTGTCGGCGCAGGATCGCCTGGCGATGGTGCGCTGCGCCGTTGAAGGCGTGCCGACTCTGGCGGTCGACGCCAGGGAGCTTGCGCGTGACAAGCCGTCGTACACCGTCGAGACGCTGGAACTGATGCGTGCCGAAATGGCCGCTTCGGAGCAGCTGTTTCTGCTGCTGGGCTGGGACGCGTTTTGCGGCTTGCCCGGTTGGCATCGTTGGGAAGAATTGCTGCAACACTGTCACATTCTGGTGCTGCAACGCCCGGATGCCGACGTCGAGCCACCGGATGCCTTGCGCAACCTGCTGGCGGCACGCTCGGTCAGTGATCCGCAGGCCCTGCAAGGGCCTGCCGGGAATATTGCATTCGTCTGGCAGACGCCGCTTGCGGTGTCAGCCACGCAGATCCGACAGCTGCTGGCCAGCGGCAAGTCGGTGCGGTTTCTGGTGCCGGACGCAGTACTGGCCTACATCGATGCGCACAACCTTTACCGTGCGCCGAACTGAGAGCGCCAACAGCGCCTCATACCTAAGAGTTGAATGAGTTTTATATGAGCAAGCAAGAAATGATTAAAGGCGCAGAGCTGGTCAAGGTAGCTGTTGCTGCACTGGAAGACGTTAAGGCCCACGACATTCTGGTCATTGACGTTCGTGACAAGCAGAGCATCACTGACTACATGATCATCGCCACCGGTACTTCGAACCGCCAGATCAGTGCAATGCTGGACAAGGTCCGCGAAATGGTCAAAGCCCAGGGCGTGCGCCCGCTGGGTGAAGAAGGCAAGGGCGACAGTGATTGGGTTCTGCTCGACCTGGATGACGTCATCGTGCACATGATGACTGCCGCGGCCCGTCAGTTCTACGACCTGGAGCGTCTGTGGAAAGGTGCCGAGCAAAGCCGTGCAGCCGATGGCAAGCACCACAGCCCTGAAAACACCCACGAGTTCTTCACCAAGCTCAACAAAGACCAGGAGTAAGGAAGCGTCGTGCGTCTGCGTCTGATCGCGGTCGGCTCGCGCATGCCCAAGTGGGTCGAGGACGGTTGGCATGAATATGCCAAGCGCCTGCCCTCTGAGCTGTCGCTGGAGCTGGTGGAAATACCGCTCAATACCCGGGGCAAGAATGCCGATGTCGCTCGCCTGATTCGTCAGGAGGGCGAGGCCATGCTTGCCAAGGTCCAGCCAGGGGAACGGATTGTCACCCTGGAGGTCCATGGCAAGCCCTGGAGTACCGAGCAACTGGCGGTCGAGCTGGACCGCTGGCGCCTGGACTCGCGTACCGTCAACTTCATGGTCGGCGGCCCCGAAGGGCTGGCGCCGGAAGTCTGTGCGCGGGCCGAACAGCGTTGGTCGCTGTCGCCGCTGACACTGCCCCACCCGTTGGTAAGGATACTGATCGGCGAACAGCTGTACCGCGCCTGGACCGTACTGTCCGGGCATCCCTACCATAAATAAGCCTTAAGCCTTTTCAATGTCGCAGCCGATTCGCCTCAAGGATCACGAGAAAGACGCCCGTCTGGTGCGTAGCCGCGTCGTGGTCGGTGCAGTGGCGATCGTCCTGCTGATCTGCGTGTTGATCGCCCGCCTGTATTACCTGCAGGTGATTCAGTACGACTATCACTCGACCCTGTCGGAAAACAACCGGGTGCATGTGCAGCCGATTCCGCCGACCCGCGGGCTGATTTTCGACCGCAACGGGGTGATCATTGCCGACAACCGGCCCAGCTTCAGCCTGAGCATGACCCGCGAGCGCTCCGGCGACTGGCAGCAGGTGCTCGATGTGATCGTCGAGGTGCTGGAGCTGACCCCGGACGACCGCACCCTGTTTGAAAAGCGCATGCGCCAGGGGCGTCGGCCGTTCGAGCCGGTGCCGATCCTGTTCGAGCTGACCGAGGAGCAAATCGCCCGCATCGCGGTGAACCAGTTCCGCCTGCCGGGTGTGGAAGTGGTCGCCCAGTTGGTGCGTCACTACCCGCAGGGCGCGCACTTTGCTCACTCGGTCGGCTATGTCGGGCGGATCAACGAAAAAGAGCTGAAGACCCTCGACCCGGTCAACTACAGCGGCACCCACCATATCGGCAAGACCGGCATCGAGCGCTTCTACGAGCCGGAGCTGCATGGTCAGGTGGGTTACGAAGAGGTCGAGACCAACGCCCGTGGCCGGGTCTTGCGGGTGCTCAAACGCACCGACCCGGTTCCTGGCAAAGACATTGTCCTGAGCCTCGACATCAAGCTGCAGGAAGCCGCCGAGATCGCCCTGGCCGGGCGTCGCGGTGCTATCGTCGCCCTCGACCCGAACACTGGCGAGGTGCTGGCGATGGTCAGCCAGCCGAGTTTCGACCCCAACCCGTTCGTCACCGGAATCAGCTTCAAGGCCTATGCCGAGCTACGCGACTCGATCGACCGGCCCTTGTTCAACCGCGTGCTGCGCGGCCTGTACCCGCCGGGTTCGACCATCAAACCGGCAGTGGCCGTCGCAGGCCTGGACAGCGGTGTGGTCACCGCCACCAGCCGGGTGTTCGACCCAGGCTATTACCAGTTGCCCAACTATGACCACAAGTACCGTAACTGGAACCGCAGTGGCGACGGCTGGGTCGACCTGGACCTGGCGATCATGCGTTCCAACGACACCTATTTCTACGACCTGGCGCACAAGATGGGCATCGACCGCCTGTCCAGCTACATGAACAAGTTCGGTCTCGGTCAGAAAGTCGCCCTGGACATGTTCGAGGAGTCGCCCGGCCTGATGCCGACCCGCGAATGGAAACGCGCCACCCGCCGGCAGGCCTGGTTCCCGGGCGAGACGCTGATCCTTGGTATCGGCCAGGGCTATATGCAGACCACACCGCTGCAGATGGCCCAGGCCATCGCGTTGATCGCCAGCAAAGGCAAGTGGAACCGTCCGCACCTGGCCAAGACCATCGAAGGCCAGCCGCCTGTGGATAACAATCCGATGGAAGACATCGTGCTGCGCGACAAGTCCGACTGGGCCAAGGTCACCCATGGCATGGAGCAGGTGATGCACAACGCCCGCGGCACCGCCCGCGCCGCCGCCGCTGGGGCCCAGTACCGCATCGCCGGCAAGAGCGGTACCGCCCAGGTGGTGGCAATCAAGCAGGGCGAGAAGTACGACCGTAACAAGGTTCAGGAGCGCCACCGCGACCACGCCCTGTTCGTTGGCTTCGCCCCGGCAGAAAACCCCAGGATCGTGGTGTCGGTCATGATCGAAAACGGCGAGGCAGGTGGCCGCGTCGCAGCGCCAGTGATGCGCCAGGTGATGGACGCCTGGTTGCTCGACGAGAGCGGCCGACTCAAGCCCGAGTTCGCTCCCGCTACCGTTGTTCAGGAATCGGCCCCGTGAAAAACAATTTCGACCGCATGCTATCGAGCGAGGACGTCATGCGTCGTCGCGCCAGCTTCCTGCAGCGCATCCATATCGACGGGCCATTGCTGATCCTGCTGCTGACCCTGGCCGCTGGCAGCCTGTTCGTGCTGTATTCGGCCAGCGGCAAGAACTGGGACCTGCTGCTCAAGCAGGCCAGCTCCTTCGGCATCGGTCTGGTGTCGATGTTCGTGATTGCCCAGCTGGAGCCACGCTTCATGGCGCGCTGGGTACCGTTGGCCTACGTCGTCGGGGTTATCCTGCTGGTGGTGGTCGACGTCATGGGCCACAACGCCATGGGCGCCACGCGCTGGATCAACATCCCCGGGGTGATCCGCTTCCAGCCTTCTGAGTTCATGAAGATCATCATGCCGGCGACCATCGCCTGGTACCTGGCCAAGCGCTCGCTGCCGCCACACCTCAAGCACGTGATGATCAGCCTGATTCTGATTGGCCTGCCGTTCATCCTCATCGTGCGTCAGCCGGACCTGGGCACCGCCTTGCTGATTCTTGCCTCCGGTGCCTTCGTGCTGTTTATGGGTGGCTTGCGCTGGCGCTGGATCCTCAGTGTGGTGACGGCGGCCGTACCGGTGGCGGTGGCCATGTGGTTCTTCGTCATGCACGACTACCAGAAGCAGCGGGTGCTGACCTTCCTTGACCCTGAAAGCGACCCGCTGGGCACCGGCTGGAACATCATCCAGTCGAAGGCGGCGATCGGATCGGGCGGGGTGTTCGGCAAGGGCTGGCTGCTGGGTACCCAATCGCACCTGGACTTTCTCCCGGAGAGCCACACCGACTTCATCATTGCCGTACTCGGCGAGGAGTTCGGCCTGGTCGGTATTTGCGCCTTGCTGCTGATCTACTTGCTGCTGATCGGCCGCGGCCTGGTGATTACCGCCCAGGCCCAGACGCTCTACGGAAAATTGCTGGCCGGCAGCCTGACCATGACCTTCTTTGTCTATGTCTTCGTCAACATCGGAATGGTCAGCGGCTTGTTGCCCGTGGTGGGCGTGCCGCTGCCCTTCATTAGTTATGGCGGAACTTCGTTGGTGACGCTGCTGTCAGCGTTTGGAGTTTTAATGTCGATCCATACGCATCGCAAATGGATTGCGCAGGTTTGAATAAGGTGAACAATTACATGCAAGCAATGCGTGGCTGGGTGGCTCGTTGTGCACCCTGGGTCGGCTTTCTGGGTCTGCTGGGCGGGGCGCAGAGCGCTTTGGCCGGTGACTATGACGGCTCGCCCCAAGTGGCCGAGTTCGTCGGCGAGATGACCCGCGACTACGGTTTTGCCGGTGAGCAGTTGATGGCGGTGTTTCGCGAGGTGCAGCGCAAGCAGGCGATCCTCGACGCGATCTCGCGCCCGGCTGAGCGGGTAAAACCCTGGAAAGACTATCGTCCTATGTTCCTCACCGACGCCCGGGTCGCCCGGGGCGTGGATTTCTGGCGCCAGCATGAGGCCACCTTGGCCCGCGCCGAACAGGAATATGGGGTCCCGGCCCAGGTGATCGTCTCGATCATCGGTGTCGAAACCTTCTTTGGTCGTAACACCGGCAACTACCGGGTGATCGACGCGTTGTCGACCCTGGGCTTCGATTACCCGCCGCGCGCCGAATTCTTCCGCAAGGAACTGCGCGAGTACCTGTTGCTAGCTCGTGAGGAGCAGGTCGATCCGCTGACCCTCAAGGGCTCCTATGCCGGCGCTATGGGTCTGCCGCAGTTCATGCCGAGCAGCTTTCGCGCCTACGCGGTTGACTTCGACGGTGACGGTCATATCAATATCTGGAACAACCCGGATGATGCCATCGGCAGCGTCGCCAGCTACTTCAAACGGCATGGCTGGGTGGCCGGCGAGCAGGTGGTCAGCCGCGCCACTGTGCATGGTGAGCGCGTCGATGAGGGGCTGAGCCCGGGTATCGACGCGGTCAAGACGGTCGGGGAGTTGCGGGCACTGGGTTGGTCGAGTCATGATGCGCTGCGCGATGATCTGCCGGTCACGGCGTTCCGGCTCGAAGGCGACAACGGCCCTGAATACTGGCTGGGCCTGAAAAACTTCTACGCGATCACTCGCTATAACCGCAGCGTGATGTATGCCATGGCAGTGCATCAGCTCTCGGACCTGCTGGTTCAAGCACGGGGCGCCAAGTAATGCGCGGAATGTTCTCTGCTACATCGTTGAAAATGCTCGGTTGCGCGGCTCTGGGCCTGGTACTGGTGAGCTGTTCGAGCAGCCGCCCAAGCAGCTCCTCGCAACCTTCCGGTAACGTCGTACGTGCCAAGCCTGGCCTGGATATCAACCGGGCTCACAAGGATGGTGCGCCCTGGTGGGATGTCGACGTCTCGAAAATTCCAGACGCGACACCGACGGTGCACACCGGTAATTACAAGGCCAACCCCTATACCGTACTGGGCAAGACCTATTTCCCGATCCCCGAATCGCGCAATTACCGCGCCGAGGGCACGGCGTCCTGGTATGGCACCAAGTTTCATGGCCAGAACACCGCCAACGGCGAAGTCTATGACCTCTATGGCATGAGCGCGGCGCACAAGACCCTGCCACTGCCGGCCTACGTCAAGGTCACCAACCTCGACAACCAGCGCAGCGTGATTCTACGGGTCAACGACCGTGGCCCGTTCTACTCGGACCGCATTATCGACCTGTCCTATGCGGCGGCGAAGAAGCTCGGTTATGCCGAAACCGGCACCGCGCGGGTGCGCGTCGAGGGCATCGACCCGAAACAATGGTGGGCCCAGCGTGGCCAGTCGGCACCTATGGTCCTGGATCAGCCGCAAGTGGCCCAGACCCAGGCCATGCCGGCAAACACCGGCGTGGTCGAACAATGGACGCCGCCACCGCAACAGCACGCCGCTTCGGTGGTGCCGGTGCAGGTCGCAAGCAACAACACCCTGGCCAGTAATGGTCTTTACTTGCAGGTCGGTGCCTTCGCCAACCCGGACGCCGCCGAGCTGTTGCGCTCCAAGCTCAGCAGCATGGTCAGCGCGCCGGTCTTCATCAGTTCGATCGTGCGTAACCAGCAGACCCTGCACCGGGTTCGCCTGGGGCCGATCAACAGCCAGGGTGAAGCCCAGCAGATGCAGGACAGTGTGCGTCTGGCCAACCTGGGGCAGCCGAAAGTCGTCACGGCAGACTGATCGGGGGGACTGATCGGTTTGTCATGCAGCCGGGCGTGGCCGCCATGTACAATGGCGGTTTTGCCCGTCAGGCCATGCGCCTGTAAACGTTTTGCCCATGAGGGCATGAGCCCATTAGCCATTTCGAGAGACGGATGAACATTACCAGCTTTGCCAAACGCCTTTGCCTGCTTGTACCGCTGATGATTGCCCCTGCCGCCTTCGCGGCAGAGCAGATGATGCCGTCGCCGCCGCAACTGGCTGCCAAGTCCTACGTGCTCATGGAAGCCTCCAGCGGCAACATCCTGGTCGAGAACAATGGTGACCAGCGTCTGCCTCCGGCGAGCCTGACCAAGCTGATGACCGCCTACATCGCGACCCTGGATATCCGTCGCGGGCAGATCGGCGAGAACGATCCGGTGACCGTCAGTGAAAACGCCTGGCGTACCGGCGGTTCGCGGATGTTCATCAAGGTCGGCACCCAGGTCAGCGTCAGCGACCTGCTGCACGGCATCATCATCCAGTCGGGTAACGACGCCAGCGTCGCCCTGGCCGAGCACATCGCCGGCAGCGAAGACGCCTTCGCCGATATGATGAACAAGACCGCCACCGATCTGGGCATGAGCAACAGCCACTTCATGAACCCGACCGGCCTGCCGAACCCCGAGCACTACTCGTCGGCCCACGACATGGCAGTGCTGGCACGCGCGATCATCCACGAAGACCCGGCTCACTATGCGATCTACTCGCAGAAGGAGTTCTTCTGGAACAACATCAAGCAGCCTAACCGCAACCTGCTGCTGTGGCGCGACAAGACCGTCGACGGCCTGAAAACCGGCCACACCGACGAAGCCGGCTACTGCATGGTGTCTTCGGCGGTACGTGACGGCATGCGCCTGATCGCCGTGGTCTTTGGTACCAACAGCGAGCAATCGCGTGCGGCCGAAACCCAGAAGCTGCTGACCTATGGCTTCCGCTTCTTCGAAACCCAGACCTTCTACCAGAAGGGTACCGAGCTTGCCCAGGCGCCAGTCTGGAAGGGTGCCACCAACCAGGTCAAAGCCGGGCTGGCCCAAGACCTGAGCATGACTTTGCCTAAAGGCCAATTGAAAAACCTGGCCGCAAGCATGACCATGAACCCGCAGCTGATCGCCCCGATCAACAAAGGTGACGTGATCGGTAAAGTGGAAGTCAAACTGGATGACAAGGTTGTCCACAGTGCCGACCTGATCGCGCTGGATGGCGTTGAGGAAGGCGGTTTCTTCCGTCGTGTGTGGGATAGCATTCGGCTATTCTTCTACGGGTTGTTCAACTGATATCGTGACCTGCCACGCCCCCGCCACTCATGCGGGGGCGTTGTTGTTGCCACGGCTTACGAGGCCGTTACTGCCATGACCGAAGCTGACAAATCGCACAAAATCGAATTCCCTTGCGCCGATTACCCGATCAAGGTCATCGGCGACACCGTGGTCAATTTCAAGGACACGGTGATCGAGATCCTCAAGAAGTACGCCGAGGTCGATCTCAAGACCCTGGCCGAACGTCAGAGCAAGGAAGGCAAGTACACCACGGTGCAACTGCACATCATCGCCACCGGTGAAGACCAGCTGCACGATATCAACAGCGCCCTGCGCGCGACCGGCATCGTGAAAATGGTGCTTTGATGCCCGCGTGCCTCGGCTTTCGCGACCTCGGCCTGCTGCCTTACGAGCCGGTACTGGAGGCCATGCGTCGGTTCACCGACCAGCGTGGCCCGGGTACGGCCGATGAGGTCTGGCTGGTTGAACACCCGGCGGTGTTCACCCAGGGCCAGGCGGGCAAGGCCGAGCATCTGCTGGTGCCGGGGGATATCCCGGTGGTGCAGACCGATCGCGGCGGCCAGGTGACCTACCACGGTCCGGGCCAGTTGGTGGCCTACCTGCTGCTCGATGTGCGGCGCCTGGGTTTTGGCGTACGTGAGCTGGTCAGCCGCATCGAGCGCTGCCTGGTTGAGCTGCTGGCCAGTTACAACGTCGAGGCGGCGGCCAAGGCCGATGCGCCGGGCGTCTATGTCGACGGGGCGAAGATCGCCTCGCTCGGCCTGCGGATTCGCAATGGCTGTTCGTTCCACGGCCTTGCCCTGAACGTGGACATGGACCTTGGGCCATTCCGCCGGATTAACCCCTGCGGGTATGCGGGGCTGGCCATGACCCAGCTGCGCGATCAGGCAGGCTCGATCGAACTCTCTGAGGTAAGGGCAAGGCTGCGCGGGCAGCTGGTCAAGCACCTCGACTATGCTGAGCAGACGACCCTTACGGGCGGAATCTTCTGAATATGACTACTGTTGTGCAAGAACCAGTGCAAAGCGTGACGCCAGCGCCTCGGCCCAAGGTCGAGGCGGGTGTCAAACTGCGTGGCGCGGAAAAAGTCGCGCGTATCCCGGTAAAGATCATTCCTACCGACGAGCTGCCGAAGAAGCCTGACTGGATTCGCGTGCGTATCCCGGTTTCGCCGGAAGTCGACCGCATCAAGCAACTGCTGCGCAAGCACAAGCTGCACAGCGTCTGCGAAGAGGCTTCCTGTCCGAACCTGGGCGAGTGCTTCTCGGGCGGTACCGCGACCTTCATGATCATGGGTGACATCTGCACCCGTCGTTGCCCGTTCTGCGACGTCGGCCACGGCCGGCCGAAGGCGCTGGACGCTGACGAACCGATGAACCTGGCCGTGGCGATTGCCGACCTGCGTCTGAAGTACGTGGTGATCACCTCGGTAGACCGCGACGACCTGCGTGACGGCGGTGCCCAGCACTTTGCCGACTGCCTGCGGGAAATCCGCAAGCTGTCGCCGGGTGTTCAGTTGGAAACCCTGGTGCCCGACTACCGTGGTCGGATGGACGTGGCGCTGGCGATTACTGCGCAAGAGCCGCCGGATGTGTTCAACCATAACCTGGAAACCGTGCCGCGTCTGTACAAGGCCGCGCGTCCGGGTTCGGACTACCAGTGGTCGCTGACCTTGCTGCAGAAGTTCAAGGAGCTGGTCCCGCACGTACCGACCAAGTCCGGTCTGATGCTGGGCCTGGGTGAAACCGACGAAGAAGTGATCGAAGTGATGCATCGCATGCGCGAGCACAACATCGACATGCTGACCCTCGGCCAGTACCTGCAGCCATCGCGCAGCCACTTGCCGGTACAGCGCTTCGTCCATCCGGACACCTTCGCCTGGTTCGCCGAAGAAGGCTACAAGATGGGCTTCAAGAACGTCGCCTCCGGCCCGCTGGTGCGTTCTTCGTATCATGCCGACCAGCAGGCGCACGAGGCCAAGATCAAGCTCTGATCGACGTCTGGTTGCCTCCGATGCCGATGTCCGCTGCCCAGCGACATCGGCATTTTTGTTTGCAGACCTGTCCACACAAGGAGTTGTCTGGATGAACCTACCCTTCGTAGCCCATGCCGGTGTACTGACGCATGCCCAGCCGCTGCCGAAGCCTCTGCCCGCAGGCGGGCTGATTGCAATCATCGCTCCGGCAGGGCCGGCCGAGGTCGACACGCTCAAGGTCAATCAATGGTTCGAGGCGCGCGGTTATCGGTGCCGAATCTACCCGGGCGTGACTGCGGCCGACGGCTACCTCGCCGGCAGTGACCGCCGGCGCCTGCAAGACCTGCACGACGCTTTTGCCGCCAGCGATGTCGATGCAATCATCTGCCTGCGTGGTGGCTATGGCAGCATGCGCTTGCTCGAGGGGATCGATTTCGAGCTGTTGCGCCGTCACCCCAAGCCCCTGGTCGGTTACAGCGACATCACCGCGCTGCACACGGCTATCGCCCGCCATGCAGGGTTCGTGTCCTTCCATGGCGCCATGCTCAAGTCCGAATTGCTGGGTAACAAACAGGAGCCGACCCTGTCCTCGCTGTTTGAGCAGATCTGCGGTCGATTAGGTGCTGGCGATGTGCTGGAGCATCCCCAGGCATGGCCATTGAGCACTGTCCTGCCTGGCGCCGCCAGCGGGCCCTTGCAGGGCGGCAACCTGTCGCTGCTGTGCGCGACCCTCGGTACGCCCGCAGAAATAGACTGCATGGGGGGGATCCTGTTTATCGAAGACGTCAACGAGCCGCTGTATCGGGTCGACCGGCTGCTGACCCAGCTGCGTCTGGCGGGCAAGCTCGAGGGTATTGCGGGTGTGCTGGTCGGGGATTTTGCCGGGATCACGCTGGAGGCGCTGGCGCCTTTGCTAAGGCAGTTCTTCGAGCCGCTGCAGGTGCCGGTGCTAGCGGGATGGCGCAGTGGTCACTGCGATCCGAACCTGACCTTGCCGCTGGGGGCAAGGGTGCATCTGGATGCCGATAACAAGTGCTTGCGGCTGGAGCAGGATTTGTTTGAGCGCAATCGCGGGTCAATCCCGCTCCTACAAGGGCTGTAGGAGCGGGATTGACCCGCGACTGGGCATCAACGCTGACGCAAGCTATCGAGCAGCTTGTGCGTCGGATAGCCATCCGCCGGCCAGCCCAGTGCCTGCTGGGCATTGCGGATGGCCTTGCGGGTGTTGGCGCCGATGATGCCGTCGGCGGCGCCTGCGTCGTAGTTGCGGGCACTGAGCAGGGTCTGCAGCTCGACACGCTCGCTGCGGCTCAGTGGCAGGTCATCCTTGGGCCATGACCCGGCAATATAGCCCGAACCCTCGAAACGCTGGCCCAGCAGGCCAACGGCCATGGCATAGGACGACGAGTTGTTGTACTTGAGGATCGCGCGGAAGTTGTCGAGCACCAGGAATGCCGGGCCGCGATAGCCGGCAGGCAGTAGCAGGGCGGCAGACAGCTGCTCACTGCCGGCTGGCGCACGTGCGCCGGTCGGCAGCTTCAGGCCCAGTTGCATCCATTCGGCTACCGTCTTGCGCTGGCTGCCATCGGCCAGCCAGTAGTCAAAGCCAGGCGCCAGTTGCACCTCGAAGCCCCAGGGCTCACCGCGTTTCCAGCCGGAGCTTTGCAGGTAATGAGCGGTGGACGCCAGGGCGTCAGCCGAGCTGTTCCAGATATCCCGGCGGCCGTCGCCATCGAAGTCCACCGCATGGGTGTTGTAGGTGGTGGGGATGAATTGGGTCTGGCCCATGGCCCCGGCCCACGAGCCTTTCATCGCATCTGGCTGGATATCACCGTTCTGCAGAATCTGCAGGGCCGCGATCAGTTGCGCTTGGGCAAATACCGGGCGGCGGCCTTCATAGGCCAGGGTGGCGAGGGAGCGGATTACCGATTTGTTGCCCTGGAACTGGCCAAAGTTGCTTTCCATGCCCCACACCGAGACCAGCACATTGCGGTCGACGCCATAGCGTTGTTCGATCTGGCTGAGCAGGACCGCGTGTTTTTCCAGCAGGCCCTTGCCATTGCGCACGCGCAGTGGCGACAGGGCGCCGTCGAGGTACTCCCACACCGGCCGGGCGAACTCCGGCTGGCTGCGGTCGGCCTTGATCACATCCATGTCGGGGGTGACACCGAGGAAGGCGCGGTCAAAGGTGGTGGGGTTGATGCCAGCTTGCAGGGCTTGCTGACGGAAGCCCGCTTGCCATTGGGCAAAGGTTTGCAGCGGCTGGATTTCGCTGCTGGTGTCGACGGCGGGGGTGGGCAGGGTGACTACCGGAGCAGGCTGGGCAGGTGCCAGCGGCAGCGCGTCGGCGGCGGTGGGTTTTTCCGCGCAGGCGACCAGCAGGATGAGGCTGGAGGCGGCAATCAGCTGGCGAGGGTTCCAGCGACGGGTAAGACAAAGGGGCATGCACAGGTCCAGGTATTTCAGGTCAGGTGCCGACCATACCATGCCTGTCGAATTCTTGCCTTTATGCGGCCAAAAAGTAAGAAGCCTCCCAATCTCTCGATTGGAAGGCTTCGCGGCGGTAGCTGCCTTTGCCTTTGCCGGCGGGTTCCTGACGACTACGGAACAGAGGCTGGGCAATGATTGACTTGGCCTTGTTGGGCCCGGGTTTTTCGGGTTTTTTGCTCATGACAGGAGATCCTGCGGGTTGGGTGCGCGCGCAATATAGGCGTTGAGCCCATCGCTGGCAAGCCAGCTCCCACAGTGAAGTTGTGGGAGCTGGCTTGCCAGCGATGGGCCGCAAAGCGGCTTCACTCAGCCGGTAACGCCAGGCGCTGCCCGGCCATCAACAAGGACAACCGTGCCAGGCTGGTCCAGGCTGAGCCCTGGGCCTGGCCCTTGATCTGTGCGTCGATTCGTTGGGCGTCCTGCAGCAACTGGCTCCAGCGCTGCGCCGAGTGGCGCTGCAGGGCCTTGCTCATCAGCGGTTTGCGCTTGTCCCAGACAGGTGGGCGGGCTTGACTGAAGGCCTTGTCCAGCGGCACGCCCTGGCTGAACTGCTGGGCAAGCCCAGCCAGCAGGCGCAGTTCCCGGGCGAGCGCCCAGAGAATCACCGGTGGCTCCACGCCTTCGCCACGCAACCCTTCGAGCATGCGCAAGGCGTGCGCGGCTTCGCCATTGAGGATTGCATCGACCAGCCCGAACACATCGAAACGGGCACTGTCGGCGACCGCGCTCTGGACTGTTTCGACGGTAATCTGGTTGCCTTCAGCCAGCAGCTTGAGCTTTTCGATCTCTTGCGCAGCCGCCAGCAAGTTGCCCTCTACCCGTGCCGCGATCAGGTCGACGGCGTCACGCTGGGCGCTCAATCCGGCCTGGGACAGGCGCTGGCTGATCCATTGCGGCAACTGGTGGCTGTCCACCGGCCAGATCTGCACGAACTGGGTGTGCTGGCCTTCGACCAGTGCCTTGCCCCACTTGGTCTTCTGCGCGCTGCCATCGAGCTTGGGCAGGCTGATCAGCAGCACGGTGTCTTCGGCAGGGTTAGCGCAGTATTCGATCAGTGCCGCTGCGCCCTTGTCGCCGGGCTTGCCGGAGGGCAGGCGCAGTTCCAGCAGGCGGCGTTGGGCAAACAGCGACAGGCTGGCCCCGGCCTGGAGCAGGGTGCCCCAATCGAAGTTGGCGTCGGCGCTGAATACCTGGCGCTCATCGAAGCCTTGCTGGCGTGCCGTTGCACGTACGGCGTCGGCGGCTTCCTGGCACAACAGCGGGTCATCGCCACTGATCACGTAGACGGGGGCGAGGTTGCCTTGCAGGTGTTTGTTGAGCTGGGCGGGAGTGAGTTTCATGATGGCAGACGGGGCACCGAAGTGCCCCGTTCATTCTCAGTTGACCGGCAGTTGCAGCGGCGACTGCTGAGGCGTCTCGTCCTGGGCGCGGCGTGCCGCTTCCAGGGCGTCGGCTTCAGCCTTGGCGCGTTCATCGGCCTTTTGCTGCAGGCTGTCGAGCTGGCTCGGAGTCAGCAGTTGCAGGCGCACCAGCATGTTCTGCACCAGGTCGCGACGCATTTCCTTGCGGGTCTGGGTGGCTTCCTGGTCGGAACCAGTGATGTTGTTGCCGTCGTGCACATAGATCTTGCGCACTTCCAGCTTGTCGTTGAGCAGGTTGGTGTCGTTGTGGCCTTCTATGCTGTAGCTCAGCACGGTTGTCAGCTCGTACTCGGCCGAACGGCCGGAGCCTGCATAGGTCGCGGCACGCTGGGTTTCTGCTTCGTTGGTCAGTACCAGTTTGTAAGGCGCGCCAGCGTGAACGTTGACGCCACTGCTCTGCAGCGCCTGGCGCAGTTGAACCACGGTATCGCCGTAGGCATTGCGCGCGCTCAGGTCCAGTTCCTTGATCGCAAGTTCGCTGTTGCCAGTACCGCGCAGCTGGAAACCGCAGGCGCTGAGCATGACGGCCAGGCCCATTACCAGCAGATTGCGTTTGATCATGTTGTAGCTCCCTTGTGGGCCTATTCTGTGCGCCGGCCCGCACGAATGGCGGGCCGGCGTTTCCTGTCAGTTGGCGACGATGTTGACCAGCTTGCCCGGTACCACGATGACCTTGCGGATGCTCAGGCCTTCGGTGAAACGCAGCACGTTTTCGTTGCTGCGTGCGGCGGCTTCGACTTCCTCGCGGCTGGCCGCGGCTGGCATTTCTATCTGGCCACGCAGCTTGCCGTTGACCTGGATGACCAGGACGATGCTGTCCTGGACCAGGGCGCTTTCGTCCAGTACCGGCCAAGGTGCGTCGATCACGGCATCCTGGTGGCCCAGTTGCAGCCACAGCTCATGGCTGATGTGCGGGGTGATCGGTGCCAGCAGCAGGGTCACCGTCTCCAGGCCTTCGTGCAGCAGGGCGCGGTCCTGTTCGCTGGCTTGCGGGGCTTTTTCCAGTACGTTCATCACGGTCATCACCTGGGCAATGGCGGTGTTGAACTTGTGGTGCTGGCCGACATCGGTGCTGGCCTGCTTGATGGCGGCGTGGATGGCGCGGCGGATCACTTTCTGTGCGTCATCGAGGCTGGCGACATCCAGCTTGCCCGGCAGGCCTTGGGTCGCGTGGGCTTGAGCAAGGCGCCAGACACGGCGCAGAAAGCGGTTGGCACCTTCGACACCGGAGTCGGACCATTCCAGGCTCATGTCCGGCGGCGAGGCGAACATCATGAACAGGCGGCAGGTGTCGGCGCCGTAGGCATCGATCATGGACTGTGGGTCAACGCCGTTGTTTTTGGACTTGGACATCTTCTCGGTGCCGCCGATTTCCACCGGCAGGCCGTCAGTCTTCAGCGTGGCGCCAATGATCTTGGCTTTGGCGTCGCGTTCGATTTCGACATCGGCCGGGTTGAACCAGTCCCTGCCGCCATTGCTGGCAACCCGGTAGTAGGTTTCTGCGACGACCATGCCCTGGGTCAGCAGGTTCTTGAACGGCTCGTTGGAGGTGACCAGGCCTTCATCGCGCATCAGCTTGTGGAAGAAGCGCGCGTACAGCAGGTGCAGGATCGCGTGTTCGATACCGCCGATGTACTGATCGACCGGCAGCCAGTGATTCGCCGCCTTCGGGTCGACCATGCCGCCTTCGTAGTTGGGCGAGGCGTAGCGGGCGAAGTACCAGGACGATTCGACGAAGGTGTCCATGGTGTCGGTTTCACGCTTGGCCGCAGTACCGCATTTCGGGCAGTTGCACTCATAGAACTCGGGCATGCGCGCCAGGGGCGAGCCTGCGCCATCGGGTACCACGTTTTCTGGCAGGATGACCGGCAGTTGCTCTTCCGGTACCGGCACATCGCCACAGGATGGGCAATGAATGATCGGGATCGGGCAGCCCCAGTAACGCTGACGGCTGATACCCCAGTCGCGCAGGCGGAACTGGGTGCGGGATTTGCCCAGGTCTTTCTTGATCAGTGCCACTTCAATGGCGTCAAAGGCACCCTGGAAGTCGAGGCCGTCGAACTCGCCGGAATTGATCAGCTGGCCGTGCTCGCCATAGGCAGCCAGCCATTCGCTGCCGACTTCATCGCCAGCACTGGTGCGTACCACTGCCTTGAGCGGCAGGTTGTACTTGTGGGCGAACTCGAAGTCGCGCTCATCGTGTGCCGGAACAGCCATTACCGCGCCATCGCCGTAGTGCATCAGTACGTAGTTGGCGACCCACACCGGCAGTTTCTCGCCGGTCAGCGGGTGTTCGACGAACAGCGAGGTGGCCAGGCCTTTTTTCTCCTGGGTGGCGATGTCGGCTTCGGCGACGCTGCCGCTCTTGCATTCGTCGATGAAGGCTTGCAGCTCAGGGTTGCCTTGGGCAGCCTGGGTCGCCAGCGGGTGCTCGGCGGCAACGGCGACGTAGGTGGCGCCCATCAGGGTGTCCGGGCGGGTGGTGAAGACTTTCAGTGCCCCGGCGTGGCCGATGCTGGCCTGGTCGAAGGGGAACTGTACTTCCATGCCACGGGACTTGCCGATCCAGTTGCGCTGCATGGTCTTGACCTGTTCAGGCCAGCCCGGCAGCTCGTCGAGGCTTTCCAGCAGCTCGTCGGCATAATCGGTGATCTTGAAGTAGTACATCGGGATTTCGCGCTTCTCGATCAGCGCGCCCGAACGCCAGCCACGGCCGTCAATGACCTGCTCGTTGGCCAGTACGGTCTGGTCGGCCGGGTCCCAGTTCACGGTACCGTTCTTGCGGTAGATCACGCCCTTTTCGAACAGGCGGGTGAACAGCCACTGTTCCCAGCGGTAGTAGTCCGGCTTGCAGGTGGTGACTTCACGCGACCAGTCGAATGCCAAGCCCAGGCTCTTGAGCTGGGTCTTCATGTATTCGATGTTTTCGTAGGTCCACTTGGCCGGGGCGACGTTGTTCTTCATCGCGGCGTTTTCCGCCGGCATGCCGAAGGCGTCCCAACCCATTGGCTGCAGGACGTTCTTGCCGAGCATACGCTGGTAGCGGGCGATCACGTCACCGATGGTGTAGTTGCGCACGTGGCCCATATGTAGCTTGCCGCTTGGGTACGGGAACATCGATAGGCAGTAGTACGTGTCCTTGCCTGGCTGTTCACTGACTTCAAAAGACTTTCGCTCATCCCAGTAAGATTGGGCGGCGGCTTCGATTTCGCGGGGCTGATAGAGTTCGTGCATGGCTACTTTGCGCTGAGAAATGGGAGACCTTATCCAGGCAGCGATGAATCCGCTGCATCGGCAATCCGGTGTCAAGTATGGTGAACGGCCTAGCATACATGACCCCTGTCCACCGAGGGAAACCCTGATTGCACCGCCTGCGGCGCGGCGGGCCGTTGGTCGCGGCGCCCCGCTGCTTTTACGAGTAACGCTAAGCTCATGTGTGGGGGGAGATATATTTATCTTCAATGAGGTGAACGGATGGGAGAGTCGCAGCTACAAGCAACGAAACCGGAGCTTTACGAACGGCTGATTGATCGTCTGGGCCTGGCCTTGGATGTCGCCAGAACCTCCGTTCGATTACGCGATGAAGTGCCTGCTGAATTGGAGTTGCGTGGCTTGAGCCGCGCTGAATTCGAAGTGATCAAGGCCTATCTGGAGTCGCTTCCAGAGGGCGGGCATGGACGCGTCGGCGCACAGTCACAACCGGAGTCGCCCCCTGCGGCCAGAGTCGTCTGGCTCAAGGACAAGCGTTCCGCTACCCCAGCAAAGTCCAGGACGCTGCAATTCAAGTAGCCGTTCGGGTTTTCCGGCGCAAGGTGGAGTGCGCCACATGAGTAAAAAACATCTCTGATCGGCACCTGACTATTGTTGCCAGGTGCCGATCCTCTTAGGCTGCGCACCTCCAAGGAGGTGTCCCGTGCCGATCCGTTTTCTCATCAAACAAATGATCATGCCGCCTGGCGTGCTGTTTCTCTTGCTGATCGCGGCCTGGTGGCTGCGCAAAGCCTGGCCGCGGCTGTCGGCGCTGTGTTTTGTCCTGGGCCTGGGTGGGCTGTGGCTGATGAGCTTGCCAATTGTGGTGGAGCAGGCGGCCCGGCAACTGGAAACTGAGCCCGCACTGGCCACCAGTCAATGGGCGGCGCTTGGCCAGCAGGCAGATGCCATCATCATTCTCGGTGCCGGCCGTGAACGTGGTGATCCAGCCTGGGACTCGCAGGACCAACCCACCGGCGTTGCCATGGAGCGTATGCGCTACGCGGCGCAGTTGGCCAAGGCATCCGGTTTGCCAGTGCTGACCAGCGGTGGCCTGCATTACGGCACGCCGCCCAGCGAAGCGCGGCTGATGGCCGACTCCCTGCAACGTGACCTGGGGGTGAGCGTGCGGTGGAAAGAGGAGCGTAGCCGTACCACCTGGGAAAACGCCCAGATGAGCGCCGAACTGCTGTTGCCTCAGGGGATCAGGCGTGTGGTGGTGGTCACCCAAGCGTGGCATATGCAGCGTTCACGCTGGAGTTTCGAGCAGGCGGGCTTTGAGGTGGTGCCGGCGCCAGTGGGCTTTCTTGGCCGCGACCATGCCCGGCCATTCGGGGGCTGGCTACCGGAAGGCAAGTCGCTGTGGCAGAGCGGCCAACTGCTCAATGAGGCAGTCGGCCTGCTCGGCTACAAGCTGTTCTACTAGACGGTTTTGGCGATCCGGCTGGCCAGCAGGGCCCAGCCCAGCAGCAGTGCACAGAGAATTGCCAGTGGCCAGGAGCGCCATTGCAGGTACGGGGTCAGTTGCTGCATTGGAACCACTTCGCCGTACAGAATGCCGCGCTCGAACTGCGGAATCTGCGCGGTGATGCGTCCGAACGGGTCGATCAGACCGGTGACGCCGTTGTTGGTGGCCCGGATCATCCAGCGTCCGGCCTCCAGTGCACGCATCTGGGCCATCTGCAGGTGCTGCAGGGGGCCGATCGAGGTGCCGAACCAGGTGTCATTGCTGATGGTCAGCAGCAGATCGCTGCGCGCCGCCAGGCTTGCGGCAAACTCCGGATAGACCACTTCGTAGCAAATGTACGGCGCAATCTGATAGCCCTTGGCCTGCAGCAGTGGCTGGTCAGCCGGTCCGCGGGCAAAGTCCGACATAGGCAGGTCGAAGAAGGCGATCAGGCCGCGGAGCATATCCTGCAGTGGTACGTATTCGCCGAACGGCACCAGTTTTTGCTTGAGGTAGGTGCCGTCGCCTTCACCGGTTACGGTGATGCCGTTGTAATAACGGCGTTGCTGGTGCACCACTTCACGTACTGGCACGCCGGTAATCAGCGCAGTATTACGCTCGGCGGCGAAACTGCCCATCATGTCCAGGTAGCCTTCGGCCTGATCCTTGAGGATCGGCACGGCGGTTTCCGGCCAGACCAGCAGGTCGACCGGCTTTGAGCTGAAGCTCATGTCGCGGTACAGGGCCAACTGGGCGTTGACGTGTTCGGGGTTCCATTTCAGCTCTTGCTCGACGTTGCCTTGCAGGGCAGCTACGGTCAAGGGTTTGCCGGCAGGGCTGGTCCAGGCGTGGTGCTTTAGCGCCAGGCCGATCGCCCAGGGCGCCAGCAGCAGGACCACGGCCATCGCGAGGAACGACTTGCGCGCGCGAAGGCGCGGCAGGTTGCACAGCAGCGCCGCGCACAGGGCCAGGCAGAACGAGATCAGCCACATGCCACCCAGTGGTGCAAGACCCGAGAGCGGCCCGTCGAGCTGGCTGTAACCGGAGTACAACCACGGGAAACCGGTCAGGAACCAGCCGCGGAACGCTTCCTGGCCCACCCACAGGGCGGCGAAGCACAGAGCATCGGCCAGAGGCGCCTCGTTGCGGCGCAGCCAGCGCGCCCAAAGCCAGGCGGGCAGGGCGAAGAACCAGGCAATGGCGGCAAAGAACGCCAGCAACAGCCCGGTGGCCAGCAGCGGTGTGGCACCGCCATAGGTGTTGATGCTGACGTAGATCCAGCTGGTGCCGGCAGCGTACAGGCCGAAGCCGAAGCACCAGCCGCGCCCCAGGGCCTGGCGCGGGCTGAGCTCGCGCAGGCCGAGGTAGAACAGGCCGACCGCGAGCAAGGCCAACGGCCAGATATCGAACGGCGCCAGGGCCAGAGTGGTGATTGCACCGGCCGCCACGGCCAGCAGGTTACCGGGCCAGCCGGGGCGGGTGATCCAGCGCATGGTTGTCCTTAACGGGTGATAGGGGTCAGACGCAGCAGGTGAATCCGGCGGCTGTCGGCGTTGAGGATGCGGAACCGGTACGGGCCGATTTCGGTGGTCTCGTTGCGCTTGGGCAGGTGGCCGAAGGCACTCATCACCAGGCCGCCGACGGTGTCGAACTCGTCGTCGGAGAACTGGCTGTCGAAGAACTCGTTGAAGTTCTCGATCGGCGTCAGCGCCTTGATCAGGAAGTCGCCACTGGGCAGAGGCTTGATGTAGCTGTCTTCCTCGACGTCATGCTCGTCCTCGATGTCGCCGACGATCTGCTCGAGCACATCCTCGATGGTCACCAGGCCCGCCACGCCGCCGTATTCGTCAATGACGATGGCCATGTGGTTGTGGTTGGCGCGGAATTCGCGCAGCAGCACGTTCAGGCGCTTGGACTCGGGCACGAAGGTGGCCGGGCGCAGCAGGTCCTTGATGTTGAAACTGTCGCCGTTCTCCTTGAGGATCAGCGGCAGCAGGTCCTTAGCCAGCAGCACCCCCAGCACGTCGTCATGGCTTTCGCCGACCACCGGGTAGCGCGAGTGCGCGGCGTCGATCACCGCCGGCAGGAACTCACGCGGCGACTGGGTCGCCTTGATGCTCATCATTTGCGAGCGCGGCACCATGATGTCGCGCACCTGCAGGTCGGCGACCTGGATGGCGCCCTCGACAATGGTCAGCGCCTCGCTGTCGAGCAGCTTGTTCTGATGGGCTTCGCGCAGCAGCTCAAGCAGCTCCTGACGGTTTTTCGGCTCGTGGGCAAAAGCCTGGGTCAGTTTGCCCAGCCAGGACTTCTGCCCGTTGCTCGATCGATCTTCGCTCATGGCGGTTACTCGTGTTCCTTTGCAGATATCAATGTTGAATGTCGTCGTGTTCGTCGTCGGCGTACGGGTCCGGATGACCCAGTTCAGCTAGCAACGTTCGTTCCAGTGCTTCCATTTCTTCGGCCTCATCGTCGTCGATGTGGTCGTAGCCCAGCAGGTGCAGGCAACCGTGGATGACCAGGTGCGCCCAGTGGGCCTCAAGGGCCTTGCCCTGTTCGGCGGCCTCGCGCTCGACCACGGCGATGCAGATCACCAGATCGCCGAGCAGCGGAATGTCGAGCAGCTCGTCAGGCACGTCAGCGGGAAATGACAGTACGTTGGTGGCGTAGTCTTTGCCCCGCCAGGTGTGATTCAGTTCGCGGCCTTCGGCTTCATCGACCAGACGAATGGTCAATTCCGAGTCGGCCGTGCGCTGGCGCAGGGCCAGCTCGCACCATTGGCGGAATTGCGCTTCGGTCGGGTGCTTTGCATCGCTTGCCAGTTGCAGATCGAGCTCAAGCATCGCGATGTTTGCCTTCTGTCGGACTCTGCTGCTGGCTCTCGAAGCGCTCGTAGGCCTCGACAATCCGCTGCACCAACGGGTGGCGAACCACGTCCTTGGGCTGGAAGTGGGTAAAGCTGATGCCGGGTACGCCCTTGAGCACCTCGATGACATGAGCCAGGCCCGACTTGGTGCCGCGTGGCAGGTCGACCTGGGTGATGTCACCGGTGATCACGGCGGTGGAGCCGAAACCGATACGGGTGAGGAACATTTTCATCTGCTCGACCGTGGTGTTCTGGCTTTCGTCGAGGATGATAAAGCTGTTGTTCAGGGTGCGGCCGCGCATGTAGGCCAGCGGGGCGATCTCGATCACCTGGCGCTCGATCAGCTTGGCCACGTGCTCGAAGCCGAGCATCTCGTACAGCGCGTCGTACAGCGGGCGCAGGTATGGGTCGATCTTCTGCGCCAGGTCGCCAGGCAGGAAGCCGAGCTTTTCGCCCGCCTCAACCGCCGGGCGCACCAGCAGGATGCGCCGCACCTGTTCACGCTCAAGGGCGTCGACGGCGCAGGCCACCGCCAGGTAGGTCTTGCCGGTGCCGGCCGGGCCGATGCCGAAGTTGATGTCGTTGCCGAGGATTTCCTTCACGTAGCGCTGCTGGTTCAACCCGCGCGGGCGAATCATGCCCTTGCGCGTGCGCAGGGAAACACTGACTTCGTTGAAGGCAGGGTTGTCCAGCTCTTCGACGGCTGACTCTTGCAGGTACAGGTGCACCGTTTCCGGCGACAGCTCGGTGGCCTTGGCTTCGCGATAGAGGCGGCGCAGCAGTTGCTCGGCGGAGGAGGTGTGCTTGGGCTCGCCGATCAGTTCGAACTGATTGCCGCGGTTGCGGATTTCGATGGCCAGGCGTTGTTCGATCAGGCGCAAATGCTCGTCGAACTGCCCGCACAGGTTGGCGAAGCGATGGGCCTCGAAAGGCTCGAGGATGAAGCGATGTGGTTCGATAGGTGCGTTCAAGGTCGTTTTTCAGCCGCCCAACGGCAAAGGATATGGTCTCAAGGATAACCCTAGCCGCTGCAGGGCGAAAGCGCTGAAACGATCAAGGGGCACCGGGCCTTTGACAAGGCCCGGTTGGACAGCTCAATGGGCCAGCGAGCCGAACAGCGAGTGCGGGCGCGCATCGTCGATATGGATATCGACGAACTGGCCGATCAGCTTGGGATTGTCGCAGCGAAAGTTGACGATACGGTTATTCTCGGTGCGCCCCTGCAACTGCCCTGGGTCGCGGCGCGAGTAGTCGGTGACGAGGATGCGCTGCACCGTACCGACCATTTGTCGGCTGATCTCAAAGCCCTGGGTATCAAGGCGATGTTGCAGGGCCTTGAGGCGCTCCTTCTTGACCTCTTCCGGGGTGTCGTCCGGCAGGTCGGAAGCCGGTGTGCCCGGGCGCTGGCTGTAGACAAAGGAATAGGAGAAATCGAAGCCGACATCGGCGACCAGTTTCATGGTCTGCTCGAAGTCTTTCTCGGTTTCACCCGGGAAACCGATGATGAAATCCGAACTGATGCAGATCCCCGGCACTGCGGCCTTGAGCTTGCGCAGCTTGGACTTGTACTCGAGGACCGTGTGGTTGCGTTTCATCGCCGCCAGTACTCGGTCCGAGCCCGATTGCACCGGTAGGTGCAGGTGCTTGACCAGCTCCGGCACCTCGGCGTGGGCCTGGATCAGGCTGTCGGAAAACTCCAGTGGGTGCGAAGTGGTGTAGCGGATGCGCTCGATACCTTCGACGGCGGCGACCACACGGATCAGTTCGGCCAGGTCCGCCAGGCGACCATCGTGGGTCTGGCCCCGGTAGCCATTGACGTTCTGCCCCAGCAAGGTGACTTCACGCACACCGTTTTCGGCCAGGTGGATGACCTCGGCCAGCACATCGTCGAACGGTCGGCTGACTTCTTCGCCACGGGTGTAGGGCACCACGCAGAAGGTGCAGTACTTGCTGCAGCCTTCCATCACCGAGACATAGGCGGTGGGGCCATCGATGCGCGGCTCGGGCAGATGGTCGAATTTTTCGATCTCCGGGAACGACACATCGACCTGGGGCAGGCGCGTGGTGCGGGCGGCGTCGATCATTTCCGGCAGGCGGTGCAAGGTCTGCGGGCCGAAGACCACGTCGACGTAAGGTGCGCGCTTGCGGATCGATTCGCCTTCCTGGCTGGCCACGCAGCCACCGACGGCGATGACCATCTCCGGCTTCATGTCCTTGAGTTCGCGCCAGCGCCCCAGTTGGGAATAGACCCGGTCCTGGGCGCGCTCGCGGATCGAGCAGGTGTTGAGCAGGATGACGTCGGCGTCTTCGGCGCGGGCCGTGACCTCGAGGGCTTGATGTTCACCCAGCAGATCGACCATGCGCGAGCTGTCGTACTCGTTCATCTGGCAACCGTGGGTTTCGATATAAAGCTTCTTGGCCATGGGCGTTCATCTGGTGATTCGAAGAACCGCACATTATAAGGGCCTGTGGCTGTGGATCCTAGCGTTGTCGGCCCGGGGCCTATGTTATAGTTTGCGCCTTCTTTACCACCCTTGATTGCCCCGCCCAAAATGACCAAACGCGAAGCTCCGATCTACAAAGTGATCTTTCTCAACCAGGGCCAGGTGTACGAGATGTACGCCAAACAGATCTACCAAAGTGATCTGTGGGGCTTCCTTGAGGTTGAGGAGTTTGTCTTTGGCGAGCGTACCCAGGTGGTAGTCGACCCGAGTGAAGAAAAGCTCAAGGCCCAGTTCGAAGGCGTGGTGCGCAGTTTTGTGCCGATGCATTCGATCGTGCGTATCGACGAGGTCGAGCGTCTGGGCACGCCAAAAATCAGCGAGGCGCGCGGTACCGGCAATGTAATGCCGTTCCCGATGCCAATGCCGGAAAAGTAAGGCGCAGGTTCAGGGCAGGGGTGAGAAGGGCGTGCGACCTTCGGCGGTCTGCAGCTCCAGCAGGTACTTGCGAAAGATCTGCCCCAGCACTTGGGTGGCGACTTCCAGCTCATCGCGCGGCATCTTGGCGGACACTTCGTCGGCCATGTCCAGGGCATCTTCGGCGCCGTTGACCGCCGCCATCTTCAGCACGATGTAGGCCTGCACGTTGTTGGCCGCCACACCTTCACCCTTGTAGAACATGGTGCCCAGACGGTATTGGGCCTCGGCGTGGCCTTGCAGCGAGGCTTGCTCGAAGTAGCTCAGGGCCTGATTGAGGTCGCGTGGGGCCTGGGTGCCCTGGTAGTAGAACTCGCCCAACTCGTACTGGGCCTGCGCATCCCCGGATTTTGCCGCATCCTGGCAGGCCGCAAGGGCTTGCTGCAGGTCTTCGGGCTGGGAATCGAGGGTGCAGCGGCCCGTTGCCGGAATCAGCAACGAGTTACCGCCTGCCGTGGCCAGCAGGGGCTGAAGAAGCAACAGGCAGCCCAGGGCGAGGGCGCGGCCGGTGCGGTTCATGGGGATCGACTTACCTCTGCAAAGCTGCGGCCAAAGTGTCTGGTGGCACATTATGGGATAAGCAGCGCCTACCTTACAAAGTCTTTACTCGATTTTCTGCTTTGCAAGGCCTCATCGCGGGGCAAGCCCGCTCCCACACTGATCATTGTAGGAGCGGGCTTGCCCGCGATGGCTGCCAAACATCAGAGCTTGGCAAACGCCTTCTCAGCCGCATCCAAAGTGATCTTCAGTTCGGCTTCACCGTGGGCAATCGAGGTAAAGCCCGCTTCAAAGGCGCTTGGCGCCAGGTACACGCCACCTTCGAGCATCAGGTGGAAGAAGCGCTTGAAACGCTCGGCATCGCTGGCCATGACATCATCGAAGGTGACGATATCGTCGGCGCCGCTGAAATACAGGCCGAACATGCCGCCCGCCTGGGTGGTGACGAACGGGATGCCAGCGGCATCGGCGCGCTGTTGCAGGCCATCGAGCAGGCGGCTGGTGAACGCGGTCAACTCGTCATGGAAGCCCGGGCGGCTGATCAGCTTGAGGGTGGTCAGGCCGGCGGCCATGGCCAGCGGGTTGCCCGACAGGGTGCCGGCCTGGTAGACCGGGCCCAGCGGCGCGATCTGTTCCATGATCTTGCGCTTGCCGCCAAAACAACCCACGGGCATGCCGCCACCGACGATTTTGCCGAAGGTCGACAGGTCCGGGGTCACCCCGTAGTGAGCCTGGGCGCCGCCCAGGGCAACACGAAAGCCGGTCATCACTTCGTCGAAGATCAGCACCACGCCATGCTGGTCGCACAGCGTGCGCAGGCCTTCGAGGAAGCCTGGCGCCGGTGGTACGCAGTTCATGTTGCCGGCCACCGGTTCAACGATGATGCACGCCACTTCCTCGCCGACGTCAGCGAGCATCTTCTGCACCGCGTCGATGTCGTTGAACGGCAGGGTCAGGGTGTGTTTGGCAAAGGCTGCCGGTACGCCAGCGGAGCTTGGCACGCCCTGGGTCAGTAGGCCGGAACCGGCTTTCACCAGCAGGCTGTCGGAATGGCCGTGGTAGCAGCCTTCGAACTTGATGATGCTGTCACGGCCGGTGTAGCCACGGGCCAGGCGAATGGCGCTCATGGTCGCTTCGGTGCCGGAGCTGACCATGCGCACCATCTCCATCGACGGCACGATCGAGCAGACCAAGTCGGCCATTTCGGTTTCCATGGCGGTTGGCGCGCCATAGGACAGGCCGTGTTCCAGTTGCTTGCGCACCGAGTCGAGCACGTCCGGGTGGCTGTGGCCGAGGATCATCGGGCCCCAGGAGCCGACGTAGTCGACATAGCGCTTGTCATCTTCATCGGTGACGTAGGCGCCTTCGGCATGCTTGAAGAACAGCGGCGTGCCGCCAACGCTCTTGAACGCCCGCACCGGCGAGTTGACGCCCCCGGGGATGTGTTTCTGGGCGTTGGCAAACAGGGTTTCGGAACGAGACATGATGGGCTCTCTCAATCAGGCAGATGCGAACAGGGCGTTGAAGGCGCGGGCACGGCGGGTGACTTCCTGCGTGCTGTCGGCGCCGAACAGGCCGTGAATCACCGCCAGCAGGTCGGCGCCATGGGCGACCAGCGGGGCGGCGTTGTCGAGGGTGATGCCGCCGATCACGCAGATCGGCAACTTGATACGGGTGCGCGCTTGTTCCAGCAGGGCGCCATCGGCGGCAGGTGCCCCGGGTTTGGTCACCGAGTTGAAGAAGCGGCCGAAGGCCACGTAGCTGGCGCCTTCACGGGCTGCCTGTTCGGCCAGCTCGAGCTGGGCGTGGCAGGTGGAGCCGATGATCGCGTCGCGCCCGAGCAGGGTGCGTGCCGGGGTCAACGGCCCGTCGGTCTGGCCCAGGTGCACGCCCACGCCCAGGCGCGCGGCCAGTTCGGCGTCATCGTTGATGATCAGTTGGGTTTTGTAGCGTGCGCACAGTTCAGCCAGGGTTTCTGCTTCGCGCAGGCGCCGCGACTTGTCCTGGCTCTTGTCACGGTACTGCAACAAGGCTACGCCGCCTTTCAGGGCCGCTTCGACGTAGGGCAGAAACTTGCCGGCCAGCAACTGGCTGTCCGTGATGGCATACAGGCCGCGTAACGTCATGGTGTAGACCTCAGGCGAAGATCAGGAACAGAAATCCAGGGGCAAGCGGCGTGGCACATACTGGCCTTTGCCCAGTTGCTCGGCATCGCGCAGGGTCCGCCAGGTGTAGTCCAGGGCCGAGCGCACAGCGCTTTGCAGCTGTTCGCCAAGGGCCAGGCGGCCGGCCAGGGTGCTGGCCAGGGTGCAGCCGGAGCCGTGGTAGCTGCCGGGCAGGCGCTGACAGGTCCAGGTGTGACGCTGGCCGTCACGGCTGTACAGGCGGTTGTGGGTTTCGTGTTCGTCACCGTGACCGCCGGTGATCAGCAGGTGTCTGACAAAAGGCAGGAGCTTTTCTGCGCATTCATCGGCGCTGCCTTCGGGCAGTTCGGCCAGGATGCGGGCTTCGGGAAGGTTGGGCGTGGCGATGGTTGCCAGTGGCAGCAGGCGCTCGCGCATGGCGTAGCCGACCTCATCCTTGCCCAGGCGGCCACCGCCACCCGCGCGCAGGACCGGGTCGCAGACCAGCGGCAGGTGCGGATGAGCACTGAGCAGTTCGACCACGGTATCAACCATTTCGGTCGAGCCGAGCATGCCCAGCTTGACCGCCGCTACCGGCGAGTCGGCAAGCACGGCATTGGCCTGGGCCAGTACCCACTCGCGGTCGAGGACACGGAAGTCGCTGACATTGACAGTATCCTGGACAGTCAGGGCGGTCACGGCCGGAGCGGCATGACAGCCTTGAGCGATCAGGGCTTCGATATCTGCCTGCAGGCCGGCGCCGCCACTGGGGTCGTGGCCGGAGAGACAGAGGACAACGGGGCGGGAGCTGTAGGTATTCATGGTGCGCGAGCTTATCACCAAACGCTTTTGCTGGGTCCGCCCTGGCACCGGGGAATTTTCAACGGGCGTTTGAACTGTCGCTTCACAATCGCTGAAAGTGCCGTTCTAGAGCCTTTGGCGTTAAGTTTTCAGTGGCGTCTGGCAGGCTCGGAAAGCTATGCTAGAGTGCTCGAACATACCGATAACGGTAACTGCCGGATTTCGTCGCCTCAAACGGACAGGAGGCTACGCGACGCGACCGGGACAGACCATGCTGGGGCTGTATGCGCTATTTGCTGATTGTTGTGCTGGGCTGGTTGCCGTTGCTGGCCACGGCGGTCGATTTCGACGATTCCACCCGCAGCTTGCCGCTGGGGCAAGTGATGCAGGTATTTGAAGACCGCGATGGCAATGCCAGCATTGCACAGGTCAGTGCGCCATCGTTCAGCGAGCACTTTCGTCCGCACCGGGCCGAGGTACTTAACGCCGGCTATTCCACTTCGGTGTTCTGGTTGAAAGTCCAGTTGCGCTACACCGCCTTGCCTTCGGCAGCCCCTCGCGCCTGGTTGCTGGAGCTGGCCTATCCGCCACTCGATCATCTGGAGCTCTACCTGGCGGATGAGAGCGGCGCCTTCCGTCTGGCCCAGCGCACCGGCGACGCCCTGCCTTATGCCAGCCGACAGATCAAACAGAACAACTACCTCTTCGAACTGCCCTTCACCCCGGGCCAGACCACGACCGCCTATTTGCGCTTGCACAGCCAGGGTTCGGTGCAGGCACCGTTGACCCTGTGGTCGACCCAGGCCTACCTCGAGGCGCAGCCGACCCGCCTGTATGTGCTGGGCCTGATCTACGGTGTGCTGTTGGGGATGCTGGTGTACAACCTGTTCATTTACCTCAGTGTGCGCGACACCAGTTACCTGTACTACATCCTCTATATCGCTTCGTTCGGCCTGTACCAGGTATCGGTCAATGGTGCGGGCGTTGCCTATTTCTGGCCGGACAGCCCCTGGTGGGCCAACGCCGCCACGCCGATGTTCATCGGTGCGGCAGGCCTGTTCGGTTGCCAGTTTGCCCGTAGTTTCCTGCAACTGCGCGAGCACAGCCGTGCCTTCGATGGGCTGCTCAAGCTGCTGATGGGCTATGGCGTGCTGGTGATGTTGCTGTCGCTGACCAGCAGCTACGGTATTGCTCTGCGCCTGGCCACCGCCCTGGCCCTGCTGTTCACCGTGTGCATTTTCGCCGCAGGTGTCTTTGCCTGGCGCCGCGGTTTGCGCGTGGCGCGTTACTTCATTATTGCCTGGACGGCGTTTTTGCTTGGTGGCCTGGTCAACACCCTGATGGTGCTTGGCTACCTGCCCAACGTGTTCCTGACCATGTACGCCAGCCAGATCGGTTCGGCGCTGGAGGTCGGCCTGTTATCCCTGGCCTTGGCCGACCGCATCAACAGCATGCGCGACGAGCAGGCCCGGACGCTGCGCGAGACTGGCCGCACCCTTGAACAGTTGAATTTCCAGCTGGCCAACAGTAACCGGCTCAAGGATCAGTTCCTGGCGACAGTCACCCATGAGCTGCGTACACCGATGAACGGTGTGATCGGCTCACTGGAACTGATGCAAACCATGCCGCTGGACGCTGAACTGGCCCAGTACCAGCACACTGCCAGCTCTGCCGCCCAAGACATGATGGGCATGGTTGACGACATTCTCATTCTCACCGAACTGCAGGCCGGCCGCCTGAGTGCCCAGAATGCCCCGTTCAGCCTGCGTTCGCTGCTCAATGAAGTGCGTGCCGAGTACGCCGCACCGGCTATGGCCAAAGGCTTGTACCTGAGCCTGGATACCCCGGCGGAGCTGCCCGACTTGCTCATTGGTGACCGGCACAAACTGGCGATGTGTCTGGGGTACCTGATGGATAACGGCATCAAGTTCACTCACCAGGGCGGCATCATGTTGCAAGTGAGGGGCGCGCGACTGGGGCCGCAGCAGCTGGGCCTGAGCCTCAGCGTCAGCGACAGCGGCATCGGCTTTGATTGCCTCGACGAGGCGACGCTGTACCAGCGTTTCTTCCAGGTCGACGGTTCGATGACGCGCAAGTATGGCGGCCTGGGCATTGGCCTTGCGATCTGCCGGCAGCTGGCCGAGTTGATCGGTGCGCGCCTGCAACATGAGTCCAATCCGGGGCTCGGCAGCCGTTTCGAGCTGAACCTGAGCGTCGCCCTGAGTCCGCCGTCGGCGCAGCTGGGTGCAGTCGGCCGGGGCTAAACCACGGCTAGTTAGGCGGTTTTGTCACTTTGAGCGGGGGGCACGGCGTGATTCACTGAAATTTCAGTCACGCCAGGATCCAGGAGGCCCCTCGATGAACCTGCACCAGTATGCTGAAACCCATGAGGTCACCAACCAGCCGCCGTCCCTGGATGGCGCCAACCTCTACCGCATCGACCTGCCGTTGCAGGAGTGGTCGCAGCGTTACGGGGCCGGTTGGGCGCAGGAGCGCATCGATACCTATGGCGCCCTGGCGGGCGGGCCTCTGATGGCGGCGGGTTTTCTGGCCAACCAGCACAAACCGCAATTCAGCAGCCATGACCGGTACGGTCATCGCATCGACCTGGTGGAGTTTCATCCGGCTTATCACGCGTTGATGCGCACAGCCATCGAGCATGGCCTGCCGTCACTGCCTTGGACCGATCCTCGTGAGGGCGCGCATGTTGCCCGCGCCGCGATGACCTACCTGCACAGCCAGGCCGAGGCCGGCAGTGGTTGCCCCTTGACCATGACCTTCGCCGCAGTGCCGGCGCTCAAGCTGCAGCCGGAACTGGCTGAGTACTGGCTACCGAAAGTGCTGGCACGCGAATACGATCCGCGCAATATCGGTGACCGCCACAAGGCCGGCGTGACCCTAGGCATGGCCATGACCGAGAAGCAAGGCGGCACTGATGTGCGTGCCAATACCACCCGTGCCTACCCGGTAGGGGCACCGGGCCCGGGCCAGGCCTATGAGCTGGTTGGGCACAAGTGGTTCTGTTCGGCGCCGATGTGCGATGCCTTCCTGACCCTGGCCCAGACCGAAAAGGGCCTGAGCTGTTTCCTGCTGCCGCGCCATCGCCCGGATGACAGCCGCAACCAGTTCTATATCCAGCGTCTTAAGAACAAGCTCGGCAATTGCTCCAATGCGTCCAGCGAAGTGGAGTTCCGCGGTGCCCTGGCCTGGATGATCGGCGAGGAGGGCCGCGGGGTGCCGACCATCATCGAAATGGTCGCCATGACCCGCTTCGACTGCATGGTCGGCTCCAGCGCCTTGATGCGCCAGGCCCTGACCCAGGCGGCCCACCACTGCGCCCATCGTCAGGTTGGCGGACGGCTGCTGGCCGAGCAGCCCTTGATGCAGAACGTGCTGGCCGACCTGGCTCTGGAAAGTGAAGCGGCGCTGGCTTTGAGCCTGCGCATGGGCCATGCCCTCGATCAACCGGACGACCCCCATCAGGCGCGCTTTGCCCGCTTGATCACAGCGGTGGGCAAGTACTGGATCTGCAAACGGGCGCCGGCGATGATCAATGAGGCGGCCGAATGCATGGGCGGCGCCGGTTATGTCGAAGACAGCATCCTGCCGCGGCTGTACCGTGAAGCGCCGGTCAACTCGACCTGGGAAGGTTCGGGCAACGTCCAGTGCCTGGATGTGCTGCGCGCCCTGTCCAAGGAGCCCGGGGTGCTCGATACGCTGTTCGCCGAACTGGGCGATGGTCACGGCGATCCGCGTCTGGCTGCGCATATCGGCAACCTCAAGGCGGCGTTTGCCGACACCGGTGACATACAGTACCGCGCCCGCCAGCTTACCGAAGACATCGCCGTCGGCCTGCAGGCCAAGCTGTTGCTCGAGGCCGGCAACGCGGCGGTCAGTGATGCCTTTATCGCCAGCCGCCTGAGTGGCAACGGCCGGGTGTACGGTGTGCTGCCCCGTGGTGTCGACGTGGCGGCGCTGGTGCAAAGGGCAACCCCGAACTGGCCACTTTAACGTGCGTGCCTTTGCCGCCGGATATAGGCAAGATGGGGGCATGCATGTCAGACAGGAAGTACATTGTGAGCCGTACTGATGAAGCCTTCGTTGTCGTAGAAACCGCCGAGCAGGCCGTCGATCGCCTCGCGGCCCTGCACGAACAAGCCACCGCAGCCTTGAGCCAGGCGCTCAAGCGCTACCTCAAGGACCGCACCGAGCCGGATGCCGCGGAGCGGGCGCTGTTCCGTTATCCCGAGCTGCGCCTGACCTACCAATACCATGGCGAGGTGCCGGCTATTACCCGCGCCTACGCCAAGGTCCAGTTACCGGGTACCTATAGCGTCACCGTGACCCAGCCGGCGTCGTTCCGTGGTTATCTGCTCGAGCAGCTCAAGCCACTGATGCGCGACTTCACCGTGACCGTTGAAGTGGGCGTCAGCCAGCAGAACATTCCTTATCCCTATGTGGTCGAGCAGGGCGACGAGCTGGCGGGTACCGGCATCACCGCCGCCGCGCTGGCGCGGGTGTTCCCCAGCACCGATCTTTCCGCCGCCACCGATGGCATCGCCGACGGCCTGTATGACTGGGCCAATGTCGACCCGCTGCCGCTGGCGCTGTTCGACGCTGCGCGGGTGGATTTCTCCCTGCGCCGCCTGGTGCATTACACCGGTAGCGACTGGCGTCATGTGCAGCCGTGGATCCTGCTGACCAACTACCACCGCTATGTCGACCAGTTCATTAGCCATGGCCTTGAGCGCCTGCGTGATGACCCGCGCTTTGTGCGCATGGTCCTGCCCGGCAATGTAATCATCGAAAAGTCCATGGACAACGGCGAGGCCCAGGCCCTGGTCGCCGGAGTTGTCTGGCACCGCTATCAGATGCCGGCCTATCACCTGATCGCCGCCGATGGCGACGGTATCACCCTGGTCAACATTGGTGTCGGCCCATCCAACGCCAAGAACATCACCGACCACTTGGCGGTACTGCGCCCGCACTGCTGGCTGATGATTGGTCACTGCGGTGGCCTGCGTCAATCACAGACCATTGGTGATTACGTGTTGGCCCATGCCTACATGCGCCGCGACGGTATTCTCGACCGGGTAGTGCCGCCGAACATCCCGATTCCGGCCCTGGCCGAGGTGCAACTGGCCTTGCAGGAAGCGGCGGCGCAGGTCACCGGCGAGCGTGGCGACGAGCTGAAAAAACGCCTGCGCACCGGCACTGTGCTGACCTACGACGACCGCAACTGGGAGCTGCGTTGGGCCCAGGAACGGCCGTTGATCAACCTGTCGCGGGCAGTGGCGGTGGACATGGAAAGCGGTACCATCGCCGCCCAAGGCTATCGTTTGCGGGTACCGTACGGCACCTTGCTGTGCGTCTCCGACAAACCCTTGCACAGCGAGATCAAACTGCCGGGGGCGGCCAACGCCTTCTACAACCGGGCGGTCAGCCAGCACCTGAAAATCGGCATCGCCGCCCTCGACCTGCTGCGTACCGAGCTCAACTCGCTGCACTCGCGTAAACTGCGCAGTTTTGACGAGCCGCCGTTCCGCTGAGGCCCCATGCCGTTACCCCCACGCTCCAAGCCGCGGCGTCCCGCGGCCAAACCCGCCGGCCCGCGTCGCCAAGCCAAGGCGCCGCCGGCCGAGCCGCGGTTGATCCTGTTCAACAAGCCTTTTGACGTGCTGACCCAGTTCAGCGACGGCGAAGGGCGCGCGACCCTCAAGGACTTCATCGCCATCCCTGGCATTTACCCGGCCGGGCGCCTGGACCGTGACAGCGAAGGCTTGTTGCTGCTGACCAACGACGGCCAGTTGCAGGCGCGCATTGCCGACCCCAAACACAAGTTGGCGAAAACCTATTGGGTGCAGGTGGAGGGGGAGCCGAGCGCAGAGCAGTTGCAGCGCTTGCGTGATGGCGTTGAACTCAACGACGGCCCGACCTTGCCAGCCCAGGCCCGTCAGCTCGACGAGCCCGACCTGTGGCCGCGCAACCCGCCAGTACGCTTTCGCAAAAGCGTACCGACAAGCTGGCTGGAACTGGTGATCAAGGAAGGACGCAACCGCCAGGTGCGGCGCATGACCGCAGCAGTCGGCTTGCCAACCCTGCGCTTGGTGCGCGTGCGGATCGGCGACTGGAGCCTCGATGGGCTCGATCAGGGGCAATGGCGCGAAGTGCCGCCCAGGCTTTAGACGCCTTCGATAAAGCCGATCACCACGCTTTTGATGATGAAAGCGAGGATGCCCAGGCCCAGCACGAAAAACAGGATGAAGGTGCCGAACTTGCCGGCCTTGGATTTTTTCGCCAGGTCCCAGACGATAAAACCCATGAAACCAATCAGGATGGTAACCAGGATGGTCATCATCCACTCTTCGAACAACGCAGGATCCATCGATCTACTCCGGCAGGTTGAGGCGCGTGATTATACGCCCCGCTTGCCAGCCTGACTAACGCAGGTGTGTGAGCGGCATTTCGGTACTGGCCAGCACCTGGTTGAGTACGAAGCTGGAACGCACGCTGGTAACGCCCTCGATACGTGTCAGGTGGCCCAGTAGCAACTGCTGGTAATGGTCCATGTCGGGCACCACGACTTTCAATTGGTAGTCGGCATCCATTCCGGTGACCAGGCTGCATTCGAGCACTTGCGGCAGGCTGCGGATCGCGGCCTCGAAGGTCTCGAAGCGCTCCGGCGTGTGGCGGTCCATGCCGATCAAGACGTAGGCCGTCAGGCTCAGTCCGAGCTTCTTGCGGTCGAGCAGGGCGACCTGGCGGGCAATGTAGCCGTCGTCTTCCAGTTGCTTGACCCGGCGCGAGCAGGGCGAAGGCGACAGGCCGATGCGTTCGGCCAGTTCCTGGTTGGAAATGCGCGCATCGCGCTGCAATTCGGCAAGAATGCTCAGGTCGTAGCGGTCAAGCTTGCTCATGGAAGTGGCCTTTTCTGTTTGAATTGCGTTTAATTATCGATCTGTAGGCAAAAATTGCGCAAGTTATATTTAATTGAGCAATCTTAGCAATCCTGTGCCGCTGCCATCACCGTATTCTTATCACCAGAATCACTGCCCGGACATCAGTCCAGTGCGGCGGGCCGAATCAGGCCTGCTGCGGCCAGCAACCCCACCAGGTTGTGCTCGGCCCCCGGGCTACACACTGTCCACAAGACGGCGTGAGGTGAGCCGGTGCCACAAGCGCCGAGCACGGACAAAATTCTCAAAGGGAGACCCCAGGGTCTCCCTTTTTTATTGCTTAAATTTCATCTGGCGGCCGATAACCCGTGGCAGACGGCCTGATAAAGTATTCCCAGGCCCCTTGTTATCGGTTCGAGAGAAAAATCATGAAGTCGCGCGTCTGGCGTATGGCGGGTGTTGGTTTGCTGTGCATGGGTGTCCATTTGCCGCTGCTGGCCGAAGGGCAGGAAGAGTCTCATGGCGAGCCACGCCATGGCGGTTCACCGCTGCAATCGCGGCCCGACGAAGTGCGCCAGACCCAGGCGCCGCGTACCGGCTACTACCAGGACATTCCACGGCGCAACGAAAACCGCTACTACCAGGCAGGTGGCGCTGGCTATCCGGATGGCCACGGCGATGGCTGGGGACCGGGGCCGCAGTATCGTCCAGGGCACAGCATCGAGCAATTCCCCGAGCAATACTGGAAAGTACCCTACCGTGGGCATGACTACTTCTACTCCGGTGGCTACTGGTATCGGCCACAAGGCCCGCGCTATGTGGTGGTGACCCCGCCCTATGGTGTGCGGGTCAACTACCTGCCCGACTATGCCCGGCAAGTCTGGATTGGCAATGCTTTGTTGTTCCTTGCCGCGGGTAGCTATTACCAGTATCTGGAAGACAGTCGCGAGTACGTGGTGGTCAATCCACCAACGGCCAGTGCGCCGCTGCAAAGTGGCCCCAGCTATGAGGTGATCGCCTATCCCGCCCAGGGCCAGAGCCCCCAGCAGCTTGATCGCGACCGTTATGAATGCCATCGCTGGGCCGTACAGCAGACCGGGTTCGATCCGGCGGCGGCCAACTACGCGCCGTCGGCGCAGGTGGCCGATAGCTATCGACGGGCGCAGGGTGCCTGCCTGACGGGGCGGGGCTACAGCGTCAATTGAGCTCCTGTGGGGCAGGCCAACCGGCTCACATCACCGGATCAGCATGCACCAGCACTTCAGCCTTCGGGTATTTGCTGTTGATCGCCGCCGCTGCCTGGTCGCACAAGGCGTGGGCCTGAGTCAGCGGCAAATCCCCCGGTAACTCCAGGTGCAACTGCACAAACCAGTGGCTACCCGACACCCGTGTGCGCAAGTCATGGGCGCCGCGGACGCCGGGCACACTGCAGGCCAGTGCCAGCATTTGCTCGCTGATGTCGCCGGGCAGCTCCTGGTCCATGAGGATCGAGCTGCTTTCCCGGGCAATCTGCAGGGCGCTCCAGAGGATGTACAGGGCAATGCCCAAACCGAAAATCGCATCCAACTGCGGCCAGCCAAAGCGCGCCAGCAGCAGTGCCACCAGAATGCTGCCGTTGAGCAGCAGGTCGGAGCGATAATGCAGGGAGTCGGCGCGCACCGCCGTCGAGCCGGTGATGCGGATCACCTTGGCTTGCAGCATCAGCAAGCCAATGGTCAGCACCAGCGACAACAGCATCACCGCGATACCAACGCCGGTATCACCCAGCGGTTGCGGATTTTGCAGCCGCTCCAGCGCCTGCACACCAATCAGTACCGCACTGACCCCGATGAACAGCGCTTGGGCCATGCCGGCCATGGCTTCGGCCTTGCCGTGACCGTAGCGGTGGTCGTCATCGGCCGGGCGCAGGGCGTAGTGCACCGCCAGCAAGTTGAGAAACGAGGCGACCCCATCCAGCGCCGAATCGGTCAGCCCGGCCAGCAGGCTGACCGAGCCGCTGAGCCACCAGGCCAGCGCCTTGCTCAGGATCAGGATACTGGCCACCGCCAAGGACGCGCGGGTGGCCAGGCGCAGCAGGCGTTGGTGTTCAGCCGAAGGGATCATGCCGAAGGGGGCTTCCTGTGAGGGATCAGGCTGCGGGCTTGAGGCCATACATGGCCAGTTGCTCGACGCTGCCCTTGTGCTGGATCAGGCGCGGGTCGTTGAGCGGCAGGCGCTGGCCCAGTTCGCTTTCGAGAATAGCCTGCAGCTTGCTGTTGTCGACCTTGCCGTCGGCGCTGATAGCTTCGTTGAGTTTCTCAGGGGCGACCTGGGCTGTACTGCCGCCTGGCAGGTAGATGGTGCCGGTGGCGAAGTCGATGCCGAAAGCGATCAGGCCGGGGATGACATAAAAGAGGATGCCAACGGCGTCGAGGGCGGCGACCACCGGGTCGATCTTGCCTTCGATCTGGCCGCGCCGGTCGGGGAAGAACAGGGTGCCGCAGGCCGTCAGTTGAGTCAGCAGGGTAGCGACCACGACGCCGCCAATGACACGGGAGGGAATACGCATGGAAATCTCCGGAATGAAGGCGACAAAGATACAGGCAAAGAGCCTGCATCTACAGCTAAGACCATGATAAGGCAGGCTCGGTTCGCCGTTATACTCGGCGGATTGTTTGAGGGCCACCATGAAATCATTACCGATCGATGCCGTACTGCCTGCCTTGCGCGCCGCCTTGAGCCAGCGCCACGAAGCGGTACTCGAAGCGCCCCCCGGCGCCGGCAAGACCACCCGCGTGCCGCTGGCGCTGCTCGATGAACCGTGGCTGGCCGGCCAACGCATCCTCATGCTTGAACCACGACGCCTGGCAGCGCGGGCAGCGGCCGAACGCCTGGCCAGCGAGCTGGGTGAGCAGGTCGGGCAAACCGTTGGCTACCGTATTCGCCTGGACAGCAAGGTCGGCCCGAACACGCGGATCGAGGTGGTCACCGAAGGGATTCTGACCCGACGCCTGCAAGCTGATCCGGCGCTGGACGGGGTGGGGCTGGTGATCTTTGACGAATTTCACGAGCGCAGCCTGGATGCCGACCTGGCCCTGGCTCTGAGCCTTAACGGTCGTGAGCTGTTGCGCGATGAGCCAGCGCTGAAGATCTTGCTGATGTCGGCCACCCTCGAGGGCGAGCGTTTGTCGGCGTTGCTCGACGATGCCCCGGTGATCAGCAGCGAAGGGCGCATGTACCCGGTCGATGTTCGCTGGGGGCGCCCCTTCCAGCCAGGCGAGTTCATCGAGCCGCGGGTGGTCGACACGGTGCTGCAGGCCATCGCTGATGAGTCGGGAAGCGTGCTGGTATTCCTGCCCGGCCAGGCGGAGATTCGCCGGGTGCATCAATCGTTGCAGGATGCTCTGGGCGATCGCCGCGACATCCTGCTCTGCCCGCTGCACGGCGAGCTTGACCTCAATGCCCAGCGCGCGGCCATCGACACGCCGCCGGCCGGTCAGCGCAAAGTGGTGCTGGCGACCAACATCGCCGAGACCAGCCTGACCATCGACGGCGTGCGTGTGGTGGTCGACGCAGGTCTTGCAAGGGTGCCGCGCTTTGATCCGGGCAGCGGCATGACCCGCCTGGACACCCAGCGCATCTCCCGCGCCAGTGCCACCCAGCGCGCTGGCCGGGCCGGACGGCTTGAGCCCGGTGTCTGTTATCGCCTGTGGTCCGAAGCTCAGCACGAGCAACTGGCGGCGTACGGCGCTGCTGAAATTCTCCAGGCCGATCTGGCCGGCCTGGCCTTGCAACTGTCGCGCTGGGGTGTAACCCCCGAGCAACTACGCTGGCTTGACCAGCCGCCTGCTGCCGCCTATGGCCAGGCGCTGGATCTGCTCCAGCGCCTGGGCGCATTCAAGTTCGACAGTCAGGACAGCCTCAGTGGCCACGGTCAGGCCATGGCTGAATTGCCGGCGCATCCGCGTATCGCCCACTTGCTGCTACGCGGCCAGGACCTGGGCCTGGCCGACATGGCGTGCGACGTCGCCGCCTTGCTCGGTGAACGCGATATTTTGCGCGGCGGCGGTGCCGACCTGCACAGCCGCCTGGCCCTGCTCAGTGGCGAAACCCGCGCGGCCAAAGGCGGGCAGGGCGGCGTGCAGCGCGCCCGGCAGTTGGCTCGCCAGTACCGTGGCTACCTGCGTGGCAAAGCCACTTCAGCGGTCACCGATCCTGAACATTCGCGCTGGTTGGGCGCCCTGCTGGCACTGGCCTATCCGGACCGTGTCGCCCAGCAGCGGCGCGTTGGCGGCGCGGAGTATCGCCTAGCCAACGGTCGCGCCGCGCTGTTCGGCGAAGCCGATGCCTTGATGAAACATCCGTGGCTGGTGATCGCCGACCTGGGCAGCCGTCAGGGCCAGCGCGAGGAGCGCATCTATCTGGCCGCCGACTTCGAACCGGCGCTGTTCTATGGGGTGCTGGCCGAACAAGTGCGCAGCCTGGATATCCTCGACTGGGACGAACGCGAGAACGTCCTGCGCGCCGAGCGCCAGCGCAAGGTCGGTGAGCTGGTGCTCAGCCGCGAGCCGCTGACCGGCCTGGACGAAGACGCCCGTGCAAAGGCATTGCTGGAGCTGGTGCGGCGCAAAGGGCTGGAGCTGCTGTCTTGGACGCCGGAGCTGCGCCAGTGGCAGGCGCGTGTGGCGCTGTTGCGCCAGCTCGACCTAGTCAGCAATGGTGAAAGCCAGTGGCCGGACCTGAGCGACGCCGCGCTGCTGGCGAGCCTGTCCGACTGGTTGCAACCTTACCTGGGCAAGGTCACCCGCCTGAGCCATTTCGCCCAGCTCGACCTTTCGTCGATCCTGCGCAACCTTCTGCCCTGGCCACTGCCCCAGCGCCTGGATGAGTGGGCGCCGGTACACCTGAGCGTGCCCTCGGGGTCGAACATCCGCCTGGACTACAGCGAAACCCCGCCGATCCTTGCCGTACGCTTGCAGGAGTTGTTCGGCATGGCCGAAACACCGCGCATTGCCCAAGGCCGGCAACAGGTCCTGCTGCACCTACTGTCGCCCGCGCGGCGGCCAGTGCAGGTGACTCAGGATCTGGCCAACTTCTGGCGCACCACCTACGCCGAGGTGAAGAAGGACCTCAAAGGGCGCTATCCAAAACTATTCAATAAGTTAGATCC
>NZ_JAMDGZ010000018.1 GCF_028656935.1 Pseudomonas rubra
ACATTGACACGCACCGTCCAAGAAAAAAGTGAGCCGCCGTAAGGGCGGAAGGGGTCGGCAGCCTCGCCACATCAACTGGATAAGCACGCCTATCAAGAGCCAATAGGCTGACTCGCTAGAGATGTGTATATACCTATGCTCATCGCGGGGCAAGCCCGTTCCCACAGCGCTCCCACAGCATCAAAGCCCGCCGAAGCGGGCTTTTTGCTTAGAAGTAGTACGGGAATTTCAGGCTGAAGGAGAAGTCCGGCGAGTCGTCGGTCAGGCCAATGGAGAGGTTGGGGACGATGGTCAGGTTGTCGGTGGCGGCCAGGGTCATGCCGATGTTGAAGTTGGCCGCGTTGTAGTCGCTGCTCGGTACCGACTGCCAACTGCCACCGTCAGGCTTGATCTTGCTCTTGCTGGCAAACTGGTCAGAGAACGAGAACGACATACTCATCTTCTCGTTCAAGGCAAAGGCAATACCGGCACCGATCTGCCAGGAGTCGCCAAGTTTCACATCACCCGGGACCTTGGTGTTGATCGTCGGGCTGATGTCGCTGAACGAGTCCTGCATGTTGTAGGTGTAGGACAGGCTGCCGAACAGCACGGCTGGGTCGAAGGTCTTGACCAGCGAGATGCCTGGGGTGATCGCCCAGATACCGTTGCCGGTCGGCAGGCTTTCCGGTACCGAGAGGTTGTCGTTGGTCGGGTCGTTGACCAGCTTGATGCCATAGGGATCCTTGCCGGTCGGTGCCTTGACGCGCAGGGTGACCACCGCATCGGGCAGGTTTTCCGACTCGTCGAGGAATTTGTAGGCAACGCCAACGTTGACATCGCCAATGGTCGGGTCGCGCCTGACGGTGGCATCGGAGGTAACGGGCCCGGCGCCACCGGCACCGCCAGAGGAATAGGTGGATTCGCGGTAGACCACCGGGACGTTGATATCGAACTGCCAACGCTGGTCCAGGTTATAGCGCGCGGTCAGGTCCAGGGTCCAGTTATCGGCCTTGATCCGGTCGAGGTTGATATTGCCGAGGAAAATCGAGTCCAGCGCCAGAAAACCGTTGAGGACCAGGGCACGGGTGTCGTAGTGGGTATAGGTCAGGCCGGTTTCGACGCTGAACCTGCCGCCACCGAAGAAACCACTGGCCTCGTCGTACAGGTTGGACACGCTTTGTGCCGGCTCCGAGTCGTCCTTGAGCGATTGGCCGTAGGAGCTGCCGGTAGTTCCTGGTGCACCGCTGGCCACGGTCTGGCCGCCCTTGACGGTCTCCGCAGGGGACTTGGTCAAGCGTCTGGGTGGGGGGGCTTGCGGTGCTGCTTCAACCTGGCGAACGCGCTGCTCAAGGACCATCAGCGCGTTCTGTTGTGCTTCGTAACGTTGTTTCAACTCCATGAGTTCTTGTTTTAGTACTTCGACCTGAGGATCGGCTGCCGCGTAGAGCAGGGTGGCCGGTGTCAGGCTACTCAAACAGACGATAGCTCTGAACGTTAACGATCGGTGCATGGGTTAGCCGTCCCTTCTGACTACATATGATGAGACTGAGCGTAGATCAGAATCCGAGAGTGCGAAGGCCTTTGAGTTGGTCCAGGTTGCCATTGAGAGAACCGGCGGTGGGTACGTTCTCACGCAGTACGACATTGAGCGAGGTGAGGTTGCTGACCCGGTTGCCGGCGCCCAGCAAGGTGGTGTTCTGCATCAGGCCACCCTGGGCCAGGCGTTGCACGGTACTGCCCTGGTTGTTGTTGGCGACGATGTTCAACTGCACTCCGCCGGCTCCGCTCGACGACACGCTCAGCGAGCCTGCGCCGTTGGCGCCGACCAGGGTCGAGCCTGCAGCCAGGGCCTGGCCCTCTTGCTGGATGACTGGCGCCTGATTGGCCTTGGTGACGTTGATATCGACGTTGTTGTAGGCGGTATTGTTGTCGCCGGCCGCCCGCACCACTTGGGTGACGCCTTCGGTGCTGTTGAGGCCGTTGCCGCCGCTGACGCTACCTGTTCCGGTGTTTTGCGCGTGGGCAGAGCCGGTACCTTTTTCGTCGATCATCGACACATAAAACTGCGGTTTTATCGTTGTTTGTTGAATTTGCATCGAGGATTTGGCGCCGATGACCTCACCATTGGCATTTTGCCAGGTGCTGCTCATGACGATGCCGAAGCTGACAATGCGTCCCGGCATGACAAAGCGCCCGCGCAAGTTCGCCAGTTCCTGATCCTTCAATTCAATGGGTTTGAGCGTCTGTGCCTGGGTGGGCAGGCTGGCGGCCAGACAAACCACGGCGAGCCAGATTGAAGTCTTCATGGGATGCTCCCGGAGCCTCATGCTCCCTTGTCATTAGAAGAAGTCGCTTTGGATGAACCCGAAATCCATCAACTCAGCGTCTTGCACCGGGGTGAAGGTATTGATGCGGTTTTTGGCGGTCAGCGGCAGCGGTGGGTCGAGCAAGGCATTGGCCTTGTCGTAACCCCGGCCGATGACGGCGAAGATGATGCCATTCCAGCCTTTGACAAAATCGTCGACTTTGTAGCGTTTGTGGCCCAGTACCGGGTCGCCGATGTAAGCCCAGCCTTTGTGGACTTTCTGCAAGACCACAAAGTGCTTGTAGCCACGGATGTCCATCAGCACCACCACGGGTATGCGAACATTCTGCAAGGCGTCGACTTCTACCCGGTAACCACGGGCACGCATGCCCAGGCTTTCCACGTAACGCTTCATGTCGAGCATGGAGAAGCCCTGGACCCGGACCATGTCATGGTCGGAGTGGGCCAGCATGCCTTCGATGATCTGATCTTCATTGACGTCCAGCCAATAGGCCTGACGCAAAATGGTCGCCAGTGCTGCGGCGCCACAGCTGAAATCGGTTTTCTGTTGCACAAGGTCAGCGAACTTGCGTTCGCGTACGCTCTGGATGGGTTTGAATACCACCGCGCCTCCTGGCAGCACCGAAAGCGGTAGTTGCGCCGCTTCGCTCAAGCTTGCCAGGCACAGCAAAAATGCCAAGGCGATAATGCGCATGTTCGATGCCCCCCTGCCGGTGTTGAAAAAAGGCCCCCCGAAGGGGGCCTCCAGGCCACAGCATTTACATCGAGGTGTTGGAAATGGCCAGCGAGTTGCTTTGTTGGTTGCCTTGACCGGCCGCCACGTTGACGCCCAGGTTGCCGCTGCCGCCATTGACCGAACCACTCAGGGTTGCGGTGTTGGTTACAGGGTTGGCCCAGCCAGTTGGAGTCAGCACTTGATAAGAGTAAGTATTGCTCAAATCGTAAGAGCTGCTTTCACTCCAGCTTTTCGCTTTGTCGTACTCAGACTCGGACGATTTGCTGCCTGATTTCTCGAACGAGGAGTTGAAGGCTTTTTCGAAGGAGGAGTCATACGACTTGTCCCACGAAGAGCTGGACTCTTTGTTCCAGGTTTTTTCGACCGATGCATCCAGCGAAGCCGTCAGCGAAGCACTGGCTTCATCAGAACGGCTGCCACTGTGGTGACGGCCATAGTCATAGCTGCTTTCGCGGCTGGCGTCGAATTGCACGTCCAGCGATGCGTTCAGCGTAGCACCACGTGAACCGCTGGCTTCGTGGGTTTTAGAGCCACTTGCGTCCGAGCTGTACGAACCACTGGCGTCGAAGCTCTTGGCACCGGCCACTTCGAAGCTCGACGAGTTGCTCTTACTGCCGCTGGCCTCGAAGGACCCGTCGCGCGATGCACTGCCGCTGGCGGTTTTGGTTACCGTCAGAGTATCGACACGATAGGTGCGATCGGCGTTGTTGTTGACGGTCAGGCCTGGGCCGTTTTGCTCGGCAGAAGCAGTAGCGGTTGCGTTACCCAGTGCAGCGTTGGTATTGGCAATCGCCATGGTGTTTTTCTGCTGGTTCAGGTCGCCACCGGCAATGTTGATGCCCATGTTGCCGCTGCCGTTGTTGCCCGAACCACCCATGACGGCGGAGTTGGTGCTGCCGTAGTTGTCGACGCGGTTGTGGTTGCTGTATTGCGAGACTTTAGCGGTCGAAGTGGCATTGCCGAACACGAAGGTGTTGTCGATTTCCGAGACGGAACCGGCGTTGGCGATGGCGGCGGCGTTGTCTTGCTGGTTGCCGGCACCGGCAGCCACGTTGACGCCGACGTTGCCGCTGGTACCGGTGGCCGAGCTGCTCATTTCAGCTTCGTTCACGGTGCCTTCGTTGCGGATTTTGTTGTTGGTGCTGCTTTGTTTGTCCCAGGCGTTGGCAGTGGCGGTCACCGGGATTTTAGTCGGAGGAGGGGTGTGATGACCATTGTTGTTGTGATGGCCATTGTTGTTGTGGCCGTTATTGTGGCCACCACGTGGATCATTCCCTGCTTGTACAGCTACAGCCATGACCGCAGCAATTGCGAAAACCAGAGGCTTGAGTGCCATCGAAGGTTTCATGGTGATTCTCCGTACTTTATTTTAGGTTAAGTGTTGTTATTACCTGTTTGGGTCAGTCTGCGACCCGGATGCTCAGGGTGTTGGCCGTTCGGTTTCCCACCCCGGCACTCTGATTCAACTGAATGACCCCACGGCTGCCGGTGAATGCCTGGTCACTGGTAGTGACCTGGCGATAGCCGGGTGTCGAGTCAGTTGGATCGGAGTTGTTGAGCAGCGCCACGTTTTGTTGCATGAGGACGCTGTCGTCGATACTTTGCGGTTGACTACTGATGCTGATCCGCAGTGCGTTGGCTTGCTGATTGGCGGCGCCCGCGCTCTGGTTGACCCCCAGTGCGCCGCTGCCATTGCTGAAGGAGTTGCCCTGAATGCCGGATTGGGCATCCATGTTCGGGTCGACCTGGGTACGCAAGCGCTGGCGGATCTGGCTCGTGGCGCTGGCACCATGGCCTACGGCGATAGCCCGGGCGTTGGCTTGTTGCTGTTGATCACCGGCAGCCTGGTTGACTGTAAGGTTGCCTTGGTACTGGGCACCGGTGGTGTCGATGTTGGCGTTATTGATCACTGGGGGTTGGGCAAGGGCCGGTGTACTGCAGAACATGGCCAGAATCAGCAGCCGATGCTTCATCTCACTGACCTCCGGTCAAGATCTGCAGGGGCGCCAGGCCTTTCTGCACGCTAGAGTTGACCATGTTGGAGATGCCGTTGCCGGAGTTGCCGGAACGTCCGCCAGCCAGGTTCGGCAGTTGTGTCTGGTTATTGAGATTGCCGCCCAGGTTGTTGGTCTGTTGCGTGATCATGGAACTGATGCCCGCACCGCTGCTGATGTTGGCAAAGTCACCGTCGCTGAGCTCGTTGGTTTGTTTGAGGATCTGCACCGAGGGGTTGGTATTGACCGTCGTCGGGTACGGATCGGGCACCAACGGGGCGCGCACGGCGTTGCGGGTTTGCACATCGCGGGTAATCACCACGATCCCGTTTTCGGCCTGGACCGGCACGTTGATGCTGGCTCCCAGTACGCAACTGATCAGCACGAGGCGGTAGATGCCTTTATCAATTTTTCCCACGATGGCAATTCCTTCTTCGGTGCGCTGGCCTTGTTCAGCGTTGCGAAGAAGAGAGCAGAAGCTGTGCCGCTTTTTGTTTTTTATTGGAAAACAAAGGCTTGGGTAAATTGATTGGAAGGGGTCAAAAAATAGTGTAACGCCACTGAGACACTCACCACCTGCAGGGTTGGATCCTTTGGGCGCCATGGCTTATCAAGGGCCACAGGCGTCGAGTGTTTCAGGCGCTTAACACTTTCGCTTTTGCCGGCGGTGGCCGCTTTAAATCGCGGTTCTGCGTAGAGGGGAGTGTTTCAGGAATGGACAGTTGTGCAGAAATTGATTCAGGTCTCGAGCAAGCGAGCTACGGCGGTAAAGGCGGCCTGCTTGCGCTGTTGCCAGTCGCCTTGCAGCACCTGGCAAGGCTGGCGGTGCAGGGTCAGCCAGGCGGCAGTGGCCTGGAAGAACGCCTGGCGCTCGGCTAACTGCGGCTGGCAGCGTTGTCCGTCGTCGTGCCAGCCGACCGACTCGGGGCTGAGCAGCAAGTGCAGATCGTAATTGCGCGTCAGCAAAGCGTCTTCGAGCCATGCCGGGCAGTCGCCAAACAGCGTGCGGCTCCAGAGCATATTGCTCAACAGGTGGGTATCGAGAATCAGCAGTCGCGGCCGCCGGGCGCGGGCGGCGTCCTCCCAGGCCAACTGCCCATGGGCAATGGCCGGGATGTCGGCATAACAGGTATCGCGTGCCTGTTCGTCAATGAAGTGACGGACGTACTCGCCCACCAACTCACCGCCAAAGTGCAGCCTGATTTCATTGCCGAGCCAGCTTTTTCCGCTGGACTCAGGACCGGTAAGCACCAGCACCTTCATGGCAATGCCAGCGCCGGATCGCGTCGCCAATCACGCCAGCCCTGCACCGCGATCAGGGTGAACAGGGCGTAGAGCGCGGCAGTCAGGTACATGGCCTTGGACAGGAACAAACCGACGAAAATCACGTCGAGGATGACCCACAACGGCCAGCACTGCAGACGCTTTTGCGCCATCCACCATTGTGCGACCAGGCTAAAACCGGTCAAGGCGGCGTCCAGCCAGGGGTGGACAGCGTCGGTCCAGGTCGCCATGGCCGCGCCCAGGCCAAGGCTGCCGAGCAGCCCCAGGCCCAAGCCGAAGGCCATCGCGTGCGGCGCCAGCAGGGTGACCTGGCGCGCCTCGCGCTGGCTGTCCGGGCGTGTCCATTGCCACCAGCCATACAGTTGCAGCACGGCATAGACCAGTTGCAGGAGCATGTCCGAGTACAGCTTCACGTCGTAAAAGATCCAGGTGTACAGCACCACCATCACCAGGCCGATCGGCCAGCACCAGGGGTTCTGCTTGGTCGTGAGCCACACGGCGATAACGCCGAGCACGGCGGCGAACAGTTCGAGGCCGGACATCGGCGTTCCTTGGCAGGTTCGAGGGGGCGCCGATTGTACCTTGTGGCGCGCCAGGCGCCACTAGCAAGCGGGATGGATCTGCACGCAGTGGGAGCGGGCTCGCCCCGCGATAGCATTTCCCGATTAGACCCGGAACTGTCGCAACAACTGCTCAAGTTGCCCGCTCAACTGGAACAGCGCCTTGCCCGAATCACTCGAATGCTGCGCCGCCAGGGCCGTTTGCTGCGACAGGTCGGCGGTCTCGGTGACGTTGCGGTTAATCTCCTCGACCACATGCGACTGCTGCAAGGTGGCGCTGGCAATCGAGGCGTTGAGCGCGGTCAGGTTGTGCAGGGCCTGGCTGATGGCATCCAGGCTGACCCCGGCTTCGCTGGCCTGCTCGACGGTCTGGCGTGAGGCTTCACTGCTGGCATCGATGGCTTTTACTGCCGCTTCGGACTGACCTTGCAGGTGTTCGATCATGCTCTGGATTTCAGCAGTGGACTGCTGGGTGCGCTGGGCCAGCAGGCGCACCTCGTCGGCGACCACGGCAAAGCCGCGGCCCTGTTCGCCGGCGCGCGCAGCTTCGATGGCGGCGTTGAGGGCCAGCAGGTTGGTTTGCTCGGCAATCGAGCGAATCACCTCCAGGACACTGCCAATGCGCGTGCTCTGGCCGGCCAGCGCGCGGATTACCTGGACCGCCTCGTCAATGGTTGCCGACAGTTGGTCAATGCGCTGCAGGCTGCCGTGAATGCTGTGCTGGCCTTGCTCGGCGCGCAACTGTGCATCGCGCATTTCGCTGGAGGCTTGTTCTGCGCTCTTGGCCACATCCTGGACCGCGTAGGTCACTTCGTTGATTGCCGTGGCCACTTGTTCCATCTGCTGCGACTGCTGCTCGCTGCGCTGCTGGGCCTGGCCTGCGTTGTTGCCGACGTCGTTGGCCGATTGCGCCAAGGCATGTACCGCGCCCTGCAGTTGGCTGATCACCCCCTGCAATTTGGCGGTAAAGCTGTTGAAGTGCGCGCCCAGTTGGGTGACCTCATCAAAGCCGTGGGTGTCCAGGCGCCGGGTCAGGTCGCTTTCACCGCTGGCAATGGTGGCCATGGCATCGACCGCCTCCTGCAGCGGTCGGGCAATGCTGCGGGCGATCAGCACCACCAGCAGGGCCATGACCAGGGCGATACCCAGGCCAAGGATCGAGGCATCGCGCAGTTGGCGCAGGAACTCGGCCTGCATGTCGTCGATGTACACCCCCGAACCGATCACCCAGCCCCAGGGCTGGAACAGCTGCACATATGAGGTTTTTTTCACCGGCTCGCTGGCCCCGGGCTTGGGCCAGCGGTAGTCGATGCTGCCAGCGCCTTTGGCCTTGGCCAGCGCCGCCATCTCGTTGAACAGGGCAAAGCCGTCCGGGTCACGAATCGCCGAGAGGTCCTGGCCATCGAGCTTGGGGTTGGCCGGATGCATGATCATCTTCGGCCCCAGGTCGTTGATCCAGAAATACAAGCACTCCGTATCCCTCGGGCCTTAGCGGGCAGCTCGATGACCCTTTGGGACACCGTTGTGACATCCAGAGGTGCGGGCGCTCAGGCGCGTAAAGGACCCCATGCGGGCGCGATAAGGCTCACGCGAGGGTGGCACGGGGGGATGCGCGAGTGCACCCGTATTGAGGTGGTCATTCAGATTTTTGCCCCAGATTCTCAAAGAGACCTAAAGGCCATGGTGGTTATTCGCAGGTGATTACCACACACACGACATCCCCAAAGCTCTCCATGAGGCCACCACCTTGGGCGATACCGAGTGAAACGAGGAGGAGCCCAAGGAAGCGATAAGTGACGCGGTGGGTTACCAAGGCGCGGATAACCGCCAAAAAGGTTTTCCAGCGCGTAGTCATCGCACGGTCCTCCATTCGGTTAGTGGTTATTGGTCGTTGATATTCATCATCAGAGAGGAGGTCTTTAAGACGACCATAGTGAGTGGTTTTAAAGTGGACCGGCAGGGACACTTTAAGTCCCCCTCTGCTTATAGTGAGGGGTTTTAACTGGGTGCTGGAAATGACCGAACGTCCTTGTTCAGTCACTCTTTCACCAGCCCATGTAGTTGGTCGTCGTGCCGTCAGCCTCAAAGCTAAGCATTACGTCACCCATGAGCATCTGACGGTGATCGTCAAAGCCCACCAATGGGTCCTCCATCTGCTGCATTAGGAAGTCTTCAAGCATCTCCGAGGCTCCTACCTCAGAGTCACGCTCAAGCGCCTCAGTGAAGAACTGCACGCCAATTGCCAGCGCATCAAGGCGGTCGTCATGTGCCAGGGCTCCGCGCTCCTTCGTAATCCGGGTGAGCTGGTAGAAACCGCTGTACTTAACGTCTGTCGTGCCGTCGATGTTCAAGGCCGTCTCATAGTCCCGGTTGATAACGTCTTCCATCACCACCAGTTTGTGACTGCCAAGGACAGGCTCAAGGACATCACAGATACGCATCTCTTTCTGGCCCTTAGACTTGACCTCAGTGACCGCGCAACGGTGCGTCCGGGTCATCACAGGGCTGAACAGCTTCACGTACATGCCGTCACCGAAGTTACCTTCAATGACCACTTCGTTAACCTTGAAGCGCTTCCCGATGTCGGCCAGTGCCTGCAATGTCTTGTCGTCGTAACCGCCACGGAAGCCTCCCCAGTCCATCAGGAAGATGAAGCCGTTAAGCATGTAGAGGACGGCATAGCCAGTCTCATCCTTACCCCGGCCAGATGGGTCGATGACCAGAATCTTGGCGCTGTATGCTGCCGAAGCGTTTCCCACAGACTCATAGCGGTGGAAGCGGTCGCCCTTAAGGCCTACGTTAGGAAGGCCCTTAATCTCGTTGGTCCCGTTAGGCAACCACTGCAAGGTCGTCGGTGCGTTCTCCAGAGAGAAGCGGCCTACGATGAAGTCTCGCAACTTGAGAGGGTACTTTTCGGCGTCCGATAGGTTGGGGTTGAGCATGAATTGCAGAGCGAAGCCGCCCTTGCCATACGACAGCTCACGTTCACGAAGGTCGGTGTCATCGAATCGAACAGGGTCCGTAGGTTCCCAGTAAAGCCGGGGGTCAGCATCAAGCTCACCAGCGAGCATAGGGGCCAACCGGTGACCATAGCTCTCGCGGTCTTTGAGGTCTTTCGGATATCGCGCAGGCCAGATGGTTGTCACGTAGCCACGGGATTCGAGTTCCCGATACAGGGTCATCTCAGTCTGAGGGGTGCCCAGATAGATGATTGTCCCGTTTGGCTTCAGGATCGCATCGAACTCCTTCACGAGTTCCCCGAGATGCTCACGAGCTGCCTGAGTCGCCGAGTTGTTCGGTACTTCAACGTCGTCCGCAATGAGGATGTCTGCACGGCTACCCGTGAGCTGGCCGGTGATACCTACCGACTTCACCGATGGCGAGTGGTCAGGTTTGGCAGGACCAACATCGAACGCAAGCGAGCTGTCCCGCTGGCCGTTCTGAGGTTTCATGTGGTGCAGGAAGGGAAGCAGGTCGATGATGCGCTTGATGAAGATGCTGTTCGCGTCCGCTCGCTCTTTCGAAGCCGACACGATGAGAAACTTGAGGTCAGGGTTGTTCCAGAGTTTCCACACTACGAAGGCGCAGGTGATGAACGATTTCCCGATACCTCGGAATGCCTGAAGAATGAAACGCCGCTGATCCCCAGAGGACAACTTGCGGCTCATGTCGATTTGACACTTGGTCGGCTTTGGCAGGTTCAGGGCCCGCCAGAGGACAAAAAGAAAGGCCACAAAGGACCTTTTCATTAACTCAATATCTTTCTCACCTTGGTTCAATTAGTTCCCTCCTTGGCGTTCTCCTTGCAGTTCGCGAATGGTTTGTTGAAGTGCAGTCACTTGGTGGTCTGCTCGTTGGGCTTGCTCGATAAGGAATCGAGAAGTGTTTGGGTGTAGTTCGGCGTAACCATTAGGGACGGATCGACCGTCACTTGTGACTGAACGCACTGTTGCGTCGGCGAGCTGGACGCGCAGGCTGAGGCCATCAGCACGCAGCCGATCAATAGTCCCCTGAGCCACAGACGACTTTTGAGCCAAATACGCTTGCCATTGTTTTGAGATGTCGGCCAAAGCCGCTTGGGACTTTTCACGTTCCTCCTCCTGTTTCTTGTTGAACGCCAGTTGGGCGCTCTGAGCCTCGGATAGGTGCTTGGTGTCGGAGTCGTGATAGCCCTTCAGGTAGATCCCGAGAGCTATCAGACAGGCACAGACAAGCCCCAAGAGACCCTTGGTTAGGGTGGTCATGGCGGGGCTCCTTTAGTGTTGGGTCGGGCCGTACAGCTCTGCGTCGGTCAGCTCCGGGACATCAGCCAGCGCCGAGGCGAGGTCACCAAGAAGGGACTCATCAGGGCGGAGCTTTGCCAGGGTGAACTTGTGACGTTCGAGATACTTGCCTACGGCGTTGTAGAGTTGAGGACTCCGAAGCTCAGGGTTCTTCAGGTCCTTCAGCATGTTGCGGGCAGTCTCGGTATCGAGTGCCTCAAGAAGTTGTTCCAGTACAGAAGCAGACATTTAACCCTCCTTGTTTTTGCGGCGCTCCTCCATGATGGTCCTGAAGACCAGTACGACAGTTTGAGCGACCGTGTAGGTGATAAGAGCGACATAGAACCAGTCACTCAGGGAAAGGCCAGCGAAGCGGCTTGCGACATCCGCACCAGCGCCCACGGCTACAGGGGCGTACTTGATGACGCCATTTTGGAAGTCCATTTCGACGCTCATGGGGCCATCGCCTTAATCTGCACGCGCAGCAAGCGGGCAATCTCCACCTCTTCAGGCGTTGCCAGACCCAGCATGATGTCCGGCATGAGCTTGTCCAACTCAGCCTGTAGGTCTTCAGCGGTCGGCTCAGGGCGGTTCCACTCAGCGACGGGCCCTGCATGTCCCTGTGCGAGATGCTCGAAGATCGCAGGGCAGTGCGGCAGAGTCTCAGGGGTGTCCCATGGGCAAGACGTAAAGGGAATCTCCCCATACTCCTTGGTGGCCAGAATGCAGTCGATGCGGATTTGTTCTCGGTCAGTCCAACGGGGCGAATGAACGCCCTCAATGGTTAGACCTTGGGTTTCGGTAAACGGAAATTCCATAGGGCCTCCTTTAGGTTTAAGCGATGCGTTGCCATGTTGCGCAACCACCGTTGTTAGACCAGCCATTGCAGCGCCACGAGCCACCGCCCACGATACCGCCCACGGCGTTGTGAGATGACCATTGGAGCGAGCCACCGCCTAACACGGCGTTGTTGCCCTGAGCTGCACCGGACTGGTTATAGAGAAAAGCGACGTTGCCGAGAGTACCGGCGTTGATCGAGGCTACGGCCTGAGAAGCGAAGGCAGCCTTTGACGTGAAGTTGGCATCTACCCAACCAGAGAGTGTCCCCGCAGCACCATAGGCAGAACCGAAGACGATCCCGTTAGTACCGAGCTGAGAGAATTCGCCAGCGGGATTACCCCAACAGAGGTTGCCCCCAGCCGACATCATCAGCTTGTTGACCACAGTTGCACCCCAGTGGAAGGCAATGGATGGTGCGTTGTAAATGTGGCCCGGCGCAGGCCCGCCGTTGCCCACGAGTCCATTCTCTCGAACCTCAAAGGCACCGTTATAGACTTGGTTGCCAGCCGACAGATTCAGGTACTGGACGCCACATACTGAGTTTTGATTACCCATTGTGTTGGTAACGCCAGTGCCTTGCAGCTTCAAGGCTGGATTGAAGTTACCGGCTGACCAAACGCGGTTCCCTGCGTCGTAAATACCCCCAGTACCGCTATAAACCCCACCAGAAGCCCCGGTCGATATGGTCCCGGAAAACTGGGCGGAAGAGCCGTCTTTGGTTATAGCGAGCAATGGAGAATAACCACCGCCTGAGTTGCCCCAGTGGATCACAGCACTATGTAGACCGTCAGTGCGGGAGAGGACACCAAAAGATACCGCTTCGCCCACGCCCGAGTTCCCAAACTTGCCTTTGAGAATCGGGTAGTAAGCGCTCGTTGCGGTTAGTGTCCCCTCGTTCATCAGAAACGGCGCACCGGTTCCCCATTGCTGACCGTAACCAGCGGCCTCGGTATATGGCAGCGCCTCAAAGCGTTTCGCAAAGATCGCACCAACGGCCCGTACTAATCCCTTGAAGACCACCGACCAGTTTCCGGCGCCTGTAGAGGTTGAGTCGAGATTGGCCGCGATGTCATTCATGTTGCCAAGCTTGTCGGCTTCAGTTTTCGCCCGGTCAGCTTGCGTAGTGGCCCGGTCAGCTTCAGTCCGCGCCCGGTCAGCCTGTGCAGTCGCGCCGTCCCTTGCAGCAATTGCAGAGTCGCGAGCGAGTGCCGCGTAGGAGTTCGAGCCAGCGGCGTTCTGAGCGTTTGCCAGAGATGCGTCGCGATAATTCTGAGCCAAGTCACGTGCTGCCTCGGATGCAAGCCGCGATGTCTGTGAAGCTAACGCCGAGTTAGCTGAGTTAGTCGCCTGAGAGGTAGAGGCTTGGCGGGATGCTTCAGAAGCGGCGGCTGATTGAGCCGATAGGTTGGCCTGATTCAGCGCGGAGCCAGCCCATTGCTGGTTTTGCCGCAGGGTTACAGCATCTCCGGGGTTAACAGCATCAGCCAGGTTCACAATGCGGCGCGAACGGGCGTCAAGGTTCCCGTCATTGTTTACGCCGATGGTGTCGGCTGTGAGGTCTCGGGCCTCCTCAGCGATATGCAGAGATTGAACCTGCGAAGTGTTCAGATCGTAGGCTCGAAGTATCGAACCGTCACTGAAGTCCACCAAGCGCTCAGTCGCAGATGTCACACGACGGATTTCGATACTGTCGAAGCCCTGAGCGGTCCCCCACGCAGAGGTGGTAGTGATAGTGGTCTTAGTGGTGAAGCGATATTCAGAGTTCAGCACCAGAGGACGGCGGGCAGACCCGAGAAGGGTGACCACGACGAACTTTCGGGCGAGATACTCGAATGGGATTGGGAAGTCCTTTAGAGCCCCGTTAAGGGGATACGTTAGGACGGTTTTTGGCGCGGCCATTTATACCTCCTTTCAGATGAGTGAAAGCAGGACCTGTGCTGGCATCCTGCTTATAGTGAGGGCTTTTATCGAATCTCTACACCTTGCGACTCCATAATCATGAGCAAGAGCTTCTGGCTCACAGGGTCGTTCGGAACGAGTCCCCGAAGTCCATTGAAAACCCCTGTCATGTATTCCTGATCCGCTCTGCGCGAGTCCGTGCCGGATGCACCGAAGGCGTTGTAGCCAACCTGTCCAGCGCTCGCGAGAACGCCATAGGCAGGAACCTGCTCGGCAACTTTTCCGAGGACCCCAGTGATTCGGTCGTCCTTTGTAGCGCTGTACTTCATCGCGCCGGGGTCTCGCTGTTCCTTAGGACCCCGAGGGAGGATCGAGGAACGGACCATTGCGGCCTGATCGAAGCCCAAAGGCGCCGCGACGATGTTCGCCAGACCCAGAGGTGCCCCTATGTGGGAGCTTCGGGACAGCGCGGCATAAGCCAACATCTTCGGATCAAGCGCTTGCTGTAGGAACGGTTCACGCTGATCTTTAGGCATCCCGGAGGCTTGGCTGTACTTCATCGCCATGTAGGCACTGAGGGCCAGCCCCGTCGAAAGAACCGCCTGCATGGTCTGGTCGATAGCTCTGCCGTTCTTCGTGGAATCATGAAAACCACGGATGAGCCGAGAGTTAACCGAACGCATGGTGAAGTTCTTGAACTGCATAGCGGTCTTGATTCCCGCGCCGTAAGCCACGGTGTCAGCCGAAGAGAGCTTGTGCGGACGCAAGATAGTCTCATCAGCGATCTTGTCGCCCATGCGCCATAGGTCCATCGTCCGAGGGTCACGCTGAAATGCCGCCCGGTCAGTGAGCTTGTAGGAACCGTCCTTCTGTCGCTTCACGTAAGTCTTGATGAGGTCCTTCATTCCCTCGAATTGCTCCGGGGTGATGGACATCGACTTGAGGCGTTGCGGAGAGAACAGACCCGACTCACGGCCAGCTATTGCGTGGTCAACGAAGTCCGAGAGGACACCTTGACGGCCAGCGTCTGCGATGTAGTTGGATGATTCGGTGAGGAACTTGGTGAATGGCGAACGGGCCGACAGTTCCTGAGTGGCGAACTTGATGGACCCCATGACGTTTGCCGCCAAAGGACTCGCACCGGCTTCATCCCTGAGGCGCTCCACGATGTCCGAACGAGTCGGGCGAATGTGGTTGTCCAGCTCGCGGCCGAAGACCATTGAGTGCATGTCCGACAGGTCTTTGGCGCTTATCTTGGAGCCCCACTGGCTCATGTCTCTCAGCAGCGGAATGCCTTTGAGGAGCATGTGGGTATGCCCTTTGGTCACCATCCCGGCGACCTCTGTGATGGACTGCACGCCCATGTAGGCGTTCTTTGCGAAGAAGCTCAGGTCCGCCAGAGAGCGGGCAGCGGTCGCAAGAGTCCCCTCAACATCACGCCGCGCCCGACCTGTGAGGATCTTTACGGCATCTTCAAGGGCGGCACGCTCAGCCTTGCTGTTTGCCTTGACTCGCCCGATGTCGTTCACGAGTTCCGCTGTGCTTCGTCCGGTGGCCCCCATGATTCCAATGTCACCGTTAACACGCCGGTCGTAGCTTGGGGTGATTCGGGACAGGTTGAATTCACGCAGGTCATTCACCGCGAAGGTACTGCCATCGGAAAGAGGCACAGCCATGTCGGAGTCGAATAGATGACGGCCTTCAAGGAAGTTGTTCACGCCAAGCCCGGCGCTGTCAGGAATACTGCCTTGAGTGTCGAGGTTCAAGAGATTGGACCCGTTATGGTCGTCAGTCTTGGCGATACCGAAAGCCTTGCGGCGTGCATAGTCTTCGACCTGTTCCTTCAGGATTTCCTCACGCATTACCTTTGTGTCCACGGCTGGCGCTGGCTGTTTCCCTTTAGGTTTCGAAAGGGCTGTCACACGTTCGCCCAGGAGTTCGTCCACCTTGTCCTTCAGCAGGTTGTCCACTCGGGTTTTAACCGCTGGACGTGCTGCGTAACTGGCAAGCCACGACTCCATGATTGCGTGCTGCAAACCTTCCTCGCCACCCAACCGCTGAACCTGAAGAAGCTTCGCGGCAGAGCTGTAGACGTTTGGAATGTAGGAGCCAGCGTGGCGAGTCTCGGGAAGGATAGGGCGGGCGTTGCGATTGCCGAACTGAGCCGGGGAGGCCAGTAAGTCAGCCTTCCGGTCGTAATGCTTGCGCACTGTGTCCATCAGCTTCCTTTCGCCATCGGTCAGTTGAGCCAGCTTGTTGCCTGACTGGTCCTCAATGGCCTCAGCAACACGGCGGTAAGCCCGATCAATGTGAACCTCACGGCCACCGGGAGTCAGTGCATAGGACGGGTCTTTGATTGCCTCAAGCACCTGCTCCGACATGGTGTTGTAGGTAACGTGGTCCTGCCCCTGAATGCGCTCAATGATGTCCGAGGCGGTTGCTCCGAACTTGCCATTGGAGCCGCTGACGGTTCCTGTAGGCGAACGGAATAGCTGACTGCCGATTGCGAGGACCTCAGGGTTTTCCGAGCGATTCAGCGTGTAGCCGATTTCGGTGAAGCCTCCCATGGTGACCCCTTTAGCTGCCCGTTCAGGGACGACCTCAGCGGCCTCACTGAGTAGCTTCGGGTTCAGCGGATTGGTCGCCGACAGGATCGAACCGTCACGCAGACGCACCGCGCCGGGTTCGCTTGGGTGGTCCACATAGTCCACACCCGCAGCGTTTTTAGGCTCCTCACCTTCACGCCACGGGTAGCGTGTCGGGTCTTCCTCGCCAAGCTGACGGGCGGTCTCACGGGCTTCCAAGCGGATGCTCGGAGCGGCGAACTCATTGGCTGCGTCGTCTTCCCAATGAAGGTCATAAAGATTCTTTTCGGAAGCCTCACCGTGGCGAGCAAGGATCGCTTCAAGCTGATCGTCTGGTAGGTCCACACGCTCAACCTTCGGAGCCGCTCGTAGGGCTTTGTCGAAGACAGCCGTTGCACCCGCGCCGAACAAAGCACCACCGACCAGCGCTGTGCCGTAGTGCCCTTCGATGCCCGTGATGTTTTCACGAAGCCCTTCAGATGCCACGGCAGCAGCACCGGAGTAAAGCGCGCCCTGAGCTACACGGGACACCAAGCGAAGGCCCGTAGTACCGGGAAGCGGGGTATAGGTCAGCGGGTCTAAGCCAGCGCCTGCGAAGCCACCGACAATCTGAGCCCCGCCGCCTGTACCGTTGATGCGGCGTTGGTACTCTTGGTTCTCCTTTGCCATCGCAATGGCGTTCGGTAGGTTCGCCCGGTTGCCCTTTGCGAAGTCCTGCACGAACGAAAAGAACTGAGGGTCCACGCCCTCTCGGCGGATCATGTCGTAGTCTTCAGTCGTCCAGTTCGAAGTGTCGTTGGGCTTCACCCATTCGAGCGGGTCAGCGTCTTCCATGGTGCCGTAGCGCAGTAGCGTTCCCACAGGGGAGGTCGCAAGGTTGGCCGCAACGGAATCTCCGAGGCCCTCAAAGGTGCCTTTTTCTTTCGGACCGATGATGTTGGAAAGTGTCTGAAAGTCCTGTTGCGTTTGCGGGGCGGTGCCACCGGGCAGGTCTAACTGACCCAGCTCCGGCAGCTCATGGCCGATCTTGTTGTGGGCCGTCACACCTTGAATAGCTTCCTCGAAGGGGACGGCCTCAGCCTTTGGGTGAATACCCGGATTGGTCACCTCCTGTGCATCGAAGAATCGGCGCGAAGGCGACTCACCGGAGACATCCAGCAGCTTGCGCATGTAGTTCTGACCTTCCGGGCTGATCTTGCTGAAGTCACCGGAGTCCAGCGCGGCCAACTGAGGGGAGCCCAAGCGGCCCTGTCCTTGGTTGTATGCCAAAGCGGTTTTCAGCAAGTCACCCTTATAGGCGCCGCTAAGATCTTTGAGGTGGCGCGCAATGGCGGGAATAGCCTTCGCGGGGTTCATGCGGTCTTCTGGGGTCATCAGGCCGTAAGCCTTTCCGGTCAGCTCGGTCATCTGTCCGAGACCCAAGGGACCCGTTGGGGATTTAGCGGCGGGATCAAAGCTGGATTCGTTAAAGATGAGCTTATGCATGAAGTCGTAAGAAATGCCTTGGCGGTCAGCTTCCTGTCGAATCATTGCGTCATAGGGTGTGCCCGCTGCTTTAACGGCTGCGTAGTCTTTTACTGTCATTAAGTCCTCCTTGATTAGAGTGGTCCGCGTCCTCCCTTGATGTAGTCCTGTCGAATCTTCTCAGCTTTCTGAGCGTCCTTAACGTTGGAATCAAAGTGGGCTTGTGCGGCTTGTGCGGCTCGATCACGGGCAAGGTTGCCTAAGGCTTCCTTCGAGAGTCGGTATCGTTTGCCGAGGGTGTTTTCGATGTAGAAGGCGCCGTTTGCACTGCGCACAGAGAGACCGCCTGCCGACCACTCAGGCTGTGTTTTCAGGTAGTTCATGGTGTCGTCGATGATGGTCTTGCCGGTTTCCCAAGAGGTGACATCGTTTGGGTCTGTCATCAGGTCGCGTTTGCTGACCATTCCGTGGAAGCTGTCAGAGCCGGTCCAGCCAGTTGACTCCGTGAAGGACACGGCGGTTTTCGACAGGTACTCCGACACAGCTCTTGCGGCTTCGTTGGAATCACCAGTACGCAGAGTTGCAGCGTCGTAGACCTGACGTGCTTGGGTCTCAAAGGCGTTCGGTAGGTACTTCAATTCCTTGTACCCGCTGTCATTCTTGACGGAGGCCCACTGCTGTTCTCGTGCTGTCTGTTCGTCCTTTCCGAGTCCCTGTTTGGACTTCTCTGCGTCGATAATTACCTGAGGTTCGATCCCTGTTTCAGCGGCATAACGCAGCTTCTCCAGAAGACCAGCTTGCTCAGGGAACAACTGCGCGATGGTAGAAGGGTCTTGTTGGTAGGCCGCTTGAAGTTCTTTCAGCCTGGGGGTATCTGTGACAGGTTCCGGCGATAAGAGAGCGCCTTGCCATTCACGAGAAGCGTCCGTCAGGAGCGACTTGAAGGCAGCTTGAAAAGGACCATTGGCGTAGTCGGCACGTAGGAGAGATGCCTTCAGTTCGGCCTTCTTCGAGTCCGGGACTTCCATAGCGTCAATCTGGTTCAGTTTCCTTGCTGCGTAAGTCGCCATATCGGCGTCCGTGTACTTGTCGCCAGTATTTGAATTCGTGGGCAGGAACTTGGGTTCTACCGCGACGTTTTCACCAGCTTGACGGCGCGTAAAGGCGTCATCAATCACGGCTTGGCGATTGTCGGCTTGAGCATTCTTTTGCAGCTGTACGGCTTGCAGCTTTGAGTTCTGAGCCACCTGCCCGATGAGCTGGGCCTTGGCTTGAATCAACTGCTGACGCACTGGGGTCATCTGGGTGCCAGTCTGAATCCAGTCGTTTTCCTGTTCGAGCTTGTTCAGCTTCTGCCAGCCATCTGCCGGGTCTTCACTATGGATCGCGTTGGCGATACCCAGTTGCAAGGCTTCGGTGCGCTTGGAGTCGCGTGTGTAGGCAGCATTTTGAGCTTGGACCTTCAGGCCTTCATAGACGGTCGGTTCGATCAAGTCGCGGACTTTGCGCTGGCCCCCGAAGACATTCAGGGTTTTGTCCCCGAGGTTGTCGAGGAGTTGAACGCCACCTTCCTTGTTGACCGCTTCCGAGGCCAATAACTGGATGGCCTTTACGGCGTGTCCATCGCTCGGGAATATCCCCGTCTTGAGGCCATTGTTGAAGTAAGAGGCGAAGTAATCGGCGCTTGCCGGGTTCCCCAGAGACTTGGGGTCGTCAAGCATTGGCTGAAGGTCAGCACGGGTCTCAAGGACTGCCTGCGTCTCAAGGTTCTTCGATAGGAATTGCGAGTGCAGATCGTAAACCGCTGCGCTGCGCCGAGTGATGTCCGAGTTAAAACCGCTCTGATAGTCGGTGTCATCTGGATTGATTCCCGCCATCTGTGCGTAGTTTTGAGCCTTCTGCTCAAGGCGGGTCTGCCGCCATTCATCAAGATCCTTCCGGGTCCGAAAGGTGCCTTTCTGGATTTCTTGCTGGACCTCAGAGTCAACCTCATAGGCGGCGTTACGTCCAGACTTGTAGCGGAGCTGTTGCATAGCGTCCGGGTCGTCCATGTAGAGGAGCGTTCCGTTACCTATTGCCTCGCGGCGCTGCTCAGGGGTCAGCTTGCGGATAATTTCATTGGAACGCTCATCTGCTTCCGATTGACGCCTTTGCTGGTAAGCGCCGAATGCGTCACCTCCTGCACGCACAAAGTTTCGGAGAGAATCTCCAAGGGCATTGTCCGCCTGTACTGGTTTGATGCGAGCCGCTTGATAGCCCGTACCGCCTCCAGTACGGAAGCCCTGACGGCCCCCGGTGGTCTGTGCGGACTGTGCTAACGCTTGGGCAATTTCGTTTGCCATGGGTCCTCCTTTAAGTTTTGGTGTTCTTGGCTGTACGCGATGCAGAAAGGCTTTCACCTTGTGCATAGCCAGCGCCCCCCGCTGAAACGATGTTCAGGGCATTGGCGATGTTGTTGACCTTGTACTTGTTGCCACCCAGACCACGGACAGCGGCCTTAGCGTTCTCAGAGCTGCCCACACGATTCGCGAAGATCGCTTGATAATCACGGGTGTAGTTGTCTGTGATGTTCATTCGTTGGGCGCTCGCGTCATTGGCGACGGAGTTCTTCAAGCGGTCCATGGAGTTGCCTGAAAGACCAGACTCCCCGATTGCCGCGTTGATGGTCCCTTGATTGCGGATGGCTTGAAGGTTCACCTCAGTGAGCTGCCTACGGGCCTCATCCTGTTTGTCTACGGTGGCAAGCTTCTGGTCGTTCTCTGCAAAGTTGGCCTGTTTGACCACTTCGTTTTGTTGCTTGCGCTCGTTGTCGGTCATTTGGCCTTTGGCCTTGGCGCCTTCCGACGCGCTCATAGCAGCCCCGGCGACAGCAACGATTGCCATGCCGATGCTTACGGGTTCGCACATTGGTAGTCCTCCTATAGCCAGAATTGTTTAAAGGCACAGCCGGCTGGTGACATATAGATGCCTTCCTGAAAGGTGGCACCCAGCTCAGTCAGCAGCCGGATGTGAGCGTGGTTGTCCACCGATACCCAGTTGGTTCGTAGGCCCGGCGACCGATGCTTGATCCATGCAAGGTTTTCTTTAAGGAGCCGGTAGAAGCGGAAACGTTGGGCCTTGGTAAGGGTGTGTACGACGTTGGTAGTCACGAACCAGATGCCTAAATTGGAATGCCCACCGACCGCCAGAACGAGTGACCCCAGCATGATTGCCTGTGTGTTTTCGTCGTGAGAGGCGGGGAGAACATCGCGGGGATTCCTGCCTGCTTTCATGCAGTGGAACTCGTGAAGGTCGGATTTGCAGAGGTCTTCTGCGGCCATCCGAAGATGCGTCTCGGTGGCTTTGATGAGTTTCATGTGAGAGTTAACCTCCTGTAGTCATGGTTATAGTGAGGGCTTTTGAAGCCCCCACGCGGAGGTCACACGCCGCTTGAACGACGCATGTAGTTACCTTCCCAGCCGCATCCGATGATGTTCAGAGGGACAGGTGCGAAGGATGAAACGGTGACTCGTTGGGCCTTGGCGTTGCCGGTCACAGGGAACTTGTACTGACCTGTACCAAGAGTCAGTTGGCCCATGGTTATCTCGGTGCCAAGGCGTCCACCGGCCATCACGTAGACATACTCAGAGGAGCCGTTATTGACGTTCACTTCGAAAGCGCCAGAAGTGTCGTAGTTGACCCACGCACGGCGGAGCTGAAGCCGTCCGATATCCTCAGTTGAGCTGGTCCCGTCGTCGGCGGTTTGCTTGATGAGGAATTTGGAGAACTCGTATTGGAAACCGTACTCACGGCCAATCACGAAGGTGGTCCCCATGCGGTTGCCGACGAACTTAATGCGGTCGTCTGCGTTCCAGTTGGTTGACTCGTGACGCTCAAGAACACCTTGCGGGTCCAACGTGTAGAACACCGACAGGGAATCAGGTACGCCGCCGTAGATTGCGCTTAGGCTGACATAGGTCTCATTGAGGTCCTCGTTGTAACTCGAAGGCGTCATGAGTTTCTTCATGTCCATGTAGGCACGGTACGGTTCCTGAACGTAATCCACAGTGTCAGCGGTGAACTCAATACGCTCCAGGCACATGCCGACACCTACGCGCTCGTTTATGACGAACATGTAGGACCCAATGCAGTCCGCCGCAAGGACACGGTTGTTTTGGCCGAATTCCCAATGGCTCCACGACTGTTGCACCAGCTCCTCTTTGAGATAGAGGAACTTGTAGATATACACGCGATTCTCTACGGCATCAGAAAGCATGGACACGAAGTTCTCTGTGCCAGACCCGTGGATGTGGAAGACGGTGTTCTCGATATAGCTCGGGACATGCGCGGAAACATCCTCAGCCGACTTCACGTCACTCACGTCCTGAACGGCGTAGTACCGTTTAAGGCTCGTATAACTGGCCCGTGGGGCCGCGAAGTAAACGCCCCGTCCAATACCGAAAGGCCTCGCTCCGTCACTCACGTCGAACTCAGTGGTGAGGTCGAGTTGAATCGTCTTGCTCGAAAGGATGCCCTGCGAGGACAACACGAATTGCGCCTGATCGGACCAGAGCAGCAACTGTTCCGAGAAGGGTACGGCGTACTTAAGGATGCTCACACGGTTGTGGCTGATCGCTACGTCAATCGGATCGTCGTCACTGACAGCGCTGACGGATGCCGGGAAGAAGTTGAAGTATTTCGAGGTTCGGGACATCACCACGTTTTCCCCCGAGAGGAAGCCAAGGCGATTCCTGAAGAAGAAAATATCGTTGATCTTGTCGCCAATGAAAGACGGCATGGGGTTCGTATTGTCATCCCCGCACGTCCGGTCTACCCAAGACAAGGGCATCCAATCGAACTGACCATCAGCGGCACGGACCAGCGCGTGGGGCATAGAGGTCGGTTCGATCCCTGTAATAATCCCCGGCTTCACCGTTTCCCGCCACACCTGACCAGCTGCGTCATACCGCACCCAGTAGTTGTCTCCACTCCGGGAAGCTTCCCCTGTGATTTCCACAAGGTAGCCATCTATACATTGAGCCGGGAGCTTGCTGAAGGTCTGGACCTGATAGATAAACGAGTTGAGCAACTGGTTGGCATAACCGTCTTCCGTTGCGATGGTTGCGAGGGAACCCACGGTGGGCGCTGTCAAGCAAATCCAGCCCTGACCCGCTACAGCCGACCAACCTGATGGCCCCAAGTTGGCATTCAATTGCGCCGCCATGGTCCGAGCGATGTAACCGGCGTCAGTCTGTTCGACCTGAGGGGGCGTGGTGACTACGGCGTCACCCACAGGCATCTTCAGTTCAGCGAAAACCCCGCCGTTCACAAGGATGCGAAGAGTGCGGCCATACTGTCCACCGCGCACGTTGATGATGCAGCGCTTAGTCACGCCGGGGTAACCAGCTTGGGTCAGTGTGCCTTTCATGGCAGTGACCCTGTTGCGATTCGTCACGAACGTGTAATCCGCCACGGTGATGAGCCTGAGGTCGGTGCGCGGGTTCGCACAGTTCGCATAACCGTTGTAACCCCGGACTGCGTAGGAGTTACCTTTAAGGTCAACCACCACGATACCCTGCCCGGTGAACGCCATGTAATACTGCTCAGCCGCATCCCGGTTCACGAGGTGAATAAGAGGCTTAGCGCCAAACATGCCGACACCACCGAGACGCTTGATGAAAGTTGTAGGCGAGCGCTTCTGTAAACCTTCCGTCTCGGAGGACCATCCGTTTACTTGAAGTTCCCCTTGGTTGCTGAAACGAAGAACATCGGGTTGTTGAGAAATACCTCCTTTGAGGTTCTTAACGCTTTGAGAAACAAGACCCATAGGACCCTCCCTGTTAGTTATCGCGAGATACGGCCTCCTGTGTAGGCGTCACCGTCGAGCATGTTGTAGTTGCCATAATCAAGTTCGTACTCTTGGCAGTCCGCCCATGCGGTCTGTTCTTGTTCTTGCAGCGATCCCTCAATCTCACCAGCACCAAAGAACCGGATGTTGAAACGGCGGGAAGCCTTCGCGACGATGTACGAGCGGAAACATTCAGGCATTTCGTCGTACTCACGCAGGCGCACGAGAGTGACCGTTACTGGGTCGGTGAACTGATCGGTCTTATTGGTCCGGTCATAAAGGAATCCGCCACGGTTTGTATAAGTGCCGGTGGTGATCTTTAGGTAGTCGTCCAGATAATTGATTAGTTTCGAAAAGCTGTCAGGTATTAATAGTGCGTCTTCCTCAATGTTAAAGGTCCAGCCTTTCGATTGAACTTCACGGTTTACCTGACTGAGAATGCGGCGGCAGTTAGCTACGTCCGCGTTAGGGTCCCCTTCGAGGGAACTCACTGGTGACTCCCCGATAGCAGCGAGCATATCGTTAACAGCCGACAGTTCCTGATCTGAGTTAATACTTGAATCGAAGTTAGCCATTCAATCCTCCTGTGATATTGCCATAAACAAAAAGCCCTCAACCCGTAAGAAACAGGAAGAGGGCTTTGTGTGTTCGTTATGCGGTTACGGTTAATTTGCAAGTTGCCGAAAGTGAACCAAAAGTGGCACTCACATTCGCAGTGCCTGGGGCGACAGCAGTGATTGAGCCAGTAGAATCCACAGTGGCAACTTCGGGACTATCCGAGGACCACACAATTACTGCACCTTCAGGTTCCACGGAATAAGAAGGCACCTTAGAAGCGCCGACCTTGAGACTCATGGTCTTCTGTAAGGTCAGTGCGGCGCTTCCGTCGAGCGCTCAGCCGAAGACCAGCGCACCAGCAGCTTCAGGGCGCAGACCGCCGTGACCCATCGCGTACTTGCCGATGATCTGGTCAGCTTGGAATTCAGCGCGACGGGCACGCTCCAAGGCCATATCTTTCAGCTTCACAGTACCGACAGCGGAACGGTGGTTGAACAGGCCTACGACGTTATCCAGAGCGACCGGAACGGTGGCCGAAGAGGTAGCAGGGAAGGCGTGTTTCTGGCCGGTGCCAGCGAGGTCAGTACCCGAACCACCGCGGGTCAGGTGAGGCACTTCGATGACTTCAAAGCCCATGACGTTGCTGATGTTGCCGGTAACCGGATCGGTCAGCGCCGCATAGTTGGCAGCGTTAGGCAGCAGTGCCGCCAAGATCGCGCTGTAGTTCTCAGGCGTGGTATAGAAACGGCGGTCGCTCGAAGGCACGTAGTTGCGGGTCAACTTGGCACGAGCCAGAGTCAGGGCCTTCAGGATTGCCGCGCCAAGTTCGGCTTGATCGGTCAGAGATGCGGCGGTGCCGATCTTCAGGACTGTCGCAGTACCCAGACCGGCAATGTTCTCGTTCGATGCGGCTGGCAGGTTGCACAGGTTCGCCATTTCGCCCAACACAGCGCCGTCAGCGGAAATCGCCAGAGCTTCGCCAAGTTGTGCCGAGTATTCGGAACGGACATCGTAGTGGTTCATTGCGTCTTCGATGTCGTAAATCAGAACATCGGAAACCAGCAGACCGTCAATGGTGATTACCTTCTCGGAATGCTTGATGTCACCACGCTTGTCGTCCAAGTTTTCACCCGGTGCGAGGTAGTAACCAGCGGTACGGCCCATTACTGGGAAGGAAGCGGACTTACCGTTCTGGATAGTGCGGACCATATGTTTGTCCATGGTCACTGCACGACGCAGGAAGGCAGTCAGAACTTCACCGCCGAACACTTTCAAGAAGTTCGCCAGTTTGTCCTGATCGCTTACGCCTTTACCTTGGTTCTGACCAATCTTTTGACCTGTTGCATTTGCCATTAATAGTTCTCCTTGTATTGTGTGTTGTCTTTTCTCCGGGTGCAGGAAGTCGCCCAGCGGAATGCCGGGTCATCTGTTCTTTCCTGTTATAGTGAGGGGTTTTAAATCAGCGCTGATTTACCAAGTTGCGTTATGCACTTTGGATTCAACTTCGGCGGTGTACTTCATGTCACGACCATAACGCGGGTCGCTCATTGCCTTGACCATCTCATTTTGAGATTCGAAGCCTTGAACTTTCTGCGATGGAGTTGGGCCAGCGGGCGCAGCACTACGACGATTCAGGGAACGCGCAGGCTGTTTGCCGAACTTCTTTACCTGACTTGCCATGCCCAAGTTGATAGTTGAGCGGATCGCTTTCAGGTCTTGGCGCTCAATGGCGTCAAAAAGAACATCTACAGTTTCCGGCGAGTTCGCTTTAAGGTGGGCAATCACCCGGTCAAACTGTTCCTTGCCGCCTGCATATTCAGTGATCTTCGCGACGAAAGTTTGAGCTAACGCCTCCTGACCCTGAATGAACGAGTTAACGAAGCCCTTCGAGTAGCCTGCTTTCGCAAGTTGCGCGTAGCTGTCATCGCTCAGATGTCCATCGGATTCGTATTCAGATTCGATACGGTCCGCAACATCAGTCGGGAGACCGGACTTAATGGCCTGAGTGCGCAGCTCGAAGAAGCCGGTGGCATACTCTTCGATGTCAGCGCTGGCCTTGGTCAGTTCTTCATCAGGCTCACCCAGCGGCTCAAAGTCACCAGCTTCGGGCTGGCCTTGGTCGTCTTGGGTTTCTTGCTCTTCGTCCTGCTGGTCTTCAGAGCTTTCCTGCTCTTCCTCTTGGCCCTCTTCAGGGGTCTCAACGAGGTCAATAGAGGCGTCGCCATCGCGGGCCGCTACGTCCAGCGCAAGCATGTTTTGCTCATGCTCTACAGGGTCGCTGGATGACATGACCGCATTGCTCACACCGAAAGCGGCGTAAACGTCAGCGGATTGGTAAACGTGGCCCATGGCCGAGGCCAACATAGTGAGTTGCATAGAGTCTCCTTTGAGAAATTGGAAAGGAGACAGGCACACAGGCACGGGCAATCATCCGTACTTTCCCCGGAATCGGTTCGGCTGAACTGTGTGTCTATCTCGTTATAGTGAGGGGTTTTGTTAGCCGCCGATTGGCGCTGGTTGAACGCCTGCGGTGTCCATTGCGGCCTGAAGGTTTTCCGGTGAGGCGGTGGCCTGAGCGGCGATTCCCGCACCGAGACCTTGAGCGGCAGACTGACCACCTTGAGCAACGATCTGTTCTGCCTGACGCTTGGCCTTGTCGGCGTCTGTCAGTAGCAGGCCAGCCGTATCGAGACCGATAGCGTTTGCCAGTCGAATCTTGAGGTTGCCCATGTTGATGTCAGGGTCTTGCATAAGCGGCGCGATGGCTTGCAGTCCGTTGAAGAACTGGGTCAACTTGTCGAGGTCTTGCCCACGGCCAAGGGCTTCCAGACCAGTGCTTACGGTCGGCTCTACGGCTTCCTTAGGCAGGTCGGGGATTTGCGCGGTGGCTTGGAGTTGGTTTAGCAAGATGCGTACAAGCGGCAATTGCAGCTCTTGAGACAGGATCGAATAGACCCCGCCAAGGGTGTCTTCCAGCTCGCTGGCGACATACCGAATCTCTTCGGCGGTCACACGTTCACCCTGGCGCTGTACGGCAGAGTTGAGCATGAACACATAGGCCAATCGGCCCTCAATGGCGTCCGCTACGGATTTCGCTACGGTGAAGTCAGCGGTCTTCTCAAGCTGAAGGAACTCAATGTCTTGCTTCCGGCCAGCAACGAAGTCGCCGGTTTGAGCCTTGGTGAGCCGTCGAACCTGAGTCATCCCGTTGGGGTTGACCAAGCCGACCACCTTCGAGGCAATCATGGAAAACTTAATCATTGCTTCATGCAGGTTTTCGAGAGAGTTCAGGTCACCCAGATACTCCTCACAGTGCGAGCGGCCATAATTCTCACCGTCGCGCTTGGTCCAGCGGACAGCGATCCATGGAACCGCGTCAGGCGGATACTGGCCGTCAGTCCCTTCGACCTCCTCACCGTCAACCTCTTGGTAGCTCAGGAAGTCGCCCGATTCGTCGTCGAGGTACACATGCGTGTAAACCTCAACCTCTTCGTCAGGCTTCTTATCGCCACCGTCAGTGAGTGCGTTTCGGACATCCTCAGGCAGGGCCGCAAAGGCGACCTTATCGAGGGTGACGATTTGCAACACGTTGCCGAAGGCGTCCCGCTGGACCACGTAGGAACTGAGCGGGTAGAGCTTCATGGGGTTGTAACCGGTCGCGCCGGAATCTGGTTGAGGAAGGTGGATGCAGCCGTTACCTGCAAGGGCGAGCTGGCGGATAAGCTCAAAGAGCGTCACGCGGTAGCTGTTCGCTTCCATGAAAGACATCATGATGCGTTCAACCATGCCCAAGCCTTGGTCAACGATGGCGAGCTGTTCAGGGTCAGCGACCAACTGCTTAGCCTGCCACTCGGAAACCTTGAGCTTCATCCAGCTTTGAAGGGGGAATAGGGCCAGCATCACCTTGGCCGACAGGTTGTTCAGTCCTCGGGCGCCTACTGCCTGCCACGGGGTCGTGTAGTCAGTCGAGGCGTTGTCTGAGGACTTTGGGAACAGCGAGGGGATTGTTACTTTTGCGCAGTTTTCAGCGCGGGTCTCGTAGGGTACTCGGTCGTTCTTCAAGCGGTCGTAAACCGCCTTAGCCGACTCTTCGCCCAGACCGGTGCGTGCCGTAGAGGCCATATAATGACCTCCTTAAATGTTCAGACCGGTCCCTTGGCTGCGGGCCACTGACAGGCCGCGTTTGCCTTTAGCCTTAGCGGCTCGTTTTGCTGCCTCGCTATCGGTATCGTCCTCAGTCGAAGAATCCTCTTTCGGGGCTTCGACCTGAGCGGCAGCACTCGCTGGTTCCGGTGCGTTCACAGCAGCGGCTACGGGTGCAGGCTCTTTAGGCTTATCTTCTTTGCCGCTGTCACCGAGTAGTCCACCGGTCGCGGCGCCTGCTGTTTTATTGACAACCTTTACAACTTTCTTGATGGCTTTCTTCAGAAATCCCATTAGTTCCTCCTTTTGGTTTATTACCTCTTCAATGCGCGCTTAATAGATGCGCTTGTAGTTTTCTTGACGGGGGCCGTACCGGTATCCGAAGCGACAGCCGATTGAGTTCCCTCACCGGTTTTCTCTTTGGTAACTTTCAGGTCCTTGACGCCATCCGTGGTGTCGGAGTTATCGCTACTCGAATCGTCACCGAACTCGACACCTTTAGGAGCTTCTTCAGCTACAGGGGCCGGGGCGGCAATCGACTGAGGGCTAACTTTTGGCTGTTTTACTTTGCTGCTGAAACACATGGCTCCTCCTTTATTCGTCGGTGAGTGTGTTCCGCTGTTCTTGCATTAACTCTACGATTTCAGTAGCGGCGTTGAGGCCTTCAATGAATCCGCCGATATGGGACTCGGAGAAACCAGCTTTACGAAGATCGTCAATTGCGCCTGTGCGAATCAGGTAGGCTGCATTGCAGCGGACTTTGAGATATAGAGCAGAGGCGTTAGGGATGTCCGGTATGTTCTCCGGGTCATCCAAAACGGCTTGAATGTCATTAAGCATTTCTTCTCCTCGTTAAAAGGGAGACGAAAAGATGCCCTTAAAGGAAGTAACTTTAAGTCTCTCTACGGTTATAGTGAGGGGTTTTGAATTCAGGTGATGAAGTAGAGGAGGGCCAGGAACTGAATCACCATGCAGCCTAAGCCGACTTCAGGATTCATGCAGGCGACCACAAGATCGGTTGCTTGGTCTCATGGTCCCAGTCTGACCACCGAAGAATTCGAGCAACTTGAGCTTGCTGAATCAGTTCCGATTCGCTCATGCCTTGCTTGGTGGCGAGGGAGACCATGCAGTCCCATAGAGATAGCCCGTCGTCTGGATCGATGGCCTTCGAGGTCCAATAAGGCACCTCTTCGCCCTTGCGAGGGCCGGACTTCATGACCTTCATGAGCTGGTGATAGAACTTAGGATTCTTCAACCATTCCCATAGGCCACCGTCAAACTCTGCACCTACGCCCGGACAGCCGCCATAGCCATCCGTGGTGTCACCCTTGAGGGTCTGGAACATATGGTGAAGGTCGGCGGTTGCCTCATCGTTCTTCACAAGATCGTTTTCGGTGAGCCAGAAGAAGTAACCGGGGACCGTATTGAAGTCCTTGTCGCAGCTCACGCTAATAACTCGGTCACAGCCTACAAGGCCCGGATTGGTCATTAGGATGCCGCAAACATCATCACCCTCAACACCGTCCCACTTGAAAGCGTTTTCGCTGAAGTGGTCCATGATTTCCTGACAGAACTTGCGGTAACCCACTGGCTTGCGCTTGCCTTTACGGTTCGCCTTGTAAGTCTCAAGGATTTTCTTACGCCAGTTGTCGTCGCCGGAAAGAATGCACAGGTCAACAAACTCATACTTGTCGTCGGTGAGTTTGAATTTGCGCTTCAACTGAGCCGCGATATCGGACTTGATGGACTTGATGGCAGCGAAAAGACTGTTGCGTGCCTTTTTGTGGTCGCATGTCAGGGTCCAAACATCTTCACCCCAGTCCTCTTCTTTTTCTGCACCAGACATCGCAGAGAAAATCAGATAGTCCATATCGAAGGCAAGGCCAACTTTCAGCTTACTCATGCTGCACCTCCATGTTCATGCAGGAACAGTTGGCCTGCTGTTGTGAGTGACCAGAACCCCATATTGCGACCATCAGTAGACACACAAGTAATATGACCTCGGGAGGCAGCCTCGGAGACCAAGTGAGCGTTCTTGCGATAAAAGTCTGACTGAAACGTGCGGGCTTCTTTTTTGATGCCGAAAAGAATTTTGATGTACTCACCCATCAGCCCACTACTTCCGTCTTGAGGGGGCTCATGCGGGTGACGTTTAGGTCTTTAAGTTCGCGGCGTAGTTCTCCCGCGATCCAATCTTTCATGGCTTGCTTAGTTAGGAACAACATCATTGCTTCGTCGTCCAGAGAGACCGCTTTTTCGGACAGACGAATTCCGACGAGGCAGTCAGCTTTTCTTTTGCCTTTGAGGCTCAACAGCAAAGCGCGGCCCTCTACAGCGGCCTCGGTCAGGCCCTTGCGAATTTCTTGAAGTTCCTCGGTCGAGTAGACGACGCGGGTGGTGAATGTGTGTTGCAGGTTCAAAGTGATAGCCATTAGGGTCTCCCAAAGAAAAGGCCCCGAAGGGCCAGGTTGATTAGTGACATTCGCGCCACGTCGGACCGGTCTTCCCATCGGTGTCCAAACGGCACCGGAAGTTGAAGGACTCACCTACGTTGCGGATTGCTTGTTGGGCAGCAGCCACCACGACCTCAGCTATTTCCGGGGTTCGTGCGGCAATTTGAAGTTCGTCGTGGACCCATGCCATGAAGGCGAAGTCGCCGTCCCATCCGTGGACGTAGCCGTGGTCTTCCATGAGGAGCCTTTCGGTCTCCACTACCCACGCCTTGCAAATGAGGGCACCAGCGGATTGAAGGAGGGAGTTGAGAGCAGAGTGGGGCGATCGGACGTGAATCTTTCGGCCATCCAGCCCTTTGATCCAACGGCGCTTCCACTTGACGTCCCATTTCTTGGTGATGTTGTTGTAGGTCTGGGAGGTGATAAGGGAGTCTTCGAGGGCTTCACGCAGGCCAGTGATGGCCGGGGTGTTCTCCAAAAAGGACTTCTTGAGCGCCTTGCCTTCCTTCTTACCGCCACCGATAAACCCGCCTACCTTGGCGTCACCAGCGCCATACAGAAACGCATAGATAAACGTCTTGGCGATGCCTCGGACACGCTCATGCTCATCGTTGTGCTTGTCCCGGATTTCAAACGGGATGATCCCAGCGGCCCTGCCGTTGACCCAGTGGATGTCACCGTTAAGAACCGTATCGGCGTACTCGCCTTTATCGAACGGCGCACCGAAGTGACCCAGACAGCGCAACTCAAGGCCGGACGCATCGACACCCACTTGAGTGCAGTTTTCCCAGCCGGGGACCTTCTTACGGGCGAACACGGCTCCGAACAGCGAACGGCATTCAGGCCCATAAGGGGAACTGGCAGAAGGAATCTGACCCATGTTCGGATAGCTGTGAGTGGCGCGCCCGGTGACTGCCCCGTTAGGGTTGATCGAACCGTGCATGAACCCCTCAGAGCTAACCAGTCGCATCCATGCGTTATCACCTTCGGCCAGCATCCCGATGCGCTTCTGAATCATCAGATAGTCACGCACCAGTGCGATGCAGGCTTGGGCTGCCGGGTCAGCGACTGTCACGCCTTCAAGCGTCTCATCGTCAACCTTCGGGGCCCCGGTCTTGGTGAACTCGGTAGGTTCCCAGCCAGCGTCTTTCAGGACCTTGATGAGGTGAGCGCCGGACGCCGGGTTGAACGTGATGAACTCGATAGGTGTATACGGGGCCCCTTCAAAGGTTTCCCGCTTGTCTTTCTTCTTGCCGCCTTTGAGGTATACGCCGCCGACCTTCGGATACTTGACCCGAGGCATAGGGCGCCCGTCAGACCAATTCTCGATTGGCTTGCCGGTGGCGGGATGGCGGAACAGTTCGGTGCCACCTTTGGCCGCATACCAAGACCCGAAGGTTTGGATGAGCTTCACAAGGAGGTCAGAGCGCTTCCCCGCGAGTTCCGCATAGAGCCGCTCAGCCGCTTCAGGATCGAACGGGAAACCGTTACGTTCCATCTGTGCGAGGGACCATGCGGCGTCATGCTCAAGGTGAACGGCCCGGATTGATTGCATCCAGTGTTCGCCGTTAGGAGCGAGGCCAGAAGGGAAGTAGTAAGGGTCCGACAGGAGCTTGGTGGTCAGCTTCGTCGTCACAACTACGTCCTGGACACAATAGGCTTGCATCTCAGGGGACCATTCAGCCCATTCAGCACCGGACACGTAAGGGATGCCTGCGAGGGCACATGCAGCCTTAAAGTCGTCCGTGTACTCGCCTTTCATCTCACCGAGGCGATAGCCCCATGCTTCGAGAGCGTGAGAGCCCATGCGCTTGCCGGGGAGTCTCCCGGTACGCACATAGCCAGCGTCGGTGTCGCGGATGTTGGAGTGAATCAGGCGGGACAGGACTAAAGTGTCCATGACGCGCTTGCGAGGGATGTTGAGGCGCTTGCCGAAGTACAGGCGTTTCAGTTTGTCGAGAACGGGTATGTCGTATTTGATCCCGTTGTGGAAGACCACGAGGCCGTTAGGTTTCGCTGCCTCAGCTTCGAGCTGGGCGATGTACTCCTTTAGGTTGTCCGGGCCGTACTCAAAGAGTTCGCCGGTGAAGTAGTCTTGAGAAACACCACAATGGAACTTACTGACATTCGACAGAAACCCGTTGGTTTCAATGTCAGAAATCAGCATCGGCAACGACCTTAATGCAGTCCAGAGGCAGCCATAGGCGGCGCTCTTGGAAGCCCAACTTCACGTCGAAGCTGATAGCCAGACCCACGAGGTTCAGGCGCTGGGCGCGTTCGGTTCCGGCCTTGATGCGGGCTACTTCTTCGACCTCGTAGATGTGATCCCGAGGCATCGCGTACCCGTTCAGGAAGTGCGCAGCCGGAAGCTTGGTAATGGTGAAACGGGTCCCGATGTTGACCGGGCAGACGCTGGCGACTTGTGCCTTAGCGAGTCCTTTCAGTTGGTCGATCATCGGCTTGAGAACTTCAGCCTCGAACTTCTCCGACAGGGACTTGATCGGGTCTTTCTTGGTCGGCTCGATCCACTTGGGGACCGCATACGATTTCTCTTCGTAGCTGTAGCCAAGCGTTTCCAGCAGTGCTGCGGCCAGTTCGCCTTTACGCAGGTAGGAACGTACTTTTTGATTGTCCACGGTTAATCCTCCAAAGGAATTGGTGACGGGGTTTGGGAAAGGGGAGTAAGTAAGGTTGACCGAAAGGCCCCCGTTAGGAGGCCCTTGAGTCACGCTTAGATCAGGGCGGAAACCTTCAAAGCTTCTTCGTTCAACTTCTTGCCTTCGCGGGCAGCGTCCAGAGCCTCAGCGGCTGCTTTCTCACTGGCCTTCACGAGGAAGTTCGCTTCGGCAGTCTTCGCAGCAGCGGCTTTCTTCAGGGCAGCGGCCAGTTGTTTCAGAGCGAATTTGTACAGTTTGATGAGGGTCATATTGGTTCTCCTTAATAATCGGAATGAGGGGAGGGTTCTTCGGAGTCTTCAGGCGTCCAGCCGGTGTCCCCATCGGGTTGCCAGCCGTCAGCCGTTTCGTCGAGCCATCCAGTTTCTTTGTTGTAAATGAGGTAACCGGCTACGCCAGTGTCCCCGGTGAAGCGGCACTTCAAGACCCGGATCGTGACCACGTTGGGGTGATCCCCTTGCTGGTTACGTTCCATGGCAATAATCGTGTCGCTCAGTTGACGCAAAGACCCAGAGCCACGCAGGTCCGTAATGGAGACTTGACGGCCTTCTTCGTGAGCCTTGCCTTTCTCGGGGTTCTTCAGATGGCAGATGACAACCATGAGGATGTCGTTGGTTTTCGCGAAGGTCTTCAGCTTGGTCATGAGGCGGTCGATGGTCTTGCGCTCATCGCCGTTGTCGTCCATGCCAGAGACCACGATGCTGATGTGGTCCAGCACGATGACCTTGCAGCCTTGGCCCTTGACCATGTAGTGCAGCTTCGACATCAGCCTGTCCTCTACGGACTCAGCGAACGAGTCGTACAGGAAGAGCTTGTCTTGCTCGAAGATGGCGTCGAAGGCCCGGTCAAACTCCTCCTCAGTGGTGCCATCCGGGTTTTGCCGGTAGCGCCTGCGAAGGTGCAGCCCAACGAGGTCCTCAACGGTTTCCTCTACGGACTCTTCGAGCATCGCAACACCGACCTCAAGGCCGAAGTTGTTGAACCAGTTGTAAACGTTCTGGCGCACAAAGGTGGACTTACCCATGCCAGACCCAGAGGTCACCATGAGCAGCTCACCAGCCCGTGCATCCTTGGTCATCCGACGAAGCTCAGCAGGACCAGCCAGCGGAATCCGTGGGATTTCCTTCTTGTTCTTGATGCGGTCCTTGAGGGACTTCGCAGACACCACACCATCCGGGACGAATGGGGCAGCGTTCCACATGGCATCCATCACAGCTTTAGCCTGGCCCTGCATGACGCACTCATTCGGGTCCTTCAGGGGCAGCACTGCGATCTTCACCTTGCCAGCCGGGAGAACCTCAGCCGCATCCATTGCAGCCGCTCGCCCAACGTCATCCATGTCAAACATCAGGATGATTTCGTCAAACGTATCGAGGTACTCGTAATTCTTGGCGCAGGCTTTACGGGCGCTTGGGGCACCAGTAGGAAGGGACACAACGGGGTACTTGCCGCCTTGCAACTGGGCGACGGTCAGGCAGTCAATCTCGCCTTCCGTGATGATGATCTTCTTGCCCCCGGACCACAGGTGTTTGCCGAAAAGGCAGTCAGCCCCATGCTTGCCGGTGGAAGAGAAGTTCTTGTCGGCGTCCCGGATCTTCTGACCCACAAGGTTGCCGTGTTCATCGCGGTAGTCAGCGACTTGGATAGCCTTACCGCTGTGAGTCTTGCCGACCCAGTAGCCGTATTGCTTGCAGATGGCTTGCATGAGCCCGCGCTTGGGCAGGTCCTGATAGCGGCCTTGGTGGTCGCCCATGGACATCGTGCCGTCCGCTCGTTTGGTGTTCGCTCGGGTGCCTTGACCCTCTGAGCCATCACCGGGCGTCCAGTGGTTGCAGACGAAACAGAACGTGTGACCGTCCGAGTAAGTCGCCATGCCATCGCTGGATGAGCATTCGCCTTCGTTCGTGCATGGGCCCTTATAGAGCAGCTCGCTTTCGGAGCCCTCAGAAGAGTCCATCGGAACCACCTACAGGCGCTTGGTCGAGTTCGCCCGTCGCCCGTCGCCATGCGAGGTCAAAGAACTTCTCTTCCATCTTGGCGGCGCGGGCCCCCCGAGCGTCATCACGCAGCCGGACCAGAGTGGACCAGTGGTGTTCACCCATGAAACGAACATAGGCGCCGTCGATACCACGATGAGCCCCGACGATTGCGAATTGGTTCAGGTTGTAATCGAACTTATCGAGGGCCTCACTGACGCATTCGGTGTCGTACAGAATGATGTCAATATTGCACTCTTCGATCTTCCAGACCCCGGCGAGACGGTCGGAGTCAGAACCTGTGTGATACTTCGGGAACTGTTTGAAGTTCAGATTTGCTTTTAGTAGAACGTCAGTAATGCGGTAGTGATCGACCCCGGCGCAGATGATATCGAAGTCTTTAGGAGCAACTCCGAAGAAAATGTCACGAGCTGCACCGCCCGCGATAATTGCAGAAATACCTTCTTTATGTAGTAACTCCACAATATCGAAGGCCGCTTGTAGCATTGCCCGATTTACAGACATGGCGAATCCTCCTTAGTCAATAGGTGAATGCTGTTAAAGCGAACTCCGAAGAGTCCGCCTTGCAGGGTTTGTTTACTTGGTCTTTGCGAGCCAGTCGGCCACGCTGAAAGATGGGCAGGCTTTGCCCGCATCAAGGTCTCGATGACCGACGATCTTTGCGTGTGGGTACATAGCCGTCACAGTTTTAACCTGGGACTTGAGGGACACCCATTGAGCGTCCGTGAAGTTGTCTTGGGGTTTACCTGCATCGTCAATACCGCCGACCATGCAAATACCCAGAGATTCCGAGTTGTGACCTTGTACATGGGCACCGACAACATCATGGGGACGGCCCGTTTCTACGGAGCCATCGCGACGGATGATGTAGTGATAACCAACGTCCAGCCAGCCCTTTTGGACATGCCATTGGCGTATTTCACGCAGGCCAATATCCATTGAAGGCTTCGTAGCTGCACAGTGAATAACGATAAGGTTCGTCACCTCCCGCTTATTGAATTGGACACGAGCCATTAGTTACGCTCCTTTTGTTTTCAAGACTCCCTCAGGAATCTGTTTACGCTTCTCCTTCATCCAAGCCAGTGGAACTAACTTGTCTGCGAATTGAATGCCGTGTTTCTCACACCACGCGCCATAGGTCGTAGGTGAGCCCTTATAGAGCTTCGCTTTGCTCGACGAAAAGACCAGACGAATATCAAGGTCGGGATACTGTTCACGTAACAGCAAGTGTTTCTTGCGGTCGTCAACTTCCCATATGCCTTTGCACTCGATGATGATCCCATTGCCCAAGATGAAGTCAGGTAGATACTTCGCCTCACGAGCAGGGATCATGTAAGTAATCCAGTGCTGTTCAAAGGTGTACGGGACGCCGTGCTTGTCTAACAGTTCGCTGTTCTTTTCTTCCAGACCCGAGCGGAATGCACTTTGAGGCGTTCTACGCGGGCCGGTATAGCGACCGAACCCGGCCACTTTTAGAAGTCGCCGTTGTCGTCAGGTACTTCTTCGTCAACATGACCGCGAGAGTCATTGCGCTCTTCTTGCCACTGGTCCGAATCGTCAACGGAATAACCGCCTTCTTCGGCTTCGTCGCCCCAGTTGTCGTCACTGGCGAACTCTTTCAGAGTGATGAGCATCACGCTGTCGATTTGAAGCTTGACCGATGCGCCTGCCACGTTGGTCCAGCCGTACGGGAACAGGGAGAACTTCACCTTCAGTTCCGAACCACCAGAGATGGCCGGCACGTTCTCGATGCGCTTGCCCTTGGCGTCAACGACCTTCAGCGGCAGCGGTTTGGATTGCTGGGTGTCCTTGTCGATGTACGAGGCGTAACCCTTAATCTTGAAGGTCACGGTGCCGTCGTCGTTCTCGTAGAAAGGCATGTCGCCCTCATAAGGGGTCAGGGCCTTCTTACCGCGCTGAACAACTGGCGGGTTCTTTTCGTACTCAGCGACCAACTTCTTGTAGTTGGCTTCATGCGCCGCCACGATTTTGTCGATCAGGGGTTGGGCATCTTTCGACGGAACAGTCAGGTTAACTTTCCATTCGCCGCGTGGGTTACCGAAGCCCTTTTCAGGGTTGCCGTAGTCTGGCTTTTGGATTGCACAGTAAGGCTCTGCGGTGCCTTTTGGAGTGGTGAGGATTTCCTTGCGTGGACCTGCCATAGTTTGATTCTCCTTATGTAAGTTTTGAGGTTCCGGTTCTCCGGTTTAAGTGAGGGGTTTTAACGGAAGGACGGACGCACAACGGCCACAGTCGCCTCTTGCAGTTCTTCACGGCTTATCGCCATGGAGACCTCTTGAGCGGCAGACTTGCGGATGGACCGATAGACCGAATAAACGACCGACTTGAAGTGTTCTTTGAGGAATAACTTGTTAAAGCGCCATACTTCGTGTTTGAAGTGCGCGGTGCCTGGGATTGTGCTTGCCAGTTCCAGTAGGGTCAGCTCGACAAGTTCTTGCTGCCGCTCGTTCATCAGGCGCTCATACAAGACCCCAGCGAAACCAGACTGTCGGACATGGCTGAAGTTGTTGAGATGTAAGAAACCGTCCGGCTTGGCCCGGCCATTACCGTGGGCTCGCCTCATTGCGTCACCATAAAGCGGTCAATGTTTGGAGCGACGACGGGGCGGATGCGCGTAACTTCAACACCAGTCCCGAAGTTGGTTTCGGCTTGTTGCCATGCGGCGTCCATACTTACTGCGTAAATGGTGACTTCATCTACGTGGTCGCCGATTTGCACAGTTGCCTTGAATTCTTTCTTTGCGTTTTCCACTACTCGATTACTCCTTGGTCTTTAAGTTGGTCCAGCATTGCCCACGGCTCACCCAGTCGATTCACTACAAGAGCGTCGAACGGATGCGCCATAAGGGCTATGTCGGAGATGTGATAAGGCTGGTCGTCCACTCCCGGAATAAACCAGTCGCGAACAATGCGGATAGTCTTAATGGCAGGCGCATAAAGCAGCCCTTCATATTCGTTGACCATTCGCATATCAGTGACCACAACATGGTCGTAAGCACCGGCTTCGAGTGCCTTGCGGACTTCGAGCATGCCCAGTTCAAACCAGACGTTAGGCTTGCCGAGGAACTCACGGTGGAATTGCGTCCCAAAGGTCTGCAAGTGCCAGCGCAAAGAGCGAGGCTTTTGAAAGTCTTCGCGACTTCCCAAGCGGGACTTCAGGAAATCCGTATAAGCGGAACGCCCCAGTTCTTCGATTGCCAGACCGGGGCACGGCTTATCCTTAGCGGAACTGTGCATGTCACGTTCAAACATGACAGCCAGTCCTTTGCGGGGCCCGGCCAATTCTTCGGCACACATGCGCTTCAGGACATCGGCAAAAGCCACACGGAAAACTCTTCGGCCTTCCGATTCCAGAAGACCTATGAGGGTATCCTTGCCGGACTTCCCCCGGATGCTGTTTAAAGCCAGCAAGTTAGTCATTGACGACCTCCTTGATGACTTGCCAGATAAGGGCACAGCGCGGCCACTTGCCGGTGTACGGGACCAACTTCGTCCGGCCCAACTTGCGGGCAGTTGCACAGGTTCCCTTAGTGACGATGAACTTCGCGTCATCACCGATAAGGACCTTATTGAATGGCTTAAGGGCCACATAACGGATGTCGCGATTAATACGCACGGTATAGGCCAGTTTCTTTACACCACGGTTGTGGTGCAGGAATGTTTCGGGCACGGGTGATCCTCCTTTGGTTAGGTGTCGGGTGTGCTTTAAGTGAGGGTTTTTAAATCGGTGTTACGCGACGGGCTGACCCAGTTGCAGGGCCTTTTGAATCTCGCGGTTCTGTTGAGTCAGTTCGTGGATGGTTTTGGATTGCTCAAACAGACGCTTCTCAAGGGAAGCAATGGCCGAGTTTTGATCCTGCAAGTTCTTAACGCGCAAAATGAACTCAGCCAGATGTTTCCATCGGTAGCTGGTTCCACGGAATGGCGAGCCGTAACGGTGATCTAACAGCATGTCAGGGGTCGCAATGATCTGTTCAATGTCGCTATACAGTTCCTTGCGGAAGTTGTTGCGGCGATCCTTCTCGCGACTCTCAGCGACTTCCTTCGCAGCTTTCACAGCAGCCGCACGGGCCTCTTCCTTAGCTTTCTCGCGAAGCGGTTTGTTAGTTTTCCAGCAGGCGAAGCAAGCAACGGAAAGGGCGAAAGTGGCTACAGGGAAAAACAGTTGCATCAGGGACATTTAGTCACTCCTTAATTTTGGGGTCGGAGATACCCCGGAAAGAATCGAAAGATGGGTGACGCAAGGAGCCGTCAGGGTGACGCTCCATGAAAGTGACGCGAGCTGTGTGGCCCGCATACGGCATCGGGGTACTGTCATGTTCGGGAAGGCGCATCCACTCCCACACCTTCGCTGTGAATTCCTCCATTTGCGCCTTAGTGATCTTGCAGGCGTTCACGACGTGGCCGGATTCAAGGAGAACCTCAAAGCCGATGACTTTGCCTTCGTTGGCTTTACCTTCGGTGCCCCAGACGAGACCAACAATAGTCCCGTCTTCGTTGTCATCCGGTACGCACTTCCACATACCGACTTGTTTCGAGCGCTTATAGAAGCCGTTCGGGTCCTTCAAGACCAAGCCTTCCATGTTTTGCTCACGGACGACTTCATAGGTCTGGTCGATTTCTTCCATGCTGAACAGGTCCCAGCTTTCAGCCACCTGCCAGTCGATTTCCGGGAAGCGCTTCTTGAGTAGGCCGACCTGATAGGCGACGTGGTACTTCATGACGCTGTGCGTCACTCGGTATTCCTGGCCCGACAACACCACGTCCATGGGGACGATGCCGAAGACCATGACCTTGAAGCGGCTCAGTTCGATGGCCTCGTGGCGGCGCAGGGTCCCAGCGATGTCCTTGCAGGGCAGGTCGTCAATCAACAACTCAGCGTCCAACATGAAGCCGTCCTTAAACAGCGCCTCATCGGTGCCGAAGAACTTCGCCCAACGGTCGTCACGGTCCAGTGGCTCGGCACCGTTAAAGGACAGTGCGGGGAACTGTTTACCCTCACGGCTCAGCCAATGAAGAGACGCTTCGCCCAGACCGGGCCAGACGCAAAGATTCAGGCGCACACCGTCATACTTAACGTCTGCGATGATGTAACTTTCATCAACCACAGCCTTAATGGCGGACGTACTGAAGTCCACGGGGCGGTGAGGTTTGGTCTGGATAATTACTTGTTGAACTGCCATTACGTGGACTCCTTGAGAAGTTGGGCTTGAGTGATTACATTCGAGAAGGCACGCCTTACGCGCATCTCTACGGTGTCATTAAGGAACCGAGCGAATTGCTCGCGTCGGCCTGCATCGTCTTTCGCAGTAATAAACCGCAAGTTTCGTAACTCACGCTTATCAACCAACTGAGTTTGGGTCAGACCACTCATGCCCTGAACCGTAATAACGGTGTCAAAGCGATAGGTCTTGTTGTCGATCTTGCTGTGAGTAGTGCGGACCTTAATGGTCATTATTCAGCCTCCTGCCAGATGTCGCGCTTGGACTGACGCTGGGTCTTGTTCAACTTGCCACGACGGGCTCTTACAACTTCCATCTCTTCATCGGAGCGGCGTTGAGTGGTACGGACGGTGCGTTGAACAGGGTTGGTAGCGTGCATCAAAAAGTTCTCCTAAAGAGTGGTCGGTTGGTTGTGCTTTTAGTGAGGGTTTTTAAATTTCAGGGACCCACAACGAGAAACACCCGGCCATCTTTAAGAATCTTTAAGTAAGAATCTCAGAGGTGGTCGGGTGTGCTTTTAGTGAGGGTTTTTAATTACGCGAAGGCGAATTCACTGTGCAGAATCTGCGTGATATCCAGCGTTCCCTTGGTGGGGATCGGTGGCATCTTGTCGAGCTGGCTTTCGTGAAGCTGTTCCATGAATTGCTGGCGGAAGTCTTCGAGAACATCGTTTTCGGTGTAGGTCTCGACCATCGTTTCGCGTACCGCTTTGAACATCGCCCCAGCTTTCGCAGGGATGGTGCCGAAGCTGTCGTGAATTAGGGCGAAGAACTCGACCCCGTAAGCCTCGGACGCCTTAACGACAGTCTTGCGAAGGTGCGAGCCGTCCTGTGAGTGAACGAAGTTGGGCGAGATGCCCGATTCTTGCTTGGCTCCGTCGATGTTGTCGGAGTCGCGCACGTTGATGGTCGCCTGTAGGCGCACCGTCCCGAGGAACATCAGGTCAACCCGGCGTTGGACAGGCTTCATGTATTCCTGCCAGACCGGGAAGCCGTCAGGCGTCACCCAGTAGACAGGCATGCACGGCTTCAAGACCTCAGGTTCCGGGTTCTTCTTAGTCTTCTTGGTCGCGGTCACCTCAGTGGCGAGCAACTTCGCAGCCTTCTGAAGCCACAACATCGCTTCCACGGCCTTGACCACAACGACGCTCACGGAATCCCAGATGAGATTTGCCATGTAGCGGGCGCATTGCTGTGCATCCGGGAACCACTGAGCCCCATCGCCTGCATCAAGCGCCGGCTGGATGATGTCGTCTCGCACCTGATCGGTGAACCCGAAAGCCTTGGAGCCATAAGCGAGGGTCATAACGGAACGCTTGGTGACCTTGCGGGTGATCCCGTAGCCCATCCAGCCCTCAGCGAGGGTCCGAGTACCCATCACACGGCGCTCAGTGATTTCGCCGGTCTTCTCGTTGGTGATGATCTCTACGCTGTCGTCAGTGCCTTCGCGCAGGTCCTTCTTGACCTTCTCAATGACTTCCTCAGCGACAAGGCGATAGATGTCCTGTACTTCTTTCGAGGGCAACAGGTTGACCGCACGACCACCACGCTCATCGCGCAGCATCGCCGAGAAGTGCTGAATGCCCGAGCAAGACCCATCGAACGCGATAGGTAGGGCCGACTTCCAGTTCTCACCGTGTTCCTTCACGCCTGCCCATTCAAAGCAGAAGGCAAGGAAGCAGAACGGCGAATCCATCTTCATCCACTCAGGCTGGCCCAGTGGGTTCCGAGCGATTTCAAGAATCAACTCTTCATTCTCTTCGACCCACAACTTGCGCTTGTCGAAGTCAACCTTGTCCACGCCCGCACAGTTGGCCCCGTGAATCTTGAGCCACTCGATTCCTTCCTTGCCGACCGGCTCTGCGATGGAAGCCATCAGCAGGCCCTTCGTCATATCGTTGCCCTGGGGGTTGAAAGACGGGATTGCGTAGACACGGCCACGCCAATCGAGGTTGTACGGGAAATAAATTGCCTCATACCCGGAGAACTTTTCCGCCTGTTCAATCACGAACTCATAGGACAGGCGACGGCTCACACGGGCACGGTCACGGCGATACACGCCCGCCGCCTCTTTCTTCCATGCCTTCAGGGCCTCAGCGTCCTCACCGATGCCTTCAGCCTGAATCGGCAGCTCTTCACGGTCAGCAGTGGGAAACTTGTCGATCGGTACGTTTTTCCACTCCATGATGGCCTTTGCGACCTCAAGAACCTGAGTGTTCACACGCCACGCGGACGACTGCGCGATGTTCACCGCCTTGTAAACTTCAGGCATGTAAACGTCGGCGTATCGTTGCAGGGCACGCTTAGAGCGGACACGAATCAACGGGATAGGCTTACGGCCCTTCGCCCAGTAGCCACCGCCTACCATCTTGGTCCACTCCTTAGGCGGAACAATCATCGGCTGATGGCGGGGTGTGATACCGGCCAGAGAGAAGGCTCGGGCACAGAGCTTGTCGGACCATTCGGTGGTCAGGTGGACATACTCACCGTCGAGCTTCGCGTTACCTGCGTTCTCACGTTTCATCTCGACCAACTGAGTGGACTCAATGAGCAGCTCAAGGAGGCGGATACCAATATGGAAAGCAACGTCATTCTCAAGGGCGTCCCAAGAGGTCCACGACGATTGCAGCTCGTTCGCTTCCTGCATGTGACCCTCGACCTTTTCGAGGTACTTGACCTTGTAGGTGTGGCCATTGCGTTGGTTCAGGGCCTTGCGGATGTGCTTATTGAAGTGTTCTGCCTCTTGGTCACGAATGCGGCCAAAGCGGGCCTCTTCTTCAAGACCACGGCCAAGGGCGACGGCCAGATTCTGCACGGACGTAGGGCCTTTTTTACCGACTGTGTTAAGGACGATCTTGATGGTCACGGCGGCGATGTTCACCGGGTTAACCATCTGGAAAAACTGAAGTGCCACATGCTTGCGGCGAACCTTAGTTACTTGGTGTTCGATCCAGTTGTTATATGCCGTCATGAACAGCGGAATCAGTGTAGTGAGGACAGGTTTAACAGTGGCGTTATCGGCGAACTCACCACGCTCCATCTGGCGCTCAAGAGCTTTATGGAATCGCTCTTCGCCCAACGTGTACGCCTCATGCTCTAAAGCAAGTTGCTGCGCCGCAATGTCTTCACCATAAAGACCGGCCAGAGTCTCGAAGGCCCAAGTGCTGTTTTTAATGTCAGAGAAGTCGTGTTTTTTAATCTGAATCGCAGGCATAGAAATCCCGTCGCGACAACTTAAGTCGCTGATAAATAAGGGGTTTAGGTTTTCTAAAGGCGAAAAGAGGCCCTCAGGGGAAATCCCGAGTCAGGTGTTTTCGCTTTTAGTTTTGGGGGAGTAGTGAGGCTTTAAGGCCCTATTAGCGTTGTTGTAATGCGCCCGAGGACGTCAGTAAGCTTGTATGTGAATACTTTGACTTCCTTGTGGGAGGGCTCAACTGAGGTGTAATGCATCACATTTTGTGGAATTGAAACTTGAGTGATCGCAAAGAAGTGGCTATCTTGTTTGCAGGTAAGTTCTATGACATTCCGCCCGCAAGGCCCTACACCTAATTTAAACTCACAAGGTTCGTGAGTTAACTTGTAGGGGCCTCCAGCAGAAAACTTGCGCGGAACTGCACAAAGGAAGTGAATTGATTTGATCGACATCTAAAGCGTCCTTCAAAAGCTGGTAGCACGACCGCACTTCATTGAGCGTCGTACAGGTACGTCTTGAATATTGTTTCGAGCGCGAAAGTTATTTGACTTCTGCCCAGTGAACTAACAGGTTCCGTTCGCCTTCCGTGACTGGCATCCCGTAGTGTCGGTGCGCCTTGCCGTTGAAAAACATCCCGTGGCCGACAGGTAACTGTGGGACCAAGATATTTGGCTCAAAGGGGCCTGCGTGGACTAACGTCCCGCCGCCTTGGTGCGTCGCTGTCAGGGCGACCACAAGAGTTACGTCCGAGTCTCTATCGGTATGCCAATGGCCCCGAGGCGTGTTCGCAGTCGTGTATTGAGCTGCCTGAATGGTGCGAATAACGCTTGGGTCCTGACCCATAAGCACCTTCGCTAAAGGAATCCCGGCGTTGTGCCAGAGGCTGCGTAAGCACTCGTAAAGGGCCGGGCACTCAGTTGCAAAGGACACTTCCGGGATCTGCGCTTCTTCAGGCTCATCCGGGTTCACGGCGTACTCCATACAATCCAGTTCAAGCATGAGGCTCTTGCAGAAGGATTCAGAGAGATACGGAAAGGAGTAAACGCCGTTGCCGTAGGGCGTAATCACCCCCATTGCCTGGCCCCACTCAGACGCCATCGTGTAATCGTCCCCGCTGATCGGGTAGACGCTTTCGGCGTGGTCGGCCATCTCTTTGATGGTGTCGAGGATGCGGCGGAAATCGGGGTGGTATTTGTCCATGGACGGGTAGGCGGTGAGGGCATTGCTGAGTACGTGATTTTGACCGATTGACACGGGAGGGCTCCTAACAGGTGTGTATGTTCATACAGTGATATGCGTTTACGCAAGCTAAATATGCATCAGTGCATAAACTGAGCGTTGGGATTCCGCTCAAGGTCGTCGGAAGGCAGCACAGTGGACTTCAGCCAGTTCCACACCTTGAGGGCCAAAGGGGCAGCTTTCCGAGTCTGTGCGGCCTCACGAGCGTCCAGAATGGCGTCCAGCGGATGCTTGGCGAGTCGGTACAGAGCAGCGTTAAGGCCGGAGAACTCGCGTTCATCTTCGCGGGACCAGTGGAATAGGGCCGCTTTGAGAAGGTGGTGACCGACTTCCTGCATGGTGTCTGTGAGGAACTGAAAGTACAGGCGGTCGCGGTCGTCGCGCTTGATGTCCACTCGCAGCCACACACGGCCCCGGCGATTGGTCACGTACTGCGCCAGCCCGGTCTTTAGGGCCTCCTGCATGGCTCCAAGGATGTTGTTGGCGACTTTGGCGCTGGTGAAGTTGGTCAGGTTGTAGATGGTCATAGCTTGTAACTCCGGTTTGAGGGGCGCTCGAAATGAGGCCCCAGTTGCTTTGGTCTAAACTCACAAAACGTGTTTATCTCAGCGTAGAAATAGCGGTCCCTGTCAGGGTGATCGCCTCCACTGATTTGCTCCCATCAAAATGCGTCAGCGTCAGCGTCAGCGTCAAGACGCCTGTAAATCCATTCGAGGTGTAGAACTCGACATTGCGGGCGTTTCGGTTGGCGTTGCTGGTGAACTCGCCGACCTCGACGCTTTTCCCCTCGCTGTCGGTGATTGTTCCTGTAAGGCTGTAAGTGGTCATGCGCGAGACTCATCTATAAAGGTGGCTGTGGCTTACTGAGTTTTTTGGCTCAGGCCTGAGCCGTGGCCCACGCTTCGAACTCGTTTTCCCACGCTGCACCGTCTTGCGTTAAACGATCCACTTCCTTGCCATAAGGACGGCAATGCGGATTACCGTTGTTGTGGCCGTGGCGCATTGCGAGGCGAGTCAGAAAGACGGCCTCTTTGGCCTTGCGGTACTCGTAGGGCAGGAACACATGAACGTACTGACCAGCCTTCAGATAACTCGCTACGGTCTCGGTGTGACGGTTGTCAGGAGCAGGGACCCAGCCAAGCTTTACGCACAAAGCCTTAGCGGCAGCAATGTGGTTGCCCTCGGAGTCCAGTGAGTTGTCCCAGCCGAGGGTCACGGAGCCAGCTTCAGCGGTTGCCTTGATGCGGGAACCTTTGGTGTTGGTAGGGCAGATGTATTTGGTAGTGATGGCTTGCATGGTTGAATCCTCAATGTACGCATGATATGTGTTTATCTAAACCCAGTGAGACCCAGAGGCTTCGCTGTGGTGTGGGTGCCAATGTACGCACCAAATGTGTTTATGTCAACACATGAAATGCGTTTATCTGCACAAAAGAAACCCGGTGACCTTTAAGGAATCAACCGGGTTCGCTAAGTGTGCTTTTAGTGAGGGTTTTTAAATCAGAGGGTGTTTCTTTACGGCATCCAGCAGCGCTTTTCGGGTCTCTTCACGCGAAACCTTAAGGGCCAACGCGAGACACAGCCAGGAACCGAAACGTAGCGCGATGCGGTCTCGATTCTGTGAGTCTTGATAGTGGTAATCCTCAGCAACGACGACCCCAGCGGCGACCCAAGTCCGGCCTCTACGGGACAGGACACCGCCGTTAGTAAGCTCTTCCAGTCCCTTGATGAACGACCTTAGGAGGTCCGAATGGGTGCGTACTGGTGCCAGCTCATGCAACCGTTCCGAGGTCATATGTAGTTCGTGCTGTGCGGTCATCTCTCTCAAAATCCTAATAGAGCGGTCATCTTTGGGAATGCTTGGCAGAGCTTAACGATGCCGTAGAGAACTCCTGCACTCAGGACCCAAGCGGCCACGGTCCATAACCTGTCCATACTCAGTCCTTACGCAGAGCGAACGCTTGAGCCTTGCCGCTAAGCACATACCAGCAATTACGATTTAAGCCGGACTCTTTGGCGATGGTCACGCCTGTGATTCCGTCAGCGCCCTGTGCGAAGGCTGCAACCTTCAAGTCAATCAGGACGGTTGATTCTTGCGGGGCTTCCTCTACGAAGCTCCGGTGACACCTACCCGCTGATACTTCAGTTAGGACCTGAGCGCCAGCGGGTAGGGTGTCATATTGCTGCACAGTGCGGACAGCCTCACGCTGGTCTTTAAGACTTGCATAGGACTGCTCGTTTCCAACCTGAAGGTTTGAGGAGTGGCTGCCACATCCCGCTAAAGAGACCAACATCAAACCCGCTGCTACTAACCGCATCCTAAGCTCCCTCTGAGAAAGGCCGCGATGATAGCAGTAGGTCAGGCCTTAGGCAGTACCTTCTCAAGAGCTGCCCTTAAGGTGTCTTGTGCCATGTTTCCGCCGTACGTATCAAAGGTGATGCTCTTCGTGGTGTGTCCGAGGATTGAAGCGGCTGTCTGTAGGGAGACCTCGCCGTTCTGTAAGAGCGTGGACATTGTGTGTCTTAGGGAGTGGAACACGAGGTCCGGGTTATCGCCCACGGCCGTGCGTATGATCTTCGCAAGGTCAAGACGGAGTGAACGCCGCGTGAACACGGGTGAGTCATCATCAGGCAGCGCTTTAACGAACTCCCTAAAGGCTTCCATGTCCGGCGCCCAGCTCGATGTCATCACAAGAGGTACAACGCGGATAGACCCCTTGTTCTTAACAGACTTCCCTTCGGCTGCCTCGTTGATGCTGATAGCCATAGGACCACCATCAAGGCCCTGTACGTCACGCTTACGGAGCTGCAAGACCTCATTCAGCCGGGCCCCCGTGATAGCTGCCAGAGTAGCCGCACGGCCTGCTTCGGTTGAGTAGTCTCGGGCGGTCTTAAGCACAGCTTCGACCTGGGGGACGGTGAAGCCTGTCCGGGTACTGGTAGCGCCTTTGGTTGTCTTCAAGCGTTGAGAGTAATTGTGTTTGAGCAAGCCATTATCAGTGGCCCAAGTGAACACCGTAGCGAGGTACGAGACGAATACGTTAACGGTGCTAACGGAGCGCCCTTTATCACCCTTAAGGATGCTGCCCTTACCGAGATGCTCTTTGATTCGCACCAAGTCGGCCCGCGTGTGGGTCTGCACGTCATCCACACCACAGGCCGTAAAGGCTTCTGAGAGAATCTTAAGGTAGGACGTTGTGTTCTTAATGGTTGTAGGCTTGAGGTTCGCCCTTTGCTCAGCCAAGTAGGTGTCAGCCAGCTCTCTGAACGTGGTCTTAACGGTCGGCTTCGCTGGGTTACTTGAAGGGGCTTGAGGACCGCTTACAGATGGAGACAGGCTAACGCTCGCAGGCGCATGGAGACCCTCAAAGGCCTCTTGGTCGAAGCGCTCCTTGAGTTCCAGCAAGGGCCTTGGCTGGCTGTGCAGGCGTCTCTGAGCGGCCTTGAACATCTCCACGGCGCACTCAAGGACTGTCACATGGACAGACCTCAAAGGGTACTCAGCGGCGATCTGCATGAGCAGGTCTATTTCACTTTGATAGTGATTGTACGTGTCAGCCCTCAGCAGGGGCTCAATCTTTGTCCTTAGGAGGCGGTCAGATTCCTCTCTGAGGATCGCTCTTAGGTCTTCCCAAGTAGCGTTAGGGTTATCGAGCTGCCAGCCCTTCACGACTGCCTGTAGCTCTTCTGAGTGTTGCATTGCAATTGCCTTGTGCGTGGAACGTAGGGACACACTGAGACCCACGACGGAGCCTTCAGGGCGCATACGGAGATAATACGTTCCCTTACGGCGATAGTGGTACGGCTTGGCTAAGGGTGTTGTTACACGGTTGTTGCACTTGGCAGGAAGATTCAGGTCAGTCATGGCTCAAGCCCCTGTGTTTGCTGGGTTGAGCGGATTGAATACTACTTGATCCAGAAATAGTCATTCTGGTCATAGCGCAAACCGCGCACCACGCTCAGGGCCTGCTGCTGGGCCGCCTCGCGGGTGAGGCTACCGGCCGCTTCCAGGCCTTGGTAATAGGCCAGGATACCGGCAGCGGTCTGCACCACGTGGCGGGTCTTTTCCGCCTTGGCCTGGTACAGGTCGCCATGGATCTGGCGCAGCATCAGCAGCCCGAGGGTCACCAGCATCACCACGGCCACCACCAGGATCAGCCACAAGCGGCGGCTGATCGACATACTACGAAGCGTTTTCATGGAATGCGTACCCCAGTTCTTTTTGTTGTCTTGCCCATGCAAGCACGGTTTATCCGCCCAACCTACTCGACCAAGGGCTAAGTGCCTGATTCGCTGAGGCCTGTTGCGCCTTATCAGCAGCGTTTAACCCAGAGGTCTGATAGGATTTCGGCCTCGACGGGATAAACCTGAAGGCCGCGTGAACTTTTCTGCTGGCTTTGCGACCAACTGTCGCTGTAGAACGGCCAGGCGCTGAATAGCCATTGGCAACTAAAAGACTTTAACGGGGCGTGCCGCAGGCATTGCCTCACGGGGGAAGCATGGATCTTTGGACCGGCCTGCAGGCTGTCATTCTAGGTATTGTCGAAGGCTTGACGGAGTTCTTGCCGATTTCCAGTACCGGCCACCAGATCGTCGTCGCCGATCTGATCAACTTCGGTGGTGAACGGGCCATGGCCTTCAACATCATCATCCAGCTGGGCGCGATCCTGGCGGTGGTCTGGGAGTTTCGCCGCAAGATCCTTGAGGTGGTGGTGGGGCTGCCGCGTCAACGCCAGGCCCAGCGCTTCACTGTCAACCTGCTGATTGCCTTCATGCCGGCGGTGGTGCTGGGTGTGCTGTTCGCCGACCTGATCCACGAGTACCTGTTCAACCCTATTACCGTCGCTGCGGCGCTGGTGGTCGGTGGGGTGATCATGCTCTGGGCCGAGCGCCGCGAGCATGTGATCCGCGTCGATCAGGTCGACGACATGAGTTGGAGCGACGCCCTGAAAATCGGTTGTGCCCAGTGCCTGGCGATGATTCCGGGGACTTCGCGCTCCGGCTCGACCATCATCGGCGGCCTGTTGTTCGGCCTGTCGCGCAAAGCGGCCACCGAGTTTTCGTTCTTCCTCGCCATGCCGACCATGGTCGGTGCTGCGGTGTACTCGGGCTACAAGTACCGTGACCTGTTCCAGCCCGACGATTTCCCGGTGTTCGCCATCGGTTTCGTGGTCTCGTTCATCTTCGCCATGATTGCCGTACGGGGCCTGCTCAAGTTCATCGCCAACCACAGCTATGCCGCCTTTGCCTGGTACCGCATCGTGTTTGGCCTGATCATCCTCGGCACCTGGGCATTCGGCTGGGTCGACTGGGCCACGGCGCACGGTTGAACATGAGCCGTCGCCAGCCGCAACCGCGCCGCGCAACCTCTGCCAGCGGCGCCCTGCACAACCCCCGGAGCAAGTGGTTGGCCTTCGCCGGCCTGTGCGTGCTACCCGTAGGGGGGGCCTTGCAGATGCTGTTGAGCGGGCAGTCGTGGCTGCCGGCGCTGGCCTACCCACTGGCCAGCCTGGCGAGCTTCCTGCTGTACTGGCGCGACAAGCAACAGGCCCGCAACCAGGCCTGGCGGACCCCGGAGAAGGTCCTGCATGCCAGTGAGCTGCTGGGTGGCTGGCCGGGTGCGTTGCTGGCGCAGCAACGCTTTCGCCACAAGACCCGCAAGCTGTCGTTCCAGGCGAGCTTCTGGACCATTGTCGCTGTGCATCAAGTGTTCTGGGTCGACCACCTGCTGCTGGGTGGCCGTTGGCTTGGCGCTGCCCTGGCGCCGGTGCTCAGATAAGCAAGCCCGGCTGCTGGCGCTTGGGCAGGCGCCTGACCACCAACTGGTGGGAGCGTTGCAGTAAATCGGTCAGCTCGGCCCGGCCCATGGGGTAGGGCGCTGCCATGCTGATCCAGTGGGCCCGGGCCAGGTACGGCGCCGGGCGCACCCCGGGGCGATCGGCATAGCCCAGAAACAGATCGCCATCGACCTTGAACGACAACCCCGCGCCCGCCAGGTCAAGCACCGCGAACATCTTGTTGCCAGCCACCGAGAACACCCGCACGCCGCCCCACTTGTAGTCTTCACGGGCACCGGGCAGGCTCAGGCAGAAAGCTGCCGCCTGTTCTTGGTTGAGTGTGTTTTCAGACATAACGCTCCCCACATTGGGCAAATTCTGCCACCAGATGATCGATCCACACCCGCACCGCTGGCAACAACCCGCGTCGATGCGGGTAGACCGCCTGCAGGTAGCCGCCAGGCAGCGACCAGTCTGGCAGCAGGCGCACCAGCTCGCCACGGGCAAGTTCCTCTTCGCAGTGCATGATCGGCAACGCGGTAAAACCCAGGCCCGCGATGGCCGCGGCCTTGCGTACGACAAAGTCGTCAATCGCCAGCCGCGCTTCCAGGGTCAGCTCCTGCTTGTGGCCCTTGGCGTCGAGCAGGCGCAGATGCACCAGGCGGTCGGCGTCCACCGCGCCGAGTACCGGCAGGCTGGCCAGGTCTTGCGGGTGATTGAGCGGCTGCGCAGCGGCAAAGGACGGGGAGGCCACCAGGTACATTTGCGCCTGGCGCAAACGGCGCGTGACCAGGGCCGGGTCCTCGTCCCCCAGGTCGCGCACGCGCAGGGCAACGTCGACCCCTTCGGTGATCAGGTCGACCCGGCGGTTGAGCAGGATCATGTCCAGTTGCACCTGCGGGTACTGTTGCAGGAAGCGGCTGATCACCTGCGGCAAGAATTCATGGGCCAGCCCCACCGGGCACGACACCCGCAAGCGCCCGCGCGGTTCGCTGGTCATGCTGGCCACCGCTTCATCGGCCATTTCCGCTTCCAGCAGCATGGCCTGGCAGTGGCGCAGGTAGCGTTCGCCGACGGCGGTCAGCTTCAGTTGCCGGGTAGTGCGCTGCAACAGGCGAGTCCCCAGGCGCTCTTCGAGCTCGGCGATGCGCCGCGACAGGCGTGACTTGGGAATGCCCAGCAGGCGGCCGGCGGCGGCAAAACCACCGGCTTCGACCACACGGGCAAAGTAGAACAGATCGTTGAGGTCTTGCATGGTGCTCACCATTGTCCTGCCAGTAGGACAAACTAACGCATTTTTGCAGACTTATCAGCTATTCGCCGCCCAAGTAGGATTGTCCCCATCGTGATCGCCCACTTGCGGTCTTCATTCAGGAGAGTCCCATGAAACTGTTGCACATCGATTCGAGCATCCTGGGCGACAATTCCGCCTCCCGTCAGCTGAGCCGCAGCGTGGTCGAAGCCTGGAAAGCCGCCGATCCGTCGCTGCAGGTGACCTACCGTGACCTGGCGGGCGACGCTATCAGCCACTTCTCGGCCGCTACCCTGGTGGCCGCCGGCACCCCGGAAGAACTGCGTGATGCAGCGCAGCAGCACGAAGCCAGGCTCAGTGCCGAAACCCTGCAGGAGTTCCTCGACGCAGACGCCGTGGTGCTGGCCGCGCCGATGTACAACTTCACCGTGCCAACCCAGCTCAAGGCCTGGATCGATCGCGTGGCGGTAGCGGGCAAGACCTTCCGTTACACCGAAGCCGGCCCTGAAGGCCTGTGCGGCAACAAGAAAGTGATCCTGGTATCGACCGCAGGCGGTCTGCATGCCGGTCAACCTACCGGTGCCGGTCATGAAGACTTCCTCAAGGTATTCCTGGGCTTCATCGGCATCACTGACCTTGAGATCGTCCGTGCCCATGGCCTGGCCTACGGCGATGAGCACCGGGTCAAGGCGCTCAACGCCGCCCAGGTACAGATCAGCAACGAGCTGTTCGCCGCCGCCTGATATCAAGCGTCTGAGAAACCGACTGCCGGCCGTGCCCGCAGTCGGTTTTTTCATTGAGATTTCATCTGCGCCGATCTGCCCCGTTCTATGCTGGCGTAAGCTTTCATCGATACAGCCGGGGAGGGTGCACACCCATGCGGCGTCTTGGCGTATTGCTCATGCTTGTCCTCCTCGGCGGCCCGCTGCTGGTGCACGCCGAGCCGGCTGCGCACTGGAGTGTCGGGCTGCACCGTCTGAATTTTGCCGATCCGCTGGATGCGCAACCGGTGCAGGCCCTGGCGTTCTACCCCTCCAGCGGCCCTGAGCGCAGTAGCCGCATTGAAGGGTATCGAGTACAGGCCTGGGAAGGCGCACCGATGGTCATTGGCCGTTATCCACTGTTGCTACTGTCCCATGGCAATACCGGCACGCCACTGGCGCTGCATGATCTGGCCACCGCCCTGGCCCGGCGCGGTTTTATCGTTGTCGCCGTGACTCACCCTGGCGATAACGCCCGGGACCACAGCCGCCTGGGAACCCTGAGCAATCTCTATGGGCGGCCGCTGCAGATCAGCGCGGCCATTACCGCCAGTCTCAATGATGCCTTTCTCGCCCCTTACATCAACGGCCCGCAGGTGGGGGTGATCGGCTACTCGGCCGGTGGCGAGACAGCGCTGATCCTCTCCGGTGCGAGACCGGACCTGCAGCGCTTGCAACGCTATTGCCAGGAGCGTCCGCTGGACGCCGATGCCTGCAAGACCCGCGGCGTGCTGATCGCCGACCGTGCCGACCTGGGCGCCACAGCCGATCCGCGGGTCAAGGCACTGCTCCTGATGGCGCCCTTGAGCCTGATGTTCGGTCGCCATGCGTTAACCGAGGTCAAGGTGCCGGCGTTGATCTACAGCGGTGACAAGGACCAGTTGCTGGCTATCGACAAAAACGCCCAGGCCCTGGCGCGCAAACTGCCCGTCACCCCCAACTACAAGTTGCTCGCCGGTGCCGGCCATTTTGTCTTCATGGCCCCGTGCGACGACGAACAACGGCAGAAAATGGCGGCATTGTGCAACGACCCGGAGGGGGTCGACCGCGAGGACATCCACCTGTCCTTGCAGGCCGAGGCGGCGCGTTTTTTCAACCATGCCCTGGCTGACAGGCACCAGGGAGGGCTGCACATGGCCGACCACTAAGCCTGGCTGCGCCGCGCCAGCAACAGGGTTAAACCGACGCCTAGCAGCGACAGCAAGGCGGCCACGCAGAAGATCCAGGCATAGCCAAGGTGCACGGCGACCGCGCCCATTAATGGGCCGGCAATGGCCAGCGCCAGATCGAAGAACACCGCATAGGCGCCCAGGCCGGCGCCGCGGCTGGCGCTGGGCACCTGCTTGATGGCCTCCACACCCAGCGCCGGGTACACCAGCGACAGGCCGAAACCGGCAAGCCCCGCACCGACCAGGGCCAACGCCGGCACGGGGGCCAGCCACAACAGAGCCAGGCCCAGGGCTTCGGTGGCCATGCAGACCATTGCCACCTGATAGCCACCGAAACGGTTGACTGTGTTGACGAACAGCAGCCGCGACACAATGAAGCAGATGCCGAAGGCGCTCAGGCACCAGGCGGCGCCGTGCCAGCCCTGTTCGAGGTAGAACAGGGTGACGAAGGTGGTCAGGGTGCCGTAACCGATCGACGCCAGGGTCAGGCTCACGCCGCAGGGCGCCACCCGCGCAAACGCGGCCCAGAACGGCAGGCGCTCGCCGCGCAGTAGCGGGATCGACGGCTGGTTGCGGATCACCAGGAGCGCCAGCAGTGCCAGGGCGCTCAGGCTCAGGCCCAGGCTGACGAAGTTGACCTGATCGACCAGTTGCACGCCCAGTGGTGCGCCGATGGCGATCGCGCCGTAAGAGGCGATGCCATTCCAGGAAATCACCCGTGCGGTGTGCTCGGCTCCCACCGCACCGATTCCCCAGCTGAGAGTACCGACTCCGATCAGGCCCTGGGCAATGCCCAATAGCACGCGGGCGCCGAGCAACACCAGCAGGCTCAGCAGCGGCAGGCTCAGGGTCAGCGCCGACAGACAGGTTAGTACGCCGCTGGCGGCGATGCCGACCAGGCCAATGATGATTGCCTGCTTGCTGCCCAGGGTATCGGCCGCGCGCCCGGCAAACGGACGGCTGAGCAGGGTCGCCAGGTACTGCAGGCCGATGGTGATGCCGGCGACGACTGCGCCGAAGCCCAGTTGATCATGCACGTAGCTGGGCAACACGGCGATGGGCAGGCCGATGCACAGGAAGGCGATAAAGGTATAGAAGACAATCGAAAGGATCTGCCGGGTAATCGACCCGGTGTCGACGGGAGCAGGTTGTGGCGCGGACATGAGCTCGTTCGCTGGCGGGCGGTGGGAGAGGCCTATGATCGCTGGGTGTGGAGAGAAAAGAAAGCAGGCTAACTAATGGACTGTGGTGGGAGATTGCATGGTTAATAGAAAGTGTACACAGATTCTCTGTGGGAGCCGGCCTTGCCGGCGATGAGGCCGGTACAGCCAACAACCTAGGTGTATGCCGCAAGGCTTGCAGCGCCCTGGAGATCGAGCGCCGCCGTCGCAGCGTGCGCATCGCCTGGCGGAGCCGCGTTGTCAGCCTTGGGGCTGTGCTGGCTTGGCCAGCTCGATCCCCGCAGCCCCCAAGCGCTTGAGTATCTCGAACAGCAGCTCACTTTTGGTCACCCCGACGATCCGTGGGCTGCCGACGTAGCCGGTTACTGTCAGGGTGATGCCGTCCGGGGTGAGTTTGCTGAAACGTACGAACGGTGCGGGCTTGTCGAGGATGGTCGGGTGTTCGCTGTAAACCTCGTAGAGCAGGGTCTGTACTTGTTCGGGGTCGATGTCCAGCGGGAACACCAGCTCCAGCGACGCCACGCCCTGGGCACTGCCGCCCAGGGTCACGTTGCGCAGGTTTTGCGAGATCAGTTGCGAGTTGGGCACGATGACGATGGAGCGGTCGCTTAGCTGTATTTCGGTGGCGCGCACGTTGATCCGGCGGATATCGCCCTCGACCCCGCTGATGCTGATCAGGTCGCCGACCTTGACCGGTCGCTCGGTGAGCAGAATCAGCCCGGAGACGAAGTTCTTGACGATTTCCTGCAGGCCAAAGCCAATGCCCACCGACAGGGCACTGACGATCCAGGCCAGGTTGGTCCACTGTACCCCCAGCGCCGACAAGGTCAGCAGGATCACCAAGGCGTAGCCGATGTTGGCGAACAGGGTGCTGAGGGATGCGCACATGCCCGGGTCCATGTCGGTCTTGGGCAGAAACTCGTTATCCAGCCAGCGGCGCAGGGTACGAATCAGGTAGATGCCCAGCACCAGCGCCAGCACGGCATTGAACAGGTGCCCGGGAATGATGTTGAACTGGCGCAAGCCGGCACCCCCGAGGAATGCCATGATATTGCTCGCCAGTTGCCCGAGGGTGGTGCCGATGCCGCCGACGAACAGGGTGACGACCGCCAACAGCAGCAGCGCGGCGCGGCCGAATCCGCTGATCAGGGTTTCGATCTGATCCAGGCGCCGGTCTCCGATGCCCAGCAGTTCCTTGAGCGCCTTGCCGCTGGCCTGCCTGGGTGAAAAGAAATGCTCGCAGCTGTCCCTGAACACCTGCATCAGCAGGTAAAAGCCGGACAATAGAAGAAAGACCCAGACCGTCTCGTAGGTAATGAAACGCGCCAGCGACACGTAGCCGGTCAGCAGTGCCAGCACCGAGGCGAACATCGCCAGGCTGGCCAGGGTGTAGATCAAGCCGGCCAGGGTCGAGGCGGCTTCGGGGGCGTCTCCGGCGGCGGCGATGCTGCGCCGGGCGCTGCTGGTTCGCACCAGCAAGGCGATGATCAGCACGGTGATGACCAGTGCGGCAATGCCCCGGCCGGTGAGCAGCAGTTGGCTACTCATGCCGGCGGCGTTGGCGACCTGCACCAGGGCCACCAGCACCAGCAGCGCGGCCGCCAGCCAGCGGGCAAAAGGCTGCAGCACCAGGGCAACCGGATCGGCAATGTCCGGCAGGCGCCAGGAGGGGTGTGTGGTCGAAAGCAGCGCGCGACTCAAGCCGGTGATCAGCACGCAGGTGTAGGCAAGCTTTTCGAATTCCTCGGAAAACGTCGTCAGCGCCGATGGCAACGGTAGGTGGTGGGTACAGGCGTAGAACAGCAGGTTCAGGGCGATGCCGGTGGCCAGCAGGGTTGCCAACACCGAGGCCAGGGCCAGCGAACTGCGGCGCAGGCGGCCTTCGGGTACGCGGTGCATGCACAACCAGGCCATCCAGCGGTCGGCCAGGCGCCGGCCCACTGTCCAGGTCAGCAGCGCCAGTAGCACCAGCGCCACGGTGTAGAAACGCTGGCCCGGTTGCCAGACTGCGGCAGCGCTTTCTCCAACCTGGGCCATGAAGGCCCGAAGGCGCTGGCGGTCGTCCGCCGAAGGCTGGAACAGCGGTGACCAGAATGCAGGGTTGAGCAGGCTGTGGGTGCTCAGGGTCAGTTCGCTTTCAAGCATGCTGCGGCGCAGGCCGGAAATCTGCGTGAGCAGGTTTTTCGCGTTGTCTTTGAGGGTGGCCAGGGCCTTGAGGGTGCTATCGAGGTTGTCTTTCTGTGCGCTCAGGGCCGTGCGCTGGGTGGCAATGTCCGAGGTGCCCGGCACCAGGCTGTCCACTGGCTCAGGGCCCAGCACCTCCAGTTGCGCTTGCAACTGCGCCTGTTCGGGCAGCAGCGCAGTGGACAACCGGTCGATATCGACCATCAGCGCTTGCAGGCGGTCCTGCGGGCCTTCGAGCTGGGCGTAGTTGTTGGCCTGGGAAATCTCCTGCTTGAGACTGTCCAGGCGCAACTGCAAGGCCTGCAGGTCATTCTGCGTCACCTTGATAACGGTGGTGGCGGTGGCCGGCGCAGGTTCGGCGGCCAACAGGCTGGCGGTGCCCGTAAGCAGGGTGAGGGCGAGAATGCCGATGATGGTCAAAGCGTTGCGCATGGTACTGCCCGGCCCGGTTGTTGATCTCCCAGCCTATGAGGGTAGGTCATCAACGCGCGAGCGCGGGTTTATGTTACTCGGCGGCGATGATCACGCCTGCACTTTAGTGCACCGGGTTGATAAACGGCCCACCGGTGACCTGGACGAACAGCTTGCGGAATTCCTCATTTTCAGGGGTGAGGATCAGGGCCTGACGCAAGAACTCAATGCCTTCGCGCGCGTTGTCCAGTTGGCAACTCAGGGCGAATGCCAGGTACAGGTTCTGGGCATTGAAGAAGTCGAGCGACAGCGCGACTTTTACCAACTGCAGCGCCCCCGCAAAGTCCTGGGCCTGATAACGAGCATTGAACTCATCGTTGAACTGGCTGGCATCCTGGCAATTCAAGGCTGACAGGCCGATCTGCTTGCGCAACACGACGGTATGGCCATTGCCGACTTTCGAATCGGTTTCTTCCAGGCATTCTATCAACCAGTGGCCCAGGCCTACGGAATTGATCATGTTGATCGCCCGCAGCATGCTCTGCATCGAGAACACGTGGTAGTGCCCACGCCAGTTGTACTCAGGCATGACGCTCATGTCGATGCGCTTTTCGAACGCATCGATCATCGACTCCAGGGTAGTCAGTGCACGCACCCGATCATTGGGGTCAGCGTTGCGCTTGGGGAAAATGCAAAAGAACACACCCTCATTCTTCACCACCCGCGAGGCCTCGGCATAGGCTGCGAACAGGTTCGGCACGTGTTCGATGACGTGTGAACTGATCAGGTAATCGAAGGTTTCATCGGCGTACGGAATGTCCATGAAGTCGCCCAACGCGTCGATCCTGGCAGGCGGAGTCTCGTAGTTGGCCTGTTCGTTTGCGTAGAGATTGAAGTCCTTCAGGTCCAGCGGGTACAGGAACGATACGCCATCGCAGGGCCCCAGGTTGAGGCAGTCCGGCAAATAGAAAGCGTTATGGCTGCCGGCACCGATCTCCAGACCCGAACCCTGGCAATACTTGTTGGCCAACGCCATACCCTTCTCGTTCATATCAAATCCTGTCTGCCTCTGAAAATAAACGCCAAGCCGCGCATCTGGCTCATGCAGCAAGGTTATCGGCAGGGATGGGGGATTATTGAGCCCATCGAGGCGTCTGCGCACAAACGTCGGGTCCCCACGGCTAAGTTTGCGGCTTCCAGACGCCGTACTACGCTGCTGGTAGCCAAGGTTGCCAGGAGACAGACAATTGCTGGGAGTGCGAACAGATGGGTAGTCGAATCCTCGCCGGCCTGACGCTGTGCTGCCTGTTGGCATCGATGCTGGTCAGCGGCGCAAGCCGGGCTGCCGTGGGGGCGGCGTCGATTGACGCGGAGCCGGCGGAACTTAAGATCGCCAACCGCAGCATCATGGTCTTTCACGCGACCCTGCTCGGCGAGGCGCCTGCCGCCCGGGTCAAACGCGCCGAACAGGTGATCAACGAGCGGCTGGACGAAACCTTCGACAGCACGGTCAGTGTCGACGCCATCCAGGAAAACTACCTGGTGCTGCTCGGTGACCGCCGGGCATTTATTGTCTCGCCCGGCGATCTGGTCGGCAGCGAGCTCAATATCCAGCAGGGCGCGCAGGCGGCGGCCTCGCGCTTGCGTCAGGTGGTGTCCGAAGCGCAGCAGGCGCGCAGCCCACGGTTTTTGCTCAGTGCTGCGGGGCTGAGCGTCGCGGCCACGCTGGTGTACCTGCTGCTGCTCAGACTCGCGGGCTGGTTGCACCGTAAAGCGCTGTCGTGGCTGCCCCAGCGGGTGCGCAAACACACCAGTGCCTTGCGCATCGGTCAAACCCAGCTGATTGACGCCAGCAACCTGTTTCCGCTTTTACGGCGCTTGCTGGGCCTGGTGCGCTGGACCCTGGTACTGCTGCTGACCTACGAATGGCTCAGCTTCGTCCTGCAACGCTTCCCCTACACCCGGCCCTGGGGCGAAAGCCTGAACCTCTATCTGCTGGGGTTATTGCGTCATGTCGTGACCGGCATTGTCGATGCCATTCCGGGCCTGCTGATCGCGCTGCTGATTTTCTTTATCGCGCGCGGCATCATCGCTTTCAGCAAGCGCCTGCTCGAACGGCTGGCACGGCCCGGGTCGATCAGTTGGTTGAACCAGGAAACCCTGCAACCGACCACACGGCTGACCTCACTGGCGATCTGGCTGTTTGCCCTGGCCATGGCCTATCCGTACCTGCCCGGTGCCGACACCGAGGCGTTCAAGGGGCTTTCGGTGCTGATCGGCCTGATGATTTCCCTGGGCGCCACCAGCGTCGTCGGCCAGGCTGCGGCCGGGCTGATCCTCACCTACACCCGTACCTTGCGACCCGGTGAGTACGTGCGCATCGGCGACTACGAAGGCACTGTCACCGAGCTTGGCATGTTCACCACCACTATCCGCACCGGGCTGGGCGAAGTGCTGACGCTGCCCAATTCGATGATCACCGGGGCGGTGACCAAGAACTACTCGCGGGTGGTGCAAGGCCAGGGATATGTCGTCGACACCACCGTCACCATCGGCTACGACACGCCCTGGCGTCAGGTCGAGGCGATGCTGCTGGAAGCGGCGCGACGCACCGAGGGCGTGCTCGAGACACCCAAGCCGCAGGTCTTCCAGACCGCGCTGTCGGATTTCTACCCCGAGTATCGCCTGGTGGCCCAGGCCGTGCCCAGCGAACCAAGGCCGCGGGCCGAACTGCTGACCCTGCTGCACGCCAATATCCAGGACGTGTTCAACGAGTTTGGCGTGCAGATCATGTCGCCACACTACCTGGGCGATCCGCTGCAGGAGAAGGTGGTGCCCAGGGAGCACTGGTACAACGCGCCTGCGGTCCGCCCGCAAGACAGCCAACCGTGATGGCGGCGACAAGGCTTGTCTTGCTGATCCTGGTCTGGCTCGCCAGCAGCATTGCCTGGGCCACGGGCGAGCTCGGCCGCTTGCCGGAAACGGCTAAAACTTCTGAAGGCTACGCCAGAGCTGACAGCTGTCAGGGTTGCCATGCCGAACAGATGGGGCAGTGGCAGCATTCGGACCATGCCTGGGCCCTGCGTGATGCCAACGCCAGCAACGTGCTGGGCAACTTCGACGACGTTCGCTTCGACGAGGCCGGGGTCAAGGCGCGCTTCTTCCGCAAGGGTGGCGGCTTCTTCGTCAACATCGAGGGCGAGCAGGGCAAGCCTGAGGATTTTCGCATCCTCTACACCTTCGGCCACCGGCCGCTGCAGCAGTATCTGGTGGCGCTGTCGCGCGGGCGCCTGCAGGCGCTGACCATCGCCTGGGACAGCCGGACCAAGGAGCAAGGCGGGCAGCGCTGGTTCTCCCTGTACCCCGGACAGCGTTTTACCCCCGACGACCCCTTGCACTGGACGGGCCGTTACCAGAACTGGAACGCCATGTGCGCCGACTGCCATTCCACGCGCCTGCAAAAGCACTATGACGAGCAACAGGACAGTTTCGCCAGCACCTGGCAGGAGCAGACCGTCGGCTGCCAGGGCTGTCATGGGCCTGGCCAGAAGCATGTCGACTGGGCGCGGGCCAAACCGGCCGAGGCCAAGACGGACAAGGGCCTGGTCGTGGATTTCAAGGCGCTGGGCAGTCGCGGCATGGTCGAGCAGTGCGCTTACTGCCACAGTCGCCGCCAGGGGCTGGGCGACGGCCAACTGCCGGGCCACCCGCAACTGGACCAGAGCCTGCCGGCTACGCTGCGCCAGGGGCTTTACCATGGTGATGGGCAGATTGATGGCGAGGTGTATGAATTCGGCTCGTTCACCCAGAGCAAAATGTATGCGGCGGGTGTCGCCTGCACCGATTGCCATAACCCGCATACCAGCAAGGTGCGCATCGAAGGCAATGGCCTGTGCCTGCAATGCCATAACACCGGGCCCGACACTGCACGTTTTGCCGGCTTGCAAGCCAAGGACTACGACAGCCCCAGCCATCACCACCACGTGCCAGGCTCACCCGGCGCGCAGTGCGTGAACTGCCATATGCCGAGCAAGACCTATATGGAGGTGGACCCGCGGCGTGACCACAGCCTGCGTATCCCGCGCCCGGACCTTGCCGCGCAGACCGCCAGCCCCGACGCCTGCACCGGTTGCCACCAGGACCGCCAGCCGGCCTGGGCGGCCAGTGCCATCGAGCAGTGGCTGACCACGCCCAAGCGCCCGGTGCATTACGGGCAGGCCTTGCAGGGCGTGCGCGCCGACCCCGCGACTGCTCTCAGCCGCTTGGGCTACGTGCTGAACGACCCGGCCAACCCGGCAATCGTCCGCGCCACCGCCGCCGACCAGTTGGCCGACCTGGGCCCGGCAGCCAGCAGCCAGTTGCGCTGGGCGTTGCAGGACCCGGAGCCATTGGTCCGCGCCTACGCGGTAGCGGGCTTTGCCAGCGTGCCTGCCGAGCAACGCCTGCAGCCACTGTTGCCGCTGCTCGAAGACCCGCGCCTGGCGGTCCGCGATGAAACCGTGCGGGCCCTGGCCGACATCCCGGTAACGCAATTGCCCCAGGCCAACCAGGCCATGTTCCAGGCTCTGCTGGCCGACTACGAGCGGCGCCTGCGCGGCAATGCCGACCTGCCCGGCGGGCGCCTGAACCTGGCCGTTCTGCTGTCGCGCCAGGGGCGTGACGAGCAGGCCATGGAGCAGTACCGAAAGGCCCTGGGCATGGACCCGTATTTTGTTCCGGCACGGGTCAATCTGGTCACTTTGGCCAATGCCGCGCAGCGCCCGGACGAGGCCGAACGGCTGCTGCGCGACGGTGTGGCACTGGCGAAGATGCCGGTGGCCGACCGTGGCAACCTGGCCTACATGCTTGCCCTGTTGCTGGTCGAGCGCGGCCAGGCCGAAGAGGCCCTGGGCTGGATGGAGCAGGCTGCCGAGGCCGTGCCAGGCAACCCGCGCATCCGCTACAACCAGGGCTTGCTATTGTCACGCATGCAGCGGCGCGACGAAGCCTTGCAGGCATTGCGTAGCGGTTTGCAGCAGTCGCCGGATGACCCTGACCTGCTGTACTCACTGATCTACCTGCATGCCCTGGCCGGCGAGCGTGAGCAAGCATTCGGCTATGTGCAGCACCTGCGTGAAGTGGCCCCGGACGACCCGCGCCTGCAAGCAATCGAGCCCTATTGGCGCAACGGTCAGTAACAGCGCCTTGCAGCGCAGGTCATGGCAACTATTGTTAGCGAACCGCCAATGAGTAGAACAACCGATACAACATAGGAGCGCAGGGGTGAACATTCATGCACAGGTCATAGGGCTGCAAGCGTCTGTTGCCGAGAAGGTCCTCGGCCAGGCGGACACCATTGCGCACATCGTCCTGGCCCTGCTTGCCAACGGCCACGTGCTGCTGGAAAGCCTGCCGGGGCTGGCCAAGACACGCACGGTCAAGGCACTGGCCACTCACCTGGATGCGCAAATGCGCCGCATCCAGTTCACCCCCGACCTGTTGCCCTCGGACGTGACCGGTGGCGAGATTCTGCAACAGAGCAGCGAAGGCAACAGCATAAAGTTCCAGCCTGGCCCGCTGTTTGGCAATGTGATCCTGGCCGACGAGATCAACCGGGCGCCGGCCAAGGTCCAGGCGGCGCTGCTGGAGGCAATGGAGGAACGCCAGATCACCGTGGCCGGGCGCAGCTATCCGATGCCGGGACTGTTCATGGTGCTGGCGACCCAGAACCCGATCGAGCAGGAAGGCACCTACCCGTTGCCCGAAGCGCAGATGGACCGTTTCCTCATGAAGCTGCAGCTCGACTACCCGCAGCCTGAGGACGAGGCCCAGGTGTTGCGCTTGGTGCGCGGTGAAGACCAGGCCGCTGGCAGCGCAGCCCCAGAGCCGACGCGCCTGGCCCAGGAGGTGATCTTCGCGGCCCGCCAGGAGGTGGCGCGGGTGCACGTGTCGCCGGCCATCGACCGCTACCTGATCGACCTGATCAACGCCAGCCGTCACCCCGAAGCCTATGACGCCGATCTCAGACGCTGGATTCGCATCGGTGCCAGCCCCCGTGGCGGCATCAGCCTGGACCGCGTGGCACGCGCCCACGCATGGCTGAACGAGCAGGATTTCGTTTCCCCGGACAACGTGCGTGCCATCGTCCACCCGGTGTTGCGTCACCGCCTGCAGTTGTCCTACGACGCGATCAGCGATGGGGTCGGCGCCGATCAGGTGATCGACCGTTTATTGGACAAAGTCGCTATTGCGACCTGACGGGGCTGTCCATGGCAAGCAACCACGTGACCGCAGATGGCTATGTCTACATTGCGCTCGAGCAACTGATGGCGCTGGAGCCCCGTGCCCGAGGCCTGAGCTTTGTCGCCCGGCAGCCGCTGTCGAGCATCTTGTCGGGCAACCATGGTTCACGTTTGCGCGGGCGCGGGCTGAGTTTCGATGAACTGCGCCACTACCAGCCCGGCGATGACCTGCGCCACCTGGACTGGCGCGCCTCGTTGCGCTTTGGCAAACCCTTCGTGCGAACCTTCAACGAAGAACGCGACCGGCCGACCTTGCTGTTGGTCGACCAGCGCATGAGCATGTATTTCGGTTCGCAGCGCTACTTCAAATCGGTGACTGCCGCGCAGCTGGCGGCCCTGTGCGCCTGGATGGCGTTTCATGCCGGTGATCGCGTCGGCGGCCTGGTGATGGGCAGCGACGGGCTGGCCCAGGTACGCCCCCTGCGCAGCCGCAGCCGGGTACAGGCCCTGTGCGCGGCGGTGACACGGGCCAACCACGGTTTGTCGGCGCTGGGTGAAGACCCGCACAACGATGCGCAATTGGACCAGGCCCTGCGCACCTGCGTGGCGCTTGCCGGCCATGACCATCTGATCTGCATCATCAGTGATTTTGCCGGCGCGAGCCCACAGACCTTGCCATTGCTCCGCCAATTGCGCGAGCACAACGACGTGATCGCCATTCAGGTCTACGACCCGCTTGCCCTGAACGTGCCGGATAAGGGGCACGTGACCATCACCCAGGGCGTTCTGCAGGTCGAGCTGCAAATGGGCCAACGCAAGGTCAACCAGCCCCTGGGCGAGTTTCTGTCCGGACGCTTGCGCGATGTTGCCGAACTGTTGCGGCGCAGCCAGGTACCGTTGCTGATGATCAGCACGGGCCAGGACAGCCTGGAGCAGTTGCGCAAGGAGCTGGGCCGCCTGGCCCAGGTGATGCAATGACGACCCCCGTGCAACCGGCCATCGACCAGCTTCAGGAGCTGGCGAGCGGCGCGCCGCCGTTCAGCTATTGGCCGCAGACCTGGGCCTGGGGCGCGGTGCTGGTGGTGCTGGTGCTCAGCCTGGGGGCCTGGGGCGCCTGGCGCTGGCGCCAGTGGCGGCGCGACCGCTACCGTCGCCAGGCGCTGCTGCGCCTCGATCAGTTACGCGCAATGCCTGCCGAGAAACGCCTGGCGGCCTTGCGCGAGTTGCCCGAACTGCTCAAGCGCGTGGCGCTGTCGATGCCTGGCGCCCCCCCGGTGGCCAGCCTTGGCGGGGCGTCCTGGCAGACGTTTCTCGCCGCCCATGCGCCGCACCCGCTGCCAGCCGGCTTTGCCTTTGATCTGCAGCAGGTCGCCTACGCGCCGGACGCCCAGTTGCAGGCGCTGGATGAAGCGGCGGTGGCTGCGTTGTTCACTACCAGCCGGCGCTGGATCGAGACCCACCATGTGGCGGTTTGAGTACCCGTGGGTGTTCCTCCTGCTACCGCTGGCGTGGGCGGTTTACCGCTGGGCACGGCCCTATCATGAAGCCCGCAGCGCCCTGCGCGTGCCGTTCTTCTCGGCCATGAGCCGGGCGCTGGGCAAACGTCCTGAAAGCAGCGGGGCACTGTCTGCGGGGTGGCAATTGCCGCTCAACCTGTTGGTCTTTGCCCTGCTGGTGGTCGCCTGTGCACGGCCGGTGCTGGTCGAGCGGCCGATTACCCATCAGCAACCGACCCGCGACCTGATGCTCGCCCTCGACATCTCGCAATCCATGCAGGCCCGCGACTACACCAGCGCCGATGGCCAGCGCAGTGACCGGTTGACAGCCGTCAAGGCAGTGGTGCGCGACTTTATCGCCCGGCGCAAGGACGATCGTATTGGCTTGATCCTGTTCGGCACCGGCGCCTATCCGCAAGCACCCTTGACCCTTGACCACGCCAGCCTGCTGTTGTTGCTGGACGAGGCGGGGATTGGCATGGCCGGCCCCAACACCGCATTGGGTGACGCCATCGGCCTGACCATCAAGTTGCTGGCGGGGGCCAAGGAGCGGGAGAAAGTGCTGATCCTGCTCACGGACGGCAATGACACCGGCAGCGCTATCACTCCTGAGCACGCGGCGCGGCTCGCCCGCCAGCATGGCATCGTGGTGCACACCATTGGCATTGGCGACCCCGAGGCCAGCGGCGAGGACAAGGTCGACCTGCAAACCCTGGAAAGTATCGCCCGCACCACCGGGGGACGCTTTTGGCGCGCCGACGACAGCAACAGCCTGCAAGCCGTTTACCTGACCCTTGATCGCATCACCCCGCACGCGGTGACCACCCTCAGCCACCAACCACGGCGCGACCTGTTCTACTGGCCTCTGGGCGCTGCACTGTTGGCGTTGCTCGCCGGCCAGGCCCTGGCCTGGCTGCTGGCACAACGCGCTTCGGCGACGGAGCCCTGAACATGGACATCGACCTCAGCGCTGTACACTTTCTACGTCCCTGGTGGTTGTTGCTGCTGCTGCCGGGTGTGCTGCTGCCACTGGCCTGGTTGCGCCGGCATGACCTGAAGCGGCAACTGACCGGCATTATTGCCCCGCACTTGGTCGAGCACCTGGTAATCCGCCCCGAGGATACCCAGCGCTTGCGCCCGGCTCACCTGCTCGGCGCCGTGCTGGTTATCGGCGGGTTGGCTGCAGCAGGGCCGACCTGGACCCAGGATCTGCCGGACTTTGTCGACAACCGCGCAGCGCTGATCCTGGCCGTGGACTTGTCGCCCAGCATGGACGCCGATGATGTCCCGCCCAGCCGCCTGACTGCCGTGCGGCATACCTTGCATGACCTGGTCCAACGCCGCGCCGGGGCACGTACGGCGCTGATCGCCTATGCCGGCAGTGCCCACCTGGTGTTGCCCGCCACCGACGATCCGGACCTGCTCGACACCTTCATCCAGGCACTGAGCACCGACCTGATTGCCCAGCCTGGCAAGGACGTGCTCGCGGTGGTGGGTATTGCGCGCAAGCTGCTGGAGGCTGAAAACACCCCGGGCACCTTGGTGTTGCTCACTGACGGCGCCGACCCCGGCCAGTTCGATGCCCTGGGCCAGCGCCTGACCGACAGCGACCTGCAAGTGCTGGTGCTGGCCGTCGGCAGCCAGGACACCGGAGTGCTGCACGATGCCAAGGGCATGCCGCGCCTGGATACCGAAGGGCGCCCGGTACAGGGCCGCTTCGATGCCGGCGCGCTCAAGGGCCTTGCCGCAGCGAGTGATGCGCCGCTGGGCAGCCTGACCTTGAACGATGATGACCTGGACTGGATCGAGCTGCATGCCCAGCAGCATTTCCAGGCGGCCCAGGGCGATGGCGCAAGCGTGCACTGGAAGGATGCCGGCTACTGGCTGTGCTGGCCGCTGGTGCTGCTGGCGCTTTACTGCGTGCGCCGCGGCTGGCGGGTCAACTGGCTGGCCGGCGTGCTCGCGGTGACCCTGCTGGGCAGCTTGCCCGCGCCTGCGCGAGCCAGCAGCCTGGCCGATGCCTTCTTTACCGCTGACCAGCAAGGGCGCTGGGCGTTCGAGCAGGGCCGCTACGGGCAAGCCGCTGCGCGCTTCGAAGACCCTTACTGGAAAGGGGTGGCCGCTTATCAGGCGTCTGACTACCCGTTGGCGCTGGCGAGCCTTGCCCGGTTGGACACAGCCTCGGCGTGGTTCTATCAGGGCAACAGCTACGTGCGCCTGTTCAAGTTCACCCAGGCGATCAGCGCCTACCGCCAGGCACTGCGCCTGCAACCGCAATTCGCCGAGGCCACGGCCAACCTGGCGCTGGCTCAGGCGCTGCTCAAGGACTACCAGGCCCAGCAGCAGGACAACCCCGAGCTCAAGCCCGACAAGGTGATTGAAGACCAGACGCCGGTCGAGGGCGGAAAATCCCAAGCTCAACCCACGCCTGTGGCAGCCTCCGATCAGGTATGGCTGGAAAACCTGGGCACTTCACCGGCGCAGTTCCTCAAACGCAAGTTCCAACTACAGCAGGCAGGGGAGGGTCAACGATGAAACCGCTGCTGGCCGCTCTGCTGGTCTGCCTGTCGCCCCTGGCGCTGGCTGGCGATCCCCAGGTGCGGGTGGAGCAGCGACTGGTGCCGGATACCCCGGTCCTGGTCGGGGCCACCGTCAGCCTTGAAGTCGATCTACTGGTGGACACCTGGTTCACCGACGCGCCGGTGTTACCCACCCTGGAACTGCCTGATGCGGTGGTCGGGCCGCCCGGTGGCGAGGCCCAGCACCTGAACCAGGACATCGCCGGCAAGCGCTTCTTCGGCTTGCGCTACCGCTACCAGATCATCCCGCAGGTGGCCCGGCGCTTCGAGATCCCGGCGCTGGCTTTCAAGGTCACGCCGGGGCAGGGCAGCGGCGCGCTGATGGTCAGCAGCCAGCCCTTGGCATTCCAGGCGCGGGGTGGTGCGGGCAATGCGGGTGAGGCGCAACCGGTCGCGCGAACCCTGACCTTGACCCAAGACATCCAGCGCTCGCACACACCGCTACGGGCCGGCGACAGCATTACCCGCCGGCTGCGCATCGAAGCGCCCGGGGCGCAGGCCATGCTCTTGCAGGCGCCGGAGCTGGCCGAGGTCGAGGGACTCAAGCGTTACGTGCAAGCGCCCAGGGTCAAGCCTCTGAGCGATGGCCGCGGAGGCACCCTGGGCGGCGAGCGCGAGGACACGGTGAGTTATGTGATCGGCGCTGCCGGCCATTACCGCTTGCCGGCGATCGTCTATTCCTGGCGCGATGCGGCAAGTGGCGAGGTGCATCAGGTCCGGGTGCCTGCGGTCGATTTTGACGCGGGTGCACTGAGTTACCAGGCACCGTTCTCCATCAGCGAAGACCTGCGCGCCCTGGGCCACCAGGCCAGGATCAGGGTCGGCGAGCGCTGGTTGCTGCTGGGTGGATGCCTGCTGGCTTTTGCGGCGCTGGCATGGCTGGTGCGGGCCAAGCTGGTCGCGCTCTGGCGGCAATTCCAGCGTTGGCGGGCACGCCGGCAACAAGCCTGGCACGACTCACCGGCCTATGCCTGGAAACTGGCCCGGCGCCAATGTGGCCAGCAACCGGCTCGGCTCGATGCCCTGTACTTGTGGGCGCGCCGCAGCAGTGGCAGGTACACGCTTGCGTCGGTGCGCACGCAATTATCCGGCGCAGCCGAGAATCGTTTGCTAGCCTTCTTCAAGTCCCGATACGGCAACGATCCCGCGCCTGGGCTCGTCACCATCACCTTGCAACGCTTGCCGCCACCTGGGCAGCGCCGGCAGATGGTCGCGGCCCATCACGGTCTCAAGCCACTGAACCCTTGATCTAAGCAAGTGGGCAAACGCCAGATGGCAAGGACGGTCCCATGGGTCAGCGTTTTGTTCAAAGCAGTCTCCTGCGAGTGCTGCTGTACCTGCTATTGCTGGCACCTGTGCTGGCGCATGCGGCAGATGCGCTACCGTCCTGGCGTGACGAGCCTTCGCGCCAAGCGATCGAGGCCTTCGTCAGCGCCGTGACCCGCGAAGGCAGCCCGGACTACCGCAAGCCTGCCGAGCGTATTGCCGTGTTCGACAACGACGGCACCCTGTGGAGCGAGCAACCGCTGTATTTCGAGCTGCTGTTTTCCATGGCCGAGGTCAAGCGCCTGGCCCCCGAGCATCCCGAGTGGAAGGCCCAGCAGCCGTTCAAGGCGGTGCTCGAGGACGACCATAAGGCCCTGGCCGAGCAAGGCATGGACGGCATGCTCAAGATCGTCGCCGCCACCCACGCCGGCATCAGCACCGAGGACTTCCTGGCCCGTAGCCGCAGCTGGCTGGCCAGTGCCCGGCATCCGAAGACCGGCAGGCCTTACACCGAAATGGTCTTCCAGCCAATGCTCGAACTGCTCGATTACCTGCGCAGCAATGGCTTTCGTACCTATATTGTCTCCGGCGGCGAGGTCGCCTTCATGCGCGCCTTTGCCGAGGAAGTCTATGGCATCCCGCCTGAGCAGGTGATCGGTACCACCCTGGCTGCCGAGTACCAGGACAACGGTGGCAAACCGATCATCGAGCGGTTGGCAAAACTTGCGCACAACGACGACGGCCCCGGCAAGCCGGTGAGCATCGAGGCGGTGATTGGTCGCCGGCCGCTGCTGGCCTTCGGCAACTCCGACGGTGACCTGCAGATGCTGCAATGGACCATGGCCGGTGAAGGGCGGCGCTTCGCCGCGCTGGTGCACCACACCGATGGCCAGCGCGAGTGGGCCTATGATCGCAACAGTAACGTAGGGCGCCTGGACAAGGCGCTGGATATCGCTCGCCAACAGGGTTGGACAGTGGTGGACATGGCCAAAGAATGGCGCCGTGTCTATCCCTTCGACAAGCAGTAACAGCCACACCGAAACCGCAGAGCACTGGGTCCCAGCCAGCAGTCGGAATCAAGCGTGCACGGAGTCGCGGACCTTGCGACAGTAACGTGAACGGAGAGCAACGTCATGAAGTCCAGTAGAACGTGGTTGTCGGCAGTCGCGCTCGCGACCTCGGCGACCCTGGCTGCCGGCATTGCCGGCGCGGCCGAGAAGCCGAACATCCTGGTGATCTTTGGCGACGATATCGGCCAGACCAACATCAGCGCCTATTCCAAGGGCGTGGTCGGCTACCAGACACCGAACATCGATCGGATTGCCAAGGAAGGCATGATGTTCACCGATTACTATGCCGAAAACAGTTGCACGGCCGGACGCTCGACGTTCATCACCGGGCAGGTGGCCAAGCGTACCGGGTTGTCCAAGGTCGGCATGCCGGGGGTCCCGGTAGGCTTGCAGGCGCGTGATGTCACCATTGCCCAGGCCCTGAAAGCGCAGGGTTATGCCACCGGGCAGTTCGGCAAGAACCACTTGGGCGACCGCGACGAGTACCTGCCGACCAACCATGGCTTTGACGAGTTCTTCGGCAACCTCTACCACCTCAACGCCGAAGAGGAACCGGAGCGCCCATACTGGCCCAAGGACGACCCGGAGTTCCTCAAGTCGACCACGCCCCGGGGGGTAATCAAATCCAGTGCCGACGGCAAGATCGAGGACACCGGTGCGCTCAACAGCAAGCGTATGGAAACCATCGATGACGAAACCACCCAGGCCGCGATCAACTTCATCGAGAAGCAGGCCAAGGCCGACAAGCCGTTCTTTGTCTGGATGAACACCACGCGCATGCACGCCTTTACCCACGTGCGTGAGTCGATGCGCGGGCAGAGCGGCATGCTCGGCAACGAATACGCCGACGGCATGCTGGAGCACGACGGCGACATCGGCAAGCTGCTCAAGACCCTCGATGACCTGAAGATCACCGACAACACCATCGTCGTCTACACCACCGACAACGGCCCTAACCAGTGGTCCTGGCCGGACGCGGCGACGACGCCGTTTCGCAACGAGAAAAACTCCAACTGGGAAGGCGCCTACCGGGTCCCCGCCATGGTTCGCTGGCCGGGCAAGATCAAGGCCGATACGGTGAGCACGCAGATGTTCTCCGGGCTGGACTGGTTCCCGACCTTGCTCGCCGTTGCCGGTGACACCGATATCAAGGAGCGCCTGCTCAAGGGCGCCGATGTCGGCGGCAAGAACTTCAAGGTGCACCTGGATGGCTACAACCAGCTGGACTACCTGACGGGCAAGGCCAACAAGAGCGCACGTAGCGAGTTCTACTACTTCAACGATGACGCTGAACTGGTGGCCATACGCTTCAACGACTGGAAGGTGGTGTATTGCGAACAGCGCGCACCGGGTGGCTTCCCGGTCTGGAGCGAACCGTTCACCTGCCTGCGCGCGCCCAAGCTGTTCAACTTGCGCATGGACCCGTACGAGCGTGCAGACATAGTTTCGGACCAGTACTACGACTGGCTGACGAAGAACGACTACCTGTTCTTCCAGGGCACCCAGAAGGCCGCCACGTTTCTTCAGACCTTCATCGAGTACCCACCCAGCCAGCGTCCCGCGAGCTTCAGCATCGACCAGATCGAGTCTGACGTGAACAAGAAGATCGAAGAAAAAATGAAAGCCAAGTAACGGCATGACCCGCGTCCGCCTACGGGCGGACGCCCTTTTTTCACACCTCGCCCAGGTATCGACAATGGCTTCAGCCGCCAGGCCCAGCGCTGCGAATGCTGCGTGTAGCACCGACTCCCCGGCACGCCTGGCGCTGTGGCTGCCCGCCGCCTTGTTGCTGCTGTCGGGCGCTGCGGCGCTGGTTTATCAGGTGTTGTGGATCAAGCAGCTGTCGCTGGTGGTGGGCGTGGAAGTACACGCGGTGACTGCCGGTATCAGTGCGTTTTTTGCCGGGCTCGCCTTGGGCGGGTTGCTCTTCGGGCGCTGGGCTGATCGCCTGCGCAGGCCGGTTCGCCTGTATGCGATGCTGGAACTGGCGGTGGCATTGCTCGGTGTTGGCAGCACCCTGGCCCTGGCGGCTTGCGCGCCACTGTTTGCTCGCATGGAAGCCGCCAGCGGCTGGCTGGCCTGGTGCTTGCCGTTTGCCCTGGTGGGGTTTCCCGCGCTGTTGATGGGCGGCACCCTGCCGGTGCTGGTAAGGGCCCTGGCCCCGGGCGACGGCCAACTGGCGCAGGCCAGCGGGCGGTTGTATGCGGCCAATACCGCCGGGGCCATTGTCGGCACCTTGCTCAGCGCTTTTGTGCTGTTGCCGCAGTTGGGGGTGACCGGCAGCGCCTTGGCCGCCGCCGCAATGAACTTGCTGGCCGGGTTGGGCGCCTGGCTGGCCCGGCGCAACGACCAGGTCGCGGTGCGCACAGTTGCGCCGACAGCCCGCGCGCGTACACCCCAGGCGCGCCTGGCCATTGCCCTGTACTGCCTCGCCGGTGGCGTAGCTCTTGGGTACGAGCTGGTCTGGAGCCAGTCGATCGTGCAATTCATGAGCACCCGCGCCTATGCCTTTGCTGTGGTCCTGGCCACTTATCTGTGCGGCCTGGTTGTCGGTAGTGCCCTTTATGCGCGGCGCGCCGACCGCTTGCGCGACCCCTGGGGCCTGTTTGGCGTGCTGATCGCCTGCGCAGGGCTGCTGGCACTGTTACAGGTCGCGGGCCTGGGGCGCTGGCTGGTGCTGGCCCAGACCCAGGCGGAGTTGATCGTTGTGCAGGCCACCGGCAATGAACTGGCCGGCATGTGCGCGCGTTTCGCCACGGCGACCCTGAGCATGGTGTTCCTGCCTACCGTGCTGCTGGGCGCGGCGTTCCCGCTGGCGATCCGGCTGGGGGTGGATGGCGCCCATGTCGGCCGTGACGTTGGCCGGGTGGTGGCGCTCAATACCCTGGGTGGTATCGCCGGTGTTGCGCTGACGGGTTTCGTGCTGGTGCCGGGGCTCGGCCTGGTGCGCACCCTGGCGCTGCTGGCCGGGCTTGCGGCGCTGATCGGTCTGCTGGCGGTATGGCGCGGTCACGGCGTGAGGCGTGGGGCGCAGGTAGCGGTGGTGGCCGTGGCGCTGGCCAGCGCCTTGACCGGTATCCTCACACCGCCCCAGCGCCTGGCCGAACTGCTGCCCGGGGCCCGCAATGGTGCACTGACCTATTACCGCGAAGGCAAGGGCGGTACCGTGGCGGTTGTCCGCCAGCAACGCCAGGGCCAAGCCTTCAACCGTCTGTATATCCAGGGTGTATCCAACACCGGCGATGCTATGCCGTCTTTGCGCTATATGCGCCTGCAGGCGTTGCTGCCGTTGTTGATCCATGCCGGCGAGCCGCGTTCGGCACTGGTGATCGGCTTTGGTACCGGGATCACGGCGGGCGCCATGCTGCGTTACCAGGGCCTGGAACGCCCGGTGGTGGCCGAGCTGTTGCCCGAGGTGCTGGAGGCCGCGCCGCTGTTCAAGGGTAATTTCGATGCTGTGCACGACCCGCGCCTGGACATCCGCCTGCGTGATGGCCGCCGCGAACTGTTGCGCAGCGCCGAGCGCTATGACCTGATCACCCTGGAGCCACCACCACCGTCTGCCGCTGGGGTGGTCAACCTGTACTCACGGGATTTCTACCAGTTGGCCGCGCAGCGCCTGCAACCTGCCGGGCTGGTGGCGCAGTGGTTGCCGCTGCCGACCCAGAACGACCAGGACAGCCGCTCGCTGGTGCGCAGCTTTATCGACGTGTTTCCCCATGCGTCGCTGTGGACCACGGAATTCCACGAGATGTTGCTGATCGGTTCGCTGCAACCCTTGCAACTGGATGTACCACGCATCGCCCGGCGGTTTTCCCAGCCGGCCGTGGCCTCGGCGCTGGCCGAGGTGGGGGTGGATTCGGTGCAAGCCTTGCTGGCCACCTGGGTCACCGACCGCACAGGGCTTGAGCACTACGCCGGCACTGCAGCACCGGTGACCGACGATCAGCCGCGCATCGAGTACTCGGCGTGGGTGCGGCCGGGGGAAATTACCCGGGTACTGCCAACCTTGCTGGCATTGCGTCAGGCGCCGCCACTGCTGAGCGCCGACCCTGGCGTTGCGGGGGCGGTGAATGATCAGTGGCTGACCTTGCAGCGCTTTTACAGCCTGAGCCTGCACGCCTATAACGGTAACCGCCAGGCCTGGGCACGCGAGGCCGGAGCGCTGCAGCGCAGTGACGGCAACAACCCCTATTTTCGCTGGTTCCTCGGTAACCCGCAGCCCTGATCAGAAGCGCCAGGTGGCGCCACCACCAAGAATGTGCAGCGCCGCATCACGGTAGGTTCCAGACAGCGTCGTGCCGGAGCGCGCCTTGGTCTGCGCGACGTCCATGTCGCCCAGCCAGACCAGGGTGTAGGCCATATGCAGGTCCAGCCCCTCGCGCAGTTGGTAGTTGACTCCGGCCGCCAGGCGCCAGGTCGCGGCCATCGGGTTGTCGACGGTACGGTCGCTGTCGTCCACTGCCGAGGTGTCGTAGCCGACCCCGGCGCTCCAGCGCAGGCGCGGTGTGGCCTGGTACTGCGCACCGAGGGAGGCGTGCCAGGTGTCCTTGTAGTGGCGGTCGACGCTGCGGCTGACGTTGCCAAGTGAATCGGCATCGACCTCCACGCCAATATCGCCGAACTCGCTCCAGTCCTGCCAACCGAGGCTGGCCAGCAGTTTCCATTGTGGGTCAAGGTCATGGGCAACGCTCAGCAGCACGGTTTGCGGGACGTTCATGTCCAGCTCCAGGCTGTTGACGTCCAACTGGCGCAAGGCCAGGTTGAGCAGCGGGTTGCTGATGTCGCTCAGGTGCGGTTTGTCCTCGAACTCGAGCTTGACCTTGCTGGTGTAGGCCAGGCCCAACTGGGTGGCCGGTGACAGGCGATAGTGCAGGCCCAGGTTGACGCCGACGCCGACGTCGGTGTCCTTGTACTCGAGCTGGCCGTCTGGCCGCTCGGTGAGGCCGAGCAGGTTGTTGTTGACCGCCATTTCGGTGCGGTAGTAGCCGTAGAGAATGCGCGGGCCGATGCCGAACGAAAGATCGTCGGTGATCTTGTAGGCGATCGTCGGTTGCAAAGACACACCAATCACCGCTGCTTCCTGGGTGAAATAACGCCCGGCCCAGTCATCGTCGTAGTCCAATGCCAGGCCAAAGTTGCCGTACATGCCAAAGCCGATGGCGGTGCGTTCGTCGAGCCGGTGGCTGATGAACAGGCTCGCGCCGGGCAGGTACTGCAGGGCATTGCCACCTTCGTTGCCGTCGAACTGATTGGTGCTGTCGCGAGAAAAGCCAATGTCGCCGAGAATCAGCTGGCCGTTGGCGCTGATCTGGGTGCCTGCCAGCTGGGTCAGGCCTGCCGGGTTGCTCATCAGCACGCTGGGGTCAGTGGCAAGGGCTGCGGCGCCGGCGTTGGCCAGGCCATTACCTTCCTGGCCAGCCTCGTAGATGAGGATGCCACCGGCCCAGGCGTTGCCGGTGAATACAGCCCCGCACAACAGCAGCGAGGGGAGTGTACGGGCAGGAAGGCGAGCGTGTCGGTTCATTGTGACGTCCCGGATGAGTGATCAGGCTGACACCAGTTGCCTTTCAAACTAGCCCGCCTTGCTGTAATGCAGGATGCTGCTGGTCGGATTCTGCAAGCAAAGGCTAACCACGCCGCTCGCACAGGCCATGGCCTGTGAGAACGGCGTGCTCAGCCTTGGTGCAAGGCGCGAGTGCGCTGATACCCATGCATCGAGAACGCTCAGGCGCCGGCCATCCATTTCGACAGGCCATGGCGGCCACTGACCCCCAGCTTGGCGGTGGCGCGCTTGAGGTAGGTCTCGATCGAACTGGTCTTCAGGTTCAGCCGTTGTGCCAGTTGCGGTACCGTACCGCCGGTCAACAAGCCCATGCACACTTCCTGTTCGCGGACCGAGAGATTGATCGAACCTTGTGCCAGGCGTTCACCGAAGGCGTGGCGCAAGGAGCCGGCGTCCAGTTCCGTCAGGGCGCATCCGGCGCCTTGCTCAAGAAGCTGGCCATGGTGCTCGACCAGCGGCAGCAAGGTGTCGGACAGGCTTTTGAGCTGCGACAGTTCGCTCAGGGAAAAGCCGCGCTGGCTGGGCAGGCGATGAAAGCAGATCACCCAGCGGCGGTTGCCACTGCGTGAAACCAGGTTGCACTGGTGGGCGCTGTGGGGCTGCTGGCGGGCGTTGGGCGGGGCCCTGAACTCGATCAGTAGCGGGTCCTTCATTTGCATGATCGATTGCAGCAGCGGGTGGTGCAGGTAGTCCATGCTCGGCAGATCCTGTTCAAGGCCGGCACTGCCCAGCACCTTGATGCGGCTGACACTGGCCTGGCGCAAGTCCAGGGTCCACTCACTGAGGTCAAGCTTGTGGATCGGCACCTGGGCATCGACCAGGCGCAGCATCTGCTGGGCAAAGGCTTGGGCGCCGGTGCTGGCGATCAATTCGCCCAGTTGCAGGTACAACTGCGGGTCGGGGCGGTAGGCGAGGCTGTCGGTCTGCTTCATATCCTGGTCATCCTTGAGTCAAAGCATCACGGCGGGTATCTCGCGGTCGAGTTCTCCGAGGGCTGTACGAAGGGTGAGGGTATTCAAGCCCGCGTGTTGCTGATGCGTCTGTAATGGAAAACAGGGACAGAAAATGCCACTTATTCCTACTCAGGCAATGGCGAATGTTGGCGGATGGCCAATCTCCTACGCGATTTTCAGCAGCCGTCATCAGGCCTGTGCCTGTCCGGGTTTAAGGGGTCATGCACGCTGGCAGGGCAGTGCTTGAATCGGCAGATGATCAACCATCAGGATCCGCCGACCCATGCCCGCCGCCCACACCTTTGCCCTTACCGCCTCCCAGCGTGACATCTGGCTGGATCAGATCAGCCATGGCGACTCGCCGCGGTACAACGTTGGCGCCTATGTCGACTTCGACGGTGATATCGATGCCGGTCGGCTACGCCAGGCGCTGGTGCACCTGATGGGCCTGCACGAAAGCCTGCGCACGGTGCTGGTGGCGCAGGGCGAGGACAACGGTGTGCCGCGCCAGTGTTTTACCGATGCGCTGGCAGTTGACCTGAGCGAGCATGATCTGCGCGCCAGCCCCGAGCCGTTGGCCGCTGCGCAGGCCTTGATGAAGGCCCGGCTGCAGCGCCCCTATGCGCTGGAGGTGTCACCCTTGTGGGGGACGATGCTGATTCGCCTGGCTGAGCGGCGCTACCTGTTTGCCGTGCATACCCACCACCTGATCCTCGACGGCTGGGGGATAGACCAGATGTTCAAGCAGACCGTCGACTGCTATCGCTTGCTTGAACAGGGCCAACCCTTGCCGGATACGGCGCCGTCCTACCGCGACTTCATCGATGACGACGCCCACTATCAGCAGTCGACGCGTCAGGCCCGTGATCGTGACTACTGGCTGGCCAAATACAAGCAGTTGCCGGATCCTTTGCTGGCACCTCGCGAGCGTGGCGTATTGGTCCAGGCCGAGCCCACGGCGGCCCTTGAACTGCCCTTCGATGCCGGGCTGCTGACGCGCATGCGGCAACTGGCGCAGGACCTGCAGGCCTCCGCGTTTCATGTGTTGCTGGCGGCCTTGCATGTGTGTTGCGCACGTACCTGGCAACGTGACGAGTGGGTGCTCGGCCTGCCGGTGCGCAACCGCAGCAACGCACGGTTCAAGGCAACCATGGGTTTGTTCAGTCAGGTCAGCGCCTTGCACATGGACTTTGGCCGCAGCCAGTCGTTTGCAGCGCTTGTGCGCGCCATTGGCGACACCCTCAAACAGGACTTTCGTCATCAGCGCTTCTCGTTGAGCGACCTGAACCGGGCGCTGGGCGCGCAGCGCGAGGAGCGCTCGCAGCTGTTCGAACTGATGCTGTCCTACGAAGAAGACGACAATGAGCTGCGCTTTGGCCAAACGGCCAGCCATTCCGTGATGATCTGCAACGGCCATGGTCCGACGCCCCTGAGTATTCACCTGCGCAGTAACAGTCACAGCGCCAAGGCCTGCCTGCACCTGGTTTACAGCCACGCCTGGTTCAGTGCCGAGGAGGTCCAGGCGCTGGCCGAGCGTTTGCTTTGTGTGCTGGAGCAGGGTTTGCAACGACCGGAACTGAGCATTGCTGCCTTCGACCTGCTGACCGACAGCGAGCACGCACGCTTGCATGCCTGGAACGCCACCTCGGTGCCCGCCGCGTGCCAGGCGCTGATCCATCGGCGGATCGAGGCTCAGGCGGGGGCCTGGCCGCACGCAGTGGCGGCCCTGCACAACGGCCAGCAACTGAGCTATGGCGAGTTGAACCGCCGGGCCGATATCCTTGCCCGGCACCTGATCGCTCTGGGCACTCAGCCTGAGCAACGTGTCGCGGTGGTCGCCCGGCGCGGGCTGGACACCCTGGTTGGCTTGTTGGCGGTGCTCAAGAGCGGCGCTGCTTACGTACCGATCGACCCTGCGCAACCCCGTGAGCGCCTGGCCTACTTGCTCGATGACAGCGCGCCGCAGGTGGTGCTGACGCAGGCTTCGCTGAGCGAGCGCCTGCCTGCCCATGGTCGGCCACAGATCGAACTCGATTGCTGTGACTGGAGCGAGGCGCTGGACAGTCGCCTGGTGACGGTGGCCCAGAGCGCCAACAACCTGGCCTATGTCATCTACACCTCAGGCTCCACCGGCGAGCCGAAAGGGGTGATGGTCGAGCATCGCATGCTCGCCAACCTGGTCGACTGGAGTTGCAGTGCCTTTGAGCTGGGCCCCGGCCGCCAGCAGTCGTGCCTGGCCGGTTTCGGCTTCGATGCCATGGCCTGGGAAGTCTGGCCGGCACTGTGCAGCGGCGCGACCCTGCACCTGGCGCCGGTACGCGACGGCGCCGAGGATATCGAGGCCTTGCTGCGCTGGTGGCGTGCCCAGCCGCTGGATGTGAGCTTTCTGCCGACGCCGGTGGCTGAGCATGCCTTCGCCCAGGGAGAGTTGCATCCGACCCTGAAAACCTTGCTGGTCGGCGGTGACCGCCTGCGCCGTCTGGGCCGTGAGCAGCGCTACCGGGTGATCAACAACTACGGCCCCACCGAAGCCACGGTGGTAGCCACTGCCGGGCAGGTTCAGGCAGGCCAGCCGCTGCATATCGGTGCGCCAGTGGCCAACACCCGTGTCTACGTGCTCGACGGCCAGCATCGGTTGTTGCCAATCGGCGCAGTCGGTGAGCTCTACATCGGCGGTAGCGGCGTAGCCCGTGGCTATCTGAACCGCCCGCAGCTTACGGCCGAACGCTTTCTCAACGACCCGTTCAGCGACGCTGCCAATGCGCGGATGTATCGTACTGGCGACCTGGTGCGCTGGAACGCCGACGGCAACCTGGAATACCTTGGGCGCAACGACGACCAGGTGAAGATCCGTGGCGTACGGGTCGAGCTTGCAGAAATCGAGGCGGCCCTGGCTAGCCATCCCCGGGTGCGCGAGTGCGTGGTGCTGCTGCGCAACGGCCAGTTGCAGGCCTGGTTCATTGGCGATGCAGCGGCTACCCCGCTGGAGTTGCACGAGCACCTGCGCCAGCGCCTGTCGGCGGCATTGCTGCCGGGTGCCTACACCCACCTGAGGGCCTGGCCGCTGACCGCCAACGGCAAGCTGGATCGCCGCGCGCTACCTGTGGCCGATGATGCAGCCAAGGTTCGGCGGGTGCATGAGGCGCCGCAGGGTGAGGTCGAGCAACGCCTGGCGGCCTTGTGGGCCGAGTTGCTGAAGGTCGAACGGGTAGGGCGCCAGGACCATTTCTTCGAACTGGGCGGCCATTCGCTGCTGGCGGTGCAACTGATCGGACGCATGCGCCAACAGGGCCTGCAGGCTGATGTGCAGGTGCTGTACGGCCAATCGACCCTGGCCAGTCTGGCCGCCGCCGTGGTGGTTGGCGAGGCCGCGCAGGTCCCGGCCAACCGGGTCCCGGTCGACTGTCAACACATTACCCCCGAGCTGCTTGTGCTCACCGAGCTTGACCAGGCGGCCATCGAGCGCATCGTCGCAACGGTGCCCGGGGGTGCCGCCAACGTGCAGGAGATCTATCCGCTGGCGCCGCTGCAGCAGGGCCTGCTCTACCATCATGTCACCGATGCGCGCGACCCTTACCAACAACAGGTGTTGTTCGCCTTTGCCGACCCGCACTGCCTGGCAGCCTTTGCCCAGGCCCTGCAGCGGGTAATCGAGCGCCACGACATCCTGCGCACGAGCCTGGTCTGGGAGGATCTTGAACAGCCTCAGCAAGTGGTATGGCGCAAGGCTCACCTGCAGGTCGAAACCTGGAACCAGGTTGCCCAGGCGGGCGACGTCGGCGCGCAACTGCGCAGTGATTACGATCCGCAGCAACGGCCGCTGGACCTGCGCCGGGCGCCGATGATGGCGCTGGTCACCGCCGAAGATCGCCAGCAGGGGCGCTGGCTGGGGTTGCTGCGGTTCCATCACCTGGTCAACGACGCGGTGTCCATCCAGGTACTGCTGGGCGAACTCGAAGCGTTCATGGCCGGGGGTGGTGAGCAACTGCCTGAGCCGGTGGCGTACCGTGACTATGTTGCGCTCAGTGGCGCTGCCGAGCGCCAGGCCCGTCACCAGGCGTTCTTTCGCGAGCAACTGGCCGGCGTCGAGGCGCCTGTGCCCATCCCGGGCCTGGGCGGTGCGGTGGTTGATGAGGATCAACTGCACACCTGCAGCGAGCACCTCGATGACGTGCTGACCGCCACCTTGCGCACAATGGCCCGCCAGCAGGGCGCCAGCCTTGCCAGCCTCCTGCACCTTGCCTGGGCCCAGGTGCTCGGTACCCTGGCGGTGGTCGACGAGGTCACCGTCGGCACGGTACTGCTGGGGCGGGCCATGGCCGGCAAGAACGCCGATCGCGCCATGGGCATGTTCATCAACAGCCTGCCGCTGCGGGTCAACCTCGCCGGGCAATCGGTCAGCCAGGCCCTGGTGGCAACCCATGGGCGCCTGGCTGCACTGCTGGGCCATGAGGATGCGCCTTTGCTTCTGGCCCAGCGCTGCAGCGGCCTGGCGGCGGGCACGCCGTTGTTCAACAGCCTGATCAACTACCGCTATGGCGCGGTGGTGCAGGGCCAGGTACTGCCGGGGGTGACCCTGGTCGAGGCCAGCGAAGTACTCAGCCATGGCCTGGTGCTGACCGTGGATGATCAGGAGCAGACCCTGCAGTTGGCCGTCCGTGCGCCACGGGCGATCGGTGCGCAACGGCTGCTGGACGCGCTGTCGAGTACCTTGCGGCAACTGGGCCAGGCCTTGGCCGAGGGCGGGCATGGCGCGCTGGAGGCGCTGTGCAGTGTGCCTGCCGCGGAGTTGCAGTGCCTGTTACACGGTTTCAACAACACCGACGACCGCAAAAGCCCGCTGGATCAGACGCTGCCGGCGCTGTTCGAGGCCCAGGTGCGGCGCACGCCACAGGCCATCGCGCTGCAGAGCGAGGAAGCCAGCCTCGACTACCAGACCCTCAATGCCCAGGCCAATCGCCTGGCTCATCGCCTGCTGAGCCTTGGCGTCGGTCCCGATACCCGGGTGGCGGTCTGCGTTGAGCGTGGGGTGGCAATGATGGTCGCCTTGCTTGGAGTGCTCAAGGCCGGTGGCGCCTACGTGCCCCTGGACCCTGGTTACCCGGCCGAGCGCCTGCAGTTTTTGCTGGCTGACAGCGCGCCCCAGGTACTGTTGGTGCACGGTGCCACCCGCGGCCTGTTCGAGCCGTCGCGGGTAACGCTTCTGGACCTGGACCAGGACGCTTGGCAAGTCGGCGCTGATCAAAATCCACAGGTCCCGGGGCTGGGCCCGGCGCAGTTGGCCTACGTGATGTACACCTCGGGCTCCACGGGCACGCCCAAGGGGGTGATGATCGAGCATCGCGGCCTGTGCAACCTGATGCACTGGGGCTCGCAGATCTGCCCGCCACGGCCGGGCGATGCCTTGCTGCAACGGGCGCCGTTCACCTTCGATGGCTCGGTGTGGGAGCTGTTCTGGCCGCTGACGGCGGGCCTGCGCCTGGTCCTGGCGCGGCCGGACGGGCACCGCGATCCGGCCTACCTGGTGCAATTGATCCAGGCACGCCAGGTGACGCTGATCAAGTTCGTGCCGGCACTGCTGCACCAGTTTCTCGAGGAGCCAGGCGTCGAGTACTGCACCAGCCTGACTGACATCTTCTGCGGCGGTGGCGAGCTGACCCTGGCATTGCTGGCCAGTGTGCGCCAGCGTCTGCCTAAGGTGCGCTTGCACAACGTCTATGGTCCTACCGAGGCCACCGTGGACAGCACGGCCTGGACCCTGCGGGCCGATGAACCGCTGCCGCTACAGGTGCCGCCAATCGGCCGGCCGATCGCCAACACCCAGCTGTATGTGCTCGATGCCCATGACCGCCCGGTGCCGCTGGGTGCGGTGGGGCAGTTACACATCGGTGGCGTCGGCGTGGCGCGTGGCTACCTGGGGCTACCGGACTTGCAGGCGCAACGTTTTATCGCCAGCCCCTTCGTTGACGGCGATCGCTTGTACCGTACCGGCGATCTGGTGCGCTACCGCCAGGACGGCCAGCTCGACTTTCTCGGCCGCAACGATTTTCAGGTCAAGCTGCGTGGGCTGCGGGTCGAGCTCGGCGAGATCGAGGCATTGCTGGTCGCGCACCCGGCGATCAGCCAGTGCGTGGTGCTGATGCGCGAAGAGCGTCTGGTGGCCTATTTCACCTGTTGCGAAGGTGCCCGTACGCCGGCCCTGGAAGTCCTGCGCAACCACTTGCTGGCGCGCATGCCCGAATACATGGTGCCGTCGGCGTACGTGGCGCTGGCGCAACTGCCGCTGAGCAGCAATGGCAAGGTCGATCGCCAGGCGCTGCCGGCCCCCGGCGCCGAAGCGGTGATCAGCCGCACCTACCAGGCGCCGCAGGGCGAGCTGGAAACGGCGCTGGCAGACATCTGGACCCAGGTGCTGAAAATCGAGCAAGTCGGTCGCGACGACAACTTCTTCGAACTGGGGGGCCATTCGCTGCTTGCCGTCAACCTGGTGGCGCGCATGCGCCAGGCCGGGTTGCATGTCGATGCACGGACCTTGTTCAGCCAGCCGACCCTGGCGGGCCTTGCGGCCAGCACCCAGCGCCAGCCGCTGCAGGTGGCCATTCCCGAGACGACCATCCCGAGCCTGGGCACGCGGCGGCGTCTGTGAAATACCCGGGGCCGCCTGGCGGCCCCGGGCTAGAGCGGCCTTGTCCCGGCTTCCCATGTCAGACCGGCCGGTCATGATCCATTAGCGTGTCGACGATTTCCCTTTTGGCAAAGCAGGATGCTTACCGATGCTCTTCAGCGAACTGATGGCTGCGCTCTCCACCCATGCAATCCGACTCCAGCGTGAAGACCAGGACCTGATTGTCCTGGGCGATGACGAAACCCTGGACGACAGCCTGTGGGAGGCGCTGTCGCGGCACAAGCCAGCGTTACTGGCCATGCTCGCTGAACAGGATGACGACTGGTTGAGCCCGGCGTTTCGCATCACCCCGGACATGCTGCCGCTGGTCGACCTCGACCAGGCCGCGATCGACCGTATCGTCGCAAGCGTCCCCGGTGGGGCGGCGAACGTCCAGGATATCTACCCGCTGGCGCCGCTGCAGCAGGGCATGCTCTACCATCACCTGTCGGCCGACGACGGTGATCCGTACCTGTCGCAAGTGCAACTGCGCTTTGCCAGCCGCGAGCACCTGGAGGCTTTCGCCGCCGGACTGCAGTGGGTGATCCAGCGTCATGACATTCTGCGTACTGCGCTGCACTGGGAGTGCCTCGATTCGCCGGTGCAGGTGGTCTGGCGCGAGGCGCAACTGATGCGCGAGGCCGTTGCCGTGGACGGCGCCGAGGCGCTGGCGCAGTTGTGCCGCCGTTTTGACCCCCGGCACTACCGCCTGGACCTGCACCAGGCGCCGTTGATGCAACTGATGCACGCCCGTGGCGAAGGTCAGGCGTGGGTGGCATTGCTGTCGTTCCACCACACCGTGATGGACCACACTGCGCTTGATATTGTGCGCCGCGAAATTCACGCGCACCTGACCGGCGAGACTGCCCAGCTGGCCGCACCGGTGGCGTTTCGCAATGTGCTGGCCGAGGCGCGCCTGGCCCTGGATGAGCAAGCCCACGAGAACTTCTTCACCCAGATGCTCGCCGACATCGACGCGCCGACCCTGGCGTTCGGCCTGCAGGACAAGGGCGATCAGGCGCTGGAAGAGGCGCGCCTTACCCTTGCACCGTCGCTCAGCCGCCGCCTGCGCGAGCAGGCGCGGCAACTGGGGGTGAGCCCGGCAAGTGTGCTGCACCTGGGCTTCGCCCGCCTGCTGGGGCAATTGTCGGCCCGCCAGAACGTGGTATTCGGCAGCGTGCTGCTGGGGCGCATGAGCGCCGGCGCGCATGAGCGCCGGCGCCGGTGGCGACCAGGCGTTGGGCATGTTCATCAATACCCTGCCGCTGCGCGTCGACCTGGGCCAGCACGGCGCACGCGATGCCCTGCTGGCGACCCACCGGCGGCTCAGCACCTTGCTCGGCCATGAACAGGCCTCGTTGGCACTGGCCCAGCGTTGCAGCGCCGTCGCGGCGCCGACGCCGCTGTTCAACAGTTTGCTCAACTACCGCCATAGCGCTGTCGGCGATGCCGCCGAGATCATCCCGGTGGCACCGGGCATCGATATCGTCGGGGCCCAGGAGCGCACCGACTATCCCTTGACCGTGAGCGTCGATGACCTGGGCGAAGACTTCCGGCTGAGCGTGCAAGCGCTCGCCGAATGGGGCGCCCAGCGCCTCTGTGAGTTGCTGGAGCAGACATTGGCCAGCCTGGTCGAGGCCCTGGAACACACGCCTTCGCTGGCCACTCAGGCGCTTGTAGTCCTGCCGGCACAAGAGCGTGAGCGGCTTGTGCACGATTTCAATGCCACGGCCCAGGCTTACGCGCAGGGGCGCACCGTGCATGCCTTGGTTGAGGACCAGGCGCGCCGTGCCCCCGAGGCCGTGGCGCTGACCCAGGATGGCCTGGCCCTGAGCTATGGCGAGCTGAACCGGCGTGCCAACCGCCTGGCCCACGGCTTGATCGCACGCGGTGTGCAACGGGGCGACCGGGTCGCCCTGTGCCTGCCGCGCAGCGCCGAGCGGGTCATTGGCCTGCTGGCCGTGCTCAAGGCCGGTGCTGCCTATGTGCCGGTGGACCCGAACTACCCGGCCGAACGTATCGCCTACCTGCTGGCCGACAGCGCACCGAGCCTGGTGCTGGCCGATTCGCGCATCGCCGGGTTGGCGAGCAACGTGCCACGCCTCGACCTCGACCAGCCGGGCGCCTACCACCAGGCCGATACCAATCCGCAGGTGCCAGGGCTCAATGCGCAGCAACTGGCCTACGTGGTCTACACCTCTGGTTCTACCGGCCAGCCCAAGGGCGTGATGATTGAACACCATGCCCTGGCCAATCTGGTGCACTGGCATTGCCAGGCCTTCGACGTGGCGGCCGGTACGCACACCTCAAGCGTTGCAGGCTTTGGTTTCGACGCCATGGCCTGGGAAGTCTGGCCAGCGTTGTGCGCCGGCGCCACGTTGCACCTGCCGCCTGTGCACATCGGCAACGAGCATGTCGATGAGCTGCTTGACTGGTGGCTGGAACAACCACTGGCGGTCAGCTTCCTGCCCACGCCGGTGGCCGAGCAGGCCTTGCGCCGCGAACATCAACATCCAACGCTACGCACCTTGCTGATCGGCGGCGACCGCCTGCGCCAGTTCGAGCGTGATCCAGGCTTTGCCGTGATCAACAACTACGGCCCGACCGAGACCACAGTGGTTGCCACTTCCGGACGCGTAATGCCGAACGGCGCGCTGGATATCGGCCGCCCCATTGCCAATACCCGCGTATATGTTCTCGACGAGGGCCTGCAGCCGGTACCAGTAGGTGTCACGGGCGAGCTGTACATCGGCGGCGCGCAGGTAGCGCGGGGCTACCTGAACCGCCCCGAACTGACGGCAGAGCGTTTCCTCGACGACCCGTTCAGCGATGCACCGGGCGCACGCATGTACCGCAGCGGCGACCTGGTGCGCTGGAATGCCGACGGCACCCTGGACTATCTGGGCCGTAACGATGATCAGGTGAAAATCCGCGGCGTGCGGGTCGAGCTGGGCGAGGTCGAGGCGGCACTGGCTGTGCAGCCGGGCATTGGCGACGCTGTGGCACTGGTGCGCGGCGAGCGGCTGCTGGCCTGGTTTACCGAAACCGCGCCGGTCGACCTTGATTCGCTACGCCATGCCCTGCAAGCCAAGCTGCCGGCGCACCTGGTGCCGCAAGCATTTATGCGCCTGGAACAGTGGCCGCTGACCAGCCACGGCAAGTTGGACCGCCGCGCGCTGCCGGACCCGGACCCGATGGCGCTGATCAGTCAGGTGTATGAAGCGCCGCAAAACGATGCCGAAGCCACCATGGCGGCGGTGTGGGCCGAGGTGCTGGGCGTTGAGCGGGTAGGGCGTCACGACAACTTCTTCGAGCTGGGTGGCCACTCGCTGTTGGCGGTGACCCTGGTCGAGCGCCTGCGCAAGGCTGGCCTGGTCATTGATGTGCGGGTACTGTTCGCCCAACCGACCCTGGCCGCGCTTGCCGGTGCGGCTGGCGGCAGCCGCGAGGTGGCGGTGCCGGCCAACCGGGTGCCGGACAATGCCGAGCGCATCACTCCGGACATGCTCAGCCTGATCGAGCTGAGCCAGGCCGATATCGAACGCATCGTTGCCACAGTGCCGGGCGGTGCTGGCAACGTGCAGGAGATCTACCCGCTGGCGCCCCTGCAGGAAGGCGTGCTCTATCATCACCTGAGTGCCGAGCACGGCGACCCCTACCTGTTGCAGACCCGCCTGGCCTTCGACAGCGTCGAGCGCTTGCTGGCCTGGGCCGGTGCCTTGCAGCAAGTGATCGATCGCCATGACATTCTGCGCACCGCAGTGCTCTGGAAAGGGCTGGCACAGCCGGTTCAGGTGGTCTGGCGCAACGCCGAGCTGGCCGTGATCGAAACCGACACGCTGCCGGACGAGCCGAGCCTGGACCTGTCCCAGGCACCGCTCACGCGCCTGTACTACAGCCTGGACCCGGCCAACCATCAGGTGCTGGCGATCCTGCTGTTCCATCACCTGACCCTCGATCACACCGCCATGGACGTGGTCGCCGGCGAAATGCGCGCGCTGCTGTTCGGCCAGGCGCAGACCCTGCCGGCCGCCGTGCCTTATCGCAACTATGTGGCCCAGGCGTGCCTGGGCGATCAGGCGGGCCACGAAGCGTTCTTCCGTGAAATGCTTGGCGACGTCGATGAGCCGACCTTGCCGCTGGGCCTTGCCGATGTGCAGGGCGACGGTCGCAGCATCGACACTGCTTTTCAGGCGCTCGACGTCGAAGTTGGCCTGCGCCTGCGCAGCCAGGCGCGTCAGCTCGGGGTCAGCGCCGCGAGCCTGATGCACCTGGCCTGGGCGCGTGTGCTCGGGGTACTTGCCAACCGTCGCGACGTGGTCTTCGGCACCGTGCTGATGGGCCGTCTGCAAGGCGGCGAAGGCGCCGACCGCGCGCTGGGCATGTTCATCAATACCTTGCCGTTGCGGGTCGATACCGGGGCCGCAGTGCGCTCGGCGGTACGCGCGACCCACCGCAGCCTGTCGGCATTGCTCGGCCACGAGCACGCGCCCCTGGCCCTGGCCCAGCGCTGCAGCGGCGTGGCGGTGTCCTCGCCGCTGTTCAGCGCCTTGCTCAACTACCGCCACACTGCCGACGATGCGCCGCGCGAGGGTGAGGGCATCTGGGCGGGCGTGCGCCTGCTCGGTGGCCAAGAGCGCAGCAACTACCCACTGACCCTGAGCGTTAACGACCTGGGTAAAGGTTTCAGCTTCAACGTACTGGCGGTGCCAGGTATTGGCGCGCAGCGGGTGGCCCAGTGGATGGCCAATGCTGTGGTTCAACTGCTGCAGGTATTGGAGCAGGGGCTGGAGACGGCAGTCGATGGCTTGCCGATCCTCGCTGGCGCTGAACGCCGGCAATTGCTGGAAAACTTCAACCCAACGGCTCAGGTATTCCCCAAGGGGCACACCGTGCACGCCTTGGTCGAAGCCCAGGCTCTGCGTGCCCCCGAGGCCGTGGCATTGACCCAGGATGGCCTGGCCCTGAGCTACGGCGAGCTGAACCGGCGCGCCAACCGCCTGGCCCACGGCTTGATCGCACGCGGTGTGCAACGGGGCGACCGGGTCGCCCTGTGCCTGCCGCGCAGCGCCGAGCGGATAATCGGCTTGCTGGCCGTGCTCAAAGCCGGTGCTGCCTACGTGCCGGTGGACCCGAACTACCCGGCCGAACGTATCGCCTACCTGCTGGCCGACAGTGCGCCGAGCCTGGTGCTGGCCGATTCGAGTATCGAAGGGTTGGCGGCCAGCGTGCCGCGGCTCGACCTCGACCAGCTGGGCGCCTACCACCCGGCCGATGACAACCCGCAGGTGCCAGGGCTCAACGCACAGCAGTTGGCCTACGTGGTCTACACCTCCGGCTCCACTGGCCAGCCCAAGGGCGTGATGATCGAGCACCATGCCCTGGCCAACCTGGTGCACTGGCATTGCCAGGCCTTCGACGTGGCGGCCGGCACGCACACCGCAAGCGTCGCAGGCTTTGGCTTCGACGCCATGGCCTGGGAAGTCTGGCCAGCGCTGTGCGCCGGGGCCACGTTGCACCTGCCGCCTGTGCACATCGGCAACGAGCATGTCGATGAACTGCTCGACTGGTGGCTAGCACAACCACTGGCCGTCAGCTTCCTGCCCACGCCGGTGGCCGAGCAGGCCCTGCGCCGCGAGCGTCAGCATCCGACCCTGCGGACTCTGTTGATCGGCGGTGATCGTCTGCGTCAGTTCGAACGCGATCCAGGCTTTGCCGTGATCAACAACTACGGCCCGACCGAGACCACAGTGGTTGCCACTTCTGGCCAAATCCTGGCCAATGGTGAACTGCATATTGGCCGGCCCATCGCCAACACCCGCGTGTATGTCCTCGACGAGAGCCTGCAACCGGTACCAGTAGGTGTCACGGGCGAGCTGTACATCGGCGGCGTGCAGGTGGCGCGGGGTTACCTGAACCGCCCCGAACTGACGGCAGAGCGTTTCCTCGACGACCCGTTCAGCGATGCACCGGGCGCACGCATGTACCGCAGCGGCGACCTGGTACGCTGGAATGCCGACGGCACCCTGGACTATCTGGGCCGCAACGACGATCAGGTGAAGATCCGTGGTGTGCGGGTTGAATTGGGCGAGATCGAGGCGGCCCTGGCCGCGCAACCGAGCATTGACGACGCTGTGGTACTGGTACGCGGCGAGTGGCTGCTGGCCTGGTTTACCGAAACTGCGCCGGTCGACCTCAATTCGCTACGCCAGGCCCTGCAAGCCAAGCTGCCAGCGCATTTGGTGCCGCAGGCGTTCGTGCGCCTGGAGCAGTGGCCGCTGACCAGCCACGGTAAGCTGGACCGCCGCGCACTACCGGACCCGGACCCGACGGCGCTGCTTGGCCAGGTGTATGAAGCGCCGCAAAATGATGTCGAAGTGACCATGGCAGCGGTGTGGGCCGAGGTGCTGGGGGTCGAGCGGGTAGGGCGTCACGACAACTTCTTCGAACTGGGCGGTCATTCGCTGCTGGCCGTGACCCTGATCGAACGCCTGCGTCAGCAAGAGCTGCCCACCGATGTGCGGGTGCTTTTCAACCAACCGACTGTCGCTGCGCTGGCGGCGGCGCTGGGCCAGGGGCGTCAGGTCGTGGTACCGGAGAACCGTATCCCGGCCGCGTGCTCACACATTACCCCCGACATGTTGCCGCTGGTGACGCTGAGCCAGGCCGATATCGATCGAATCGTCGCCACGGTGCCGGGCGGTGCTGCCAACGTACAGGACATATACCCGTTGGCGCCGTTGCAGGAAGGCATCCTCTATCACCACCTGAGCGCCCTCGGCGACGACCCCTACCTGCTGCAATGGCGTCTGGCCTTTGACAGCCAGGCGCGTCTGCACGCCTTCGCCAGCGCCCTGGACCAGGTCATCGCCCGCCATGACATCCTGCGTACCGCCGTGCTCTGGGACAGCCTGCCACAACCGCTGCAAGTGGTCCTGCGCAACGTCCCCTCAGTGGTGAGCGCGGGCGCGGTACTAGACCTGAGCACCGCCCCCCTGATCCGCCTGCTCTACACCCAAGCCACCAGTGCTTCGCAGATCGAAGCCACCCTGCAGTTCCACCACATCGCGCTTGACCAAACCGCCATGAAGGTCGTGCTCGAAGAGATCCGCGACCACCTGCATGGCCAGACGCCGCAACATCCGCCGGTGCCGTTCCGCAACTATGTGGCCCAGACGCGCCTGGGCGATCAGGCCAGCCACGAAGCGTTCTTCCGTGAAATGCTCGGCGACGTCGATGAGCCGACCTTGCCGCTGGGCTTTGCCGATATACAGGGCGATGGCCGCAGCATCGACACTGCGCACCAGGTCCTCGACGGCGAAGTCGGCCTGCGCCTGCGCAGCCAGGCACGTCAGCTCGGGGTCAGCGCCGCGAGCCTGATGCACCTGGCCTGGGCGCGGGTGCTCGGCGTACTTGCCAACCGGCGCGACGTAGTCTTCGGCAGCGTTCTACTGGGACGCATGAGCGCCGGCGCCGGCGGCGACCGGGCGCTGGGCATGTTCATCAATACCTTGCCGTTGCGGGTCGACACCGGGGCCTGCGCGCGGGAGGCAGTACACGCGACCCACCGCAGCCTGTCGGCATTGCTCGGCCACGAGCATGCGCCCCTGACCCTGGCCCAGCGCTGCAGCGGCGTGGCAGTGTCCTCGCCGCTGTTCAGCGCCTTGCTCAACTACCGCCACAGTGCCGACGATGCGCCGCGCGAGGGTGAAGGCATCTTGGCGGGTGTGCACCTGCTGGGTGGGCAAGAGCGTAGCAACTACCCGCTGACCCTGAGTGTGAACGACCAGGGTAAAGGCTTCAGCTTCAGCGTACTGGCGGTACCGGGTATTGGTGCGCAACGGGTGGCCCGGTGGATGGCCAATGCTGTGGTCCAACTGCTGCTGGTGCTGGAGCAGGGGCTGGAGACTGCGGTCGATTGCCTGCCGATCCTCGATGGCGATGAACGCCGGCAACTGCTGGAGAATTTCAACCCAACAGCCCAGGCATTCCCCAAGGGGCACACCGTGCACGCCTTGGTCGAGGCCCAGGCCCTGCGTGCCCCCGAGGCCGTGGCGCTGACCCAGGACGGCCTGGCCCTGAGCTATGGCGAGTTGAACCGGCGCGCCAACCGCCTGGCCCATGGCCTGATCGAGCGCGGTGTGCAATTGGGCGACCGGGTTGCCCTGTGCCTGCCGCGCAGCGCCGAGCGGGTCATCGGCCTGCTGGCGGTGCTCAAGGCCGGTGCTGCCTATGTGCCTGTGGACCCGAACTACCCGGCCGAACGTATCGCCTACCTGCTTGCCGACAGCGCACCCACCCTGGTGCTGGCCGATTCGTGCATCGACGGGCTGGCGAACAATGTGCCACGCCTCGACCTCGACCAGCCGGGCGCCTACCACCAGGCCGATACCAATCCGCAGGTGCCAGGGCTCAATGCGCAGCAACTGGCCTACGTGGTCTACACCTCCGGTTCCACCGGCCAGCCAAAGGGCGTGATGATCGAACACCATGCCCTGGCCAACCTGGTGCACTGGCATTGCCAGGCGTTTGAAGTGACGGCCGGCACGCACACCGCAAGCGTCGCAGGCTTTGGCTTCGACGCCATGGCCTGGGAAGTCTGGCCGGCGTTGTGCGCTGGGGCCACATTGCACCTGCCGCCTGTGCACATCGGCAACGAGCATGTCGATGAACTGCTCGACTGGTGGCTGGAACAACCACTGGCGGTCAGTTTCCTGCCCACGCCGGTGGCCGAGCAGGCCCTGCGCCGCGAACGTCAGCATCCGACCCTGCGGATTCTGTTGATCGGTGGTGATCGCCTGCGCCAGTTCGAGCGCGATCCGGGCTTTGCCGTGATCAACAACTACGGCCCGACCGAAACCACAGTAGTCGCCACTTCTGGCCAGATCCTGGCCAATGGTCCACTGCATATTGGCCGCCCCATCGCCAACACCCGCGTGTATGTCCTCGACGAGGGCCTGCAACCGGTGCCGGTGGGTGTCACGGGCGAGCTGTACATCGGCGGCGCACAGGTGGCGCGGGGCTACCTGAACCGCCCCGAACTGACGGCAGAGCGTTTCCTCGACGACCCGTTCAGCGATGCACCGGGCGCACGCATGTACCGCAGCGGCGACCTGGTGCGCTGGAATGCCGACGGCACCCTGGACTATCTGGGCCGTAACGATGATCAGGTGAAAATCCGCGGCGTGCGGGTCGAGCTGGGTGAGATCGAGGCGGCACTGGCTGTGCAGCCGGGCATTGGCGACGCTGTGGCACTGGTGCGCGGCGAGCGGCTGCTGGCCTGGTTTACCGAAACCGCGCCGGTCGACCTTGATTCGCTACGCCATGCCCTGCAAGCCAAGCTGCCGGCGCACCTGGTGCCGCAAGCATTTATGCGCCTGGAACAGTGGCCGCTAACCAGCCACGGCAAGCTGGACCGCCGCGCGCTGCCGGATCCAGACCCGGCGGCGCTGCTTGGTCAGGCCTATGAAGCACCGCAAAACGATGCCGAAGCGACCATGGCGGCGGTGTGGGCCGAGGTGCTGGGTGTCGAGCGGGTAGGGCGTCACGATAATTTCTTCGAACTGGGCGGCCATTCGCTGCTGGCCGTCAGCCTGACCGCGCGCCTGCGCCTGGAAGGTTTGCAAATCGATGTGCGTACCCTGTTTGGCCAGCCGACCGTGGCCGCACTGGCCGCAACCCTGGGTAATGATCGTCAGGTGACGGTGCCCGAGAACCGTATCCCTGACGCCTGTACCCGGATCACCCCGGACATGCTCAGCCTGATCGAACTCGACCAGACGGCCATTGCCCGTATTGTCGCCAGCGTTGCTGGCGGCGCCGCCAACATCCAGGACATCTACCCGCTGGCACCGCTGCAGGAAGGCGTTCTTTATCACCACCTGCGTGCGCCGGAGCACGATCCCTATGTGCTCTACTCGCGGCTGAAATTCGACAGCCTGGAACGTCTGCAGCGCTTTGCCGCAGCCCTGGACCGGGTCATCGCCCGCCATGACGTGCTGCGCACCGTAGTGCTCTGGGACAGCCTGCCGCAACCGCTGCAAGTGGTCCTGCGCAATGTCCCTTCAGTAGTGGAATCAGGCTTGGTGGGAGCGGGCTTGCCCCGCGATAGCTCCACCTCGCCAATGGACCTGAGCACCGCCCCCCTGATCCGTCTGTTCCACACCCAGGTTCCCGGCGCCACACACATCGAAGCCACCCTGCAGTTCCACCACATTGTCCTCGACCATACCGCCCTGGAGGTGGTCGGCGAGGAACTCAATGCTTACCTGCAGGGCGCCGCAGCACCGGCACATGCCCCGGTGCCTTACCGCAACTATGTGGCCCAGGCGCGCCTGGGTATCAGCCAGGCCGAGCATGAGGCCTTCTTCCGCGAGCAACTGGCCGACATCGATGAACCGACCCTGGCCTATGGGTTGAGCGATGTCCAAGGCGATGGCTGCAACTTACAGGAAGTGAAGGTGCAACTGTCGACCGAGCTTGCCGCGGGCCTGCGCCGCCAGGCGCGGCAGCTGGGCATCAGCGTCGCTAGCCTGTTTCACCTGGCCTGGGCGCGCCTGCTGGGTGCGGCCAGCGGCAAGCACAGCGTGGTCTTCGGCACCGTGCTGCTCGGTCGCCTGCAAGGTGGCGAGGGCGCCGAACGGGCGCTGGGCATGTTCATCAACACCTTGCCGTTGCGGGTCGACCTGGCAGGGGTAAGCCTGTATGACGCGGCCCATGCACCCACCAGCGCCTCAGCGCGCTGCTGACCCATGAGCACGCCTCGCTGGCCCTGGCCCAGCGTTGCAGCGGCGTTGCTGCGCCGCTGCCGCTGTTCAGCGCCATGCTCAACTACCGCCATGGCGCACTGGCCAGCGCAGAACAGCGCCAGGCCTGGCAGGGCATCGAGGTACTCGAGGGCCAGGAGCGGACCAACTATCCCCTGAGCCTTAACGTGGACGATCTGGGCGAAGATTTCCGCCTGGTGGCCATGACCCCTGCACAGGTGGGCGCGGCGCGGATCTGCGCGCAGATGGTCCAGGTGCTCGAGGCCATGGTCACGGCCCTGGAGCAGCAACCGCAGTTGCCGGTGCAGCAACTACCGGTGCTCGAGGCAGCAGAACGGCGCCGGGTTTTGCTGGCCTTCAACAACACTGAGGTGAACTACGACCTCAGACAGACCCTGCACGGTCTGATCGAGGCCCAGGTCGAGCGCACCCCGGACGCCGTGGCGGTGCGTGGTGAAGAAGGCGAGCTGAGCTATTGCCAGCTCAACCAGCAGGCCAACCGTCTGGCCCATCACCTGATCGGTTTGGGGGTCAAACCCGATGACCGTGTAGCGATTTGCGTTGAACGCGGGTTGTCGATGGTGGTGGGGCTGTTGGCGATTCTCAAGGCCGGTGCGGCCTATGTGCCGGTGGACCCGGATTATCCGGCTGAGCGGATCCGTCACATGCTCGGTGACAGCGCGCCTGTGGCTGTCCTCGTACAGGCGGCCACATGTCATGTAGCGCAAGGCACTGCGGTCATTGATCTGGACCTGCCGACCTGGCATGAACTGCCAGAAAGTAACCCACGCGTCGAAGGCCTGACCGCCAAACATCTGGCTTATGTGATCTACACCTCCGGCTCGACCGGCTTGCCTAAAGGCGTGATGAACGAGCATGCCGGCGTGGTCAACCGCCTGCTGTGGATGCAGGACGCCTATCACCTGGGCGCCGATGACGTGGTGCTGCAAAAGACCCCGTTCAGCTTCGACGTTTCGGTCTGGGAATTCCTCTGGCCGCTGCAAACCGGGGCCCGGTTGGTCATGGCCCGCCCCGGCGGCCATCGCGACCCGCAGTATCTGCGCGAGATTATCCGCAACCAAGGGGTCACTACTTTGCACTTCGTGCCGTCGATGCTGGATGTGTTCCTGGCGGACGGCCAGGTAGCAGCTGAGCGTCTGAAGCGGGTGCTGTGCAGTGGCGAAGCCTTGCCGGGTAGCCTGGTGCGGCGTTTCCATGAGCAATTGCCAACGGTCGAGTTGCACAACCTCTACGGCCCAACGGAAGCTGCGGTGGACGTCAGTGCCTGGCAGTGCATCAGCGCAGCGGACAGCACGCCAATCGGCAAGCCGATCGCCAACACCACCTTGTATGTGCTGGATGATCAACTGCAGCCGGTACCTCAGGGCGTGGCTGGCGAGTTGTATATCGGTGGCGTGCAGGTTGCCCGTGGCTACTTGAACCGCGACGAACTCAGCGCCGAGCGCTTTATCGATGACCCGTTTGGCACCCGGCCCGGCGCCCGGCTGTACCGCACCGGTGACCTGGCCCGGCACTTGGCCGACGGCAATCTGGAGTACCTGGGCCGTAACGATGACCAGGTGAAAATCCGTGGCCTGCGCATCGAGCTGGGCGAAATTCAGGCCGGCCTGACCCGCCTGCCGGGCATCAAGGAAGCCGTGGTGATCGCCCGCGAGCAGCGCTTGATTGGCTATTACACCGGCGAACAACAGCCGGTAGAAACCTTGCGTGGCGCACTGCTCGCGCACCTGCCGGAGTTCATGGTGCCAGCGTTGTTCATGCATCTGGACGCATTGCCGCTAAGCCCCAACGGCAAGCTAGACCGCAAGGCATTGCCACAAGCAGATATCGAAAACCGCGCCTTCGAGGCCCCCGAGGGCGAGACCGAAACCCTGCTGGCCGGCCTCTGGAGCGATCTGCTGGGGGTGGAGCGAGTAGGGCGCCACGACAACTTCTTCGAACTGGGCGGCCATTCGCTGCTGGCGGTGAGCCTGACCTCGCGCTTGCGCCAGCTCGGCCTGCAGGCCGATATACGCGTACTGTTCGGGCAACCGACCCTTGCGGCCCTGGCGGCAGCGGTGGGGCGCGAGTCCGGGGTGCAGGTCCCGGCCAATCGCATCCCGGCGCACTGCACGCAAATTACCCCGGACATGCTGCCATTGGCCGACCTGTCCCAGGAGGCCCTCGATGGCCTGATGGCACAGATCCCCGGTGGCGTGGCCAATGTCCAGGACATCTACGCCCTGGCGCCATTGCAACAGGGCATCCTATACCACCACTTGGCCAGCGACGGCGCCGACCCCTACGTGCTGCAGGCGCGCTTCGCCTTTGCCGGGCAGGCCGAGCTGGATGCCTTTGCTGCGGCCCTGGACCGGGTCATCGCACACCACGACATATTGCGCACCAGCTTCCATTGGCAAGGCCTGGACGAAGCCGTGCAAGTGGTCCAGCGCAACGTCCCCTCGGTAGGAGAGGCCTTGCGCCGCGATCAATACCCTGCGGTCCTGAACCTCAACCAGGCGCCGCTGATCCGCCTGCTGCCAACCCAGGCCAACGGCCGTCTTGAGGCAACGTTGCTGCTGCACCACATCATCCTTGACCACGCCGCCGTCGAGCAGTTGGTGGCGCACATCAGCGCGGTGCTGCAAGGTCAGGCTCTGCCCGACGACAGCGTGCCTTACCGCAACTACGTGGCCCAGGCCCGCCTGGGTGCCAATACTCAAGCGGATGAAGCCCTGTTCCGCGAACTGTTGGGCGACATCGACGAGCCCACCGAGGTGTTCGGCCTGCGCGACGCCCAGGGTGACGGCACGGCGGTGCTCGACAGCCGCCAGGCCCTGGCGCCAAGCCTGGCCAGGCGCTTGCGTGCCCAGGCGCGCAAGCTGGGTGTCAGCCTTGCCAGCCTGGTGCACCAGGCTTGGGGCCAGGTGCTGGGGCAACTGTCCGGGCGCGAGGAAGTGGTGTTCGGCACGGTGCTGCTCGGCCGCCTGCAGGGCGGCGAAGGGGCTGAACGCGCCTTGGGCATGTTCATCAACACCTTGCCATTGCGGGTCAGCGTCGGCGCTGCCGCAGTGGCCGAGGGTGTGCGCCTGACCCATCAGCGCCTGGCCCGCTTGCTGGCCCGTGAACAGGCCTCCCTGGCTCTGGCCCAGCGCTGCAGCGGTGTAGCCGCCTCGCAGCCACTGTTCACCAGCCTGCTCAACTTTCGCCACAGCGCGCCGGCCAAGGCGCCACTGCACGAGGCTTGGCAAGGCATCGAACAACTGAGCGCGCACGAGCGCAGCCACTACCCTCTGGTGGTCAACGTTGACGACCTGGGCGAGGGGCTGGTCCTTACCGTCCAGGCCGTAGCCAAGGTGGATGGCGAACAGGTCTGTCAGTTGCTGGGCTGCGCGCTCGACAACCTGGCACGGGCCCTTGAACAGGCCCCCGACACGGCCCTGCACGGCATCAGTTGCTTGGCGCCGGATGAGCGTGAACGGGTGTTGCAGGGCTTCAACGCTACCCAGCGCGACTACCCGCGCGAGCATGCCCTGCACACGCTGTTCGAGGCATACGCCGCGCTCAGCCCCGACGCCACGGCAGTGGTTCAGGGCTCGGTGCAGTGGAGTTACCAGCAGTTGGATCAGCACGCCAACCGCTTGGCGCATTATCTGTTGGCGCTGGGCGTGCGCCCCGGTGATTGCATTGCGCTGCTGTTGCCACGCGGTGTCGACCTGCTGGCCGCGCAACTGGCCGCGAGCAAATGTGCAGCGGTGTACGTGCCGCTGGATATCAACGCACCGGTCGAACGTCAGGCGTTCATGCTCCAGGACAGCCAGGCACGGGTGCTGCTGACCCACAGTGGCGAGCCGCAGGTTGGCGCAACGCAACGCATCGAACTCGACGGCCTTGTACTCGACGGCTATCGGCACACCTCGCCGGGCCTGATGGTCGAGGCTGGCAGAGCGGCATACATCATGTACACCTCCGGTTCCACCGGCACGCCCAAAGGCGTGCAAGTGCCGCACCGGGCCATCGTGCGCCTGGTGATCAACAACGGCTTCGCCGATTTCAACAGCCAGGACCGGGTAGCCTTCGCCTCCAACCCGGCCTTCGACGCCAGCACCCTGGAAGTCTGGGCGGCGCTGCTCAATGGCGGCGCCCTGGTGGTGATCGATCAGGACCAGGTGCTGTCGTGTCAGGAGCTGGGCGCTGCCCTGATTGAGCACAGGGTCTCGGTGCTGTGGCTGACGGCCGGTCTGTTCCATCAATTCGCCGATGCCCTGTTGCCGGCACTGCGTAACCTGCGCTACCTGCTGGTCGGCGGCGATGTTCTCGACCCTGCGGTGATCGAGCGTGTACTGCGCGGCGGTGCCCCGGCGCATCTGCTCAATGGCTACGGCCCGACCGAAGCCACCACCTTCAGCACCACCCACGAAATCACCGCAGTGGGCGCGGGCAGCATCCCCATCGGCAAGCCGATCGGCAACAGTCGCTGTTATGTCCTCGATGCCCACCAGCAAGCGCTGCCGGTGGGCGCCGTGGGCGAGCTGTACATCGGCGGCGAGGGGGTTGCCCTGGGTTATCTGGGCCAGCCGCAACTGAGCGCTGAGCGTTTCCTCGATGATCCTTTCAGTGCCGAGCCCGGTGCGCGCATGTACCGCAGCGGCGATCGGGTGTGCTGGCAGGCGGACGGCACCTTGCTCTACCTGGGCCGTAGCGACCAGCAGATCAAACTGCGCGGGTTCCGTATCGAGTTGGGCGAGATCGAAGCCCGCCTTGGTGCGTGCCAGGGGGTAGGCGAAGTGGCCGTGGTGCTGCGCGAGGACACGCCGGGCGACAAGCGCCTGGTGGCCTACTACAGCGCCGTTGACGGCACGCTGAGCATCAACGAACTGCATGCCCAGTTGCAAGGACAGTTGCCGGACTACATGCTGCCGGCGGCTTATGTGCGCCTGGCCGCGCTGCCGCTTACCGCCAATGGCAAGCTTGACCGCCAGGCGCTGCCGCAGCCAGACAGGGATGCCGTGCTCAGCCGGACGTTCGAGGCGCCCCAAGGCGAGGTGGAAACCGCACTGGCGGCGATCTGGGCAGAGCTGCTCAAGGTTGAACGCATCGGTCGCCATGATCATTTCTTCGAGCTGGGCGGCCACTCACTGCTGGCGGTTACTTTGATCGAGCGCATGCGCAAGGCCGGCTTGAGCGCCGACGTACGCGTGCTGTTCGCCCAGTCGAGCCTGGCGGCGCTGGCGGCGGCAGTTGGCAGCAGCCGTGAAGTGCAGGTGCCCGCCAACCGCGTGCCGGTCGATGCCCGGCACATCACCCCGGCCATGCTCAGCCTGATCGAGCTGGACCAGGCCAGCATCGAACGCATCGTCGCCACGGTGCCGGGCGGGGCGGCCAACGTGCAGGAGATCTACCCGCTGGCACCGCTGCAGCAAGGCATCCTTTATCACCACCTGAGTGCCGAGCAGGGCGACCCTTACCTGCTGCAGTCACGTCTGGCATTCGACAGCCTGGCGCGCCTGCACACCTGGGCCGCAGCCTTGCAGCAGGTTATCGACCGCCATGACATCCTGCGTACGGCGGTACTCAGCGAAGGCCTGGTGCAGCCGGTACAGGTGGTCTGGCGCACGGCGCGCATGGCCGTGACAGCCGTCGCCGGGCTCAGCGGTGCTTCAGTCGTCGATGCCCTGCAGGCGCGCTTCGATGCCCGCCACCAGCGCCTGGACCTGTCGCGTGCGCCGCTGATGCGCCTGGTGTACGCCGAAGATCCGACCAACCAGCGCGTGGTGGCGATCCTGCAGTTCCATCACCTGGCCATCGACCACACCGCCATGGCAGTGATCGCTGGCGAAATGCAGGCACTGTTGGCAGGCAACGCCCAGCGACTGGCGCCGCCGGTGCCGTACCGCACCTACGTGGCCCAGGCCCGGTTGGCTGCGGATGATGGCGGGCATGAGGCGTTCTTCCGCGACATGCTCGGCGACCTTGACGAACCGACGCTGCCATTGGGCCTGGTCGACGTGCAGGGCGATGGTCGCGCCATCGAAGAAGCTCACTTGAGCCTCGATGCGGCAGTTGCCCGGCGCCTGCGCGAGCAGGCACGGCAACGCGGGGTCAGCGCCGCAACCCTGGCCCACCTGGCCTGGGCGCGGGTGTTGGGGGTACTGGCCAATCGCAGCGACGTGGTCTTCGGCACGGTGCTGATGGGCCGCCTGCAGGGCGGTGAAGGCGCCGACCGGGCCCTGGGTGTGTTCATCAACACCTTGCCCCTGCGCATCGACCTCAGCGCCCCGGTGGCGCAAGCCGTGGCCCGTACGCATCAGCGGCTGTCGGCATTGCTGGGCCATGAGCATGCCTCGTTGGCCCTGGCCCAGCGTTGCAGTGGCGTGGCGGCGGCATTGCCGTTGTTCAGTGCGCTGTTCAACTACCGCCACAGCGCGCTCGGCACACCTGCCGAGGAGGACGCCAGCATGCAGGGCGTGCGTCTGCTGGGCGGCGAAGAACGCAGCAACTATCCGCTGACCTTGAGCGTTGATGACCAGGGTGAAGGTTTTGCCTTGAGCGTACTGGCGCAAGAGGGCATCGGTGCCGAGCGGGTCGCACAGTGGATGAGCGAGGCCCTGGCGCAGTTGGCCCTGGCGCTTGAGCAGGCGCCGCAGACAACGGTGGATGCGTTGCCGATTGTTGATGAACTGGCACGCCAGCACGTGCTCGATGGCTTCAATGCTACCCGTCAGGCCTACCCCCGTGGGCAGACGCTGCAGGCAAGGGTCGAGGCCCAGGCGCGGCGTGCTCCGCAAGCGCTGGCTGTGACCCAGGATGGCCAGGCCCTGAGCTATGGCGAACTGAACCGCCGTGCCAACCAACTGGCCCATCACCTGATCGGCCGTGGCGTGCGCCTCGGGGACCGGGTCGCACTGTGCCTGCCGCGCAATCTGCAGCGCGTGGTCAGCCTGCTGGCCGTGCTCAAAGCCGGCGCCGCCTACGTACCGGTGGACCCGGCATACCCGGCCGAGCGCATTGCCTACCTGCTGGCCGACAGCGCCCCTGCGCTGGTGGTGGCCCAGGCCAGTACGTCGGCCTTGCTCGGCGCTACCCCGCAGGTCGAACTGGACCGCGACGCCTGGCAGGACGAAGCCGATCACAACCCGCAGGTTGCCGGGCTGGATGCCCAGCAACTGGCCTATGTGATCTACACCTCAGGCTCCACCGGCCAGCCCAAGGGGGTGATGGTCGAACACCAGACCCTGGCCAACCTGGTGCACTGGCATTGCCAGGCATTTGCAGTGGTGGCCGGCACGCATACCTCCAGTGTTGCCGGTTTTGGTTTCGACGCCATGGCCTGGGAAGTCTGGCCAGCCCTGTGCGCCGGGGCCACGCTGCACCTGCCGCCTGCGCACATCGGTAACGAGCTGGTTGATGAGCTGCTCGACTGGTGGTTGGCGCAACCGCTGACGGTCAGCTTCCTGCCCACGCCGGTGGCCGAGCAGGCCCTGCGCCGCGAACGCCAGCATCCGACCCTGCGCACGCTACTGATCGGCGGTGATCGCCTGCGGCAGTTCGAGCGCGATCCGGGTTTTGCCGTGATCAACAACTATGGCCCCACCGAAACCACCGTGGTCGCCACCTCCGGGCACTTGCAGCCCGGCGCTGTTCTGCACATCGGCCGACCCATCGCCAATACCCGTGTGTATGTGCTCGACGAGCGCCGCCAGCCGCTACCGATCGGTGCGGTGGGCGAGTTGTACATCGGTGGCGCGGGGGTCGCCCGTGGCTACTTCAACCGTCCTGAACTGACCACAGAGCGTTTCCTGGCTGACCCGTTCAGCCGCGAGCCGGGCGCACGGATGTACCGCAGCGGCGACCTGGTGCGCTGGAATGCCGACGGCACGTTGGAGTACCTGGGGCGCAACGATGACCAGGTGAAGATCCGTGGTGTGCGGGTCGAGTTGGGCGAGATCGAAGCGGTGCTTGCGGCCCAGCCAGGTGTAGCCGATGCGGTGGTACTGGTACGTGGCGAGCGTTTGTTGGCCTGGTTCACTGCAACCGCTGCGGTCGACCTTGAGCAACTGCGCCAGGCCCTGCGAACCACGTTGCCGGCGCACCTGATGCTGCAGGCGTTCCTACGCCTGGAGCAGCTGCCATTGACCAGCCACGGCAAGCTGGACCGCCGTGCACTGCCCGATCCCGATCCGGCTGACCTGGTCACACACGGCTATGAAGCGCCGCAAAACGATACTGAAGCGGCGATGGCCGCCGTGTGGGCCGAGGTCCTGGGCGTTGAGCGGGTAGGGCGTCACGACAACTTCTTTGAGTTGGGCGGCCATTCGTTGCTGGCAGTCACCCTGGTCGAGCGCCTGCGCCAGCAAGGCCTGCAGTCCGACGTGCGCGTGTTGCTGAGCCAACCGACGGTGGCCGCGCTGGCCGCAGCGCTGGGCACCGGCCGGCAGGTAGCGGTGCCGGATAACCTTATCGCACAGGGCTGCACCCGTATCACCCCCGACATGCTGCCGCTGGTGGCGCTGAATCAGGCGGCCATCGAACGGATCGTCGCCACCGTGCCGGATGGTGCAGCCAACGTGCAGGACATCTACCCCCTGGCACCGCTGCAGGAAGGTATCCTGTTCCACCACCTGAGCGCCGTAGGAGCGGATCCGTACCTGCTGCAATGGCGCATCGCCTTTGACAGCCCGGCACGTCTGCAAGCCTTCGCCGGCGCCCTGGACCAGGTCATCGCCCGCCACGACATCCTGCGCACCGCAGTGCTCTGGGCTGGCCTGCCACAACCGGTACAAGTGGTATGGCGCACCGTCCCCTCTGTGCTGGGAGCGAGCCATGTGGGAGAGGGCACTGTGGGCGCGGCGGTGCGGCGACCCGACTTGCCCCGCGATGGCGTCCCCCCGGCTATGGACCTGAGCGCCGCCCCTCTGATCCGCCTGCACTACACCCAGGCCACCAACACCCCGCGCATCGAAGCCACCCTGCAGTTCCACCACATCGCCCTCGACCACACCGCAATCAAAGTAGTGCTCGAAGAAATCAGCGAGCACCTGCGTGGCCAGGCGCCGCAACATCCGCCGGTACCGTACCGCAACTATGTAGCCCAGGCGCGCCTGGCCATCAGCGAGGCCGAGCACGAGGCGTTCTTCCGCGCCCAATTGGCGGATATCGACGCGCCAACCCTGCCGTTCGGCCTTAGCGACATCCAGGGCGACGGCAGCGCCTTCGACCAGGCTTCGATAGCGCTGGATGCCGGGCTGTATCAACGCCTGCGGCGCCAGGCCCAGCAATTGGGCGTCAGCGCCGCCAGCCTGGTGCACCTGGCCTGGGCGCGGCTGGTGTCTGCCGCCAGCGGCCAGACCTGCGTGGTGTTCGGCACCGTCCTGCTCGGCCGCTTGCAAGGCGGCGCCGGGGCAGACCGGGGCCTGGGCATGTTCATCAACACCTTGCCGCTGCGCCTGGACCTCAAGGGCATGACTGTCGTGCAAGGGGTGCGCGCGACCCACCAGCGCCTCAATGCATTGCTCGCCCATGAACACGCGTCGCTGGCCCTGGCCCAGCGGTGCAGTGGCGTGACCGCACCCGCACCGTTGTTCAGTGCCATGCTCAACTACCGGCACGGTATCAACGCACAACAGGCGCAGCATCAGGCGCTCGAAGGGATCGAGTCGTTGCCCGGTGGCGGGCACGGCAACTACCCGTTCAGTGCCAACGTCGACGATTTCGCTGATGGCATGCGCCTGTCGGTCCAGGTGCCGGCGCGGATTGGCGCGCAGCGGGTCTGCGGGCAACTGGCGACGTTGCTGCAGAGCCTGGTGCAAGCCCTGGAGCAGGAACCTGGGCGACAGCTGTCGCAGTTGCCGGTACTGGCAGATGAAGAGCGGCGCCGTGTGTTGCTGGACTTCAACGACACCAACGAGGGCCACGACCTCACCCAGACTCTGCACGGTTTGATCGAGGCCCAGGCCGACCGCACACCGGATGCTGTGGCAGTGTGTGGCGAAGAGGGCGAGCTGAGCTATCGCCAGCTCAACCAGCAGGCCAACCGCCTGGCCCATCACTTGATTGAACTGGGGGTCGGGCCTGATCAGCGCGTGGCGATTTGCGTCGAACGTGGACTGTCGATGGTGGTGGGGCTGCTGGCCATTCTCAAGGCCGGTGGCGCCTATGTGCCGCTCGACCCGAGTTACCCGCCCGAGCGTATCGCCCACATGCTCAAGGACAGCGCGCCGCTGGCGGTACTGGCCCATGCTGCCAGCCGTGAGGTGTTGCAGGCCTGGCCAGGGCAACTGATCGACCTTGATCAGTCCGTCTGGGAGCAGCAGCCCACCAGCACACCACTGGTCCCGGCGCTGAGCGCCCGGAGCCTTGCGTACGTGATCTACACCTCCGGCTCCACCGGCCTGCCCAAAGGTGTGATGGTCGAGCACCGTAACGTGGTCAACCTGGTGCGCTGGAGCGCGCGAGTGTTCCCGGCATTGCCAGGCACAGCGGTGCTGCACAAGACCCCGAGCAGTTTCGATGCCTCGGTCTGGGAGCTGTTCTGGCCGCTGTGCACGGGTGTGCGCCAGGTACTGGCGCGGGCTCAGGATTCGCACGATCCGCAGTACCTGGCAGAGTTGATCGAAGCGCGTCAGGTCAGCGTCGTGCAGTTCGTCCCGGCCTTGCTGCAGCAGTTCCTGGAGTCACCACAGAGTGCCTGCTGCACCGGCCTGAGCGACATCGTCTGCGGCGGTGGCGAGCTGACCGCGGCGCTGGTCGCCCAGGTGCGCCAACGCCTGCCCGGGGTGCGCCTGCACAACGTCTATGGCCCCACCGAAGCCACGGTCGACTGCAGCGTGTGGACCCTGGCGCCCGGCGAGCCGTTGCCGCCAGGCCCACCGCCGATCGGCAAGCCGATCGACAACACCTGCCTGTACGTGCTGGACGATCAGTTGCAGCCGGTGCCCCAGGGCGTGGCCGGCGAGCTGTACGTCGGTGGCGTACAGGTGACCCGTGGCTACCTGAACCGCGACGAACTGACCGCCGAGCGCTTTGTCGATGACCCGTTCGGCACCCGGCCCGGCGCGCGGTTGTACCGCACCGGCGACCTGGCCCGCCACTTGGCCGACGGCAATCTGGAGTACCTGGGCCGTAACGACGACCAGGTCAAAATCCGTGGCTTGCGCATCGAACTAGGAGAAATCCAGGCGTGCCTGGGCCGTGTTGCCGGCATCAAGGACGCCGTGGTGATCGCCCGCGAGCAGCAGCTGATTGCCTATTACACCGGCGAACCGCAAGCGGCTGAGGCCCTGCGTGCCGCACTGCTCGAGCACCTGCCGCAGTTCATGGTACCTGCGTTGTTCATGTACCTGGACGCAATGCCGCTGAGCCCCAACGGCAAGCTTGATCGCAAGGCACTGCCACACATCGAGGTCGAAAGTCGCGTTTTCGAGGCCCCCGAAGGCGAGACCGAAACCCTGCTGGCCAGCCTCTGGGCTGAGTTGCTGGGGCTGGAACGGGTAGGGCGCCAGGACAACTTCTTCGAACTGGGCGGCCACTCGCTGTTGGCGGTGAGCCTGACCTCGCGCTTGCGTGACCATGGCCTGGATGCCGATGTGCGCGCGCTGTTCGATTACCCCACCTTGGCCGGCTATGCAGCCATCACAGACAGAATGGAGATCGTCCTGTGAGTATCAATGAGCTACTGCAAACACTTTCAGCCAACAATGTGCAACTGGCGCTCAAGGATGGGCAGCTGGCGGTACAAGGCAACCGTCAGGTATTGACGGATGCCGCACTGGTGGCGCAACTGCGTGAACACAAGGCCGACCTGGTGGCGATGATCGCACGTGGCGAGTATGTGGCGCTCAAACAGGGCGCGGTGCAGGTGCCGGACAATCTGATCCCACCCGGTTGTACGCGCATTACCCCGGCCATGCTCAATCTGGCCAGCGTTGACCAGGACAGTCTGGACGGTATCGTCGCCTGTATCCCCGGGGGGGCAGCCAACGTTCAGGACATCTACCCCCTGGCGCCGTTGCAGCAGGGCTTGCTGTTCCACCATGTCAGTGCCACCGAGCACGACCCCTACGTGTTACGCCTGCGCTTCATGTTTGCCGATGAGGGGAGGCTGCAGGCCTTCGCGGCAGCATTGCGCGGGGTCATCGCACGCCATGACATCCTGCGCACGTCGGTGCACTGGAAAGGGCTGCAGAGCCCCCTGCAAGTGGTCTGGCGCCATGCCGAACTGCAGTTGCTGGATCTGCCGATCGACGATCCGCGCCGCGACGGCTTCGATCTGACCCAGGCACCGCTGATCCGCCTGCTGCGCGAAGCGCCGCAAGCCGATGGCAAATTGGTCGCGACCTTGCAGTTTCACCATATCGCCCTGGACCACAGTGCGCTGGAAGTCGTCCAGCATGAGTTGGTCGCGCTGCTCAGCGGCGAAGCTGAACGCCTGGGCGCGCCGGTGCCGTTTCGCAACTATGTGGCCCAGGCGGTGCTGGGGATCAACGAGGCCGAGCATGAGCGGTTCTTTCGCGACATGCTCGGTGAGGTCGACGAACCGACCCTGGCCTACGCGATTCAGGACATGCAGGGCGACGGCCTGGTGCACAACGAACACAGCGTGGACCTGCCCGATGCACTATGCCAAGGCCTGCGCGCCCTGGCGCGCAGCCACGGGGTGAGTGTCGCCAGCCTGTTTCACCTGGCCTGGGGGCGGGTGCTGGGCGGCCTGACCGGGCGCGACCGGGTGGTGTTCGGCACGGTATTGATGGGGCGCCTGCAGGGCGCCGAAGCCATCGATCGTGCCTTGGGGATTTTCATCAATACCTTGCCGCTACGGGTGGATCTGGACGACGTTGACCTCGCGGCGGCGATCAAGGCCAGCCACCAGCGCCTGAGCGCACTGATGCGCCACGAGCACGCGTCACTGGCACTGGCCCAGCGCTGCAGCGGGGTGAGGGCAGGGGTGCCGCTGTTCAACGCCTTGCTCAATTATCGCCACAGCGCGGTGGCTGCCGAGCAACCGCGGCGCGCCGCCCTGGCCGGCATCGAGGTGGTGCAGGCGGTGGAGGCGACCACTTATCCGCTGACCCTGAGCGTCGATGACCTGGGCCAAGGGTTGCGCCTGACCCTGCTGGCCAGTGCCCAGGTGCCGGCGCAGCGGGTATGCGGCTACCTGCTACAGACCCTGGAGAGCCTGCTGCAGATGCCGCAGGTGGCGGCCAACGCCCTGGAGATGCTGCCGCACAGCGAGCGCCACGAATTGCTGGAAACCTTCAACGACTACCCGGCCGTGCACAACGGCATGTTGCCGCTGCACCGGCGTATCGAGGAGCACGCCCGGCGCTACCCCGATGATACTGCGGCCACCCAGGCTGGCCAGGCGCTTGGCTACGGTGAGCTGAATGCACGGGCCAATGCCTTGGCCCATCACCTGATCGGGCTGGGAGTGCAGCCCGAAGACCGGGTTGCGGTGCTCGCCCGGCGCGGCCTGGAAACCCTGGTCGGCTTGCTGGCGGTGCTCAAGGCCGGTGCCTGCTATGTACCGGTCGATGCGGCCCATCCGGATGAACGCATACGCTACCTGCTCGAAGACAGTGCGCCCAGGGCGGTGCTGACCCAGCATGCGCTGCGTGCGCGCCTGGATGCTGTCGAGGTACCGTTGCTGGTGCTCGACCGCCCGCACTGGCCGGCGCGTAATGACGATCTGCAGGTGCCCGGGCTGGGGGCGAACACCCTGGCCTATGTGATCTACACCTCAGGCTCCACCGGCCAGCCCAAAGGGGTGATGGTCGAGCAGCAGACCCTGGGCAACCTGGTCGACTGGCATTGCCGTGCTTTTGACCTGTGCCGTGGCCGCCAGACTTCGAGCCTGGCCGGCTTCGGCTTCGATGCCATGGCCTGGGAGATCTGGCCCGCCCTGTGTGCCGGCGCCACTGTGCACCTGGCACCTGTGGCCGAAGGCAATGAGGACCTTGATGCAATGCTGCAGTGGTGGTGCGCACAACCGCTGGATGTGAGTTTCCTGCCGACACCGGTAGCCGAGTACGCCTTCAGCCAGCAGACCGAGCACCCGACCCTGCGCACCCTGCTGGTCGGCGGCGATCGCTTGCGCCAGTTCAGCCGCAACCAGCGCTTTGCCGTGGTCAACAACTATGGCCCCACCGAAACCACCGTGGTGGCCAGCTCCGGTGCCGTGGAGGCAGGCGCTGTGCTGCACATCGGCCGGCCCATGGACAATGCCCGCCTGTATGTCCTCGACGCACAGCTGCAGCCGGTAGCGCTGGGCGTGCCGGGCGAGTTGTACATCGGCGGCGCCGGGGTTGCCCGTGGCTACCTGGGCCGCCCGCAGCTCACTGCCGAACGTTTTCTTGCCGACCCGTTCTGCGTAGTGCCCGGCCAACGCATGTACCGCAGCGGTGACCTGGTGCGCTGGCTGGCGGACGGTACGCTGGAGTACCTGGGCCGCAACGACGATCAGGTGAAGATTCGCGGCGTGCGCATCGAGCTGGGCGAAATCGAAAGCCGCCTGGGTAGCTTGGCGGGGATCAACGAGGCCGTGGTGGTGGCCCGTGAGGACCAGCCCGGGCAACCGCGGCTGGTGGCTTATTTCACTGCCCAGGCGGACGTCGAGCCCCTCGATCCGCAAGGCCTGCGTGCCCAGTTGCAGGCGCATCTGCCTGAGTACATGGTGCCGGTGGCCTTTGTCGAACTGGCAGCATTGCCGCTCACAGCCAATGGCAAGCTGGACCGCCGTGCATTGCCCCGGCCTGAGCGCTCGGCACTGATCGAACAGGGCTACCAGGCGCCCGAAGGCGAGCTGGAACACAGCCTGGCGCAGCTCTGGGCAGAGCTGCTGGAGGTTGAGCGGGTAGGGCGCCATGACCGTTTCTTCAGCCTCGGCGGTCACTCGTTGCTGGCCATGCGCATGGTCTCGCAGGTGCGCCTGCGCCTGGGGGTGGAACTGCCCCTGACCGACCTGTTTGCCAACGACGAACTGGCGGCGGTGGCCACGGCGCTGGGCAATGCCGGGCGCAGTGAACTGCCGCCGATCCTGGCGACGCCGCGTACCACACACCTGCCGATGGCGTTTGCCCAGCAGCGCCTGTGGTTTCTGGCGCAGATGGAGGGCGGTAATCAGGCCTACAACGTGCCCCTGGCCCTGGGCCTGCGCGGCCCTCTGGATGCCGGCGCACTGGAGTGCGCCTTGCTACGTATCGTCGAGCGTCATGAGACTTTGCGCAGCGGTTTTGTGCCCCACGAGGACAGCGCCGAGGTGGTGATTGCCGCAAGCGTCAGGGCCGGCTGGTTCAGGCGTGAAGAGGTAACCGCGCAGACGCTTGCCGAGCGCCTGCGCGCCGAAGCCGAAACACCCTTCGACCTGGTCCACGGGCCGCTGCTGCGGGCCCGTCTGTTGCGCCTGGGCGCTGAGCACCATGTGCTGGCGTTGACTGTGCACCACATCGTGGCTGACGGCTGGTCGCTGGGGGTGTTGACCGCTGAACTGAGCGCGCTTTACCCCGCTATGCGCGATGGCCGCGAAGATCCGCTGCCGGCCTTGAACCTGCAGTACGGCGATTATGCCGTGTGGCAGCGGCGCTGGTTGGCCGGAGAGCAGTTGCAACGCCAGGCCGACTACTGGCGCGGCGCCCTTGAAGGTGCGCCGGCCCTGTTGAAGCTGCCCGGCGATCGGCCGCGCCCGGAGCGCCAGGATTTCGCCGGAGCCAGCCTGCCCGTGCAGCTGGACGCGCGTCTTGTTGCCGGCCTGCGCATGCTCGCCCAGCGTCATGGGGTGACCCTCTATATGACTGTTCTGGGCGCCTGGGCTGCGCTATTGGCGAGACTTTCCGGGCAGGACGAAGTGGTGATTGGCTGCCCGGTAGCCGGGCGGATACGCGCCGAGCTTGAGCCGTTGCTGGGGTTGTTCGTCAACACCCTGGCCATTCGTATCGATACAGCCGATGTCGGTGCAGAGTCCTTGTTGCAACAGGTCAAGGGCCAACTGCTGGAGGCCCAGGCGCATCAGGACCTGCCGTTCGAGCAAGTGGTGGAAATCGTCCGCCCGGCACGCAGCCTGAGCCATACGCCGTTGTTCCAGACCACGCTGAACTGGCAGGCCACTAGCGGAGCGGCCCTGGCTCTGGAGGGTTTGCAACTGGAAGCGGTGGCGCACAGTGCCCAGGTGGCCAAGTTCGACCTGGCCCTGACCCTGGGTGAGTATGCCGACACCCTGGTCGGCGCCCTGGAATACGCGACTGCGCTGTTCAATGAAGACACCATGCGCCGCTACCTGGGGTACTTTGACACCCTGCTGCCGGCCATGGTCGGCAATGATCAGACGCCACTGGCGCACATTGATCTGGTCGGTGCGGATGAGCGTCAGCGCCTGGTGCACACCTTCAACGCCACGGATCAGGGCCCTGCCCAGCGGCAAACCGTCCATGGCCTGATCGAAGCCCGCGCGGCGCAGGCGCCCCAGGCCTGTGCGGCCCAGGCCGGTGCCCGGTCGCTGAGCTATGGCGAACTCAATGCCCAGGCCAACGCCCTGGCCCACCATCTGATCGGGCTTGGCGTGCGCGCCGACGACCGGGTCGTGGTGGTTGCCCGGCGCGGCCTGGAAACCTTGGTGGGATTGCTTGCGGTGCTCAAGGCCGGTGGCGCCTACGTGCCGGTGGATCCGGCCCAGCCGGACGAGCGCCTGCACTATCTGCTGGGCGACAGCGCACCGACCGTGGTGCTGACCCAGGCAGCATTGCGCGAGCGCCTGGGCGTAGTCGACGCTCCACTGTTGTTGCTGGATCAGCCGAGCTGGCCGGCGCGTCACGACAACCCAAGGGTGCCAGGCTTGACTGCCGATAACCTTGCTTATGTGATCTACACCTCAGGCTCCTCGGGTTTACCCAAGGGCGTGATGGTCGAGCACCATTGCCTGGTCAATCTGGTGCAATGGCACTGCGCCGCGTTCGACCTTGCGCCAGGCGATCACAGCGCAAGCCTTGCCGGTTTCGGCTTTGACGCCATGGCCTGGGAAGTCTGGCCGGCCTTGTGCGCCGGCGCGCAGTTGCACCTGCCGCCGGAGCACCTGGGCAACGAACAGCTCGATGAACTGCTTGAATGGTGGTGTGCGCAGCCACTGAAAGTGGCCTTCTTGCCCACACCGGTGGCCGAATACCTGTTCAGCCGCGATCTGCGCCATCCGACCTTGCGCACGCTGTTGATCGGCGGTGATCGCCTGCGTCAGTTCAACCGCGATCCGGGCTACAGGGTGATCAACAACTATGGCCCCACCGAAGCGACGGTGGTGGCGACTTCAGGCCAGGTCATGCCTGGCGGAGCCCTGGATATCGGCAAGCCGATCGGCAAAGCCCGGGTATACCTGCTGGATGAGCAGCGCCAACTGGTGCCGTTTGGTTGCGTCGGTGAGCTGTACGTCGGCGGTGCCGGGGTTGCCCGCGGCTACCTGGGCCGCGCCGACTTGAGCGCCGAGCGCTTCCTCGAAGACCCGTTCAGCGAGGTGCCTGGCGCACGGATGTACCGCAGCGGCGACCTGGCCCGCTGGCAGGCCGACGGCACCCTGGAGTACCTGGGGCGTAACGACGATCAGGTAAAAATTCGCGGCATACGTATAGAACTGGGGGAAATTGAGGGCCAACTGGCCCAGCTAGAAGGTGTTGAAGAGGTATTGCTACTGGCACGCGAAGACCAACCGGGCCAGCCAAGGCTGGTGGCCTACTACCAGGGGCACGGAGCGGCGCTGTCGGCCGCCACATTGCGCCAGGGCTTGCAGCAGCGCTTGCCCGCTTACATGGTGCCAGCGGCCTTCGTTCATTTGGACGCCTGGCCGCTGACCGCCAATGGCAAGGTCGATCGCCGGGCATTGCCGGCGCCTACACGCGAAGCCCTGGCCAGCAGCGCCTATGAAGCACCGGCGGGCGAGCTGGAATGTACCCTGGCCGAGGTCTGGCGCGAGCTGCTGCAGGTTGAACAGGTGGGCCGCCAGGACCGCTTCTTTGACCTGGGTGGCCATTCGCTGTTGGCCATGCGCTTGCTGGCCCGCGTGCGTCAGCGCCTGGGCCTGGAACTGTCGCTCGGCGAGCTGTTCGCTGACGACAGCCTGGCGGGGGTTGCCGCAAGTCTTGGCAGCAGTACCCGCACCCTGCTGCCGCCTATCGAGATAGCGCCCCGTGGCGATGCCTTGCCGCTGTCGTTCGCCCAGCAGCGTTTGTGGTTTCTGGCCCAGTTCGAGCAGGCCAGTGCTGCCTACCACATACCGCTGGTGCTGCAACTGCAGGGTGACTTGCAGCGGCCGGCACTGGCACAGGCGCTACGCCGCCTGGTCGAGCGGCATGAGAGCCTGCGCAGCCACTTTGTCGAAGTGGACGGCCAGCCTTGTGTGCGGCTGGCCGATGCCGACGCTTTTGAACTGGTCTGGGAACAGCACAGTGACGGCGACGAGCCGTCGCTGGCTACCCTGATCCAGAACCACGCCCAGCAGCCGTTCGCCCTGGATCAGGCGCTGCCGCTGCGTGCTTGCGTCGTGCAACTGGCGCCGCAGCGGCACCTGTTGCTGCTGACTTTGCATCATATCGCCGCCGATGGCTGGTCGATGGGGGTGTTGTTCCGCGAGCTGAGCGCGCTTTACCAGGCCTTTGCGTGCGGCCAGGCTGATCCGTTGCCGGCATTGGCGGTGCAGTACATCGACTATGCCGTGTGGCAACGCCGCTGGCTCAGTGGCGAGGCCTGGCAGCGCCAGGCCGACTACTGGCTCAAGGCCCTGGCTGGCGCCCCGGAGCTGATCAGCTTGCCGTGTGATCGGCCACGACCGCAACGCCAGGACTACCGTGGCGCGAGTGTCGAGTTGAGCCTGGATCCGCACCTTTGTGACGCATTGAAAGGCGTGTGCAGTCGCCACGGCGTGACCCCGTACATGGTCTTCATGGCCGCCTGGGCGGTACTGCTGGCACGGCTGTCTGGCCAGCACGAGGTGGTCATCGGCTCGGCGGTCGCCAACCGGCGGCTGGCTGAGCTGGACGGCTTGATCGGAATGTTTGTCAATTCCATCGCCTTGCGTATCGACACCGACGGCGCGCCTGACGTGGCAACCCTGCTGGCCCGGGTCAAGGCCGTGGTGCTGGCGGGCCAGGAACATCAGGACCTGCCGTTCGAGCAGGTGGTGGAGCTGCTGCGGCCCGGCCGAAGCCTTGCGCATACGCCGCTGTATCAGGTGTCTATGGATTGGCAGGGCGGCAGCGAGCAGCAGACGCTGCGCCTGGGCGAGCTGTCGGTGAGCGCAGTCGGCGGGCAATCCTCCATTGCCAAGTTTGACCTGGGCTTGAGTGTAGGCGAGCAGGGTGACGGCTTTGCCGGCGCGCTGATCTATGCCACGGCGCTGTTCGAGCGAGCGACCATCGAGCGTTATGTGGGTTACCTGGAACAACTGTTATGGACGTTTGCCAGCAGCGACGCTGCCATTCCCGCGCATGTCGGCCTGATCAATGGGCTAGAGCGCCAGCGCTTGTTGCTGGACTTCAACGCGACAGCCGTAGGCTACGACCTCACCCAGACCCTGCACGGTTTGATCGAGGCCCAGGCCGAACGCAAACCGGATGCTGTGGCGGTGTGTGGTGAAGAGGGCGAGCTGAGCTATCGCCAGCTCGACGAGCAGGCCAACCGCCTGGCCCATCACTTGATTGGCTTGGGGGTAAAACCGGACGACCGTGTGGCAATCTGTGTCGAGCGCGGGTTGTCGATGGTGGTCGGCCTGCTGGCCATTCTCAAGGCCGGTGGCGCCTATGTGCCACTCGACCCGAGTTATCCGCCCGAGCGTATCGCCCATATGCTGGCTGACAGTGCCCCGTTGGCGGTGCTGGCCCATGCCGCCACCCGTGAGGTGTTGCAGGCGTGGCCAGGGCAACTGATCGACCTCGATCAGCCCGTCTGGGAGCAGCAGCCGGGCAGCACACCACAGGTCCCGGCGCTGAGCGCCCAAAACCTGGCCTACGTGATCTACACCTCCGGCTCCACTGGCCTGCCCAAAGGCGTGATGGTCGAGCACCGCAACGTGGTCAACCTGGTGCGCTGGAGCGCGCGGCTGTTCCCGGTATTGCCAGCGGCAACGGTGTTGCACAAAACCCCGAGCAGCTTCGACGCCTCGGTCTGGGAGCTGTTCTGGCCGCTGTGCAGCGGTGTGCGCCTGGTCCTGGCGCGGGCCCAGGACTCGCACGATCCGCAGTACCTGGCGCAGTTGATCGAAGCGCGTCAGGTCAGCGTCGTGCAGTTCGTCCCGGCCTTGCTGCAGCAGTTCCTGGAGTCACCACAGAGTGCCTGCTGCACCGGCCTGAGCGATATCGTCTGCGGCGGTGGCGAGCTGACCGCAGCATTGGTCGCCCAGGTGCGCCAACGCCTGCCCGGTGTGCGCCTGCACAATGTCTACGGCCCCACCGAGACCACGGTCGATTGCAGCGTCTGGACCCTGGCGCCCGGCGAGCCGTTGCCGCCAGGCCCACCGCCGATCGGCAAGCCGATCGACAACACCTGCCTGTACGTGCTGGATGATCAGTTGCAGCCGGTGCCCCAGGGCGTGGCTGGCGAGCTGTACGTCGGCGGGGTACAGGTGACCCGTGGCTACCTGAACCGCGACGAACTGACCGCCGAGCGCTTTATCGACGACCCGTTTGGCACCCGGCCCGGCGCGCGACTGTACCGCACCGGTGACCTGGCCCGCCACGTGGCCGACGGCAACCTTGAGTACCTGGGCCGCAACGATGATCAGGTGAAAATCCGTGGCTTGCGCATCGAGCTGGGGGAAATCCAGGCCGGCCTGAGCCGTGTCGCTGGCATCAAGGACGCCGTGGTGATCGCCCGCGAGCAGCAACTGATTGCCTACTACACCGGCGAGCAGCAAGTAGTCGAGACCCTGCGTGCCGCACTACTCGCGCACCTGCCGCAGTTTATGGTGCCTGCGCTGTTCATGCACCTGGACGCAATGCCGCTCAGCCCCAACGGCAAGCTCGATCGCAAGGCACTGCCGCAAATCGAGGTCGAAAGCCGCGTTTTCGAGACTCCCGAGGGCGAAACCGAAACCCTGCTGGCCAGCCTCTGGGCCGAGCTGCTGGGGGTGGAACGGGTAGGGCGCCAGGACAACTTCTTTGAACTGGGCGGCCACTCGCTGCTGGCGGTAAGCCTGGTAGCCAAGTTACGCGCCGCAGGGTTGCAGGCAGACATCCAGGTGCTGTTCACCACGCCAACCTTGGCCGCGCTGGCCGCAACCCTCGGGCAGTATCAGCGTCTGCAGGTGCCGGCCAACCGTATCGAGGCCGATTGCCAACACATCACCCCCGACCTGCTGCCCCTGGTGGCATTACCCCAGGAGGCCATCGACCGTATCGTGGCCAGTGTTCCCGGTGGCGTCGCCAACGTACAGGACATCTATCCGCTGGGGCCTTTGCAGGCCGGGATTCTCTTTCATCACCTGGCCAGCGAGGGCGAGGACACTTACCTGCTGCGAGCACGCTTTGCAGTGGCTGATCGCCAGCGCCTGAGCGCGCTGCAACAGGCACTTGACCAGGTCATCGAACGCCACGACAGCCTGCGCACGTCGCTGTACTGGGAGGGGCTTGTGCAACCGTTGCAGGTGGTCTGGCGCAAGGCACCGCTGCAGGTCGAGGCGGCAAGCGCTGCGCAGCTGCAGCGTCTGGACCTGACCCAGGCGCCGCTGCTGCGCCTGGTTTATGAGGAGCAGGCCGACAGCGGCAAGCTCATCGCCACGCTGCTGTTTCATCACGCGGTCATGGACCATATCGCCCTGGATGTGCTGCGCGCCGAGTTGCAAGCGATCTTGCTGGGGGCGCAGCAGCAGTTGCCAAGCCCGGTACCGTACCGCAACTACATCGCCCACGTGCTGCAAGGTGACGGTGAGCAGGGGCACGAAGCGTTCTTTCGTGAGCAGCTCGGCGACATTGATGAGCCGACGGTGCCCTATGCCCAGTATCCCGCCCCGCACCCGCAGGCGCAGGCCGAGCTCAGTCGCTGGGTCGACGCCGACCTTGCTCGCCAGGTTCGTGAGCAGGCCCGGCAACTGGGTGTCAGCGCTGCCAGCTTGATGCACCTTGCCTGGGCCATGGTGCTTGGGCAACTCAGTGGTCGCGACAGCGTGGTGTTCGGCACCGTGCTGCTGGGGCGCATGCACGGCGGTGAAGGGGTGGAGCGGGCCTTTGGCGTGTTCATCAACACCCTGCCGCTGCGCATCGACCTGGGCGCCTTGCCGGTACGTGAAGCGCTGCTCGACGCCCATCGCCGGCTGGTCGGCCTGCTCAAACACGAGCATGCGCAGCTGGCCCTGGCTCAACGCTGCAGTGCCTTGCCGGCCGGTGCGCCGTTGTTCAGCGCCTTGCTCAACTATCGACACAGTGCCACAGCACAGGCTGTCGACAACCAGACTCAGCAAGCCTGGCAAGGCATCGAATTGCTACACGCCGAAGAACGCAGCAACTACCCGCTGGCACTGAGCATCGACGACCTGGGCGAAGGTTTTGTCTTAACGGCGCAATGCGCCCCGGGGGTGGATGCACGGCGTATCTGCGCTTACCAGGAGCACGCCTTGCAAAGCCTGGTCGACGCCTTGCGCCAGGCACCGGAGCAGGGGCTGGAACTGCTGTCGGTGCTGCCCGATGATGAGCACGAGCAAACCGTGCGGGCCTTCAACGCCGGCCATCGGCAGGATTATCCGCAGGCACCGGTGCAGCGCCTGTTCGAGCAGCGGGTGGCGCGCCACCCTTCGGCCCTGGCCGTCGTAGAAGGCGAGCAGCGCCTGAGCTACGGTGAACTCAACGAACAGGCCAACCGCCTGGCTCACCACTTGCTCGGCAAGGGTGTGCAGCCCGGTGATCACGTAGCGATACTGCTGCCGCGTTCGATCACCTTGCTGGTCGCCCAACTGGCCATTGTCAAATGCGCGGCGGTGTATGTGCCGCTGGACGTCCATGCCCCGGCCGAGCGCCAGCTGTTCATGATCCAGGACTGCCAGGCCGTGCTCGTGCTGACATTGCGCCACTTCGCGCTTGAGCAGGGCGTACGCCGCATTGACCTGGATGCCGTGGCAGTCGATACCCAGCCCAGGTACAACCCGAACCTGACCCAGGGCGTCGATGCCGTGGCTTATGTGATGTACACCTCGGGCTCCACCGGTACGCCCAAAGGCGTGCGCGTGGCCCATCGTGGTATTGCCCGCCTGGTACTCAACGACGGCTATGCTGACTTCAACCCACAGGATCGTTTCGCTTTTGCTGCCAACCCGGCGTTTGATGCCAGTACGATGGAGGTCTGGGGCGCGTTGCTCAATGGCGGCCAGGTACGGGTGATCGATCACCCGACGCTGATCGATCCGCTGCGCTTTGCCACAGCCTTGTGCGAGCAGGGGGTAACGGTGCTGTTCCTGACCACGGCATTGTTCAATCAGTACGTGCAGTTGCTCCCCGACGCCCTGGCAGGCTTGCGGGTGCTACTGTGCGGCGGTGAACGCAGTGACCCGGCAGCCTTCAGGACCCTGCTGGCGCACGCCCCGGATTTGCGCCTGCTGCACTGCTACGGGCCCACCGAAACCACTACCTTTGCAACCACCAGCCGGGTGCGGGCCGTTGCCGAAGCGGCCAGCAGTGTGCCGATCGGCAAACCGATCGGCAGCACCCAGGTGTACGTGCTTGATGCGCACCTGCGGCCGGTGCCCCTGGGGGTGGTCGGTGAGCTGTACATCGGTGGTGATGGCGTCGCCCAGGGCTATCTGCATCGCCCGCAATTGACCGCCGAGCACTTTATCGACGACCCGTTCAACGAGCGTCCCGGGGCCAAGCTGTACCGCAGCGGCGACCTGGCCTGCTGGCGTGAAGACGGCCAGCTCGAATGCCTGGGGCGCAACGACGATCAGGTCAAGATCCGTGGCTTTCGCATTGAGCTGGGTGAAATCGAACAGCACCTGGGCCACTGCCCGGGCATCAGCGAGGCAGTGGTCATGGCCTTGCGCCTGGATTCGGGGCCGCTGCGCCTGGTGGCCTGGTTCACCCGCCAGGATCCTGCACTGCAAGCGGCAACCGTACGTGGGTTTCTGAGTGAGCGTCTACCGCCGTACATGGTGCCGAGCGCCTATGTAGGCCTTGAGGCGTTACCGCTGAACAACAATGGCAAGATTGATCGCAAGGCCTTGCCACTGCCGCTGGAGCAGGACCTGGCCGTGACGGCCTATGAAGCACCGGCGACGGAGCTGGAACAACGCCTGGCCGATTGCTGGGCGCAGGTGCTGGACGTGGCCCGGGTCGGGCGCCATGACAGCTTCTTCGAACTGGGCGGGCATTCGCTGCTGGCGATCCGCCTGGTCGCCGAGATGGCCAAGGTTGATGCCCAGGCCACCCTGGTGGAGCTGTTCCAGCACCCGAGCGTGGCCCAGCTGGCCGCATGCCTGGAGACGCGTGAAGCACCGCCTGAAGAAACTGGGTTGGTCACCGTGCGCGCCGCTGGCAGCCAAGCGCCGCTGTTCCTGGTGCATGAGTTCAGTGGCTTTGATCTGTACTTCCCGGCGCTGGGGCGACACATCGACGGTGACTTCCCGATCTACGGCCTGCCGGGTATCGCCGCCGGCCAGGCGCAACTGCGCACCATGGAGTGCCTGGCGGCGCGCCTGCTGCTGCAGATCCGCACGGTGCAGCCGCATGGCCCGTATCGGCTGGCAGGCTGGTCGTTCGGCGGGGTGCTGGCCTACGAAATCGCCGCCCAGTTACTGGGGGCCGACGAGCAGGTAGCCTTTATCGGGCTGATCGACACCTATGTGCCGCGCCTGACCGACCGCGGCAAGGCGCGCTGGCAGGGCGCACATCTGCTTGAGCGGCATCTGTTGGCGTACTGTCACGACTATTGGCAAGCCCAGGGTGAGACTGGCAGCGAGCAACTGGCCAAGGTGGAGCGTTTGCGGCCCCAGGTGCAGGATTTCGAAATGTTGTTGGCCTATTGCCGGGCCGAGCAGCTGATACCGAACCTTGCGCAATCGAGTGACCAGCAGTTGCGTCATTATTTCGAACGTGAACTGGCCCATGGTCACGCCCTGGCCCACTACCGCGTGGCGCCGTTGGCGCTGCCGGTGCAGTTGTTCTGCGCGCAACAGGTTAACCCGCTGCTGCGCCATGCCGGCCCGACGCTGGGCTGGGCCGAGGTGTTGCCGGCTGAGCAGTTGCGGTGTGTCGCGGTCCCGGGAGACCACCAGAGCATGCTGCAGGCGCCCCAGGTACAGGTGCTGGGGCAGGCGCTCAGCCAGGCGCTGCAACAGGTCACGGTGCAAGGCGCAGCGCCGGTGCCGGTGCCGGTGGCGATCCAGAGTGGGCATGGCGCCCATGCGCCGCTGTTCTGCGTGCCGGGAGCGGGTGACAGCATCACCAGCTTTATCGGCCTGGCCGAAGCGCTGGGCGCGGACTGGCCTGTGTATGGCCTGCAGTCGCGCGGGCTGGATGGCAGCGCGGTGCCGCACAGTTCGGTGGAAGCGGCCGCCGAGTGCCATGTGCAGGCCATCGAGGCGCTGTATCCGCACGGGCCGCTCAACCTGCTTGGGCATTCGTTCGGTGGCTGGGTGGCCCATGCCATGGCCGCCAGGTTCCAGGCCATGGGCCGCCCGGTGCATTCGTTGACCCTGGTCGACAGCGAAGCGCCAGGAGAGGGCAGTACCTGTGGCCGGCCCTACACCCTGACCGAAGCGCTGGAGCGGCTGATCGAGGCGCTGCAACTGTCCAGCGGCAAAGCCCTGGGCATCGAGCCATTGGCCTTTGCCGAGGCCAGTGACGATGACCAGTTACGCCAACTGCATGGCGCCATGGTCCGCAGCGGGTTGTTGGCGCCGCGCTCCAGCCCACGGGTACTGGACGGCACTGTGCGCACCTTCGCCACGGCGCTGCGCACCGCTTACCGGCCGCTGTTGCGTTATAGCGGCCCGGTAGGCCTGGTGCTGGTGGACGACCCGAGCCTGGATGAAGCCGGCAACGCCCGTGAACATGCCGCCATGCAGGTCGGGTGGCACACGCTGCTGCCGCAGTTGGCGCTGTGGCAGGGACCGGGCAACCACTTCAGCATCCTCAAGGTGCCGGATGTGTTCAGCCTGGCGGCGTGGTGGCACGACGGCCAGGCACTGGCGACCAAGGCGACACTGTCATGAGCCGTGTAGTGCCCCCCCTTGAACAGCAGGTAGTCATGAAAACCAGCAAAATGCGCAAGATCAGCCTCGCCATCGCCGCAGCCCTGGTGCTCGGCATCACCCTGTATGCCGTCCAGGCCCCGGCCAAACCGCCGCAGTACATCACTGCGGTGGTTGAGCGGGGCGACATTGAAAATGCCGTGCTCGCCAGCGGCATGCTCGAAGGCGTCAAGCAGGTGGATGTCGGCGCCCAGGTCTCCGGGCAGTTGAAGTCGCTCAAGGTCAAGCTGGGCGACAAGGTCAGCGAGGGCCAGTGGCTGGCCGAGATTGACCCGCTGGTGCTGCGCAATACCCTGCGCCAGGCCGAGGTCGACGAAGAAAAGCTGCAGGCCGAGCGACGTTCGGCCCTGGCCCAGTTGACCCAGGCCAGAAGCGTCTACGAGCGCTACCGGGAACTGCAGAGCGACGAGGCGATCTCGCGCCAGGATTACGAGAACTCCGAGTCCGGGTACCTGGTGCAGCAAGCGGCGGTACGCTCACTGGATGCGCAGATCAAGAGTGCGCGGGTCGAGATCGACACGGCCAGGGTCAACCTGGGCTACACCCGCATCAACGCACCGATCAATGGCCATGTGGTCGGCATCGTCACCCAGGAAGGCCAGACGGTGATTGCCAACCAACTGGCGCCGGTGCTGCTCAAACTGGCTGACCTGGACACCATGACCATCAAGGCCCAGGTCTCGGAAGCCGATGTGATCCACATCAGCCCCGGGCAACCGGTGTACTTCACCATCCTGGGCGAGGACAAGCGCTACCATGCCACGCTGCGCGGCACTGAGCCGGCCCCCCAAGGCTATGCGCAAAGCGCCGACAAGAACGCCAGCGGGGGTGGCAAGCAGAGCAGCGCGGTGTTCTACAACGCCTTGTTCGAGGTGCCCAACCCGGAGCATCGCCTACGCATCTCGATGACCGCCCAGGTGCATATCGTCCTCGACACCGCCGAGGGCGTGTTGACTGTGCCGGTGGCGGCGCTGGGTCCGCGCAACGGCGATGGCAGCTACCCGGTGAAAGTCCTCGACGACAAAGGCTTTGCCCAGGTGCGTAACGTCCAGGCCGGGATCAACAATAACGTCAAGGTGCAGATCCGCCAGGGCCTTGCCGAAGGCGACCGGGTAGTGATCGGTGATCCGGTCACGCAGGAGGCGGGCGCATGAGCATGGACATGACCGCTGAGTTGCGCCCGCACACTGCTGCTGCGGCAAAGGCCGCAGAGCCGCTGCTGCGCTTGCAGGGCGTCAGCCGCAGCTTTCGCGCAGGCGACCGGGAGTTCCTGGCGCTCAAGGACATCGACCTGCAGATCGACAGCGGCGAGCTGGTGGCGATCATCGGTGCCTCCGGCTCGGGCAAGTCGACCCTGATGAACATCCTCGGTTGTCTGGATCACGCCAGCAGCGGCAGCTACCAGGTCGGCGGCCAGGAAACCCGCGCCCTGGACAGCGATGCCCTGGCGGCGCTGCGGCGCGACCATTTTGGCTTTATCTTTCAGCGCTACCACCTGCTGGCGCACCTGGACGCCCTGCATAACGTCGAGATTCCCGCCGTGTACGCCGGCACACCGCCGGCCCAGCGCCACCAGCGCGCCCGTGACCTGCTGACCCGCCTGGGCCTGGCCGGGCACCTGGCACACCGGCCCAGCCAGTTATCGGGTGGGCAACAGCAGCGGGTGAGTATCTGCCGGGCGTTGATGAACGGCGGCCAGGTGATCCTCGCCGACGAGCCCACCGGGGCACTGGACAGCCACAGCGGCAAGGAGGTGATGAACATCCTCCTGGAACTGCACGCCGCCGGGCACACGGTGATCCTGGTGACCCATGACCCCAAGGTCGCCGCCCACGCCGAGCGAGTGATCGAGGTCAGCGACGGGCAGATTGTCGCGGACCGGCGCACGGTTCGCCCGCCTGCAACCGCCTCGGTCAGCGAGCCTGCGGCGCAGGCACATGCAGGGCGCCGCCTGGTGGCCAGCCTGGGGTTGTTTCGCGAAGCCTTCAAGATGGCCTGGATCGCCTTGCTCTCGCACCGTATGCGGACCTTGCTGACCATGCTCGGGATCGTCATCGGCATCACCTCGGTGGTCTCCATCTCGGCCATCGGCGAGGGCGCCAAGGGCTACGTGCTCAAGGACATCCAGGCGATCGGCAGCAACACCATCGATATCTTTTCGGGGAGCAACTTCGGCGATAGCCGGGCCAAGGCCATCGAAACCCTGGTCCCGGCGGATGTGGTCGCGCTCAACGCGCTGTATTACGTCGACAGCGCCACCCCGGTGATCGGCCAGAGCACCCTGGTGCGCTATCGCAACCTGGATGTCGATGTACAGCTCAACGGCGTCAGCGAGCGTTATTTCCAGGTGCGCAACATTCCCCTGGCCGCCGGTATCGTCTTCAGTGCCGAGGATGCCCAGCGCCAGGCGCAGGTGGTGGTGATCGACCACAACACCCGCAAGCGTCTGTTTGGCCAGGGTGTCGACCCGCTGGGGCAGGTGATCCTGGTCGGCAACCTGCCGTGTACGGTGATCGGCGTGACCGCGCTGAACAAGAACCTGTTCGTCGCCAGCAACACTCTGAACATCTGGCTGCCCTACGAGACGGCTGCGGGCCGGGTGCTGGGCCAGCGCCACCTGGACAGCATCAGCGTGCGGGTCAAGGACGGTGTGCCGAGCAAACGGGTGGAGGAGGAAGTGACCAAGCTGATGCTGCAGCGCCACGGCACCAAAGACTTCTTCACCAACAACCTCGACAGCATCATGCAAACGATGCAAAAAACCAGCCGCTCGCTGACCCTGCTGCTGTCGTTGATCGCGGTGATTTCGCTGGTGGTGGGTGGCATCGGGGTGATGAACATCATGCTGGTCTCGGTGACCGAGCGGACCCGGGAGATCGGCATCCGCATGGCGGTGGGTGCGCGCCAGTCGGATATCCGCCAGCAGTTCCTGGTGGAGGCGGTGATGGTCTGCCTGTTCGGCGGCGTGGTCGGCATCGCCTTGTCGTACGGGATCGGTTACCTGTTCGAGTTGTTCGTCAAACAATGGGAGATGGTGTTTTCGCCGGGCTCGATCGTCATGGCCTTTGCCTGTTCGAGCCTGATCGGGGTGCTGTTCGGCTTCGTGCCGGCGCGCAATGCCGCGCGCCTGGACCCGATCGAGGCACTGGCGCGCGATTGAGGCCGGCGCCCTTGCTCAGGCGTCGGCATACATCCAGCGCAGTAACCCATGGCGGCCACTGATTCCCAGCTTGATCGCCGCCCGGCGCAGGTAGCTTTCCACCGTGTTGACCTTGAGTTCCAGGCGCTCGGCCTGCTCCGGTGCGGTATGCCCGGCCAGCAGGCCGAGGCATACCTGGCACTCGCGTTGCGACAGCACCAGGGCCGACTGGCTCAGGCGCTCGAGAAAACGCTGCTGCAGCCGCTCCGGCCCGCTGCGCTCGGTGGCAGTGGGCTGCAAGGCATTGATGTGCTTGTCCAGCATGGGCAGCAGCAAGGGCGAGATGTCTTCCAGATGGCCGCGTTCGCGCGCCGAGAACCCGTGAGCGGCGCGCAACACACGGATCTCGTGGCTATGGCCGTCCTTGCGGCGAATCAAGTGCAGGCGTGACGGGTCGCTGAAGTCGCCGTCGGGACACGGCTCGGAGGAAAACACCGTTTCACTGATCAGGTTAGCGTCGCCGTTGTAGGCGCAAGAGGTGACGCAGAGCGGGCGGATCTGCATGGCGTCGATGGTCAGATGGGCCTGGATCAGGTCGTGCAACATGCGCGGGAACTGGCGGCTGCCGGTGCTGGCAATGACTTTGCCGATCTGCGGGAAGAGCAAGTGCGAATTCATCGTGTCATCCATGAGGTTCGGTGGTGCAGTGACCCGCCGGCGTCTGGGGCTCCATCCTGGGCCTGCGGCGGGTGGTGCTAGCTATCCTAGTACAAGGATTGGGTGACGGTAGGGTGAATGGCGGTAATGGCGTAATAATGGCCACTTTGCGGTAAAGCGCCTACTGGGCAAACAGCAGCTCGGCGAAGCGGTCGGCCATGGTTGGCTTGGACTGGGCAGGCCAGATGGCACTGAGTTCGAAATGCGGCAAGTCGGCGCCATCGCGGATCTCGCTGTATTTCATGCCATCGAACTGCAAGGCCTGCACCGTTGCCGGCAACAGTGAAACCCCACGGCCGGCAGCAACGTAGGCGACGACTGTCAGGGTGCGGTTGGCCTCCTGGATAATCTGGATCGGGTGCCCGAGGCGGCGAAACGTGGCCAAAATGGCATTTCGAATCAAGGGCAACTGCTGTTCCGGAAACCACACCAGGCCTGTTGCGGCAAGCTGCTCCATGCTTACCCTGCCGTCATCGCCCACGGCATAGCCACTGGGTAGCACGGCAATCAACGGGTCCTGGCTGATGAGCTTCTCGCGCATGTTGCCCTGGATCGACACGGGGGTATGCAGCAGGCCGATATCAATTTCGCCCCGTTGCAGAGCAAGGCCCTGCTCGGCATTGCTCATCTCTCGTAGCACGACCTCGACACCTGGATAGCTTGCCTGCATGCGGTCAAGCGCACGGGGCAGGGCGCCGAACAATGCCGTGGAGACAAAACCAATGATCAGGCGACCCGCGCGTTTGGCACCGATGGCGCGTGCGCGCTGGGTGGCTGAGTCGATCCTGGCCAGGCTCACGCGGATGTCATCGATGATCGCAGTGGCGGCCGAGGTCAACTGTGCACCGCGCCGCGAACGTTCGAACAGCTTGACCCCCAGCTCCTTTTCCATGCGCACCAGGGCCTGGCTCAGCGCAGGCTGGGCGATGCCCAGATGTTCGGCGGCGCGGGTGATACTGCCAGTGTCGGCAATCGCCAGGAAATAGCGCAGGTGACGGTTTTCCATAAGCTCACGATATGAAAATAGATCGTTGACATAATAGATGTCAATCCAAGATTTTCATAGGATGACGTCATGGATCGGATCCAATAAGCCTTGCACACAGGCAGGCAGTAAAAAGGAAGTGCAATGACCAGGGATGGCGAAACAACGATCAGCCAGGATCAAGCAGCCGAGGGGTTTGCCGATCGTTGGTGCGTTCAAGACGCGCCTGCGGCGGTCGCGATAGACAGCCACGCTCACGTCTTCATCCAGGGCTTGCCTCTGGCCCGGGAACGGCGGCATACGCCGGACTACAACGCCAGCGTGGATGACTATGCGCAACAGCTGGCGGCCAACCGGATTTCCCATGGTGTTTTGGTGCAGCCGAGTTTTCTGGGCACCGACAATGCCTTCCTGCTGGCCGCACTGAAGCGTTATCCCTCGCGTTTTCGTGGCGTGGTGGTGGTAGAGCCGGACATCGACGAAGCACAGCTTGAGGCGCTGGCACGGCTGGGCGTGGTAGGTGTGCGACTGAATCTGATCAGTTGCGCGCTGCCGCAATTGCACAGCCCGCTGTGGCAACGTTTCATGGCCCGCATCAATGCCCTGGACTGGCACATTGAAGTGCAGTGCCAGGCCGAGGACTTGCCTTACCTGCTCGGTGCATTGTTGGACGGCGGTTGCAAGGTGGTAATCGACCATTTCGGTCGCCCGGACCCGCAGCGGGCTGAGGCCGATCCCGGATTTCAGTACTTGCTCACGCAAGGCGACACAGGGCGAGTCTGGGTCAAGTTATCCGGCGCCTATCGCTGTGCGCAGATGTGCTCTGACCCTTGCGGTCGTGCTTTCGGTGAACGTGCTGCGAAACTGCTGCTGCAGGCGTTCTCCAGTTCGCGGCTGCTGTGGGGCAGTGATTGGCCTCACACCCAACACCAGCAGTGGGTTGATTACGCTGCGACAACGTCGGCACTGCTCGATTGGGTGGCCGATCCCTGCGAGCGCGACCAGGTGATGATGCATACCCCCCAGAAGCTGTTCAAGTTCAATCCATAAGGAGTTTCCATGAGCGTTTCAAGCTTGCAGCGCAGAGCCGCATTCCGTCGCCAGGTCGAGGCACGCCAGGGGCTGCTGGTCGCCGGTGTATTCAATGCGCTGAGCGCACGAATCGCCACCGATATTGGTTTCCAGGCGTTGTATTTGAGCGGCGCGGGGGTGACCAACATGTCGCTCGGTTTGCCTGATCTTGGTTTCGTCGGGCTGGACGAGATGGCCGCACATGCCGCCAGGGTGCGCGATACTACCGACCTGCCATTGATCGTCGATGCCGACACCGGTTTTGGCAATGCCTTGAATGTGCGCCATTCGGTACATGTGCTCGAGCGCAGTGGCGCAGACGCCATCCAGTTCGAGGACCAGGTGTTGCCGAAGAAGTGTGGTCATTTCAACGGCAAGGATGTGATCAGCTGTGCCGAGATGGTTGGCAAACTCAAGGCTGCGGTCGATGCCCGCGAGGATCACAACGTGCAGATCATCGCCCGCACCGACGCCTGCGCCGTGGAAGGCATGGAGGCTGCGATCGAGCGCGCTCACCGCTATGTGGAGGCGGGCGCCGATATTCTGTTCATCGAGGCGACCGAAAGCCTTGAAGACATCAGGCGCCTGCCGGACCTGTTCAGCACGCCAAACCTGATCAACATCGTGATTGGCGGCAAGACACCGACCTTGAGCCGCGATGAGCTGGCCCAGCTCGGCTACGGCATTGTGCTCTACGCCAATGCCGGCTTGCAGAGTGCTTCACTGGGCATGCAGCGCGCCTTGACCTCGTTGCTGCGCAACGGTCGCCTGGACGAAGACCCGACGCTGGTGGTGCCGTTTGCCGAGCGTCAGCGGTTGGTGAACAAATCGCTTTATGAGGCGCTTGAAAGTCATTATGGGGTTATGCCGAGATAAGGCAAAAAT
>NZ_JAMDGZ010000019.1 GCF_028656935.1 Pseudomonas rubra
CCATAGAATCTCCCACAGGGATAATCTAAATCCTGTGGGAGCGGCGATGCGGCGACCCGACTTGCCCCGCGATGAACTTCCCGAAAATCTCAGGAATGCGTCAGTTGCACATGCTCCTGCGCATCCAGCACCGACTTGTCGGTCTGCTGAAGCATCTGGCTGGTAATCGCCCCCGCAGCCATCGCGCCGTTCACGTTCAACGCGGTACGGCCCATGTCGATCAGTGGCTCGACCGAGATCAGCAAGGCCACCAGTTCCACCGGCAAGCCCATGGCCGGCAGCACGATCAGCGCGGCGAAGGTCGCACCGCCGCCCACACCGGCAACACCTGCCGAGCTCAGAGTAACGATCGCCACCAGGGTGGCAATCCACAGCGGATCAAACGGGTCGATGCCCACCGCTGGCGCCACCATTACCGCCAGCATGGCCGGGTACAAGCCGGCACAACCGTTCTGGCCAATGGTCGCGCCGAACGATGCAGCAAAGCTTGCGATCGACTGTGGAATACCCAGGCGCAGGGTTTGTGCCTCGATGCTCAGCGGGATGCTTGCCGCGCTGGAGCGGCTGGTGAAGGCGAAGCTCAGCACCGGCCAGACCTTGCGGAAGAAACGCAGCGGGTTCACGCCGCTCAGTGCCAGCAATAGGCCATGCACCACGAACATCAGGCCCAGGCCCAGGTACGACACCACCACGAAGCTACCGAGCTTGAGAATGTCGTCCAGGTTCGAGCTGGCCACCATCTTGGTCATCAGCGCGAGCACGCCATAAGGGGTGAGCTTCATCACCAGACGCACCAAGCGCATCACCCAGGCTTGCAGGGTATCGATGGCGGCCAGGGCGCGGTTGCCTTTTTCCGCGTCATCCTTGAGCAGTTGCAAGGCCGCCATGCCGAGGAACACGGCGAAGATCACCACGCTGATGATCGAGGTCGGTTTGGCTCGGGCCAGGTCGGCTACCGGGTTGCTGGGGATGAACGACAGCAGCAGTTGCGGGATATTCAGGTCGCTGACCTTGCCCACGTAGTCGCTCTGGATCGCAGCCATGCGCGCGGTTTCGGCGGTGCCGGCGACCAGGCCCTCGGCGGTCAGGCCGAACAGGTTGGTCAGGACGATGCCGATCAGCGCGGCAATCGCCGTGGTGAACAGCAAGGTGCCGATGGTCAGGAAGCTGATCTTGCCCAGCGCCGAAGCGTTGTGCAGACGCGCGACGGCGCTGAGGATCGAGGCGAAGATCAGCGGCATGACGATCATTTGCAGCAACTGCACATAACCGTTGCCGACCAGGTCGAGCCAGCTGATGGTCGCCTTGAGCACCGGGTTGCCCGCGCCATAAATGGCATGCAGGGCGGCGCCGAACAGCACGCCGAGGATCAGGCCGACCAGGACCTTCTTGGCCAGGCTCCAGTTGCCATGACGGGTTTGTGCCAGCCCTAGCAGCAACGCCAGGAACGCCAGCAAGTTGAGAGACAACGGCAGATTCATTGAAGCTCCAGGAGAAAAGGCGGGGCATCGCCTCTGTGTGCGATTACGAACGGAAATGCTAACAGCATGAAAACCAACGAATTTATATCGAAATGGAATTTAGATAGTCGTTTTTGGAATAACAACAGGTCGTAAACAGAATGCTCGTGGCCGCTCAGGGGCGTGTCGGTGTCGTTGTCGGGTCGGTGTGCATGTGCGGTTTTGCTAGCGTGGGCGGGCCACTTTTCTGGAGAAATGCACATGACGTCTGCTCCGAAAATCCTCGCCGCCGGCCTTGCCCTGTTATTGGCCGGACACAGCTGGGCCACCGAACTCAAGCACTGGCCGGCCGCGGCTGCCAAGCAATTGGACAGCATGATTGCCGCCAATGCCAACAAGGGCAATTACGCGGTCTTTGACATGGACAACACCAGCTACCGCTTCGACCTTGAAGAATCGCTGTTGCCATTCATGGAGAACAAAGGCCTGCTCAGCCGCGACAAGCTCGACCCTTCGCTCAAGCTTATCCCCTTCAAAGACACCGCCGAGCACAAGGAGAGCCTGTTCAGTTACTACTACCGGCTCTGCGAAATCGACGACATGGTCTGCTACCCGTGGGTTGCCCAGGTGTTTTCCGGTTTCACCCTCAAGGAGCTCAAGGGCTATGTCGATGAGCTGATGGTATCGGGCAAGCCGGTGCCGAGCACCTATTACGAGGGTGATCAGGTCAAGAGCATCGAGGTACAGCCGCCGAAAGTGTTCGCCGGCCAGACTGAGCTGTTCAACAAGCTGATGGACAACGGCATCGAGGTCTACGTGATGACCGCGGCCTCCGAAGAGCTGGTGCGCATGGTCGCCGCCGATCCCAAGTACGGCTACAACGTCAAACCGCAGAACGTGATTGGCGTCAGCCTGCTGCTCAAGGACCGCAGCAGTGGTGCCCTGACCACCGCGCGCAAGCAGATCAGCGCTGGCAGTTATGACCCGCAGGCCAACCTGGGCCTGGAGCTGACCCCTTACCTATGGACCCCGGCCACCTGGATGGCGGGCAAGCAGGCGGCGATCCTGACCTATATCGATGAATGGAAGAAGCCGGTGCTGGTCGGTGGCGATACGCCCAGCAGCGATGGCTACATGCAGTTCCATAGCGTCGACGTGGCCAAGGGCGGCATCCACCTGTGGATAAATCGCAAGGCCAAGTACATGGACCAGCTCAACGGCATGATCGCCAAGCATGCGGCGGCCCAGGCCAAAGAGGGCTTGCCGGTGACGGCAGACAAGAACTGGGTGATCGTCACGCCGGAGCAGATCCAGTAGGGGTGGGAGCGGGCTTGCCCCGCGATGAAATCCCCGCAGCTCACAAAATAGATATCAATTGCGAATCTATCTCATCTTCTGCTAGCGTGCGCTCACCTTGAGGTCCATCGCCAGGAAGTACCGTGTCTTCGTGGAATACGCAGATAGCCCGCTTGTTCGCCGAGCACAAGAAAGCGCTGGAAGCTTTTGTTGCACGCCGCACCGGTAACGCTCAGGTGGCAGCCGACCTGACTCAGGAATCATTCCTGCGTCTTGCGCGGCTGCCTGCCGACAAGAAAATCGACAATCTGCCGGCCTTCCTCTTCACCATTGCCAGCAACCTGGTGCGCGATCATCAGCGTCAATCCATTCGCCGCGAGCGCCTGGACGGCGGAGAACCCAGCGAGGAGCTGGCCTGCGAAACGCCCGGTGCCGACGAGCAATTGTCTGTGCTGCAGGAGCAAGCCTTGATGCATGAAGCTATTCAAGCCCTGCCCGAGGCGACCCGGCATATCTTCCTGCTTTATCATGTCGACGAATGTTCCTACCGGGAAATTGGCGAACGGCTGCACATTTCCCCGCGTAGTGTCGAATACCAATTGCGCCGTGCGCTGATCGAATGTCGGGCCTTCATCAAGGCGCGCCTGCTCAGCGGCACGCCGGGGCCGCGTCCATGAAGCGGCCGATTGCAGCGATGGATACTCCGATGACCGACCCTCACGCCACGGATGCCGGCGATCTGTTCGCCCAAGCCAGTGGCTGGTACTACCGCCTGCAGGCCGACGATGTCACGGCCAAGGAGCGCGAGGCCTTTACTCTCTGGTTGGCCCGGGGCCCGGCCCAGGCTCAGGCCTGGGATGAGGTGCTTGGCCTGCTGGGTGCCTTGCGTGAGTCGGCGCGGCAGATTCGCCAGGCCCAGCACGCACGTTGGCGCCGGCCACGGCTGCAGCTCTGGGCCAGTGCTGCAGCCGTGCTGTTGATGATCGGTTTGCTGGCGTACAGCCCCTGGCCGGACCGCTGGCGCGCCGACTATGCCACCGCCACCGGGGAGTCGCGCAGCATCGCCCTGGCAGACGGTTCGCAACTTCAGCTCAACACCGACACGGCCCTGCAGGTCGAGCTGGCCGATGGCGAGCGGCGAGTGCGCTTGTTACGTGGCGAGGCCTGGTTCGAGGTCAGTCGTGACCCGGCAAGACCGTTTGTGATTCGCTCCGGTGATGGCTGGGTCAAGGTTGTTGGCACGCGCTTCAGCGTCGCCCGGCAAGGCGAGCAGACCCGCGTACGAGTGGCGCAGGGCAAGGTCCAGGTCAGCGCCGACAACCAGCAGTCCGTACTGCTTGAACCCGGCCGAGCCGTCGAGTACCGCGGCGCTCAGTTGAGTCGCGAGCATGCCTTCGATGTGGCCGCCGAGTTCGCCTGGCGCCAACGCCAGTTGGTGTTCCGCGAGCAGCCGCTGGCCGAGGTGGTCGATGCCCTTAACCGTTACTGGCCGGGGCAGACCCTGGTGCTGGGCGAGAGCCTGCGCCAGCGCAAAGTCTCGGGGGTTTTCGAGATCGACAAGCCCGATGCCGTGCTCAAGGCCTTGACCCACACCTTGGGCTTGCACGCCGAGCATTACACGCCGTACCTGCGGGTATTGCGCGAAGGCTGAAAAATTTCTTACAAAAGTTTCAGGGTTTCCCCAGCAGCAGACGTCCTTGATCTCGTAGGCGCAAATAATAAGCACTCTCAGATAGTGCGGCGCCACTCTACGACTTCGACGATTCTGGGGAGCACCACTGATGGAAAACACCACTGCCACCCGGCGCCTGCCCGGCCTGCCGACCCTGTTGAGCCTGGCCATTGCCCTGGGCTGCGGCACCTTGGCGATGCCGACCCTAGCGGCGCCTGCCGCGCAAGCGCAGGTCTATCGCTTTGAGATCCCGGCGCAATCGCTGGATGCGGCGCTGGCAGCCTTCAGTGCAGTGACCCGGGTGCAGGTGCTGGTCGGTGCCGAGGTGACCCAGGGCCTGCGCTCCCCAGGCTTGAATGGCAGTTATCCACAGGATCAGGCCTTGGCCAGGCTGTTGGCCGGCACTGGCCTGAGCGCAAGCTACATCGACCGCGACAGCGTGACCCTGGAAAAACGCCAGGGCAAAGACGACGCGTTGCAGTTGGGGGCGATCATGGTCGGCGGCAAGGTGCTCGGCGCCACCACCGAAGGAAGTCAGTCCTACACCACGGGTGCGTTGACCATCGGAAAGGGCGAGCAGAAGCTCAAGGATATTCCGCAATCGGTGTCGGTCGTTACTCGTCAGCGCATGGACGACCAGAACATGAATAGCCTGCAGGACGCCATGCGTCAGGTCACCGGGGCAACCATCAAGAGCTATAACTCCGGCTCCAGCCTCAATGACGTCTACGTGCGCGGCTTTCTGGTCGACCAGGTGCAGGTCGACGGCGTTTCGCAAATGACCGGCCAGGGCGACCTGATGACCAGCTTCGACCTGGCGATGTTCGACCGGGTCGAAGTGTTGCGCGGGCCTTCCGGCCTGTATCAAGGCGCCGGCGAGCCTGGCGGCACCATCAACCTGGTGCGCAAGCGTGCCCTCGGCCAGTTCGCCCTCAGTGGCGAGCTGTCGGCAGGCTCTTATGATCACTACCACTCGACCGTGGACATCACCGGCCCGCTCAACAGCGACGGCAGCCTGCGCGGGCGCTTTGTCACCGCCTACGAAGACAACAAGTCCTTCGTCGATTACGCCCAGAACGAGCGGCCGATGGTCTACGGCCGGCTTGAGTATGACGTGACCCCGGACACCACCCTGTCGTTGGGCGGCGCCTACCAGAAGAACCATTCCACCCCCGCGTTTGGCCTGCCGGCCTATGCCAACGGCAAGCTGCTGGACGTGAAACGCTCGACTTTTGTCGACGCCAAGTGGAACGAGCTGGATGAGCATGTGTGGGAAAGCTTCTTCGAGGCTGACCACACCCTGGACAACGGTGGCCAGTTCAAAACCTCGCTGACCTACCGCGACGCGGAAACCCCGACGCGCAACTTCACCTGGAGCGACGGCGCGGTAGACCCGGCCACGGGTGCCAGTTCGGCGGTGGCTTACTCCTACTACACCCACATCAAGACGCTGGGCCTGGACAGCTTCGTGACCTTGCCGGTGGAAGCCTTCGGCCGTACCCACGAGATGACCGTGGGCGCCGAGTACCAGCACCTGGACAAGGACTTCACTTACGGTGGTGGTGAATACTTCGACACCAATGTCTTTGATCCGGGCAGCATCAATATCCCCAAGCAGAAGTACGAGATGGACAACGGCAACTGGTCCAAGTCGCACCAGTACGGCCTCTATGCCCGCACCAAGATCAGCGCTACCGACTGGCTGGACGTGATCCTCGGCAGCCGGGTGACCTGGTTCGATAGTGAAGCGCACAACGCCAACGCCTTCTTCAACAACTTCAGCAACACCGAGACCAACATCAACCGCAAGGTCATCCCTTACGCGGCGCTGATCGCCAAGCTGACCCCGGAACTGTCGGCCTATGCCAGCTACACCAGCGTGTTCAAGCCGCAGACCGATGTCGACAGTGGGGGCCAGACCATTGCTCCGCGCAAAGGCAAACAGTACGAAATCGGCCTCAAGCGCGAGTTCTTCGATGGCCGCTTGAACGGCAGCGTGGCGCTGTTTCGCATCTATGACGAGAACCGTGCCGAGCTTGTGGCCAACAGTCAGTACTACGAGCCCCAGGGCAAGATTCGTAGCCAGGGCTGGGAAACCGAGCTGAGCGGCAACCTTACCGACAACTGGAGCATCAGCACCGGTTACGCCTTCACCATGCTCAAGTCGCTGAGCGGCGAGGACACCAACCAGGGCACTACCATCACGCCCAAGCACAACTTCAACCTGTGGACGAATTACGAGTTTACCGACGGGCCACTGAAGGACTTCAGCGTGGGTGGTGGGGTGCGTGCGGTGAGTGCCACGTACTACAAGCGTGACGTGGACTTTGTTCAGGGCGGTTATGCCCTTACCACAGCCCAGGTGGGGTACAAGTTCAACGACAACCTGTCGGCGAAACTGACGGCCAACAACCTGTTTGATCGGACCTACTATGAGCGTGTGGACAGTTCGTGGGGGTCGAACTTCTATGGCGAGCCGCGCAACCTGACGTTGACCTTGCGGGCCAAGTACTGAGTTGAGGCTATCGCGGGGCAAGCCCGCTCCTACACACCTGTAGGAGCGGGCTTGCCCCGCGATTTTTTACTTACAGCCCGTCCAGCAGCGCCTTGTTGCGCACCGCGCCCTTGTCGGCACTGGTGGCCAGCAGGGCGTAGGCTTTCAGTGCGGTGGTCACTTTACGTGGTCGCACTTCCACCGGCTTCCAGCCTTTCTTGTCCTGCTCGACACGCCGCGCCGCCAGCTCTTCATCGCTGACCAAGAGGTTGATCGAACGGTTGGGGATGTCGATCAGCACCTTGTCGCCATCTTGCACCAGGCCGATGGCGCCGCCGGCAGCGGCTTCTGGTGAAGCGTGGCCGATCGACAGGCCCGAAGTACCGCCCGAGAAGCGGCCGTCGGTGAGCAGCGCACAGGCTTTGCCCAGGCCTTTGGACTTGAGGTACGAGGTTGGGTAGAGCATCTCTTGCATGCCCGGGCCACCTTTGGGGCCTTCGTAGCGGATGATGACGATGTCGCCAGCCTTCACTTCATCAGCAAGGATCCCGCGTACGGCGCTGTCCTGGCTTTCGAAGATCTTGGCGTTACCTTCGAAGACATGAATCGACTCGTCGACGCCGGCGGTTTTCACCACGCAACCGTCCAGTGCGATGTTGCCGTACAGCACCGCCAGGCCGCCCTCTTGCGAATAGGCGTGCTCGAAGCTGCGGATACAGCCATTCTCGCGGTCGTCGTCCAGGGTTTCCCAACGGGTAGACTGGCTGAACGCTGTCTGGGTCGGGATGCCGGCGGGGCCCGCCTTGAAGAAGTGGTGAACCGCTTCGTCGCTGGTCTGGGTGATGTCCCACTTGGCGATGGCTTCTTCCATGCTCGGGCTGTGCACGGTCGGCAGGTCGGTGTGCAGCAGGCCGCCGCGGGCCAGCGAGCCGAGAATGCTGAAGATGCCGCCGGCGCGATGGACGTCTTCCATGTGGTACTTCTGGATGTTTGGCGCCACTTTGCACAGCTGCGGCACTTTGCGCGACAGGCGATCGATGTCGCGCAGGTCGAAGTCGATCTCGGCTTCCTGGGCGGCGGCCAGCAGGTGCAGGATGGTGTTGGTCGAACCGCCCATGGCGATGTCGAGCATCATGGCGTTCTCGAACGCCTTGAAGTTGGCGATGCTGCGCGGCAGTACGCTCTGGTCGTTGTCACCGTAGAAGCGCTTGCACAGCTCGACGATGGTGCGGCCCGCCTGCAGGAACAGTTGCTCGCGGTCGCTGTGGGTGGCCAGGGTCGAGCCGTTGCCCGGCAGGGCCAGGCCCAGGGCTTCGACCAGGCAGTTCATCGAGTTGGCGGTGAACATGCCCGAGCATGAACCACAGGTCGGGCAGGCGCTGCGCTCGTACTCGGCGACTTTTTCGTCGCTGGCAGTGGCGTCGGCGGCGATGACCATGGCGTCGACCAGGTCCAGGCCGTGGCTGGCCAGTTTGGTCTTGCCGGCTTCCATCGGCCCGCCAGAAACGAAGATCACCGGGATGTTCAGGCGCAGAGAGGCCATCAGCATGCCGGGGGTGATCTTGTCGCAGTTGGAAATACAGACGATGGCGTCGGCGCAGTGGGCGTTGACCATGTACTCGACCGAGTCGGCGATGATCTCGCGGCTTGGCAGCGAATAGAGCATGCCGTCATGGCCCATGGCGATGCCGTCGTCGACTGCGATGGTGTTGAATTCCTTGGCCACGCCACCGGCGCGCTCGATCTCGCGGGCTACCAACTGGCCCAGGTCCTTCAGGTGCACATGGCCCGGGACGAACTGGGTGAAGGAATTGGCGATGGCGATGATCGGTTTCTTGAAATCTTCGTCCTTCATCCCGGTGGCACGCCAGAGGGCGCGGGCGCCGGCCATATTGCGGCCGTGGGTGGACGTTTTCGAGCGGTAATCAGGCATGAAGCACTCCTGGCGGCTAATCAGGTAACAAAAAGGGGAGTGAGCTTCTCTTGTCCTTTGCACCGAAGGCAGGTGGCCGCTGGTACGGATGAAGCCGAGGACGCCGCGGGATCGCCGTGCGCTCGGCCAGAGCTCATAAACCCGCCGGGGATGACTGGCGATGAATAGCCCGATTCTACACCGCTGCGGCCTTGAGGGAATGGCGTTGTGATAATTGGCCGTTGGCGCAGCCCGCAAGGTAAAGGCCTTGGCGTCGGTGGGCCGGCTTTGGGTAGACTTGCGCGCCTCGCACCCCACTGGCCAAAAGGATTTGCAATGCCTGCGACAAGTCGATCTTTACTGTTCTACGTGGCCATCGGCCTGATACAGGGCCTGGTGTTCCTCTACGCCAGGCACATCCAAATCGATATCGCCGGGCTGCCATTCGGCCTGTGTTCTGCTGTGCTGGTGGCCGGGGCCAACCTGCAACTGCTCGGCAGCGCGGTATTGCAACGCGGTACGGGCTGGCTGGTGCTGGGCCTGACCCTGCTGATTGGCTTTATCAGTAGCTGGACCTTCAGCCAGGACACCCTGGGCTGGGTCTGGCAAAGCTCGTGGCTGGCAGCGATTGTCCTCGCTTACATCGGCACCGCCTTCATCCTCAGTTGGCCAACCCGCGAAGGGCTGCGGCCGCGTTATGAAGACTTGTTCCGGCATGCCTGGAACAACGTCTTCATTGTCCTCCTGGCGCTGCTGTTTACCTTGTTGTTCTGGCTGCTGCTGTGGCTGTGTGGGCGATTGTTCCTGATGCTCGGCATCCCTCAGGTCGAAGACGTACTGACCTCGGCACCGGTGTTGCGTATCGGGCTGGCGGTGGTGTTCTCCTTGGGCATGCGCATGGGCCTTGAGAACGAAAAGGTCATCGGCTTGCTGCGCGGCGTCCTGCTGACCCTGTGCCGGGTACTGCTGCCGCTCAGTGCACTGATCGCCGTACTGTTCAGCTTGGCCCTGCCGTTTACCGGGCTGCAGCCAGTTTGGAACACCGGCTATTCGACCACCATTCTGTTGTTGCTGGTGGCGACCAACCTGTTTTTGCTCAACGGCGTGTTCCAGGATGGCCATCAGGCCAATCCCTATCCGGGCGTGCTCAAGCGTCTGGTCGAGGCCTGCCTGCTGTGCTTGCCGGTGCTGGTAGCGCTGGCGGGCTATTCAAGCTGGTTGCGAGTAGATCAATACGGCCTGACGCCTGAGCGCATCCTCGCCCTGCTGTTGATCGGCGTGATGCAGGTACATAGCCTGGCCGCACTCTGGGCGGTGTTCGCATCGCGCCAGGGCTGGCTGCACAGCTTGCGGGTGAGCAACCCGTGGATTGCCCTGCTCAGTGCGGTGCTCGTGGTGCTGTTCTACACGCCACTGTTGAACCCTCTGCAGATCAGTGCGAACAACCAGGTCGAGCGCCTGCTTAGCGGGCGTACCGCGATCCAGGAGTTCGATGCCAGAACCTTGTACCACCGCCTTGGCAAGCCGGGACGCGAGGCGTTCAAGGCGCTGGAAGCGCGGCTCAAAACGGATGAGCTGTTCGACGCACAAGGTCGGGAAAAGCTGCTGGGGATCATGGATGAAGCCCATGTCCGGTATGCCGAGGACACTCGCGGCCCGAAACTCGAATGGCTGGGGCCTGAGCAACCTGGCAGCGAGGCGTTCGCCACGATGGTCATGGCCCAGAGCCAGTGCGGCGGCAGGGGGTGCTTTCTGTGGGGGGTGGACATGGACGGCGACGGGCGCAACGAAGTGCTGATGATCCCGCGGCATACCTATGCGTCGAGCGTTTTCCTGTTTGCCCGCGAGGGCGAGGGTGAGTGGCGCGAGGTCGGTAGCCTGCACAGCATTCGCGATAACACCGAGCGACTGGTTCAACTGATCCGCAATGGGCAGATGAAACCGGTGATGCCGCGTTACAAGACGCTGACCCTCGATGGCGACGATTTGACCTGGCAGCCCAACCGTTAACGCTACTACTCCTGCGGGAGCGGCCTTGTGCCGCGATGGGCTGCAAAGCAGCCCTAAGCACATGGCCGGGACTTTTGGGTGCTCAGGTGGTTGGGTCTAAAGCACGATGCGGGTGACGTGGTAGTAACTGCATGGCACCTGCCGCCAACACCACGAAGCCAGCCCCTAGTCCCACCATCAAGTGTTCGCTGAACATTGCAACGGCACTGCTGGTGGCGGCACCTACGGCAAATACCAGGGTGCTGATCATGGATGCTGCTGCCCCTGCACGAGATGGCTGTAACGCCAGGGCGCAACTGGTGGCTGCCGGGCGCGTCAAGGTGGTGCCGGTCGTGGCGATGATCATGGGCAGTAGGATCGAGGCCTGCGAGAGTGGGCCCAGTAAGTACCAGGTCAGCATGATCACACCCGCCAAGCCAATCAGGCTCAAGCCAACCAGCATCTGCACGGAAGTGTTCATTCGCTGGTTCAAGCGCCCTGCAACCACTCCGCCCGCGACATAAGCGACGCCGTACAGAACAAACACCTGGGCAAAGGCGTAGGTGGAGAGTCCCAACCTGTCCATGAACAGCAGGGGGCTCACAACAATGAAGGAAAAATGGCAGGCAAAGGCAATCGCGGCAATCGCGCTATAGGCCATGAATGGCCGATTGCTGCAGATTTCGCGGTAGGTGGATAAAAAGCTTAAGTCTGCATCACGTCTGTGAACATCGTTCCCCAGCCAGAACAGGCTCATCAGTAGGACCACACAGGCGATCAAGGCGAACACGATGAAGCTGCCGGGCCAGTCAAGGGCCTGTTGCAACCAGCTTCCCGCCAGTGGTGACAGGGAAATGAACAGGCCGCTCGCACTCGTCTGCAAGATGCGCAGGGTGTTGCGTTGCTTGCCTTCGAAGAGATCCTGAACAAGCGCCTGGGTCAGTACAAAACATCCACAGCCCAGCGCCTGCAACATTCGAAAGCCGATGAACATGAGGTAGTGGCTTGATAGCACACAGCCCACAGCGCCCGTTATCGAAGCCAGCAGCCCCAACAGTAGCAGGCGTTTGCGTCCAATTCTGTCGGATAGCGGGCCGATCACTAACTGGGACACGCCGACGCCGAGGGCAAACAGACTGATCGAGTAGGCAATCTGGGTGGTCTCGACGGCAAACTGCGCGCCTAATGCCGGGAACGACGGCAAGATCACATCTAGCGGGAAAACGCCGAGCAAGCTCATCATTAGCAGTAGGATGATGAGCATTTCTGTACGAATGGTGCGTTTGGAGGTGGACCTAACACTCATCGATCAAACCCTGCTGAACGAATGATTTCTTAAAGGCCGTGGTATTGAGTAGATCAGTACGCTTTATGGCTTCTAGCGTGCCAAGGGCTGATAACTTTCTACGCTCGGTTGCCCATTTTCGACTTTCATTGATGATCTCATGAGGGTAAACAGGAGGGGTTGGACAGGACATCAGGCTGATGGATAGCCACGGTTCGTCGAATTGGCAGAAGACGTCTAAAATTTCGATAATGTAATCCACCGCGAGCAACTTTTCAGCTGTTGGAAGGTGTTGCCAGACCGAAACAAAACACTCAGAAAAATATTGCGCGTGTCTTGCTTCATCATGCAGGTGGTCACGGAATGCGTGATGGACGGGAGTAATCAGTTTATGGCGCGTAAGGTCCAGCAACTCGGTGGCAATAACTGTCTCTGACACAAAGCCCACGAGGAATTGGACTAAAGGTAGGTGTTTTTGATCCGCAGATCGTAGTAAGTCGTTAAGTTTTGAAATGCGAGCTGAACTCATTCTGGCCAGGGTGAAGTGATTGGCAACTTGTTCGGCCAATACGGCGGAGTACTGTGCGTGATAGCCTTCGTCTGTATAAATTTTAAGACCGGCGTCACGGACATTCTTGTTGAATGTTATTCCCATTCGGTCGTGGACTATATTTTCTACGGCCCGGTTGACGATGGTGTGCTCCAGCGTCGTTGTATAGTCTAGAAAGTGAACAAGGTAGTGTGCTTGGAGATATTTTATTGAGTGGTCAGGCATTACGCTGATGGCAGGATGTCTTAAGAAGGGTAGCATAATTGGAGGGAACCAATTTTTTGTGGTCGATGATTGTATCGCTTCTTGCGTAAGTAAATATCGATTGGGTCGGGATCTTACGCTGCTTTCAATGTCCCAGTGTTTAAATGTGTTACTGGTTCTGGGGCTTAATGGGTCCTGAGTCATGGCGGCCTCTTTAGAACGTCTAGGTGTTTATGAGGTTGGAAAGTTTTCGAGGAGCAGGTTCGTTTTCGCCGTGCCCAGCACCCACAAAAAATAATATTTGCGCGGCCGGGTTTTTTGGATTGATAAGGGACTCGACTGCACGTTCATCTATTGCGCCTGTTAGCCATGTTTTTAGGCCAAAATGAGTTGCGGCCAATTGAAAGGTTTGAGAAATATGGCCGACTTCAATCAGCGCCATGCGATAAGCGCGAGAATGTTTATATTTCCACCACAGTTTATCGAACCTCGAAGCTAGAAATATCCCGAAGGGTAACGTGTTGATGAAGTGTTGTCCTGATAGTAATTCACCCAAATCCGGCAGTTGGTGTGTGCATGAATGAAGAGCATGATGCGCAGGGTTGTAAAAATATAGTCCAGCATCCAAACCCTCTATATTTTTCGCATAGAGGTACCCCTCTGTTGAGTTTAGCCCTCCGCCTGAAGGACTACAGCGACGTTGCCGTAAGCTGATGGGGAGGCAAGTCGATTCAGGTAAAGCACGTTCGTCGATAAATCCCAAGGTGTAAAAAAGTATCTCACTGAGTAGATCTAGCGATACTGGATTTCTACTAAAAACGCGTGAGGTGGCGCGTGTTGTTAGTAGCGGTAATTCGGTGTAATTAGCGTCCGGTTTTTCAAGGTGCACAGAGGCGGGCGCCATGGCTTCAAAGGTTTCAGTAGGAAACGGTTGCTTAAGTGCATCGCTGCAATGCTGTAGGTACGCGGCTGTCCAAGTGGCTTCGTCGGTAGGAGTGTCTTCGTAGGGAATATCTCGCGTTCCCAAATGAAATAACCGTGATAGCTCATCCCAGCCCCACGTAGGTGTAAGTGAAGGTTTGTCAATCAAGATATTGGTGTTGCAAAAATCTTGGTCGAGTGGATGATCAGCGCAGTAGTTGTTTATGTTCTCTGCAAGTTCTATAAGGCGTTGAAGGTGCTTTCCAGTTAACTCGAACTGTCTGTGCTCCTCGAAATTCCAGAATACAAGTCCGGAGCCACTGGGCAGTAGAAAGCCATTTGGATTGATTATCATGATATTTTTCCGGAAAAGTGAGGCGTAGGCCGGCACTACGCCTTACTCAGGCCAAATTTATTTGGCTTTTACGATGTAGTTGAGGTTTGCCAGTTTTTTGCATTCCAGAATTACTTCTTTCATGATTTCTCTCCTTTTTTGTGGGCGTCGCATCGTGGCGACATCAAGAGAGTAGTGGCTTACTGGTGGAGTAGTGCGTGAGGTTTTTCGTTGTGATTCGTAGGATCTATCTTTTAGTGTCTTTGTGGAACTTTTATCAACTGTAGATTATTGAATTTTAAGTTCTTTTTTTGCAAAAAAAATCCCGGCACCAGGCCGGGATTTTTTATTGCATCACGCCTTAGCTGTTCGGCAGCAAGCGGCAGGTGATGCTCTTGATGTAGCGGGTTTCCGGGATTGCCGGGTGGACCGGATGATCCGGGCCTTGGCCGCCGCGTTCGAGCAGCTGGATGTTGCGGTCCAGGTGGCGGGCGCTGGTCAGCAGGATGTTCTGCAGGTCGTCTTCAGGCAGGTGCATCGAGCAGGATGCGCTGACCAGGATGCCGTCTTTGGTCAGCAGGCGCATGGCCTGTTCGTTCAGGCGGCGGTAGGCGCCTTCACCGTTCTTCAGGTCTTTCTTGCGCTTGATGAAGGCGGGCGGGTCGGCCACGATCACGTCGAAACGCTCTTCGGAAGCCTTGAGTTCTTTCAGGGCTTCGAACACGTCGCCTTCGATGCAGGTCAGTTTTTCGGCAATGCCGTTGAGCCCGGCGTTACGCTCGACGCCGTCCAGGGCAAAGCCGGAGGCATCGACGCAGAACACTTCGCTGGCGCCAAAGGCACCGGCCTGTACGCCCCAGCCACCGATGTAGCTGAACAGGTCGAGCACGCGCTTGCCCTTGACGTACGGTGCCAGGCGCGCGCGGTTCATGCGGTGGTCATAGAACCAGCCGGTCTTCTGGCCTTCCATCACCGGGGCTTCGAACTTCACGCCGTTCTCTTCCAGGGCAACCCACTCCGGCACCAGGCCGAACACGGTTTCAACGTAACGACCCAGGCCTTCGGCATCGCGCGCGGCCGAATCGTTCTTGAACAGGATGCCGGTTGGCTTGAGCACCTGGACCAGCGCGGCAATCACGTCATCCTTGTGTTGCTCCATGGTCGCCGAAGCGAGCTGGACCACCAGAATGTCGCCGAAGCGATCGACCACCAGGCCTGGCAGCAAGTCGGAGTCACCGTACACCAGGCGGTAGAACGGCTTGTCGAACAGACGCTCGCGCAGCGACAGGGCAACGTTGATGCGGTGCACCAGCAGCGATTTGTCCAGCGCAAGCTTGGCGTCGCGCGACAGCAGGCGAGCGCAGATCAGGTTGTTCGGGCTCATGGCGACAATGCCCAGGGCCTTGCCGCCAGCAGTTTCGAGGATCGCCTGGTCACCGGCCTTGAAGCCATGCAGCGGGGTCGCGGCGACGTCGATTTCGTTGCTGTAGACCCACAGGTGGCCGGCGCGCAGGCGGCGGTCGGCATTGGCTTTGAGACGAAGGCTGGGCAGGGACATGACGTCGCTCCGGGAAAAAAGAGCGGGATTATAACCCGATGCCCGGCGCCTCGATGGGGAATAGCGACAAATTGCAACAGAGTGATGGCCTTTCGCGTCACCCCTGGCCAGCATGATCGGGTTAGAATCGCCGCTCAGCCCCGAGTGTGTACTTATGTCCCAGGAACTCTCCGCCGAACAGATCCAGGATGCCCTGCAGGGCATCAGCGTACCGCCGCAGCCGCAGATCATGGTTGACCTGCAGTTCGAACAATACATGCCCGACCCCGACCTGGAAGTGATCGCCAAGCTGATCTCCCAGGACCCGGGCCTGTCCGGCGCGTTGCTCAAGCTGGTCAACTCGCCGTACTACGGCCTGAGCAACAAGATTGCTTCGATCCAGCGTGCGGTGAATCTGCTCGGCAGTCGCTCGATCATCAACCTGATCAACGCCCAGTCGATCAAGGGCGAGATGAGCGACGACACCATCGTTACCCTCAACCGCTTCTGGGACACCGCCCAGGACGTGGCCATGACCTGCCTGACCCTGGCCAAGCGCATCGGCTCGCAGGCGGTGGACGAGGCCTATGCCCTGGGCCTGTTCCACGATTGCGGCGTGCCGTTGATGCTCAAGCGCTTCCCCGACTACATGGGGGTGCTCGAGGATGCCTACGCCAACGCCAGTACTGATCAGCGTGTGGTCGACACCGAGAACCAGAAGTTCAACACCAACCACGCGGTGGTGGGTTACTACACCGCCAAGTCCTGGCGCCTGCCGGAACACCTGAGCAATGCCATTGCCAACCATCACAATGCCCTGGCGGTGTTCAACGATGACTCGGCGCGCAACAGCCAGCTGAAAAACCTCCTGGCGATTCTGAAGATGGCCGAGCACATCTGCGCCTCGTACCGTGTGCTGGGCAACCAGAGCGTCGACCACGAATGGAATACCGTCGGGCACCTGGTACTCGATTATGTCGGCCTGTCCGAGTATGACTTCGAGAACCTCAAGCAGACCATTCGCGAACTGGGTAGCCACTGATCCATGCCGGAATTGCCAGAAGTCGAAACCACCCGACGCGGTATCGCGCCGTACCTGGAAGGCCAGCGGGTCAGCCGGGTGATCGTGCGTGACCGGCGCTTGCGCTGGCCGATCCCCGAGGATCTCGACATTCGCCTGTCCGGCCAGCGCTTCGTCAAAATCGAGCGGCGGGCCAAATACCTGCTGCTCAATGCCGAGGTCGGTACCCTGATCAGCCACCTGGGCATGTCTGGCAACCTGCGCCTGGTCGAGGTCGGCTTGCCGGCGGCCAAGCATGAGCATGTGGATATCGAACTGGAATCGGGGCTGGCCTTGCGCTACACCGACCCACGACGCTTCGGCGCGATGCTCTGGAGCCTCGATCCGCTCAATCATGAGCTGTTGATCAAGCTTGGCCCGGAGCCGTTGACCGACCTGTTCGATGGCGAACGCCTGTTCCAGCTGTCACGTGGCCGCTCCATGGCGGTCAAGCCGTTCATCATGGACAACGCGGTGGTGGTCGGGGTCGGCAATATCTATGCGACCGAAGCGTTGTTCGCTGCGGGCATCGATCCGCGTCGCGAGGCTGGGAGTATCTCGCGGGCACGCTACCTGAAGCTTGCGATCGAGATCAAACGCATCCTGGCCTGCGCCATCGAGCGTGGCGGCACTACCTTGCGCGACTTTATTGGCGGCGACGGCCAGCCGGGCTACTTCCAGCAGGAACTGTTCGTCTACGGACGAGGAGAAGAGCCGTGCAAGGTCTGCGGCAGCATCCTGCGCGAGGTCAAGCTCGGCCAGCGCGCCAGCGTTTTCTGCCTGCGCTGCCAGAAGTGACGGTGCTCAGCGCGGGCTGAGCACTTGCGCGGCGCCCACGCCGCGAGGGTCGCTCGCGGCTTCCAGGGTCTGCCCGGCCTTGTCCCAGTACAGCACTTGCTGATTGCCGTAGGTCCGCCCCAGGTCCTTGAGCTGGTAGCCGCGCGCTTGCAGCTCGCGCTGTTGCCCGGCACTGAAAGCCCCCGGTTCGTGTTCGACCACATCGGGCAGGTACTGGTGGTGATAGCGCGGTACGGCCGGCCAGTCGGTAACCGGCTTGCCTTCGAGAAAGCCCATCACCGACAACAGCACCATGCTCGGAATACGGCTGCCGCCCGGTGTGCCGAAGGCGGCGAACTGGGTCGGGCTTTCGATGAAGCTGGGGCTCATGCTCGACAGCGGGCGCTTGCCGGCAGCCACGGCGTTGGCCTGGCTGCCGGCCAGGCCATAACTGTTGCTGCCACGTGGGTCGGCGGCAAAGTCATCCATTTCGTTGTTCAGCACCACACCGGTGCCCGGCGCGCTGAAGGCAGCGCCGAACGGCAGGTTGACCGACAGCGTCGCTGCCACGGCATTGCCGTCGGCGTCGATCACCGCAAAGTGAGTAGTGTGATCGCCTTCGCGCCAGGCCGAGGCAGGCGGCAGGCTGCTGCTGGGGGTTGCCTGGTGCACGTCGATGCTGTTGGCCAGGGCGGTCAGGTAATTTCGCGCAAGCAACTGTGGAATCGGGTTGACCACGTAATCCGGATCGCCAAGCAAGCCTCGGTCGCGGTAGGCGCGGCGCAATACTTCCAGCACGTAATGGCTGCGCTGCACAGGTTCGGCACTTTGCCAGGGCAGGCGTTGCAGCATCGCCAGGCTCTGGGCCAGGGCTACGCCACCGGCCGAGGGCGGCGGGGCGCTGATCAGCTCACGCTGGCCGGCCAGTTGGTAGCGCAGTGGCTCGCGTTTGGCGGTGCGGTAGTTGGCCAGGTCATCCAGGCTCCAGATGCCACCTGCAGTCTGTACGCCCTGAACCATGGCCTGGGCGGTAGGGCCGCTATAAAAGCCTTCACGGCCTCCGCTGGCGATGCGCTCAAGGGTAACGGCCAGTTGCGGTTGGCGGATTTGCGCGCCAAGGGCCGGTACTTCACCGTTGATAAGGAACAGCCGGGCGCTTTCCGGATCGTCGCGCAGCGCGCTCAAGCGCATTTGCGCGCGGTCGCGGTAAACGCGGTCGACGGCAAAACCCTGATTGGCCAGGCGAATGGCCGGGGCCAGGGTGCTTTTGAGCGGCAGCTTGCCGTAATCGGCGGCAAGATCGGCCAGTGCTGCCGGTAAGCCGGGAATCGCCGCGGCCAGCGGACCATTGATAGACAAGCCCGGCTGGACCTTGCCGTCCTTGAGGTACATGGTTTCGCTGGCCTTGCCAGGCGCGCGCTCACGGGCATCGATAAAGGCGTAGCGCGCTGGTGTATCGCCTTCGCGCAACAGGAAGAAACCGCCGCCGCCAAGGCCCGAGCCGTAAGGCTCGACCACCGCCAGCGCGGCGCTGACAGCAATCGCGGCATCAAAGGCGTTACCGCCCTGTTCGAAGATTTCTTGCGCTGCAGCCGTCGCTTGGGCATGCGGCGTGGCAATCGCTGCGCGGCCCGGGCCTTGTGCCTGGGCACAGGCTGCCGCTAGCGCCAGGGCGGCACCAAGTACCCGCAGGGCAAACCGGGCGACGAACGGCATCAGGCCTTGCCGGTGATTCGGCGGTATTTTTCCATCAGCTGCGCTTCGCTTTCCGGATGGGCCTCATCCAGAGGGATGCAGTCTACCGGGCAGACTTGCTGGCACTGGGGCTCGTCGTAGTGGCCGACGCATTGGGTGCACAGGTTGGGGTCGATCACGTAGATCTCTTCGCCTTGAGAGATCGCAGCGTTCGGGCACTCGGGTTCGCAGACGTCGCAATTGATGCAATCGTCGGTGATGATCAGGGACATGGGGACTCCGGCCAGGGCTCAGCACCCGGGCATTTGAAAACCAATGGGCATAATTGTGCCGCATTAGCGCCCGCAGTGCACGCGGGCGCCTTGGTCAAATCACCGATGTCACTTCTTGAAGCGTTCGGTCAGGGCGTCGGCCACCACCGGGTGGACGAATTTGGTGATGTCGCCACCCAGTGCGGCGATTTCCCGGACCAGGGTCGAGGAGATGAACGAATAGCGCTCCGAAGGCGTGAGGAACAGGCTCTCGACGTCGGGGGCCAGTTGCCGGTTCATGTTCGCCAGCTGGAATTCGTACTCGAAGTCCGAGACCGCGCGCAGGCCGCGCAGGAACACATTGGCCTGCTGTTCCTTGGCGAAATGCGCCAGCAAGGTGGAGAAGCCGATGACTTCGACATTGGGCAGGTGCTTGGTGACCTCACGAGCCAGTTCCACCCGTTGTTCCAGCGGGAACAGTGGGTTTTTCTTCGGGCTGGCGGCGACCGCAATGATCACCTGGTCGAACAGCCGTGAGGCACGCTCGACCAGATCGCCATGGCCCTTGGTAATAGGGTCGAAAGTACCTGGGTACAACACTCGGTTCATCGCGTCGTCCTGGCAGGAGTGCGTTGGGGAGTCGGATGGTATCGCAGCAGTGGCGGTCGGCCAAGTCGCCCGTCCACGCTAAAGGCACTATAGACAGTGAGGCCATTTGTTGTCATCTGCCAGCAACCAGGCGCGTGGCCAGGGCATCGCTGAGCAGCGCACTGAGGCCATACACCGACAATTGCGGGTTGGCGCCGATGCTGGTGGGGAACAGAGAACCGTCGTGAATCGACAGGTTGCCCAGCTGATGATGCCGGCCCAGGCTGTCGCACACCGCCTGGCGTGGGTCCTCGCCCATGGCGCAGCCGCCCATGACGTGGGCGCTGCCCAGGCGGGTGCGAAACAGCTCGAGGTTCAGCCCGTCGATCATCTGTCGGGCCTCTGTCAGGTTTTTCACATGGCGGGCATCGCTGTGCACTGGCATGACGCTGTCGGCACCTGCCGCGAACTGGATCTCGGCCATGCTCTGGAAGGCCCGGCGTACGCCGTCCCAGGCGTAGGGCGAGACCTGGTAGTCGAGCACCGGTGCGCCATCGCTGCGCAACTGCACCTCGCCCCCGGCACTGTCCGGGTGAAAACCGTCGCGCAGCAGGGCGAGCATCACGTGGGTATGCGGCAGTTGCTCCATGCGCAGGGCATTTTCCTTGCCGAAACTGCCCAGCAGGGTACTGGCCAGCGCCGGGTGCAGGGGCGGCACCTCGAGCTTGTAGCCCATCGGCCCACTGACGCCGTCGCGCCACTGGAAATGGTCGGAGTAGATCGATTGTGGCGCGCCGTAAAAGGGGTTGACCTGATCCTTGAACAACCCGGCACTGAAGTTGACCAAGTGCAGGAAGGTGCGTTTACCCAGGCGTTCATGAGGGTCCGGGGCGTCGGAGCGCAGCAGCAGGCCGGGGCTGTTGATGCCGCCGCCGGCAAGGATGTAGTGCCGGGCCTTGACCTTGATTTGCCGGCCGGTGGGTTCGACGCAGCGCGAGTCCATGGCCACGCAGTGCAGGCCGCTGATCTGCTCGCCGTTATGTTCCAGGCGCTCGGCGCGGGCCAGGTACAGCAGCTCGCCGCCGTGCTCGAGGGTTGCCGGGATACTGGTGACCAGCATCGACTGCTTGGCGTTGACCGGGCAGCCCATGCCGCAATAACCCAGGTTCCAGCAGCCGCGCACGTTGCGCGGGATCACCTTCCAGTTGTAGCCCAGCGCTTCGCAGCCACGGCGCAGCGCCTCGTTGTTGGCATTGGGCGGCATGATCCACGGCTCGATGCCCAGGCGCTGTTCCAGGCGTGCGAACCAGGGCGCCAGTTCGGCGCTGCCCAGGCCCTTGACGCCATGTTCCCTGGCCCAGTGCTCCAGGGTCGGTTCGGGGGTTCGAAAGCTCGAGGTCCAGTTGATCAGGGTCGTGCCGCCGACCGCACGGCCCTGCAGGATGGTAATGGCGCCATCCTTGCTCATGCGGCCGATGCCTTCCTGGTAGAGGCTGGCGTAGGCCTGGTCTTCGAGCATGTGAAAGTCGCTGCTGGTTTTCAGCGGGCCTTCTTCGATCAGCAGCACCTTGAAGCCGGCAGCACTGAGCAGCTCGGCACTGGTGGCGCCGCCAGCACCGCTGCCGATGATGGCGATGTCGGCGGCAAGGTGCAGGTCCTGGTCAAGGCGCGAGGCGTCACGGGTCTTCCAGCCACGGTTGTCAAGGCCGTCGCGGAACAGGTCGGGTACGGGCATCTTCAGCCTCTTGTCGTTATTAGTGGATCAGACCTTGGGTGGCCCTGGGTAGCCGCAGTGGGCCCAGGCGTCGGGCAGTTCGTACCAGGCCATGTGCAACAGTTGCAGGAGCGAGGCGTGGCCCATGCGTAGCAGGTTCAGCGAACTGTCCTGCCAGCGTTGCAGAAAGGCTTCGATCTGCGCGCTGCTGGCGCTGTCCCAACTGCCCCAGATACCCGTCAACGGCCCGCGGGTGACCGCCATCGCGAGTACGTCGAACAGTTGGTGGGTCAGCTTGAGCATGGCCGGTGACAGCGCCGTGAGCTTGTTGTCCAGCCTGAGCAGCAAGGCGTCGCGCTTGTCGGCCGCCTGGGTGCCGGCCAGCACAACCGGGATCAACGCCTGAAGAATCAGCAGGTCGTTGGCGCGCAAGCAGATGAAGCCGCTGGCCGGCGTTTGCACCGAGCAGCCGCTGAGACTGGCGCCCAGCCCGGCAGTGGCGAGCAAGGCGCTGGCGCCGAGGCTGAACTTGAGCAGCCCGCGCCGGCTCAGCGCGGGGTGTACAGGCAGGCTTGTAGTCATTGTTATCAGGCCCGTGGGTGGTTTTTCAGCGAATGAACAGTTTGTACACCAGCTTGAGCAACGACTTGCCGTAGGGCGGGTAGATCAGGCGCGCGGCATTCAAGCGCTGCTTGGCGAACACCGCCTTGGCCTTGCTGAAGGTCAGGAAGCCTTCATGGCCGTGGTAATGGCCCATGCCCGAGGGGCCGATACCGCCGAACGGCAGATCGTCCTGGGCGACATGCAGCAGGGTGTCGTTGAGGCACACACCGCCAGAGTGGGTGTGTTCAAGCACGTGCTGCTGCTCGTTACGCTCGTAGCCAAAGTAGTAAAGGGCCAGCGGGCGCGGGCGCTGATTGATGTAGGCCAGCGCCTGGTCGAGGGAGTCGTAGGGCACCAACGGCAGTAGCGGGCCAAAGATCTCATCCTGCATCACGCGCATGTCGTCGCTGACCTTGAGCAACAAGTGCGGTGGTAGGCGCCGTCCCTGACGCGGCTCTTGCGGATACAGGTCAATGATTTCGGCGCCCTTGTTGCGGGCATCGTCGAGGTAGCTTTGCAGCCGGGCCAGGTGGCGCGGGTTGATGATGGCGCTGTAGTCCGGGTTGTCGGCCAGGGTCGGATAAAAGCGTCGGACCACGTTTTGGTAGGCTTTGGCGAAGTCATCCAGGCGCTCGCGCGGCACCAGCACGTAGTCAGGCGCTACGCAGGTCTGGCCGGCATTGAGGGTCTTGCCGAAGGCGATGCGTTCGGCCGCGTCGGCCAGTGGCACGCTGGCAGAGACGATCGCCGGAGACTTGCCGCCCAGTTCCAGGGTCACCGGGGTCAGGTTTTCTGCCGCGGCCAGCATCACCTGGCGGCCGACGCTGGTGGCCCCGGTGAACAGGAGGTGATCGAACGGTAGGCGCGAGAAGGCCTGGGCAACGTCAGCTTCGCCCAGTACCACGCTGACCAGATCCTCTGGGAAGACCTGGTCGAGCAATTGCTTGAGCAACTGGCCGGTGGCTGGTGTGGCTTCACTGAGCTTGAGCATCACCCGGTTGCCCGCGGCCAGAGCACAGGTCAGCGGACCAATGGCGAGAAATAGCGGGTAGTTCCACGGCACGATGATGCCGACCACCCCCAGCGGTTGGTATTGCACCTGCGCGCTAGCCGGCTGGAAGGCCAGGCCGACCGTGCGTTTCGAGGCTTTCATCCACTGCTTGAGGTGCTTTTCGGCATGGCGCAGGCCTTGAATGCTCGGCATCAGCTCAGCCAGCAAGGTTTCGTCGGCGCTGCGCCCGCTGAAGTCCTCGTTGATGGCGGCGATCAACCCCTGCTGCTGGGCGAGCAGCGCGCTGCGCAAGCTCTTGAGCCATTGCAGGCGTTGCGCGGCCACCGGCATCGGGTTACCGGCAAAAGCCTGACGCTGGCGGGCAAACAGCCCATTGAGGTCGTCGAATTCAGTAAGCGGCAAGGGGTGGGTAGCGTCGGCGAGCATGCGAAATTCCTCGGCAAGGCAGGTTTTATAGAGCATATACTCTAATATCCATCCCGTGCGACTGTTTTTCACAGTACCTGCGGGTACATAGCGGTGTGGATACACCGTAATATGGACCCATTCATTCAAGCTCAAAACCTGGAGCTGATCATGGCCCCGCGTATCAAGACCCGCGAGCGCATCGTGCAGAACAGCCTTGAGCTGTTCAACCAGCAAGGCGAGCGCAGTGTCAGTACCAACCACATTGCTGCGCACATGGAGATATCGCCCGGCAACCTGTACTACCACTTCGCTAACAAGCAGGAAATCATCGCCGTGCTCTTCACCCAGTATGAAGAACTGGTGGAAAGCTTCCTGCGCCCGCCCCATGGCCGCCTGGCTACGGTCGAGGACAAGCGTTTCTACCTCAAGGCCCTGCTGGCGGCGATGTGGAACTACCGCTTTTTGCACCGTGACCTTGAGCACCTGCTCGACAGCGACAAGGAACTGGCCGCCCGCTACCGGCGCTTTTCCCAGCGCTGCCTGCTGCAAGGCCAGGCGATCTACCGTGGCTTTGTCGAGGCCGATATTGTTGAAATGGACGAGGTGCAGATCGAGTCGTTGACCCTTAATGCCTGGATCGTGCTGACCTCATGGGTTCGTTTTCTCTGCACCACTCGCGAAAATTCCGCGCACTTGAGTGAAGAAGCCTTCAAGCGCGGTGTCTATCAGGTATTGGTGCTGGAGCTCGGTTTCGTCACCGCCAAGGCCCGCCCTGCGGTGGATGCCTTGTGCCAGGAGTTCTACGTTTCGCTTAACCAGGCACTGGAGCAATAAGGCCCGGGCCTCACCGTTCAATCGTTCAGGAGACTGTCATGCCCCTCGCGCAACTGATCACCGCCCAACAATTGGCCGAACGCCTGGAGGCGCCCAAGCAGGTGATTCTCGATTGCCGCTTTGCCCTGGAAGACGTCGATTATGGTCAGCGCAGCTACGCTGAGGGGCACATCGCCGGCGCGCATTTTGCCGACCTGGAGCGTGACCTGAGTGGGCCGATCATCAAGGGTGTGACCGGGCGTCATCCGTTGCCGGCCCCGGAGCAACTGGTCGAGCGGTTGCGGGCCTGGGGTATCGACAACGACAGTGAGATTGTCCTGTACGACGATGGCCCGGGCGCCTTCGCGGCCCGGGCCTGGTGGCTGCTGGCCTGGCTGGGCAAACGCACGGGCGTAGCGATCCTTGATGGCGGCCTAAAGGCCTGGCACGCGGCCGGGCTGCCGCTGAGCCTAGATCCGCCTGCTAAACGCGAAGGCAGTTTCAGTGGTGAGCCGGATGACAGTCTGGTGCTGGATGCCGTCCAGTTGGGCGAGCGCCTGGGCAAGCCCGAGCTGACCTTGATCGACGCCCGTGGCCTGCCGCGTTTTCGTGGCGAGGTCGAGCCGATCGACCCGGTGGCCGGGCATATCCCCGGCGCGCAATGGGCGGCATTTACCGACAATCTGGGTGCCGATGGGCGGTTTTTGTCGACTGAGCAGCTTAAGCAGCGTTTTGCCGAAAAACTCGGCCAGCGTTCGCCAGAGCACCTGGTAGCGTATTGCGGTTCCGGTGTGACGGCCTGCCATAACCTGTTTGCCCTGGCGCTGGCGGGTTATCCCTTGGGCAAGCTGTATGCGGGGTCGTGGAGTGAGTGGATTACCGACCCCACGCGGAAGGTGGCCACGGGCGACTGAGAAGCATCGCTGGGTCTCCTCTGTAGGAGCGGGCTTGCCCCGCGATGAGCATAGGTATCTACACATCTTGCGATTGCGTGATGACGGTGAGGTGTGGGGTTTGAGATGAGGTGAGGGCCAGTAGGTGTACGCCGTTAGGGTTGTGGCGTCCTTGAGATTGAGCGCCGCCCGCGCGGCGCATCGCGGGGCAAGGCCCGCTCCCACATTTGTTGCAACGTGCCATGGCCTGTTAGAGCGGCGTCGTCAGTCTTGGTGCGTGGCGAGAGCGTGGGTCAGGGCCACAAACCGGCGGAGCAATCGCGAGATGTGTAGATACCTATGCCGCGATGAGGCCCTAAAAGTCAGCCAACCACTGCGGAATCCGCCGCTCCAGGTAATACCCCGGATTGCGCACACTGCCATCGACAAACCCCACATGCCCACCGCGTGTGTGCAGTTCGAAGGTGGTCTGCGCCGCCAGCTCATTGGCTGCCGGCAGGCTGTGGGCAAACACGAACGGGTCGTCGCTGGAGTGGATGATCAGCGTCGGTGTGCGGTTCTCGCCGAGAAAGTACCGGCTTGATGCCCGCCGGTAGTAATCCTTGGCGTCGGCGAAGCCATTGAGTGGCGCCGTCACCCGGCCATCGAAATCCCAGAACGTGCGCATGTTCTCCAATGGCCCGAGCCGCTCCAGCGCGGCAAGGCCCTCGTCATGGCCGTGGTGCCGGAAGTGGCGCTGCTTGTCTTTCACATAGGCGAGCATGGCGCGCATGAAGTGCGCCTGGTACACCCGGGAAAACCCAAGGCCGATGCGGTCGGCACAATGGTCCAGGCGAAACGGCACCGAGACCGCCACGGCCGCCTGCAACTGGCTGGCCGAACCTGCTTCGCCCAGATGCTTGAGCAGCACATTGCCGCCCAGCGAGTAACCCACAGCGTACAACGGTGCTTGTGGGCGCTGCGCGCGCAGGTGGTCGATGGTTTCGGCCAGGTCTTCGCTGGCGCCGGAATGGTAGCTGCGTGGCAGCAGGTTGGGCTCGCCCGAGCAACCACGCCAGTTCAGCGCCACGCTGCTCCAGCCGCGGTTGGCCAGGGCCTGTTGCAAGCCGACAACATAGGGTGAGCTGGAGGAGCCGGTGAGCCCGTGCAGCACCAGCACAACCGGCGTTGTTGCTTCGTGGGGGCCGTGCCAGTCGAGGTCGAGAAAATCGCCATCGGCCAGCCACAGCCGTTCGCGCTGACGGCTCAAGGCCGCCGACTTGCGCCACAAAGGCCCCCACAGCGTCTGCATATGCGGGTTGCCCAGCCCCAAGGCGGGTTTGAAGGGGCTGGACGGGGCAGATGACATCGCAGGTATCTCGGTAAAAAAGTGCAACGGTTGCGTTGAAGTGTAATGCCCGTTGCACTTTTTTGCTGCGAGTTAGCCGCGCTGCCAGAGGGCGTAGTACACCTGGCCGGCCTTTTTCTCCCGGTGCAGGCGCCAGTTGCTCGGCAGTTGCAGGGTTGAGGGTGGGGTTTCGCTTTCGGTGTAGATCCAGGCGTTTTCGGCTAGCCACTGGCGCTCTTCGAGGAGTGCGCAGGTGCTGGTCAGTAGGTCCTGGTTGAACGGCGGGTCGAGGAACACCAGGTCGAAGGCCAGCTTCGGCTCGCCTTGCAGGTAGCGCTGGGCGTCGGTCTGGATCACCTGGCCGCGGGGGCAGCGCAGGGCTTCCAGGTTCTGCCGCAGGCTGGCGATGGCCGCCGGGTTGCTGTCCAGGGCCACGGAGTCACCCGCGCCACGGGAAAGCGCTTCGAGGTACAGCGCACCGCTGCCGGTGTAGGCGTCGAGCACCTTGGCCCCTGCGATGTGTGGCGCAAGCCAGTTGAACAGGGTCTCGCGGACCCGGTCCGGGGTCGGACGCAGGCCTGGTGCGTCAGGGAAGCTCAGGCGACGGCTGCGCCATTCGCCGGCGATGATGCGCAGTTGGCCCTGGCCGTGGTGCGGCTTGGCCGGTTTTGCGGATGGACTGGCCATTAATGCTCCGGTACGCCAAGCGGCTGCTCGGCGGGTTTGTCAGTGGGCGGCGGCAGTGGCTTTTGCGGCACGCTGGGCCCGGCGGTGACGATGACCATCTTGTCAGCGGCCAGGTGTTTGTTCAGCGCGGCCTTGACCTGTTCAGTGGTCAGCGCCTGGGACTGCTGCATGTAGTCTTCCAGCCAGGTCAGTGGCAGGTTGTAGAAGCCGATGGCGCCCAGCTGGCCGACGATGCTGGCGTTACTGGCGTTGGACAGCGGGAAGCTGCCGGCCAGTTCACGCTTGGCGTCGTCCAGTTCCTGCTGGGTCGGGCCGCTCTTGAGGTAGTCGGCGAGGATGTCCTGGACCAGCTTGAGGGTGCCCTCGCTGAGCTCGGCACGGGTCTGCAGGTTGATCATGAACGGGCCACGTACCTGCATCGGGCTGAACACCGAGTACACGCCGTAGGTCAGGCCGCGCTTCTCGCGCACTTCGCTCATCAGGCGGGTGCCGAAGGTACCACCGCCAAGGATCTGGTTGCCCAGCGACAGCGCGGCGTAGTCAGGATCATTACGGTCTATGCCCAGTTGCGCGAGCATCAGGTGGGTCTGCTTGGAGGCAAAATCGATGTGGGTCGCACCGGCCTTGGGTTCGCTTGGCTGTGCCACCTTGGCCAAGGCCGGGCCTTTGGGCAGGGCTGCGGACACTTGCGCGGCAATGGCTTCAGCGTCACTGCGGCTCAAGTCGCCGACCAGGGCGATCACCGTGTTGCCAGCGGCATAGGCCTTGGCGTGGAAGGCGCGCAGTTGCTCCAGGGTGATCGGCGGGATGCTTTTGGCGGTGCCGTCACTCGGGTGGGCATAGGGGTGGGTGCCGTACAGGCGCTCGAACAGCTCGATGCCGGCCAGTTTGCCCGGGTTCTGCTTCTGGTACTCGAAGCCGGCCTGCATCTGGTTCTTGATGCGTGCCAGGGCGTCTTGCGGGAAGGTTGGCTTGCCGACCACGTCGGCGAACAGCTTGAGCGCCGGCTCGCGCTTGTCGGTAGCACTCAGGCTGCGCAGCGAGGCCACAGCCATGTCGCGGTAGGCACCGTTGCCAAAATCGGCGCCCAGGCCTTCGAAACCTTCGGCGATGGCGGTGACATCCTTGCCGGCCACGCCTTCATTGAGCATGGCGTTGGTCAGGGTGGCCAGGCCCTGGGCATCACCGTCCTGGCTGCTGCCGGCGGCGAAGGTCAGGCGCAGATCGAACATCGGCAGCTCGCGGGCCTCGACAAACAGCACGCGCGCGCCTTCGGCGGTGTTCCAGGTCTGGATGTTCAATTGCCGGCGGCTTGGCGCCTTGCCGTCCAGCTCGGCCAGCGATTGCAGGGTGTTGGCCGCTTTGGCGGCGGTGCTGGTGGCCGGTTGCGCGGCGTTATCGGACTGCGCAGGCTTGGCCAGGAAGAATGCCAGCAGGCCGATCAACAACAGTAGGCCCAGGCCGATCAGGGTGTAGCGGGGTGCGCTGCGTTCACTCATGAGCGTTCTCCTCGGGCAGTACGTGGGCAACGCTCAGGCGTTCACGGGTGAAGTAGGTGCGGGCGGCGTTCTGGATGTCGGCCGGGGTGACGCTTTTCAGCTCGTCCAGCTCGCTGTCGATCAGCTTCCACGACAGGCCGACGGTTTCCAGTTGGCCAATGGCGGTGGCCTGGCTGCTGATGGAGTCGCGGTCGTAAACCAGCCCGGCGATGACCTGGGCGCGCACCCGCTCAAGCTCTTCAGCCGAAGGTGGGGTGGTCTTGAGCTCTTCGAGCAGCTTCCAGATACCGGCTTCGACATCGGCCAGGGTCTTGTGCTTCTGCAGGTTCGGCGTAGCCGATATCAGGAACAGGCTGTCGCCGCGGGTGAACGGGTTGTAGCTCGACGAAGCGCCGGAGACCAGCTCCTGGCCGCGTTCCAGGCGGCTCGGCAGGCGCGCGCTGTAGCCACCGTCGAGCAGTGCCGAGATCAATCGCAGGGCGTGCACGCTGCGTGGATCCTTGGCGGTGGCCAGGCCCGGGGCGTTGAAGCCGTAGATCAGGCTCGGCAGCTGGGTTTGCACGTGCAGAGTGGTTTCCCGCAGGCCCGGTTCGGCCAGTTCCAGCGGCAGCTTGGCCGGTGGCACCGCGCGTTTCGGGATGGCGCCGAAGAAGCGCTGGGCCAGGCCCTTGACCTCATCGACGGTGACATCGCCGACCACCACCAGGGTGGCGTTGTTCGGCACGTACCAGGACTCATACCAGTGGCGCAGTTCCTCGACCTTCATGCGGTCAAGATCGGCCATCCAGCCGATGGTCGGGGTACGGTAGCTGCTGGCCGGAAAGGCCATGGCGCTGAACAGCTCGAAGGCCTTGGCGTTGGGTTGGTCGTCGGTGCGCAGGCGGCGCTCTTCCTTGATCACCTCGATTTCGCGGCTGAACTCGTCGGCCGGCAGGCGCAGGCTGGCCATACGGTCGGCTTCAAGCTCAAGCGCCACCGGCAGGCGGTCGCGGGCCAACACCTGGTAATAGGCGGTGTAATCGTCGCTGGTGAAGGCGTTCTCTTCGGCGCCAAGGTCACGCAGGATGCGCGAGGCTTCGCCGGGGCCAAGCTTTTCGCTGCCTTTGAACATCATGTGTTCCAGGGCATGGGAAAGGCCGGTCTGGCCGGGGGACTCGTAAGTCGAACCGACCTTGTACCAGATCTGCGAGACCACCACCGGCGCCCGGTGGTCCTCACGTACGACCACTTTCAGGCCGTTGTCGAGAATGAACTCGTGGGTGGGTTGCGTATCGGCGGCAAAGGCTGCGAACGGCAGACAAACTGTGCTGAGCAACAGGCCAGCGGCGCGGCGGGCTAGAGCATTCATACGTTGTTTAACCTGTAGGACTGCCCGCGTGGTCTTAGCGTCGGCGGGCTTGGAGGTGCTAGGATACTGATCCGGTTGCCTGAGGACCATGCCTGTCATGGATCCAGCCCGAAGGCTTGATGTCAAAATGCTGCGCAAGAACGAGCCGGACTAAAAGTAGACTGTTCTGCGTTAAAAGAATTTACGAAGCGCCGCAGTGGCGCATCGCTACCCTGAGATAGCCGTCTTCCATGTTTGGTTCCAACGACGACAAAAAGACGCCGGCTGCGGCTGGTGAAAAGAAAGGCCTGTTCGGCTGGCTGCGCAAAAAGCCCCAGCAACCCGTAGCCGAACAGCCACACGCCCCTGCTCCGGTTGAAACGCAGCAACCTGCCGCGTTGCCTGCCGAGGCTCCTGCTGCCGTCGCTGCGGTGGAGGTTGTGCCTGCTGCCGTTGTCGCGCCAGAGCCGGTTACCACTGCGCCAGTTGCTGCACCGGTCGAGGTCCAGCCCGAACCGTCCGTCGGCCTGGTGCTGCCTGTGCCTGAAGAGCCGGTAGCCCTGGTTGCTGACCTTGAGCCGCATACGCCGCCACCGATCCCGCCGCGCCAGGACCCTGTGCCGGTCATCGAGCCTGAGCCTGTGCTGGTTGCGCCTGAACCTGAGCCGCTTCCCGAGCCCATCCCTGTTCCCCCGCCCGCGCCAGTTGCAGTTCCCGAGCCTGTGGTCGTGCCCGAGCCCGCACCTGCGCTCGCAGCGGTTGAAGCACCTGCCCCGGTGACCGAGCCCATTGTGGCCGAACCAGCCGAGCCCGTGCGTAGCGACGAGAGCAAGGGTGGTTTCTTCGCCCGCCTCAAACAGGGCCTGAGCAAGACCAGCGCCAGCATCGGCGAGGGCATGGCCAGCCTGTTCCTGGGCAAGAAGGCCATCGATGACGACCTGCTCGATGAAATTGAAACCCGCCTGCTGACTGCCGACGTTGGTGTCGAAGCCACTTCGGTGATCGTCCAGAGCCTGACCCAGAAGGTCGCGCGCAAGCAGCTGGCCGACAGCGATGCCCTGTACAAATCGCTGCAAGGCGAGCTGGCCGACCTGCTCAAGCCGGTCGAGCAGCCACTGCGCATCCACAACCAAGGCAAACCGTTTGTGATCCTTGTGGTCGGCGTCAACGGCGCTGGCAAGACCACCACCATCGGCAAGCTGGCAAAAAAACTGCAGCTTGAAGGCAAGAAGGTCATGCTCGCCGCTGGCGACACCTTCCGTGCTGCGGCGGTCGAGCAACTGCAAGTGTGGGGCGAGCGCAACCAGATCCCGGTCATCGCCCAGCACACCGGTGCCGATTCGGCTTCGGTGATCTTCGATGCCGTGCAGGCCGCCAAGGCCCGTAATGTCGACGTGCTGATCGCCGATACCGCCGGTCGCCTGCACACCAAAGACAACCTGATGGAAGAGCTGAAGAAAGTCCGTCGGGTGATCGGCAAGCTTGATGCAGATGCACCTCACGAGGTGTTGCTGGTGCTCGATGCTGGCACTGGCCAGAACGCCATCAACCAGGCCAAGCATTTCAACCAGAGCGTGGAGCTGACCGGCCTGGCCCTGACCAAGCTCGATGGCACCGCCAAGGGCGGGGTGATCTTTGCCCTGGCGAAGCAGTTCGGCCTGCCGATCCGCTATATTGGCGTGGGTGAAGGCATCGACGATCTGCGCACCTTCGAAGCCGAACCCTTCGTGAAAGCACTGTTTGCCGAGCGGGAGCACCCATGATTCGATTCGAACAGGTCGCCAAGCGCTACCCCAATGGTCACGTTGGCCTGCATGAGTTGAGTTTTCGGGTGCGTCGGGGCGAGTTTCTGTTCGTGACCGGCCATTCCGGTGCCGGTAAAAGTACTTTGCTGCGCCTGCTGCTGGCCATGGAACGTCCCACCAGCGGCAAGCTGCTGTTGGCCGGGCAGGACCTGGGGCAGATCAGCAACGCGCAGATCCCGTTCCTGCGCCGGCAGATCGGTGTGGTGTTCCAGAACCACCAACTGCTGTTCGACCGCACGGTTTTCAACAACGTCGCCCTGCCGCTGCAGATCCTCGGCCTGTCCAAGGTAGAAGTGGCCAAGCGGGTCGACTCGGCGCTTGAGCGCGTGGCCCTGACGGACAAGGCCGAGCTGTACCCAGGCGACTTGTCCACCGGCCAGCAACAGCGCGTCGGCATTGCCCGCGCCATCGTCCACCGTCCGGCCTTGCTGCTGGCGGACGAACCTACCGGTAACCTCGACCCGCGCCTGGCTGCGGAGATCATGGGTGTTTTCGAAGATATCAACCGCCTGGGCACCAGCGTGCTGATCGCCAGTCACGACCTGGCACTGATCGCGCGCATGCGCCATCGCATGCTGACCCTGCAGCGCGGTCGCTTGATCGGCGATGGGGAGGCCGGGCAATGAGTGCGACACGCAGTCCCAAGGTTTCCGAGCGGGTAGCGCCCAAAGCCGCTGACCCTGGACCTGAGAAGAAAAAACGGGGCGGTCACGATGATGACGGCCCGGATTTCCGTACCCTGTTGCACGCCTGGCTGGAAAGCCACCGTTCGAGCCTGGTCGACAGCCTGCGGCGTCTCGCCAAGCAGCCGATCGGCAGCTTCTTCACCTGCCTGGTGATGGCCGTGGCCTTGAGCCTGCCGATGGGCTTGTCGCTGCTGCTGAGCAACGTCGAGCGCCTGGGCGGCTCGTGGCAGCGTGCGGCGCAGATTTCGCTGTACTTGAAGCTCGATGCCAGCAGCCATGAAGGCGAGGCCTTGCGTGAACAAATCAAGGGCCTGCCGGGTGTTGCCGAGGCCGAATATGTCAGCCGCGAGCAAGCCCTCAACGAGTTCCAGCAGCAGTCGGGCCTGGGCGAAGCCCTGCGCGAATTGCCGGAGAACCCGCTGCCTGGCGTGATCGTGGTAACCCCGGCAGAAGTCGACAAGCCGGCGTTGGAAGCCCTGCGCCAGCGCCTGGCCGAACTGCCCAAGGTTGAAGCTGCTCAGCTGGACCTGGTGTGGGTCGAGCGCCTGGCGGCGATCCTCAAACTGGGTGACCGGTTTGTGTTCGGTTTGACCGTTTTGCTGGTGTCTGCACTGCTTTTGGTAATTGGTAACACAATTCGCCTGCACATCGAGAATCGGCGTACCGAAATCGAGGTGATCAAGCTGGTTGGCGGCACCGACAGCTATGTACGCCGGCCTTTCCTGTACATGGGCGCCTTGTATGGCCTGGGTGCGGGGGTGTTGGCCTGGGGGGTGCTGGCATTTGGCCTGAACTGGCTGAATGACGCGGTAATCGGGCTTTCCGGGCTGTATGGCAGTGATTTTTCCCTGGCCGGGGTTCCGTCAGCCGATGGTCTGTCCCTCTTGCTTGGAGCGGTCTTGTTAGGGTATATCGGTGCTTGGATTGCGGTCGCCCGCCACTTGAGCGAGCTTGCACCGCGATAGTGTCTTTTTGCTGGTATTGACTCTTTTCACTTTTAGGGAACTTGTTTCGCGGTTCCCGGTCAATGTTGGCAGTGCCTATGGCACGAGTTTAGTGAGTCGGAGGTTTTTTCGTATGACCACTTCGTTGCAACCTGCCTATGCCCTGGTTCCCGGCGCAAACCTGGAAGCCTATGTGCACACGGTCAACAGCATTCCATTGCTGACGCCCGAGCAGGAGCGTGAACTGGCTGAGAGTCTCTACTATGAGCAAAATCTTGAGGCAGCTCGGCAGATGGTGCTCGCCCACCTGCGTTTTGTCGTACACATCGCGCGCAGCTATTCCGGCTACGGGCTGGCCCAGGCCGACCTGATCCAGGAAGGCAACGTCGGCCTGATGAAAGCGGTCAAGCGCTTCAACCCGGAAATGGGTGTGCGCCTGGTGTCCTTTGCAGTGCACTGGATCAAGGCCGAGATTCACGAGTTCATCCTGCGCAACTGGCGCATCGTCAAGGTGGCCACTACCAAGGCTCAGCGTAAGCTGTTCTTCAACCTGCGCAGCCAGAAAAAGCGCCTGGCCTGGCTGAACAACGATGAAGTACATCGTGTTGCCGAAAGCCTGGGTGTCGAGCCACGTGAAGTGCGCGAGATGGAGAGCCGCCTGACCGGTCAGGACATGGCCTTCGACCCGGCCAGCGAAGCCGATGACGACAGTGCATTCCAGTCGCCGGCCAACTACCTGGAAGACCACCGTTACGACCCTGCGCGTCAACTGGAGGATGCCGACTGGAGTGACAACTCCACCAGCAACCTGCACGAAGCCCTGCAAGGCCTGGATGACCGCAGTCGCGATATCCTCTACCAGCGCTGGCTGGCCGAGGAAAAGGCCACTTTGCATGACCTGGCCGCGAAATACAGCGTGTCTGCCGAGCGGATTCGCCAGCTGGAAAAGAATGCGATGAACAAGGTCAAAGCCTTGATCGCAGTCTGAGTCGCAATACGGCAATAACCAAAAAGCCCCGACGTGTCGGGGCTTTTTCATGATTCTCCGCCCCCCTGTCGAGACTGCTATGACCATTTCCTTGTACGCCGCTTCTGTTCCTGTCTTCAAGCAAATGCTCAACGCCCTGAGTGATGTGCTGAACAAGGCCGAAGCTCACGCTACGGCGAAAAACATCGATCCGAGCGTCTTCCTCCAGGCTCGCCTGTATCCGGATATGTTTCCACTGGTTCGCCAGGTGCAGATCGCTGTTGATTTCGCCAAGGGGGTATCGGCGCGCTTGGCTGAGGTCGAGTTGCCGAAATACGATGACAGCGAAACCACCTTTGCCGAGCTGCAAGCGCTGATCGGTAAGGTGCTGGCTTTCCTCGACGGCATTGCGCCGGCCCAGATCGATGGCAAGGAAGGCATTGAAATCGTGACTCGTCCGGGCACGCCCAAAGAGAAGCGCTTCAGTGGCCAGGCTTATTTGCTGAGCTACGGCCTGCCGCAGTTCTTTTTCCACGTCACCACCACGTACGCAATCCTGCGTCACAATGGTGTAGAAGTGGGCAAACGCGACTACATGGGCGCTTTCTAAGGCGGTTACCCAGTAATCAGCAAACAATAAAACCCGGCAAGGTGTGCACTTTTCCGGGTTTTTTATTGGTTCCAGGGCGCCCGGCGCGGGCTGTCCAGCTGTGCCAGGTAGCTGTTGCCGCCCAACTGACGCATCTGCTGACGAATCCAGCCGGCACGCCGTGCTACATAGCTACTGGGTTGGCTGGCACTCCACCTCAACGGACTGGGCAGGACGGCGGCCAGCAGGCTGGCCTGCTGGCGCGACAACTGGCTGGCATCTACGCCGAAGTGGTGCCGCGCCGCCGCCTGCGCGCCGAACACGCCTTCGCCCCATTCGGCACTGTTGAGATAAACCTCGAGAATCCGCTCTTTGGGCCACAACAGCTCAATCAACCCAGTGAACCAGGCTTCCAGGCCTTTGCGCAGCCAACTGCGGCCCGCCCAGAGGAACTGGTTCTTGGCCACTTGCTGGCTGAGGGTGCTGGCGCCGCGGATACTGCCACCGCGTTCGTTGTGGGCCAGTGCTGCCTGGATGGCATTGAAGTCAAAGCCCCAGTGGTTGGCGAACTTCTGGTCTTCGCCTGCGATTACCGCCACTTTCAGCTCATCGGAGATCCGCTCCCATGGCTCCCAGTCCCGTTGCAGGTCGATGGGCTGGCCGTTGAACCAGGACTCGACCTTGCGCTCAACCATCAGCGCAGTGCCAGGCGGCGGTACCCAGCGAAACAGCAGCACCAGCAGGACGCTACCTGCGGCAAACCACAGCAGGGCTCGGCTGAGGCGACGGAAAATGGAAGACAGCATAGGTGATGGCTTGGCCGAACCGATGGAGCGGGCCATTATACAGACCCTGTGCTGACTAGGAGTCTTCCCAATGCTGCGTAGTTTTCTGCTGCTTTCGGCGTTTTTCGGATTCACCGGCGTGGCCCTGGGCGCCTTTGCTGCCCATGGCCTCAAGGGCCGGTTGAGCAGCGAATACCTGGCGATCTTCCATACCGGCGTCACCTACCAGTTGGTGCACGCCTTGGCCCTGCTTGCGGTGGCGGTGCTTTCGGTGCACCTGCCCGGGCGCCTGGTCGGTTGGGCCGGTGGTCTGTTCACCCTGGGGATCCTGCTGTTTTCCGGTAGCCTGTATGTGCTGACCCTGAGCGGCATCGGCAAGCTCGGTATCATTACCCCTTTCGGCGGCCTGGCGTTTCTTGGCGGCTGGCTGTGCCTGGGCCTTGCAGCCTGGCGCCTGAGCTGACCAGCGGGTCCGGATCGAGACGAATGGCGCGGCCCGGCCTTGGGTTTGCCCCCTGATCAGGGCTAGAATGCGGGCCCCTAAAAATAATGGCGGCCGTGCGCATGCGCATTCAACTGAACGGTGAACCTTTCGAAGTGGCCGATGGCGAAAGCGTCGCGGCCCTGCTCAACCGGCTTGACCTGGCGGGTCGCCGGGTGGCGGTCGAGCTCAACCTGGACATCGTGCCGCGCAGCCAGCACGAAGCCACCGCCTTGAGCGAAGGCGACCAGGTTGAAGTGGTGCACGCCATTGGCGGCGGCTAGGCCTTAGCGCTTCACCTGCAAGTCCCTCAACCTTCAAGAGGATTACCGATGAGCAATGTTCGTAGCGACAAGCCCTTCACCCTGGCCGGTCGTACCTTCCAGTCGCGCCTGCTGGTCGGCACCGGCAAGTACCGCGACATGGAAGAAACCCGCCTGGCCATCGAGGCCTCCGGTGCCGAGATCGTCACGGTAGCCGTGCGTCGCACCAACATCGGCCAGAACCCGGGCGAACCGAACCTGCTCGACGTGCTGCCGCCAGCTCGCTACACCATCCTGCCGAACACCGCTGGCTGCTTCGATGCGGTCGAAGCCGTGCGCACCTGCCGCCTGGCCCGTGAACTGCTCGATGGCCACAACCTGGTCAAGCTCGAAGTACTGGCCGACCAGAAGACCCTGTTCCCCAACGTGATCGAGACCCTCAAGGCCGCCGAAGTGCTGGTCAAGGACGGTTTCGATGTAATGGTTTACACCAGCGACGACCCGATCATCGCCCGCCAGTTGGCCGAAATCGGCTGCATCGCGGTAATGCCGCTGGCCGGTCTGATCGGTACGGGCCTGGGAATCTGCAACCCGTACAACCTGCAGATCATCCTCGAAGAATCGAAAGTACCGGTGCTGGTCGATGCCGGCGTCGGTACTGCATCCGATGCCACCATCGCCATGGAAATGGGCTGTGAGGCGGTGCTGATGAACTCGGCGATCGCTCACGCACAGCAGCCGATCATGATGGCCGAAGCCATGAAACACGCCATTGTCGCTGGCCGCCTGGCGTACCTGGCCGGGCGTATGCCGAAAAAACTCTATGCCAGCGCCTCGTCGCCGCTGGATGGTCTGATCAAGTAAGAGCCCCTGATGACTGAATCGCAAGAAACGCCGAGCACCGCCGAAGGCGAAGAGCGCCAACACCGCCGCATCAAGAGTTTCGTGATGCGCGCCGGGCGCATGACCGAAGGCCAGCAACGTGGCCTGGACCAGGGTGGGCCGTTGTTCATCCTGCCCCTGGCCGAGAGCCCGGTGGACTACGACCAAGTCTTCGGCCGCTCGGCGCCGCGTACTTTGGAGATCGGTTTTGGCATGGGCCATTCCCTGCTGGAAATGGCCGCTGCCGCCCCCGAGCAGGACTTCATCGGTGTCGAAGTGCACCGTCCGGGTGTCGGTGCGCTGCTCAATGGTGTGCTGACCCAGGGCCTGAAGAACCTGCGGGTGTATGACTGCGATGCCATCGAAGTGCTGAACAAGTGCGTGGCGGACAACAGCCTCGACCGGCTGATGCTGTTCTTCCCCGACCCTTGGCACAAGAGCCGTCACCACAAGCGTCGCATCGTCCAGCCGGAGTTCGCAGCCCTGGTACTGAGCAAGCTCAAGGTCGGCGGCGTGTTCCATATGGCGACCGACTGGGAACCCTATGCCGAATACATGCTGGAAGTGATGAACGTGGCCCCGGGTTATCGCAATCTGGCTGCCGACGGCAAGTGCGTTGAGCGTCCGGCCGAGCGCCCGATCACCAAGTTCGAACGCCGTGGCGAGCGACTGGGGCATGGGGTGTGGGATCTAAAGTTCGAAAAACTGGCGTAATTTGTAGCAGATCGCGGGGCAAGCCCGCTCCCACAGAGGTGTTTTGGACTCTGTGGGAGCGGGCTTGCCCCGCGATGCATTTCAGCGCCGATCAGCGACCACGCCAATCAACACCAGCACAATCAGCAACACCGGCGCCAACGCATAGTTGTTGAACTGCGCCAGGCCTTTGATGACCCACGGCGTGGCATAGATCAGCGCCGCACCGCTGCCGATCATCACCAACACGGCCATGAACGGCACGCGCAAGGCGCCTGCAAGGCCGCCCAGGCGTTGTTCGACCCAGCCTTTGATGTCGGTGCCAAACAACACCAGCAAACAGCCCACCAAAGCCAGGGAGATCTCCGACAAGTTGCTGCGACTCCAGCGGGAAACAGTCGAGAGCAGGTCGAGTACCAGATCCATTCGCAATCCTTAGGTCAAGAAATACTGCAGCAGGTCGTTGAGGAACAGCTGGCCTCGTGGGGTGGCGACCAGTCGCGAGGTTTCGACCTGCAAAAGGCCCTTTTGTTCGGCCTCGCGGCGGGCCTCGGCTAGCTGCTCCAGCGGCAACCCCGTGCGCAGGCTGAATTGATCGGCGTCCACGCCTTGGGTCAGGCGCAGGGCGTTCATCAGGAACTCGAAGGGTAGCTCATCCACCGGCAGCAGCTTCTCGCCGGCCTTGAAGGCCTTGGCCGGGTTCAGGTAGTCCTTGGGCAGGCGGGTCTTCCAGGTACGCAGGATACGCCCGTCCGGGTGGCTGAGCTTGCCGTGGGCGCCGGCACCGATGCCGATGAAGTCGCCAAAACTCCAGTAATTGAGGTTGTGGCGGGCGGCGCGGCCGGGCTGGGCGTAGGCCGAGACTTCATATTGGCTGTAGCCATGGCTGGCCATCAGCGCTTGTCCGGCTTCCTGAATGTCCCAGAGAATGTCGTCCTCGGGCAGCAGCGGCGGCTGGTTCCAGAACACCGTGTTCGGCTCCAGGGTCAACTGGTACCAGGACAAGTGCGTTGGGTTCAACGCGATGGCCTGGCGCAGGTCGCTCAAGGCGTCGTCCAACGATTGGTCGGGCAGGCCGTGCATCAGGTCGAGGTTGAAGTTGTCGAAGCCTGCGTTGCGCGCCATATCGGCGGCACGAATGGCCTCGTCACCGTTGTGGATGCGCCCGAGCGCCTCAAGTTTGGCCTGCTGGAAGCTCTGGATGCCGATCGACAGGCGATTGATGCCCAACTGCCGGTAGGCCTTGAACTTCTCCTGCTCAAAAGTCCCGGGGTTGGCTTCCAGGGTGATCTCGATATCGCTGGCAAACGCGATGCGCTGCTCCACACCCACCAGTAAGCGGCCCAAGGCGCGGGCGCTGAACAGGCTCGGGGTGCCGCCGCCAAAGAAGATCGAACTGATCGGGCGGCCATAGACGGCGCCCAGCTCCTGGTCCAGGTCGGTTAAAAGAGCATCGACATAGGCTTCTTCAGGCAGCTCGGGGCTGGCGGCGTGGGAGTTGAAGTCGCAGTACGGGCATTTGCGCACGCACCAGGGAATATGGATGTACAGCGACAGGGGTGGCAGTTGTGGCAGGGCCACCCGTGGTGCTTGGGAAGTAAAGCCAGCCTCGCCCAGGTGCAGTGGCTGTGCCGGCGAACGATCGGTCATGCCAGGCCCAGACGTTGACGCAACAGGCTCATGGCGCGGGCACGGTGGCTGATCTGGTTCTTGTCGGCAGGGCTCAACTGGGCGCTGGAGCAATCGCGCTCCGGTACCCAGAACAGCGGGTCGTAGCCAAAACCGTGTTCGCCGCTGGCCTGGGTCAGGATGCGCCCGTGCCACAGGCCTTCGCAGAGGATCGGCAGCGGGTCATCGGCGTGGCGGACCAGGGCCAGCACGCAGACAAATTGAGCACCGCGCTGCTCTTGCGGAACGTCCTTGAGCACATCGAGCAGCTTGGCGTTGTTCGCCGCGTCGCCCTTGCCGTCGGCGTAACGCGCCGAATAAATACCGGGCGCGCCGCCAAGGAAGTCTACGGCCAGGCCCGAGTCGTCGGCCAGCGCTGGCATGCCGGAAATACGCGCGGCATTACGCGCCTTGAGAATGGCGTTCTCGACGAACGACAGGCCGGTTTCTTCCGGCTCGACGCTGCTGAATTCGCCAATGGAGCGCAGCTGCACGGTGTCACCGAGCATGGCCTGCAGTTCCTTGAGTTTGCCGGCGTTGTGGCTGGCCAATACGATCTGCTGAAAAGTCATCATTGCCCTGGGAAAAGCTCTTGGTTGAAGCTGATGGTTTCGGTCTTGCCATCAACCCCAACGTTGATGGTGAAGGTGCGGGTTTCCTGCTGCGGAACCGGATACTGGGCAATGTAGTAGATCGCCCCTTGTTCGTTGATCTGCTTGAACTTCAACGGTACCGAGTTGCTGGTCAGGTCTTTGACGGTGCCGCTGACTTCGGTGACCATCGGTTTGCCGGCCTTGATGACCGAAACGTTGATCACGCCCTGATTCTTGCTGCGAACCAGTTCAGTGGCCTTGGCGGTCTCAGGCGTCAGAAAGGTGGAAATAAAGGTGCTGTAGTGCACCGTGGTATCCCCGAACACTTCCTTGCGCTCGCCCTTGATGGCATCGGCGGCGACTGCCGGCAGGCTCAGGCAGGCAACCAGTAAACAGCTCAACAAGCGACCCATGATCGTTCTCCTCCAGTGTGCGGGTTAAACCGCGACCTTGTGTTCGGTAAGGCCGGGGCTGCTGACACGGTAAATGCCGATCTCACCTAGAAGATTAGGCCATAGCTTGCTCGCCCACCCGTGGCGGTGCAAATGGTCGACCGCCAGGCGGTCGAGGACCTGGGCGCGGCGTTCGCCGCACAGGGCCTCGAAGTCTTCAAAGGTGCAGAAGTGGATGTTCGGCGTGTTGTACCAGGTATACGGCATGAAGTCGGATACCGGCATGCGACCTTTGGTCGCCAGGTACCAGCGGCAGCGCCAGTGGCCAAAGTTGGGGAAGGTGATGATGCACTGGCGGCCCACGCGCAGCATCTCGTCGAGGATCCGGTCGGGGTACTCCACGGCTTGCAGTGCCTGGGTCATGACCACCACGTCGAAACTGTTGCTGGCGAAGTTGCCCAGGCCCTTGTCGAGGTCCTGTTCGATGACGTTGACGCCCTTGGCCACGCACTGGGCGATGTTGTCGGGGTCGATTTCCAGGCCGTAGCCTGCGACTTGCTTGTGGTCGCGTAGCGACGCCAGCAGTTCACCGCTACCACAACCGAGGTCGAGTACCCGGCTGCCGGCGGGGATCCAGTCTTGGATTATTTCCAGGTCGGCTCTCATAAGGTCCTCAGCAGACGATGCGGTTCATGTAGTTCGTGAAACCCGTGATATAGCGCGGGGTCGGGATCAGGAAGGCATCGTGGCCATAGGGCGAGTCGATATCCAGGTAGCAGACGTTTTTGCGCGCGGCGATCAGGGCGTCGACGATCTCCCGCGAGCGTGCCGGCGAGAAGCGCCAGTCGGTGGTGAACGACATCACGCAGTATTGTGCCGTGACATTGGCCAGAGTTGCAGCCAGGTCGCCACCGTGGGCAGCAGCCGGATCGAAGTAATCCAGGGCCTTGGTCATCAGCAGGTAGGTGTTGGCGTCGAAACGGCCGGAGAACTCTTCGCCCTGATAGCGCAGATAGCTTTCGACCTGGAACTCGACGCTGTGAAAGTCGTAGTTGAGCTTGTCGCTTTTGAGCTCACGGCCAAATTTTTCGCCCATGGAGTCATCGGACAGGTAGGTAATGTGGCCGACCATGCGCGCCAGCATCAGGCCGCGCTTGGGGATCACGCCCTGATCCTGGAACGAGCCGCCATGGAACTCCGGGTCGGTGAGGATGGCCTGGCGCGCCACCTCGTTAAAGGCGATGTTCTGCGCCGAGAGCTTGGGCGCCGAGGCGATGTCCAGGCAGTGACGCACGCGGTCGGGGTAGGTAATGGTCCACTGCAGAGCCTGCATGCCACCCAGGCTGCCACCGACGATGGCGGCCCATTGCGCGATGCCCAGGCGATCGGCCAGGCGCGCCTGGCTGTGTACCCAGTCTTCCACGGTCAATACCGGGAAATCGGCGCCGTAGGGTTTGCCGGTGAGCGGGTTGAGGCTGCTGGGGCCGGTGCTGCCGTTGCAACCGCCGAGGTTGTTGAGGCTGACCACGAAGAAACGATTGGTGTCGATCGGCTTGCCGGGGCCGATACAGCTGTCCCACCAGCCCGGCTTGCGGTCGTCGGGGCTGTGGTAGCCGGCCGCATGGTGATGGCCGGACAGCGCATGACAGATCAGCACGGCGTTGCTGGCGCTGCTGTTGAGCGTGCCGTAGGTTTCGTAGATCAGTTCATAGGAGGCCAGCGAGCGACCGCATGCCAGCGCCAGCGGCTCGCTGAATTGCGCCAGTTGCGGTGTTACCAGACCGACCGAATCTTCGGGAAAGACAGTGGACATCGACCCTGCTCACGCTTGAATGAGGCGTAAGTCTAAAGACCACCGGGGTGGGGGGCAAGCAATGTGCCAAGGCTTGAAAAGCATCGCTGGCAAGCCAGCTCCCACAGGTTGTTGAGAACCTTGTGGGAGCTGGCTTGCCAGCGATAGGGGCGCTGCGGTTACCGATCAGACCAGCAAACGCAGAATCTCCGGCATCCCGCTCATCGCCGCCAGGTTGTTGATCACCAGCATGTCGATCAGCTTCAGCGCCATGAACGCCAGGATCGGCGAGATATCCAGGCCGCCCAGGTTCGGCAGGATACGCCGGAACGGTGCGAGGAACGGATCGCAGATCTGGTTGATCAGCTCGGCACCCGGGTTGTGGCTGCCCGGTGCGACCCACGAGAGGATCACGCTGATGATCAGGGCGAAGAAGAAAATCTTCAGGAACAGCGCAGTCACCCCGATGATCGACCAGACCAGCAGCTGTAGCGGGTTGCCGGTGGTGCCGTAGGCCAGCAGCAGGGTCAGGCCCATTACCAGCAGCTGGATGATGATCGCCAGTACCAGCGACGACATGTCCAGGCCGAACAGGCTGGGGATCACCCGGCGCATTGGCTTGAGCAGTGGCTGGGTGGCACGCACGGCAAACTGGCTGAGCGGGTTGTAGAAGTCCGCGCGCACCAGTTGCAGGACAAAGCGCAGAACCACGATCAGCAGGTAAAGGCTGCCGATGGTCTGCAGGACATAGATTGCAGCGGTGTTCAATCCGATCATGTTCGGCTCCTTAGTTGCCCAGTTGTTCGGCCATTTCGGCCGAGCGGTGCGCAGCGGCACCCAGCGCCTTTTCCACCAGCGCTTCGAATCCATTGGCCTGGAACGACTTGATCGCCGCTTCCGTGGTGCCGGCCGGCGAGGTGACCCGACGGCGCAGTTCGGCGGCGTCGACGTCACTGCTGACGGCCATGTGGGCGGCGCCCAGGGCGGTTTGCAGGGTTAGCTTGGCGGCGGTTTCCCGTGGCAGGCCAAGTTTTTCGCCTGCAGCGGTCATCGCCTCGATCAGCAGGAAGAAATACGCGGGACCACTGCCGGACACCGCAGTCACTGCATCGAGCTGTTGTTCGTTGTCCAGCCACAGGGCGATGCCCACGGCCGATAGCAGTTGCTCGGCCTGCTGGCGCTGGGCCGGCGTAACTTCGGAGGTGGCGAACAGGCCGCTGACGCCCTGGCGCAGCAGCGCCGGGGTGTTGGGCATGCAGCGTACGATCGGCTGGGCGCCAAGCCAGTTGTTCATGCTTGCACAGGTGATTCCGGCGGCAATCGAGACCACCAGTTGCTCAGGCGCAAGGCTCGGCTTGAGGGCCTCGCACACGGCTTTCATTGCCTGCGGTTTGACCGCCAGCACCACCACGTCGGCGCCTTCGATGGCCTGGGCGTTGTCAGCGAACATTTCAATGCCGTGTTCGGCATGGATTTTTGCCCGCTGCTCGGCGCCCGGGTCGCTGGCGCGGATCTGCGAAGCTTCCAGGCCCTGGGCGCACAGGCCGCCGATCAGGCTGGCGGCCATGTTGCCGGCGCCGATAAAGGCAATACGAGTCTTGCTCATGTCAGGTCCTTGATAGGGAAAGAGGGAGTCAGCATGGGTCAGGGCTGGCCGTAGTCGCGGGCACCGAACAGCGCGGTGCCGATACGCACCCAGGTTGCACCCTGGGCAATTGCGGCTTCCAGGTCATGGCTCATGCCCATGGACAAGGTATCGAGTGGTAACCCCAGGCTCGCCTGCAGCGCGCGAACCCGGGCAAAGGCAGCTTGCTGGAGCGCCTCGTCGTCGGTCGGCTCGGGAATCGCCATCAGCCCGCGTAAGCGCAGGCGTGGCAGCGCGGCAACGGCGCGGGCCAGGGCTGGCAGCTCCTCGGGGGTGCAGCCGGACTTGCTCGCTTCGCCACTGACGTTGACCTGCAGGCAGATGTTCAATGCAGGCAGGTCGCCAGGGCGTTGCTCGGACAGGCGTTGGGCGATTTTCAGGCGGTCCACGGAATGTACCCAGGCAAAGTGCTCGGCAATCGCACGAGTCTTGTTCGACTGAATGGGGCCGATGAAGTGCCAGGTCAAGGGCAGGTCGCTCAATTCGCCCTGTTTGTTCAGGGCTTCCTGCAGATAGTTTTCACCGACATCGCGAACGCCGGCGGCGAAGGCTTCGCGCACGGCGGCGGCGGGTTTGGTCTTGCTCACGGCCAGCAACTGCACCGTCTCAGGCTCGCGCCCGGCGGCCAGCGCGGCGGCACGGATGCGTGCGGCGAGCGTGGAAAGGTTGTCTGCTATGGTGGACATTGATCGATGCCAGCGGCTCTTTGGGTCTGCGGCATTCTACCTGCTTGGCGGCCTTTGGGGAGTCTCATGGATGTGACGCAACTGCTGGCGCAGGCAGTGCGGGCCGGCGCCAGCGACCTGCACCTGGCGGCGGGCGAGGTACCGGCGCTGCGGCTTGAAGGGCGTTTGCGGCCGATGACGCTGCCGCAGCTGACACCCGGGCAGATGGATGAATTGCTCGCTCAGCTCATGTCCACCGCGCAGCAAAAGGATTTTGAAACACATCTGGATATCGACTTTGCCTTTGCCGTGCCAGCATTGGCGCGCTTCCGGGTCAATGCATTTCAGCAGCACCAAGGCGCCGCTGCGGTGCTACGGGTGATTCCGGCACAGGTCAGCAGCCTGAGCGAGCTGGGTCTTGGGGATGTGTTTCGGCAGATTGCCGAACTGCCGGGTGGGCTGGTGCTGGTCACCGGCCCCACGGGTTCGGGTAAATCAACCACCCTGGCGGCGCTGGTCGATCACCTGAACCGCGAGCGGCCGCTGCATATCGTTACCCTCGAGGACCCCATCGAGTTTATCCACCGCTCACAGCGTAGCCGGATCAGCCAGCGCGAAATCGGCCGGCACAGCCATGGCTTTGCCCAAGCCTTGCGCGCCGCGTTGCGCCAGGACCCGGATGTGATCATGCTCGGGGAACTGCGTGACCCGCAGACTATCCGCCTGGCCATGACTGCGGCGGAAACCGGGCACCTGGTGCTGGCCACGGTGCACACCGGCTCGGCGGCAAAAACCGTCGATCGCCTGGTGGATGTGTTTGCCGCCGAAGAGAAGCAACTGGTGCGTGCCATGCTCGCCGAGGCGTTGCAGGCGGTGGTGTCGCAGGTGCTGATCGAGCGAGTGGGCGGTGGCCGGGTGGCGGCCCATGAGGTTCTGCTGGCAACACCTGCCGTGCGCAACCTGATCCGCGAGGGTAAGGTGGCGCAGTTGCAATCGGTGATTCAGACAGGTGGGGCGCAGGGCATGCAAACCCTGGAGGGTTGCCTGCAGGACCTGGTGCACCGAGGCCTGGTCAGCCCTGACAGCGCCCAAGAGCGGGCGCCGGGGCGGTTCTAGCGCTTGGCCAGGGCCAGTTGCTGGCTTTTCGGCAGGACACGTTTGGCAACCACGTAACGGCTTTGCCAGTAAGGCTTGTTCAAGGTGTCGATGCTGACCCGCTTACCGGTACGCGGTGCGTGGATGAAGCGGTCGTTACCCAGGTAAATGGCGACATGGTTGACCCGGCGGCTCTTGATGTTGAAGAAAATCAGGTCGCCTGGCTTGAGGTCGTTGCGGTCGACCTTGATGCCGTGGCCGCTGGCCATGGCATTGGAGGTACGTGGCAGGTCGACTTCATCGATGTCGTTGAAGGCGTACTTGACCAGGCCACTGCAGTCAAAGCCCTTGCTCGGGCTGCTGCCGCCCCAGCGGTACGGGGTGCCAAGCACATTGACCGCGCGGCTGAGCACATCGCTGCTCTGTTGCGGCGACATGGCAGCGGCGACCGGCAGCGGTACGCTCGAGCGGCTGCTGCGCTTGGGGCTGTGCTGGGCTTTGCTGCTGCCGACGTTCTTGTGTGGACGCGTAGCAGTGGAATTGGAGGTATACCCGGAGAAACCGTTGGGTAACCGTTGCTCACGATTGGTGGCGTGGGCAGCCAGTGGCAATAATAGGCAGATGGTCAGCCATGTCTTGAAAAAAGGACGCATAGGCAGGGCTCTAGGTGGGTTGGCGCGCAACTTTATAACAGCTTTTTGATCAAATTTTGATCCGTTGGTCGACTCCAAGGGGCGGCAAAAACCGGCAAAAGCGGCGATTTGCCTGCATTGGAAAGGCGCGAGCCAGATGGGATAGGGGTTTGCGGGCGGCAGGGTGGCGAATGACCACGCGTCGGGTTGCCACGCAAAAGTCACATTTTTCTTTAGAAAATTTATCGATAACCCACAGGGGCTATGAATGAACAGTTATCAACAGGGCGGTCCGTTACATGATACCCACAGCAAAGTGATCGGCTATTTGCTGTGGATTTTCGGCTTCACTGGCGCACACCGTTTCTACTACGGCAAGCCGGTCACCGGCACCCTCTGGTTTTGCACCCTGGGCCTGCTCGGCATCGGCTGGTTGATCGACCTGTTCCTGATTCCGGCAATGGACCGCGAAGCCGACCTGCGCTTTCAGCCGGGTCCTCTGGACTACAGCTTGGCGTGGATCCTGCTGACCTTCCTGGGAGTATTTGGCGTGCACCGCATGTACCAGGGCAAGTGGATCACGGGCTTGATCTACTTGTGCACTGGCGGGCTGTTTCTGGTGGGGGTGCTGTATGACTTCTGGACGCTCAATACCCAGGTGTCACTGGCCAACGCCCAGCGGCGCTGAAGCCTGAGGCCTTGTCGCAGTGTGCTGCGACAAGGCCTTGGGGCGGAGTTACTGGCGGGTCTGGCGCTGCTGCAACAGCAAGTTGCTGAAGCCGCTGCCGGCCAGTTGCTTCTGCGCCACGGTCAGCTGTTCACGGTTGCTGAACGGGCCGACCAGTACGCGGTACCAGGTTTCTTCCTTCACCGTACCGGACTCCACCTTGACCGCCTGGCCGAGCAGTATGATCTGCGCGCGGACCTTGTCGGCATCCGCCTGCTTGCGGAACGAGCCGGCTTGCAGGAAGAACTGGGTGGTGGCCGCCGGCTTGATCACCGGCGGTGCTGGCGGTGGCGTCTGGCCCAACAGTGCGGCCTGGGCGCGGGCGGTGTCGATCTTCGCCGCTTCCGCCGGGGTGACCGGAGGTTGCGCCGGCACCGGCGGGGTTTTCTCCGGCACGGCCTCAGGCGGCACTATCACTTCCGATTCCGGCAGCAAGGTGTAGAAGTCGTACTTGGGCTTTACCGGCTGCTGCGGGCTTGGCGCGGTCTTGTTGGCTTCGGCGACCTTCTCGGCCTTCTGCTGTTCGGGCTTGGTGCGCTTGACCTCGTCGTTGCCAGGCTCAAGCTTCATCAGGAACACGACAAAGGCGCCCACCGACAGGCCGATTGCCAGCCACAGCCAGCCCGGGATCGGTTGCTTGGCCGGTGGCTGATAGCGACTGGCGCCGCGCTTGGGTGCGGGTTTTTTCTTGGCAGCCAACTTACATGCGCTCCAGGGTTTCCAGGCCGAGCAGTTCCAGACCTTGCTTGAGGGTGCGGCCAGTCAGTGCTGCCAGGCGCAGACGGCTCTGCTGTTGTTCAGGGGTGTCGGCGCCGAGGATCGGGCAGTTCTCGTAGAAGCTGGAGAACAGGCCGGCAACGTCGTACAGGTAGGTGCACAGCACGTGCGGCGTGCCTTTTTCGGCGACGTTGTTGAGGATCTCGCCAAACTGCGCCAGGCGCGCGGCCAGGTCCTGCTCCTGGGGTGCTTGCAGGATGATCTGGCCGTCGACTTCGTCGAAGTTCTTGCCCAGCTTGCGGAACACGCCAGCAACACGGGTGTAGGCGTACAGCAGATAAGGCGCGGTGTTGCCTTCAAAGTTGAGCATCAATTCGAAGTTGAAGCTGTAGTCGCTGGTGCGGTGCTTGGACAGGTCGGCGTATTTTACTGCGCCAATCCCCACCACTTCACCGATGGTGCGCAGTTCGGCCTCGGCCAGCTCCGGGTTTTTCTCTTTGACCAGGGCGTAGGCACGCTCCTTGGCTCCGGTCAGCAGGTCGATCAACTTCACCGTGCCGCCGTCGCGGGTCTTGAACGGACGGCCGTCGGCGCCGTTCATGGTACCGAAGCCCATGTGTTCCATCTGCATCGGGTGGCCGACGAAGCCGGCGCGGCGGGCCACTTCGAACACCTGGTTAAAGTGCAGGGCCTGGCGCTGGTCGACGAAGTACAGGGCGCGATCGGCCTTAAGCACATTGCTGCGGTAGCGCACGGCGGCGAGGTCGGTGGTGGCGTACAGGTAGCCGCCATCGGCTTTCTGCACGATCACTGGCAGTGGCTCGCCTTCGGCGGTTTTGAACTCTTCAAGGAACACGCACTGGGCGCCCTTGCTCTCGACCAGCAGGCCTTTGGCCTTGAGGTCGTTGACGACATTGGCCAGGTCGTCGTTGTAGGCGCTCTCGCCCATGACGTCGGCCATGGTCAGCTTGACGTTGAGCAGCTCGTAGGTCTTCTGGCAGTGCGACAGCGAGATGTCTTTGAAGCGGGTCCACAGCTTCAGGCATTCCGGATCGCCGGCTTGCAGCTTGACCACCAGGCCACGGGCGCGGTCGGCGAAGTCTTCGGATTCGTCGAAGCGTTTCTTCGCGGCGCGGTAGAAGTTCTCCAGGTCCGACAGCTCGTCGCTGGTGATCGGGTTCTCTTGCAGGTAGGCCATCAGCATGCCGAACTGGGTGCCCCAGTCGCCGACGTGGTTCTGGCGGATCACGTCATCGCCGAGGAACTCCAGCACGCGCGACACGGCATCGCCGATGATGGTCGAGCGCAGGTGGCCAACGTGCATCTCCTTGGCCAGGTTCGGTGCCGACAGGTCGACCACCACCTTCTGCTGCGGGCCGGCCTTGTGCACGCCCAGCTTGGCGTCGGCCAGGGCAGCATCCAGGCGTGCAGCCAGGGCCTGGGTGTTCTGGAAGAAGTTGAGAAAGCCGGGGCCGGCAATTTCGACCTTGCTGACCTGCTCGTCGGCAGGCAGGGCGGCAATGAGCTTCTCGGCCAGATCGCGAGGCTTCATGCCGGCGGGCTTGGCCAGCATCATCGCGATGTTGCTGGCGAAGTCACCGTGGGTCTTGTCCCGGGCGTTCTCCACCTGGATCGCCGGCGTCAGCCCTTCAGGCAGCACACCGTCGGTGACGAGTTGGGTGAGGGCTTGCTGGATCAGCTGGCGAATGGTGTCTTTCATGGGCTTCTCTTTCGACCGCAAGCGCGGCGGCGCTTCGATGCGCAGGTGGAAAAACTGGACATTATCCGTTGCCGAGGCGAGGTTGCCAACCACCAATCCCTGTGGGAGCCGGCCTTGCCGGCGATTGCATCAGCGCTTTGTCAGTGAATGCGAGGTGTCTGCATCGCTGGCAAGGCCAGCTCCCACAGGGATCAATACAGATCCACCGGATCGACATCCAGCGACCAGCGCACCTGGCGCCCGGACGGCATTTGTTCCAACACTAGCAACCAGGCGCTGATCAGTCGATGCAAAGGTGCCCGGGCATTGGCCTGGAGCAACAATTGCGCGCGAAAGCGCCCGGCACGACGCTCCATGGGTGCGGGCACCGGGCCGAGCAGCTCGATACCGTGCAGGCCTTGTTCGGCCAGCAACTGCTCGGCGGCGCTGCAGGCCTCATCCAGAAAGCCCTCGGCTTGCCCCGGCTTATGTGCTTCAGCGCGCAACAAGGCCAAATGCGCAAACGGCGGCAGACCGGCAGCACGGCGCTCGCTCAGGGCCTGCTCGGCAAAGGCGAAGTAGCCCTGCTCGGTCAGTTGCACCAACAAAGGATGGTCGGCCAGGTGGGTTTGAATGATCACCTTGCCCGGCTCTTCGGCGCGGCCGGCGCGCCCGGCAACCTGAACAATCATCTGCGCCATGCGCTCGCTGGCGCGAAAATCCCCCGAAAACAGCCCGCCGTCGGCATCAAGGATCGACACCAGGGTCACCCGTGGAAAGTGGTGCCCTTTGGCGAGCATCTGGGTGCCGACCAGGATGCACGGCTGGCCGCGCTGGATGGTGGCGAACAACTGGTTCATCGCGTCCTTGCGCGAGGTGCTGTCACGGTCGACGCGCAGCACCGGGTAATCCGGAAAGAGAATGTTCAGGCGCTCTTCGGCGCGCTCGGTGCCAGCGCCGACCGGACGCAGGTCGACCTTGTTGCACTGCGGGCACTGGCGTGGCACCCGCTCGTCATAGCCGCAATGATGGCAACGCAGTTCATTGGAGCGCTGGTGCACAGTCATTCGTGCATCGCAGCGGGGGCATTCGGACATCCAGCCACAGTCATGGCATAGCAGCGTCGGAGCAAAGCCGCGACGGTTGAGGAACACCAGTACCTGCTGGCCCGCCGCCAGGGTCTGGCCAATGGCTTGCTGCATTGGCCCGCTGATACCGCTGTCCAGTGGCCGGCTTTTTACATCCAGGCGCAAGAAACGCGGCTGCTGGGCGCCGCCGGCGCGCTGGTTGAGGCGCAGCAGGCCGTAGCGACCGCTGTGGGCATTGTGCAGGCTCTCCAGTGACGGCGTGGCCGAGCCCAGCAGGATTGGGATGTTCTCTTGACGTGCGCGTACCAGCGCCAGGTCGCGGGCGTGGTAGCGCAGGCCTTCCTGCTGTTTATAAGAGCCGTCGTGCTCTTCATCGATGATGATCAGCCCGGGGTTTTTCATCGGAGTGAACAGCGCCGAGCGGGTACCGATGATGATGTCGGCTTCGCCATCGCGAGCGGCCAGCCAGGCATCCAGGCGCTCGCGGTCGTTGACCGCCGAGTGCAGCAAGGCGATACGGGCGTTGAAGCGCTGTTCGAAACGCGCCAGGGTTTGCGGCCCCAGGTTGATTTCCGGAATCAGGATCAGCGCCTGCTTGCCGGCTTCGAGGGTTTCGCGGATCAGTTGCAGGTAGACCTCGGTCTTGCCGCTGCCAGTGACCCCGGCCAGGAGAAAGGCATGAAAACTGTCAAAACCTGAACGCACCGCATTGAACGCGGCGCGCTGCTCATCATTGAGGGGGAGCTCCGGCTGCGCCAGCCAGCGCTCGTGGCGCTCCTGGGGCAGGTGGCGACGCACTTCGACCTGCACCAGTTCCTTGGCCAGCAGCAGGTCGAGGCTGTCCTTGCTCAGCATCAGTTTATTCAATAAAGCATGGGCAACGCCGTGGGGGTGCTGCGCGAGGGTTGCCAGGGCTTCGCGCTGACGCGGTGCGCGGGCAATGCGCGGGTCGTCCAGGCGTGCGCCCGGTACTACTTGCCAGAAGCGTTCTTGGCGCGCTTGCGCCGGTTCACCCTGGCGCAGCAGCACCGGCAGGGCCCAGCTCAGGGTGTCGCCGAGGCTGTGCTGATAATACTGCGCGGTCCACAGGCACAGCTTGAACAGCGCCGGTGGCAGCGGCGACACCGGGTCGAGCAAGGCTATTGCCGGTTTCAGTTTGTCGGCCGGCACCTCGCTGGCGTCGCTGATCTCGATGAGGATGCCGATCATTTCGCGCCGACCGAACGGTACGCGGATACGCATGCCCGGAGTCAGTGCCTGGCGCGCCATGCTCGCCGGTGCCCTGTAGTCGAACAGCCGCCGCAGGGGCGAGGGCAGGGCAAGGCGTAGAATGACGTCGGACACGCGAAAGGTTCTCTGCAGGGGGATTCCAGGACTCGGCGAGCCTAGCAGACGACCGCCGGTGTAAGCGACAACTTGCGTTGGCTGTTTGCTCTGGTATTATTCCGACCCTATTTTGCGTGCGGTATTCAACAATGGTGTTGAGTGGCGGCACGTCAGCACTGAGGAAACACCATGAAAGCCGATATCCATCCGGTATACGAAGCTGTAGACGTTACCTGCAGCTGCGGTAACAAATTCGTAACTCGTTCGACTCTGGCCAAGCCACTGCCGATCGACGTTTGCAACCTCTGCCACCCGTTCTACACCGGTAAGCAGAAGGTCCTGGACACCGGCGGCCGCGTACAGAAGTTCGCAGATCGCTTCGGCATGTTCGGTGCCAAGAAGTAAGATTGCGCGACGCTGGCCCCATGGGTTTGGCATTGCTGCTGAAAAAGGCGTCCCTTGTGGGCGCCTTTTTTATGGGCGCGATTTGGCAGTTGCCGGCCCAGGCGTTCTGCGCGGCGCCGGTCGATGCCCAGGTAGTCAGCGTGCGCCAGGTGGTCGATGGCGATACTTTGCGTCTGAATGATGGCCGCAGTGTTCGTCTGATTGGTATCAACGCGCCGGAAATCGGTCGCAAAGGTCGCACCAGCGAAGCCTTCGCCGAGGCTGCACGCCAGCGCTTGCAGGCCCTGGTCAAGGCCAGTGGCGGCCAGGTGGGCCTGGTTCCGGGTGTCGAGTCGCGGGACAAATACGACCGTACCCTGGCGCACGTCTACAGCCGCTCTGGCGACAATTTCGAAGCACAACTGCTCAGTGAAGGCCTTGGCTACCGTGTTGCGGTGGCGCCAAACGTCTCGCTGACAGGCTGTCAGGAGCAGGCCGAGCGCGCCGCTCGTCAGGCCGGCAAAGGCCTTTGGCGGCAATCGCCACTGACACAGGCGAGCGAGTTGCGTCAGTCCGGTTTTGCGCTGATAAGTGGCAAGGTGATGGGTATCGAGCGCAATCGCGGGGGTATCTGGATCGAAATCGACGACTCCCTGGTGCTTCAGGTGCCGGCGCGCTTGCAGCGCAACTTCCCCTCCTCGTTCCTCACCGATCTGAAAGGTCGATCCATCGAAGCGCGCGGCTGGGTGCTGGATCGTTCCCGCAAAGGCGGCTTGAAACCTGGGCAACAGCGCTGGCTACTGCCATTGACGGATCCGTCGATGCTGGAAAGGGTCGAAAGATAAAATATTGTCTACATTTTTAATTTCAATTGTACACATCGAAACCCTTGCAGGCTGTGGCTCTTGGCGGAAAGTCGTAGGTTAAAGCCCTTGACACAAGTGACCGGGCAGTCTTGTCGGCCCTTTGCTCTTTGCGTATCCTCGGCGGTCCGTCAGAACAGTAAATAGCGGAATGCCCACCATGTCAGATTTGAAAACTGCCGCTCTCGAATACCATGCTCAGCCTCGTCCGGGGAAACTGAGCGTCGAGCTCACCAAACCTACCGCGACTGCACGCGACCTGGCGCTGGCCTACAGCCCTGGCGTGGCTGAGCCGGTTCGCGAAATCGGTCGCGATCCGGAACTGGCCTACAAGTACACCGGCAAGGGCAATCTGGTAGCAGTCATTTCCGACGGCACCGCCATCCTTGGTCTGGGTAATCTCGGCCCACTGGCCTCCAAGCCAGTCATGGAAGGCAAGGGCGTTCTGTTCAAGCGTTTCGCCGGTATCGATGTGTTCGACATCGAAGTCGAATCGGAAAGCCCGCAAGCCTTTATCGATACCGTACGCCGCATTTCCATCACCTTCGGTGGCATCAACCTTGAAGACATCAAGGCGCCAGAGTGCTTCGAGATCGAGCGCACCCTGATCGAGCAGTGCGATATTCCGGTATTCCACGATGACCAGCACGGCACCGCGATCGTGACCGCCGCCGGCATGATCAACGCCCTGGAAATCGCTGGCAAAACCCTGTCCGACGCCAAGATCGTCTGCCTGGGCGCCGGTGCCGCCGCCATCTCCTGCATGAAGCTGCTGGTGAGCATGGGTGCGCAGATCGAGAACATCTTCATGGTTGACCGCACTGGCGTGATCCACGCTGGCCGTGACGACCTGAACCAGTACAAGGCGGTGTTTGCCCACGCGACCGACAAGCGCACCCTGGCAGACGCCCTGCAAGGCGCTGACGTGTTCGTCGGCCTGTCCGGCCCGAACCTGCTGAGTGCTGAAGGCCTGAAGTCGATGGCGCCGAACCCGATCGTGTTCGCCTGCTCCAACCCGGACCCAGAGATCTCCCCGGAGCTGGCTCACGCCACCCGTGATGACGTGATCATGGCCACCGGTCGTTCCGACTACCCGAACCAGGTCAACAACGTACTGGGCTTCCCGTTCATCTTCCGCGGTGCCCTGGACGTTCGTGCCAAGCGCATCAACGAAGAAATGAAGATCGCCGCTGCAAACGCCCTGAAAGACCTGGCCAAACTGCCAGTGCCTAAGGAAGTCTGTGCAGCCTATGGTGTCGACTCCCTGGAATTCGGCCGTGAGTACATCATTCCCAAGCCAATGGATGCCCGTCTGATCACCCTGGTTTCCGACGCCGTGGCCAAGGCCGCGATCGAGACCGGCGTGGCAACCCTGCCATATCCGAAGAACTACCCGCTCAAAAGCGTGGATGACGTGTTCAACGGCTAAGTTGTTGTAGCGTCAAACAAAAAGCCCCGGCTCGTGAGAGTCGGGGCTTTTTTGTGCGTGATCGTCTGTAGATCGATGTTGGCTTCATCGCTGGCAAGGCCAGCTCCCACAGGTTCAGCATACGCAGCTCGATTGTGGGAGCCGGCGTTGCCGGCGATGGGCTGGCGAAGCAGCCCCATTGGTCATCAGAACAGGTCGATCGGTGCCGCCTCATCCGCTGGCAGTGGGCTGCCTGGCGCACTGCCGTTACCCAGCTCATTCACCGACGGCGGCGTGTCCTCGGCCTTGAACAACTCGAAGTAGGCATTCGGCGTACTCGGTGTGGCCGCCCGGCCGCTGACCGGATCGACGCGCAGGCTGAGGATGCCTTCCGGCTCGGCCGGTGCATGGTTGGGTTTGTCCTTGAGCGCGGCGCCCATGAAGCTCATCCAGATCGGCAGCGCCACGGTGCCGCCGTACTCGCGACGACCGAGGGTTTCCGGCTGGTCGAAACCGCTCCAGACCGTGGTCACGTAATCGGCGTTGTAACCAGAGAACCAGGCGTCCTTGGACTCGTTGGTGGTGCCGGTCTTGCCGGCAAGGTCGGTACGACCCAGGGCCAGGGCGCGGCGCCCGGTGCCGCGCTTGATCACGTCTTGCAGCATGCTGGTGAGGATATAGGTAGTGCGCCCGTCAACGATGCGCTCGGCCACGGCTGGCGGCTGGGCAATGGCGGCGGTCGGGTTGCTGGCAACGCTGCTTGGGGCTTCGCCTGGCATTTGCGTGCTGATCGGCTGCTCGGGTGCGGCAATGCCTTCCTCGACCTGCTCGGCTTGCGGTACTCGCGGTGGGTTGGCGGTAAACAGGGTCTCGCCGTTGCGGCTTTCGATGCGTTCGATCAGGTACGGGCTGATCTTGTAGCCGCCGTTGGCGAAGGTGCTCCAGCCCGTGGCGATTTCCATGGGGGTCAGGGTCGCGGTGCCCAGGGCCAGGGACAGGTTGGGCGGCAGGTCCTGCTTGTTGAAGCCGAACTTGCTGATGTACTCGATGGTCGAGCTGACACCCATGGCCTGCAGCAGGCGGATCGACACCAGGTTGCGCGACTTGTACAGCGCCTCACGCATGCGGATCGGGCCGAGGAAGGTGTTGGTGTCGTTCTTCGGGCGCCAGACCTTGTCCAGGTACTCGTCGACGAACACGATCGGCGCATCGTTGACCAGAGTCGCGGCGGTGTAGCCGTTGTCCAGTGCGGCGCTGTAGACGAATGGCTTGAAACTCGAACCCGGCTGGCGCTTGGCCTGCATGGCGCGGTTGTAGTTGCTCTGCTCGAACGAGAAGCCGCCAACCAGTGCGCGAATCGCACCGCTGTTCGGGTCTAGCGTCACCAGGGCGCTCTGCGCGCCCGGCACCTGGCTGAACTTGAGGCTGCCATCCTCCAGGCGCTGCACGCGGATCAGGTCGCCGATCTGGGCAACATCCGAAGGCTGCTGTGGTGCGCGGCCCTGGCTGTTGGTGTTGAGGAACGGGCGGGCCCACTTCATGGTGTCCCAGGCCACGGACTCCTGGTTGCCGGCGCGGGTCAGAACCTGCAGGCCGGCCTTGGTCACTTCAGTGACGATCACCGGTTCCAGGCCGCCCAGAGGACGTTGCTTGCTCAGTTCCTGCAGCCAGGCGTCGCGGGTCTTGCCCGGGAAGCGCGATTCGGGGCCGCGGTAGCCGTGGCGTTCGTCGTAAGCGCTAAGGCCGTCGAGTACAGCCTTGTTGGCGATTTCCTGCAGGTCGCTTGGCACCGTGGTGGTGACGCGGAAGCCTTCGGTGTAGGCGTCGCTGCCGTAGCGGCCGACCATTTCGGCGCGGGCCATTTCGGCAATGTACGGGGCGCTGACTTCTGGCGTCGGTACGTGATAACTGGCGTTGATCGGCTCGGCCAGTGCGGCCTGGTAGCTGGCTTCGTCGATCTTGCCGAGCTTGTACATGCGCCCGAGGATCCAGTCACGACGCTCCTTGGCGCGTACCGGGTTGGCCAGCGGGTTGAAACGCGATGGCGCTTTAGGCAGGCCGGCAATCATCGCCATCTGCGCCAGGCTCACCTCGCGGATCGATTTGCCGTAGTACACCTGGGCTGCCGCCTCGATCCCGTAGGCGCGGTTGCCCAGGTAGATCTTGTTGACGTACAGCTCGAGAATCTCGTCCTTGGTCAGTTCGCGTTCGATCTGCAGGGCCAGGAGGATTTCGTTGGTCTTGCGCGAGAAACTGCGTTCGCTGCTGAGGAAGAAGTTCTTCGCCACCTGCATGGTGATGGTGCTGCCGCCGGTCTGGATGTGCCCGGACTTGAGCAATTGTGTTGCAGCGCGCATCAGGCTGCTGGGGTCGACGCCGTAGTGATTGGCGAAATTGTCGTCTTCAGCCGAGAGCAACGCCTGGATGAAATGCGGCGGAATATCGGCGAAACGGATGGGCGAGCGGCGCATTTCGCCAAACTCGGCGATCAGCTTGCCGTCGCTGCTGTAGACCCGCAAAGGGATCTGCAACTGGATGCTTCTGAGGGCCTCTACCGAGGGCAAGCTGGGGCTAAGATACAGAAATGCGCCGCTCAGACCGAGCACGAGCGCGCAGATGACTGCGACGAAAGACCACCAGAAAAACTTCAGCAGGCGTATCAAGGCTTTTGGGCGTCCAGATAGAAGAGTGGGTTGCGCGCGGGGCCAGCGGACAAAGGATAAACGCTGGGTATTATAAGCATTTTTCAACTCGCCGCGTTATGCGCGCGGCTGCAAGGAAAAAACCAATGCTTGGACGCTTGGGCAAGGATGCCGGTTCACTCCTGGGGATAGAAATCTCCCCTCCTTCCATTCGGCTGGTGCAGTTGCACCGTCGCAAAGAGGCCTGGTGCGTGCAGGCCTGGGCGATTGAGGCGCTGCCCGCGGGGGGCCATGCTCGACGGCTGGATCGCTGATCCTGAGGTCGTCGGTCAAGCCTTGATGCGTGCGCTGCAACGCAGTGGCAGCGGCTGTCGCCTGGCCGCCGTGGGATTGCCGGCGAGCCGTGCTATCAACAAGCAGCTGGCGCTGCCGGCGGGCCTGAGTGATGCCGAGGTCGCTGCGTGTGTGCGTGATGCCGCCGAGCAGTTCATCCCCTTTGATCTTGAAGACATCGCGCTGGACTATAAGGTGCTGGAGCGGGCTGCCGGTGCTGCAGGGGGGACCCAGCTGGCGGTTATAGCCTGTCATCGCGGTGTGCTGGATGCGCTGGAGGCCGCCTTCGAAGTCGCCGGGCTGAGCGCAAGGGTGCTGGAGGTCGACAGCCAGGCATTGCAGCGAGCAACCACGGGCGATGTGGCAATGCCGCAGGGCGATGAGGCGCTGGCCTCATCCTTGATCGTCGCCTGTGGCCTGGCCATGGGTGGCGAGCGGCTGAATCTGCTGCCATGGCGTGAACGGCGCGACCAGTTGCGTATTCGAAGGTTTCAGGTCGGCTGTGTGGGTGTTGTGCTGCTGGCGGCTGTTGTCACCTGGCTGGTCGACCGGCATGGTCGCAGCGTATTGCAGGAGCAGGCGCATGGCCTGACTGCGTCAATAGATGTGGCTGGGCAGCCTGAAGTCCTGATGCCTGAACTGCGTGCATTGGAAGGCTTGCAGGTGGCCCGCTACTTTGTCGTGGATATGCTCGAACAGCTTGATCTGGCCATGCCTGACGGCGTGTATTTTACCGCCCTTGGCCAGGAGCAGACTGCGCTGAGACTCACCGGGATGGCTCCGTCGGCGTCTGCGGTGGTGCAATTGGCGGCCGGTCTTTCCTCTTCTTCTTTGATCAGCTCTGCAACGGTGCAGCGCATGAGCGCATTCGATCAGGGTCATGAGTTCGAATTGCAGGCAATCCTGGAGGCTGCGCCTTGAACGTCTGGAGTCCGCTGGCGAAAGGCACCTGGCCTTTGCAGGTCTTGGCGCTGATGGGGCTGCTGGCATTGCTGATGGGTGTGGCCTATTCCCTGCATTTGCGGCCGTTGTTGATGCAGGCAGGTCAGGGCGCAGGTCAACTGTCGCTCGAGGGCACAAGCAGCACTGAGGGGGCAGCAACATTGCACAGCCGTTTGCACCAGGCCCGCCGGCAGTTGCTGGCTGTGGGGGAGGAGCCCGAATTGTTCGAAACCCTGTCTCGCCTGGCTGAGGCCCATGCGGTGGTTATCGAGCAGTTACAGGTGCTCGATGTGTTGGCCACTGAGCATTACCAGGGGTTGCCCCTTCAGTTGCGCCTTAGTGGCGCCTTTTCCGCTCTTGTCGCGTTCTTCACCGATCTGGCCGGTCAGTCGCGGCTGGTGACCGTGCACGCCCTTTCGCTAAAACCGGTCGATGCGGGACTGGTGCTGGTGGAGCTGCAAGCCAGGTCCTACCGCCCTCATGCATTGCATTCCCTTGAGCAGGGCCCGCCGCCAGAGCCTGCCGAGCGACGGATTGTTGCCGCGCTGCGCAATCCATTCGCGCCTGCCGCACCGCAGGCAGCTGTCGATGTTCTGCAGGGCTTGGCGCTGGAGCAATTCGAGATGGTCGGCAGCCTTGCCAGTGGAGGGGCCTACTACGCGCTGGTTCAGGCACAAGGCCGGGTGTATCGGTTGCAGATTGGCGACCGATTGGGGCGTGACGAGGGGCAGGTTGTCGAGGTCAGTGAGCGGCAACTAGCAGTCGTCGAGCAGGTTTTTGTTGCCGGCCAAGGCTGGCAAGCGCGGCGGCGAACACTCGCTCTGCGTTGAAGATGCTGACCAGGGAGGTCATCGATGGGCAAGGGAGGTGTCATTGCAGTGTTGTTGTGGAGCTGGTTATCGGCAGGCGCTGTTGCCGGCAAGCAGTTGAACGGTGGCGAGCCGTTGTCGTTGAACTTTCAGGATGTCGAGGTGCGCACGGTACTGCAGGTGCTGGCAGATTTTTCCGGGTTCAATCTGGTGGCTAGCGACGCGGTACAGGGCACGGTGACCCTGCGCCTGGAGGATGTGCCCTGGGAGCAGGCCCTGGGTCTGGTGCTGCGCAGCAAGAGTCTGGAACAGCGCATGGAAGGCAATGTGCTGCTGGTCGCACCGCTTGCCGAGATAGCCGGATCAGCACCGTCGCGGCGCGCACTGATTCCGATCCATCACGCCAGGGCCGCTGATATCGCCGAGATATTTCATGCCCTGATGGCCCACGAGGCCGGCGGTGCCAGCCACGGTTCGCTGAGTGTCGACGAGCGTACCAATACCCTGGTTGCCAGCCAGTCGCCGGAACGTTTGGAAGAGCTGCGCAGGCTGATCAGTGAGCTGGATGTACCGGTGCGTCAGGTCATGATCGAGGCGCGCATCGTCGAAGCCAATGTCGATTTCGAGAAGGCCCTGGGGGTTCGCTGGGGTGGGGCGGTGCAGTTGGGCAAGGGCCTGAGCCTGGGTAGCGGCGATACCTTTGTCGATCTCGGGGTCGATCGGGCGGCAGCCAGTATCGGCGTGGGACTGGTGCGCAACAACGTGCTGCTTGATCTGGAGCTCAGTGCCATGGAAAAGACCGGCAATGGCGAGATCATCTCCCAGCCCAAGGTGGTCACCGCCGACAAGGAAACCGCACGGATCCTCAAGGGCACCGAGGTGCCTTACCAGGAAACCAGCGGCAGCGGTGCCACATCCGTGACCTTTCGCGAGGCATCGCTGTCTCTGGAAGTCACCCCGCAGATCACTGCGGACAACCGGGTGATCATGGCGGTCAAGGTAACCAAGGATGAACCCGACTATCTCAATGCCCTGGACCACGTGCCAGCGATCCGCAAGAACGAGGTCAATGCCAAGGTGAGCATTGAGGATGGTCAGACCATCGTCATTGGCGGCGTGTACTCGACGGTGCAAAGTAAAGTTGTCGACAAGGTGCCATTTTTCGGCGATGTGCCGTATGTTGGGCGGCTGTTTCGTCGCGATGTTCTACAAGAGAAAAAATCCGAGCTGCTGGTCTTCCTGACTCCGCGTATCATGAGTGACCAGGCGATTGCTGTGAGTCGTTGATTCTGTGCGAAATTTGATACTTGTGGGGCCCATGGGTGCTGGCAAAAGCACCATCGGCCGCCTGCTGGCCAAAGAGCTGCGCCTGCCATTCAAGGATTCCGACAAGGAAATTGAATTGCGCACGGGCGCCAATATCCCGTGGATCTTCGATAAGGAAGGCGAACCGGGCTTTCGTGACCGCGAGCAGGCGATGATCGCCGAGTTGTGCGCGTTCGATGGCTTGGTTTTGGCTACCGGCGGCGGCGCGGTGATGCGCGATGCCAACCGCCAGGCTTTGCATGCCGGCGGGCGGGTGGTGTATCTGCACGCCTCGGTCGAGCAACAGGTTGGGCGTACCTCGCGCGACCGCAACCGGCCGCTGCTGCGCACGGCCAATCCGGAGGCGACCTTGCGTGCGCTGCTGGAGGTTCGCGACCCGCTTTACCGCGAGATTGCCGATCTGGTGGTGGAAACCGACGAACGGCCACCGCGGATGGTGGTGCTGGATATTCTCGAACGCTTGCAGAAGTTGCCGCCCCGTTAAGCCAGGACTATCCTCGGCGACCAGTCATGCCGTGACAGGGCACACCGTTATCGCGCGGTTCGAGCCATCGATGCCGCGCTTAGTTCATTGTGGGGACACATGCAGACACTTAAGGTCGAATTGGGCGAACGTAGCTACCCGATCTACATTGGCGAAGGCCTGCTGGATCAACCTGAGCTGCTGGCGCCGCATATCGCTGGCCGGCAGGTCGCCATCGTGTCCAACGAGACTGTCGCGCCCCTCTATCTTGAACGCCTGAGCAAGGCCCTGGGTGCCTATTCGGTGCTGCCAGTGGTGTTGCCCGATGGTGAAGCGCACAAGAACTGGGAAACCCTGCAACTGATCTTCGATGCGCTGCTGACTGCCCGTCACGATCGCCGCACGACCGTAGTCGCCCTTGGCGGCGGAGTGATCGGTGACATGGCCGGCTTCGCCGCCGCCTGCTATCAGCGCGGTGTGGATTTCATCCAGGTGCCGACGACCTTGCTGTCCCAGGTCGATTCGTCGGTGGGGGGCAAGACCGGCATCAACCATCCCCTGGGCAAGAACATGGTAGGCGCCTTCTATCAGCCCAATGCGGTGCTGATCGACACCCGCAGCCTCAATACCCTGCCACCGCGCGAGCTGTCGGCGGGCCTGGCCGAGGTGATCAAGTACGGCCTGATCTGTGACGAACCCTTCCTAACTTGGCTCGAAGCGAACATGCAGGCCCTGCGCAACCTCGATCAGGTGGCACTGACCGAAGCCATCTGCCGTTCCTGTGCGGCCAAGGCTGCCGTGGTGGGTGCCGATGAACGCGAGTCGGGTGTGCGTGCCACCCTGAACCTGGGGCACACCTTTGGCCACGCCATCGAGACCCACATGGGCTATGGTGTCTGGCTTCACGGTGAGGCCGTTGCTGCCGGCACCGTCATGGCCCTGGAAATGTCCATGCGCCTGGGCTGGATCAGCCAGCAGGAGCGTGACCGTGGTATCCGTCTGTTCCAGGTCGCAGGCCTGCCGGTGGTGCCGCCAGTGGAAATGACCCCGGCGCAGTTCATGGAACACATGGCAGTAGATAAAAAGGTACTCGACGGTCGTCTGCGTCTGGTCCTGCTGCGCCGCATGGGCGAAGCGGTGATCACCGACGACTATCCGAAAGAGATTCTTCAGGCCACGTTGGCGGCGGATTACCGCGCAATCGTGGCCCAGCTTTGAGGTTGATGAGCGTCCGATGACTAGTTTGCATGCCGACGAGGCCTTTCTCGGCCATTACCAGTTGAACCACGACCCCTTCGCTGCACGGGTGCCGGGTTTCAAATTCTTCCCCGCCCAGCGCAAGCCAGTGCTGGGCCAGCTGCATCACCTGGCTCGCTACAGCCATTTGCTGCTGGTGGTTACCGGCCCGCAGGGCAGCGGCAAGACCTTGCTGCGCCAGGCTCTGGTGGCCAGCACCAACAAGCAGTCGGTGCAGAGCGTGGTGGTTTCCGCCCGTGGCGCCAGCGATGCGGCCGCCCTGCTCGGTCAGGTCGCCCAGTCGCTGGGTGTGGCTCAGGCTGAAGTGCCGGAGATCCTTTCCCAGGTGGTGCAACTGGCATTGACCGGGCAGGAAGTCTATTTGCTGGTTGACGATGCGGAACAACTGGGCGAGTCGGCACTCCAAGCCTTGCTGGAGTTGGCGGCGGGCACTCCGGAAGGGCGTCCGCATGTATTCCTGTTTGGCGAGTCATCACTGATTGCCGGGCTGGACGAGCTCAATGCCGAGCAGGAGCGCTTTCATGTCATCGAGCTTGAGCCCTACAGCGAAGAAGAAACCCGTGAGTACCTCGAGCAGCGCCTGGAAGGTGCCGGGCGTGGTATCGAGGTGTTTACCAGCGAACAGATCGTTGATATCCACCAAAACTCTGACGGCTGGCCTGGGGCAATCAACCAGGTCGCCCGCGATACCTTGATCGAAGCCATGATCGCCAGCCGGACCACGGCGAAGCGACCATCTATGGGGTTCAATATGCCAAAGAAACATGTGCTGGCGCTGTCTGCAGTTGTTGTGGTCGCTGTTGCGGCTGCCGTGCTGATGCCGAAGAAAGGCGATCAGGCGCCCACGGCTCCTGCCGAGCAGGCGCAACTGCCGCTGGGCCAGGGCCAACCGGGCACTGCCCAGTCGAACAATGGCGGCCCGGCCATCGAATTTGCCGGCAACTCGCAACCGATGCCGCTGCCGCTGGTAGGCCAGTCGCAACCGGTCATGCGTGGCCCGCTGGCTGAATCAACCGGCATGGGCGAAGGCGAAGAGTCTACGCCGGCGGGTGAAACCGCGCTGCAGCCGCCGACCGTCACCGCCATCGCGCCTCCTGCGGGTGTCGCCGCAGGCCCGGCGCCAACACCTGCACAGCCTGTTGCCGCGGTGCAGCCGGTTGCACCGGTACAGCAACCGGTTGCTCCCGTTGTCAGTAAGCCGGTTGCACCTGTTGTCAAGCCTGCGCCTACCCAGGTTGCAACTGCCAAACCTGCACCCAAGCCTGCCGAGAAGCCGGCCGCCAAGCCAGCAGCTGGTGGTACCTGGTATGCCGGGCAGAAGCCGGGCAATTATGTTGTGCAAATCCTAGGCACCAGTTCCGAAGCGTCGGCTCAGGCCTACGTGAAGGCTCAAGGTGGCGACTATCGCTACTTCAAGAAAAACCTGCAGGGCAAGCCGCTGTATGTCATCACCTACGGCAACTTTGCCAGCCGTGATGCCGCCCTGGCTGCAATCAAAGCCTTGCCAGCCAAGGTCCAGGCTGGTAAACCTTGGCCACGTACCGTCGCCAGCGTCCAACAAGAACTGGCCTCGACCCGCTGACCTAGCCTGGTGGCACTACCCCCGCCACCTGCTGAGCGACTCCTGAACATCGGTCAAGCCTGCTGCGTACTGCGCGGCAGGCTTTTCTGTCCCAGACTGCCGGCCACAAGCCCATCTTGCAGTCCAGGCTGAAACGCTTCAGACTCAAGCCATGCCGTTACCACGGCGCACGCTTAAAAACATTCAAAAATGCGACATGGATTTGCGACATTTCGTCGTAAATTTGTGGGCTTCCCTGTCGCTGTGCAACAATGGCTCCCCTATTGCCCCCGCAAAGCTGGCATTCGTTCGGCGTGGATGGTAAGTGGTTGTACTAAAAAAGATTTGCCTTGGTGAGAGGCGAACCTGGTGAGAAAGTGTCTATGAAAACAGGTCTGTACCATCCCGAAGAATTCAAGGATAACTGTGGTTTCGGCCTGATCGCCCATATGACGGGCGAACCCAGCCACCACCTTTTGCAAACGGCCATCCAGGCCCTGACCTGCATGACCCACCGTGGTGGGATCAACGCCGACGGCAAGACCGGCGACGGTTGCGGTCTGCTCATGCAAAAGCCCGATCAGTTCCTGCGCGCCGTGGCCCGCGAACAGTTCGGCAATGAACTGCCCAAGCAGTACGCGGTCGGCATGGTGTTCTTCAATCAGGACAACGCCAAGGCTGAAGCGGCGCGCGACAACATGAACCGCGAGATCCTCGCGGCTGGTCTGCAACTGGTGGGCTGGCGCAAAGTCCCGATCGACACCAGCGTTCTCGGCCGCCTGGCTCTGGAGCGCCTGCCGCAGATCGAGCAAGTGTTCATCGGCGGCGACGGCCTGAGCGATCAGGAATTCGCGATCAAGCTGTTCAGCTCCCGTCGGCGCTCTTCGGTGGCCAACGCCGCCGATACCGAGCACTACATCTGCAGCTTTTCGCACAAGACCATCATCTACAAAGGCCTGATGATGCCGGCGGATCTTACCGCCTTCTATCCGGACCTGAGCGACGAGCGCCTGCAAACCGCGATCTGCGTGTTCCACCAGCGCTTTTCGACCAACACCCTGCCGAAATGGCCGCTGGCGCAGCCGTTCCGCTTCCTCGCCCACAACGGCGAGATCAACACCATCACCGGCAACCGCAACTGGGCTCAGGCCCGTCGCACCAAGTTCGCCAACGACCTGATCCCGGACCTGGAAGAGCTAGGCCCGCTGGTCAACCGCGTCGGTTCCGACTCCTCGAGCATGGACAACATGCTCGAACTGATGGTCACCGGCGGCATTGACCTGTTCCGTGGCGTGCGGATGATCATTCCGCCGGCGTGGCAGAACGTCGAGACCATGGACGCCGACCTGCGCGCCTTCTACGAATACAACTCCATGCACATGGAAGCGTGGGACGGCCCGGCTGGCGTGGTGCTCACCGAAGGTCGCCACGCGGTGTGCCTGCTCGACCGTAACGGTCTGCGTCCGGCGCGCTGGGTCACCACCAAGAACGGCTACATCACCCTGGCGTCGGAAATCGGCGTATGGGATTACAAGCCCGAAGATGTTATCGCCAAGGGCCGCGTCGGCCCGGGGCAGATCTTCGCCGTGGACACCGAAACCGGGCAGATCCTCGACACCGATGCCATCGACAACCGTCTGAAGTCGCGCCACCCGTACAAGCGCTGGCTGCGCCAGAATGCCTTGCGCATCCAGGCCGACCTCAGCGACGACCAGGGCGTGGCCAGCTATGACGCTGACCAGCTCAAGCAGTACATGAAGATGTTCCAGGTCACCTTCGAGGAGCGTGATCAGGTCCTGCGTCCGCTCGGTGAGCAAGGTCAGGAAGCAGTCGGCTCGATGGGCGATGACACGCCGATGGCGATCCTTTCGCAGCGCGTGCGTTCGACCTACGACTACTTCCGCCAGCAGTTCGCCCAGGTCACCAACCCGCCGATCGACCCGCTGCGTGAAGCGATCGTCATGTCGCTGGAGATCTGCCTGGGTGCCGAGCGCAATATCTTCCAGGAATCTCCCGAGCACGCTTCGCGGGTGATCCTCAGCTCGCCGGTGATCTCGCCGGCCAAGTGGCGCTCGCTGATGAACCTCGACCGCCCCGGCTTCGAGCGTCAGCTGATCGACCTCAACTATGCCGAAGGCCTTGGCCTGGAAGCTGCGGTGCGCAACATCGCCGACCAGGCTGAAGAAGCCGTGCGCAGCGGCAAGACTCAACTGGTGCTGAGCGACCGTCATATAGCCCCGGGCAAGCTGCCGGTGCATGCGTCGCTGGCGGTGGGTGCCGTGCATCACCGCCTGACCGAGCTGGGCCTGCGTTGCGACAGCAACATCCTGGTTGAAACCGCCACTGCCCGCGACCCGCATCACTTCGCCGTGCTGATCGGTTTCGGTGCCTCGGCCGTCTATCCGTACCTGGCCTACGAAGTACTGTCCGACCTGATCCGCACCGGCGAAGTGCTCGGTGACCTGGATGAGGTGTTCAAGTACTACCGCAAGGGCATCTCCAAGGGCCTGTTGAAGATCCTCTCGAAGATGGGCATCTCGACCGTGGGTTCCTATCGGGGTGCGCAACTGTTCGAGGCCGTCGGCCTGTCCGAGGAAGTCGTCCAGCTGAGTTTCCGTGGCGTTGCCAGCCGCCTCAAAGGCGCACGTTTCGTCGACATCGAGAACGAGCAGAAGCTGCTCGCCGCCGAAGCCTGGAGCGCGCGCAAGCCGATCCAGCAGGGTGGCTTGCTGAAATTCGTCCACGGTGGCGAATACCACGCCTACAACCCGGATGTGGTCAATACCCTGCAGGCCGCCGTGCAGCAGGGCGACTACGCCAAGTTCAAGGAATACACCGCGCTGGTCGACAAGCGTCCGGTATCGATGATCCGCGACCTGCTCAAGGTGAAAACCCTGGAGCAGCCGCTGGAGATGAGCGAGATCGAACCGCTGGAAGCCATCCTCAAGCGTTTCGACTCCGCCGGTATCTCCCTCGGCGCGCTGTCGCCGGAAGCTCATGAAGCCCTGGCCGAGGCGATGAACCGCCTGGGCGCGCGCTCCAACTCCGGTGAGGGCGGCGAAGACCCGGCCCGCTATGGCACCATCAGGAGCTCGAAAATCAAACAGGTGGCCACCGGCCGCTTTGGCGTTACCCCCGAGTACCTGGTCAACGCCGAAGTGCTGCAGATCAAGGTGGCCCAGGGCGCCAAACCGGGTGAAGGCGGGCAACTGCCAGGCGGCAAGGTCAACGGCCTGATCGCTCGGCTGCGCTATGCCGTGCCTGGTGTGACCCTGATCTCGCCACCGCCGCACCACGACATCTACTCGATCGAAGACCTCTCGCAACTGATCTTCGACCTCAAGCAGGTCAACCCGCAGGCGCTAGTCTCGGTCAAGCTGGTGGCAGAAGCCGGCGTCGGTACCATCGCCGCCGGTGTGGCCAAGGCCTACGCTGACCTGATCACCATCTCCGGTTACGACGGTGGTACCGGCGCTTCGCCGCTGACCTCGATCAAGTACGCCGGCGCGCCGTGGGAATTGGGACTGGCTGAAACCCACCAGACCCTGCGCGGCAACGACTTGCGCGGCAAGGTCCGGGTGCAGACCGACGGCGGCCTGAAAACCGGCCTGGATGTGATCAAGGCGGCGATTCTCGGCGCCGAAAGCTTCGGCTTCGGCACCGCACCGATGATCGCCCTGGGCTGCAAGTACCTGCGTATCTGTCACCTGAACAACTGCGCCACCGGCGTTGCCACCCAGAACGACAAGCTGCGCAAGGATCACTACATCGGCACCGTCGACATGGTGGTGAATTTCTTCACCTACGTCGCCGAAGAGACCCGTGAATGGCTGGCCAAGCTCGGCGTGCGCAGCCTCGGCGAGCTGATTGGGCGTACCGACCTGCTGGAAATGCTCCCCGGCGAAACCGAGAAGCAGAAGCACCTGGACCTCAGCCCGCTGCTGGGCAGCCCGCACGTGCCGGCCGACAAGCCGCAGTTCTGTGAAGTCGAGCGCAACCCTCCGTTCGACAAGGGCGTGCTGGCCGAGAAGATGGTCGGCATGGCGCTGCCAGCCATTCGCGACCTGTCGGGCGCCGAGTTCGCCCTGGATATCTGCAACTGCGACCGTTCCATCGGCGCGCGGATCTCCGGCGAAATCGCCCGCCTGCACGGTAACCAGGGCATGGCCAAGGCACCGATCACCTTCCGCTTCAAGGGCACTGCCGGGCAGAGCTTCGGGGTGTGGAACGCCGGTGGCCTGAACATGTACCTCGAAGGTGATGCCAACGACTACGTCGGTAAAGGCATGACCGGTGGCAAGCTGGTGATCGTGCCGCCTGTGGGCAGCCCGTTCGCCACCCAGCACAGCGCCATCATCGGCAACACCTGCCTGTACGGTGCCACTGGCGGCAAGCTGTTCGCCGCAGGTACCGCGGGCGAGCGCTTTGCCGTGCGCAACTCCGGTGCCCACGCGATTGTCGAGGGCACAGGCGATCACTGCTGTGAATACATGACCGGTGGCTTTGTCTGCGTTCTGGGCAAGACCGGTTACAACTTCGGCTCGGGCATGACCGGTGGTTTTGCCTATGTACTGGACATGGACAACAGCTTCGTCGACAAGCTCAACCATGAACTGGTCGAGATCCAGCGCATCAGCGGCGAGGCCATGGAGGCTTATCGCAGCCACCTGTCACGCGTGCTGGCTGAATACGTCGAAGAAACCAACAGCGAATGGGGGCGTGAGCTCTGGGAAAACCTGGACGACTACGTGCGGCGCTTCTGGCTGGTCAAGCCCAAGGCGGCCAACCTGAAGAACCTGCTGTCCAGCACCCGTGCCAACCCGCAGTGATATGCGCCTGAAGAGTTTGATGAGGTTTTGAACATGGCTGAACGTCTGAGTAATGACTTCCAGTTCATCGAGGTCGGGCGCAAGGATCCGAAGAAGAAACTGTTGCGTCAACGCAAGAAAGAGTTCGTGGAAATCTACGAACCCTTCAAACCCCAGCAGTCGGCCGAGCAGGCCCACCGCTGCCTGGGCTGTGGCAACCCGTACTGCGAGTGGAAGTGCCCGGTGCACAACTTCATCCCCAACTGGTTGAAGCTGGTCTCCGAAGGCAACATCCTCGCCGCCGCGGAGCTGTCGCACCAGACCAACACCCTGCCGGAAGTCTGCGGCCGGGTGTGCCCGCAGGACCGCCTGTGCGAGGGTGCCTGCACCCTCAACGACGGCTTCGGCGCGGTGACCATCGGTTCGGTAGAGAAGTACATCACCGACACCGCCTTCGCCATGGGCTGGCGCCCGGACATGTCCAAGGTCAAGCCGACTGGCAAGCGCGTTGCCATTATCGGTGCCGGCCCAGCGGGCCTGGGCTGTGCCGACGTGCTGGTGCGCGGCGGGGTGACTCCGGTGGTGTTCGACCGCAACCCGGAAATCGGTGGCCTGCTGACCTTCGGCATCCCCGAGTTCAAGCTGGAAAAGACCGTGCTGAGCAATCGCCGCGAAGTCTTCACCGGCATGGGCATCGAGTTTCGCCTCAACACCGAGGTGGGCAAGGATGTCAGCATGGAGCAACTGCTCGAAGAATACGACGCAGTGTTCATGGGCATGGGCACCTACACCTACATGAAGGGCGGTTTCCCGGGTGAAGACCTGCCGGGCGTGCACGATGCCCTGGACTTTCTGGTGGCCAACGTCAACCGCAACCTGGGCTTTGAAAAGTCGCCGGAAGATTTCGTCGACATGAAGGGCAAGAAGGTCGTGGTGCTCGGAGGCGGCGACACGGCGATGGACTGCAACCGCACCTCCATCCGCCAGGGGGCCAAGGCTGTGACCTGTGCCTACCGTCGTGACGAGGCGAACATGCCTGGCTCGCGCAAAGAGGTGAAGAACGCCAAGGAAGAGGGCGTGAAGTTCCTCTACAACCGCCAGCCGATTGCGATTGTCGGCGAAGACAAGGTTGAGGGTGTGAAGGTGGTCGAGACCCGTCTCGGCGAGCCCGACGCCCGGGGTCGCCGTAGCCCCGAGCCGATTCCGGGTTCCGAAGAGATCATCCCGGCCGATGCCGTGGTCATCGCCTTCGGCTTCCGTCCGAGCCCGGCGCCATGGTTCGAGCAGTTCAGCATCCAGACCGACAGCCAGGGCCGCGTGGTGGCGCCGGAGAAGAACACCTACAAGCACCAGACCAGCAACCCGAAGATTTTCGCCGGTGGCGACATGGTCCGCGGTTCTGACCTGGTGGTGACGGCGATCTTCGAGGGGCGCAATGCTGCCGAGGGGATTCTGGATTACCTCGGGGTCTGATAGGGCCTCATCGCTGGCTTGCCAGCGATGCTTTTAACTAAATCTATTGACCTGTCACAAGTCGATAGACAAAAGGCACGGTTGATACCGTGCCTTTTACGTTGGGCTCTGAGAAAATGCCCCCACTTTTTTTCCGGATGCCGACATGACTGCCTTGAAGAACGATCGTTTTCTGCGCGCCCTGCTCAAGCAACCCGTAGACGTCACCCCAGTGTGGATGATGCGCCAGGCCGGCCGCTACCTGCCGGAGTACCGTGCCAGCCGTGCCAAGGCCGGCGACTTCATGAGCCTGTGCATGAACCCGCAGTTCGCCTGCGAGGTCACGATGCAGCCACTGGACCGCTACCCGCTGGACGCCGCGATCCTGTTCTCGGACATCCTCACCATTCCTGACGCCATGGGCCAGGGCCTGTACTTCGAAACCGGCGAAGGCCCACGTTTCAAGAAGGTCATCAGCACCCTGGCTGACATCGAGGCACTGCCGATCCCCGATCCGCAAAAGGACCTGGGTTATGTCATGGACGCGGTCAGCACCATCCGCCGCGAGCTCAACGGCCGTGTGCCACTGATCGGCTTCTCCGGCAGCCCCTGGACCCTGGCCACCTACATGGTCGAAGGCGGCTCGTCGAAAGACTTCCGCAAGACCAAGGCCATGCTCTACGACAACCCGCAGGCCATGCACCTGCTGCTCGACAAGCTCGCGCAGTCGGTCATCAGCTACCTCAACGGGCAGATCCTCGCGGGCGCGCAAGCGGTGCAGATCTTCGACACCTGGGGTGGCAACCTGTCGGCGGCGGCGTACCAGGAGTTCTCCCTGGCCTACATGCGCAAGATCGTCAGCGGCCTGATCCGCGAGCACGAAGGACGCAAGGTGCCGGTCATTCTCTTCACCAAGAACGGCGGCCTGTGGTTGGAAAGCATTGCCGATGCCGGCGCTGATGCCCTGGGCCTGGACTGGACCTGCGACCTCGGCGAAGCGCGCCAGCGCGTCGGCAGCAAGGTCGCCCTGCAGGGCAACATGGACCCGACCGTGCTGTACGCCAAGCCTGAGGCCATTCGTGCTGAAGTCGGGCGCATCCTTGCCAGCTATGGGCATGGCACTGGCCACGTGTTCAACCTCGGCCATGGCATTACCCCGGAAGTCGACCCGGAGCACGCCGGCGCGTTCATCAACGCCGTGCACGAGCTGTCGGCGCAGTATCACCAGTAAACAGCGCTGCAGACAAAAACGCCCGGCACATGCCGGGCGTTTTGCTATTAAGGTTCAATTCAGCCTGCCTGGGTAATCTGGCTCCATCGAAACCCAGACAGGATCTTCACCATGAAAACTCGCTACCTCGCTCTGCTGCTTGCCCCGCTGTTCAGCACCGCTGCCCTGGCCGCCGGCTACACCGGCCCTGGCGCCCAGCCGGTGACCACGGTTGCCGCCGCCCACGACGCTGCTGATGACACCCCGGTTGTGCTGCAAGGCTACGTGGTGAAAAAGGTGAACAACGATGACAAGTACGAGTTCAAGGACACCACCGGCACCATCACCGTCGAGATCGACAATGAAGACCTGCCGCCCGTAGCCTTCAACGACAAGACCAAGGTCAAGCTGACAGGTGAAGTCGAGAAGCACCTGATGAGCCGTGAAGTGGATGTTGATTTGGTTGAAGTGATCAACTGAGTCAGTGGGGCTACTTCGTAGCCCATCGCTGGCAAGCCAGCTCCCACGCGATCCCTGTGGGAGCTGGCTTGCCAGCGATGGGTCGCAAAGCGGCCCCGCTGTTCAGGCCTTGGCCGGCAATCGGCTCAAGTGCACAGCCACCAGCAAAGCCACCACCAGCAGGCTGCCAATGAACAGCCCAATCCCGTTCCACCCCGCCTGATGCCAGAACACCCCGCCCGCCGTCCCCGCGACACTCGACCCCGCGTAGTAACTGAACAGATACAAGGACGATGCCTGCCCCTTGGCCTTTATCGCCCGGCGGCCGATCCAGCTACTGGCCACCGAATGGGCGCCGAAAAAGCCGAAGGTGAACACCAGCATGCCGACGATAATCACCAGTAACGGGCTGAGCAGGGTCATCAACAAACCGCTGAACATCAGCACAATCGTTGCCCAGAACACCTTGCGTCGGCCCAGCTTGTCGGCCAGGGCGCCGATTTGCGCCGAGCTGTAGATGCCTGACAGGTACACCACCGACAGCAGGGCGACCAGTGCCTGGCTCATGTGGTACGGCTCCGCCAGCAGGCGATAGCCGATATAGTTGAACAGGGTGACGAATGCACCCATCAGCAAGAAGGCTTCAAGGAACAACCACGGCAGGCCAGCATCGCGAAAGTGCAGAGTAAAACCATCGAGCAGGCTGCGTGGGTGCAGCGAGCGCGGGCGGAAGTTGCGTGATTCCGGGAGGATTTTCCAGAATACCGCCGCAGCAATCAGCGCCAGGCCACCGATTACCAACAATGCAGTGTGCCAACTGACAAAGTCGATCAGTACTCCGGTAATCAACCGTCCACTCATACCGCCAATGGCATTGCCACCGATGTACAAGCCCATCGCCAGGCCGATGTGCTGAGGATGGATCTCTTCACTCAGGTAGGTCATGGCCACCGCCGCCAGGCCGCTCAGTGACAGCCCGAGCAGCGCGCGGGACAGCAGCACAGCGTGCCAGCTGGGCATCAGCGCGCTGACAATAGTGCACAGCGCTGCACAAAACAGGGCGAAAACCATCACCGGCTTGCGCCCGATACGGTCGGAGATCGGCCCGGTGATCAGCAGGCCGAACGCCAGCGTGCCAGTGGACACCGAGAGGATCAGGCTGCTTTGCGCGGCGCTGATCGAAAACTCCTGGGACAGCAGCGGCATCATCGGTTGCACGCAATACAACAAGGCAAAGGTGGCAAAACCACCGCAGAACAGTGCCAGCACCGTGCGTAAAAAGGCCGGGGTGCCTTTCTCGATCCAGCTTTCGTTGAGGGTGGCGACAATCTCGTCGAGAGGAGCCGGGGGCAGTTCGTGGATGTGTGGCGCAACAGCAGTTTTCACAGGGAACCTCGGGGGGCACTACGGCCTGTCAGGCAGTGAAAAAAGCATATAGCTGGCTAATGATCATTTCCAATATATTGTTCGACCTGTTTAAGAGGTTTTACGACCTATTGGAGCCGCCATGGAATTGCGACACCTGCGCTACTTCATCGCTGTTGCCGAAGAGCTGCATTTTGGCCGTGCGGCGCAGAACCTGGGGATCTCCCAGCCACCGTTGAGCCAGCAGATCCAGGCCCTGGAACAGGAGCTTGGCGCGCGCCTGTTCGAGCGGACCAATCGGCGGGTCGAGCTCAGCGAGGCCGGGCGCTTGTTCCTTGAGGAGGCACGGCTGGTGCTGGCACAAGTGGACAAGGCTGCTGATGTGGCGCGGCGTGCGCAATTGGGTGAGCTGGGTGAGATGAAGATTGGCTTCACCTCCTCGGCGCCGTTCAATTCGAGTATTCCCAAGGCGATTCACGCCTTTCGCCAGCGTTTTCCGGCTGTGCACCTGAACCTCAAGGAAATGAGCAGCCGCGACGTGGCCGATGCCTTGCTCGACGAGTCAATCGAAGTCGGCCTGATGCGACCGTTGGCGTTGCCCGAAAGCCTGAATGTCGTCGAGCTGTTTCGCGAGCCGTTGGTGGCGGTGATCAATGCTGCCCACCCCTTGGCTCAAGGCAGCGAAACGGGGCTGAACATGGCGGCCCTGGCTCATGAGCCGTTCGTTTTCTTCCCACGCAGCTATGGCAGTGGCTTGCATGCGCAGTTGTTGAGCCTGGCACGTCAAGCCGGGTTCAGTCCGCATTTTGCCCAGGAGGCGGGGGAGGCGATGACCATCATCGGCCTGGTGGCAGCGGGGTTGGGGGTGTCGGTATTGCCGGCCTCGTTCCAGCGTATGCGCATCGACGGCGTGGTGTACCGGACCCTGCTCGACGACGATGCAGTGACTGCAGTGTGGCTGGTGCAGCGCCGCGATGCGCCGTCGGCGATGGCCAGGGCCTTTGCCGAGTTACTGACCCGGCAGGCCCTGGAGCGCGCTTGAGTTACTGGACCTTGGCCAGGTCGCCTTTGAGCGCAACGCCAGCCATGACTGCGCCGGCGTGGCATTCATAGGTGCTGGCGTCCTTGCGCTCGTTGCGCTTGTAGTAGCTGCTGATGTTGGTCACGGCGTTGGCGCCGACCTTGCGTGCGGCGTCCTGCATAGTCAGCAGCGCCGATTGCAGGGCCCATTCGCAGGCTGCTTCGTCAGTCTTGTTGAAGGCGTTGGTTTTCTTGTTGGTGATCGCCGCCGGGCTGAGCACGGTGACCTTGCCCTTGGGCTGCACACCGGCCAGGTAGAACTTCACCGAACCGTCGAGCTTGTGCTCGGCGGTCATCTGCGCCACGACTTTCTCGAACGGCAGGTAGTGGGTAGTGTCACGGGCCTGGCTGAGGCCCGGCAGGGCGCAGAGCAGCAGGGCGGTGGTGGCGGTCCAGGTCTTCAGACGCATTATGTCGTTCCTTGATTATTCAACAGTGTTCGAATGCTGTTCGTTGAGGGCGCGTTGCACGATGTTTTGCGCTTCCACCCGCTTCAGTTCTTGCAGGATGTTCTTGTCGAGGTTGTTCACCCAACGGTTGTAGTTGCGGTGAATCTTGCCGTCCTTGTAGCCCATCTCGCGGCTGTCGCGGTAGTTGATGCGAAAGTTGCTGACGCTGTAGCGGATGTCGACGGCGGCGTAGAAGGTGTTGCGCACCAGGATGTCGGCCTGGATCAGGTTCGGGGTGATCGTGCGTGCAGTCCAGCCACGCTCAGCTACAGCCTTGAGGATGGCCTGCTGGACTTGCTGGTTGCTGTAGTTGTGGCCGACCACAAGCTGTTCTTGCGGGGTCAGTACCGGTTTCGAGGTACAGCCCGCGAGGCCCGCCAGGGCCAGGCCAAGCACAGCGGCGCGAATCAATGAAGACATTCCTTTCTCTCCAGCAAGTTGTAGGTCAGGTCCAGCGTCGGAAAATCAGCGAGGTGTTGACCCCGCCAAAGGCGAAGTTGTTGTTCATCACGTAGTCGTGACTCATGCTGCGAAACTCGCCGCACAGGTAGTCCAGCTCACCGCAGCGCGGGTCGATGTGCTCAAGGTTGAGGGTGTGCACATAGCGGTCGCTGTTCATCATTTCGATGCTGAACCAGGACTCCAGCGCGCCGCAAGCACCCAGGGTGTGGCCCAGGAAGCTCTTTTGCGAACTGATCGGCATGCGTGGGCCGAACAGGCTGCTGGTGGCCAGGGTCTCGGCGATATCGCCCTGTTCGGTGGCGGTGCCGTGGCCGTTCACATAACCGATGGCATCGGGCGCAAGGCATGCGTCTTCCAGCGCCAGCTCCATGGCCCGGCGCATGGTCACCTGTTCCGGGCGGGTGGTGTGCTGGCCGTCGGCGTTGCTGCCAAAACCGACGATCTCGGCATAGATGTGCGCACCGCGAGCGACAGCGTGTTCGAGTTCCTCAAGCACCAGCATGCCACCGCCTTCGCCGATGACCAGGCCGTCGCGGCCACTGTCATAGGGGCTCGGGCTCTTGTGCGGGGTGTCGTTCTTCAGGCTGGTGGCGTACAGCGCATCGAAGACCATGGCCTCGGTCGGGCACAACTCCTCGGCACCGCCTGCGAGCATCAGCGGCAGGCGGCCGAACTTGATCGCCTCATAGGCGTAGCCGATGCCCTGGCTGCCGCTGGTGCAGGCGCTGGAGGTGGGGATCAGGCGCCCGGTCAGGCCAAAGAAGATGCTGATGTTGGCCGCAGTGGTATGCGGCATCATCCGCACATAGGAATTGGCATTGAGGCCTTCGGCCACCGAGTTGAGCAGCATGTTGCCGAACGCCTTGATCTCGTCGGTGCTGCCGGTGGACGAGCCGCAGGCCACGCCCATGCGCCCGTCGCGGATCGACGGGTCATCGAGCAGGCCGGCGTCGCGCAGCGCGTTTTGCGCTGCCGCCACGGCCAGGCGCGAGACCCGGCCCATGCTGCGCAGTTGCTTGCGGGTCCAGCCACTGGGCACCTTGAAGTCATCGATGGGGCCGGCCAGGCGCGTGTTGAGCTCCTCGAAGCGGTCCCATTCGTCCATGCGACGGATACCGCTGCGGTTGCTGGCAAAGTTGCCGGCGATGGTTTGCCAGTCACTGCCCAGCGAGGTGATACCGGCCATGCCGGTGACGACCACACGTTTCATCAGCACAGGCCTCCATTGACTGCCAGCACCTGGCGGGTGATGTAGGCGGCTTCGGCCGACATCAGGAAATTCACCGCGCCGGCGACTTCTTCCGGGGTGCCCATGCGCTGCGCCGGGATCATCTTCAGCAACTCTTCGACCGGCACATGCTCGTCGAGCATGGCGGTATCGATCAGCCCCGGGGCGACGCAGTTGACGGTGATCTTGCGCTTGCCCAGCTCGATCGCCAGGGCCTTGGCCGCGCCGATCACCCCGGCCTTGGAGGCGCTGTAGTTGACCTGGCCACGGTTGCCGATCATGCCCGACACCGAGGTGATGCAGACAATGCGCCCGGCTTTGCGCCGGCGGATCATCGGCATCATCAGCGGGTGCAGAACGTTGTAGAAACCATCGAGGTTGGTGCGCAGCACCTGGTCCCAGTCTTCTTCCGTCAGCGCCGGGAAGGCGCCGTCGCGGGTCAGGCCGGCGTTGCAGACCACACCGTAGTAAGCGCCATGGGTTTCCACGTCATCACCGAGGATGGCGGCGCAGGCGGCGCGATCAGCGACGTCGAATTGCAGCACGCGGGCTTGCTGGCCCAGGCCCCGGACTTCTTCTGCAACGGCGTCGGCTTCACTGCGCCCGCTACGGCAATGCAGGACCAGGTCGAAACCGGCGCGCGCCAGGCGCAGGGCTATGGCCCGGCCAATGCCACGGCTGGAACCGGTGACCAGGATGGTATCAGTCATGGGGGGACTCCTCTGGGCCCGCTTCGGCCAGGTAGCTGGCGACCTGCGGCGGGCGAAAAACGTTCAAACGCGCCATGGCATGAATGCCCGGGCCGCGCAGGTGACACTCGAACACGCCCATGCCGTTGTCGTCTTCAAGCGAGCGCAGGGCATGGATGCGCAAGTGTGCACCGGCAGGGAAATGTTCGACATTGCATTCGAACTTGCGTGTGCCGAGCAAAAAGCCCAGCTCCACCGGCAGGCCTTGCTGGCGCGCGCGGCAACCGGCATAGGCGGCCACGCTTTGGGCCATCAGCTCGATGCCGACCCAGGCCGGCATGCTGCCGTCGGCGCGGTTGAACAGGCCACCGGGGCGCACGGTCAGGTGGGTGTGGATCTGCTCCTCATCAAAGGCTTCGACCTGATCGATGAGGATCATGTCGCCGGCATGAGGCAGCAGTTCGGCCAATGGCCAGGTGATCATGGGGTGTCTCCGAGAATCAGGCTGACGTTGTTGCCACCGAAGGCGAACGAGTTGCTCATCAGGTGCCGCGGGCCGTTGGCCGGCAGACGCTGGCTGGTTTCGACCAGGTTCAGGGCCGGCAGTTGCGGGTCATCGACGCCATCCCAGACATGCGGCGGCAGGCGCCCGTCGACATTGTCGGCGGCCAGGCTCAACCAGCAGAACGCCGCTTCCAGGGCGCCAGCGGCACCCAGGGTGTGACCGGTCATCGGCTTGCTCGATGAGCAGGCCAGCTGGCTGCCGAACAGTGCATGCACGGCCAGGCTTTCCATGGCGTCGTTGTGCCGGGTAGCGGTGCCGTGCAGGTTCAGGTAGTCGATCTGATGCGCTTGCAGGTGGGCATTGTCCAGCGCTTTGCGCATGGCCTGCAAGGCGCCTTTGCCGCCGGGTTCCGGCGCCGAGATATGGTGCGCATCGGAGCTGGCGCCGGCACCGAGCAGGGCGATGCTGGTACCTTCGTGGTTGGCTTCACGGGTCATAAGGAACAGCACTGCGGCTTCGCCGATGTTGATGCCGTTACGGTTGGCCGAGAACGGGTTGCAGCGCTCGGCGCTGACCGCCTCCAGGGCGCTGAAGCCGTTGAGGGTCAGCTTGCACAGGCTGTCGACACCGCCGCAGATCACCGCGTCGCAAACGCCGAGATCCAACAGGCGCCGGGCACTCATCAGGGCGCGGGCACTGGAGGTGCAGGCGGTGGAAATCACATAGGCCGGGCCGCTCAGTTGCAGCCAGTCGGCGAGGAAATTGGCCGGCGCACTGAGCTCCTGTTGGGCATAGTCGTAGCCGGGCGGGAACTGTTGTTCGCGCAGGTAGTGAGCGATGCCGTCGCAGGCTTCCTTGATACCCGAGGTGCTGGTGCCCAGGACGATACCGATACGCTGGCGGCCAAAACGCAGGATGGCTGCTTCGATTGCTGCGCCAATCTGCAAGCAGGCCTCGAACAGCAACTGATTGTTGCGGCTGTGATGGGCTTGCATCGCGGCTGGCAAGGCAGGCAGTTCACCTGGCACGGCCGCCACCGGCAGGCTGCGTTCAGGCACCCAGCCGTCTTCCACGCGCATCCCCGAACAGTCACCGGCGAACAGCTTGCGGGCGACTTCGGCCTGGCCGCGCCCCAGGGCACAGACCAGGCCCAGGGCATTGAGGTAAGCGGTCATGGCGTGTTCTCGCTGGGCAGTGGGCTGACTAGATAACGCAGGCCCTGGCCCAGGTTCAAGGTGAAGTCGTCGGCTTGTCGGTAGTCGACACGCCAGCGTTCACCCAGCCAGCGCTGCTGGCCTTGCTGGTGGGCGCCGGGGTAGAGCGGTTGCAGCTGCTCTGCCGGGGTCAGGGCGAAGAGTACGGCGGCGAACAGTTCCCGTGCGGCCGGGTTGGGCGGTAGCAAACCATCGGCTTGCCACTGGCCGTCGTTGAGCAACTGCCGGGCTTGTGGAATACCAAGCAGATCCAGCAGCGACCAGCGCAGGCTGGCGTTTTCGCGCTGGATCACCAGCAACCAGTCCTGATGTTGCCCGGCCTGTTCGCGCTGGATATGCAACTGCATTGGCAGCGTCAGCGCCGGCAACTGCCCAGGCAGCGGTGGGCGGCTGGCGCAGGCGCTCAACAGGGCGAAGGCGAGGATCAGCAACAGGCGTTTCATGCACTCGGCTCGGCGGGGTTCAGGGGTTTGCGGGCAACGACGTTGACCAGGGTTTCTTCGCGCTGGCCGATCGCTGGCGGCTGGCGCAAGCCGAAGCGTTCGAGCAGGCCGAAGTCGCTGGAGCGGCTCCACCACAGGTAGGGATAGGAGACATTCTGCGCGCCGAACTCGAAGCCCTGATCGCGAAGCATCTGCAGGTACTGCCCGGCACTTTTCTGTACGTGCATGGGGTGACGGAACAGCCAGCGGATCACCCAGGTGTCGATGTAGGCTTCGGTGGATTCGGCGAACAGCAGGTAGCCACCGGGCTTGAGCACCCGGTAGAACTCGGCCAGAGCCTGTTCCTGCTCGACCAGGTGGTGGAAGGTCTGGTGACAGAAGAGGATATCGACGCTGTTGTCAGCGAATTGCAACGCTGCGCAGTCACTGCCACGCAGCTCGACATGTAAGCCCAGGCGCACCGCTTCGGCCTGGCTCAGCTCAAGGCTGTGCGGGTCGGCGTCGGTACCCAGCAACTGGCCGGGGGCGAACACCTGCTGCAGGTACTGGAACGACTTGCCCTGGCCGCAGCCGGCATCGAGCAGCACCGGTGCTTGCGGCAACGGTGTGTCGAACAGCCTCCGCAGGTCGTTGATCGCCACGCGCAGCACATGGTGCTGCCAGGTGTGGCTGCGCAGGAACCAGAAGCCGAAGCGGGTTTCCTCTACGTAGCTATCGCTGAGGAAGGGCTGCTGGTTCATGCCGCCGTCCTGGCGCAGATTTCGGCAAGCATGCGCAGGCGCCGCTTGGGCTCGCTGACGAACGGATTGCGTTGGTCCCAAGCGTAGCCGGCGAGGATCGAGCTGATCATCGCGCGGATTTGCGGCGAGCTGGCCGGGTGGTAGATGACGTCCTGGAAGCTGCCGTTGTACCAGCCTTCAACGTAGGCGCGGAAGGTATCGACGCCGCGCTTGAGTGGCTCGGCGAACTCGCTCTGCCAGTCGACGCTTTCGCCCTGCAGTTGGCGGTGCAGCACGCCGGCAGCCATGCTCGCCGAACGCATGGCGATGGTCACCCCGGAGGAGAACACCGGATCGAGGAATTCGGCGGCGTTGCCGAGCAGGGCAAAGCCCGGGCCGTGCAGGGTCTTGACGTTGGCCGAGTAGCCGCCGATGGTCCGCGCCGGGGTGTCCCACACGGCGTTGGTCAGCACCTTGCTCAGGCTTGGCGTCTGGGCAACGAAGTCCTTCAGGCAGGCATCCAGGTCAGCCGGTGCTGCAGCAAAGTGCTCGGCGGCGGCGACCACGCCCAGGGAGCAGCGGCCATTGCTGAACGGAATGGTCCAGAACCAGATGTCGCGGTGCTGTGGATGGGTGGTGATGAGGATCTTTTCCCGGTCGAAGGCCGGGTGGTCGATGCGGTCTTCGATATGGGTGAACACCGCCTGGCGCACCGGGAAGTTCGATGGCGCTTCAAGGTCCAGCAGGCGTGGCAGCACGCGGCCATAGCCGCTGGCATCGAGGACGAACTCGGCTTCAACACGGTACTCGCTGCCATCCAGGCGGCGTACCCGTACTTGCGGGCGCGCACGCTCGAAGTCGGCGGCGATGATCTCTTCTTCGTAGCGGATTTCCACGCCCTGTGCCGCGGCCTGGTCGGCCAGCAACTGGTCGAACTGGGCGCGCTGGACCTGGAAGGTGCTCGGCTTACCGTTGCTGAAGGTGTCGCCAAAGTCAAAGGCGCTGTACTCGTCGCCCCAGGCGAAGGCTGCGCCGTTCTTGCGCTGGAAACCCGCCGCTTCAAGGGCCGGGAGCATGCCGGCTTCCTCGACGAAGTCGATGCAGTGCGACAACAGGCTCTCGCCAATGGAAAAGCGCGGAAAGCGCTGGCGCTCGATGATCAGCACGTCGTGGCCGTTGCGCTTGAGCAGTGCGCCGGCGATGGCGCCGGACGGGCCGGCGCCGATGATCAGCACCTGCCGTTGTTGCAGTTCAGTGTTCGGCATAAGGCCTCCTTGGCGGTTGGGCAGTCTTCAATGGAATCCGGTGCAGGCCTGCCAGCGCGGGCATCAGCGTGGCGACCAGGCTCATCAGCATCAGCGCGAAGTACAGCGCCGGGCTGATCAGCTGTTGTTGCAGTAGCAGGTTGAGAAAGACGATCTCGCTCAAGCCGCGAATATTGAGCAGCAGGCTCTCCCGCCATTTGCTCGCGCCGGCGAACGACGGCGTCGCCCAGCACAGGCCCAGCCAGTTGCCGAGCAGCTTGCTGACGATTGGCAACAGCAGCAAGGCACTCAACTGGAGAGCATCGAAGCCTTGCAGGACGTTGTGGATATCGATCTGGATGATGCCGAAGGTCAGGATCAGCGGGATGGCAATGCCATTCTGCAGGCGCTTTATCCACAGCGGTGGTAGCGGCATGTGCAGCGGCAACTTGAGCCAGGCCAGGCAGCACAGGTAGCCGATGCCGAAGATCAACGCGTTGAGGCAGTAGTGCTCGGCAACGAACAGCAAGCCGAAGAAACCCAGGCTATAGACCCAGGGCCGCCGCACACCGAGGGCGAACAAGGGTAATGGCAGGCAAGCGCCGAGCAGTGGCAGCAACAGGCTCAGCGGTTCTAGGCTGCCCTTGCCCAGGCCGAACAGCAGCCAGCAGGTCAGGTCGATGAGGATGGCCGACTGCATCAGGCGACGGGTCGCGGCGGGCGGGTAGTCGATGTTGCGCAGGTACAGGTACAGCACCGGAATAGCGGTAATGGCGAACACCAGGCCCAGCGCCAGGGTGGTCAGCCAGGGCTGCTCGGGCAACAACAACGCGCCGCAGGCCAGGCCACAGGCGAAGGGTACGAAGAAACTTGGCAGGGCGATCTTCAGGCTCTGGCGGTCGAACTCCAGCTCCACCACGTCAGCCAGAATGTGCCCCAGCAGCAGGGCGAAACTCAGGCCGTACAGGGTTTTCAGCCAGGACGGCGCCACCAGCGCGGCGCCGCTGAGCTGCCAGTGCGGCTCGACCCAGAACAGCATCAGTAGCGGCAGACCGAGGGTCGCCAGCAACAACTGGCTGACAATCGGGATCAGCCCCAGACGCCGGCCCAGCTCACTGGCAATCCAGAACAGTGCCAGGGCCAGGGCCCAGAACAGCGCAATGCTCATGCCGCCTGCTCCTTGTCAGCCGTGGCCGCCCAGGGCGCCAGGACAAAACTGAAGGCCAGGCCGAGGCTGACGGCCAGGCCGAAGTTGCTCACCGCCGGAGTGCTCGACACCGCCAACAGGCCGAATGACAACCAGGTGGTGGTCGCTGCGAGCAGGGTGCCAAGCAGGCTGACGGCAGCGCCGCCAATCTGCTCGTGCATGAGGATCGCGTAGTCGACGCTGATGGCAGTGACCAGCAGCAGGCCGAACAGGCTGAACAGGGTCAGCGGTTGGCCCAGCCAGCCGAGGCACGCCAGGCTGCACAGCGCGGCGAGCAGCGGCAGGGCGACGATGCGCAAAGCGCCGCCGAGGCCGAAGGGCAGGATCAGCAGCACCACGATCAGCGCGCACGACAGCAGCTTGAGTTCGGCAGCGCTGACCTGGGTTGCGGCGAACACCCGGTTGAGGTCACCGAGGCGGTCGACCAGTTGCACGCCGTCGAGGTCGTCGGCTTGCAAGCGCAGCAACGCCGGGTCGTTCAAGCCTTGCAGGCTGACGATGGCGGCGACACCCTCAGCGTCCGCGCCCAGCCACAGGGTACGCCAGGGCTCGCCCAGCGGGCCGCTGAGGGCCTGATCGATGTCGAGGGTTGGCAGAGCCTGCACCTTTGCCAGTTCAGCCTTTAACGCGCTTTGCGGTACGCCCAGGGCCTGCAGCGGTTGCAACGGCAGCTTGCCGAGTGCATCGCGTACCTGTTGCTGCTCGGTGGCGCTGGCGACCAGCTGGCTGAGGGCCATGTAGCCCTTGAGCTTGTCGGTTACGACCAGTTCATCAAGGCGCGTGCCGAGGTTTTGCAGGCGTGCCAGCAACTGGGCCTGGTCGGCGCCACGCACCAGATAGAACTGGCTGGTGGGTTGGTAGCCGGTAATGCGTGCCACGGCCTGGGCTTCTTCGAGCAGTTGCGGCGGGCTGCCGACCCACTGGCGGATGTCGTTGCGGCTGTCCAACTGCCACAGGCCGGCTGCGCAGAACAGGATCAGCAAACCGAGCAAGACCGGACTGGGCACCTTGCTCAACAGTTTCTGCCGCAGGTCCACCAACCACTGGGCAATCTGCAGGGGCCATTGCGCAGGCTGCAGCTCAATTCCCTTGAGTAGTGCTGGCAGCAGGCACACGGCGCTGAGATAGGCGCCGATCAGGCCGGCGGCGGAAAACACGGCGATCTGGGTCAGGGCCGGAAATGGCGTGAAGGCCAGGGCCAGGTAGCCGATGCAACTGGTGGCCAGGCTCAGGCTCAGGCCCGGCAGGGTCAGCCGTACGGCCGGCCAGGCCTGCCAGGGGCGCAGGCTCCAGCTCTTGGACAGGTAATGCAGCGGGTAGTCGACGGCCACGCCAATCAGGCTTGAGCCCAGCACCAGGGTCATCACGTGCATCTGACCGAACAGCGCCACGCAAGTCACCGCACCGAACAGCATGCCGACCAGCACCGGAACGAAGGCCAGGAGGATGCGCAAACGGCGGAACGCCAGCAGCAACAGCAGCAGGATACCGACCGTGGCGCCGCCGCCCACCCAGGTGATTTCCTGACTGGCCTGGCGCTGGCCGTTGGCGGCATATAGCAGGCCACTGGCGGCCAGCAGGCGGGCGCCGTTCTGCCCGGCTTCAACCCGGCTGTTGGCGAGCAGGTCGGCGACTTGCAGCGGTAGCTGCATGTCGAACGCATTGCCCAGGGTGCGGGCGCGCAGCAGTACCCAGTTGTGCCCGTCCGCTTCGGCCACTAGTGCGCCGCTGGCGGTGTCCAGTTGCACAGCGGCAGGCCGTGGCTGGCTGTTCTGGATGCGCCCGGTCAGGCCCAGCCAGTCGTCCTGACTCGGCACCAGGCTAAACCCTGCAAAGGGGTCGTAGAGGTTCTGCACGCGCTGCTCGATGAAACCTTGCGGGTTGTCGATCAGGCTGCTGCGATCGGCGCGCGAAAGCATCGCCAGGCGCCCTTGCAGCAACTGCTCGCGCAGTGCTTGCAGGTCGGTTTGCAGGCTCCATTGGACTTTCTCGAACAGGCCACTGGCCTGCCATTGCTGCGCCAGGCGTTGAGCCAGGGCGATGGCCTGGTCCCGTTGGGGATGGCCGACCAGCACCAGCATCTCGCGGTTAAGCGGCTCCTGCATGCGTTGTTCGGCGCGCTGCACCAGCGGGTCCTGGGTGGCGCCGGGGACCAGTGTCATCAGGTCGGCAGACAAGGGCGCAGCGCGGTGCCACTGCCAGCCGGCCAGTGCCAGCACCGCGATCAGCAGGAGCAGAAACAGCCGTAGCATCAGGCGCTCACTCGGCAAAATCGTGGCGCTCCGTGTCGGTCAGGCTGGCGCTGTTGCTCGATGGCATGCGCAGTACCGTGCTGTCGCCCTGGGTTTCCAGCAGCTGGATGCGTTCGACGTAGCGCCCGCCCTCGATATCGATCTGGCTGAACACTTGCTTGAGCAGCAGCGAGCGTGGGGTCAGGCGCAGTTGCCAGTGCGCGGCGTCGCCTTGCAGGCTCAGCTCGAAGTCACGCTGCAGGCCACTGCTGTCGCCTTGCAGCACGGCGAAGAACAGACGGTTCTGTTCGGCGCCGGCGCTCTTGCCCGGCAGCATCTGCCAGCCGGACGGGTCGCGGCGGGCGATACCCAGGACGTTGAGGCGGTAGTCCTGCTTGAGCGGTGTTTGCAGCAGCCAGAGCAAACCATGGTCGCGGGCCAGCACGAACTGGCCTTTGCTGACCAGTGGCTGCGGCAGGGCGCGCAGGTGTTTTTCCTGGATGAACGGGCCCTTGATGACCGCAGGTTCGCCTAGCTGTTTACTTAGGTCGTTGAGGCCAAAGGCCTGGGCCAGGGTGCAACTGGCCAGCAAGCCAAGGCACAGCAGGCCTCGCAGCAGCGTCTTCATGGCAGCACCTTGTTCACGGCGTCGAGCATCACCTGTGGTGAAGCCAGTTGCATCTCGCCGCTGGCGATCTCGACTGCGACCTGTACGGAGCTTGCGCGAGTCATGCGCTGGCCGGTTGCGGCATCGCTGATCAGGTAGTTGATCTTCAGGCTGTTCTCCCACTCCACCAGGCTGGCGCGCACGTTCAGGCGCTGGCCAAAGGTGGCGCCGCGCACATAGCGCAGTTGCAGGTCGATCACCGGCCAGGCGAAACCCGAGGCCTGCATCTGCAGGTAGTTGTGCTCGAGACGCTCGAGCAGCGCGCAGCGCGCCACTTCCAGGTATTTGACGTAATGGCCGTGCCAGACCACCAGCATGCTGTCGACGTCAAAAAACGGCACCAGCACTTCGGTATCGACGTGCAGCACTCCCTGACTACGCATGCAGCCTCCAGTGTTGTTCGGCAATTCGGCTCAGGCACAGACGCAGGTCGCCTTCCAGGGCGCGGTCTTCAATGACCGGGGCGAAGTCTTCGAGCAGCGCAACGTGCATTTCGGCCAACGCTGGCGGCAGGTCGCGGGCGTCGGCTTCGCGGCAGCGCAGCCAGACACCCTGGTTGGCCGCCAGCAGGGCGGCGGCGGCGACCTGTTCGGTCAGCTCCAGCACCCGCAGGGCATCGCGGGCAGCGATGGTGCCCATGCTTACCTTGTCCTGGTTGTGGCACTCGGTGGAGCGCGAGAACACGCTGGCGGGCATGGTGTTTTTCAGCGCTTCGGCGGTCCAGGCGCTGGCGCCGATCTGCACCGCCTTGAAGCCGTGGTTGAGCATCGCCCGCTCGGCGCTGGCGCCCGACAGGTTGCTTGGCAGGCCGTGGTTGTAGCGGGTGTCGACCAGCAGCGCGAGCTGGCGGTCGAGCAGGTCGGCGACGTTGGCCACCAGGTTCTTCAGGCTGTCCATGGCAAAAGCGATATGGCCGCCGTAGAAGTGCCCGCCGTGCAGCACGCGTTCGGCTTCGGCGTCGATGATCGGGTTGTCGTTGGCGCTGTTGAGTTCGGTCTCGATAAAGCCGCGCAGCCAGCCCAGGCTGTCGGCCAGCACGCCCAGCACATGGGGGGCGCAGCGCAGCGAGTAGCGGTCTTGCAGGCGGTGCAGTGGTGCGGTCGGCGCGTCAATGGCGAGGTCCTGGCGCAACCAGGCAGCCACCTGCATTTGCCCTGGATGGGGCTTGGCGGCGAACAGGCGCTCGTCGAAATGTTCCGGGTTGCCTTGCAGGGCGACCACGTTCAGCGCGGTGATGCGCGTGGCGAGCTTGAGCAGGTAATCGGCACGGGCAAATGCCAGGCAGGCCAGGCCGGTCATCACGGCGGTGCCGTTCATCAGCGCCAGGGCTTCCTTGGGCCGCAGCACCAGTGGCTGCCAGCCCAGTTCACGATGCACGTCGGCGGCGCTGCGGCGCTCGCCGCGGTACATGACCTCACGTTCGCCGGACAGGGTCGCGGCCACGTAGGACAGCGGCGTCAGGTCGCCGCTGGCGCCTACAGAGCCTTCCTGGGGAATCAGCGGCAAGATGTCATGGGCGAGGAACGCCTGCAGGCGCTCGAGCAACTCGACGCGCACGCCAGAGACGCCATGGCACAGCGACTGCAAACGGGCGGCCAGCACAGCGCGAGTGGCCGGTGCATCGAGCAACTGGCCCAGGCCGCAGCCATGGAAGGTGTACAGGTGCTTGGGCAGCGCCTCGACATGCTCCAGCGGTACCGCCACCACGCACGAGTCGCCGTAGCCGGTGGTCACCCCGTAGATCACCCCTTCCTTGTCCAGCAGCGAGTCGAGGAACTGCGCGCCACGGGCAATCCGCGCGCGGTACTCGGTATCTTCCTGCAGGCGGGTTTCGGCCTGGCGGTTGGCCAGGGCGAGGACGTCTTCGATTGCCAGCGGCAGCGCGCCGAAGGTCACGGGCTTATGCGGATGCATCGTCATCGGTCTTCCAGAAAGGGTAGAAATTGAACCATTGCTGCGGCGCTTGCAGGCAATAGTGGCCCAGGCGTTCGGCATAGCGCCCGGCCCAGTCGGCGATCACCCGATCGCGCTGGCCGCGGCGCCATTCGATGGCCTGGGCAAAGGGTTCGAGAATCACCTGGTAGCGGCCTTGCTGCTTGAGGCAGAAGAACAGGTTGAGCCGGCACTTGAGCAGCCCGGCCAGCAGCCATGGGCCTTGGGGGAACGCAGCGCGGTGGCCGAGGAAGTCGACCTCCACGGTGCGTGCGCCTTGCAGTGGCACGCGGTCGCCGGCGATCGCCAGCCACTCGCCGCGCTCCAGGCGTTGGCTCAGTTGCAGCATGATCGCCGGGTCCAGCTCGCTGACCTGGATCAGCCGCAGGTTGGTCGCCCCCGACTCGCCGAGCAGGCGATTGAAGCGTTCGGCATGCTTGGTATGCACCAGCACGTTCATGGTCACCTGTTCGCCAAGTTCGGCCAGGGCGCGGCAGACTTCGAGGTTGCCCAGGTGGGCGCCGACCAGCATCTGCCCGCGCTCGGCGCGCAGCTGGGTGTGCAGTTGCCCCGGGTCGATGATGTCGATCTGCTCCAGGCGCAGTTTGCCGTTCCAGACATCGAGCTTGTCCAGCAGGGCATCGGCGAAGGCCATGAACTGGCCGAACACGCGCCGCAGGCTCGGACGCAGGCTGGCTTGCCCGCTCCAGTCGGCCAGGTTCTGCTGGTACTGCCAGATGCTCAGCCGGGCCCTTCGGCCGCAGACGAAGAAGTACAGGACGATGCCATACAGCACCGGGCTGAGCAGGCGCCGGCCCAGCAGCTTGATACCCAGCGCGGTGAGCTTCATCAGCCAGAAGCTGCCGCGCTCCTGGCGCTGGGCCCAGTGTTGCTCGCCCTGGCTCATGCCTGCCACCGCCGCCAGAGGATGGCCGGGGCGCGCAGCAGCATGCCGAAGAACAGCTTGGTGTGCATCTTCGAGATCAGCGCGTTGTCGTGGAACAGACGAAAGTGCGAGAGGCCATCGGCCGGGTAATGCACCTTGGTCGGCAGCCAGCGCATCGGCTGGTTACGCCAGGCCAGGCGCACGAGGATCTCCGGGTCGAAGTCCATGCGCTTGCCGAGGTTGACCGCATCGATCAGCGCCAGGGTCGGCGGCAATGGGTAAACGCGAAAGCCGCACATCGAATCGGGAATCTGCAGCGACAGGCTGTTGATCCACACCCACACGTGGGTCAGGTAACGGGCATACAGGCGGCCCTTGGGCACACTGGCGTCGTACTGTGGATAACCGCAGATCAGCGCCTGTGGATAAGCCTGTGACTGTTGAAGAAAGCGGCTGACATCGGCCAGGTCGTGCTGGCCGTCGGCATCGACCTGCAAGGCATGGCTGAAGCCCAGGCGTGAGGCTTCGCGCAGGCCGGCCATGACCGCACCGCCCTTGCCCAGGTTGACCTGCAATGTCACCAGAAACACCTGCTGCTGTTCGGCCAGTTGGCTCAGTACGGCGGCGCAGGCCGGGCTACTGGCGTCATCGACCAGCACGCAGGGCAGGCCGGCGGCGAGCAGGTCGGCAACCACCGCCGGTACGGCCTGTTCGTGGTTGTACACCGGGATTACCGCACAGGGCTTATTCACCGACGGCCTCCAGCACGATACGGCCGCTGGAACAGGGCACCCCGGCGTTGCTGTAGGCGAAGTACAGCTTGCCGCGCTCGGCATCGAAGCGCAGGGTCAGTTGCAGCGGGTCGCCAGGGCGCACCAGTTGCTGGAACTTCAGCACTTCCATGCCGGCGAACTGGCGCGGCTGGTCGAGTAGCTGTTGCCCCAGGGCCAGCGCCCAGTCGACCTGAACCACGCCCGGCAGTACTGGGGTTTGCGGAAAGTGGCCGTTGAAGTAGGCAAGATCCGCTGACACTGCCAGTTGCAACTGCAGTGCGCCGTCGACCTCGGCCTGGCTCAGGACTTCCGGGCCTTTTGGCCGGGGTGCCAGCAGCAGGGCCTGGAGTTCAGCCTGGGGCAGTTTGCCCTGGGCGTTGAACGGTAGTTGGCGCAGCAGGCGCCAGCGCCGGGGCAGGGCCAGGGCTTCGCAATGCTGCCTCAGATGCTGACGCAGGCCCTCGGTCAGTGCGCGGCGGCCCTGATTGCGCAAGGCGTGCAAGCCCGCGGCGCTGAGCACCAGCAGGGCGCCGAGGCTGGCGCGGTTTTCCTGGATCACAGCCAGGCGGGCTTCCTCGACCCAGGCATGCTCGAGCAGGGCTTGTTCCAGCATGGGTAGCGAGATGCGCTTTTCTTCCAGTTTTACGATGCGGTCCAGGCGCCCGAGCAGGCGAAAGCGACCGTCGGCGCTGAACTCGATGGCATCGGCGCTTTGTTCGACATGGTTCGGCGGCAAATACGGCGACTCGATGCACAGTGCACCTTGCTCGTTCTGGCTCAGGCGCACTTCGGCGAAGGGTTGCCACAGGTTGTCACCCTGGCGCCAGGCGATGCCGCCGGTTTCCGAGCTGCCGAGGATTTCCGTTGGCCACTGCTGCAGGCGCTGCTGCAAGGCCTGGGCGGCGCTGGCTGGTAACTCGCCACCCGAGGAAAACACCCGACGTACCTGGCTCAGGGCCGGCCAGTCGAGGTTGTCGCCCATGCGCTTGAGCAGTGCAGGGCTGGCTACCCAGGCAAACGCTGGATGTTCGCGGCTGGCGCGTTGCAGGTCCTCGGGGAAGGGCAACTGGCGGCGCACGAACGGGCGTCCGGCGCACAGCGGCCAGAGTACGCGAAACAGCAGGCCGTAGATGTGCTGGGTGGCGACGCTGCCAATGATGCAGGCGTTGCCCAGCTCGGTGCCCCACAGTTGCTCCAGGGCCTGGACTTCATTGGCCAGCTGGCGCAGGGTCTTGTCGATGCGCTTGGGTTCGCCGCTGGAGCCGGAGGTGCACAGGCTCAGCCCGCAGGCGTCCAGATCGAGATCCGCAGCCGCCAAGGGCGCTTCGAACAGGGTTTGCAGCGCGGTGTCTTGTGGCTGGTCGCTCAGCCACAGCTCGACCTCGCCCAGCCAGCGCTGGCGGGTCTGGGCTTGCAGGTCGGCCGGCAGCAGCACCTGCACCCCGGCGCGCCAGGCGCCGAGCAGGGCCACGGCCAGCTCGGCGGCGTCGTCCAGGTGCACGGCGATGCGTTTGAGACCTCGCTGCTGAAGGCCGGCGGCCAACTGCAGGGCGTGCTTACATAAGGTGGCGTGGTCCAGCGCCGGGGCGACGCTCACTGGGCGCGCTACGTTGGCCGGGTGCAGCAGTTGCTCAAGGGCAATCCATTTCATGAGCGTCCTCGCACGCGTTGTCTTATCAGCCATTCAATGGCAAACAGCAGGCCCATCAAGCCGTAGGCGATCAGGCCGTTGTACAGGGTCCACCAGCTCAGTGGTGCCCATAGGGTCAGGGTGGCGGCAACCAGGCCGTTGGCCAGGAAGAACAGGCTCCAGGCCTTGGTCACCTGGCGCGTATAGCGGACCGCTACTGCGGGCAGCTCCGGCTCATGTAGCCGTGCCAGGCGCTCGGCCACCGGCGGGCCGAACTTCAGGCTCAGGCTGAACAGGCCCAGCATGAACGCGCTGATCAGCACCGGGTACCAACGTAGCAACTGCGGGCTGTTGAACAGCGCCAGCAACGCGCAGAAGGCAATCGCTGCCACGGCCATCCAATGCCCGCCGGGCCGCCTGGGCTCGCTCAAGGCCCGTGCCAGCCACAGCCCGCCGAGCAGCAAGCCGAATTGCCAGGGGGCAAAGTGGGCCATGCCGAAATACACCGCAAAGGGGTACAGCAGACCGGCCAGCAGCAGGCCGAGGCCGATCAGGCGTTTCATGCCGCGGTGTTGACCAGGCGGTAGACCGCTTCGACTACGTCATTGACCGTACGCACGGCCTTGAACTCGTCGGCGGCGATTTTCTTGCCGGTCTGGCGCTTGATGTGGTCGATCAGGTCGACGGCGTCGATGCTGTCGATTTCCAGGTCCTGGTACAGGTTCGAGTCCAGGCTGATGCTGGCCGGCTCGAGTTCGAACAGTTCGACCAGGGCGTCGCGCAGGGTGTTGAAGATGTCTTCGCGGGTTTGCATGGTGCTGTCTCAGGCTGCCTGTTTGGCGGTGACGAAAGCCGCAAGGCTGGCCACGCTGGTGAAATGGTTACGGGTGTCCTTGGCGTCGGCATCGATCTTGATGCCGTACTTTTTCTGGATCGCCAGGCCGAGCTCGAGGGCGTCTACCGAATCCAGGCCCAGGCCCTCGCCGAACAGGCTCTGCTCGTCGCCGATGTCCTGGGCGCTGATGTCTTCTAGGCCCAGGGCGTCGATGATCAACAGCTTGATGTCGTGGTTAAGGGTGTTCTGTGGATCGCTCATCTTCGGCGAGCTCCTTGATGAAGTGCTGATGCAGGTAATCGTTGAGTTTGCGTGAGGCCTGTGGTGCCGGACCCTGGGCAGCAAAGGCCTTGGGGGAGATGTCGGCACCGACCTGCAGGCTGAAATGCACCCGGCGCTGGGGGATGCGGTACCAGGGTTCGGCCTTGGTCAGCGTGCTGGGTGTGACCTTGATGGTGACCGGGGTAATGATCTTCGCACCGCGCAGGGCGATGGCCGCAGCTCCGCGATGAAAGGCAGGCGCCTGGCCCGGTTGAGTGCGGGTGCCTTCGGGGAAGATGATCAGGGTCTGGCCGCCCTGCAGTGCGTCGACGGCGCTGTCGAGCATGTCCATGCTGCCGTCGTTGCTGATGTACGCGGCCGAACGCACCGGACCACGGGTACAGGGGTTGTGCCAGAGGCTCTGCTTGACCACGCAGTTGGCCTGGCGTACCAGGCCGATGAGGAACACCACGTCGATCAGCGACGGGTGGTTGGCGATGATCATCTGCCCCGGGCGGCCGAGCTTTTCGGCGCCCTGTACTTCGTAAGTAAGTACACCGCTGGCGGCCATGAAGCGAATGAAACGCCAGAACAGCCAACTGATGGTGTGTCGGGCCCGTTGTCGATGGCGCAGGGCATCGCCGGGAAGGCAGGCCAGCAGCGGGAACACCAGCACGCGCAGGCACAGGCCGCCCACACCGAACAGCGCAAAGCTGACGGCAGTAGCGAGCAGGCGCCAGTAATAGGCGTTGCGCGGTCTGTCTATGGCTTGCGTTGCCAGTTCCATGTACGGCTCTTCCAGGTGTGGGTCAAGGTGCTGTTGCCCCTGAGCAGGCAACGCAACCAGCTCAAGGCATGGGGTTCGCTTGCAGGTAAGGTGGCTGCGGCCGTGCCCAGGGCCAACTGCCAGTCGTCGCCCGGGGTCAGCAACAGGCCCAGGGCATAGGCAAAGGGCACGTCATCAATCCATGGCCCGTAAGCCGCGGGCGGTTGTTCTTCAGTGACAATCAGCAACACTGCGGGTGCGCCTTCGCCCAACAGGTAGGCGGCTTCCATCACGCCCTGTTCAAAGCCGTCACCGGCTGCGGCCAGGGCGGTCATTTCACTGGTTTCTCCGCGCATGATCGACCACAGGCCGATGACCGCGTTGTGCACCGACAAACTGAACTGGGTGGGCGATAGCGGCTGTTCATTGGCCAGGTCGCCGAGGATCTCGAAGGTGCGCGGGGTTTCGCCGTGCCGGGAGACGAACACCAGCGGCAAATCCTGCAGACCTTCGGCCAGTGGCCAGCCCACGGCGAAGGCCATGCGCGCCAGACGGCTCAAACGACGGCGTTGCATGGCCGGCAAAAACGACACATCCGGTGCCTGTTCGGCCAGGGCCGGCAGCTGGGTTGCCTGACTCCAGGCTTGCCAGTCGGCAGCCGTCTGCAGGCCTGGTGCCCAGGCGCGCCACTGGCTGATGTTGAATGTGATCACTTGCTGTACTTCCCGCCCTGAGGGACTTCCTTGCCGAGGGTAAGACTCGGAACAACGACCTGACAGGGGTGTGGCGCAATCGCCGAGTGGCGCGCATTATCCCGGTGGAGTTGATGTGTAGCAAATTTTGGTTGTACGGATTGCCGTGTGCAACAGACAGCGGTCCTGAAGATTCGTCGGATCGGTCCGAGGTTTCCCGACCAGTGGCGGTTATCGGTTGTCGGTCGCCTGCTGGCAAACTTGAGCCAGACGGTGCTGGCCAAGCCGTGCCGTGGCACACATACTCGGTCTTCCCCTGACACACGGAGGTCATTCCATGCGGCGCGTGGTGTTCAATCAGAAAGGTGGCGTTGGCAAGTCGAGCATTGCCTGCAACCTGGCAGCGGTGAGTGCCAATGAAGGCTATCGGACCCTGTTGATCGACCTGGATGCCCAGGCCAACTCGACCCAGTACCTCACCGGCCTGACCGGCGAGGACATTCCCATGGGCATTGCCGACTTCTTCAAACAGACCCTGTCCACCGGGCCGTTTGCCAAGAAGAACAAGGTCGATATCTACGAAACACCCTTCGACAACCTGCATGTGGTGACCGCCACCGCGGAGCTTGCAGACCTGCAGCCCAAGCTTGAGGCCAAGCACAAGATCAACAAGCTGCGCAAACTGCTCGATGAGCTGGACGAGGACTACGACCGGATCTACCTGGATACCCCGCCCGCCCTCAATTTCTATGCGGTTTCGGCGCTGATTGCTGCTGATCGCGTGTTGATTCCCTTTGATTGCGACAGTTTTTCTCGCCAGGCGCTGTATGGCCTGCTGGCCGAGATCGACGAGCTCAAGGAGGATCACAATGACGAGCTGCAAGTCGAAGGTATCGTCGTCAACCAGTTCCAGGCCCGCGCCAGCCTCCCTCAGCAAATGCTCGACGAGTTGATCGCCGAGGGCTTGCCAGTACTGCCGGTGTACCTCAACAGCTCGGTGAAAATGCGCGAATCACACCAGGCCAGCCTGCCGCTGATTCACCTGGAACCTCGGCACAAGCTGACCCTGCAGTTCGTTGAACTGCATGCCCTTCTCGAAGAAAACGCCTAGACGCCCTGGCTGCGCAGCCACTCCAGCAGTTGCTGGAGTGGGAATGCACCACTTTGGCGCGCCACTTCCCGGCCGTTTCTGAACAGGATCAGGCTGGGAATCGAACGAATCGCCAATTGCCCGGCCAATTGCGGGTTGGCCTCGCTGTCCAGCTTGGCCAGGCGGCAGCGCCCGCTGAGCTGGCTGGCCGCCTGGGCGAAGACCGGCGCAAACGATTTGCACGGCCCACACCAGTCGGCCCAGACATCGACCAGCAGCGGTAGGTCGCCCTTGATCTGGCTGGCGTAATCACCCTGTTGCAAATCGAACGGTGTGCTCAGCAGGACCGGCTTCTTGCAGCGGCCGCATTTCGGACTGTCGCCAAGGCGCTCGCCGGGGATGCGGTTGAGGCCATTGCAGTGGGGGCAGGGGATGAGTAGTGGGTCAGTCATTGACAGCTCCGGGGAATGCGACCGCTGTGCGGTCGATCGCGGGTCAAGCCCGCTCCTACAGATGGAATGGTTTAGGATGTGCACTTCGTAAACAGGCCATGGAGAGCCCGATGGATTGCCAGCATTCAGCGCATATTCGCATTTTTATCGACAGCCGGAAGAATGGCGAGCCGGTGTTCGAGAACGTGCCGGTACGCGAGATCGACACGAACACATACGAGCTGTTGTCGTCACCCGGGCTGGCCCTTGACCTGGCCCGTGGCGACACGATTCGCATCAACCACCCGGAGCAACGCGCCGAGGTGCTGCAGCGCGGTGGTAACTTCTGCATCCATATCTATGCCGACGACCTGCCCCAGGATGCCGTCGATTCGCTGCAAGACCAGGTACAGACGCTGCTCGGCGGTACCCTGGATGGTCGCTACAAGGGCAACCTGACCCTGGCCATTCCGGCGCGCAACGGTTTTGCAGCCATCCGCGAAGTGTTTGACCGGTTTCGCGAGGCCACCGGCGTCGAATGGTATTACGCCAACATCTACCGCAACCTTGACGACGATGAAGACGAAACCCTGCTCGACTGGTGGCTCGACAGTTGAGCCATGCCCATCAGGATGAGCAACTGATCTCCAGATGCTTGCCCCACTCCGGTGGCCGCTGGGCATAGGTATCCATTCCCGGTTGCTCCTCGAACGGCTTGCTTAGCACCTGGTGCAGGCGGCGTACTTCCTCGTAGTCGCCACCCTCGGCAGCCTCGATGGCGCGCTGGGCCAGGTAGTTGCGCAGGATGTACAGCGGGTTGACCGCATGCATACGCTCGCGACGGCCATCGGCGTTGCCGGGCTCGCGCTGCAAGCGTGCCAGGTAGTCTGCTGACCACAAGTCAAAACCGGCCAGGTCGATGAAGTCGTCGCGCACCACCTGCAGAGCCTGCTCGGCGCTCTGGTCGCCCAGATGACGGAAGAACAGGGTGTAGTCCACCGCGCCCGGTTGCATCAACTGCAGCAGGCGTTCGATCAGCAGCGTGTCGTCTTCCTCTGCCCGGGTCAGGCCCAGGCGCCGACTCATCAGGTCCAGGTAGTGGGCCTCGTACAGCGGCAGGAACAGCCCAAGGGTTTCTTTCAGCGCTTCAACACTGATGAACGGCGTCAGGGCCTGGGCCAGGGCGCTGAGGTTCCAGTGGGCGATGGGCACCTGGTTGCTGTAGCTGTAGCGGCCTTGGTCATCGGAGTGATTGCAGATGAAGTTGGCGTCGAAGTCGTCGAGAAAAGCATAAGGGCCGAAGTCGAAGGTGATGCCCAGGATCGACATGTTGTCGGTGTTCATCACCCCGTGACAGAAGCCATAGGCCTGCCAGCGGGCAATCAGCTCGGCATTGCGCTCGACGATGCTGCGAAACATCGCCAGGTACGGCTCCGGCGCGTCGCGGCATTCGGCAAAGTGGGTGTTGAGCACATGCTCGGCAAGGATGCGCTGCTGCTCGGGCTGGCGGGTGTAATAGAAATACTCGAAATGACCAAAGCGCACATGGCTCGGCGCCAGGCGCAGCAGCATGGCCGCGCGCTCCTGGGTTTCACGCCACACTGGCGTGCTCGAACCGATCACGCACAGCGCGCGGCTGCTGGGGATACCCAGGGCTGGGAGGGCTTCGGAGGCGAGGAACTCGCGGATCGACGAGCGCAGTACCGCGCGGCCATCGCCCATGCGCGAGTACGGCGTCTGCCCGGCGCCCTTGAGGTGCAGGTCCCAGGATTGGCCGGCATCGTTGCGCACTTCGCCCAGCAGCAGGCCACGGCCATCGCCCAGACGCGGGTTGTAGGAACCGAACTGATGCCCGGAATACACCATCGCCCGTGGCTCGGCCTCGGCCCACAGCTTGTGGCCGCTGAACAGTTCGGCAAACACCGGGGAGTGGGCTTGGCTAGGCTCCAGGTCAAGCAGCGCCATGGCTGCTTCGCTGGCCACCACTAGGCGTGGCTCGGCAATCGGCTCGGGCAGCACCGAGGTGGAGAAGGCGTCGCCCAGGCGGGCGAAACGGTTATCGAAAGTCAGTTCGTCGAGGGCTTTCAACGGCCATCTCCTGAAGAAAACCTGAGTATTCTGCAAGGGTATGGCCGTTGGCGTCCAGTCAGGCCGGTTTGCCGGTGGCCTCGTCGTCGGGCTTGGCGCCGTTGGCAGTGGTTGGCAGCACGGTCTTGTCGAGGTTTTCTACCGGTACCATCTTGTACTCTTGGCCCTGCATGTTCTTCAGGTAGATCTCCATCTGCCGGAAGGAGATGTTGATGTGCTGCTTCTTGAACTCTTTGTTGATGTAACGGTTGATCTCGTCCAGCACCGGATTGCGGTCGCCGAGGTCACGTACATGCATGCGCAGTTCGTGGTCCAGGGTGCTTTCGCCAAAGTTGAGGAAGTAGACGATCGGCGCCGGTTCCTTGAGCACTCGCGGGTTGTCGTTGGCCGCCTTGAGCAACAGGGTCCGCACCAGGTCCAGGTCCGAGCCGTAGTCGACGCCCAGCTTGAGGGTCACCCGGGTGATGGTGTCGGTCAGCGACCAGTTGATCAATTGCCCGGTGATGAAGGTCTTGTTCGGGACAATGATGTCCTTGCGATCGAAGTCGGTGATGGTGGTGGCGCGAATACGGATCTTGCTGACCGTACCCGAAAGGTTGCCGATGGTGATGGTGTCGCCGATACGCACCGGGCGTTCGAACAGGATCATGATCCCGGAGATGAAGTTGGCGAAGATCTCCTGCATGCCAAAACCCAGGCCCACTGACAGCGCCGCTACCAGCCATTGCAGCTTGTCCCAGCTCACGCCCAGGGCTGACAGGGTGGAGACAAAGCCGACCCCGGCAATCACGTAGGACAGCAAAGTGGTGGTGGCGTAGGCGCTGCCCTGGGCCAGGTTCAGGCGTGACAGCACCAGCACTTCGAGCAGGCCCGGCAAGTTGCCGGCCAGGGCAATGGTGATGCCGATGATCACCAGTGCGCCCAGCAGGTCGCGCAGGCTGATCGGCACCATGCTCATGGCCGCGCCAGTGCCGCTGGTGTACTCGTACAGGGTGATGTTGTCGAGGTAGGCGAACACACTGATCAGGTCTGACCAGACCCAGTACAAGGCGGCGATGAAGCCACCGAGCAGGGCCAGGCGGATCAGGCGCAGGGACTGCTGGTTGACCTGCTCGATGTCCAGGGTCGGCTCTTCGACCACCACTTCACCATCCAGGCCCTCCTTGGCAGCCTGGCGCTTGCTCAGCGCCCGTTGGTAGGCCAGGCGCCGGGCGGCCACGGCCAGGCCGCGGACGAAGGCGGCCTCGATCACCAGCCAGAACATCAGCAGGTACAAGGTGTCGATCAGGCGGTCGGTGAGCTTGAGCGCGGTGTAGTAGTAGCCAAAGCAGACGGCGATGAACAGCGCTACCGGCAGCACGGTGAACGCCACGCCCACTGCCTTGCGAAACAGTGAAGTGTTGCGATGGGTGGGGCTGCTCAGCAGCAGGCGGCTGAGCAACCAGGCCATCAGCGCGTAACAGGTCAGCACCACGCCGATGCCGAGCACGTCATCCGCCAGTGCCGAGGGTTGATGCTCGGCTACCGCCACCACACCGACCAGGGCCAGGACCACGGTACCCAGGCGGCGGATCCAGCCGCGGAGGAATTCGACCTGGGGTTTTTCCCAGCGGAAATGCAGTTCAGCCACGCCGCCCGGGGCAAGTATCCGGTAGGCGGTGTAGAACACCAGCCAGGCCTGGGCGACCTGGAACAGGGCAGAACCGAGGTTGGCATTCTGGCCGCGGGCATCGATCTGCAAGGCAATGCCGCACAGGGCCAGGCCCAGGCTCAGCGGCATGGCCAGGAGGATATTGACCAGAATTGCCTGGGGCGTGTGCCATTGGCTGTCACGCTTGAAGTGGCCGACATCCTGGTGAACCTTGGTCAGGCGCGCATACAGGTACTTGCGCCGCCACAGCAGGGCACCGATCAGCAACAGCAAGGGCAGGAACAGCAGCGGCCGCTGGCCCAGGCCGTCGGTCAGCTCCCTCAGGCCCGACCCCCAGGGCAGGCTGACCACCTGTTTCTGCAGGCGCTCGGGCACGGTGCGCAGCCATTCCAGGTCCAGCGGCTTGTTGCTGGGAATCCAGAACATCTGCTCATCAAGGGTTGCGCGCAGGTTTTGTGCGGTACTGAACAGTTGCTTCTGGTTCAGTTGCAGGGTGATCGATTCATTGAGCAGTGCGCTCAGTTCACGGTTAAGGCGTTCAAGCAGGTCGCTGCGAGTGATCGCCACTTCCAGCAGGGCCTTGCGCAGTTGCGGGGTGACGGTCTCGGGCGGTTGCGCGGTGAGCAGCTTGTCGACATAGCTGCTCGGGCTGCTGATCTGCTCGCGCTGCTGGTTGATCTCGAACTGGTACAGGCGGATATCGGCGATCTGGTCGGCCAGGTCGCGGTCGAGCTTCAGGTGCGGTAGCGCCTGCTTCTGCTTGTAGAGGATCTTCGACAGCAGCAGGCTGCCTTTGAGCACGCTGATTTGCTCGTCCAGGGCTTGGTCGCTTTGGGTCAGGGTGTCCAACTGCTGCTTGGTCTTGAGGTTCTGCTGGGTCAGTTCGTTGAGGCGGTCGGTGCTGCGCAGCAGGTAGTCGGAAAGCTTGAGGTTGGCAGCGCTTTCCGTGGCCAGCAGGGTGCTGCCGCCGGCCTTCTGTGCTTCGATCGACTGCTCGGTGACGGTTTGCTGGGACTGGGCCAGGCGCTTCTGGTTGATCAGCGTCTGCAGGTCCTGGATTTCCTGTTCCAGGCGTGCGGCGCGCTCGATCAGCAGGTCATGCTGGCTGTTGCCCAGATCCTGCAACAGGCTGTTGCCGGCCAGTTCCTGGCGACGCAGCAGGGTCAGGGCATTGAGCGCGGCAAGTTCCGCATTGAGCTGGTTGCGCTGATCGGCGCTAAGCGGCTTGCCGCCGTCCTTGCCGATCTTCAGGCTGGTGTTGATCTGCTGGGCACGGGTCTGGTTGGCGCTGATTTCTGCCTGGGCCCGCTCGGGCCGGGTCTGCGCGGTGATGGTCAGGCTATTGGCCTCAGACAGCGCTTTTTGCAGTTCGCCCTGCTCGGTGTTGCGCTCGGCCAGCAGTTGCTCCAACTGCGGCACGCTGGAGGCGGCATAGCGCTGGGCGACCGGGATGACCTTGCTGTTTTGCAGCTTGGCCAGCTCGCGCTGGTTTTCGCTGGTCTGGCGCGGCGCGTCACTGAGCTGATGCTTGAGGGCCGTGAGCTTTTTCTCGCTGTCCTCTTTGGTGCCGAGCAAGGTCAGGGTCTGTTCGAGCACCTGCTGCAGGGCTTTCTGCTCAGCCTCGGGCAGCTTGCGTTCGGCGATCTTGTCCAGGCTTTGCTGGATCGATGCTGTGCTTGGCGGCTCCGCCGCCCAGACCGGGGAGAGGGACAGGCACAGCCCGAAGAGGGCTGCGCTTAAAAAAGTACGCAGAGACATAGGCAGAAAATTCGTACAGGCAGAGGCGAAGAACGGAGTTTAAAGGAACAACCCTGGGCCGGGTCGAGTACCTTCGGGAAATTTGACGCCCACTTTGTTGATCTTGTTCCCTTCCATCACCGCAACCGTCCACAAGGTGCTGTTCCATTCGATCTGGTCGCCGACCACCGGTGCGCCGCCAACCTTCTGCGTGATGAAGCGGCTGAGCGGCATGTGCGGGTCCTGGCCGTCGAGCTTCAAACCGTACAACGCCGCTACAGCCCCCAGTTCTGCGTCACCTTCGAGCACGAAGTCACCAAAGAAGCGCAGGTCCAGGCCACGCTGCGGCGCTTGGCTGAACAGCTTGCCGAGGGCCGGAAGGTTGTGTTCGTGGCCGATCACGCAGAGCAGATCGTCGACTTCCAGGGTGGTACTTCCCGACGGATGGAGCAGTTGCTGGCCGCGAAACAGCGCCGCGATGCGGGTGCCTTCGGGCATTTTCAGTTCCCGCAGGGCGGCGCCGATGCACCATTTTTCCGCACCCAGGCGATAGACGAACAGCTCCCATTCACTGGTGACGTGCACTTCCAGGGCCGAACGGGAAATGGGCGCGGGGTCGGGCGGTACCGTTACTTTCAGCAGCTTGGCCACCCAGGGCAGGCTGGTGCCTTGCACCAGCAGCGAGACCAGCACGATGAAGAATGCCAGGTTGAAGAACAGCTGGGCATCGGGCAGCCCGGCCATCAGCGGGAACACCGCAAGAATGATCGGTACCGCGCCGCGCAGGCCAACCCAGGAAATAAAGGCCTTTTCGCGGCCATGGAAGGCCTTGAACGGCAGCAAGGCGGCGACCACCGACAGCGGCCGGGCCACGACGATCATCCACAGGGCCAGGCCCAGCGCCGGCAGGGCAATCGGCAGCAGGTCGTGCGGCGTTACCAGCAGGCCGAGGACCAGGAACATGCCGATCTGCGCAAGCCAGGCCATACCGTCGAGCATGTGCAGGATGCCATGGCGGCTGCGGATCGGCCGGTTGCCCAGCACCAGGCCGCACAGGTACACGGCCAGGAAGCCGCTGCCGTGCAAGGCGTTGGTCAGCGAGAACACCACCAGGCCGCCGGCCACCACCAGGATCGGGTACAGGCCGCCGGCGAGGTTGATGCGGTTGACCAGTTGCAGCATCAACCAGCCGCCGCCCAGGCCCAGCAGGCCACCGATGCCGAACTCGCGCAGCAAGTGGGTGAGCAGGCTCCAGTGTAGGCCCGTCTGACCGCTGGCGATCATCTCGATCAGGGTTACGGTAAGGAACACCGCCATCGGGTCGTTGCTGCCCGACTCGATCTCCAGGGTTGCCGTCACCCGCTCGTTCAGGCCCTTGCCACCGAGCAGCGAAAACACCGCTGCGGCGTCGGTGGAGCCGACAATGGCGCCGATCAGCAGGCCCTGGATCAGGCTCAGGTCGAACAGCCAGGCGGCGACCATGCCGGTCAGCCCGGTGGTGATCAACACGCCGACGGTCGCCAGTGACAGGGCCGGCCACAGGGCCACGCGGAAGCTCGCTACGCGGGTGCGCAAGCCGCCGTCGAGCAGGATGACCGCCAGGGCCAGGTTGCCCACAAGGTAGGCGGTTGGGTAATTGTTGAAGATGATGCCGCCGCCATCGACACCGGCGATCATGCCGACCGCCAGGATGATGACCAGGATCGGGATGCCCAGGCGTGAAGACAGTGAGCTGACCAGAATACTTGCACCTACCAGCAATGCGCCGATCAAGAACAGGCTATTGATGGTGGACGCATCCAAAGGCAGTACTCCGGGGAAAACAGAAAGGGGCGGTGAGCTTTTCGATAAGCAGGTCGCGTGCCAAGGATTCTAACCTGAGGGGTTGGCGGGCTGTAAAGGGTTAATCGCGGGTACAAAAAAAGCACCTCGCAAGGTGCCTTTTTTATGTTGCTGGCGCTGACGTCATCGCTGGCAAGCCAGCTCCCACAAGGTCTGTACAAATCCTGTGGGAGCTGGCTTGCCAGCGATGGGCGTTGCAGGGCTTTAGGCCTGCTTCACCTCACGCATTGCCTTGCCTTTCACCGGCGCGCCATTGGCCACGTAGTACTTGGCAGTGCTGCGCGGCAGCGGCTGGCGGTTGCGGATCTTGTCGGCGATTTTCTCGGCGATCATGATCGTGGTGGCGTTGAGGTTGCCGGTGATGATGATCGGCATGATCGAGGCATCGACCACGCGCAGGCCCTGCATGCCATGCACGCGGCCCTGGCCGTCTACGACCGCCATGTCATCGTCGCCCATCTTGCACGAGCAGGACGGGTGGAACGCGGTTTCGGCGTGTTCGCGGATGAACTTGTCCAGTTCCTCGTCGGTCTGCACGTCGGCGCCCGGGCTGATCTCGCGACCACGGTAGGCGTCCAGCGCAGGCTGAGCCATGATTTCGCGGGTCAGGCGGATGCCATCGCGAAATTCCTGCCAGTCCTGGTCGCTCGCCATGTAGTTGAACAGGATGCTCGGGTGCTGGCGCGGGTCCTTGGACTTGAGCTGGATACGGCCGCGGCTAGGCGAGCGCATCGAACCCATGTGGGCCTGGAAGCCGTGTTCCTGTACGCCGTTGCTGCCGTTGTAGTTAATCGCTACCGGCAGGAAGTGGTACTGGATGTTTGGCCATTCGAACTCAGGGCGAGTACGGATGAAACCACCGGCTTCGAACTGGTTGCTGGCACCGATGCCAGTGCCCTTGAACAGCCACTCGGCACCGATGGCCGGCTGGTTGTACCAGAGCAGCGACGGGTACAGCGAGACCGGCTGGGTGCAGGCATACTGCAGGTACAGCTCCAGGTGGTCCTGCAGGTTCTCGCCGACGCCTGGCAGGTCGTGGACCACCGGTACGTTGAGACCTTCGAGCAGGGCGCGCGGGCCGACGCCGGAACGCTGCAGCAGTTGCGGCGAGGCGATGGCGCCGGAGCAGACGATGACTTCCTTGCGTGCACGGGCTTCGACGCGCTCTTCGCTGGCGCCAACCAGGTAGCTCACGCCTACGGCACGCTTGCCGTCGAACAGCACGCGATCGCTCAGGGCGTGGGTGACGATGGTCAGGGTCGAGCGCTTCTTGGCGGTGTCCAGGTAGCCGCGGGCGGTGCTGGAGCGACGGCCTTTTGGCGTGACGGTACGGTCCATCGGGCCGAAGCCTTCCTGCTGGTAGCCGTTCAGGTCTTCGGTACGCGGGTAACCGGCTTGCACGCCGGCTTCGACCATGGCGTGGAACAGCGGGTTGTTGCCGGCTTTGGGCGTGGTCACGCTGACCGGGCCTTCGCCGCCGTGGAAGTCGTTGGCGCCGATGTCACGGGTTTCCGCTTTGCGGAAGTACGGCAGGCAGTCCAGGTAGGTCCAGTCATCAAGGCCTGGCAGTTGTGCCCAGCCGTCGAAGTCCATGGCGTTGCCGCGGATGTAGCACATGCCGTTGATCAGCGACGAGCCGCCCAGGCCCTTGCCGCGACCGCATTCCATCCGGCGGCCGTCCATGTGCGGCTCCGGGTCGGTCTCGTAGGCCCAGTTGTAGCGGCGACCCTGCAGCGGGAAGGCCAGGGCGGCCGGCATCTGGGTGCGGAAGTCGGCGCGGTAGTCAGGGCCACCGGCTTCGAGCAGCAGGACGGTAACGCCTTCGTCTTCGGTCAGGCGGGTCGCCAGGGTGTTACCGGCAGAGCCGGCACCGACGATGATGTAATCGAATTCATGGGACATGTTAAGTACCCTCATTGGCAGTGAGCAGGGAGCGGGGACGCCCGTGCACAAGGGCACGGGCGTGTCTACAAGGGGTGCTTAGAACACCGAGTTGTAGTTGCCCAGCTCAACCTGTACCGATTTGATGCGAGTGTACTGAGCCAGCGAGCTGACACCGTTCTCACGGCCGACACCGGACTGCTTGTAACCGCCGACCGGCATTTCGGCTGGCGACTCGCCCCAGGCATTGATCCAGCAGATACCGGCTTCGAGCTGGTGGATGATGCGGTGGGCACGGCTGATGTCGTTGGTGCAGACGCCTGCCGCCAGGCCGTATTCGGTGTCGTTGGCACGACGGATGACTTCTTCTTCGCTCTCATAGGAGAGGATGCTCATCACTGGGCCGAAGATTTCTTCCTTGACGATGGTCATGTCGTCACGGCAGTCGGTGAAGACGGTCGGCGCGACGAACGCGCCCTTGGCGAATTCGCCTTCGGTCAGACGCTCGCCGCCGCACAGCACGCGAGCACCTTCTTCTTTGCCCTTGGCGATGTAGCCCAGCACGCTTTCCAGGTGGGCGAAGCTGACCAGTGGGCCGAAGTTGGTGTTTTCGTCTTCAGGGTTGCCAACGCGGATGCGGGCAACGCGCTCGGCGATCTTGGCTTCGAAAGCCGCTTTCATCGAGGCAGGGACGAACACGCGGGTACCGTTGGTGCAGACCTGGCCCGAGCTGTAGAAGTTGGCCATCATGGCGATGTCGGCGGCGCGGTCGAGGTCGGCGTCGTCGCAGATGATCAGTGGCGACTTGCCGCCCAGTTCCATGGTGACTTCCTTGAGCGTCGAGCTCGAGGCGCTGGCCATGACTTTCTTGCCGGTGGTGGTGCCGCCGGTGAAGGAGATTTTCTCGATGCGCGGGTGCTCGGTCAGCCAGGTGCCGACTTCGCGGCCGCTGCCGGTCAGGACGTTGAACACGCCGTCTGGCAGGCCGGCTTGGGTGTAGATTTCGGCCAGTTTCAGGGTGGTCAGCGAGGTGACTTCGCTCGGCTTGAAGATCATCGCGTTACCGGCCGCCAGGGCAGGTGCGGATTTCCACAGGGCGATCTGGATCGGGTAGTTCCAGGCGCCGATACCGACGGTCACGCCCAGCGGCTCGCGACGGGTGTAGACGAACGAGCTGTCACGCAGCGGGATCTGCTCGCCTTCGATGGCCGGTACCAGGCCTGCGTAGTATTCCAGCACGTCGGCGCCGGTGACGATGTCGACGTAGCGGGTTTCGGAGTAGGACTTGCCGGTGTCCAGGGTTTCCAGGGCGGCCAGCTCATCGTTGCGCTCACGCAGGATGTCGACGGCGCGGCGCAGGATGCGCGAACGCTGCATGGCGGTCATGGCGGCCCAGACTTTCTGGCCACGTTCGGCGCTTTCTACCGCACGCTCGACGTCAGCTTGGGTAGCACGTTGCACCTGGGCGAGGACTTCGCCGTTGGCCGGGTTGATGGCGTCGAAAGTAGCGTCGCTGGAAGCGTCGACATAACCACCATCAATGTAGAGTTTTTGCAGTTCGAAACGGGCCATAGTGTCCTCGCAAGTGCATATGTGTGTTTGGCTATCCGTGCAGCGCTCCTGCTTTTTTGGCAATCGCGGCGCGCGGTGGTTCAGAGGCCCGGATTTGCATGTCCGGGCTCGTCTGTTTCGCCAGTTGTAGATCCATGTATTCGTAAGCGATTTGTTTCGCCTGGTCGGTGTCGAAAGCGTCTCCTGACAGCGCACCGCGCAGCCACAGACCGTCGATCAACGCTGCCAGTCCCCGAGCCGCGCTACGTGCCTCGGGCAACGGCAGGGTGCGGCGGAACTGGCAGCACAGGTTGGAATACAAGCGGTGATCGTTGATCCGCTGCAACCTGTGCAAAGACGGCTGGTGCATGCTGGAGGCCCAGAAGGCCAACCAGGTTTTCATTGCCGGGCCATTGACCTGACTGGCGTCGAAGTTGCCTTCGATGATCACCTGCAGGTGGGCACGCGGGCTGTTGTCCTTGAGCGTCTGCCGGTTGGCGGCGACGTTCTCGCTCAGCACGCTCATCAAGTACTGCATGGTCGCTGCGATCAGGCCGTTCTTGTCCTGAAAGTAGTGACTGATGATGCCATTCGACACACCGGCCAAACGGGCGATCAGCGCAATGCTGGCGTCACCCATGCCGACCTGGTCGATGGCCAGCAATGTGGCTTCGATCAACTGCTGGCGGCGAATGGGTTGCATACCGACCTTGGGCATCTTGCAAATCTCCTCAGGCCTGCGAGCAGTCGACGAGCGGCTGCCTCGGCGAAGGCCAGTCTATTTTGTTTTGATTGAACGTTCAATCAACAAAGAATAAGCTCTGCGACAATCTGTGCCATTGACAGGTTTTTCCTACCTGCGGTTGGCACAAATTGGCACCCCAAAAAGACGTGAAACCCCCGTAATACAAGGTGTTGACGGGCGTAAACGGCGCGTTGAACAGATCTGCCGAGCGGTATCACACCGCGCGGACAACCCTCGGGACGGGGTTTTCGGCCTGTTTTTTTCAATGCAATCGATTCGGGATCACGGTTTTTTCAAGGTGCTTTTATAACACCTGTGGCAGTGGGGCTATTGCACCATTTGCTCAGGGATAGGTCGTTTCGTGCTTCTCTCGCACTGCCCGGAGCAAATGTGCAATGAGTTCTGCCTCCCTTACCAAGACCCCCACTGAGAGGGTCCGGGTCAACCGCGTGGTGTTCTTCACCTCGGCGTTGCTGATCCTCGTTTTGACTGCCTTGCTTATCGCTGTACCTCAAAAAGCCGGCGAAGTGCTCAACCTCGCCCAGACCTGGCTGACACGCAGCTTCGGCTGGTATTACATGCTGGTGATTGGCGGCTACCTGGTATTCGTGGTCGTCCTGGCCTTCTCCAGCTTCGGCAAGCTCAAGCTTGGCGGCAAGGACGACAAACCCGACTTCAGCTACGGCGCTTGGGCCGGCATGCTGTTCTCCTCGGGTATCGGCATTTCGCTGCTGTACTTCGGCGCTTCCGAGCCGCTGGATCACTACTTCAACCCGCCAGAAGGCGCCTCGGCCACTGCCGAAGCTGCGCGCCAGGGCCTGCAACTGACTTTCCTGCACTGGGGCCTGCACGGCTGGGCGATCTACGCCCTGGTCGGTCTGGCTGTGGGCTACTTCGCCTACCGTCACAACCAGCCGCTGGCACTGCGCTCGGCGCTTTACCCGCTGATGGGTGAGCGCTGGGTCAAGGGTGGCGCCGGTCATGCGGTGGACATCTTCGGCATGTTCGTGACGCTGCTGGGGCTGGTGACCAACCTCGGTATCGGCTCGATGCAAGTGTCTTCGGGCCTGGAATACCTGTTCGGCATGGAGCACAGCGATACCAACCTGATGATCGTGATCCTGGTCATGGCCACAGTGGCCACTGTGGCCGCAGTTTCCGGTGTGGAGAACGGTATCCGCCGACTGTCGAACCTGAACATTATTTTGTTCAGCGGCCTGTTGATCTTCGTCCTGCTGGCAGGTGACACCCTGCACCTGCTCAACGGCTTCGTACAGAACATCGGCGACTACCTCAACGGTATCGTGCTGAAAACCTTCGATCTCTACGTCTACGAAAGCGAGGCGGGCAAGTCCGAGCGCTGGCTGGGTCTGTGGACCGTGTTCTACTGGGCCTGGTGGATTTCCTGGGGCCCGTTCGTCGGCATGTTCATCGCGCGTATCTCCAAAGGCCGCACCGTGCGTGAACTGGTTGCCGGTGTGCTGCTGATCCCGTTGGGCTTCACCCTGGCCTGGCTGTCGATTTTCGGCAACACTGCGCTGGACCTGGTGATGAATCATGGCGCCGTGGAGCTGGGCAAGACCGCGCTCGAGCAGCCGGCGATGTCGATCTACCAACTGCTGGAATTCTTCCCGGCGGCCAAGATTGTCATTGGCGTGGCAGTGTTCGTCGGCTTCGTGCTGTTCCTCACCCCGGCCGATTCGGGCGCGGTGATGATGGCCAACCTGTCGTGCAAAGGCGGTAAGGTCGACGAGGACGCGCCGCACTGGATGGTGGTGTTCTGGTCGGTGGTGATCACGCTGGTGACCATCGGTCTGTTGCTCGCCGGCAACTTCGCCGCCATGCAGACCATGGTGGTACTGGCTGGCCTGCCGTTCTCGGTAGTGCTGGTGCTGTTCATGTTCGGCTTGTACAAGGCCATGAAGCAGGACAGCCAGGTCGAGCAGGAGCAAGCCGAGCTGGCCGCCCGCGGTCGTCGCGGCTTCAGTGAGCGCCTGAGCCAGCTGGACCTGCAGCCGACCCAGGCGATCGTCCAGCGCTTCATGGACAAGCAGGTCAGCCCGGCGCTCAAGGAAGCCGCCGGACAACTGCGCAACCTGGGCGTTGAAGTAGAGACCCGCGTCGGTCAGTCACGCTCGACCATGGGCCTGCGGGTGATGATGGATGAGGGTAATCCTTTCGTCTACGAAGTGAGCCTGGACGGCTACCTGGCGGCGCCGAGTGAGGCACCGGTGGAAGGCGAATCGGAAGTGCGCCAGCGCTTCTACCGTGCCGAGGTGTATCTGCACAACGGCAGCCAGGAATACGACCTGATGGGCTTCAGCCCGGAGCAGATCACCCGTGATGTGCTCGATCAGTTCGAAAGCCACCGGCAGTTGCTTGGCCGGGTCTATAGCTGATCCTGCCTGAGTGAAAAAGAGGGCCCCGTTGGTGACAACGGGGCCCTCTTTGTTTCAGCCTTCAGCCTGAAGTTTCTGGCGCCTGGAGCAGGTCGTTGCGAACCGCCGAACCTTGACCGATGACATCCTGGGCCTGACTGCACAAGGTGAGCGGCAGCTTGGCGGCTTTGAAGGTGAAGGTCCGGTCATGGTGGAAGATGCCGTAGCCTTGGTCGTCGTCGCAATCGGTGGTGCCGGGTGGACCGCGTTTGACCCGGTAGCCTTCCAGGTCCGGCGGGTCGATACGCCAGGTGACCTTGATGTCGCCATTGTCCTGCGGCTCGACGGACATGTCCGGCTCCGGTACAGGCGCAGCGGGCAGCAGGTCGACAGCAATGCTCAGACTATTGCCCATCAACGCCAGGGATGGGCGTTGAGCGGCTGAGTCCACACCCAGCAGACAGAGGAAGTGCCAGCCCGGTTGCGGACCGATGACATCCTTGATGCTGGCTTCAATGGAGGCGATTGTGCCGCTGTAACCCACCGGGTTCTCGCATGCCAATGGATCGCGGGTGGTCTTGTAGCGGTAGAAAGGTTTGTCGATGCTGAAGCTGAAGTTCCACGCCGGCAAGGTCTCGCTGCCGTCGGCGTGTGTGGCTATCTTGGTGAGCGGCTTGAATGAATAGGCGTCTTGCTGTTCCAGTTGGAAGCCAGGCAGCAGATGACAGGTGTTCAGGCTCAGGTCGGCGAGCCCGTCTCGGAAGCATCCGAGCAGGCGCCCCACCGGTATTGCATAGTTGAGCGCCGGAGCATCGACAGCTTTTCCATCGTCCAGGGTGCACGGGTTGTTGAGGCCACAAGAGGGCGTGCCGAAACGGGTGTCAGTGGTGGTGTTAAGGACTGCGACGACCTGATTGCTGGAGCGCTCAACGACCGGGCTTCCAGATGCGCCGGAGGCAATACCCTGGCAGTTGTTACTGCGCACATTTCGCCAGACCCAGGGATACTCCACCACACTCGTTGCATTGTTCTGGGTGCAGGCGGCCAGACGCAGGCCTTGCCCCGGGTTGATCGGGTCGCCGAGCACCAGCACTTCGACTCCTGACTGCTGGGTGTTGGCCAGCGTGAGCGGCTTGATACCCTTGGCCATGACTTCCTGCAAGCTGGCGTCCAGCTCCAGCAGGGCCAGGTCCACACCTTGCATGCTGCTCCAGACTCGACGCTTGAGTGGGAATACCTGGCGTTGTTCGAGGGTGTCGACAAAATAGTTGAACGCGATGCTGCCGGTTACCGGCACGTCATGAACGATCACGCCATTGCGTTGATCAACGCAGTGACCGCTGGTGACCACGTAAGCCGGGCCGTCCGAGGGGCTCCAGGGATCACGGCTGTCAATCAGCGAGGCCATGCATTGCAGGTTGTCCGAGAGCCGGCCGATGCCATTCCAGTGTTCGTTCTGACTCTGTGCGTTGTGCAGGGTCAGGGGGGCAGAAGGGCTTGGCAGCCCCTGGCCGTAATCCGTTGCCAGGGTCTGGCATGTAGCAGTTGCCAGGATAGCGCCTAGATAAATAGTGTGAGCTTTGAACATGTCGAGCCTCCGGGGGTGTAGGTGGGATGCACTATTGGCCGGAAGGCGGTGTGGCGAGCGGTACATATATCAGTCGCCCGGAAAGCCTGGACAGCGCCCACAGGCCCCGGCACTCTTGGTGTTGCCAAGGAGCCCGGTACCCTCATGTTCAAGCGTCTTGTCCTGTTGCTGTGCAGTTGTCTGTCGTTCACCAGCCTTGCCCGTGCGAGCGAGCCTGTGGTGCTGCTGACCGAAAATTTTCCGCCCTACAACATGGCCATCAGCGGCAAGAGCTTTGCCCGCGACGATGGCATCAATGGCATTGCCGCCGACCTTGTGCGCGAGATGTTCAAGCGCGCCGGGGTTCCCTACAGCATGACCCTGCGCTTTCCCTGGCAGCGAATCTACGAGCAGGCGTTGCACACTCCCGGCTACGGCGTGTTCGTCATGGCGCGCCAGCCTGAGCGGGAAAAACTGTTCAAGTGGGTCGGGCCGTTGGGGCCCGATGACTGGATTCTGCTGGCCCCGGAGGGTAGCCCGATTACCCTGACCAACCTGCAGGACGCCCGCCGCTACCGCATTGGTGCCTACAAGGGCGATGCGATTGCCGAGTACCTGGCCAAGCAAGGGTTGAACCCGGTGCTGGTGCTACGTGATCGCGACAACGCAAAAAAACTGCTCAAGGGCGAGATTGACCTGTGGGCCAGTGGCGACCCGGCCGGCCGCTACCTGGCCCGGCAGGTGGGTGTGAGCAACCTCAAGACGGTACTGCGCTTTCACGGCGCCGAGCTGTATCTTGCGCTCAACCGAGACGTGCCGGACGAGGTCGTGAACAAGCTGCAGCATGCACTGGAGCAGATGCGCAACGACGGCTTTGTCGAGGCGACCTTCGCCCGTTACCTGTAGAGGCCGTTGTGGCCGTGGCCGGACATGGCGCGATTGCTGCGTTCGGCAATCATCTGGTGAATCTCTATCCATTCGATGCCCTGGGCTTTGAGCTTGGGCAGTTCACGCTCAAGCACCTCCAGGGTCTGTGGATAAGGATGACCGATCAGTACCGCCGTGCCCTGCTTGCGCGCCAGGGCAATGCCCTGTTGTAACTGGCGGGCAATGGCTTCGGTGGTCCGCACATCGTCGAGAAATACATCCCGCGATACGCTGGCGAGGTTGATGTTTTGCGCAGATTTCGCCGCGACCGTGGCGGCGCTGGTGCGGCTATCGACGAAGAACAGGCCGCGTCGTTGCAATTCACCCATCAACCAGGCCATGGCCACAGGCTCGGCGGTCATGCGGCTGCCCATGTGGCTGTTGATGCCAGCGGCGTAGGGCACTTTGGCGAGCGCTGCGTCCAGCCGTCGCGCAAGCTCCGGCAGCGGTGCGCCGGGGTGCCAGGCGTAGGGGCCAGTGGCGGGGTCCATGGGCATGTGCAGGATCACGGTCTTGCCGGCACGGTGCGCCTTGCGGGCGAAGTCGCTGGCATGGGGTGTGTCGGGCATGATGGCCAGGGTCACTGGGCCAGGCAGGGCGAGGGTGCGGGCATCTCGCCCGGGGCTTTGCCCCAGGTCATCGATGATCAGCGTCAGGTAGGCCTTGCCCGCTTGAGCCGGCGCCGCCAGGGCGACGCCGCTCATCAGGTACAACAGGGCCAATAGCAGGTAACGCATTTGCTGGCCTTACTTGCCCTGGGTGATGCTCAGGCCCTTGAGCAGGCTCAGGGCCTGGCTGAGCTGGTAATCATCGTCCTGTGGGCGTGGCTTGGCGCTGCCGCCTTTGCCCGACGGCCGGTCGGCGCCGCCGTTGCCATTACCCAGGTGGCCTTGCAGGTCGGCTTCCTTGAAGTTCTCGCTGTCCTGCTCGGCGGTGATCTTGGCGCGGCGCACCTCGATGTCCGGGACAATGCCCTGGGCCTGGATCGATCGGCCATTAGGGGTGAAGTACAAGGCGGTAGTGATTTTCAGCGCGCGGTCGTTGTTCAGCGGCAGCACGGTCTGCACCGAGCCTTTGCCGAAGCTGTCGGTGCCCATCAGTACGCCGCGTTTCTGGTCTTGCAGGGCGCCGGCGACAATTTCCGAGGCCGAGGCACTGCCGCCGTTGATCAGCACCACCAGTGGCACGCCTTCGCTGGCATCGGCCGGGTCGGCGGAGAAGCGCAGCTCGGAGTTGGCGATGCGGCCCTTGGTGTAGACGATCAGGCCCTTGGTCAGGAAGTGGTCGGCCACTTCCACCGCCGACTGCAATACACCGCCCGGGTTGTTGCGCAGGTCCAGCACCAGGCCGCGCAGCTTCTTGCCGTTGTCCTTGCGCAGTTTGGCCAGGGCCTTGCCGACTTCTTCACCGGTCTTGACCTGGAACTGGGTGATGCGGATGTAGCCGTAGCCGTCTTCGAGCATCTGACTCTTGACGCTCTTGACCTGGATCACCGCACGGGCCAGGGTTACATCAAACGGGTTGCCGCCGTCACGCACCAGGGTCAGGGTGATTTTTTCACCGACCTTGCCGCGCATCTTGTCGACCGCTTCGGTCATGGTCTGGCCGCGAGTCGGCTGACCGTTGATCTTGACGATCAGGTCGCCGGCTTCGATGCCGGCGCGCGAGGCCGGAGTCTCGTCGATCGGCGAGACCACCTTGATGAAACCGTCCTCCATGCCGACTTCGATACCCAGGCCGCCGAACTCGCCACTGGTGCTCTCCTGCAGTTCGAGGAAATCTTCCGGGCCGAGGTAGGCCGAGTGCGGATCAAGGTTGCTGAGCATGCCTTTGATGGCGTTTTCCAGCAGGGTCTTGTCGTCTACCGGTTCGACATAGGCGGCCTTGATGCGGTCCATGACCTCGGCAAAGGTGCGCAGCTCTTCCAGCGGCAGCGGTGCCTTGCTCGACGGTGCCGAGACCGTTGTTGCTGGAATCGCGGCGGGCTTGGCTGGCTCGGCCGCACGGGCCAAGGGCGCGCCAAGGACCATGGCGATGGTCAGGGCCAGCGAGGTGAGGCGAGGCGATTGCAGCATGTCGAACGAACTCCTGATCCTGGTAGCGCTCCGTAGAGCATCGGCGCAGCTTGAAGTTACGCTGCGCCGTCAAATAGGGGGTAGTGCCTATCCCTGGGCACGGCACCATTGTGCAGGGTCGCTGGGGCGGCCCTGCTGGCGGATGGCGAAGTACAGCCCGGAGCTGTCCTGGCCGCCGCTGTTGCCGACGGTGGAGATGGCCTCACCGGCCTTGACCACGTCGCCGGCGCTTTTAAGCAGGCTCTGGTTGTGGCCATACAGGCTCAGGTAACCATTACCATGGTCGAGAATGACCAGAAGTCCAGCGCCGCGCAACCAGTCGGCAAACACCACGCGGCCACCATGCACGGCATGCACCTGGCTGCCCGGCGAGGCGCTGATCATCACCCCGTCCCACTTGGCCCGGGCGTCGCCGCCGCGGGTTTCGCCAAAGCGTGCCAGCAATCGACCATTGACCGGCCATGGAAGTTTTCCCTGTGCGGCAGAAAAAGACCCGCCGAAGGTTTCGCCGTTGCTGGAAACCAGCGGGCCGGGAATCGTCCGAGGCTTCTTCGGTTCGTCTCTGTCGTTGGCGGCCAGGGCTTCGCGCTGGCGTTGTTTTTCCGCTTCTTGAGCGGCGAGCAGGGCCTTCTGCCGTGCCTCTTCGGCTTCACGAGCCTGACGGGCGAGGGTTTCCTCGATGGTCTTGAGTACCTTGCTCAGGTCGGCCTGATCCTGTTCACGGGCCTGCAATTTCTGGTCGCGGGCCTTGACGTCATTGTTGAGCTTGGCTAGCACCTGCGTGCGCTCGGTGCGCACTTTCTCCAGCTCCTGGCGCTGAGTGTCGAGGCTGCCTTGCTGAGCCAGCAACTGGGCTTGCTGCAGGCTGATGTCTTTTTCCACGTTGGCCAATTGGCGCAACGTCTCATTGAAGTTGCGCAACTGTTCCAGGCGCGCCTGGCTCAGGTAATCGTAATAGGTCAGGGTGCGGGCGAATTTTTCCGGGTTCTGCTGGTTGAGCAGCAGCTTGAGGTATTCCTCGCGACCGTTCTGGTAGGCCGAACGGGCCTGGATGGCGATCAGTCGTTGTTGTTCAATGCGGGCGCTCTGGAGTTTTTTTTTCTCGGTATCAAGGCGCTCCAGTTCGCCTTCCGTCTTTTTTAGTTCGTGTTGCAGGGCCTCCACCTGCTTTTCCAGCTTGCCGATGTCGGTTTCGGTCGAGCGCAGGTCTTTCTGCACGCCGGATTTTTCTTCCTGCAGCTTGCCAAGCATCTTTTTCAGCTCGGCAATGTCCTGGCGCGTGGCGTCCAGTTGCTGCTGGGTTTGCGCGCGCTCATCGGCAAAGGCCGGGCTGAGCAGGCAAGACAGGGCGAGTACGATCAGGGCGCGAAACATGGGGTGGGCAGCACCAGGCATAGAGACTGGCCTAGTATGCCCGCCACAGGCTGCAAAAAAAACGCCTCAAGGCATATGCGTTGAGGCGTTTGTCCGGAAAACCGACCGTAATCGACGGTTTATCGATTTCAGGCGTCGATCAGGATCGAGGTGCCGGTCATTTCGGCGGGTTTTTCCAGGCCCAGCAGCTTGAGCATGGTCGGCGCCACGTCGGCCAGTACACCGCCTTCGCGGACCTGTACCTTGCGCTTGCCGACATAGATGAACGGTACCGGCTCGGTGGTGTGCGCGGTGTGCGCCTGGCCGGTGCATTCGTCTTCCATCTGCTCGACGTTGCCGTGGTCGGCGGTGATCAGCGCTTCGCCGCCAACCTTGTCCAGCGCCTCGACGATGCGTCCGACGCACAGATCCAGCGCCTCGACGGCCTTGACTGCGGCCTCGAAAACACCGCTGTGGCCGACCATGTCGCCGTTGGCGTAGTTGACCACGATCACGTCGTAGCGCTGCTGCTCGATGGCCTCGACGATGCGGTCGGTCACTTCCGGTGCGCTCATTTCCGGCTGCAGGTCGTAAGTGGCGACTTTCGGCGACGGGATCAGTATGCGTTCTTCGCCTTCGAACGGCTCTTCACGGCCACCGGAGAAGAAGAAGGTGACGTGGGCGTATTTCTCGGTTTCGGCGATGCGCAGCTGGGTCTTGCCGTTTTTCGCCAGGTATTCGCCGAGCACGTTGTCCAGGCTGCCCGGGGCGAACGCCGCCGGGGCGGGGATTTTTGCCGAGTACTGGGTCAGGCCGATGTAGGCGGCCAGTTTTGGCAGACGTGCCCGTGGGAATTCGTTGAAATCCGGCTCGACGAACACCCGCGACAGCTCACGGGCGCGGTCGGCGCGGAAGTTCATAAAGATCACCGCGTCGCCGTCTTCGACCTTGACCGCTTCGCCAATGCGTGTGGCCTTGACGAATTCGTCGCTCTCACCACGGGCGTAGGCTGCTTCCAGGCCGGCAAGGGCCGTGTCGGCGCTGAATTCGGCGCTGCTGTCGACGATCAGGTTGTAGGCTGCCGATACGCGGTCCCAGCGGTTGTCGCGGTCCATGGCGAAGTAACGGCCGATCAGGCTGCCGATGCGGCCCTTGCCGAGCTTGGCGAAGGCGGCATCGAGCAGTTCGATCGACGACTGCGCGCTTTTCGGTGGGGTGTCACGGCCATCGAGGAAGGCGTGCAGGTAGATGGACTCGGCACCGCGCTTGGCGGCAAGTTCAGCCATGGCTACCAGGTGGTCCTGGTGGCTGTGTACGCCGCCATCGGAAAGCAGGCCGAGGATGTGCACGGCCTTGCCGGCACCGACGGCTTTGTCGACCGCGCCGCACAGTACGGGGTTGTCAAAGAACTCGCCGTCCTTGATAGCCTTGGTCACCCGGGTGAAGTCCTGGTACACCACGCGGCCGGCACCGAGGTTCATGTGGCCGACTTCGGAGTTGCCCATTTGCCCGTCCGGCAGGCCGACATCCATGCCGGACCCGGAGATCAAGCCGTGCGGTTGGGTTGCGCGCAGGCGATCGTAGACAGGCGTGTTGGCCGAATAGATGGCGTTGTATTCGTGGCTTTCGCTGTGACCGAAACCATCCAGGATGATCAGGACCAAGGGTTTTGGCGTGCTCGTCATCAATCCCACACTCACGGTTGTTCAGATGATAAAGACACGCATTTTAGGGCAAATTGGCCACGAATGACGAATTAACCTTGCGGCCCCGGCGGCGCTGGCCGACGGGCTGCAAGACGGCAATGAGAATTACTGGCGATAACCCTGCCCGGCGGGCTTTGGCCGACCTTGGGGGCTGTGTATACTGGCCAACATTTTTAATGGCCTGGAACACCCTCCGATGGTTGCTCACCTGATTGAATTCGCAACAAATCACTATCTGCTGGTCGGTATCTTCGTCGTTCTGCTGGTTTTGCTGATCGTCACCGAAGCACGCAAGGGCGGCCGCAGCCTGAGCACTGGCGAGCTGACTGCGCTGGTCAACGCCGACAAAGGCCTGGTGATCGACATCCGTTCGAGCAAGGACTACGCCGCAGGTCATATCGTTGGCGCCGTGAACATTCCCCAGGACAAAGTCGCCGCGCGCATCGGCGAACTGGAGAAGCACAAGGCCAACAAGACCCTGATCATCGTCGACGCCATGGGCCAGCACGCCGGTACTACCGCTCGCGAACTGCTCAAGGCCGGCTTCACAGCTGCCAAACTGTCGGGCGGTGTGTCGAGCTGGAAGGCCGACAACCTGCCGCTGGTGAAGTGACATGAGCCAGGTCATCGTCTACTCCAGCGATTACTGCCCTTATTGCTCGCGGGCCAAGCACCTGCTCGCCAGCAAAGGCGTGGCCTTCGAAGAGATCAAGGTCGATGGCAAGCCACAACTGCGCGCCGAAATGAGCCAGAAGGCCGGCCGTACTTCGGTGCCGCAGATCTGGGTGGGCTCCACCCACGTCGGCGGTTGCGACGACCTGTATGCCCTGGAGCGCGCCGGCAAGCTCGACGCGCTGCTCAAGGCCTGAATCAGAAACCCGTTAAAGACTCTGGAAAGAAGGATCTGTCATGACTGATCAACAGAACAACGATGCCGCCGCAGCAGCCGACGACAACACTCCGCAATTCTCCCTGCAGCGCATCTATGTGCGCGACCTGTCGTTCGAAGCGCCGAAAAGCCCGGCGATCTTCCGTCAGCAGTGGGAGCCGAGCGTTGCCCTGGACCTGAACACCAAGCAGAAAGGCCTGGAAGGCGACTTCCACGAGGTCGTGCTGACCCTGTCGGTGACCGTGAAGAACGGCGACGAAGTAGCCTTCATCGCTGAAGTGCAACAAGCCGGTATCTTCCTGATCAAGAACCTTGACGCAGCGTCGATGAGCCACACCCTGGGTGCGTTCTGCCCGAACATCCTGTTCCCGTACGCGCGTGAAACGCTGGACAGCCTGGTGACCCGTGGTTCGTTCCCGGCACTGATGCTCTCGCCGGTCAACTTCGACGCCCTGTACGCTCAGGAAATGCAACGCATGCAGGAAGCTGGCGAAGCGCCTTCGCTGCAATAAGCCTGTTGCGATGTATTGAAAAAGCGCCCTCAGGGGCGCTTTTTTCTTGGCTCAGGCAAACCCCTGCTGACGCCACGCTTCATACACTGTCACCGCGACAGTGTTGGACAGGTTCAAGCTGCGGCAGCCCGGACGCATCGGCAGGCGCAGGCGTTGCTCGGCGGGCAGGCTGTCTAGCACGTCGGCAGGCAAGCCGCGGCTTTCCGGGCCGAACAGAAAGGCGTCACCCGGCTGGAAAGCGGTTTCATGGTAAGGGTGCGAGGCTTTCGTGGTGAAGGCGAACACGCGTGGTTGACCCAGGCTTTCCAGGCAGCTGGGCAGGTCTGCGTGGCGCTTGAGCGTGGCATACTCGTGGTAGTCCAGACCGGCCCGGCGCAAGCGCTTGTCGTCCAGTTCGAAGCCGATCGGCTCGATCAGGTGCAGGTGGCAGCCGCTGTTGGCACACAGTCTGATGATGTTGCCGGTATTCGGCGGAATCTCTGGTTGAAAGAGGATGACGTGAAACATGCACGGCTCCGAACATAAAGATGGTGAGCATTCTACTCCTGAACCGGACCCGCGTTCGCAGCTATGGCCGCGCGTGCTGTTTTCCCTGGCGCTGTTCGGCATGCTGGTGGGGCTGATGATCGGTCGTATGACCGCTCCCGAGCCGCGGGTGCTGGAGCAGGTCGAGGTGCTTGAGGCGGGGTTGAACCTGTGGTTCAACGAAGAGCCCAAGCTGCACGGCGAAGAGGTCGAAGGCACCTTGGCGCTGCTGTTCGAGGCCGAGGGCAAGGCTGCGCGCGGGCAGTTGCAGGTGCAGGGCAAGCCGGTGAGCTGGCGGGTGCAGCACAGCGATGGTGGCTTGCTCGTGACCCTGGTTGCGGCCCGCCCCCTGCATGGCGAATGGAGCGGTGCAGAGGAGGATGGACGCTGGCGGGTGCAGGTGAAGCTGCGTGAATAAAAGAGGGGATTCCCCGGCCTGCCTGTACCAAGGCCCCCAAAACTGGAAGTACTGATACTAATGCAGGGGGTGTGCCAGTTTTATTGCAGTACGGAAAATGGCGGGTTTTGAGAGGTTAGCTAGGGTTTCGGGGGGAATTTGTGCCTTGCTGCGGTGCGCAAGGCACAGCATCGGTGCAAAAAGCATCGCGGGGCAAGCCCGCTCCCACAGATTGGGGGCGGGCTGATGCTTAGGCCTCTTCGTCGCCGTCCTCGTCGCCGCCAGCGACCTTCATCCCCAACTCCTTGATCTTGCGCGTCAGGGTGTTGCGTCCCCAGCCCAGCAGTACTGCTGCATCCCGGCGGCGGCCGGCGGTGTGTTTGAGCGCGGTCTCGATCATGATTCGCTCGAAGTTCGGCACGGCACTGTCGAGCAGGCTCGACTGACCGCGGGCCAGGGCCTGGTCGGCCCATTGGCGCAGGGCTTGTTCCCAGTTGGTCACCGGTGCGGCATCTTGCGGCAGGTTGAGCAACTCGGGCGGCAGGTCGCCGATGTGCACTTCACGCCCCGAGGCCATCACCGTGATCCAGCGGCAGGTGTTTTCCAACTGCCGGACGTTGCCCGGCCATGGCAGGTTGCGGATGAATTCTTCGGTTTCCGCCTTGAGCAATTTGGGCTCTACCGCCAACTCCTGGGCAGCGCGGCCGAGGAAGTGCCGGGCCAGGGTCGGGATGTCTTCGCGGCGGTCGGCAAGGCGCGGGATGTGGATGCGGATCACGTTCAGGCGGTGGAACAGGTCTTCGCGGAACTTGCCGGCTTGCACCAGGGTTTCCAGGTTCTGGTGAGTGGCGGCGATGATTCGTACATCGACCTTGACCGGCACATGCCCGCCCACCCGGTAGAACTCGCCATCGGCCAATACCCGCAGCAAGCGGGTCTGGGTGTCGGCCGGCATGTCGCCGATCTCATCGAGAAACAGGGTGCCGCCATCGGCCTGCTCGAAACGGCCGCGGCGCAAGTTGGCGGCGCCGGTGAACGCGCCTTTTTCATGGCCGAACAGCTCCGACTCCATCAGGTCCTTCGGGATAGCCGCCATGTTCAAGGCGATGAACGGCGACGCCGCGCGCGGGCTGTGGCGGTGCAGGGCGTGGGCCACCAGTTCTTTGCCGGTACCAGATTCGCCGTTGATCAGCACGGTGATATTGGAGTGGCTCAAACGACCGATGGCGCGGAACACCTCCTGCATCGCCGGTGCTTCGCCGATGATCTCCGGAGTGCGGGTCAGGCTGGGTGCCACGTCCAGCCCTTGTTGCTCCTGGGCGTGCTGGTTGGCGCGCTTGACCAGCGATACCGCCTCGTCAACATCGAACGGCTTGGGCAGGTACTCGAAAGCGCCGCCCTGATAGGATGCCACCGCGCTGTCCAGGTCGGAGTGGGCGGTCATGATGATCACCGGCAGGCGCGGGTGCTGCTCGCGGATCTGCGCCAGCAGGTCGAGGCCGCTGGCGCCGGGCATGCGGATGTCGGAAATGATCACGTCCGGCTGCTGCCGGGCCAGGCGGCTCATGACCCCGTCGGCGCTGTCGAAGCTCTGGGTGGTCATGCCTTCCTGCTGCAGGGCCTTTTCCAGTACCCAGCGAATGGAGCGATCATCGTCGACGATCCAGACAGTTTCACTTCGGCTCATGAGGCGTTGGCTCCTTGTTCCAGCGGCAGGAAGATCGAGAAGGTGGTGTGGCCAGGGTGACTGTCACATTCGATCAGGCCCTGGTGCTGGCTGATGATGTTCTGGGTAATGGCCAGGCCCAGCCCGGTACCGTCCGGGCGGCCGCTGACCATGGGGTAGAAGATGGTTTCCTGCAGTTCGCCAGGGATGCCGGGGCCGTTGTCGATGATTTCGATGCGGGCCACCAGGCGGTGACGGGTGTGGCCGATAGTGAACTGGCGCATGGCCCGGGTGCGCAGGCTGATGCGGCCCAGGCGCAGCTCGTTCTGGCCGCTGATCGCCTGCATGGCGTTACGCACGATGTTCAGTACCGCCTGGATCATCTGTTCACGGTCGATCAGTACATCCGGCAGGCTCGGGTCATAGTCGCGCACCAGGGTGATCCCGCCCTGGCTTTCGGCCTCGACCAGGCTGCAGACCCGCTCCAGCACCTCATGAATGTTGGTCATGGCTAGCGACGGCAGTTTGTTCGAACCGAGCATGCGATCGACCAGGTTGCGCAGGCGATCGGCCTCTTCGATGATCACATTGGTGTAGTCCTTCAGGCCCTCCTCGGGTAGCTCGCGGGCCAGCAACTGGGCGGCGCCGCGAATGCCGCCCAGCGGGTTCTTGATCTCGTGAGCCAGGCCGCGCACCAGCATCTTGGTGGTTTCCTGCTTGGACAGCTGGGCCTCTTCCTTGGTGATGCGCAGCAGTCGGTCGCGCGGGTGTACTTCCAGCAGTAGCAAGGTCGAGCCTTTGCTGAGGATCGGCGTCACCGCGTAGTCGACGGTCTGGGTCTGCCCGGTCAGCGAGGTCAGCTGGGCTTCACGCTTGGTGAAAGGGTGCGCCTGTTCCACCGCCTGGCGCAGGGAGTTCAACGCCTCGGGCGATTCGGTGAACAGCTCGCTGATGAATTGCCCATGGCTGCGCTGGCCGCTGATGGCCAGGAGCATTTCCGCCGCCGGGTTCATGTACTCGAGGCGCAGCTGGGCGTCGAGCAGGATGGTGGCGGTGGTCAGGTTGTCCAGTAGCAGTCGGTGCAGTGCATCGCTGATGGTCATGGGGCGTCGGTGACCTCTTTTGGCTCATACAACCTCGGCCTGGGCCCAAGTCGCGGTCGCTGGTAATCCGCTGATACGAAGAAAATGCAAAAAGCAAACCAAGGCTCCGAAAAGAAGCGGAATTTCCGGATTAAGACCTGTATTTGCGCGAAAAATACCTACAAAGCCCTGAGGCAGCGCTTTGTGTGAACCAAAATGGGCTGAGTTGCTCAGGTGCAGGCAGATGCGTGCACCAATATAGAGCATAGAGGAAGGATTACAGCGGCGAGCACAAATACGTGGTGGCGCGGATCAGGGCCAGGGAATGCTGCGGGCTTTTATCCAACTGCTCGATGGCGCGGGCGAGGGTCGCCTGGCAGTGTGCCGGGCGGTTGCGGTCAAACTCCGCCAGTTGGCTCAGCAATGTGCGTTGCAGGCGGTCCAGCTGGGGACGCAATTGCGTGTTGAGGTCCAAGCGCTGTGTGCTTGGGGCACTGCCGGTTGCGTGCCATTGTGAAAGGGCGCTGTATTGCAATAGCTTGTTGGCTTCGATCTGGTCGGCAAAGAAGTGGGTTGCCCGTTGCCCATCCACCCCAAAGCGCATGGCTTGCGTCTGGGCATTGGCAATGACTTGTTGCTCGCGCTCAGGCGCAGCTACCGGCTGGCCTGAGTCCCACTTGTGAAGGGCGACTGCTTCGGCGATGTCCAGGCGTTGACTCACGCTATCGAGCAAGCGTGACAGGGCGGTAGGTGGTGCAGGTGTTGTGGCGCAGCCGTGCAAAAGCAAGGTTGACGTCAGCAGCAGGGAAAGCAGCGGTGTGCGCATGGCGAGGGTCCGGAGCGGCAAAACAGCAGTGTGCAGCTTTGCGCTGCTATTACCTGTCGGTCAATGCCCATAAGAATGTCAGAAAAACAAAAGGCCTCCCGAAGGAGGCCTTTGTCACGCTACGCCGCTTGCGCGGGCGTCACTGGATCAGCAGCTGTAGTACAGCTCGTATTCCAGTGGGTGCACGAAGGTGCGCACTTTGATCTCTTCTTCCGATTTCAGCTCGATGTAGGCATCGATGAAGTCGTCGGAGAACACGCCGCCCTTGGTCAGGAACGCGCGGCCCTTGTCCAGCTCTTCCAGGGCCTCTTTCAGGCTGCCGCACACCTGTGGGATTTCTTTCGCCTCTTCAGGCGGCAGGTCGTACAGGTTTTTGTCGGCGGCATCGCCTGGGTGGATCTTGTTCTGGATACCGTCCAGGCCGGCCATCAGCAGCGCGGCAAAGCACAGGTACGGGTTGGCAGCCGGGTCCGGGAAGCGCGCTTCGATACGGCGGGCTTTAGGGCTCGACACGTAAGGAATGCGGATGGAGGCGGAACGGTTGCGAGCCGAGTAGGCCAGCATGACCGGCGCTTCGAAACCTGGCACCAGACGCTTGTAGGAGTTGGTGGCCGGGTTGGTGAAGCCGTTCAGGGCCTTACCGTGCTTGATGATACCGCCGATGAAGTACAGGGCGGTGTCGGACAGGCCGGCATAGCCTTCGCCTGCGAAGGTGTTCTTGCCGTCTTTCCAGATCGACATGTGCACGTGCATGCCCGAGCCGTTGTCGCCGTACAGTGGCTTAGGCATGAAGGTGGCGGTGCGGCCGTAGGCATCGGCAACGTTGTGCACGACGTATTTCAGGGCTTGAACTTCGTCGGCTTTCTTCACCAGGGTGTTGAACTTGACGCCGATTTCGTTCTGACCGGCAGTCGCCACTTCGTGGTGGTGAACTTCGACGATCTGGCCCATTTCTTCCAGTGCATTGCACATGGCAGTACGGATTTCGTGGTCGTGGTCGAACGGCGGAACCGGGAAGTAGCCACCTTTGACGCCCGGACGGTGGCCTTTGTTGCCGCCTTCGACGTCCTGGTCGGACATCCACGAGCCTTGCTCGGAGAAGATTTTGAACATGGAGCCGGAGATGTCGGACTTGAACTTCACTTCGTCGAAGATGAAGAACTCAGGCTCGGGACCTGCATACACGGTGTCACCGATCAGGGTGCTTTTCAGGTGCTCTTCGGCGCGGCGGGCGATGGCACGTGGGTCGCGATCGTAGCCCTGCATGCTGGCAGGGTCGATGATGTCGCAGGTCAGGATCAGGGTCGGCTCTTCGGTGAACGGATCGAGCACGGCAGTGGAGTCATCCGGCATCAGGATCATGTCGGAGGCTTCGATACCTTTCCAGCCGGCGATGGAGGAACCGTCGAACATCTTGCCGGTTTCGAAGAATTCTTCGTCCAGGCCGTCACGGGCAGGCATGGTGACGTGGTGTTGGATGCCCTTGGTGTCAGTGAAGCGCAGATCAATCCATTTAACGTCATGATCTTTGATGAGTTGAACCGACTTCGACATAGTGTCCTCCGGGTGGGGTAGAGCTTGCCTGTGCAGCCCTTTAATTTGGGTGATGCCGGGCGCGAATAGTCGGCCAAGGCAACCTGCCTCACAAGGGAGCAAATTGCATGCCAGTGCCCCGAGTTGGAATGTTTGCCTCAAACCCCAGCGTTTCCGGCCGATTTCGCAAATTTCCGGCTTTTTTCTGCACTCTAAAGATGCGCTAAGCGGGCATAATGCACCATTTTGGCGCACGAAAAACCTTCTGTACAAAAGTTGCTCAAAACGTGAGCGATTTCCGCTATAATCCGCGCCCCACTTTTTTAGTCGGCATCGCGCGCGCTGTATTTCATGAAACTAATCGTAAAAGTCTTCCCAGAGATCACCATCAAGAGCCGGCCGGTTCGCAAGCGCTTCATCCGTCAACTGGCCCGCAACATCCGCAACGTGCTCAAGGACCTCGATCCTGCGCTCGCGGTTAATGGTGTCTGGGATAACCTCGAAGTGATCACTCACATCGAGGACGAGAAAGTCCTGCGCGAGATGACCGAGCGTCTGACCTGCATGCCGGGCATTGCCCACTTCCTGCAGGTCGACGAATACCCGCTGGGTGACTTCGACGATATCGTCGCCAAGTGCAAGCAGCACTTTGGTCACCTGCTGGCCGGCAAGCGCTTTGCAGTCCGCTGCAAACGCGGCGGTCACCACGATTTCAGCTCGATGGACGTTGACCGCTACGTTGGCAGCCAGTTGCGCCAGCAGTGCGGCGCCGCCGGTATCGATCTGCGTACCCCGGAAGTGGAGGTGCGTATCGAGGTGCGCGACAAGCGCCTGTACGTTATCCACAACCAGCACAAAGGCATCGGCGGCTACCCGCTGGGCGCGCTGGAGCAGACCCTGGTGCTGATGTCCGGCGGTTTCGACTCCACTGTCGCCGCCTATCAGATGATGCGCCGCGGCCTGATGACCCACTTCTGCTTCTTCAACCTTGGCGGCCGTGCCCACGAACTGGGGGTGATGGAAGTCGCCCACTACCTGTGGAAGAAGTACGGCAGCAGCCAGCGCGTGCTGTTCGTCAGCGTGCCGTTCGAAGAAGTGGTCGGCGAGATCCTCGGCAAGGTCGACAACAGCTACATGGGCGTGACCCTCAAGCGCATGATGCTGCGTGCGGCGACCAACATCGCCGACCGCCTGCAGATCGACGCCCTGGTGACCGGTGAAGCCATCTCCCAGGTCTCGAGCCAGACCCTGCCCAACCTTGCGGTGATCGATTCGGCCACCGAGAAGCTGGTACTGCGCCCGCTGCTGGCCAGCCACAAGCAGGACATCATCGACCAGGCCCAGCAGATCGGCACCGCCGAGTTTGCCAAGCACATGCCCGAATACTGCGGCGTGATTTCGGTGAACCCGACCACCTGCGCCAAGCGTCATCGCCTCGACTATGAAGAGAAGCAGTTCGACATGGCGGTGCTCGAGCGCGCCCTGGAGCGCGCCCGCCTGATCTCCATCGACCACGTGATCGATGAACTCAGCGAAGATATTCAGATCGAAGAAGTCAGCCAGGCGCTGGCCGGGCAGGTGGTGATCGACATTCGCCACCCCGATGCCCAGGAAGACCAGCCCCTGGAACTGGACGGCATCGAGGTCAAGGCCTTGCCGTTCTATGCCCTGAACAGTCGCTTCAAGGAGCTGGACGCTACGCGCCAGTACCTGCTGTATTGCGACAAGGGGGTAATGAGTCGCCTGCATGCCCATCATCTGCTCAGTGAGGGACATGCCAATGTGCGCGTTTATCGTCCGACATAAGACGCCGGGGCTATATGGCGGGAGCATCCGCCATCGCCCTCCCGACCTACGGGCCCGTTGAGCGCCATTCATTCATATTGGCCGCCTAGACTGGGCGGCAACCCGAATCCTCTGATCGAGATACACACGTGATCGAAAATCTGCGTAACATCGCCATCATCGCCCACGTTGACCATGGTAAAACCACCCTGGTCGACAAACTCCTGCGTCAGTCCGGCACTCTGGAGCGTAACGAGCTCAACGACGAGCGCGTCATGGACTCCAACGACCAGGAAAAAGAGCGCGGTATTACCATTCTGGCGAAAAACACCGCCATCAACTGGAACGGCTACCACATCAACATCGTCGACACCCCCGGCCACGCCGACTTCGGTGGCGAGGTTGAGCGTGTAATGTCGATGGTTGACTCGGTACTGCTGCTGGTCGACGCCCAAGACGGCCCTATGCCGCAAACCCGTTTTGTGACCAAGAAGGCTTTCGAAGCCGGCCTGCGTCCAATCGTGGTCATCAACAAGGTCGACCGTCCAGGCGCCCGTCCTGACTGGGTTCTGGACCAGATCTTCGACCTGTTCGACAACCTCGGTGCTACCGAAGAACAACTGGACTTCCAGGTTGTATACGCCTCGGCCCTGAACGGCATTGCCGGTCTGGATCACACCGCCATGGCGGAAGACATGACCCCGCTGTACCAAGCGGTCATCGATCACGTTCCGGCTCCAGCCGTTGACCGTGACGGTTCGTTCCAGATGCAAATCTCCGCTCTGGACTACAACAGCTTCCTGGGTGTTATCGGTGTTGGCCGTATCGCACGTGGTCGCGTCAAGCCGAACACTCCAGTTGTGGCTATCTCCGCTGACGGCAAGCGCCGCAACGGTCGTATCCTGAAGCTGATGGGTCACCACGGTCTGCACCGCGTTGACGTTGAAGAAGCACTGGCTGGCGACATCGTCTGCATCAGCGGTTTCGACGAGCTGTTCATCTCCGACACCCTGTGCGACCCGTTGAACGTCGAGGCGATGAAGCCGCTGACCGTTGACGAGCCAACCGTTTCCATGACCTTCCAGGTAAACGACTCGCCATTCTGCGGTAAAGAAGGCAAGTTCGTGACTTCCCGTAACATCAAGGAACGTCTGGACAAAGAGCTGCTGTACAACGTTGCACTGCGCGTTGAAGAAGGCGACTCGGCTGACAAGTTCAAGGTTTCCGGCCGTGGTGAGCTGCACCTCTCGGTACTGATCGAAACCATGCGTCGTGAAGGCTTCGAAATGGCCCTGGGCCGTCCAGAAGTGATCATCCGCGAAGTCGACGGCGTGAAACAAGAACCGTTCGAAAACGTCACCATCGACATCCCTGAAGATTCGCAGGGCAAGGTCATGGAAGAGATGGGTCTGCGTAAAGGCGACCTGACCAACATGGTGCCGGATGGCAAAGGTCGTGTTCGTCTGGAATACAACATCCCTGCTCGCGGTCTGATTGGTTTCCGTAACCAGTTCCTGACCCTGACCAACGGTGCTGGCATCCTGACCTCGATCTTCGATCGCTATGCCCCTGTCAAATCCGGCCACATGTCCGGTCGTCAGAACGGCGTACTGGTTTCGGTTGAAACCGGCAAGGCACTGACCTACTCCCTGGAAACCCTGCAGGCGCGTGGCAAGCTGTTCGTTGAACACGGTCAGGAAATCTACAACGGTCAAATCGTTGGTCAGAACAGCCGTGACAACGACCTGGGCGTCAACCCTACCAAGGGCAAGAAGCTCGACAACATGCGTGCTTCGGGTAAAGACGAAACCATCGCTCTGGTTCCACCTGTTCGCTTCACTCTGGAACAGGCTCTGGAATACATCCAGGAAGACGAGCTGTGCGAAGTCACTCCTAAGTCCATCCGTCTTCGCAAGAAGATCCTGGACGAAAGCGAGCGTACCCGCGCTGCCAAGAAAGCCAAAGCTAACTAAGCTCGGCTGAAATAAAAAAACGCCCCCGGTCGCAAGGCCGGGGGCGTTTTTGTTTGTCTGGTAAAACAATCGCGGGGCAAGCTCGCTCCCACAGGCTCAGCACTGTGGGAGCGGGCTTGCCCCGCGATGATTTCTAGCGGCGCGCTGCCGGTTTTGGGATGTACGCGCAATAACCCGGCCGTGGCCCCACCCGTGGATGGTTGCGGCAGGTGTCCGGACGCGTCTCATAAATGGTGCACAGACGGCTCTTACGGTCCAGATAGAGGCAATCGCCGTTGCTCAACTGAGTCAGGGTGAAAATCCCCGACTTCTGGTTGAAGCGCTGGATGATCCCGTCCTTCTGCAAGCGTTTGGCGATGTTCTTCGGCGGATCGCCTTGCTCGAACTCATCCACTACACCCATGCGGATCAGGTCTTTGATTTTCACTTCTGTTGCTAATGTGCAGCAGGTCGAATTGCAGCCCCCGCACATATGGCTTTGGTACTTCTGCCAGGTCTCCAGTCGGTCGACTTCGGCGGCGGCAATCAGGGTCGGTTTCATCAGGCTCAGGTTTTAGATGTTCTAGTTGGCGCGCGATCATACCGGAGTTGGTCAAAATGTGAACAACCATTTGCCGGTTGCCGCGCCGACGGCTGCCGCTTTTGCACAGAAACTCCAGAACCTGCGCTGTCGCTCTGTGTCGAACGGTCTAGGCTGAGAAATCTCCATCCGCTTTCGTCAACTTGCCCGAGGACGTCGCATGTCTCAGGAACCGCTCGCTCGTGACGCAGAGGTGGCCGCTTTTCGCACCGCTGTGCTGGATAAATTGACCTATGCGGTCGGCAAGGATCCGGAGCACGCCTTTGACCACGACTGGTTCGAAGCCATTGCCCTGGCCGCCCGCGATCATATGGTCGATCACTGGATGGACCACACCCGGCAGATCTACCGCAAAAGCCAGAAGCGCGTGTACTACCTGTCGCTGGAGTTCCTCATCGGCCGCCTGCTGTACGACAGCCTGAGCAACCTGGGCCTGCTGGATGTCGCCCGCGAGGCACTGGACGGGCTCAACGTCGACCTTGAGCGCATCCGTCTGCTGGAGCCTGATGCGGCCCTTGGCAACGGTGGCCTGGGGCGCCTGGCGGCCTGTTTCATGGAGAGCATGTCGACCCTGGGTATTGCCGCCCATGGCTACGGTATTCGTTACGAGCACGGCCTGTTTCGCCAGGCGGTGGTCGATGGCTGGCAGCAGGAGCAGACCGAGAACTGGCTGGACTTTGGCAACCCCTGGGAGTTCGAGCGGGCCGAGGTGATCTATCCGATCAGCTTTGGCGGCAGCGTCGAAACCGTGCACGACACCGAAGGCCAGCCGCGCCAGGTGTGGTGGCCGGCAGAAACCGTGCGCGCGGTGGCCTACGACACGCCGGTGGTCGGCTGGCGCGGCGCCAGCGTCAACACCTTGCGCCTGTGGCGGGCACGGGCGCTGGAAGAGCTGCACCTGGAGCGCTTCAACGCCGGGGACCATCTCGGAGCGGTGGCCGAAGTGGCGCGGGCCGAGAGTATCTCGCGGGTGCTGTACCCGGCCGACAGCACCGAGGCCGGCCAGGAGTTGCGCCTGCGCCAGGAGTACTTTTTTGTTTCTGCCTCGCTGCAGGACTTGCTGCGCCGGCACCTGAACATGCACGACAGCCTGCTCAACCTGCCGCAGCAAGCAGCGATCCAGCTCAACGATACCCACCCTTCGATTGCCGTCGCCGAGCTGATGCGCCTGCTGGTCGATCAGCACGAGGTGCCGTGGGACACCGCCTGGCAACTGACCGTCGAGACCCTGGCCTACACCAACCACACGCTCTTGCCCGAAGCCCTGGAGACCTGGCCGGTGGGCCTGATGGAGCGCATGTTGCCGCGGCACATGCAGATCATCTACCTCATCAACGCCTTTCATATCGATGCCTTGCGCGCCAAGGGCATCCATGACTTTGACGTGCTGCGGGCGGTGTCGCTGATCGAGGAGGACAACGGCCGGCGGGTGCGCATGGGCAACCTGGCGTTCCTCGGCTCGCACAGTGTCAACGGCGTGTCGGCGCTGCACAGCAAGCTGATGCGCAGCACGGTGTTCGCCGAAATGCACAAGCTCTACCCCGAGCGGATCAACAACAAGACCAACGGCATCACCTTCCGTCGCTGGTTGTTCCAGGCCAATCCGCAACTGACCGGCATGCTGGTCGAGTCCCTGGGCGCCGAGGTACTCGATGACCCGCAAGGGCGCTTGCGTGACCTTGAACCGTTTGCCGACAAGGCATCATTCTGCAAGCAGTTCGCCGCCCAGCGCCTGCACAGTAAAAGGGCCCTGGCCAGCCTGATCCAGGAGCGCCTGGGCATCACCCTCAACCCCGAGGCGATGTTCGATGTGCAGGTAAAACGTATCCACGAGTACAAACGCCAGTTGCTCAACCTGCTGCACACCGTGGCCCTGTACCAGGCGATCCGGGCCGAGCCCGGCACCGGCTGGGCGCCACGGGTGAAAATCTTCGCTGGCAAGGCCGCCGCCAGTTATCACCAGGCCAAGCTGATCATCAAACTGAGCAACGATATCGCCAAGGTGGTCAACAACGACCCGACTGTGCGCGGCCTGCTCAAGGTGGTGTTCTTGCCCAACTACAACGTCAGTCTGGCCGAGAGCATCATCCCGGCGGCCGACCTTTCCGAGCAGATTTCCACCGCCGGTTACGAAGCCTCCGGCACCAGCAACATGAAGTTCGGCCTCAATGGCGCGCTGACCATCGGCACCCTGGACGGCGCCAACGTCGAGATGTGCGAGCAGGTGGGGGCCGAGAACATGTTCATCTTCGGCCTGACCTCCCAGCAGGTGGAGGCGCGCAAGCGCAGCGGTGATTTTGGTGCCAGTGCCGCAATCGGCGCCTCCCATCGGCTCAACGATGTGCTCCAGGCCATTCGAGGCGGCGTGTTTTCACCGGATGACCCGGCCCGCTATGTCGGCCTGGTCGATTCGCTGGTGGCCTATGACCGCTTTCTGCTGTGCGCCGATTTCGACGCTTACTGGGAAGCGCAGTTGCGCGTCGAAGCGCTGTGGCAGGAGCCCAAACAGTGGTGGCGCATGGCGGTGCTCAACACCGCGCGCATGGGCTGGTTCTCCTCGGACCGGACCATCCGCGAGTACGCGACCGAAATCTGGAAAGCCCTCGACTAAGCTTCAAGGGCCGGCCCGGGAGGGATGAACTCTCGGGCCGATGTGCCGTCTGATCGGCCAAGCGTGTCTGATTGCTCGCTAGCGCTTCACTCTCCCTGTAAACTGCGTGGGTTTTTACTACCCCCTTCCTTCGGAGCCTTACATGTCCCGCGTTACCCTGAGTCGCTATTTGATTGAGCAGACCCGCAGCAACAGTACCCCTGCCGATCTGCGCTTCCTGATCGAAGTGGTGGCGCGTGCGTGCAAGGAAATCAGCCACAACGTCTCCAAAGGCGCGCTTGGCGGCGTTCTGGGCAGCATGGGCACTGAAAACGTGCAGGGCGAAGTGCAGAAGAAGCTGGACGTGATTTCCAACGACATCCTGCTCGAAGCCAACGAGTGGGGCGGTCACCTGGCCGGCATGGCCTCCGAAGAGATGGACAACGCCTACCAGATCCCGGGCAAATACCCCAAAGGCGCCTACCTGCTGGTCTTCGACCCGCTGGACGGCTCGTCGAACATCGACGTCAACGTCTCGGTCGGCACCATCTTCTCGGTACTGCGCTGCCCGAACGAATACCTGAGCCAGAACGAAAGCCTCAATGAGCAGGCCTTCCTGCAGCCAGGCACCAAGCAGGTTGCCGCCGGTTATGCGATCTACGGCCCGCAGACCATGCTGATCCTGACCCTGGGCAATGGCGTCAAGGGTTTCACCCTGGACCGCGAGCTGGGCAGCTTCGTGCTGACCCACGAGAACATTCAGGTGCCGGAAACCACCGCCGAGTTCGCCATCAACATGTCCAACCAGCGTCACTGGGAAGAGCCTGTGACCCGCTACGTGGGCGAGCTGCTGGCCGGTGAGACCGGTCCGCTGAAAAAGAACTACAACATGCGCTGGATCGCCTCGATGGTTGCCGATGTGCACCGCATCCTCACCCGTGGCGGCCTGTTCATGTACCCGCGCGACGCTCGTGAGCCGTCCAAGCCGGGCAAGCTGCGCCTGATGTACGAAGCCAACCCGATGTCCTTCATCATCGAACAGGCCGGCGGTGCTTCCACCGACGGCAAACAGCGCATCCTCGACATCCAGCCAGAGAGCCTGCACCAGCGTGTGGCGGTGTTCCTGGGCTCCAAGCAGGAAGTCGAGCGCGTTACCGGTTATCACAAGGAGTAAATCATGCTCGCACCTTGGCAGCCGTTGCTGGAGTGGTGGTTTGGCTGGGGCACCAGCCCCCAGGATGTGGCTGACGAGAAGAGCACCTTGTGGTTCGGCAAGCACCACGACGACGAAGCGCGTGAGCGCTTCGGCGACCTGGTCGAACAGGCGTTGGCCGGCGGCCTCGATGAGTGGCTGCAAAGCCCGCAGGGCTGGTTGGGCTTGGTGTTGCTGCTAGACCAGTTGCCACGCATGATCCACCGCGACACGCCGCGCGCCTTCGATGGCGACCGGCGTGCCCAGGTGCTGGTTATGCAGGGCCTGGACAAGGCCTGGGATTACCAGCTTCTGCCAATCCAGCGGGTGTTCATCCTGCTGGTGCTGGAGCATGCCGAGGTGCTGGACTGGCAGAACATCAGCATCGAGCGTTATCAGTTGCTGCTCGATGCCCAGCCCGAAGCCGATCGGCGCTTGTTCGAGGGTTTCCTCGATTACGCCGAGCAGCATCAGCGGGTGATTGCCCGCTTTGGCCGCTTCCCGCATCGCAATCTGTTGCTGAATCGGCCGAGTACCGATGAAGAGATGGATTTTCTGCTGGAACCGGGCTCAAGGTTCTGAGTTGAATTCATCGCGGGGCAAGCCCGCTCCCACAGAGATTTGCATTGCCTGTGGGAGCGGGCTTGCCCCGCGATCAGCTTCACCTCAAATCCTGAAACTGCCCACCAACTGCTTCAACCGATTGGCCTGATTCTCCAGGTCATTGCAGGCGCGCAAGGTTGTCTGCAGGTTCGCTACCCCTTCCTGATTCAGCGTATTGATCTCAGTGATGTCGACATTGATCGACTCGACCACGGCTGTCTGCTCTTCGGTGGCAGTGGCCACCGACTGGTTCATGCCGTCGATTTCGCCAATGCGCATGGTCACGCTGCCCAGCCGATCGCCGGCCTGGTTGGCGATGCCGACGCTGTGCTGGCTGTGGCTCTGGCTTTGGGTCATGGTGCTCACCGCCACCTGGGCGCCGGCCTGCAACTCTTCGATGATGCGCTGGACCTGCTGCGCTGAGTCCTGGGTGCGGTGGGCAAGGTTGCGTACCTCGTCAGCCACTACGGCAAAGCCGCGCCCGGCTTCACCGGCGCGGGCTGCTTCAATGGCGGCATTGAGGGCCAGCAGGTTGGTCTGTTGGGAAATCCCGCTGATCACCTCAAGAATCTGGCCAATGTTGACCGTGTTGGCGTTCAGGGTCTCGATGTTGCTGCATGAGTCGCTGATCTTCTCCGACAGCTGGTTCATCACCTCGATGGTTTGCTCGACCACTTGCTGGCCTTGTTCGGCCAGGTTGCGTGCATCGCTTGAGTGCTGCGAGGCGAGGGCGGCGTTCTGGGCGATTTCCTGAGCGGCGGCGCCCAGTTGGTTAATCGCGGCGGCGACGCTGCTGGTGCGGCTCGACTGCTGGTCGGCATTGTGGATCGAGGCGTTCGAGGCACTGACGACACGCTGGGCCACTTCATTGACCTGGCCGGTGGCCGAGGCCACTTCGCGGATCGACTCGTGAATACGCTCGACGAAGCGGTTGAACGACTGACCGAGGCTGCCGAACTCGTCCTGGCCATGGATGCGCAGGCGTCGGGTCAGGTCGCCTTCACCTTCGGCGATGTCGTGCATGGCCCGACCCATCACATGCAGCGGCTCCATCAGCACGCGAATCAGCAGGCCGAGCAGGGCAATAATGATCAGTACCGCGATGACCGTGGCCACCACTGCAGAGGTGCGCAGTTCGCTGAGCATGGCGAAGGCAAAATCCTGATCAAGCTCCAGCGCCACGTACCAGTCAGCCGAAGGCACGCCGTTGACCTTGGTGAAGGTGATGAACTGCTGGTGGCCGTCACGCTCGGCTTCCTTCAGGCCGCTGCCGACCTGCGGGGTGGCTTGGGGGTAGGCGTCGCTGAGGTTTTTCAGCACCAGGTCGGCTTTGGGGTGCACGAGGATCTTGCCGGCGCCGTTGACGATGAAGGCCTGGCCGTGGCCATCGAAGTTCAGTGCGTTGATGATGGTGCTGATGCTGTCCAGGTCGGTGTCCACGCCGTTGACGCCAATCAGCCGACCCTGGTGCTGTACCGGGGTAGCCAGGGTGATCACCAGCTTGTTGGCGGACACCGAAATGTAGGGTTCGGTGACGATGGTCTGGCCGGCGCCAGTGGCGGCTTTGTACCAGCCGCGAACCCGTGGATCGTAATCGGCGGCGCGATTACCCAGCGGTACCGACTGCATGTAACCGTCCTGGCCACCGAAGTAGGTCAGCAGGAAGTTACCGCCGTATACCGGCAGATTCAGGCTACGCGTCAGGCTGTCTTTGTTGGCGCCATCGACGGCGACCTGCTGGGACAGCGACTGCAAAAGCTGCATGCGGCTTTGCAGCCAGGTCTGGATGTTGCTGCCGGTCAGGCTGCCGAGCTCCTGCATCGAGGCTTCGGTGTTGCTGCGCAGGGTCTGCCGTTGGCGATAGTCGTTGAACAGGATGAAGCAAGTAAAGGCGACAGCAACCACCAGGGCGGCGGCGAGCAGAATCTTGTGGCTGAACTTCAGGTTTTTTGTCATTGCGAGGTCTGTCTGCACAAGGCGGGTCAACGGGACGGGCGCGGCAATCGGTCGCAGCGCCTTCCTATGTCGTCCGTTATGGGCAAAAGATTAATGGCAGAACTGACCAGTCGACCAATGGCGGGGGTTTGACGTCAACAAAGCCTTGGTGCTCGGGAACCGGAGGGGCTTTTTCCCTTCTAAGCTGTCGGTAGGCCATCGTGCCTGCACCCTCATGTCCAGGAGTGACCTTTCATGTCGTTGCGTTCTCTCGCCCTGCTGTCGTTGTGCGTGTTCCTCACTGCGTGCAACAAGATCAACCAGGAAAACTACTCACAGCTCAAGTCTGGCATGACCAAGGTCGAGGTCGAAAAACTGCTGGGCGCGCCGGCCGATTGCTCGGGCGCACTGGGTATGTCCAGCTGCACCTGGGGCGACGAGAAAACCTTCATCAGCATCCAGTACGCCGCCGACAAAGTGCTGATGTATTCCGGGCAGGGCTTGAAATGAAGCGATTGCAACTGCTGCTGGTGCTGTGTGCTGGGTTGATCCTGGGTGGCTGCGCCAGCTCTGGCGCGGGCTCGCTTGCGCCGAAAACGGCCGAGCGGGTCGACCTCAAGCGCTATCAGGGCAAGTGGTATGAATTGGCGCGCTTGCCGATGTATTTCCAGCGTGACTGCGCTCAGTCCGAAGCCCATTACAACTTGAAGCCTGATGGTAGTGTTGGCGTGCTCAACCGTTGCCGCACCCTTGCCGGTGAATGGCAGGAAGCCAGTGGCACGGCCATGGCGCAAGTGCCGGGCAAGACCGACAAGCTCTGGGTAGAGTTCGACAACTGGTTCTCGACCTTGCTGCCGGGGGTTGCCAAGGGCGACTACTGGATCCTCTATGTCGATGACAAATACCAGACCGCGCTGGTTGGCAATCCCGATCGCAAGTATCTGTGGATACTCTCGCGTACCCCGACCATCCCGGCGTTGCAGCGCGAAAGCCTGCTGGCCAAGGCGCGCCAGCAGGGTTATGACACCCAGCGGCTGATCTGGCGGGTGGCGGACAAGGACATGGTTGCGGCTAAGCCCTGATGCCCAAATCGCTGGCAAGCCAGCTCCCACAAGGGCAGTGCAATCCCTGTGGGAGCTGGCTTGCCAGCGATAGTCTCGCCTCGGATTTTGGTCAGCCCAACAGGCTGCGCAACACCCCGGCAAATGCCCGAGCGCTGTCTTCTTCCTGGGCATGACGGCCCTGACGCACGACCCACTGGCCATTGACCATCACATCACGCACCTGACGGTCACCACCGGCAAACAACCAGCGGTTGAGGATACCGTCGCCACTGGCTGTGGCCAGGTACGGGTCATTGCCATCGAGCACCAGCCAGTCCGCACGTTTGCCCACGCTGAGCTCGCCAATGGCTTGTCCCAGCGCCTGGGCGCCGCCGCTCAGGGCGGCGTCGTACAACGTCCGTCCAACCATTGGCTGGTCGCTGCCATACAAGCGGTTGCGCCGCTGGTCGCGCAGTCGCTGGCCGTATTCCAGCCAGCGCAGTTCCTCGACCACGCTCAGCGACACATGGCTGTCGGAGCCGATGCCCAGGCGCCCGCCTTGGGCCAGGTAGTCCACCGCCGGGAAAATACCGTCGCCCAGGTTGGCCTCGGTGGTCAGGCACAGGCCTGCAATTGCGCCGCTGCGGGCCATCAGGGTGACCTCGTCAGGCTCGGCGTGGGTGGCATGCACCAGGCACCAGCGCTGATCGACTTCGGTGTTTTCATACAGCCACTGCAAAGGTCGGCGCCCGCTCCAAGCCAGGCAGTCGTCTACTTCCTTCTGCTGTTCGGCAATGTGGATATGCACCGGGCAGGCCTTGTCGCTGGCGGCCATGACCTGGGCGATCTGTTCTGGCGTGACGGCGCGAAGCGAGTGAAAGCACAGCCCCAGTTGCTGGGCAGGCTGCTTGGCCAGCACTGGCGCCAGCCGCTGCTGAAGTTTGAGGTACTGCTCGGTGCTGTTGATAAAGCGCCGCTGGCCGTCGTTGGGCGTTTGCCCGCCGAAGCCCGCGTGGCTGTAGAGCACGGGCAATAGGGTCAGGCCGATGCCGCTTGCGCGGGCGGCGGCGCTGATACGCAGGGACAGCTCCGCCGGGTCGGCGTAGGCCTGGCCCTGGGTGTCATGGTGAACGTAATGGAATTCTGCGACCGAGGTGTAGCCGGCCTTGAGCATCTCGATGTACAGCTGGCGGGCGATGACCTCCAACTGTTCAGGGCTGATCTTGCCGACCAGGCGGTACATCAGTTCACGCCAGGTCCAGAAGCTGTCATTGGGGTTGCCGGCCACTTCCGCAAGCCCGGCCATGGCGCGCTGGAAGGCGTGCGAGTGCAGGTTGGGCATGCCTGGCAGCAATGGCCCGGCCAGGCGTTCGGCGCCTTCGGCCGAAGCGTTGGCCTGGATACTGGCCAGCAGGCCGTCGGCGCCGACCTCGATTCGGACGTTTTCGGCCCAGCCTGTAGGCAGCAAAGCACGTTCGGCAAAGAAGACGGACATCGGCGTAACACCTCGTTGTGATTATTTGTATATACATATACAGACGTTTGCCTGCTGGGTAAACTCCGGCAAGCTACCGTTCATTCAACCGAACAAGGATATTTTCCGTGCCGACACCTCCTGTCTCCGCGCTGGTTGCCCAGATGGGCGAGGGTCCGGCGCCGCTGTACGCCCGGGTCAAACAAATGATCGCCCAGCAGATCCAGAATGGCAGCTGGCCGCCGCATCATCGGGTGCCGTCTGAGAGCGAGCTGGTCAACCAGTTGGGCTTTAGCCGCATGACTATCAACCGCGCCCTGCGCGAGCTGACCGCCGAAGGTCTGCTGGTGCGCATGCAAGGCGTCGGTACGTTTGTGGCCGAGCCCAAGACCCGTTCAGCCTTGTTCGAGGTCAACAACATAGCCGATGAAATCGCCGCCCGTGGCCACCAGCATACTTGCCAGGTGGTCATTCTCGCCGAAGAGGCCGCCGGCTCCGAGCGCGCCCTGGCCCTGGACATGCGAGAAGGTCAAAGGGTGTTCCACTCGTTGATCGTGCATTACGAGAACGATGTTGCCGTACAAATCGAAGACCGCTTCGTCAACGCCGCCGTGGCGCCCGATTACCTGCGCCAGGACTTCACCCGGCAGACGCCCTACGCCTACCTGTCCCAGGTGGCGCCGCTGACCGAGGGCGAGCATGTGGTCGAAGCGATCCTCGCCGAGCCGGAAGAATGCCGCCTGCTGCAAATCGAACAGGGTGAGCCGTGCCTGCTGATCCGCCGCCGTACCTGGTCGGGTCGTCAGCCGGTGACTGCCGCTCGTCTGATTCATCCCGGATCCCGTCATCGTCTTGAAGGACGCTTCAGCAAATGAGCCAGTTGCAGGTATTACGTGCCAAAGACTATCCCCGCATGCCCTGGAAGAACGGCGGCGGCAGCACCGAAGAAATCACCCGCGATGCCGGCGTCGGCCTGGATGGCTTTGGCTGGCGTCTGTCGATTGCCGACATCAGCGAGTCGGGAGGCTTTTCCAGTTTTGCCGGGTATCAGCGGATCATCACTGTGCTTGAGGGCGAGGGCATGCGCCTGCAGGTTGACGGCCAGCCAACGCGGCCGCTGCTGCCGTTCGATGCCTTTGCTTTCAGCGGCGAAAGCCAGGTCAGTTGCAGTCTGCTCGGCGGCTCGATTCGCGACTTCAACCTGATCTATTCCCCCGAGCGTTACTGTGCCCGCCTGCAGTGGCTCGATGGCAGCCAGCGGGTGTTCAGTTCAGCCTCGACTCTGCTGTTGTTTGCTGTGTCCGCTCAGGTCGAGGTGGCGATGGACGAGGCTGTGCAGTTGCTCGGGCGCCATGACTGCCTGCACCTGGAGGGCAACCAGGGCCTGCGGACCTTGAACATTCAGGGGCGTTGCTGCCTGATCGAGTTGAGTCCGCGCTGACGTTGTTACGCCTCGGCCGCACACGGCGGCCGGGGCTGTTACCGATTGACCCAAAGTGGTGCAACGCCGCTGGTCCCCTTGGCTTGACCGTTCATCTCCCCAGAATTTTTTTATCTCGCCACAGCCCGTGTACTGCGGGGCTCTAGCGCCTGCCTTGGCGGCGCCTTAGCGATGCTGGAGAGGAGTTGGCATTTCAATTGCCTATGCTTGTACATACAAGTAAAGATGTGTTTGTATAAGCGCCATGACCCACCCAATGCCTGGGTTGCTCTGGACCGATCGCTGAGGAGCTATTTCCGTGACTGACAACAATTTCAAGAAATTCCGTGACGTCGAAATCCGCGCAGCGCGCGGCAACAAGCTGACCGCCAAAAGCTGGCTGACTGAAGCACCGTTGCGCATGCTGATGAACAACCTCGACCCGGAAGTCGCCGAAAACCCGAAAGAGCTGGTGGTCTACGGCGGTATCGGCCGTGCCGCGCGTAACTGGGAGTGCTACGACAAGATCGTCGAGAGCCTGACCAACCTGAACGACGACGAGACCCTGCTGGTGCAATCCGGCAAGCCGGTTGGCGTGTTCAAGACCCACAGCAATGCCCCGCGCGTGCTGATCGCCAACTCCAACCTGGTGCCACACTGGGCCAACTGGGAGCACTTCAACGAACTGGATGCCAAGGGCCTGGCCATGTACGGCCAGATGACCGCCGGTAGCTGGATCTACATCGGCAGCCAGGGCATCGTTCAGGGCACCTATGAAACCTTCGTCGAAGCCGGTCGCCAGCACTACAACGGCAGCCTCAAGGGTAAGTGGGTACTGACCGCAGGCCTCGGCGGCATGGGCGGCGCCCAGCCACTGGCGGCAACGCTTGCCGGTGCTTGCTCGCTGAACATCGAATGCCAGCAGAGCCGCATCGATTTCCGCCTGAGCAGCCGTTACGTCGACGAGCAAGCCAAGGACCTGGATGACGCCCTGGCACGTATCGCCAAGTACACCGCAGAAGGCAAGGCCATCTCCATCGCCCTGCTGGGCAACGCTGCAGAAATCCTGCCTGAGCTGGTCAAGCGTGGCGTGCGTCCGGACATGGTCACCGACCAGACCAGCGCCCACGACCCACTCAACGGCTACCTGCCAGCCGGCTGGACCTGGGAGCAATACCGCGACCGCGCGCAAACCGAACCGGCCGCTGTGGTCAAGGCTGCCAAGCAATCCATGGCTGTACACGTTCAAGCCATGCTGGATTTCCAGAAGCAAGGCGTCCCGACCTTCGACTACGGCAACAACATCCGTCAGATGGCCAAGGAAGAAGGCGTGAGCAACGCGTTCGACTTCCCAGGCTTCGTACCAGCCTACATCCGTCCGCTGTTCTGCCGCGGTATCGGTCCGTTCCGTTGGGCTGCACTGTCGGGCAACGCCGAAGACATCTACAAGACCGACGCCAAGGTTAAAGAACTGATCGCCGACGACGCCCACCTGCACAACTGGCTGGACATGGCCCGCGAGCGCATCAGCTTCCAGGGCCTGCCAGCACGTATCTGCTGGGTGGGTCTGGGTCTGCGTGCCAAGCTTGGCCTGGCGTTCAACGAAATGGTCCGCAGCGGTGAGCTGTCGGCACCGATCGTCATCGGCCGCGACCACCTGGACTCCGGTTCCGTTTCCAGCCCGAACCGTGAAACCGAATCGATGCAAGATGGCTCCGATGCCGTCTCCGACTGGCCGCTGCTCAACGCCCTGCTCAACACCGCCAGTGGCGCAACCTGGGTTTCCCTGCACCACGGTGGTGGCGTTGGCATGGGCTTCTCTCAGCACTCGGGCATGGTCATTGTCTGCGATGGTACTGATGAAGCGGCCGAGCGTATCGCTCGCGTACTGCACAACGACCCGGCCACCGGTGTCATGCGTCACGCCGATGCCGGTTATCAGATCGCCATCGATTGTGCGAAGGATCAAGGCTTGAACCTGCCGATGATCACCGGCTGATCTTCGTTAAATAGTTGATACTGATATCTATGCAGGCGAATACGCCTCACGAGTACGGAGCATTAACGTGACTGAATTGACCCTCAAGCCTGGCACCCTGACCCTGGCGCAGCTGCGTGCGATCTACCAGCAACCGGTAAAACTCAAGCTGGACGCCAGCGCTGACCAGCAGATCGACGCCAGCGTCGCCTGTGTCGAGCAGATTCTTGCGGAAAACCGCACCGCCTACGGCATCAACACCGGTTTCGGCCTGCTGGCCTCGACCCGTATCGCCAGCCACGACCTGGAAAACCTCCAGCGTTCGCTGGTACTGTCCCACGCCGCAGGTGTTGGCCAGCCGATCGACGATGCCCTGGTGCGCCTGATCATGGTGCTCAAGGTCAACAGCCTGAGCCGTGGTTTCTCCGGTATCCGCCGCAAGGTCATCAACGCGCTGATCAGCTTGATCAACGCTGAGGTCTACCCGCACATCCCGCTCAAAGGTTCGGTCGGTGCTTCCGGCGACCTGGCTCCGCTGGCGCACATGTCACTGGTACTGCTCGGTGAAGGCAAGGCGCGCCACAACGGCCAATGGCTGTCGGCCACCGAAGCCCTGGCGGTTGCCGGCCTTGAGCCGCTGACTTTGGCGGCCAAGGAAGGCCTGGCGCTGCTCAACGGTACCCAGGCATCCACTGCCTATGCCTTGCGCGGCCTGTTCGAAGGCGAAGACCTGTTCGCCGCTGCCACCTCGATCGGTGCCCTGACCGTGGAAGCCGTGCTCGGTTCGCGCTCGCCATTCGACGCACGTATCCACGAAGCCCGTGGCCAACGTGGCCAGATCGACTCCGCTGCCTGCTACCGCGACCTGCTCGGTGATGGCACTGAGGTTTCGGCGTCCCACGAAAATTGCGGCAAGGTCCAGGACCCGTACTCGCTGCGTTGCCAGCCACAGGTCATGGGCGCCTGCCTGACCCAACTGCGCCAGGCCGCCGAAGTACTGGTGGTCGAAGCCAACGCGGTGTCCGACAACCCGCTGGTGTTCGCGGCCGAAGGTGATGTGATCTCCGGCGGTAACTTCCACGCCGAACCGGTTGCCATGGCCGCCGACAACATGGCCCTGGCCATCGCTGAAATCGGTTCGCTGAGCGAGCGCCGCATTTCGCTGATGATGGACAAGCACATGTCCCAGCTGCCTCCGTTCCTGGTCGCCAATGGTGGGGTCAACTCCGGCTTCATGATCGCCCAGGTTACCGCTGCGGCCCTGGCCAGCGAAAACAAGGCCCTGGCGCATCCGCACAGCGTCGACAGCCTGCCGACCTCGGCCAACCAGGAAGACCACGTGTCGATGGCCCCGGCTGCTGGCAAGCGTCTGTGGGAAATGGCCGAGAACACCCGTGGGGTGCTCGCCGTGGAATGGCTGGCTGCAGCGCAAGGCCTGGACCTGCGCGAAGGCCTGAAGACTTCGCCGAAGCTGGAGCAGGCGCGTCAGACCTTGCGCGGCAAGGTCGCCTTCTACGAGAAAGACCGCTTCTTCGCCCCAGACATCGAGGCGGCTATCGCCCTGCTGGCCGAAGGTCAACTGACCGGCCTGCTGCCGGCCAAGGTCCTGCCTAGCCTGTAATCCCCCAGGGGCGGCTGCGAGCGACTTCGCGGGGCAAGCCCGCTCCTACTGTGGGAGCGGGCTTGCCCCGCGATGGTCGATGACGCAGCTCAATCATTTTCACGACCAGAACAACAATAAGGACGTGACATGCAAGAAACTCAAGGTCTGAAGCGCGGGCTCACCGCGCGTCACATTCGCTTCATGGCACTGGGCTCGGCGATCGGCACCGGGTTGTTTTACGGCTCCGCCTCGGCCATCCAGATGGCTGGACCGGCAGTACTGCTGGCCTACCTGATCGGTGGTGCAGCGGTGTTCATGGTTATGCGCGCGCTGGGTGAAATGGCCGTGCACAACCCGGTGGCTGGCTCCTTCGGCCATTACGCCAGCACCTACCTGGGGCCGATGTCGGGGTTCATCCTCGGCTGGACCTATGCCTTTGAAATGATCATCGTCTGCCTGGCCGACGTCACCGCCTTTGGCATTTATATGGGCTTCTGGTTTCCGGAAGTGGCGCGCTGGATCTGGGTGCTGGGCATCGTCTTCCTGATCGGCGGCCTGAACCTGTGCAACGTCAAGGTATTCGGCGAGATGGAGTTCTGGCTGTCGCTGCTCAAGGTTGGCGCCATCGTCGCGATGATCCTCGCAGGCTTCGGCATCATGGCCTTCGGCCTGAGCAATGCCGGTGCCGGCAACGCCGTGGGTATCAGCAACCTGTTCGAGCATGGCGGTTTCATGCCCAACGGTGTTAGTGGCCTGATCGCATCGTTTGCCGTGGTGATGTTTGCCTTCGGCGGCATCGAGATCATCGGCATCACCGCCGGTGAAGCGAAGGATCCGCAGCGGGTTATCCCCAAGGCCATCAACGCTGTGCCGATGCGCATCCTGCTGTTTTATGTGCTGACTCTGTTTGTGCTGATGTGCCTGTACCCTTGGCCGCAGATTGGCAGCCAGGGCAGCCCGTTCGTGCAGATCTTCAGCAACCTGGGGATCGGCTCGGCGGCGACCGTACTGAACATCGTGGTGATCTCGGCGGCGATCTCGGCCATCAACAGCGACATCTTCGGTGCCGGGCGCATGATGTACGGCCTGGCCCAGCAAGGGCAGGCGCCCAAGGGCTTCGCCAAGATCTCCCGTCACGGCGTGCCGTGGATGACCGTAGTGGTCATGGGCGCAGCCTTGCTCGGCGGCGTGGTGCTCAACTACTTGATCCCGGAAAACGTCTTCCTGCTGATCGCTTCGATCGCCACCTTCGCAACCGTGTGGGTCTGGCTGATGATCCTGGTGACCCAGGTCGCCATGCGCCGCAGCATGAGCCGTGAAGAAGTCGCCCAGCTGAAATTCCCGGTACCGTTCTGGCCTTATGGCCCTGCGGCGGCGATTGCCTTCATGCTGTTCGTATTCGGCGTGCTCGGGTACTTCCCTGATACCCAGGCAGCACTGCTGGTGGGTGTGGTCTGGGTGCTGTTCCTGGTGGTGGCCTACAAGCTCTGGTGCAAGCCGCAGGTGGTTGCCAGCGCGCAGCCGCTGGTGCAGGAACCTACTCAACTCTGATCAAGGAGACTCTGGATGAAAACCCTCTGGCAGCATTGCCATGTGGCAAGCATGGCGCAAGGCGCCTACTCGATCATCGAGGATGCGGCGATCGTCACCAGCGCCGGCCATATCGAGTGGATCGGCCCGCGCCAGCAGCTGCCGGATCTGGTCGCTGACAGAACCGTTGACCTGGGCGGCGCTTGGGTCACCCCGGGGTTGATCGACTGTCACACCCACGCGGTGTTCGGCGGCAACCGCAGCGGCGAGTTCGAGCAGCGCCTGCAAGGGGTGAGCTATGCCGAGATCGCCGCCCAGGGTGGCGGTATCGCCAGCACCGTGCGCGCTACCCGTGCGGCCAGCGAGGACGAACTGTTCACCAGCGCCCGCCAGCGCGTGCAGGCGCTGATGCGCGATGGCGTCACTACTGTGGAGATCAAGTCTGGCTACGGCCTGGACCTGGCCAGCGAGCGCAAGCTGCTCAAGGTCATCCGCCGCCTGGGCGAGGAGCTGCCATTGACCGTGCGCAGCACCTGCCTGGCCGCCCATGCCTTGCCGCCGGAGTACAAAGATCGGGCTGACGACTACATCAGCCATATCTGCGATGAAATGCTCCCGGCCCTGGCTGCCGAGGGCCTGGTGGACGCCGTCGATGCCTTTTGTGAATACCTGGCGTTTTCGCCGGCCCAGGTCGAGCGGGTATTCATTAAGGCGCGTGAGTTGGGGCTGCCGGTCAAGTTGCATGCCGAACAACTGTCGTCCCTGGCCGGCTCCAGCCTGGCAGCACGCTACCAGGCGCTGTCGGCCGATCACCTGGAGTTCATGACCGAAGACGACGCCATCGCCATGGCGGCGGCCGGTACCGTGGCGGTGCTGCTGCCCGGTGCCTTCTACTTCCTGCGTGAAACCCAGCTGCCGCCGATGGACGCCTTGCGCAAGCATGGGGTGAAGATCGCTATCGCCAGTGATCTCAACCCGGGGACTTCGCCGGCGCTGTCGTTGCGCCTGATGCTGAACATGGCTTGTACCCTGTTTCGCATGACCCCGGAAGAAGCCCTGGCCGGTGTCACCCAGCATGCGGCGACAGCTCTGGGCCTGGGCGACAGCCACGGTTCGCTGGAGGTAGGCAAGGTCGCCGACTTTGTCGCCTGGCAGATTGAACGACCGGCCGACCTGGCTTACTGGCTCGGTGGTGACCTGCCCAAGCGGGTAGTGCGCCTGGGCCATGAATTATTCAATTAAGAGAGGGCCTATGGACAAGGTACTGAATTTTCACCAGGGTACGCTGCCGCTGCTGATCAGCATGCCCCACGCTGGTTTGAACCTGACCTCGGTGGTGCGGGACGGCCTGGTCGAGCAGGCGCAAAGCCTGCCGGACACCGACTGGCATATCCCGCAGCTTTATGACTTTGCCCGCGAGCTTGGGGCCAGCGTGGTCGCAGCCGAATATTCGCGTTTCGTCATCGACCTGAACCGCCCGGACGACGACAAGCCGCTGTACGTCGGTGCCACCACCGGCCTGTACCCGGCGACCCTGTTTGAAGGCGAGCCGCTGTTCAAGGACGGCAAGGCCCCCTCGGAGCAGGAGCGGGCAGGGTACCTGGAGACGATCTGGCGGCCGTATCACGCCACTATTGTTGAAGAGCTGGCGCGCCTGCGCGAGCAGTTCGGCTATGCCTTGCTTTGGGATGCCCACTCGATCCGCTCGCACATCCCGCACCTGTTCGACGGCAAACTGCCGGACTTCAACCTCGGCACCTTCAATGGCGCCAGTTGTGATCCGCAGTTGGCGCAAAGGCTGCAAGATGTGTGTGCAAAATTTCACCAGTACAGCCATGTGCTCAACGGTCGCTTCAAGGGCGGGCACATCACTCGCCACTATGGCGACCCGGACAAGCATATTCATGCAGTGCAACTGGAGCTGGCGCAGAGCACCTACATGGAAGAGGTCGAGCCGTTCAAGTATCGGCAAGACCTGGCCGAGCCGACCCAGGTGGTGTTGAAGCAATTGCTGGAGACGGTGCTGGGTTGGGGCAAGGAGCGCTACCAGGCTTGAGACCAGGGTGAACTCATCGCTGGCAAGCCAGCTCCCACAGGTTGGACTGCCCCCTGTGGGAGCTGGCTTGCCAGCGATGGGGCCCTGAAGAACAACACAGGTACATGCTCAAAGCGCAATTCAGGTTTATGATGCCCAACGGCAGAATAATTCCCACACGGAGTGCGTAATGCAGACCTTGTACCCGCAGATCAAACCCTACGCCCGGCACGATCTGGCCGTGGAAGCACCGCATGTGTTGTACGTCGATGAAAGCGGTTCGCCGGAAGGTCTGCCGGTGGTGTTCATCCATGGCGGCCCGGGGGCCGGCTGCGATGCTCAGAGCCGCTGCTATTTCGATCCCAACCTGTATCGCATCATTACCTTCGATCAGCGCGGCTGCGGCCGTTCGACCCCCCATGCCAGCTTGGAAAACAACACCACCTGGCATCTGGTCGAAGACCTTGAGCGCATCCGCAAGCACCTGGGCATCGAAAAGTGGGTACTGTTCGGTGGCTCCTGGGGCTCGACCCTGGCCCTGGCCTATGCCCAGACCCACCCCGAGCGCGTACATGGCCTGATCCTGCGCGGCATCTTCCTGTGCCGTCCGCAAGAGATCGAGTGGTTCTACCAGGCCGGCGCCAGCCGCCTGTTCCCCGACTACTGGCAAGATTACATCGCGCCGATTCCGGCCGAAGAGCGTGGCGACCTGGTCAAGGCCTTCCACAAGCGCCTGACCGGCAACGACCAGATTGCCCAGATGCACGCCGCCAAGGCCTGGTCGACCTGGGAAGGGCGCACTGCGACCCTGCGGCCCAACCCGCTGGTGGTCGATCGCTTCTCCGAACCTCAGCGTGCGCTGTCGATCGCCCGCATCGAATGCCACTACTTCACCAATAATGCTTTCCTGGAATCGGACCAACTGATCCGCGACATGCCGAAGATCGCCCATCTGCCGGCGGTGATCGTGCATGGCCGCTACGACGTGATCTGCCCGCTGGACAATGCCTGGGAGCTGCATCAGGCCTGGCCCAACAGTGAACTGAAGGTGATTCGCGACGCAGGCCACGCGGCATCCGAGCCGGGTATCACCGACGCGCTGGTGCGTGCCGCCGATCAGATGGCCCGGCGCCTGCTCGACTTGCCTCTGGAAGAAGCATGAAGGGCTTGCTGCAACGGGCGCGCGGCGCGCGGGTGGATGTCGAGGGCAAGACCGTCGGTGCGATCGACCAGGGCCTGCTGGTGCTGGTTGCGGTCGAGCCAGGCGATACCCAGGCCCATGCCGACAAACTGTTGCACAAGTTGCTCAACTACCGGGTGTTCAGCGATGCCGAGGGCAAGATGAACCTGTCGCTCAAGGATATCGGCGGCGGCTTGCTGCTGGTGTCGCAGTTCACCCTGGCCGCCGACACCCAGAGCGGCCTGCGCCCAAGCTTCTCGACAGCTGCGCCACCGGCGCTGGGTGCCGAACTTTTCGACTATTTGCTGGCCCAGGCGCATGCGCAACACGCAACGGTTGCCAGTGGTCAGTTCGGGGCTGACATGCAAGTGCACCTGGTCAATGATGGCCCCGTAACATTTATGTTACAAATATGATGGCAAAAAACCCCTGTTTGCGGCAAAACAAGGGGTTTTCCAGCAGAAATAGTTTGTTCCGCCTGATGCGTTGTAACGCGGCCTGCTGGATAATCGCGCGCTATGTGGGCCTGTGTTCGCAGGTTCGTTTCACTCTGACTTGAGACTGTCCGGAACCGTTTGGGGAATCATTGCGCCCTTTCGGAGTCCGAACAGTGCTCGCCAACCTGGCATATGTCGCTGGCCGTTGGTTTTATGATCTGTTTTCGGCGAGGGTTGCTCGTGATTGTAAGTCCCTGTAATGCACCAAGAACTCCCGGCATTCGGTTGCGCAAGGCCCTGTTGGCAGGCGCAACGCTGGTAAGCCTGCTCGGCGCAGGCCAGCTCTGGGCGTTCAACCTTGACGATGTCGCGGCCAAGGCGAAGGACCTTGCCGGACAAAAGTACGAGGCGCCGAAAAGCAATCTGCCGGCGGTGTTCCGTGACATGAAGTACGCGGACTACCAGAAAATCCGCTTCCTCAATGAAAAAGCCGAGTGGACCAAGGACAAGACGCCGTTCAAGCTGTCCTTCTACCACCAGGGCATGCATTTCGACACGCCGGTCAAGATCAACGAAATCACCGCGAAAGCCGTGAAAGAGATCAAATACGACCCGAGCCGCTTCGATTTCGGCGACCTGCAGTTCGACGCCAAGGCCACCGAGAAGCTGGGGTACGCCGGTTTCCGCGTGCTCTACCCGATCAACAAGGCCGACAAGCAGGATGAAATCATGACCCTGCTGGGCGCCAGCTATTTCCGCGTGGTCGGCAAGGGCCATGCGTATGGCTTGTCTGCCCGTGGTCTGGCCATCGACACCGCGCTGCCCTCGGGTGAAGAGTTCCCACGCTTCAGCGAGTTCTGGATCGTGCGTCCCAAAGCCACCGACAAACAACTGGTGATCTACGCACTGCTTGATTCGCCACGCTCCACCGGCGCCTACCGCCTGACCCTGCGTCCGGGCAGCGATACCATTGTCGACGTGCAGTCCAAGGTGTTCCTGCGTGACCACGTCAGCCGCCTGGGTATTGCCCCGCTGACCAGCATGTTCCTGTTCGGTGGCAACCAGCCGTCCAAGGTGCTCAACTACCGTCCGGCCCTGCACGACTCCGAAGGCCTGTCGATCCACGCCGGCAACGGCGAGTGGCTGTGGCGCCCGCTGAACAACCCGAAACACCTGGCCGTGAGCAACTTCAGCGTCGAGAACCCGCGTGGTTTCGGCCTGCTGCAACGTCAGCGTGAATTCAGCCAGTTCGAAGACCTCGACGACAACTACCAGAAGCGTCCGAGCGCCTGGATTGAGCCGGTCGGTGACTGGGGCAAGGGTACCGTCGATCTGGTCGAGATCCCGACTGCCGACGAAACCAACGACAATATCGTGGCGTTCTGGAGCCCGGAGAAACTGCCGGAGCCAGGTACCCCGTTCGAATACGCCTACCGCTTGCACTGGACCATCGACGAGTCCGAGCTGCACTCGCCGAAACTGGGCTGGGTCAAGCAGACCCTGCGCTCGACCGGTGACGTCAAGCAGTCCAACCTGATTCGTCAGGCCGATGGCAGCGTTGCCTTCCTGGTCGACTTCGAAGGCCCGGTACTGAGCGAACTGCCGGCAGACACCGCCGTGCGCAGCCAGGTAAGCGTCGGCGACAACGCCGAGTTGGTCGAGAACAACCTGCGCTACAACCCGGAAATCAAAGGCTGGCGCCTGACCCTGCGGTTGAAGGTCAAGGATCCGAGCAAGTCCGTGGAAATGCGCGCTGCCCTGCTGCGTGACGTTCCGGTTGAGCCGGCCAAGCCTGCCAAACCAAGCAAGCAGGACAAAGCTGCGGCCAAACACGCCAAGGCTGAAAAGCCTGCCGAGCAACCTGCCGCCGACGCGGCATCCACCACCGGGGCACCGGCCACCACCGAACAGGTGCTGACCGAGACCTGGAGCTATCAGTTGCCTGCCGATGAGTAATGCTCAAACCCGGCCAGAATCGCTCAGCGAATACCTGGCCCACCTGCCTCTGAGCGACGAACAGCGCGCCGAGCTCGCCCGCTGCACGTCGTTCAGTGAGCTGCACCAACGTCTGTCTGCCCAGCCGGACGCCAACGCTGCCGAGGCCGTCCAGGCTTCGGTGGGCGAGCGCCTGCACCTGGCCAGCGCTGAAGAACTGCAAGACGCCGAGATGCTCGCGGTCGACGGCAGCGGTCGGGTGTGCCTCAAGGCCACCCCGCCAATCCGTCGTACCCGGGTCATTCCCGAGCCGTGGCGGACCAACATCCTGATCCGCGCCTGGCGCCGCCTGACCGGCCGCACCAACGCGCCGGCACCAGAAAAGCGTGAGCTGCCCAAGGCGCGCTGGCGCTGGGTCGGCTCGATGCGCCGCTATATCCTGCTGGCGCTGATGCTTGGTCAGACTATCGTCGCCGGCTGGTACATGAAGGGCATCCTGCCGTACCAGGGCTGGTCGTTCGTCGACCTTGACGAAGTCATGCACCAACCGTTGATGCAGACCGCCTCGCAAGTCTGGCCGTATGCATTGCAGACCAGCATCCTGGTCCTCTTCGGTATCCTGTTCTGCTGGGTATCGGCGGGTTTCTGGACCGCATTGATGGGCTTTCTGGAGCTGCTCACCGGCCGGGACAAGTACCGGATCTCCGGCAGCAGCGCCGGCAATGAGCCGATCGAAGCCGGTGCGCGCACCGCGATCGTCATGCCGATCTGCAACGAAGACGTGCCGCGGGTATTCGCGGGCCTGCGGGCGACGTTCGAGTCGGTCGCCGCGACCGGTGACCTCGATCGTTTCGACTTCTTCGTGCTCAGCGACACCAACGACACCGACATCGCCGTGGCCGAGCAACAGGCCTGGCTGGAAGTCTGCCGTGAGGCCAAGGGCTTCGGGCGGATCTTCTACCGTCGCCGTCGTCGCCGGGTCAAACGCAAGAGCGGCAACCTCGACGACTTCTGCCGTCGTTGGGGCGGCGACTACCGTTACATGGTAGTGCTCGACGCCGACAGCGTGATGAGCGGCGAATGCCTGACCAGCCTGGTACGCCTGATGGAGGCCAACCCGGACGCCGGGATCATCCAGACCGCGCCCAAAGCCTCGGGCATGGACACCCTGTATGCGCGCATGCAGCAGTTCGCCACCCGCGTCTACGGCCCGCTGTTCACCGCCGGCCTGCACTTCTGGCAGCTCGGTGAGTCGCACTACTGGGGCCATAACGCGATCATCCGCATGAAGCCCTTCATCGAGCACTGCGCCCTGGCGCCATTGCCGGGCAAGGGTGCCTTTGCTGGTGCGATTCTTTCCCACGACTTCGTCGAAGCGGCGCTGATGCGCCGGGCCGGCTGGGGCGTGTGGATTGCCTACGACCTGCCGGGCAGCTATGAAGAGTTGCCGCCGAACTTGCTCGATGAGCTCAAGCGTGACCGGCGCTGGTGCCATGGCAACCTGATGAACTTCCGCCTGTTCCTGGTCAAGGGCATGCACCCGGTGCACCGTGCGGTGTTCCTCACCGGGGTGATGTCGTACCTGTCGGCGCCGCTGTGGTTCTTCTTCCTGGTGCTGTCGACTGCGTTGCTGGCGACCAACACCTTGATGGAACCTCAGTACTTCCTGGAACCACGCCAGCTCTATCCATTGTGGCCGCAGTGGCACCCGGAGAAGGCCATTGCGCTGTTCTCCACCACCATCGTGCTGCTGTTCCTGCCCAAGCTGCTCAGCGTCATCCTGATCTGGGCCAAGGGTGCGAAAGAGTTTGGCGGGCGCTTCAAGGTGACCCTGTCGATGTTGCTGGAGATGCTCTTCTCCATGCTCCTGGCGCCGGTGCGGATGATCTTCCACACCCGCTTCGTGCTCGCCGCGTTCCTCGGCTGGGCCGCGACCTGGAACTCGCCGCAGCGTGACGATGACTCCACCCCGTGGAGCGAAGCAGTACGCCGCCATGGCCCGCAAACCCTGCTGGGTGTGGCGTGGGCCTTGCTGGTGGCGTGGCTGAACCCGAGCTTCCTGTGGTGGCTGGTGCCGATCGTAGGTTCGCTGATGCTGTCGATCCCGGTTTCGGTGATCTCCAGCCGCGTGCACCTGGGCCTGCGGGCCAAGGATGAGAGCCTGTTCCTGATTCCCGAGGAATACGCCACGCCTCAGGAGCTGCTGGCCACCGACCAGTACACCCATGAGAACCGCTGGCACGCCATGCACGACGGATTCGTGCGTGCGGTGGTCGACCCGCAGCAGAACGCCCTGGCGTGTGCCCTGGCCACTGCGCGCCACGGCGTTGCGGCGCCGATCGAGGCGCTGCGTGCCGAGCGTATTGCCAAGGCTCTGAAGGTTGGCCCTGGTGGTCTGGACGGTAGTACCCGGCTGGCCCTGCTCAGCGATCCGGTAGCACTCTCGCGCCTGCATACGGCGGTCTGGGCTGAGCAGAACGAGGCCTGGTTGGGCGTCTGGCGCCAGTCGATCGCCAACGATCCACACTCGCCGTTGTTGCCCTTGCATCCGGAACCTTCCGTGCAGCCTTCGCTGGTCGGTGCCTGACTGATCGCGGGGCAAGCCCGCTCCTACAAAACTGTGGGAGCGGGCTTGCCCCGCGATTTGTTTCAGCCCTTTTTCCGATACCCACAACGCTGTCCATGCGTTAGCATCCCTCCCCGAATATCTCGCACCCGTCTGACTAGGACGGTTCGCACTAAAAATAAAATTCGAGCTTTCTTGCTGGGGGATCTGGTGATGATTAAGAAGTATCTGTCGATGCTGCTGGTCGGCGTCACGGCGCTGGTCGCGGTCAATGCCGCCCAGGCGGCCGGCGCCATCGATGATGCGGTCAAGCGCGGCACCCTGCGGGCGGGTATGGACCCGACCTACATGCCGTTCCAGATGACCAACAAGCGCGGCGAGATCATCGGCTTCGAGGTCGATATCCTCAAGGCCATGGCCAAGTCCATGGGCGTCAAGCTGGAGATAGTCTCCACCGCCTACGATGGCATCATCCCGGCACTGATGACCGACAAGTTCGACATCATCAGCAGCGGCATGACCCTGACCCAGGAACGCAACCTCAAGCTGAACTTCAGCGAACCCTTCATCGTTGTTGGCCAGACCCTGCTGATCCGCAAAGAGCTGGCTGACGAGATCAAGTCTTACAAAGACCTGAACAACGAAAAGTACCGCCTGACCTCCAAGCTCGGCACCACCGGTGAGATGGTCGCCAAGAAACTGATCGGCAAGGCCAAGTACCACGGCTACGACAACGAGCAGGAAGCGGTGATGGACGTGGTCAACGGCAAGGCCGACGCCTTCGTCTACGACGCGCCTTACAACGTCGTGGCGGTGAACAAGGCTGGCGCTGGCAAGCTGCTGTTCCTCGACAAGCCGTTCACCTTCGAGCCATTGGCCTTCGGCCTGAAGAAGGGCGACTACGACAGCCTCAACTTCATCAACAACTTCCTGCACCAGATCAAGCACGACGGTACCTACGATCGAATCCACGACAAGTGGTTCAAGGACACCGCCTGGCTCAAGGACATGGAATAAGGCTGCGGCAGCACGCCTGGCTTGAAACCCGACGCGCAGGCTAAGCCCTGCGCGTTCGCTTTTACGGAAGTACCTCACGTGATCAAACACAAGAAAGCCCAGTGGCCCTGGCACGGGCTGACCGCGCTGGTCCTGATCGGCCTGGCGATCAGCCTGTATTACGCGACCTCGATGATGTCCTACGAGTGGCGCTGGAACCGGGTGCCGCAGTACTTCGCCTACCAGGCGGAGGTCACCCAGCGCGTCAGTGAAAACGGCACCATCGAAGCCATCGTCAGCAAGGGCGACATGGCCAGCGTCACTGTACGTGACGAGAGCGGCGGCGAGCAGGTCTTTGAGGTCGAGCAAGCCAGCGTGCAGCTGTCGCGCGGCGACGATGTGGCCGAAGGCGACCTGATCGGCGTTACCCATCACTGGGCTGCCGGCCCACTGGCCTGGGGCCTGTGGACCACGGTATGGATCTCGGTCGCCTCCGGCGTGCTGGGGCTCTTGATCGGCCTGTTTGCCGGGCTCTGCCGGCTGTCGAACAACCCGACTCTGCGTGACCTGTCGACGGTCTACGTCGAGCTGGTACGCGGCACGCCGCTGCTGGTGCAGATTTTCATCTTCTACTTCTTCATCGGTACCGTGCTCAACCTGTCCCGGGAGTTTGCCGGGGTGGCGGCGCTGGCGCTATTTACTGGCGCGTATGTCGCCGAGATCGTTCGCGCAGGCGTGCAGTCGATCGCCAGAGGCCAAGGTGAGGCTGCACGCTCGCTGGGCCTGAGCGCCGGCCAGTCGATGCGCCATGTGGTGCTGCCGCAAGCCTTCAAGCGTGTGCTGCCACCGTTGGCCGGGCAGTTCATCAGCCTGGTCAAGGACACCTCGCTGGTTTCGGTGATCGCCATCACCGAACTGACCAAAAGCGGTCGCGAGGCGATCACCACCTCGTTCTCGACGTTCGAGATCTGGTTCTGCGTCGCCGGCCTGTACCTGTTGATCAACCTGCCGCTGTCGCACATGGCCAGCCGGCTTGAGCGGAGGCTTGCGCAAAGTGATTGAAGTCCGTGACCTGGTAAAAGTCTTCGACACCCGTGGGCAGGTCGTGCGCGCGGTGGATCACGTCAGCACCGACGTGGCCAAGGGCGAAGTGCTGGTGGTGCTTGGCCCTTCGGGCTCGGGCAAGTCGACGTTCTTGCGTTGCCTGAACGGCCTGGAGTCGTTCGATGAAGGCACCGTGGCCATCGACGGCCTGCAACTGGCCGACCCGAAGACCGACGTCAACGCCTACCGCCGTGAAGTCGGCATGGTGTTCCAGCATTTCAACCTGTTCCCGCACATGACCGTGCTGGAGAACCTGTGCTTGGCGCAAAAGGTCGTGCGCAAGCGCGGCAAGGCCGAGCGCGAGGCCAAGGCCCGGGCCTTGCTGGAGAAGGTTGGTATCGCTCAGAAGGCCAACGAGTTCCCCTCACGCCTGTCCGGTGGTCAACAGCAGCGGGTGGCGATCGCCCGCGCCCTGGCCATGGACCCCAAGGTGATGCTGTTCGATGAGCCGACCTCGGCGCTCGACCCGGAGATGGTCGGCGAAGTGCTGGATGTGATGAAGACCCTGGCCCTGGAAGGCATGACCATGGTTTGCGTTACCCATGAGATGGGCTTTGCCCGGGAAGTGGCGGACCGGGTGCTGTTCTTCGACCATGGCAAGCTGCTGGAAGACTCGCCGCCAGAGGCGTTCTTCACCTCGCCCAAGGACCTGCGCGCTCAGGCGTTTTTGCGTCAGGTACTTTGAGGCCGTATCGCGGGGCAAGCCCGCTCCCACAGAGTTCGAACAACCTGTGGGAGCGGGCTTGCCCCGCGATGCTTTCTACAGCTGGAACTTGCCGACCAGTGTCTGCAAATGCGTGCCCAGCCGCGCAAGCTCTACGCTCGACGCCGCTGTCTCCTCACTGGCGGCCGAGGTCTGATCCGACACATCGCGCACATTCATCACACTGCGGTTGATCTCTTCGGCCACCGCGCTTTGCTGCTCGGCAGCTGCGGCGATCTGCTGGTTCATCGCCTGGATCGACGAGACGGTGCGGGTGATGGTCTCTAGCGAGGTGCCGGCGCGGCGGGTCAGTTCGACGCTGCTGTCGGTCAGGCCGCGGCTGGCGTCCATGACCGAGGCTACCTGCTGGGTGCCGTTCTGCAGGCCGGCGATCAATTGCTCGATCTCTTCGGTGGACTGCTGGGTACGTTGCGCCAGGCTGCGCACTTCGTCGGCCACCACGGCAAAACCACGCCCGGCTTCACCAGCACGCGCAGCTTCGATGGCGGCGTTGAGGGCGAGCAGGTTGGTCTGCTGGGCCACTGACTTGATCACATCGAGCACGCTGCCGATCTTGTCGCTTTCGGCCTTGAGCTGGCCCATGGCTTCGCTGGAGTGGTTGACCTCGCTGGCCAAGCGCTCGATCTGGGCGATGGCTTCGCCAACCACTCGATCACCCTCACGGGCCTGCTGGTCGGCCATCACCGCGGCTTCCGAGGCTTCTTCGGCGTTGCGCGCGACTTCCTGCACGGTCGCGGCCATTTCGTTCATGGCAGTGGCCACCTGGTCGGTTTCGACCTTTTGATTGTTGACCCCGGCGCTGGTCTGCTCGGTAACCGCCGACAGCTCTTCGGCGGCGCTGGCAATCTGGGTGACGCCGTCGCCGATGCCGCCGATCAGTTCGCGCAGGCTGACGGTCATGCGCTGCATGCTGCGCTGCAACTGGCCCAGTTCGTCGCGGCGCTCGACGTTGAGGTCGTGGCGCAGGTCGCCACTGGCAACCCGGTCGGCGGCGTTGAGGGTCTGGCGCAGGGGGATGATGATCTGCCGGGTGATGACCCAGGCGGCCAGCAGGCCGATCAGCAAGGCCAATGCGGTGGCCAGGGCCAGCATCGATTTGGCGTGCTGCGACTCTTCATCGCGCAGGCCAGTGAGGGTGGTGGTCAGTTGCTGGCTGAGCTCGATCAGGCTTTGGCCGAGCACGACCATCTGTTGGGCGGCCTGCTCGGAAGCGTTTTGCGCGTTGCCGAATTCGATCACCGCGCCGCGATAGTTGCCCAGGGCGCGAGCCGCCTGATTGAAGTTGCTGGAGTAGCTGGCAGGCAGCACTTCGGCCAGGGTCTTGAGTTGTGCGGTGGCCTGCTCGATGGCTTGCAGCGCGGTCTGTTGGAATTCGGCCTTGCCGCTGTAGGTGTAGCCGCGGACCTGGAAACGCGCCTGTTGCAGCAACTTGCTGGCGCCGACCACGCTGTTGAACAGGTTCAGGTCGCTGCCGCCAAGCAGTTGTTGCTCGACCTGGGCGATCAGGGCTGCGGCCTCGTCGGCGCTGTTGCCAAGCACGGCGCGGCTGGCTTCCCGCTGCCGGGCGGCCTTGTCGGCACTGTCGAGGGCCTGGCGATACTGGCGCACGGTTTCGTGCTGCTGCTCGATACGGCGGCGGTTCTCGGGCAGAACGATGCGTTGGTCGACTGCTTGCAGTTGACGCTCCAGCGCCGTCAGGGCATTGCTGAGGTTCTGTGCGGCCGCCTCATCGCCCTTGATCTGGTAGCCCTGGCGGGCGATGCGCAGTTCGAGGGTGGCCTGGTGCACCTGGGAGATGCCGCCCAGGGTGTCGCCGCGCTCGGAGATACCGTTCAGGCCCTGCCAGCCGGTCAGGGTAATGGTCAGGGTCAGCAGCAGGACCAGGCCGAAGCCAATGCCGAGTTTGAGGTTGACGCTCACATTACCCAGATGCTGGGCTAACCAACGGTACATGGTGGGACTCCATTGCGATCGGCAGAGGCGGTTTTTGTTCTGTTGCCAATGCATCGGCCAGGAGCGGCAAAACTGAAGTCAGAACAAGCGTGCCAATAGCGCGGTGACCGCTGTCTCCACGCGCAGGATGCGTTCGCCGAGCTGTACCGGGCTCAGCCCGGCCTTGCCCAGCAGGTCGATCTCGTAGGGAATCCAGCCGCCTTCAGGGCCGATGGCCAGGGTTACCGGCTCATTCAGCCCGCGCGGGCAGGCCGGATACTGGCCGGGGTGGCCGACCAGGCCGAGGGTGCCAGCGCTGATGGCCGGCAGGCGGTCTTCGACAAAGGGCTTGAAGCGCTTTTCGATGATCACTTCGGGCAGGACGGTATCGCGGGTTTGCTCAAGGCCAAGGATCAGTTGCTCGCGAATGGCCTCGGGTTCGAGGAATGGCGTTTGCCAGAAGCTTTTCTCGACCCGGTAGCTGTTGACCAGAATCACTTTCGGCACGCCCATGGTGGCGACGGTCTGGAACACCCGGCGCAGCATTTTAGGCCGTGGCAGGGCCAGCACCAGGGTCAGTGGCAGCTTGGCCGGAGGTGGCAGATCGAAGCTGACGCTGAGCTCGGCTTCATGGCCTTCCAGGCGCAGCACCACGGCCTGGCCCATCAGCCCGCCGATACGACCCACGCGCAAGGTATCGCCCACCGCTACGCGGTGGATCTCCTGCATGTGGGTAAAGCGCCGATCAGCCAGCACCACACGGTCGGCCGCGATGAAGTCGGCCTCTTCGAGTAACAGCAGGTTCACGGCTGGGTCGCTGGCGGTTGGTCGTTATGATCGTCGGCCGCATCTTGCGGGTGATCGCCGCGTTTGCGGATCAGGCCGCCAAACAGCACGCCGATCTCGAACAGCAGCCACATCGGCACCGCCAGCAGAGTCTGCGAGAAGATGTCCGGCGGGGTCAGGATCATGCCGACCACAAAGCAGCCGATGATCACGTACGGGCGGATCTTCTTCAGGTACTTCACGTCGACCACGCCGATCCACACCAGCAGCACCACGGCCACCGGGATCTCGAAGGCCACGCCGAAGGCGAAGAACAGGGTCATGACGAAGTCCAGGTAGCTGGAAATGTCCGTCATCATCGCCACCCCGTCCGGGGTGGCGCTGGCGAAGAAGCCGAAGATCAGCGGGAACACCAGGAAGTAGGCGAAGGCCATGCCGGCGTAGAACAGGATGATGCTCGACACCAGCAGCGGAATGGCGATGCGTTTTTCATGGCGGTACAGGCCCGGCGCGATGAAGCCCCAGATCTGCTGGAGGATCAGCGGAATCGCCAGGAACAGCGAGACGATCATGGTCAGCTTGAACGGCGTCAGAAATGGTGAGGCCACATCGGTGGCGATCATCGTTGCGTTGGCCGGCAAGTGCTCGCGCAACGGGGCCGAGACCAGGGTGTAGATCTGCTGCGCGAAGGAGAACAGCCCGGCGAAGATCAGGAAGATGGCTGCGACGCAGCGCAGCAGGCGCGTACGCAATTCGGTGAGGTGCGAAACCAGCGGCATCGGCTGGTCGTTTTCCGGAATTTCGCTCATGGGGCTCGCGGAGGCTGTGTCGGTTCGGTGGGCGCGCTGGCAACTGGCGGCGTGGCTTCGCTGCCGCTCGGGGCTGGCGCCGGGGCGCTTTCGCTGGTAGCCGCCGGGGTTGCAGGCGGCTCGGGCGTTACGCTGTTGGGGTTGAGGATCTTGCGCGCTTCCTGCTCCATGGAGAGGATGTGCTCGTTGTGCAACTGGCGACGGATGTCATCAGCGCCGATTTCGCGCTCGACCTCCTGTTTGATCGCATTGAAGCTGCGCTTGAGCCGGCCGATCCACAGCCCGGCGGTGCGCGCGGCGCCCGGCAGGCGCTCGGGGCCGAGCACCAGCAGGGCCACCAGGCCCACGAGCAACAGTTCGCTGAAGCTGATCCCGAACATGTGATTACTCTTTCTTGGCCGGTTCTTCGACCTTGTGGGCCTGGCCTTCGAAGGTCTGCGGCTGGTTCAGCGGCGAAGCGGCCTGCGGCTGGACAGGTTGCACCGACGCTGGGGTCTGCTCGTCGGGCTTGGACTCTTCTTCGTTCATGGCTTTCTTGAAGCCTTTGATCGATTCGCCCAGGTCGCTGCCGAAGTTCTTCAGCTTCTTGGTACCAAACACCAGTACCACCACGACCAGCAGGACGATCCAGTGTTTCCAGTCAAAAATACCCATGGTGCAATCCCTCGAAATAATTCAGTTAGGCCGACGGCTGACGCGCTGCTTTCTCGGCATGCCCGGAGAGGCCGAAACGGCGGTCCAGCTCGTCCAGCACCGCCTGCGGGTGCTGGCCCAGTTGGGCAAGCATGATCAGGCTATGGAACCACAGATCGGCGGTCTCGTAGATGACATCGCTGCAGTCGCCGCTGTGGGCGGCGTCCTTGGCGGCGATGATGGTCTCGACCGACTCTTCGCCGAGCTTTTCCAGAATCTTGTTCAGGCCCTTGTGATACAGGCTGGCCACGTACGAGCTGTCGGGCTCGGCGCCTTTGCGCGCTTCGAGTACTTCGGCCAGGCGGGTCAGGGTGTCGCTCATGTCAGTGTCCTGCGCTGTAGATGGCATGCGGGTCCTTGAGGACCGGATCGACGGTCTTCCACTCACCGTGCTCGAAGACCCGGTAGAAGCAGCTTTCGCGGCCGGTATGGCAGGCGATATGACCCAGTTGTTCAACCATCAGGATGATTACGTCGGCGTCGCAGTCCAGGCGCATTTCATGCAGCTTCTGCACGTGGCCGGATTCTTCGCCTTTGCGCCACAGTTTGCCACGCGAACGTGACCAGTAGATGGCTCGCTGCTCGGCGGCGGTCAGGGTCAGCGATTCGCGGTTCATCCAGGCCATCATCAGCACGCGCCCGGTTTTGTGATCCTGGGCGATAGCCGGTACCAGGCCATCGCTGTTCCAGTTGATCTCGTCCAGCCAGTCTTTCATCTTCGACTCCAAAGCCGGGTTCGAGCCTGTGCCGAACCCTTGCGCTAGTGTGCCAGCCAGCGGCGCGGCTGGCTATCGACGCACGATCAGGTAGAGGCCGGCGGCCAGCATCAGCCAGGCCGGCCAGGCGGCGGGAGCGCTCAGGCTGACCGCGCCGGCGGCCAGGGTGGCACCGCCGCCAAGCAACCCGGCACCGAGCAGGCGCAGGGCCCAGTGATCGCTCCTCTGCTGCCAGGGCGCCGGTGGGTCGGACGGGTGCGGCTGCGACATGCGTTCGAGCAGGTCGCGGGTCATGCCGGCCAGGTGCGGAATCTGCTCGACCTGACCGTGCAGGTTCTGCAGCAGGGTCTTGGGGCTGACCCGCTCGCGCATCCAGCGTTCCAGGAATGGCTGGGCGGTGCTCCACAGGTCCAGGTCCGGGTACAGTTGGCGGCCCAGGCCTTCGATGTTGAGCAGGGTCTTTTGCAACAGAACCAGCTGCGGCTGGACTTCCATGTTGAAGCGCCGTGCGGTCTGGAACAGGCGCATCAGCACTTGGCCGAAGGAAATATCCTTTAACGGTTTTTCGAAGATCGGTTCGCAAACGGTACGGATCGCCGCTTCGAATTCATTCAGTTTGGTCTGCGCCGGTACCCAGCCCGAGTCGATGTGCAACTGCGCCACGCGGCGATAGTCGCGCTTGAAGAAGGCAAACAGGTTGCGCGCCAGGTAGTCCTGGTCCTCGGGCGTCAGGCTGCCGACGATGCCGCAGTCGATGGCAATATACTGCGGGCTCCACGGCTTGACCGTGCTGACGAAGATGTTGCCCGGGTGCATGTCGGCGTGGAAGAAGCTGTCGCGAAATACCTGGGTGAAGAAAATCTCCACACCGCGTTCGGCAAGCATCTTCATGTCGGTGCGCTGATCGGCCAGGGTCACAAGGTCGGTGACCTGGATGCCGTAGATGCGCTCCATCACCAGCACCTTCGGCCGGCACCAGTCCCAGTAGACCTGGGGCACGTACATCATCTCCGAGCCTTCGAAGTTGCGCTTGAGCTGGCTGGCGTTGGCCGCTTCGCGCAACAGGTCGAGTTCGTCGTAGATGGTCTTCTCGTAGTCGTTGACCACTTCCACCGGGTGCAGCAGGCGCGCATCGGCCGAGACCCGCTCGGCACCCTTGGCAATCAGGAACAGCCAGGCCAGGTCTTGTGCAATGACCGGTTTCAGGCCCGGGCGCACCACCTTGACCACCACCTCTTCGCCGCTCTTGAGCTTGGCTGCGTGCACCTGGGCCACCGACGCCGAGGCCAGTGGCTCGACGTCAAAGCGGCTGAACACCTCGCTGATGCTTGCCCCGAGCTGTTCTTCGATCAGGGCGATGGCGTGTTGCGAGTCGAACGGTGGTACGCGGTCCTGCAGCAGCATCAACTCGTCGGCGATGTCTTCAGGCAGCAGGTCACGGCGGGTCGAGAGCAACTGGCCGAACTTGATGAAGATCGGCCCCAGGTCCTGCAGTGCCAGGCGCAGGCGCGCGCCACGGCTCAGTTCAAGCTGCTTGCGCGGCAGCCAGCGCCAGGGCATGGCGTAACGCAGGCCCATCAGCCACCAGGGCAGGGGCAGGGCGAACAGCAGGTCATCGAGACGGTAACGGATCACGACGCGCTGGATGCGCAACAAACGGCGGACGGCAAGCAGCTTCATGCGTTATCGCTGGTATCAAGGGATCGGGCAAGGCGCTCAAGGCGCGCCTCAAGGCGTTCAATATCGACTTTGAGCGTGTCGAGTTCGCTGAAGCGGGCTTCGGCTTCGCGCTGGCCAACCAGGGTCCTGGCCTCTTCAGCGAGGTACTCGGACAGGTTCTGGTTGAGCGCCGCCAGGCCCTGGCGAGTCCAGTTGGCGCGGCTACGCAAGTGGCCGCTGAGCATCTGCGTGGCGACCGGGCCGAGCCAGCGGGAGACTTCGTACTCCCAGTCCAGCTCCAGGTCCTGCAGCACGGCGACCAGGTCAAGCAGCACCGCGCTGTCGCCTTCAAGCTCGACCTGCGGGCTGTGCAGCACGGCGCTCTTGTCCTGGCTCAGGGCCAGGCGCAGCAGGCTGCTGGCCGGCGCACGCAGGGTGCAGTCAGCCTCGTTGGCCCAGTGCGTGGCCAGCATCAGGCCTTCGTCGCCGGGCAGGATGAACAGCTGCAGGGCAGGCTGGCGGCAGTCGATGGCAATCACCTTGCCGTCGAGCGGGCGCAGGCGCGGCAGCGCTGTGCTGTCCAGGCGCAAGACACGGTTGAGGCCGTGTTCGACGCTGGCGAGCAGGCCGGCCAGGAGCATCAGGGCTTGATTCCCCGGTGCAGGGCAACGATGCCGCTGGTCATGTTGTGGTAGGTGACGCGGTCGAAACCGGCCTCGACCATCATCGCCTTGAGGGTTTCCTGGTCGGGGTGCATGCGGATCGATTCGGCCAGGTAGCGATAGCTTTCCGAGTCGTTGGTGATCAGCTTGCCGGCCAGCGGCATGAAGGCGAACGAGTAGGCGTCGTAGACCTTGGACATCAGCTTGTTGGTTGGCTTGGAGAATTCCAGTACCAGCAAGCGGCCACCGGGCTTGAGCACCCGCAGCATGGAGCGGATGGCCTCATCCTTGTGAGTGACGTTGCGCAGGCCGAAGGCGATGGTCACGCAGTCGAAGTGGTTGTCCGGGAACGGCAGCTTTTCGGCGTCGGCCTGGACGAACTCGATATTGCCGGCCACGCCGCGGTCGAGCAGGCGGTCACGGCCGACCTTGAGCATCGACTCGTTGATATCGGCCAGCACCACCTGGCCGCTAGGGCCGACCAGCTGCGAGAACTTGGCGGCCAGATCGCCGGTACCGCCGGCGATGTCGAGCACGCGGTTACCTGGGCGCACGCCCGACAGCTCGATGGTGAAGCGCTTCCACAGGCGGTGCATGCCGCCGGAGAGCACGTCGTTCATCAGGTCGTACTTGGCCGCCACCGAGTGGAACACCTCGGCGACTTTCTCGGCCTTCTGGCTTTCCGGCACATCTTTGTAGCCGAAGTGGGTGGTGGGTTCGGCGTGGTCGCCTTTGCGCTGATCGTTCATATCGCTTCACCGGAAAAAATTACTGGCCATTCTAGGGCGTACGGTCGGTTTTGTCTTGGCGGGGTGTGTCGCAGGTGGGACGCGGGCATAATACAAGTATGCCTTCGAACCCAGGATTGAATGAATGACCCAGATCAGCGTTGAACGCAAACACAGCCTGGGCCGCGACGCGGCTCGGCAAAAGGCCGAAGCCCTGGTCGACAAGCTGGCCCGTGAGTACGACCTCAAGGCCAGCTGGAACGGTGACCGGGTCGAGATCAAGCGCAGCGGTGCCAATGGCAGCGTGCAGATCGGCGAGGACAGCATCAAGGTCGAACTGAAGCTGGGCATGATGCTGTCGATGATGAGCGCGACCATCAAGAGCGAGATCGAGCGGGCGCTGGACAAGGCGTTGGTTTGATTGCGCGTTGGCCTCATCGCCGGCAAGGCCGGCTCCCACAGGATTTGTGTGAGCTGGTCTGATTTGGATCAGCTGATCTTGCCCTTAGGGTGAGAATTCTAATTTTTCCCCCTACCTTGTGCTCAAGCCCAACTTCCCTGGGCAGTTCTTCCATTTCCGTTCAGCGCGTGAGGTGTAGAGCATGGCCAATATTATCCTGAAGAAAAAAGACGATGCCCAACGCAGGTTGGGTGATGTGCGCGGCTACGCGCGCAAGATCTGGCTGGCGGGCCTTGGGGCTTACACCCGGGCCGGCCAGGAAGGTGCCGACTACCTCAAGGAGCTGGTCAAGGCCGGTGAATCGGTAGAAAAACGCGGCAAGAAACGCCTGGATGCCGAGCTCGATGCCGCCAACTCCGAGATCGATTCGGTGAAGAGCGAGCTGACCAGCGTCAGGGGCAAGGTCGAGGTTCAACTCGACAAAATCGAAAAGGCTTTCGACACTCGGGTCGCAAGCGCCTTGAATCGCATCGGCATTCCGTCTAAACATGACGTGGAGGCACTCTCTGCCAAGCTCGATGAGCTCACGGCATTGCTTGAACGTGTCGCACGTAAACAATAAGGAGAGCGGGATGGCTGGCAAGAAGACTACTGAGAAAGAAGGCAGCTCCTGGGTCGGGGGGATCGAGAAATATTCCCGCAAGATCTGGCTGGCTGGTTTGGGTATCTACTCCAAGATCGATCAGGATGGCAACAAGCTGTTCGACACCCTGGTCAAGGATGGTGAGAAAGCTGAAAAACTGGCCAAGAGTTCGGTCAACTCGGCCAAGGCAAGCGCCAAGTCGGCGACCTCTCGGGTCAGTGATGTCAAAGACCGCGCACTGGGCAAATGGGGCGAGCTCGAAGAGGCTTTCGACAAACGCCTGAACAGTGCCATCTCGCGCCTGGGCGTGCCGAGCCGCAGTGAGGTCAAGGCGTTGCATTCGAAGGTCGACACGCTGACCAAGCAGATCGAGAAGTTGACCGGTGCATCGGTCACGCCTATCTCGAAAAAGCCAGCGGCGAGCAAGACGGTGGCTAAGCCACTGGCTAAGGCCGCACCGAAAGCTGCGGCCAAACCTGCAGCTAAAACTGCAGCGGCCAAGCCAGCAGCAAAAACTGCTGCCAAGCCTGTGGCCAAACCGGCTGCGGCGAAGAAACCGGCAGCGAGAAAGCCTGCGACCGCCAAGCCTGCTGCAGCGAAACCGGCAGCACCTGCGGCCAGCGCTGCACCGGCAGCAAGCGCAGCTGCAGTGGTAACGGCAGCACCGACCACGACGGCACCTTCGGCACCGGTCAGCTCGATCAGCCAGGCCTGATACTGGCTTTATCGCGGGGCAAGCCCGCTTCCACAGAAACTTTGTGGGAGCGGGCTTGCCCCGCGATGCTTTCAGCCGTCTAGGTACCTCAAGGCCAACTGCTCGGCCGCATGCCGTGACGTGGCCTCCAGGTGCGGCGCCACCAGCATCATCACCTGATACACCACCACCCCCACCTCACCCTCACGGGCCAGCACGCGCTGGTAATCGAGGGAGAACAGCAGGGTCAGGGTGATCTGTTCCACCAGTTGCCCCAGTGCGCGGGTATCGCTAAGCACCTGGCCCTGGGCCTTGAGGCTGGCCAGCAATGCTGCCAGGGTGCGCTTGAGGGCGTTGAGCAGGTTGCGCATGCCGCGCGCCAGCTTGGGCAGGCGCCCGGTCAGGTTCGACAGGTCCTGGAACAGGAAGCGGTACTGGGCCATGCGCTCGACGATCAGGTGCAGAAACAGCCAGTAGTCCTCAGCATCCAGGCGCACTTCCAACGGTGGGTCGAGCAGTGGTGTGAGCTCGTCCTCGAAGCGTTCGAACAACCCCTGCACCAACGGCTCCTTGCCGTGGAAGTGGTAGTAGAGGTTGCCCGGGCTGATGCCCATTTCGTTGGCAATCTCCAGGGTCGAGACATTCGGCTCGCCCTGGCGGTTGAACAGTTGCAGGGCACACTCAAGGATACGGTCGCGGGTTTTCATCCGTTCTTCTTGTTCAGCGCGCCTGTACGTAGCTGCCGGGCGCGGGGTCCATGGGAGGGTAGTTCTGGTTGCCGAGGGCCATCAGGGTTTCGCGCTGGGCGCCGGAGCGTGCCTGAATCCACTCCAGCCACTGCGGCCACCAACTGCCGTCAACCTGCTTGCCGTCATAGAGCCAGGCCCGTGGGTCGCTGCTCAGGCGGGGGTTGTCGACATAGTGCGCTTTGGGGTTGCCCGGCGGGTTGATGATGCTTTGCACATGGCCGCTGTTGGCGAGGATGAAGCGCTTGTCGCCACCCAGCAGCGCTGCCGAGCGATACACCGCATCCCAGGGCGTGATGTGGTCGTTGCTGCCGGCGACGCTGAAGCTGTCGACGTTGACTTTCTGCAGGTCGATCGGTGTGCCGCACACCTCAAGCCCCGCAGCGCGGGCCAGCGGGTTGTGCTTGAAGAAGTCCAGCAGGTCGCCATGCAGGGCGGCCGGCAGGCGGGTGTTGTCGTTGTTCCAGTAAAGGATGTCGAACGCTGGTGGCGCCTTGCCCAGCAGGTAGTTGTTGACCCAGTAGTTCCAGATCAGGTCGTTGGGGCGCATCCAGGCAAACACCCGGGCGATCTCGCGGCCATCGAGTACCCCTTGCTGATACGAGCGGCGCTTGGCCGCTTCCAGGGTCTGCTCGTCGGCGAACAGGCTGGCCGGGCTGTCGATCTGGCTGTCGAGCAGGCTGACCAGGTAGGTGGCGCTGCTGACCCGGCGCAACTGGCGTTTGGCCTGCAAGTGACCTTGCAGTGCAGCCATGGTCAGGCCGCCAGCGCAGGCACCCATGAGGTTGACCTCGCGGCTGCCAGTGATCGCCCGGCACACGTTCAGCGCCTCTTCCAGCGCCTCGACATAGCTCGACAGGCCCCATTCGCGATGCCGCGGGTCGGGGTTACGCCAGCTGACCATAAAGGTCTGCAGGCCGTTCTTGAGCATGTACTGGACGAAGCTGTTGGCCGGGCTCAAGTCGAAGATGTAGTACTTGTTGATCTGTGGCGGTACCACCAGCAGGGGCCTGGCGTACTGTTTTTCGCTCATCGGCTTGTACTGGATCAGTTCCAGCAGCTCGTTGCGAAACACCACCGAACCCGGGGTGGTGGCCAGGTTGCGGCCGACCTCGAAGGCTTGCAGGCTGACCTGGCGCGGCAGGCCGTTGTTGTGGCGCAGATCATCGAGCAGGTGATTGATACCGCGCAGCAGGCTCAGGCCGCCGGAGTTGAACAGCTCCTTGACCGCCAGGGGGTTGAGCGGTGAGTTGCTCGGCGACACGGCGTCGTTGAGCAGGGTGAACAAGAAGTGCGCCCGGGCGCGGTCGTCCGGCTCAAGCTGGCTCTCTTCGATCCACAGGCGGGTCTGTTTCTGCCAGGCCAGGTAGGCTTGCAGGCCACGGCTGTAGAGCGGGTTCTGGCTCCAGGCCGGGTCCTTGAAGCGGTTGTCGCGGGGGCTGGGTTGGTAGGGCGTTTCACCGAGCAGCACTTTGCCCAACTGGTTGCCCAGGGCAAGCATGTGCTTGGCGGTATGCAGCGGGTGGCGCAAGCCATGGCGGCTGACGCTGCGCAAGGTCGAGAGCAGGTCGCGGCCGCGCAGGCCACTGATTGCACTCTGCACGTTCATATAGGTGGCGGGGGCCGGTAACGTCCCCTTCGCGGGTTTGTCTTTCATCAGGCAACACTCCGTCGTCAAGCCATCAACAAACACATCAATGCAAAAGCGACACCAACCTTGCGCCGCGCACCCGGGTTGCCTGGCGTCCCGCCATGGGCTCGGGTGTGGCGGGCGTCTCAGCTGCTGGGGGCGGGCCGAGGGTGCATGACGGCGCGTTGGCGCTCTTGCTGAAGGAACTTCATGATGATCGGGGCGACGGCCTCTGCCCGGGTGATCAGGAACAAGTGACCGTCGTCGATTATGTGTAGCTGGGCATTGGGAATTCGCCAGGCCAGCAGGCGCATGTTGATCAACGGGATCAGCGGATCGTCGTCACCGGCCAGCACCAGCGTTGGCTGCTGGATCTTGTGCAGCCAGTGGATGCTGGTCCAGCCAAGCCCGGCGAACAGCTGCCAGTAGTAACCCAGCTTGCCCCCGGAGCGCACCTTGGCCGCGTGCGACAGGGCCAGGTCCGGGTCACGGCGAAAGGCGCCGCCGTAGATCTGCGGTGCAATGCGGATCACATGGGAGGGTTGCACATAACGCCTGGGGCTGGCCATCAACCAGAGTACCTTGGGCTTGCCCGGAACCATCACCGCGCCCGCAGCGGTGGCAGCCAGTACCAGTTTTTTGCAGCGCTCGGGATAGTCGTGAGCGAACTGTTGGGCCAGGGCGCCGCCCCAGGACACACCGATGGCGTTGACCTGGCCATAGTCGAGGTAATCGAGCATGCGCGCCGTAAGCTTAGCCAGGCCGGGGAAGCGATAGGGGTGGCGTGGTGTGGAAGAGCCGCCGACCCCGGGCACATCGAAGGCAATGACTTCGAGGTCCGGGTCCAGAGCCTGGACAAAGGGGAACACCAGCTCCAGGTTGGCGCCGATGCCATTGAAAATCAGCAACGGCGTCAAGTGCGGCTTGCCGGGTCGGACGGCGGTGCGGATGGTCTGGCCATCCAGGTCGACGGTCCTGAATATATACGGTTGCGGCATGCGCGAAGCCCTGTGGTTGGTAAACGCCGCCGCCCCTGCGAGCTGCGGCGGTGTTCGCTATCAACGCTCGTGAACGTAGGTCCCTGGCGCCGCGGCACCGGCCACATGGGCCTTATTGCCGAGGTTGGCCGGGGCTTTCTTGAGCTTGCCCGAACGCTCGGCCAGCCAGGTTTGCCAATACAGCCACCAGGAGTCGGTGTGCTTGGTCGAGTTCTCTTGCCAGTCGAGGGCGCTAGCGGGCATATCGCTGCTGGTCATGTAGCGCGCCTTGGGGTTGCCCGGCGGATTGAGAATGCTCTGGATGTGGCCGCTGTTGGACAGCAGGAACTCGACCTTGCCGCCAAACAGCTGCGCCGACTTGTAGCACGACTGCCACGGGGTGATGTGATCGGCGGTGCCGGCGACGCTGAAGATATCGGTGGTCACCTGCTTGAGGTCGATCGGCGTGCCGCACACTTCCAGTGCATCGGGGCGCAGCAGTGGATTGTTTTTGAACATTTCGATCAGGTCGCCGTGGAAGGCGGCCGGCAGGCGTGTGGTGTCGTTGTTCCAGAACAAGATGTCGAACACCGGTGGCTCGTTGCCCAGCAGGTAATTGTTGACCCAGTAGTTCCAGATCAGGTCGTTGGGGCGCATCCAGGCGAACACCTTGGCCATGTCGCGGCCTTCGAGCACCCCGGCCTGGTAGGAATGGCGCTTGGCCGCTTCCAGGGTCTGCTCGTCGACGAACAGCGCCACCTGGGTGTCGAGGGTGGTGTCGAGCACGCTAACCAGCAGGGTCAGGGCGTTGACTTTTTTCTCGCCGAGCGCCGCGTAATGGCCCACCAGAGCGGTGCAGGTGATGCCGCCGGAACAGGCACCGAGCATGTTCAGGTCCTTGCTGCCGGTGATTGCCAGGACCACCTCGACCGCTTCCTTGAGTGCGTCGATATAGGTCGACAGGCCCCATTCGCGCTGGGACTTGGTCGGGTTGCGCCAACTGACGATGAAGGTCTGCACGTTGGAACGCAGGCAGAAGCGCGCCAGGCTCTTGTCCGGGCTGAGGTCGAAGACATAGAACTTGTTGATTTGCGGTGGCACCACCAGCAGCGGCTTTTCCAGCACCTGCTCGGTGATTGGCCGGTACTGGATCAGCTCCAGCACATCGTTGCGAAACACCACCGCACCTTCGCTGGTCCCCAGATTCTTGCCGACCTCGAAGGCATCCATGTTCACCTGGCTGGGCATGCCGCCGTTGTTGACCATGTCCTTGGCCAGGTTCGACAGGCCATCGAGCAGGCTCTTGCCGCCGGTTTCGAAGAAGCGTTTGACTGCCGCAGGGTTGGCTGCGGTGTTGGTCGGCGCCATGGCCTCGGTCATCAGGTTGATGACAAAGTGACCGCGGCTGATGTCCTGGTCACTGAGGTTGCTGGTATCGATCCAGTCGTGCAGCTCCTTGCGCCAGGCCAGGTAAGTCTGCAGGTAGCGGCGATACAGCGGGTTCTGGCTCCAGGCCGGATCATGAAAACGACGGTCGTCGCTCTCCGGGTGCAAGCTCGACTTGCCGAAGATCACATCCTTGAGTTCCATGCCGAAATGGGCGACATGCTTGGCACTGTGCAGCGGTTGACGAATGGCCTGGCGCAGCACCATTCGAGCAGAAGTCAGCAAATCCTTGCGGCGCAAGCCGATCACCGGGTTCAGACCCAGGGTGTTTTCCGAGGCTTGGCGCTGCAGGTCATCGTTATTCTTGTTACTCATCTACGACGCTCCGTTGTCCTGAGACGAGTACCGGTTTGACTGTGCGCGTTACACAGACTAACGCCCGGTACTGCTGCTCGGGTGACCAGTGATAACGAACTGCGGTCCTGCGGCCGGATGCAAACGACGATGAGCCCTGCGGGTTTGTTCTGCGTGAGAAGACTGCCTGCTTTCGCTCGCGACCTCTACATACCGGCCCGACCCTGCATTAAATCCGATGCAGGGACCTTGCCAGATCCATTGGTTACCCGACTTTTTGGTATTGCGCAAGACGGCCACTCATTGGCCGTGGTGCAGGCATTCAAGCAAATAGAATTAGAAAATGCGCTCTAAACCCTGAAGGGTCCGGGCTAGAGCATCAGCTTGACGATCGACTCGTTGGGGTCGCGGGATTTTCCGGCCTTGGCCAGTTCGTCGAGATAGTCTGCCCAGAGCGCCTCTTGGCGCAGGCACAACTGCTCAAGGTATTCCCAGGTGAACAGGCCGCTGTCGTGGCCGTCGTCGAAGGTCAGTTTCAGTGCGTACTGGCCGGCAGGCTCCAGCCCGCTCAGGCCAACGCCAAGCTTGCCGTGCTGCAGGATCGGATTGCCGTGGCCCTGGACCTCGGCGGAGGGGGAGTGCACGCGCAGGAACTCGGCGGGCAGTTGGTACGCCTCGTCTGGCCCGTAGGTCAGGGTGAGGGTCTTGGAGGCTTTGTGCAAGTTGATGCCGGTAGGGAGTCTGGCCATGTGGTTCAGGGCCGCTAGGCGGCCCTGCCTGTAAGAGAGAAAGGCTTACAGAATATAACGAGAAAGGTCTTCGTTCTGCGCCAATTCGCCCAGGTGGCCGTTGACGTAGTCGGAGTCGATGCGGATCGGAGCTTCACTGTGGGCGCTGGCCAGGTCACCGGCGCTGAACGACACCTCTTCGAGCAGGCGCTCAAGCAAGGTGTGCAGGCGACGGGCACCGATGTTCTCGGTCTTTTCGTTGACCTGCCAGGCAATCTCGGCCAGGCGCTTGATACCGTCGGCGGCGAACTCGATGTTCAGGCCTTCGGTCTTGAGCAGCTCGCGGTATTGCTCGGTGAGCGAGGCGTGGGGTTCGCTGAGGATGCGCTCGAAGTCTTCCGGGCTCAGGGCCTTGAGTTCGACACGGATCGGCAGGCGGCCTTGCAGCTCGGGCACCAGGTCGCTCGGCTTGCTCAGGTGGAAGGCACCGGAGGCGATGAACAGGATATGGTCGGTCTTGACCATGCCCAGCTTGGTGTTCACCGTGCAGCCTTCGATCAGCGGCAGCAGGTCGCGCTGTACGCCTTCACGCGAGACATCTGCGCCGCCGACGTTGCCGCGCTTGGCTACCTTGTCGATTTCGTCGATGAACACGATGCCGTGCTGCTCGACTGCTTCCAGGGCCTTGGCCTTGAGTTCATCCTCATTGACCAGGCGCCCGGCCTCTTCGTCGCGCACCAGCTTGAGCGCTTCCTTGACCTTGAGCTTGCGGCTCTTGCGCTTGCCCTTGCCCATGTTGGCGAACAGGTTCTGCAACTGGTTGGTCATCTCTTCCATGCCCGGTGGCGCGGAAATGTCGACACCCACGGCCTCGGCCACTTCGATCTCGATTTCCTTGTCATCGAGCTGGCCTTCGCGCAGGCGCTTGCGGAACAGCTGACGGGTATTGGAGTCCTGGCTGGTGACCTGGTCTTCATTGAAACCGGTGCGTGCCGGCGGCAGCAGGGCATCGAGGATGCGCTCTTCGGCGGCGTCTTCGGCGCGGTGGCCGACGCGGATGATTTCCTGCTCGCGGAGCATCTTGATCGCGGCATCGGCCAGGTCACGGATGATCGACTCGACGTCACGGCCGACATAGCCAACTTCGGTGAACTTGGTCGCTTCGACCTTGATGAACGGTGCGTTGGCCAGTTTCGCCAGGCGTCGGGCGATTTCGGTCTTGCCGACACCGGTCGGGCCGATCATCAGGATGTTCTTTGGCGTCACTTCAACGCGCAGCTCGGCCGGCAGTTGCATGCGCCGCCAGCGGTTGCGCAAGGCGATGGCGACGGCGCGCTTGGCGTCGTCCTGGCCGATGATGTGACGGTTGAGTTCGTGGACGATCTCGCGGGGGGTCATGGACATGATAGTGATGGTCCTTGGGCTCGATGAATCAGCGTGGAAAAGCCCGGCCACCGGGGCCGGGCGCCAGAACAGCTGAGTTACTCGGCCAGGTCCTGCTCCTCGATGGTCAGGTGATGGTTGGTGAACACACAGATGTCACCGGCAATGTTCAGTGCGGTCTCGGCGATTTCGCGGGCCGACAGGTCGGTCTTCTGCAGCAGGGCGCGAGCGGCGGCCTGGGCGTAGGCGCCACCGGAACCCATGGCGATCAGGCCATCTTCTGGTTCGACCACGTCACCGTTGCCGGTGATGATCAAGGAGGCGTCCTTGTTGGCGACGGCCAGCATGGCTTCCAGGCGGCTCAGGGAGCGGTCGGTACGCCATTCCTTGGCCAGCTCGACGGCAGCGCGGATCAAATGGCCCTGATGTTTCTCAAGCTGCCCTTCAAAGCGCTCGAACAGGGTGAAGGCATCGGCGGTGGCACCGGCGAAACCGGCGATGACCTGGCCGTGGTACAGGCGGCGGACCTTCTTGGCGTTGCCTTTCATCACGGTGTTGCCGAGGGAAACCTGGCCGTCGCCGCCCATGACGACTTTGCCGTGGCGGCGAACTGAAACGATGGTGGTCAAGGGAGAGTCTCCACGCAGCGGGGCGAAAATGCCTGATGCAGACTCATATGGGGGTGCAGGGAAGGATTTCAACCTTACAGGATGAGCGGTATTGGCTATCGCGGGGCAAGCCCGCTCCTACACGGATGGGTGAAATCCTGTGGGAGCGGGCTTGACCCGCGATGTGGCAATGCAGACTCAGGCTTCGTGGCTGATATGCCCATCGACCAAGGTATAACGCACCGCGCCTGGCAGGCAGTGGCCGATGAACGGGCAGTTGTCGCCTTTGGAACGCCACTGCTCGCCAGCAACGGTCGAGGCCTTGGCGTCGAACAGCACCAGGTCCGCCGCACCGCCAACCTTCAGTTCGCCCGCCGGCAGGCGCAGCGCCGCTGCAGGCCCTGCAGACAAACGTTGCAACAAAGTTGGCAGGTCCAGCAGGCCGTCTTCCACCAGGGTCATGGCCAGCGGCAGCAACACGTCGACACTGCTGATGCCCGGTTCGGTCGCGCCGAACGGTGCCAGCTTGGCGTCGCGCTCGTGGGGCTGGTGGTGGCTGGAGATCGCCTGGATCACCCCGGACTTCACCGCAGCGCGCAGGCCGTCACGGTCGGCGCGGGTGCGCAGTGGCGGTTGCACGTGGTACAGGCTGGAAAAGTCGCGCAGCGCTTCATCGGTCAGAATCAGCTGGTACAAGGCCACGTCTGCGGTGACCGGCAGGCCAAGCTCTTGGGCCTGTGCGATCAGCCGCGCACCGCGGGCGCTGGTCAGCTGGCTGAAGTGCGCGCGCACGCCGGTTTGTTCGACCAGCAGCAGGTTACGCGCCAGGGCCACGGTTTCGGCGGTTTCCGGAATGCCCGGCAAGCCGAGGAAGCTGGCCATGGCGCCTTCGTGGGCCAGGCCGTCCTGGGCCAGGTCGCGGTCCTGGGAATGGAAGATCACCGTCAGATCGAAGGTTGCGGCGTACTCCAGGGCGCGGGCCAGGGTACGGTTGTTGGCAAAGGCATTGAGGCCGTTGCCGAAGGCCACGCAGCCGGCGTCGCGCAGGGCGATCAGTTCGGCGAGCTGCTCGCCTTCCAGGCCTTTGCTCAGGGCGCCGATCGGGTAGACCTTGCTGTGCCCGGCTTCGCGGGCGCGGTCGAGGATCAGCTCGGCCACTGCCGAGGTGTCCAGCACTGGCTTGGTCTGTGGTGGGCAGCACAGGCTGGTGACGCCACCGGCAGCGGCGGCGCGGGTTTCGCTGGCAATACTGCCTTTGCGGCTGTAGCCGGGCTCGCGCAGGGCGACGTTGAGATCGACCAGGCCGGGGGCGGCCACCAGGCCCTGGGCATCGATGCTGCGCGCAGGCTTGAAGCCTGCCGGAGCGGCGCCGATGGCAATGATCTTGCCGGCATCGATGTGCAGGTCAGTGGTCTGGTCCAGGCCGCTCAGCGGGTTGATGACCCGGGCGCCGAGAATACTGAGGCTCACTGGGCGTTCTCCTGCTCGAATTGACGTTGCGCGGTCTGTCCGCTCATGGCCATGGACAGCACCGCCATGCGCACGGCGATGCCGTAGGTGACCTGGTTGAGGATCACCGAGTGGGCGCCGTCGGCCACTGCCGACTCGATCTCCACGCCGCGGTTGATCGGCCCCGGGTGCATGACGATGGCATCCGGCTTGGCCCCAGCCAGGCGCGCGGTGGTCAGGCCGAACAGGCGGTAGAACTCGCCTTCGCTGGGCAGCAGGCCACCGGCCATGCGCTCACGCTGCAGGCGCAGCATGATCACCACGTCGACGTCCTTGAGGCCTTGTTCCAGGTCTGTATAAACCTTCACGCCGTACTGCTCGATACCGATCGGCAGCAGGGTTTTCGGGCCGATGACGCGGATATCCGGGCAGCCCAGGGTTTTCAGCGCGAGCATGTTCGAGCGCGCCACCCGCGAGTGCAGGATGTCGCCGACGATCGCCACCGAGAGGTTCTCGAAACCGCCTTTGTGCCGACGAATGGTGAGCATGTCGAGCATGCCCTGGGTCGGGTGGGCGTGGCGGCCGTCGCCGCCGTTGATGATCGCCACCTCCGGGCACACGTGCTCGGCGATGAAGTGCGCAGCACCCGAGTCGCCGTGACGCACGACGAACATGTCGGCGGCCATGGCTTCGAGGTTGCGCAGGGTGTCGAACAGGGTTTCGCCCTTGCTGGTCGAGGAGGTCGACACGTTCAGGGTGATAACGTCGGCTGACAGCCGCTGGGCGGCCAGTTCGAAGGTGGTGCGGGTACGGGTGGAATTCTCGAAGAACACGTTGCAGACGGTCTTGCCGCGCAGCAACGGGACCTTCTTCACGGCCCGGGCGCCGACTTCGAGGAACGAGTCGGCAGTGTCGAGGATTTCGGTCAGCAGTTCGCGGGGCAAACCGTCGAGCGAGAGAAAGTGGCGCAGCTGGCCCTGATCATTGAGCTGCAGCGGGCGCTTGGCGTCGATTGGCGTCATCGCGGGGGACTCTTTAAAGGGCGGAGGCGCAGGGGAGGTCCTGGCGCTCGAGGGCGAGCGGTGCGGGTCCGGTCAATTTTACCCGTTCATGGGCGGCCAGCGACAGGGTGGCACCGACTACATTCGGCCGGATCGGCAATTCACCGGCATCCAGGTCGAGCAGGCAGACCAGGGTCACGCTGGCCGGGCGGCCATAGTCGAACAGTTCGTTGAGGGCGGCGCGAATGGTACGCCCGCTCATCAGTACGTCGTCGATCAGCACCAGGTGCTGGCCTTCGATCTCGAAGGGCAAGTCTGACGGGCGCACCTGCGGGTGCAGGCCGTTCTGGCTGAAGTCGTCGCGGTAGAAGGAAACGTCGAGGGTGCCCAGGGCGGTGTCGCTGCCCAGCTCTTTCAGCAATGCCTGGGCAACCCAGACACCACCGGTGCGGATACCGATGAAACGCGGTTCGGCAATGGCGCGCCGGGCCAGATGGGCACGAAGGTCGACAGCCATCTGCCGGATCAGTTCGGCGGGATTGGGTAGGCTCATGCTTGCTCCTCAAGAGGCCGGGGAGCGGTGCGCTGGCCCGGCTTGAATGCGATGATCGGGTCTCAGGCCCCGGTATTGGCCTCCAGCCAGCCCTGCAGCAGCAAGGCGGCGGCAATCGCGTCCACCGGGTTGTCGCGGTAACTGCCGCGCTGGCCGCCACGGGCCATGCGTTCGCCCTTGGCCTCGAAGGTGGTCAGGCGTTCGTCGTGGGTGTGTACCGGCAGGTTGAAACGGCCATTGAGGCGGCGGGCGAATTTTTCTGCGCGCTCGCTCATTTCGCTGGGGCTGCCGTCCATGTTCAATGGCAGGCCGACCACCAGGGCATCGGGTTTCCACTCCTTGATCAGTTTTTCCACCTGGGCCCAGTCCGGCGTGCCGTTCTGCGCCTTGAGGGTGCACAGCTCGCGGGCCTGGCCGGTGATCACCTGGCCGACCGCGACGCCGATCTGGCGGCTGCCGTAATCAAAGCCCAGCAGCAGGCGTACTTCGGCCATCAGGCGTGCCCCGCCTGGCTGGTCAGCAGGCTGAGGTTGATTCCCAGGCTGGCGGCGGCTGCGGCCAGGCGCTGTTCGCAGGCCATGCCGAAGATGATCTCGGGGTCGAATTTGCAGTTCAGCCAGGCGTTGTCGGCCAGCTCCGCTTCCAGTTGCCCGGCTTCCCAGCCGGCATAACCGAGGGTGATCAGGCTCTTTTTCGGCCCAAGGCCGTCGGCAATGGCGAACAGCACGTCCTGGGAGGTGGTCAGCGACAGGCCATCGAGCTCGACGGTGGCCTGGAAGGTGCGGTCACTGGTGTGCAGGACGAAGCCGCGGTCGGTTTGCACCGGGCCGCCGGTGTAGATCGGGACGTGAATGCTGCTGGCGGGCGGCTCGACGTCCGTGCGCAGCTGTTCGAGGATATCGGCCAGGTTGAGCTCCAGCGGCCGGTTGACCACCAGTCCCATCGCCCCATTGGCGTTGTGCTCGACGATGTAGGTCAAGGTCTGCGCGAAGTTCGGGTCGGCCATGTGCGGCATGGCAATCAGGAACTGATGCTTGAGGTAATCCGGGCTGAGGTTCTTCATGGCTGATAGTGTGGCGGCGAGCGGCCACGCTGACAAGGTGCTGCGATCACCTTGTCAGCTTTACTGTGGGGTTACTTGAACAGTTTGACCACTTCTTCGGTGTACAGGGTTGGCGACTCTTCAGCGGCCGACAGCACGTACTCCTGGACGGTCTTCTGCTTGGCCTGCGGGTACTTGGCCAGGTAACTCTCGGGGAACGCCGGTGCCTTGAGGCTTGCGCCGGCCTTGATCAGCGCAGCGACGCAGTCCGGGTTGTCCATGCGGGCGGCTTCTTGCAGCGGTGTACCGACCGGGAAGGTGCCTTGTTGCTCGTGGTAGGCATCGATCGAGCTGCCTTTTTTCAGCAGCAGGGCGATGCGCTGGGCGGCTTGCGGGTCGGGCTGGCCGTTCATTTCAAAGGCGCGTTCGCAGACGTGATGCAGCGGCGTCGTGCCGGTCAGGGTTACCTGATACGGATTGGCGCCGGCAGCGACCAGCAGCTTGATCACTTCCAGGTTCGAGGCACCCGGTCCGGTCAGAGGGGTAAAGCCGTTCGGCCGCACCGCCTTGGCATCGGCGCCAGAAGCCAGCAACAGTTTGATCAATTCGGGTGAGCCCTTGCGTGCCGCAGTGTTCAGCGGTGTGGCGGAATCGCCCTGGGCGATCACGTTGACGTCGGCGCCGGCTTTAATCAGGCCCTTGACCATGCGCAGGTCGGCCTCGGAAGCCTTGGACTGTTCGGCCTGGTTGAGGACGAACAGCAGCAGGGTTTCGCCGTTCTCCTGGATCGGGGCTTTGGCGTCGATCTTCGGCAGGAACAACTCGAACGGCGCGACGATCTTGTAGGAGGCTGCCAGGAACATCGGCTGGCCTTTGGGATCGGCACCCTGGTCGAGCAGGGCCTGGATCTTGGCCAGGCGCGCCGGCGTTTCATCGTACTTGTATTCGCCGACTTCGTTGTAAAGCTGCTTCGACAGCTCGGCGGCGCTGGCGAAGGCTGCGCCAGGCAGTGCGCAAGCGGCCAGGGCCAAGGCCAAGGCAGCGGTTTTACGGGCGAAACGGATGCGCGACATCAAAAGAGTCCTTTCTTGGGGGGATATACGGGCGCGCATAATCGCAGCATGGCTATTGTTTTGCCATCAGGCGGAGCCTTAGATCAGTTGCTTTGCAGTCGATCGCCGCGGGCGAAACGCCAGGTACGGATGATCTCCAGCCGGTCGATATCGGCAAGGTCGCCGGTAAACGGCGCGAACGGAGCGGCCAGGCGCACGATGCGTTGCGCAGCCTGGTCGAGCAGGGGCTGGCCGGAGGACTCCAGCACCAGCACTTCATACAACGAGCCGTCGCGGTTGATCGACACCATCAGCCGCAAGCTGCCATAGATCTGCTGGCGTCGGGCTTCGTCAGGGTAATTGAGGTTGCCGATGCGCTCGACCTTCTTGCGCCACTCATCCTTGTACCAGGCGCCCTTGTCGCGCATGGTCGAGGCGGCATTGAGGCGGTGGATGCGCGGACGTTTGGCATACAACTGTTGCTCATTGGACAGCTCGGCTTCTAGGCTGGCAATCTGGCTGGACAACTGCGAGCTGTCGAAATCCGGGGTCGCGGCCTTGGGTGTAGGCTGCGGCTTGCTTTCCTTGGGCCGGGTTTCGACTTTTTCCGGCTTTGGCGCCTTGGTTGCGACCACCGCTTTAGGCGGCGTCGGTTGTGGCTGCACCTCGGGCTTGGCGGCCGGGGGCGGGGTGACCTTGTTGATCTTGCTGTCCTGGAAGGGTGCCACTTCGGTGGTTTTCGGCAGCGCTTTCTTATCCAGGGTGCCGCTGCCTTGCTGGTTGTCCTGGGCCAGGTAGTCAGCTTTGCTCGGCGCCTTCTCGCTCTTGAAGGTGGCCAGGGTGATTTCCATGGTCCGGCGGATTTCTTCGGGCTTGGCGAAGGTGAAACCGACGCCGAGGATCAGCGCCAGGTGCAGCAGCGCCGCCAGGAACAGGGTAAAGCCCAGGCGGTCCACCGGGCGTACGCGGGGTGGAGAGAAGTCGGCAGGGATGTCAGCAGGAAGCGTCATCAGGTATCCAGCAGCTGCAAAAACCGGGGAAAACCGGCAGAACAGGTGCCCAGGTCATAAAAACGACCGGCATGATACCCCACTCTGCGCGGTTGCTCCGCGTCGGTTGTCAGCGCGCCTTGAGCTTGCGATCAATGGCATCCATCAACAGCACGCCAATACGGGTGCCGAAGGCGTTATCGATTTCGCGGATGCAGGTCGGGCTGGTGACGTTGATTTCGGTCAGGTGTTCGCCGATCACGTCCAGGCCAACGAACAGCAGGCCCTTCTCGCGCAGGGTCGGGCCGACCTGTGCAGCGATCCAGCGGTCGCGGTCGGTCAGCGGCCGGGCTTCGCCACGGCCACCGGCGGCCAGGTTGCCACGGGTTTCGCCAGACGCCGGAATGCGCGCCAGGCAGTAAGGCACCGGCTCACCATCGATCATCAGGATGCGCTTGTCGCCGTCCTTGATGGCCGGCAGATAGCCTTGCGCCATGATTTGCTGGGCGCCATTGGCGGTCAGGGTTTCGAGGATCACCGAGAGGTTCGGATCGCCCGGGCGATGGCGGAAGATCGAGGTGCCGCCCATGCCGTCCAGGGGCTTGAGGATGGTGTCGCCCTGCTGGTTGACGAACTCGCGCAGGATATCGGCGCGGCGGCTGACCAAGGTCGGTGGGGTGCACTGCGGGAACAGTGTGGCGAACAGCTTCTCGTTGCAGTCGCGCAGGCTTTGCGGGCGGTTGACCACCAGCACCCCGGCGGCTTCGGCCTGCTCCAGCAGGTAGGTGCTGTAGACGAACTCCATGTCGAACGGCGGATCCTTGCGCATCAGGATCACGTCCAGCTCGCTCAGGGCGCTGTCTTGTTCTGCATCAAGCTCGAACCAGTGCTCGGGGTCGGCGAAGACTTTCAGTGGGCGCATGCGCGCACGGGCTTCACCGGCGCCTTGGTAGAGGTCCTGCTGTTCCATGTAAAACAGCGACCAGCCGCGCTCCTGGGCGGCCAGCAACATGGCTAGCGAGCTGTCCTTTTTATAGGAAATGCGCGCAATGGGGTCCATGACAATCCCGAGGCGAACGCTCATGGGCTAAATCCTCTCAGCGGCAATGGGCCGCATTGGCTCGAATGAAAAGTGGCGTCAGGGTGGCGCTCGCAGCGCTGGCGGTCAAGGGAAAAACGCATCCTGGCCAGTGCGTTGGCGGGCGTCGGCGCGGGCCGATGGAATGCACCCCCCAGAGTGTGCTAAAAAGGCCTGGCACGTGGCCTGCACGGCCTTCCAGGCGACGCTAGAGCAGCGATGGTAGAGCAATTATGGAACAGCCCGGCGCGGCATTGAAGGTAATGGTGATCGACGACTCCAAGACGATTCGCCGCACCGCTCAGATATTGCTCAGTGAAGCAGGATGTGAGGTCATTACGGCCATCGACGGTTTCGACGCCCTGGCCAAGATCATCGACCACCAGCCACAGATCATTTTCGTCGACGTGCTGATGCCGCGTCTGGACGGTTACCAGACCTGTGCCCTGATCAAGCAGAACAGCAGCTTCAAGGACACGCCGGTGATACTCCTGTCGTCCCGCGATGGCCTGTTCGACAAGGCCCGCGGCCGTGTCGTCGGATCTGATCAATTTTTGACCAAGCCTTTCAGCAAGGAAGAACTGCTGGATGCAATCCGCACCCATGTGCCCGGATTCGCCGCAGAAGAACAACACGCACCCTGACACTGCGTCTGCGCAGGCGTCTATTCCTTCATGGGGAACAGCATGGCCCGAGTTCTGATCGTCGACGATTCGCCGACCGAAATGTACAAACTGACCGGTATGCTCGAAAAACACGGGCATCAGGTGCTCAAGGCCGAAAACGGTGCCGACGGTGTGGCTCTGGCCCGTCACGAAAAGCCCGATGCGGTGCTGATGGACATCGTCATGCCCGGGGTCAATGGCTTCCAGGCTACCCGCCAGCTGAGCAAAGACCCTGAAACCGCGCACATCCCGGTGATCATCGTCACCACCAAGGATCAGGAGACCGACAAGGTCTGGGGCCAGCGCCAGGGCGCCAAGGACTACCTGACCAAGCCGGTGGACGAAGACACCCTGATCAAGAAGCTCAACGACGTGCTCAAAGGTTGACCACCCGGCCCATGGGCGAGTCGCTGACGGCCTTCGAGCTGCTGCTGGACATCGACCGGCGTTGCCGCTTGCTGGCCGCCGACCTGCCGCTGCAGGAAACCCGCCTGCAGAGCTGGAGCGGCATTGGCTTTCGCATCGCCGAACAGTGGTTCGTCGCGCCCATGGGCGAAGTTGCCGAGGTCCTGCATGAGCCGCGCCTGAGTCGCATCCCCGGGGTCAAGCCGTGGGTCAGCGGCGTGGCCAATGTGCGCGGTCGCCTGCTGCCGGTGATGGACCTGCGTGGCTTCTTTGGCCTGGGCCTGTCGGCGCCGCGCAAGCAACGGCGGGTTCTGGTGCTCGATCATGACGAGCTGTTCACCGGGTTGCTGGTCGATGAAGTGCTGGGCTTGCAGCATTTTCCTCTGCACAGCCTCGACCTGTCGCCGCCAACCCCACTGCTCAGCGCTGCTGCGCCCTTTGTTCAAGGGCATTTTCAGCGCGAGCGCAGTTGGGCGATCTTCAGCCCCTTCGCCCTGGCCCAGGCGCCGGGTTTTCTTGATGTCGCGCTGTAAAGGAATGCCTCTCCCGTGACCACCACCAAGACGGCTCCATCGTCCCAGGGCTCCCGCAACAGCGCGCAGATCGCGGCGTTGTTCGTGGTGTTGATCCTGTCGATCATCCTGCTGTTCGCCAACTTTGCCTACCTCAACACCCAGGCCAACTACGACAAGCAGTACATCGGCCATGCCGGTGAGTTGCGCGTGCTGTCCCAGCGCATCGCCAAGAACGCCACCGAAGCCGCTGCCGGCAAGGCCGTGGCTTTTCGCTTGCTGAGCGAGGCGCGTAACGATTTCGAGCAGCGCTGGGGCTACCTGAAAAAAGGCGATGCCGGTACCGGCCTGCCCGCGGCGCCACCGGCGGTGCGCAAGGAAATGGACGCCGTGCTGCGCGACTGGGAGAACCTGCGCAAGAACACCGATACGATTCTGGCCAGCGAGCAGACCGTGCTGTCGTTGCATCAGGTTGCCGCGACCCTGGCTGAAACCGTGCCGCAGTTGCAGATCGAATACGAAAAGGTCGTAGAGATCCTCCTGCAGAGCGGGGCACCGGCCAGCCAGGTGGCCGTGGCCCAGCGCCAGTCGCTATTGGCCGAACGCATTCTGGGCTCGGTCAACACCGTGCTGGCCGGCGACGATACTGCGGTGCAGGCCGCTGATGCCTTTGGTCGCGACGCCAGCCGTTTTGGCCAGGTGCTCGAAGCCATGCTCGGCGGCAACGAAACGATCCAGATTACTCGCGTGCAAGATCCGGACGCCCGCGCGCGCCTGGCCGAGATCGCCGAGTTGTTCCAGTTCGTCGCCGGTTCCGTGGACGAAATCCTCGAAACCTCCCCCGAGCTGTTCCGCGTCCGTGAAGCTGCCGGCAGTATCTTCGGCCTGTCGCAAACCCTGCTCGATGAAGCCTCGCGGCTGGCCACCGGCTTTGAAAACCTGGCCGGTGGGCGCACCCTGGATACGGTCGGCGGCTACGTACTGGGCTTGCTGGCGCTGGCCTCGATCATCCTCATCGGCCTGGTGATGGTGCGCACCACTCACCGCCAGTTGCGCGAAACTGCCGAGAAGAACGAACGCAACCAGCAGGCGATCATGCGCCTGCTCGATGAGATCGAAGACCTCGCCGATGGCGACCTGACGGTGACGGTCTCGGTGACTGAAGACTTTACCGGGGCCATCGCCGATTCGATCAATTACTCCATCGACCAACTGCGCGATCTGGTGGCGACCATCAACCTGAGTGCCGAAGAAGTCGCCGCCGCCGTGCAGGACACCCAGAACACTGCACGTCAGCTGGCCAAGGCCTCCGAGCACCAGGCCCAACAGATCAGCGATGCCTCGGTGGCGGTCGGTGACATGGCCGAATCCATCGACCGGGTGTCCACCCACGCCTACGAGTCGGCGAAAGTGGCCGAGCGTTCGGTGGCCATCGCCAACAAGGGCAACGAAGTGGTGCACAACACCATCAATGGCATGGACAACATCCGCGAACAGATCCAGGACACCGCTAAACGGATCAAGCGCCTGGGCGAGTCGTCCCAGGAGATCGGCGATATCGTCAACCTGATCGACGACATTGCCGATCAGACCAACATCCTTGCCCTCAACGCGGCGATCCAGGCTTCGCTGGCCGGGGAAGCCGGCCGCGGCTTTGCCGTGGTGGCCGACGAAGTACAACGCCTGGCCGAACGCTCGTCGTCGGCCACGCGGCAGATCGAAGCCTTGGTGCGCACCATTCAGGCCGACACCAACGAAGCGGTGATTTCCATGGAGCAGACCACCGCTGAGGTGGTACGCGGTGCGCGTCTGGCCCAGGATGCCGGGGTTGCCCTGGCGGAAATCGAAGGCGTGTCGCAAACCCTCGCCGATCTGATTCACAGCATCTCCGATGCCGCCCAGCTGCAGACCTCTTCGGCCGGGCAGATCTCGCATACCATGTCGGTGATTCAACAGATCACCTCGCAAACCTCGGCGGGCTCAACCGCCACCGCCGAGAGCATCGGCAACCTGGCGCGCATGGCCAGTGAAATGCGCCGCTCGGTGTCCGGCTTTACCCTGCCGCCGGCGCCGCCGCGTTGAGGGCATCATGGTGATGGGAGCAGTTATGGCGGATCGGCACGATACGGTGGCGCTGGCCTGGGTCAAAGGCTCGATTGCCGACTGCCTGGGGCAAGCACGCCAGACCCTTGAACACTTCGCCGCCGAGCCCGGGGACGAAGCGGTGCTCGATGGCTTCATCGAACAGTTGCATCAAGTGCGCGGCTGCCTGCTGATGCTTGAACTCAATGGCGCAGCGCTGCTCGCCGAGGAGATGGAGCAACTGGGCCTGGCCTTGCGCCAGGGCCGTGCCAACCAGCGCGGCGAAGCCCTGGGGGCATTGTTTCGCGGCCTGGAGCAGTTGCCGCTGTACCTTGAGCGTCTGCGCAGTGCCCGCCGCGATTTGCCACTGGTGGTGTTGCCGGTGCTCAATCAGTTGCGAGCAGAGCGCGGCGCAGGGGCCTTGGCCCAGGACAGCCTGCTCGCCAGCAGTCCTGCTGACGCCGAACAGTTGGCCAACCTTGACCTGTACCTGGGCACCTGGCGCGACCGCCTGCAGGCCGGCCCCGATCGTGATGCCTTGCGTTCGGTCGTTGCGGCGTTGTGCGAGGACCTCAAACGGGTCAAGGAGCGCCTCGACCAGTTCGTGCGTGGCGATCGCCAGCATCTGGGCGAGCTGGAACCACTGCTGGCGCCGCTGCGACAGATCGCCGACACCTTGGCCGTGCTGGGCTTTGGTCAGCCACGGCGGGTGATCATCGACCAGGTGCTGGTGTTGCAAAGCCTGGCCCAGGGCCAGCGTGAACCTGCCGACGCCTTGCTGATGGATATCGCCGGGGCACTGTTGTATGTCGAGGCGACGCTGGCGGGCATGGTCGGGCCGCTGGAGCAGAACAGCCAGAGCCCGCTGCCCGGCACGGACCTGGCCGAAATTCGTCAGTTGGTGCTCGAAGAAGCCTATGCCGTGTTGCAGCAGGTCAAGGACCAGATCGGCGATTGTCTGGATGCCGGTTGGCAACCCCAGCGCCTGCAAGGGCTGCCAGGTTTGCTGCAGCAGATCCGTGGCGCCCTGGCGATGCTGATGCTGCCACGGGCTGCGGCATTGATCGGGCACTGCGGTGATTATGTGCAGCAGCGGCTGTTGAGCAGTGCATCGCTAACCGATCCGGCCGCCCTGGGGCATCTGGCCGAGGCCTTGAGCGCGTGTGAGTGCTACCTGCAGTGGCTGATCGCCGACCCTCAGGCCAATCCCTCGCGCTTCCTCGAAGTGGCGCAGAATAGCCTCGGTATGCTCGGCTATCGGCTGGAGGCTGAACCGGTGGTGGTCGAAGCGGCGCCGCTTGCGGTGCTTGAAGATCCGCCAGTTGACGACGAGCTTCGCGAGATCTTTCTTGAAGAAGCCAACGAGCTACTCCCTTTGCTCAATGCCATGTGGGCCCGCTGGCAAGCCGATGGCACCGACCGCGAGGCGTTGATCGAGCTGCGCCGTGGCCTGCATACCCTCAAGGGCAGCGGGCGCATGGTGTGTGCACAGGTACTGGCGGAACTGGCCTGGGCGGCAGAGCACTTTCTCAACCGTGTGCTCGAAGGCCGGGTGGAAATTGGCCAGGCGCCGTTGGCGGCGTTGCAGCAGGCGCTGGGTCAGTTGCCGGTGCTGCTCGGCGAGTTTGCCAGGGGCCAGGCGCCGGCCCACGCCGAAATCGAACAACTGGCCGCCCACCTGCATGCCCTGGCAATGAATGACCCGCACAGCCAGGCCGAGGCCAGCGAGGCCATTGACCCGCAGTTGCTGGAGATTTTCCGTAACGAAGCGCTGGGGCACCTGGATAGCCTGGAAGTCTTTTTGCGCGAGGCCGACCGGCATCTGCCGCTGGCGGTCAGCGACAGCCTGCAGCGTGCCTTGCATACCCTCAAAGGCAGTGCGGCGATGGCCGGTGTGTTGCCGATTGCCGAGCTGGCCGGTGGCCTGGATTTGCTGGCCCGTGAGTTCAAGGCCCATCAACTGGTATTCGACCTCGAAGAAATTTACCTGCTGGAAACCGCAGAGCCCTTGCTGCGGCGTGGTCTGCAGCAGCTGTTCAGTACACCGTTGGCGCCGATTGCCGGGGCCGCGACGTTGATCGCCGATATCCATCAGGTAGTCGATGCGCGCCTGCAAGCCTTGCTCGTTGCGCCCAGCCAGGGCTTGCGGGTCAAGCGTGACCCGCAACTGATCGCCAGCTTCCTGGCCCAGGGCATGGACATCCTGTTGGATGCCGAGTCGCTGCTGCTGCGCTGGCAGGAGCATCCGGGCGAGCGCCAGGAACTCAGCGCCCTGCTCGATGAATTGACTACCCTGGGGCAGAGCGCGCACCTGGCCGACCTGTGGCAAGTGGACGAACTGTGCGAAGCCCTGCTCGACCTGTATGGCGCCGTGGAGGAGAGTAGCCTGGCGGTCAGCGCGCGGTTCTTCAGCGAGGCCCAGGGTGCCCATGAAGCCTTGATCGACATGCTCGATCAGATTGCCGCCGGCCAGGAAGTCGCCCCGCGTCCCGAACGACTGCAGGCCTTGCGTGACCTGTTGGCCGAGGGCCTCGATCCCTCGGCCATGGGACTGGTCAGCAGCCAGGGCGGGGCAGTCACCGAGCTTGCCAGTGCCACCGCGGAACTGGCGGCCCAGGTGCCGGACCCCGCCGTGCTGGAGCTGTTTCTCGACGAGGCCAATGACATTCTCGACAGCGCCGGCCAGGCCCTGGCGCGCTGGTTGCTGGACATCGACAATGCTTCGGCGTTGTCATCGTTGTCGCGCGATTTGCAAACCCTCAAGGGGGGCGCGCAGATGGCCACCTTGGGGGCATTCGAAGCGCTGGCGCAAGAGCTGGAGCTTCTGTACGAAGGCTTGGTAGACCGCCGCTTCAGCGCTGGCGCCGAGCTGTTCGCCTTGCTCAAGCGTAGCCACCAGCAGCTGGCGCACATGCTTGAGCAGTTGCAGCAAGGCCAGTTGCCCACAGCTCAGGTCGAACTGCTGGCGGCGCTGCGCGAGTTCCGCCATGACGCACCGCAGCCGACACCTGTGGAAAAACCGGTCGAAGCGCAGCAGGATGCAGGCGACAAAGAACTGCTGGAAATCTTCCTCGAAGAAAGCCTCGACCTGGTCGAAAGCTCCAGCGCAGCGCTGCTGCGCTGGCAGGCCGAGCCGCGCAACGGCGTTGAAGTAGAGAACCTGCTGCGCGACTTGCACACCCTCAAAGGGGGGGCGCGGATGGTCGAGATCGCACCGATCGGCGACCTGGCCCACGAGCTTGAATTTCTCTACGAGTTGCTCGCAGCCGGCCAGCTGCAGCCCAGTGCAGCGCTGTTCAGCCTGCTGCAGAACTGCCATGACCGTCTGGCTCATATGCTCGACGCCGTGCGCCTGCAACAGCCGCTGCATGCGGCCACGGCGCTGATCGACTACATCCGCAACTTCAGCAGCGCGGCCCTGGCCGACGCCGGCGCCAGCCAGGCGCTAGCGGACACGGCACCGCCGGAGCTGCCGGTGACCGCGCCTGAGCGTGGCGCCGGTGACATGGTCAAGGTGGCTTCGGAACTGCTGGATGACCTTGGCAACCTAGCCGGGGAAAACTCGATCATCCGTGGCCGAATCGAGCAGCAGGTCAACGATGCGCAAGTGGCCTTGAGCGAGATGGAAACCACGCTGGAGCGCATGCGCGATCAGCTCAGACGCCTGGACACTGAAACCCAGGGACGCATCCTCAGCCGCCAGGCAGATGGCGATGGCCAGGCTTATGAGGATTTCGACCCACTGGAAATGGACCGCCATTCGCAGTTGCAGCAGTTGTCCCGGGCCCTGTTCGAATCGGCCTCCGACTTGCTTGACCTGAAGGAAACCCTGAGTGTGCGTGCCCATGACGCGCAGAGCCTGTTGCAGCAACAGGCGCGGGTCAACAGTGAGCTGCAGGAGGGCCTGATGCGCACGCGCATGGTGCCGTTCGAGCGCCTGGTGCCGCGTTTGCAGCGGGTGGTGCGGCAGGTGTCCAGTGAGCTGGGCAAGCAGGTCGAGCTGGTGGTCGGCAATGCTGAAGGGGAAATGGACCGCAGCGTGTTGGAGCGCATGATGGCGCCCCTGGAGCATATGCTGCGCAACGCCGTTGACCATGGCCTGGAGTCGCGGGAGGCGCGCCTGGCGGCGGGCAAGTCGGAGCAGGGGCTGATTTGCCTGAACCTGCTGCATGAAGGGGCCGATATCGTCATCGAAATGAGCGATGACGGCGCCGGGGTGCCGCTGGAAGCCGTGCGGCGCAAAGCGATCAAGCGCGGGCTGCTCGACCCTGCCGCTGTGCTCAGCGACCACGAGATCATGCAGTTCATTCTGCAGCCGGGGTTTTCCACTGCCGAGAAGATCACCCAGATTTCCGGACGGGGCCTGGGCATGGACGTGGTGCATGAAGAGGTCAAGCAGCTCGGTGGATCGATGGTGATCGAGTCGAACCCGGGCAAGGGCGCGCGCTTTCTGATTCGTCTTCCGTTCACCGTGTCGATCAACCGCGGGCTGATGGTCCACTACGGGGAAGAGCAGTACGCGATTCCGCTGAACACCATCGAAGGTATTGTCCGCGTGCCGCCAGCCGAGCTGGAAGCCTGTTATCAGCTCGATCCGCCGTATTACCAGTACGCCGGGCACCGCTACGCGCTGCACTACCTGGGTGAACTGCTGCAGGGCGCAACGCAGCCAAAGCTGTTGGGCCAGAGCCTGCCGCTGCCGGTACTGCTGGTGCACTCTCATGATCAGCAATATGCAGTGCAGGTCGATGGCCTGGCAGCCAGCCGCGAAATCGTGGTCAAGAGCCTCGGGCCGCAGTTTGCGGCGGTCCAGGGTTTGTCCGGGGCGACGTTACTGGGTGATGGGCGGGTGGTGCTGATTCTCGATCTGCCCGGCCAGTTGCGCGGTTTGCAGCAGATGGCCCGGCACCACCCGGGCAGCGCCGGTCAGCGCCGGGACAGCCTTGGCAGTTTGCCGGCAAGGCCGCTGCTGGTCATGGTGGTGGACGATTCGGTCACCGTGCGCAAGGTCACCGGGCGCCTGCTCGAGCGCCATGGCATGAATGTGCTGACCGCCAAGGACGGTGTCGACGCCATGGCCCTGTTGCAGGAGCATCGTCCGGATATTCTTCTGCTGGATATCGAGATGCCGCGCATGGACGGCTTTGAAGTCGCCACCCAGATTCGCCATGATCCCCAGCTCAAGGACCTGCCGATCATCATGATCACCTCGCGCACCGGCCAGAAGCACCGAGATCGGGCCATTGCCATTGGTGTCAACGACTACCTGGGCAAGCCCTATCAGGAATCGGTGCTGCTGCAGAGCATTGCCCAATGGAGTCACCGCGATGCTTGAACAAAACGCCCGGCATAACCGGCGCAGCAGCCTGACCGGCTTGCTGCTGCCCTTGAGCGATCGCTGCCTGGTGCTGCCCAACGTTGCCGTGGCCGAGTTGATCGGCTTTCAAGCCGGTAGTCCGACCCTGGAGCCGCCTGAATGGTTGCTCGGCTGGATCGACTGGCGTGGCCAGCGCCTGCCCCTGCTGAGCTTCGAGGCGGCGTGTGGTGGCCAGCTGCAGGTGGGCGAGCGGGCGCGCATCGTGGTGCTCAATGCCTTGGGCAGCAGCCCGTTGCGCTTTGTCGCCTTGCTGGTGCAGGGTATCCCGCGCTCGTGCAAGCTCGATAGCCAGCTCAACTTCGTCGATGTGCCGCTGGCCGCCCTGGAGCTGGCGGCGGTGCAGGTGGGTGAGCAGGTGGCGCGAGTCCCGGACTTGCCCGCACTGGAGCAACTGATGGTGGACGCAGGGGTGGTTTGAAACATTTGCCTGTGTAGGATGGGAGTCCTGTTTCAAGTCAGGAGGACCCTGTTGCATGTATCACGGTGAACGTTTCAACGCCTGGACCCATCTGGTCGGCGCCGTTCTGGCCTGTATCGGCGCCATCTGGTTGCTGGTGGTGGCAAGCCTGCAGGGCGATCCCTGGAAAATCGTCAGCCTGGCGATCTATGGTTTTACCTTGCTGTTGCTCTACAGCATCTCGACGCTGTATCACAGCGTGCGCGGCAGGGCCAAAGTGATCATGCGCAAGCTCGATCACCTGTCGATCTACCTGTTGATTGCCGGCAGCTACACCCCGTTCTGCCTGGTCAGCTTGCGTGGGCCCTGGGGCTGGAGCCTGTTCGGGGTGGTTTGGGGGCTGGCGCTGATCGGCATGCTGCAAGAGATCAAGCCGCGCTCGGAAGCGCGGGTCATGTCGATCATCATCTACGCGTTGATGGGCTGGATCGTCCTGGTTGCGGTCAAGCCGTTACTGGCCAGCCTCGGTACTGCAGGCTTTGCCTGGCTCGCAGGTGGCGGGGCGTTTTACACCATCGGCATCATCTTCTTTGCTTACGACAGCCGCTTTCGCCATTGGCATGGCATCTGGCACCTGTTCGTGATCGCCGGCAGCCTGCTGCACTTCATCGCGGTGTTCTTCTACGTCCTTTAAAAGTCGCCCCACAACTGCTGGGCGACGGACAGGGCGACCACCGGTGCGGTTTCGGTGCGTAGCACGCGTGGGCCCAGGCGCGCGGCGTGAAAGCCTGCGCCTTTGGCCTGCTCGACTTCCGCTTCGCTGAGGCCGCCTTCTGGGCCGATCAGAAAGGCCAGGCTGGCCGGCTTCTGATGGCTGATCATGGGCTCGGCGACCGGGTGCAGGACCAGCTTGAGGTCCTCGTCGCAAGCCTTGAGCCAGTCGGCCAGCAGCTGCGGCGGATGAATCACCGGCACGCTTGAGCGCCCGCACTGTTCGCAGGCGCTGATTGCCACCTGACGCCAGTGGGCCAGGCGCTTGTCGGCGCGCTCATCCTTCAGGCGCACTTCGCAGCGCTCACTGACGATCGGGGTGATGGCCGCGACGCCCAGCTCGGTGGCTTTCTGGATCGCCCAGTCCATGCGTTCGCCGCGGGACAGGCCCTGGCCGAGGTGGATGTGCAGGCTGGAGTCGGCTTGCCCGGCGAAGGCTTCATCGAGCTGCACGCGGACGGCTTTCTTGCCGACTTCGAGCAACTGGCCGCGAAATTCCTGGCCGCTGCCGTCGAACAGTTGTACGGCGTCACCGGCAGCCATGCGCAGCACGCGGCCGATGTAGTGGGCCTGGGCTTCGGGCAGGTCGTGCTCGCCGAGGCTCAGGGGGGCATCGATGAAGAAGCGGGACAGTCTCATGTACTAACTCTAAATATGTGTTGGTGCTATGTGGGAGTGGCGGTTCGACGCCTCGACTTGCCCCGCGATGCAGGCAACCCGGATCGCGGGGCAAGCCCGCTCCTACAGGCGATGGGGTTAGCCCGGATCGCGGAAATTAGGGTGGAAGTCAGCCGGCACCGCCACGCTGACCTTGCTGCTGGTGGCAATGTCGATGCCTTCAGTGGCCACCTGGGCAAGGAAGTCGATCTGCTCTGGGGTGATCACATAAGGCGGTAGGAAGTACACCACGCTGCCCAAGGGGCGCAGCAGGGCACCGCGGCTCAGAGCGTGCTCAAAGACCTTCAAGCCGCGGCGTTCCTGCCACGGATAGGCGCTCTTGCTGGACTTGTCCTGGACCATCTCGATGGCCAGGGCCATGCCGGTCTGGCGCACTTCGGCGACATGCGGGTGGTCGACCAGGTGCGCAGTCGCCGTTGCCATTCGCTGGGCCAGCGCCTTGTTGGCTTCGATGACGTTGTCTTGCTCGAAGATATCCAGGGTCGCCAGCGCTGCGGCACAGGCCAGCGGGTTGCCGGTGTAACTGTGAGAATGAAGAAAGGCGCGCAGGGTCGGGTAATCGTCGTAAAAGGCGCTGTACACCTCGTTGGTGGTCAGGCAGGCTGCCAGCGGCAGGTAACCACCGGTCAAGGCCTTGGACAGGCACAGGAAATCCGGACGGATGCCGGCCTGTTCGCAGGCGAACATCGTCCCGGTGCGGCCAAAGCCTACGGCGATTTCGTCGTGGATCAGGTGCACGCCGTAGCGGTCGCAGGCTTCGCGCAACAGCTTGAGGTACACCGGGTGGTACATGCGCATGCCACCGGCGCCCTGGATCAGCGGCTCGACAATCACCGCAGCGACGCTGGCGTGGTGCTCTGCCAGGGTCTGCTCCATGGCCGCGAACAGGTTGCGCGAGTGTTCTTCCCAGCCCATGCCTTCGGGGCGCAGGTAGCAGTCCGGGCTGGGTACCTTGATGGTGTCGAGCAGCAATGCCTTGTAGGTTTCGGTGAACAACGGCACATCGCCAACCGCCATCGCCGCAATGGTCTCGCCGTGATAGCTGTTGCTCAGGGTGACGAAACGCTTTTTCTCTGGCTGACCCTTGTTCAGCCAGTAGTGGAAACTCATTTTCAGCGCCACTTCGATGCAGGACGAACCATTATCGGAGTAGAACACCCGGTCCAGGCCTGCAGGGGTGATCTGCACCAGACGCTCGGACAGCTCGATCACCGGTTGGTGACTGAAGCCGGCGAGGATCACATGCTCGAGCTGGTCGACCTGGTCCTTGATGCGCTGGTTGATGCGCGGATTGGCATGACCGAAGGCGTTGACCCACCAGGAGCTGACGGCGTCGAGGTAGCGTTTGCCTTCGAAGTCTTCCAGCCAAACGCCTTCACCGCGCTTGATCGGAATCAGCGGCAGCTTTTCGTGGTCTTTCATCTGGGTGCAGGGATGCCACAGGACCTTGAGGTCGCGTTCCATCCACTGTTGGTTGAGGCCCATTTCGATTCTCCTGACGACGGCGGCTTGGACATGCCGCGCAAGCCTATGCAAAGCGCCGGTCGAGAACAACCCGTACGCTGCAATCAGGGTGCTGGGCTTGCTGGCGGGGGCGCTTGGCGTGGCGTATCCTTCGGCTACTCTTTCTGGGGGATCCCCCCAAAACACTTCTGCTTTATATCCGGAGTTCGCCAAATGTCTGCTGGTTGGCTGCGCGCCTGTGCGCTGGTAATGATAGGACTGTTCAGCGGCGCTGCGCTGGCCAAAGACAAGGCCCCGACGGCAATCGTCGTCGGTGGCGGTCTGGCCGGCCTGACAGCCGCCTATGAGTTGCAGAACAAAGGCTGGCAGGTGACCCTGCTGGAAGCCAAATCCGGCATGGGCGGGCGCTCGGGCCTGGCCACCAGTGAATGGATCGGCAACAGCAAGGCCCAGCCGGTGCTCAACCAGTACCTGGACGCCTTCAAGCTCAGCACCCTGCCGGCGCCGGAGTTCGTGCGCACTCCTGGCTATCTGATCGACGGCGAGTATTTCAGCGCGGCCGACCTTGCCACCAAGCAACCGGCCACTGCCGAGGCGCTCAAGCGCTACGAGAAGACCCTCGACGACCTGGCGCGTTCGATCGATGATCCCCTGAACCCGGCGGCCAACAGCACCCTGTTTGCCCTGGACCAGCTCAACGTTTCCGGCTGGCTCGACAAGCTGCAGTTGCCAGCTACCGCGCGTCAGTTGATCAACCAGCAGATCCGTACCCGCTACGACGAGCCTTCGCGCCTGTCGCTGCTCTACTTCGCCCAGCAGACCCGCGTCTACCGTGGCGTCAGCGACCGTGACCTGCGCGCCGCACGCCTGCCTGGCGGCAGCCCGGTATTGGCCCAGGCCTTCGTCAAGCAACTGAAGACCATCAAGACCCAGTCGCCGGTCAGCGCCATCATTCAGGACAAGGACGGCGTTACCGTCAAGGTGGGTAGCGTCGGTTACCAGGCCGACTATGTCGTGTTGGCGGTACCGCTGCGTGCGCTGTCGAAAATCCAGATGACCCCAGGCCTGGACACCAAACACCTGGCTGCCCTCAAGGGCACCAACTACGGCTGGCGCGACCAGCTGATGCTCAAGTTCAAGACACCGGTGTGGGAAAGCCGCGCGCGGATGTCCGGCGAAATCTACAGCAATACTGGTCTGGGCATGCTCTGGATCGAGCCTGCGCTCAAGGGCGGCGCCAACGTCGTAATCAACCTCTCCGGTGACAACGCCCGTCTGCTCCAGGCCTTTGGCGACAAGCAGATGGTCGATCAGGTACTGATTCGCCTGCACGCCTTCTACCCGCAAGCCCGGGGTGCCTTCAGCGGTTACGAAGTACGCCGTTACAGCACCGACGCTGGTACCGGTGGCGCCTACCTGGCCTACGGGCCAGGCCAGATCAGCAAGTTCTGGCGCCTGTGGGAGCGTCCGGTGCAGCGCATTGCCTTTGCTGGTGAGCACACCGATGCGATGTACCCAGGCACCCTCGAAGGCGCACTGCGCAGTGGCCAGCGCGCTGCCAGTCAGGTCCAGGACCTGGCTGCCGGCAAGTCGTTCGAACCGGTCAAGGCGGTTGCTGCTACCGCCGCTGCAGGCACCGCTGCAGCGGCGGCGGCGAGCAAGGGCAACTTCTTCAGCAACCTGTTTGGCGGCTCGTCCGACAAAGCGGCCAAGGCCGAGGCACCGGTGAAGCAGGAAGAGGGCAAGCCAGGGTTCTTCAAGCGCCTGTTCGGTGCAGCTGACAAGCCTGCCGAGCAGCCAGCGGCCAAGCCGGTCGAGGTGGCTCCGACACCAACCCCGGCGGCTGCACCAGCGCCTGTGGTGGCACCCGTGGCCAAGGAAGAGCCAGTCAAGGCGCCGGTGAAAGCGACCCCGGCCAAACCTGCGGCCAAGCAGGCACCGGCGAAGAAGCCGGTAGCCAAGACGCAACAGCAGCAGAAGACGGCAGCCAAGGCTGCACCGGCCAAGAAAGCCGCCGCCAAGGCGGAGCCTGCGAAAAAGCCGCTGGCCAATACCCAGGCCAAGGTGCAATAGAGCGCTGACTTCATCGCCGGCAAGGCCGGCTCCCACAGGGTTTTGTGCAAGCTGAACTTGTGGGAGCCGGCGTTGCCGGCGATGGGCCGTATCGCGGCCCCAAGACCCTCAGGGGCTTCCCTTCCCACGTAGTTAATGTTTCCTTAATAGCTTCGCCTCATACTAAAGATCATATTTCTCGATATTTCACAGCAAGTTTTTCTGCTTTTAATCGATAGATAACTCGTTAGTCTTGAGCACAGTTCTTACAGGGAAACACGGCAATGCAACTGCGCAATTCACCTTCTCGTTATGGCTTTGTCAGCATCGTCCTGCACTGGGGTGTTGCTCTGGCTGTATTCGGCCTGTTCGGCCTGGGCCTGTGGATGATGGGCCTGGACTACTACAGCCTATGGCGCAAAGACGCCCCCGACCTGCACAAAAGCATTGGCCTGGTCCTGCTGGGGGTAATGTTGCTACGCGTGCTCTGGCGCTTTGTCAGCCCGCCACCGCCAGCCCTGGACAATCACGGCACGTTCACCCGCATTGCCTCCAAACTAGGCCATGGCGTGCTGTACCTGGGCCTGTTCGCGGTGATGATCGCCGGTTACCTTATTTCTACCGCCGATGGTGTCGGCATCCCGGTGTTCGGCTTGTTCGAAGTGCCGGCACTGATCAGCAGTATTCCCGATCAGGCCGATATTGCCGGTGAGGTCCATTTCTACCTGGCCTGGGGCCTGGTGATCTTTGCCGGGCTGCACGGCCTGGCAGCCCTGAAACACCACTTTATTGACCGTGACGCGACCCTGACTCGCATGCTGGGCCGCAAAGCTTGATGTTCAACCTCAACTCCAAAGGGATATAGACGCATGTTGAAAAAGACTTTTGCCGCTCTGGCGCTCGGTACCGCACTGTTCTCGGCCGGTCAGGCAATGGCAGCAGACTACAAGATCGACAAGGAAGGCCAGCACGCCTTCGTTGACTGGAAAATCAGCCACCTGGGCTACAGCTTCATCCACGGTACCTTCAAGGATTTCGATGGCTCCTTCAGCTGGGATGCCGCCAAGCCTGAAGCCAGCAAGATCGCTGTCGACCTGAAAACCGCCAGCCTGTGGTCCAACCACGCCGAGCGTGACAAGCACATCGCCAGCAAAGACTTCCTCGATGTGAAGACGTACCCAGACGCCAAGTTCGTCTCTACCGCTGTCAAATCCACCGGCGAGAAAACCGCTGACGTGACCGGCGACCTGACCCTGCACGGCGTTACCAAGCCTGTGATCTTCAAGGCCACCTTCAACGGTGAAGGCAAGGACCCATGGGGTGGCGAGCGTGCCGGCTTCAACGCTACCACCACGCTGAACCTGAACGACTTCGGTATCAAAGGCCCAGGTGCTTCTTCGCAGACCCTGGATCTGGACATCTCGATCGAAGGTATCAAGCAGAAGTAATTGTTGCTGGACAAACAAAAACGCCGCCCCTGAGGGCGGCGTTTTTGTTGGCGCGGTCGCTAACTCAGCGGTTGCGCGTCAGCAGTGCGGGCTTCTCGCCACGTGGACGGCTTGGCAGCTGTTCGAGCTGTTCGGCAGTCGGGAAGCGGTCGACTTTCGACTCTTTGTGCATGATCTTCGGCTGCGGCTGGCCTTCACGCGGATTGCGTACGGCCGGCTCTTTGCTTGGTTGATCATCACGAGCCGGGCGGCGATTGCGACCGCCACCGTCACGGCTGCCACCGCCATTTCGGGCGCCGTCACCGCGCTTCTCGCCATTGGCTGCTGCACCGCCACCGCTGCGCGGGCCGTTGTTGCTGCGCGGCTGTCCGCCACGTGGTGGGTTGCCAGTACCAGTACCAGCGCCGGAACCAGAACCGGTTTGCGCAGGTGCGCCCGGACGGCGATTGCGGCCCGGGTTGCCCTTGCCCTGGTAGGGGCTGACGTAGTCGGCGCGGTTGCCGAAATTGTCCACGTCGTCATCCAGGAACTCTTCCGGATCACGGTTGGCCGACACCGGCGGTGTACCTGGCTGGGCCGACTGGCTTTGACGCGGCTTGTTGTCGCGCGGCTTGCGCTCCTGGCGGCCACCGGCGGATTTCTCCGCGGTTTTTTCCTTGTCCTTTTCGCGGCCTTTGTCTTTGCCCTGATCCTTGCCTTTGTCCTTGCGACCGCCGCTACCGGCATTGCTGCCATCGGCACGCTGGCCACGGCCACCGCGCGGATTGTTTTGCGGACGTTCACGGACTTCGGGTTTTTCAGCTTCGACCTTGGAGGCATCAAAGCCCATCAGGTCGCCATCCTGGATCTTCTGGCGGGTCACGCGCTCAATGCTTTTGAGCAGCTTTTCTTCATCCGGGGCGACCAGCGAGATGGCCTCGCCCGAACGACCGGCACGGCCGGTACGGCCGATGCGGTGGACGTAGTCTTCCTCGACGTTGGGCAGCTCGAAGTTGACCACGTGCGGCAGTTGGTCGATGTCCAGACCACGTGCGGCGATGTCGGTGGCGACCATGATACGCACGCTGCCGGCCTTGAAGTCGGCCAGGGCCTTGGTGCGTGCGTTCTGGCTCTTGTTGCCGTGGATCGCCGCGGCGGTCAGGCCATGCTTTTCCAGGTACTCGGCCAGGCGGTTGGCGCCGTGCTTGGTACGGGTGAAGACCAGGACCTGTTCCCAGGCACCCATGGTGATCAGGTGCGCCAGCAGGGCACGCTTGTGGCTGGCTGGCAGGCGGTAGACACGTTGTTCGATACGCTCGACGGTGGTGTTCGGCGGCGTGACTTCGATGCGTTCCGGGTTGTGCAGCAGCTTGTCGGCAAGGTCGGTGATGTCCTTGGAGAACGTCGCCGAGAACAGCAGGTTCTGACGCTTGGCCGGCAAGCGGGCGAGGACCTTCTTCACGTCGTGAATGAAGCCCATGTCGAGCATACGGTCGGCTTCGTCGAGCACCAGGGTTTCGACGTGGGACAGATCAACGCTGCCCTGGCCGGCCAGGTCGAGCAAGCGACCCGGGCAAGCCACCAGCACGTCAACACCTTTGGCCATGGCCTGAACCTGGGGGTTCATACCGACGCCGCCGAAGATGCAGGCGCTGACAAACTTGAGTTCGCGGGCGTAGACCTTGAAGCTGTCATGAACCTGGGCGGCCAGCTCGCGCGTCGGGGTCAGCACCAGTACCCGCGGCTGGCGTGGGCCATGACGCTGGGATTTGTCCGGGTGACCACCGGGGAACAGGCGTTCAAGGATCGGCAGGGCGAAACCGCCGGTTTTACCAGTACCTGTCTGGGCGGCAACCATCAGGTCGCGGCCTTGCAACACGGCGGGAATGGCCCGCTGTTGCACCGGAGTGGGCTGGGTGTAGCCCGCAGCCTCGATGGCGCGGACTAGAGCCTCGGAGAGACCGAGGGAGGCAAAGGACATGAGCAATCCTGTTCTAATGGGGGCTGAGCCCGATGGGATAATCTTGCCTGGCGCGACGGGCATCAGTTGATGCTATCGCGTCCGGTCCAGCAGGGTCTTCAATGCGCATCCGGGGCGGCGGGCGGGCTCTTGGCCGCGCTGTCCTGCCGGTCGGGATGCCTTTTGCAAGGCCGAGCGTCCGGGCGTAAGCCTGGCGGGAAGGCCCGAGTATAACAGAGCATTCAGCGTGTGCTGCTTTCCTGCTGCTCAACGGCGGGTTGAAAGTTATCCCCGGCACTGGCGTAACGGGCATGCAGCTCGGCATAGGCCGGTTCGCGCTTGAAGCGGCGCAGCTCGGCGGCAAAGCGCTGGGCCAGCAGGTCCATGCCAACATTGCGGCGTACGGCCAGGTACTGGCTCTGGCGGCTGACCACCAGCGGCAGTTCGCTGATTTGCTGCCCCAGGCCCAGGTTGCGTACCAGGTAACGTCCTACCCGGCGGTCAGTGATCAGCAGATCGATACGCCCGCGCTCGAGCTTTCCGAAGTTGGCTTCGTGGGTGGGAGCAGGTTCACGGGTGAACAGCGGCGATTCGATGAACGCCGTGCCGTAGCTGTAGCCAGGTGAAGTCCCGACGGTCAGGCCGCGCAGATCTTCCAGGCGCTTGACCCTGTGCGGGCGGTCGTTGGCATAGAACAGGGTGAACTCAACGTCGGACAAAGGTTCGCTAGGGTAGAACAGCTGGCTGTCGCGTTGCTCGGTCTGGAAGATGTCCAGCACACCATCAGCCAGGCCTTGCTCGATCATGGCCAGGCAACGCTTCCAGGGCAGAAACTGCCATTCCACCTCGATCCCAAGGCGCTTGAATACCTCGGCGGTGACTTCGTAGTCGATGCCTTTGGCCTGGCCGTTCTCCAGGTACACATAGGGGGCCCAGGGTTCGGTGACGATACGCAGCTTCTCGCCGTAAGCAAAGGCACTTAGGCAAGTGAGAAACAGCGCGGTCAACAGGCGGGTGAAGTCGGGCATGGCTGGAGATTACGACGTGCGCACGGCTATGGCTAGTAGCCGTGCATGTCGATCCAGGCAGGACGATCAGCGGGGCAACTTGAGATTGCTCCAGATCGCCAGGCTCGGTTCGGCCTGGTTCAGGGTGTAGAAGTGCAACCCTGGAGCGCCGCCTTGCAGCAGTTGCTCGCACATGCGGGTGATGACCTCTTCACCGAACTGCTGGATGCTTCTGACATCATCACCATAGGCTTCCAGCTGTTTGCGGATCCAGCGCGGGATCTCAGCGCCGCAGGCGTCGGAGAAGCGCGCCAGCTTGCTATAGTTGGTGATCGGCATGATCCCCGGTACGACAGGAATATCCACACCCATCTGCTGCACGCGCTCGACGAAGTAGAAGTAGCTGTCAGCGTTGAAGAAGTACTGGGTGATGGCGCTGTTGGCACCGGCGTTGGCCTTGCGCACAAAGTTCTTCAGGTCATCTTCGAAGTTGCGCGCCTGGGGGTGCATTTCCGGGTAGGCGGCGATTTCAATATGGAAGTGCTCACCGCTTTCCTGGCGGATGAACTCCACCAGTTCGTTGGCGTAGCGCAGCTCGCCGCTGGCCATGCCCATGCCTGATGGTAGGTCGCCGCGCAGGGCGACGATGCGCTGGATGCCGGCGGCCTTGTACTGGGTCAGCAGCGAGCGCAGATCATCCTTGCTGTCGCCGACGCACGACAGGTGCGGGGCCGCCGGTACTTTCACTTCGTTTTCCAGCTGCAGCACGGTGTTGATCGTGCGGTCGCGGGTCGAGCCACCGGCACCATAGGTGCAGGAGAAGAAATCCGGGTTGTAGCTGGCCAACTGACGGGCAGTGGCGAGCAGTTTTTCATGTCCAGCATCGGTCTTGGTCGGGAAGAACTCGAAGCTGTAACGACGTTCTTGAGACATGGCGAAATCCTGGTAAACCGATCAAGCAGGCCAGTTTTGCAACTGGCTCACAGAAAAAAGCCGGTGACGCTTGGTAGCGACACCGGCTTTGGCCCATCAGTAGCGGTAGGCGTGTGGCTTGAACGGCCCTTCAACCGTAACGCCGATGTATTCGGCCTGTTGCGGGGTCAGTTGGGTGACCACGCCGCCGAAGCCGCGGACCATTTCCAGTGCCACTTCTTCGTCGAGCTTCTTCGGCAGGACTTCAACAGTCAGGCGCTCGGCTTTCTGAGCGGCTGGCAGGTCGGCGTATTTCTGCTCGAACAGGAAGATCTGTGCCAGCACCTGGTTGGCGAACGAGCCGTCCATGATCCGGCTTGGGTGACCGGTGGCGTTGCCCAGGTTCACCAGGCGGCCTTCGGCCAGCAGGATCAGGTAGTCATCGTTCTGTGGGTCGAAGTCGCCGTGGCCGGTACGGTGGATCTTGTGTACCTGTGGTTTGACTTCTTCCCAAGCCCAGTTCTTGCGCATGAAAGCGGTGTCGATTTCATTGTCGAAGTGGCCGATGTTGCAGACCACGGCGCGCTTTTTCAGGGCCTTGAGCATGTTGGCGTCGCAGACGTTGACGTTACCGGTGGTGGTCACGATCAGGTCGATCTTGCCCAGCAAGGCTTTGTCGATGCTGGCTTCGGTACCGCTGTTGATACCGTCGATGAACGGCGAGACCAGCTCGAAACCGTCCATGCAGGCTTGCATTGCGCAGATCGGGTCGACTTCCGAGACCTTGACGATCATGCCTTCTTGACGCAGCGACTGGGCCGAGCCCTTGCCCACGTCACCGTAACCGATGACCAGGGCCTGCTTGCCCGACAGCAGGTGGTCGGTGCCGCGCTTGATGGCGTCGTTGAGGCTGTGACGGCAGCCGTACTTGTTGTCGTTCTTGCTCTTGGTGACCGAGTCGTTGACGTTGATCGCCGGAACCTTCAGCTCGCCTTTGGCCAGCATGTCGAGCAGGCGGTGCACACCGGTGGTGGTCTCTTCGGTGACGCCGTGAACGCGCTCCAGCACAGCCGGGTACTTGTTGTGCAGCAGTTCGGTGAGGTCGCCGCCGTCGTCGAGGATCATGTTGGCGTCCCATGGCTGGCCATCCTTGAGGATGGTCTGCTCCAGGCACCACTCGTACTCTTCTTCAGTTTCGCCTTTCCAGGCGAAAACCGGGATGCCGGCAGCGGCGATGGATGCAGCGGCCTGGTCCTGAGTCGAGAAGATGTTGCAGGACGACCAGCGAACTTCAGCACCCAGGGCTACCAGGGTTTCGATCAGCACGGCGGTCTGAATGGTCATGTGGATGCAGCCGAGGATTTTTGCACCTTTGAGCGGTTGCTCTTCCAGGTACTTGCGGCGCAGGCCCATCAGCGCAGGCATTTCCGATTCAGCAATGATGGTCTCGCGACGGCCCCAGGCAGCCAGGGAGATATCGGCGACTTTGTAATCGGTAAAACCAGCAGGCGTGTTTACAGCGCTCATTGAGAGCCTCCATTCGTAATGTGCGAATGGGCGCCGTTGTGCGTTTAGTGTCCGCAGGCAGGCCTGGCGGGACAACGCCCCATCCGAGCCTGACAGGTTGAACCTGCTGCAGCGCCCCTCGGACAGGTGGCGGGAACGGTCGTGGATGACGATGACCGTTTTGAAACGTTGGCGATTATAGCTGCGCCAGCGCAACTGCCCAAGGTTTTCTGTCGATTAATCGAGACCATAGTCGATGTTAAATGGAGGAGGGGGGCAGGCTCTGCCATCATTACCCACATCGATTGGCAAGACGGTCAGGAGCAGCTATGAATTTCCACACCCGCAAATGGGTAAAACCCGAAGACCTCAACCCCAATGGCACCCTGTTCGGCGGCAGCCTTTTGCGCTGGATCGACGAAGAGGCGGCGATCTATGCGATCGTCCAGTTGGGCAACCAGCGTGTGGTGACCAAGTACATCTCGGAGATCAACTTCGTCAGCGCCTCGCGCCAGGGCGACATCATCGAGCTGGGCATCACTGCCACCGAATTCGGCCGGACCTCGATCACTCTCAAGTGCGAAGTGCGCAACAAGATTACCCGCAGGAGCATCCTTACGGTTGATCGCATGGTCTTCGTCAACCTCGGTGAAGACGGCCTGCCGGCGCCGCATGGGCGGACCGAGATCAAGTACATCAAGGATCAGTTCGATACCGCGGTGGAATGAAAGGCATCGTCGACAAGCCGGCTCCCATATCCCTGTGGGAGCTGGCTTGCCAGCGATAGCGGTCTCAAGGCTGCTCGGTAACCCCACGCACCACCCGTCCGATCGTCAGGCCCTGCAACAGGATCGACGACAGCACCACGATGTAGGTGATGCTCAGCAGCAGGTCACGTTCGGGACCGGTTGGCAGCGACAGGGCCAGGGCCACCGATACGCCACCGCGCAAGCCACCCCAGGTCAGTACTCGTACAGTGCCGCGCGGTACCGGGCGCCAGCGGCGCAGCATGACAATGGCCGGGGCCACGGTCAGCAATCGCGACAGCAGGATCGCCACTGCCAGCACGCCGGCGGCCGCCAGGTGCATCCAGGAAAACGGCAGCAGCAACAACTCCAGGCCGATCAGGGCGAACAGCAGGGCGTTGAGCATGTCGTCGATCAGTTCCCAGAAACCGTCCATATAGCGACGAGTCATGTCGTTCATCGCCAGGTTGCGGCCCAGATTGCCGATGATCAGGCCGGCCACGACCATGGCGATCGGCGCCGAAACGTGCAACTCATAGGCCATGGCCGAACCACCGATCACCAGCGCCAGGGTTAGCATGACCTCGACCTGGTATTGCTCGATGCTCTTGATCATGCGGTAGGTGATGTAGCCCACCAGGCCGCCGAACACGATGCCGCCGATGGCTTCGCGGGCGAACAGGATCGCGGTGTCGGCTACTGTTGGCGTTTCGCCTAGCTGGGCGATGCCCAGCAATACGGTGAACACCACGACTGCAGTGCCGTCGTTGAACAGCGACTCGCCGACGATGGTGGTCTTCAGTGGCTTGGAGGCATTGGCGGTACGCAGCGCGCCAAGTACTGCGATCGGATCGGTGGGTGAAATCAGCGCACCGAACAGCAGGCAGTACAGCAGGCTCACGTGCCAGCCGAACAGGGCAAAGATCCAATGCGCCAGAAAGCCGATGACCACGGTTGCGATCAGCACGCCGACGGTTGCCAGCAGGCCGATCGGCCAGCGGTAGCTGCGCAGATCGGCAAGGTTGACGTGCAAGGCGCCGGCGAACAGCAGGAACGACAGCATCCAGTGCATCAGCAGATCGTTGAAGTCGATCTGGTTCATCAGGCCTTGCACGCGCTCTTCCAGGCCGGGGTAGCCGATCACGCTCAGGCCTTGTAGCAGCAGCGAGAACAGCAAGGCGGTGACCATCACGCCGATGGTCGGGGGCAGGCCGATGAAACGGTAATTTACATAGGTGAGGAGGGTGGTCAAACAGATAAACGCAGCAACGAGCTCAAGCATCCTAGGTCCTGTAGTGGCTTCCAAGTCGACACCCGATAGCCTCGGGCATTTCTTTGATGACTTGCCGAGGGCTTCGGGACACACTTTTGACTGGATCCGTTGACCGCGTTTCTCCGATTTCGTTTCCAGCAGCCTGCGCTGAAGTGGTTATATAGCGGCTGGCCATTGCCAAGGACCGTTGCGTGTTAGCCACTTCATTGGTACTGGTCGCGGCATTGCTGCACGCGACCTGGAACACCCTGATCAAATTCAGCGGCGAACGCTTGCTGGTGATTGCCAGCATGGACGTGGTGGCGCTGGTGTTTGCCGTTGCCATGGTCGCGTTCGTTGAGGTGCCGCCGGCTGAAGTCTGGCCCTGGATGCTGGCGTCGGCACTGTTTGAACTGTTCTATCGTTTCCTGCTGATTCAGGCCTATCGGGTTGGCGACCTGGGGCTGGTCTACCCGCTTATGCGCGGTTTGTCGCCGCTGGTGGTATTGGCGCTGACCCTGACCTTTGCCGGCGAAGCCCTGAGCAGCCAGCAGATCATCGGCATCCTGCTCATTCCCTGCGGCATGGCCTGTCTGCTCTGGCACGGTGGCGGCGGCGACCGGCTGCCCTGGTCGATGCTGCCGGTGGTGGCCCTGATCGGCTTGTGCATCGGTTGCTACACCTGGCTCGATGGCCAGGCGATCCGGCTGTGGTCGCACCCGCTCGACTATCTTGTATGGCTGACCCTGGTCAGTGCCTGGCCGTTTCCGTTGCTGGCAGGGCTGGCCCGGCGCGCGCCGTTCATACTGTTCTGGCGCCTGCAGTGGCGTTTGGGGCTGGCGGTGGGCTTTTGCGTGTTGTTCAGCTATGCCCTGGTGCTCTGGGCCATGCAACTGGGCTCGGTGGCCGAGGCTGCAGCGTTGCGTGAAGTCAGCGTGATTCTGGTGGTGCTGTTCGGCATGCGCTACCTCAAAGAACCTTTTGGCGGGCCGAGGCTCTTAGCCTGTGTAGTGGTGCTGATCGGTATGCTGATCATGAAATTCTGATAACTCGACTGACAAGGATTTGGCCATGACCGTTGCCTTCTGGTGTGTATTGATTGCGTTGTTCCTGCCCATTGTCTGCACCAGCATTGCCAAGGTTGGCAGCGGGCGTTTCAACCTGCGCCAAAACCATGACCCGCGGGCCTTCCTCGACAAGCTGGAGGGCTTGCCGCGTCGGGCGCACGCGGCGCAATTGAACAGCTTCGAAGCGTTCCCGGCGTTTGCCGCTGCGGTGATCATTGCCGATATTGTCGGCAACGCCGAGCAGGTGACCCAAGACGTGCTGGCGGTGCTCTACATCACCAGCCGTTTGCTGTACATCATCTGCTACCTGGCCGACTGGGCCGCGTTGCGCTCGCTGGTCTGGTTCGTCGGCCTTGGCCTGATCGCCTCGTTCTTCTTCGTTTCGATCTGAGCCGCGTCAGGGCACCTGGGGCACGGCCGGCAAGGCTGTGCCCTTGGGCCACAGCAGCCAGATCTGGCCCTGCTGCTTCATGTCGCCGGCCAGTTTGCCAGCTTCACTGCCGGTGCCCCAGAACAGGTCCGCGCGTACCTCTCCGGTGATCGCGCCACCGGTGTCCTGGGCCGCGACCGGGCGTACCACCGGGGTACCATCAGGCCGGGTGGTGGAAAGCCACAGCAGGCTGCCCAGCGGAATCACCTTGCGGTCAATGGCCACGCTGTAGCCGGCCGTCAACGGTACATTGAGCGAGCCGCGGGGGCCTTCGTTGCTGTCGGGACGGGTGCTGAAGAACACGTAGCTGGGGTTGCTCGCCAGCAGTTCCGGTACCCGTGTCGGATTGCTCTGGGCCCAGGCATGGATGCTGCCCATGGTCACGTCTTCTTTCTTCAATTGCCCTTGCTCCACCAGCCAGCGGCCAATTGGCCGGTAGGGGTGGCCGTTCTGGTCGGCGTAGCCGATCCGCAACTGGCGGCCGTTTTCCAGTTGAATGCGCCCCGAGCCCTGGATCTGCAGGAACTGCAGGTCCATCGGGTCGGTCAACCAGGCCAGTACCGGGGCCTTGGCGCCTTGGGCATTGATGGTTTCAGCCGTGTCGTAGGGTTTGAGCACCCGGCCTTCGAGGCGGCCGCGCAGGCGCTTGCCCTTGAGCTCGGGATAGATGCTGTCCAGCGCCACCACGATCATGTCGTCCGGCACGCCATAGACCGGCACGTTGGCGCTGTCCGTCTGGGTCAGGCTGCCGGGGTAGACCGGCTCGTAGTAGCCGGTGATCAGGCCGTTGGCGTTGTTTTCGGCCGAACGCATGCTGTAGACCTCCAGCTGCGCCTGGAGAAAGCTGCGTACTTCAGCTGGGCTTGAAGGAACGGCCGCCGCAGCGGTGCAGGTGTTGGCCCAGATCGCATCGCGCTTGAGCCGCTCGCAGGCGCTGCGCCAGGACTCGAAGCCTGCCACCAGGTCGCTGTCGCTGACCGTTGGCAGGTCTTTCCAGGTGGCTCCGACGTAAGTGGCCAGGGGGTGTGGCTTGGGTTTTTCTGGTGCGCTGCCGTTGCAGCCGGCCAGCAGGGCCAGCACCGACAGGGTCCAGCCAAGGTGGCGCAAGGGAAGTTTCATCAACGGGTTTCCTCGACGGTTGGCGGGGCTCGCAGCCTGTTTCGCAAACCGTAGTTTTAATAAGGGTATTGGTCTTTGCCGGTGAGGCGAGGATACTGGCCGCCTTTTTCCCTGAGCCGAAGTGATCAAGATGCTCAAGCGACTTTCTGTTGTACTGCTGGCGTGTTTGACCCTGAGTGCCTGTGGCGGGGTTGATCCCAACTCGCCACTGGGTCAGCGCAAGACGATCTTCAAACAAATGCTCAAGACCAGCGAAGACCTGGGTGGCATGCTGCGCGGGCGCCTGGCCTTCGATGGACAGAAGTTTGCCGACGGTGCAGTCAAACTCGATAACCTGTCTCGTGAACCGTGGAAGCACTTCCCGCAGGTTCGCGAAGAGGATGATACCAGCGCTCGTGCCGATGTCTGGGAGAAGCAGGCGCGCTTTCAGGACCTGGCCCGGCAGATGGAGACCAGCACCGCCGAACTGGTAGCGATGACCCGTACTCAGCCACTCAAGGCTGTGGACCTGGCTGCACCGATGGACAAGGTCGAGGCGGCGTGCAAAGCCTGCCATACCGAGTTTCGTAATCACTGATTCACTGTAGGAGCGGGCTTGACCCGCGATGAGGCCAGTCAAGCCGCCGCTCCTATCGATTACTTCTCCAGCTCATCCAGCGCTTCTTGCAATTCCTTCTTGGCCTCGGCCAGCTTGTCCTTGCGCTTGTTGATCTTCTCGGCATCGCCTTTTTTCATGGCTTTGTCCAGGTCCTTGGTGCGCTGGTTCACTTCGTGGCGGGCATCGAGGACTTTCTGTTCGCGCTCTTTGCGCAGGCCGGCATCGGTGCAGTGCTCGTTTACTTCGCTCAGGGCTTTTTCCAGGCCGGCTTGCTGGTCGCTGTTGCCATGGGCGCGAGCCTGTTCGATCTGTTCACTGATGGCTTGCTTCTTGGCTGCGCAACCGGTCAGGCCAGGCTCCTGTTCAGCAGCCAGCAAGGGCGTGGCCAGAAGTGAGCAGACAGTGACCAGGGCAAGCGGGGAAAGCAGTTTCATTAGGGGCTCCGTTGTCGCGGGCTTGGCAGAATCCATGATGCTGCCCTGATCTGGAAGAATTAGAAACCCTCTATTGTGTGTCTGCGCAATTGTTCAGCCACTTTCTGCACCTCTGGCGAGTGGAAAAATGCCAGCAATTGAGCGCTACGCCCGCGACCGATACCGGGCTCGGTCAGCCACTGTTCGGCATCGCGCTGGAGCAGGTCTGCCCAAGTGGTGGATGGGGCGATTGCTGTGGAGGCTGGTATGCCCAGCGCACTGAGCCAGCGCTCAAAGGGTTGCCTACGAGCTTGGTCGAAGGCATGCAACAACTGCTGACGGCTACGCTCGCCAAGCCCGGGAACGGTTTGCAAGTCCTCGTCTTGCAAATCAAGCCAATCGCCCAGGCGGCGGACATGGCCGCTGTCGATCAGCTTTTCCCAGGTACCGGGCCCCAGTCGTGCCATGTCCAGGCCCTGCCTGGAACTGAGCCAGTTGAGTCGGGCAATGAACTGGTTACGGCAGTCGGGCTCCGGCTGCCAGCAACTGAGCGGGTGATACTGTGCAGGGTCCGGCACCAGCAGGTCCCTGCGTTGAACGCTACGATGTACGACCTTGTCCAGACGTGGGATGGTCAGCCCGGCCAGGCTGATGGCGACCTGGTCGCCGGGGCGGATGTCCAGTTGCTGCCAGCGCTGGAAGGAGCCCAGGCTGACCTGGCGGACCTGCCGATCATCCAGTTGCACCGGTTTTATCTGCAGCACCGGGGTGATGCGCCCGGTACGGCCGATAGTGAACCGCACATCGCGGACTTCGGCGAGGGCCTGGGCAAAGGGATACTTCCAGGCTGTTATCCAGTAAGGCGCGCGTGCTTGCCAGCGAGTGCCATCCGGGCGCTTGCCCTGGCGTATCACCACACCGTCGCTGGCGAAGGGTAACGGGCTGCGGTACCAGTGCTCACGCCACTTGGCAGCATCGGCAAAGCTGGCCAGGGGTTCACTGTAGTGCTCGCTGTATGCAAAGCCCAATGCACTCAATCCTTTGAGTCGCTCGCGCTGATCGGCTGGCCCCAGTGGCCAGGCCCAGACAAACAGGTCGACCACCGCGCCCTGTTCGGCGCTGATGTTTTTACGTGCCAGCAGGCCGGCGACATTGCCGCGGGCGTTGAGGCTGCCGGCGTTGGCCTGCACGTGGCCCTCCAGGCGCCAGAACAGTTCGCCCTGAAGAACCAGGTCGAGAGGCTCGGGCAGTTGTTGGTTGAGCGTGCCCAGTGAAGGAATGTGTCGGCTCCAGTCGTGGCCGTGGACGCCGTCGCCGCGGCTGATCAACTGCACCAGCTTGCCACCGCGATAGACCAGGGTGGCGGCCACGCCGTCGATCTTGGGCTGAACCCACAGGTCATGCTTGCCGTGCAACCAGGCTTTGACGGCCGCTTCGTCGGCGAGCTTGCCCAGACCAGTATGGGGTATCGGGTGGCGCAGCGGGCCCGCGGCGGTTTTCAGTGGATTGTTCTGCGGCTTTGTCGGCGACGGGAAGCAGGTTTGCAGACGGCTCAGGCGTGTGCGGCTCTGGTCGTAGAGTTCGTCGGCAATCAGTGATACGCCCTGGCGATGATAGTGGTCGTCCCAGCGGGCGAGGGTTTGCTGGAGCTGGTGGATTTCGGCCCGGGCCTGGATCGGCGACCAGTCTGGACAGGTTTGCGCTTGTGTCGGGAGTAGCCAGGGCAAGAGCAGCAGGGGGAGCAGCGAGGTGTGCAACATGCGAGCATCCTTGCTCGGTGGGGTGGAGTAACAAGCCTAGGAAAGTTTGTTCGCCTTGCGGGTTCGCAACTGTCAGGTCATGTGTCGGGCGATCGTGCAGCGCCCCGTTTCTGCACAAAAAAGCCCCGACCGGTTTCCCGGACGGGGCTTCTTGATCACCTGTTACTTACAGGCCAGCAGCGGCGCGCAGGGCGTCGGCGCGGTCGGTGCGTTCCCAGGTGAAGGTGGTGAAGGTGTCGTCGCCGACAGTCTTCTGCTGCGGGGTACGGCCGAAGTGACCATAGGCCGCGGTTTCCTGGTACATCGGGTGCAGCAGGTCGAGCATGGTGGTGATCGCGTACGGACGCAGGTCGAAACACTCGCGCACCAACTGGACGATCTTGTCATCGGAGATCTTGCCGGTGCCGAAGGTGTTCAGCGAGATCGACGTCGGTTGAGCGACACCGATCGCGTAGGAAACCTGGATCTCGCAGCGCTCGGCCAGGCCAGCGGCGACAATGTTCTTGGCTACATAGCGACCGGCGTAGGCAGCGGAACGGTCAACCTTGGATGGGTCTTTGCCGGAGAACGCGCCACCGCCGTGACGGGCCATGCCGCCGTAGCTGTCGACGATGATCTTGCGGCCGGTCAGGCCGCAGTCGCCTACCGGGCCACCGATGATGAACTGGCCGGTCGGGTTGATGTGGAACTGGGTACCCTTGTGCAGCAGTTCGGCTGGCAGGGTGTGCTTGACGATCAGCTCCATCACCGCTTCCTGCAGGTCTTTTTGCGACACTTCAGGGTTGTGCTGGGTCGACAGCACCACGGCGTCGATACCGACCACCTTGCCGCCTTCGTAACGGCAGGTAACCTGCGATTTGGCATCCGGGCGCAGCCACGGCAGCAAGCCGGATTTACGGGCTTCGGCCTGACGCTCGACCAGGCGGTGCGAGAAGCAGATCGGCGCTGGCATCAGCACGTCGGTTTCGTTGCTGGCGTAGCCGAACATCAGGCCCTGGTCGCCCGCACCCTGGTCTTCAGGCTTGCTGCGGTCAACGCCTTGGGCGATGTCGACCGACTGTTTGCCGATGATGTTCATGACCGCGCAGGTCGCGCCGTCGAAGCCGACGTCGGAGCTGTTGTAGCCGATATCAACGATGACTTTACGGACGATGTCTTCCAGGTCGACCCAGGCCGAGGTGGTGACTTCGCCAGCGATGATTGCTACGCCGGTTTTCACCAGAGTTTCGCAGGCCACGCGGGCGAACTTGTCCTGGGTGATGATGGCGTCCAGTACGGCGTCCGAAATCTGGTCGGCGATTTTGTCCGGATGCCCTTCAGACACGGACTCGGAGGTGAAAAGGGAGTATTCGCTCATCTCGACGGGTTCCTAAAATTTACCGATGGTGATGTCGCCAGCCGGTCGCTGAAAATGGCGGACCTGAATCTGGAAACCATTACGTAAGCCCACATAGAGGCTGTCCCCGGGAGCCAGTCCCGCAGCGCTGGCCCAACGGGCCAGGTCGTCCTGCTCAAAGCCCAGCCAGATATCGCCACAGGCCTCTCTGGCCCAGTTCTGGTCGTGGCTGCACAACTCTGTTACCAACAGGCTGCCGCCTGGTTTCACGCGGTTGGCCAGCTGCCGCAGGGCTTCGGCCGGGGCGCTGAAATGGTGCAGGACCATGTTCAGCACTACGCAGTCGGCGTCCACATCCGTTGCACTGAGTGCATCGGCCAACTGCAGGTTCACATTAGCCAGACCTTCGCGCTCGCAGACCTGGCGGGCCAGGTCGAGCATGGTCGGACTGTTGTCCAGAGCTGTGACCCGGGTAAAGCGCCGGGCCAGCTCGGGAAGAAATTCGCCATCGCCGGGGCCCACTTCAAGGGCGTCGGCGTTGGCTTCGAAGCTGAGTTTGTCGAGCAGTGCGAGCAGGCTTTCGCGGTACTGCGGCAGACCGGCAATCAGATCCTGCTGGGCGCGAAATTTTTCTTCGACACGCAGGAAAAAGTCCTGGCTGGTAGCCGCGCGCCGTTGTTGCACCTGCGCGATACGTGCCTGTACTTCATCGGCCAGGCTCAAGCTGTCGACCTCTTCGAGCAGTGCGGCATGCAGCTTGCCGCCGAGGCTGAGGCCATCGGGCAGGGCGCGGCGGTAAAAGATCGCATTGCCTTCGCGGCGGGTCGCCACCAGGCCGGCCTGGGCCAGCACCTTGAGGTGATGGCTCATGCCCGACTGGCCGATGGCGAAGATCTGCGCCAGCTCCAGTACGCCGAACGAATCGCTGGCCAATGCGCGCAATACGTTCAGGCGCAACGGATCACCGCCGGCCTTGCACAGGGCGGCCAGCGCATCGCTTTGCTCTTGACGGATCGACGGTACGGGCAGGTTCATGGAGCGGCAGTCTAGTCAGGCAGCGAAAAGGTCGCAAGGGCAATATCAAAAAGTTTTGATATTGCGCGATAGGCGGGGCAATTCGTCGCAGGCTACGCAACCGATCCAGCTGTTTGCCCGGCTTTACGCCTGATTCTTCTCTCAATCACAGGAAAATCATGCTGCATCGACCATCCGTCATTGCCCCCGGGCATGTGCCTGGGCGAAAATGGCCGCCTTTTTTCGTTTCGTAACTAATTCAACACCCAGGAGATAAGCGATGCCCAGCCGTCGTGAGCGTGCCAACGCCATTCGTGCCCTCAGCATGGATGCCGTGCAAAAGGCCAACAGCGGCCACCCCGGTGCCCCTATGGGCATGGCGGATATCGCCGAGGTTCTTTGGCGTGACTACCTGAAACACAACCCGACCAACCCGAACTTTGCTGACCGTGACCGCTTCGTGCTGTCCAACGGCCACGGCTCGATGCTGATCTATTCGCTGCTGCACCTGACCGGCTACGACCTGTCGATCGACGACCTGAAGAGCTTCCGTCAGTTGCACAGCCGTACCCCGGGCCACCCGGAGTTCGGTTACACCCCGGGCGTCGAGACCACCACTGGCCCATTGGGTCAGGGCCTGGCCAATGCCGTTGGTTTCGCCCTGGCGGAAAAAGTCCTGGCGGGTCAGTTCAACCGCAAGGACCACAACATCGTCGATCACCACACCTATGTGTTCCTGGGTGATGGTTGCATGATGGAAGGCATTTCCCACGAAGTCGCTTCCCTGGCCGGTACACTGGGCCTGGGCAAACTGATTGCCTTCTACGATGACAACGGCATCTCCATCGATGGCGAAGTCGAAGGCTGGTTCACCGATGACACCCCTAAGCGTTTCGAAGCCTACAACTGGCAGGTGATCCGCAATGTCGACGGCCACGATCCGGAAGAGATCAAGACTGCCATCGACACCGCTCGCAAGAGCGCGCAGCCGACGCTGATCTGCTGCAAGACCACCATTGGCTTCGGTTCGCCGAACAAAGGTGGCAAGGAAGACTGCCACGGCGCCCCATTGGGTGACGCGGAAATCGCCCTGACCCGTGAGGCGTTGAAGTGGAACCACGGCCCGTTCGAAATCCCGGCTGACATCTACGCCGAGTGGGACGCCAAGGAAGCCGGCAAGGCTACCGAAGCCGAGTGGGACAAGCGTTTCGCCGCCTACTCCGCAGCCTTCCCGGAACTGGCCAGCGAGTTGCTGCGTCGCCTGAGCGGTGACCTGCCGGCTGATTTCGCCGAAAAAGCAGCGGCCTACATCGCCGAAGTCGCGGCCAAGGGCGAGACCATCGCCAGCCGTAAAGCCAGCCAGAACGCCCTGAACGCCTTCGGTCCGCTGCTGCCTGAAATGCTTGGCGGTTCGGCTGACCTGGCCGGTTCCAACCTGACCCTGTGGAAAGGTTGCAAAGGTGTCAGCGCTGAAGACGCCAGTGGCAACTACATGTACTACGGCGTGCGCGAGTTCGGCATGACCGCGATCATGAACGGCGTTGCCCTGCACGGCGGCCTGGTGCCTTACGGCGCGACCTTCCTGATGTTCATGGAATATGCGCGTAACGCAGTACGCATGTCGGCGCTGATGAAACAGCGCGTCATTCACGTCTACACCCACGACTCCATCGGCCTGGGCGAAGACGGCCCGACCCACCAGCCGATCGAGCAACTGACCAGCCTGCGCAGCACGCCAAACCTGGACACCTGGCGCCCAGCCGATGCCGTCGAGTCGGCGGTTTCCTGGAAGTTCGCCCTGGAGCGTAAAGACGGCCCTTCGGCGCTGATCTTCTCGCGTCAGAACCTGCAGCACCAAACCCGTGATGCCGGTCAGATCGCTGACATCAGCCGTGGCGGCTACGTGTTGAAAGACTGCGCAGGCGAGCCTGAGCTGATCCTCATCGCTACCGGTTCTGAAGTGGGCCTGGCTGTTCAGGCATACGACAAACTGACCGAGCAAGGCCGCAAGGCCCGCGTCGTTTCGATGCCGTGCACCAGTGTGTTCGATGCCCAGGACGCTTCCTACAAACAGTCGGTACTGCCACTGGAAGTCGGTGCGCGTATTGCCATCGAAGCGGCCCATGCCGACTTCTGGTACAAGTACGTCGGCCTCGAAGGCCGCGTCATCGGCATGACCACCTACGGCGAGTCGGCACCTGCGTCGGCCTTGTTCGAAGAGTTCGGTTTCACCCTGGAAAACATCCTGGGTACTGCTGAAGAGCTGCTGGAAGACTGATCGATCGTGCTGGATTCATCGCGGGGCAAGCCCGCTCCTACAGTCCTGTAGGAGCGGGCTTGCCCCGCGATTGCAGATAACGCTTCTGTTCCGTGAGCATCCCATGCCCCAATCGCGTCCTTACAAAGTTGCACTCAACGGCTACGGCCGTATTGGTCGTTGCGTCTTGCGCGCACTCTTTGAGCGGGGGGCGAAGGCGGGCTTTGAGATCGTTGCACTGAACGACCTGGCCGATCAGGCCAGTATCGAATACCTGACACGCTTCGACTCCACCCATGGGCGTTTCCCCGGTGAGGTGAAGGTCGATGGCGATTGTCTGCATATCAATGGCGACTGCGTGAAAGTCTTGCGCAGTGCCACCCCCGAAGGGGTTGACTGGGCGGCGCTTGGCGTCGATCTGGTGCTGGAGTGTTCCGGCGCCTACAACACCCGCGCCGATGCCCAGCGCTTTCTCGACGCCGGTGCGCCACGGGTGCTGTTCTCCCAGCCTATGGCCAGTGAAGCGGATGTCGATGCAACCATCGTTTACGGCATCAACCAGGATTGCCTGAACGGCAGCGAGAAGCTGGTCTCCAACGCCTCTTGCACCACCAACTGCGGCGTGCCGCTGCTGCGGGTGCTGGACCAGGCCTTTGGCCTGGAGTACGTGTCGATCACCACCATTCACTCGGCGATGAACGATCAGCCGGTGATCGACGCCTACCACCATGAAGACCTGCGCCGGACCCGTTCGGCGTTCCAGTCGGTGATCCCTGTGTCCACGGGCCTGGCCCGCGGCATCGAGCGGTTACTGCCGGAACTTGCCGGGCGAATTCAGGCCAAAGCCGTACGCGTGCCGACCGTCAACGTGTCGTGCCTGGACATCACCTTGCAGACTGCCCGCGACACCACCGCGGCCGAGGTCAACCGGGTGCTGCGCGAAGCCGCCCTGAGCGGCCCGTTGCAGGGTCTGCTGGCCTACACTGAATTGCCTCACGCCAGTTGTGATTTCAACCATGACCCGCATTCGGCGATTGTCGATGCCAGCCAGACCCGCGTTTCCGGCCCCCGGCTGGTCAACCTGCTGGCCTGGTTCGATAACGAATGGGGTTTTGCCAACCGTATGCTCGACGTTGCCGATCACTTTCTGCACGTCGTCAATCAAACCCGCTCCACTTGTAAACAGCCCTGAAGGACTGCATTCATGACCGTGTTGAAGATGACCGACCTCGATCTGCAAGGTAAGCGCGTACTGATCCGCGAAGACCTCAACGTACCTGTGAAGGACGGTGTGGTTGCCAGCGATGCGCGCATCCTCGCTTCGCTGCCGACCATCAAGCTGGCCCTGGAAAAAGGCGCGGCCGTGATGGTCTGTTCGCACCTGGGCCGTCCGACCGAAGGCGAGTTTTCTGCCGAGAACAGCCTCAAGCCGGTCGCCGAGTACCTGAGCAAGGCCCTGGGCCGCGACGTGCCGCTGGTTGCCGACTACCTCGACGGCGTCGACATCAAGGCCGGTGACATCGTCCTGTTCGAGAACGTGCGCTTCAACAAGGGCGAGAAGAAGAACGCCGACGAGCTGGCGCAGAAGTACGCCGCACTGTGCGACGTGTTCGTGATGGACGCTTTCGGCACCGCTCACCGCGCCGAAGGTTCGACCCACGGCGTGGCCAAGTTTGCCAAGGTGGCGGCTGCAGGCCCGCTGCTGGCTGCCGAGCTGGACGCCCTGGGCAAGGCCCTGAAAGCCCCGGCCAAGCCGATGGCAGCCATCGTTGCCGGCTCCAAGGTTTCTACCAAGCTGGACGTGCTCAACAGCCTGAGCCAGATCTGCGACCTGCTGATTGTCGGTGGCGGCATCGCCAACACCTTCCTGGCTGCGGCCGGTCACCCGGTGGGCAAGTCGCTGTACGAGCCTGACCTGATCGACACCGCCAAGGCCATCGCCGCCAAGGTCAACGTGCCGCTGCCGGTGGACGTCGTGGTTGCCAAGGAATTTGCTGAAAGCGCCGAAGCGACCGTCAAGCAGGTGGCTGACGTTGCCGAAGACGACATGATCCTCGACATCGGCCCGCAAACCGCAGCCAACTTCGCCGAGCTGCTGAAGTCGTCGAAGACCGTCCTGTGGAACGGCCCGGTCGGGGTGTTCGAGTTCGACCAGTTCGGCAACGGCACCAAGGTGCTGGCCAAGGCCATCGCCGACAGCGCTGCGTTCTCCATCGCCGGTGGTGGCGATACCCTGGCGGCCATCGACAAGTATGGCGTTGCCGAGCAAATCTCCTACATTTCTACCGGTGGCGGTGCATTCCTCGAGTTCGTCGAAGGTAAAGTGCTGCCGGCCGTTGAAGTGCTGGAACAGCGGGCCAAGGCCTGATTCACTCAGCGCCTGGCAAAGGGAGCGACCTGATGGTCAAGCAATTGCCTGTGATTATCCTGGCCGGGCTGCTCGGCGCTTGCTCCAGCAATCCGGAGCAAGCGGCGCAAAAGCCCGGCGCGCCGAAAGGTGGTTGCTATCAGTCTGAATGGCAGGCTGAAACAGCCCCGGTGATCAACAAAAGGCTGGGCCCGGATGGCCTGGAAAAATACGACGACGAACATCAACGTCGTGCCCAGGGTTGCCCTTGATCGGTTTGCGGCAACCTACCGGCCGGTTTGTGGTCTGCTAGAGGATATTGGATGAAAGCGGTACTGGCCTTGATGGCCCTGGCAGTGCTTGGTGGTTGCGCAAGCTTCAAACCTGCGCCTGCACCCACCGACAACTGGACCCGCTGGGTCTGTGACAGCCAGGCTGAAGTGCTCTGGCGCTTTGCCGATAGCAGTCAGCAGGACGTGGATGTGCGCCTGGGCGGCGGTGACCAGGTCTACCGGCTCAAGCCTGAGCCCAGTGGTTCGGGTGCGTTGTACAGCGATGGAGTGCTGGCGTTCCACAGCAAGGGTGAAGAGGGCCTGGTGTACTGGGTCGCCACCAACGATTTGATAGGGCGGGGCTGCAAGGCGCCGTGACTGGCCGGGCCGCTTGAAGGCCCACACTACTTGAATAGCAACCGCCGCTGCGGCAGGCTTGCACGAAAAACGACGCTTGTCGGGAGAGAGATACACAATGGCACTCATTAGCATGCGCCAGATGCTGGACCACGCCGCTGAATTCGGCTACGGCGTTCCAGCTTTCAACGTCAACAACCTTGAGCAGATGCGCGCCATCATGGAAGCCGCCGACAAGACCGACTCCCCGGTGATTGTCCAGGCCTCGGCCGGTGCTCGCAAATACGCTGGCGCACCGTTCCTGCGCCACCTGATCCTGGCGGCCATCGAAGAGTTCCCGCACATCCCGGTGTGCATGCACCAGGACCACGGCACCAGCCCTGACGTCTGCCAGCGCTCGATCCAGCTGGGCTTCAGCTCGGTGATGATGGACGGCTCGCTGGGCGAAGACGGCAAGACCCCGACCGACTACGACTACAACGTGCGCGTTACCCAGCAAACCGTTGCCATGGCTCACGCCTGTGGCGTTTCGGTTGAAGGCGAGCTGGGCTGCCTGGGTTCGCTGGAAACCGGCATGGCCGGTGAAGAAGACGGTATCGGCGCCGAAGGCGTGCTGGATCACAGCCAGATGCTGACCGACCCGGAAGAAGCCGCCGACTTCGTCAAACGGACCCAGGTCGATGCCCTGGCGATTGCCATCGGTACCAGCCACGGTGCCTACAAGTTCACCAAACCACCTACCGGTGACGTGCTGGCAATCGACCGCATCAAGGAAATCCACAAGCGCATCCCCAACACCCACCTGGTGATGCACGGTTCGTCCTCGGTACCGCAAGAGTGGCTGGCGATCATCAACCAGTACGGCGGCGACATCAAGGAAACCTACGGCGTACCGGTTGAAGAAATCGTCGAAGGCATCAAATACGGTGTACGCAAGGTCAACATTGACACCGACCTGCGCCTGGCTTCCACCGGTGCCATGCGTCGCCTGATGGCGCAGAACCCGAGCGAGTTCGACCCACGCAAGTTCTTTGGCGAAACCGTCAAGGCCATGCGTGACGTGTGCATCGCGCGTTATGAAGCCTTCGGCACCGCAGGCAACGCTTCGAAGATCAAACCGATCTCCCTGGAAGCGATGTTCCAGCGTTACGCCAAGGGTGAGCTGGCCGCCAAGGTCAACTGAGCCTGAACAGAAAAGCCCGCAGTGATGCGGGTTTTTTTATGCCCGCGCGCCAGGGAGGCGGCGGGCATGGCCCGAACAGACAGACCGTTAGTCGGCTAACAGGCTATTCCGCCCATGATGGCAATGTGCTGACTTCAGATTTCTGGCAGGCGGGTCTAGAGTTACGCACAGATTTCAGCCGAAGTCCGGCATGGGTGTCCAAAGAGAAGCAGCATGGATTGCGCGCAACCTCAGTCACACGATAGCGGCTCAGTGCTGCTGGTCGTTGATGACTACCCGGAAAACCTGATCAGCATGCGGGCCTTGCTGGCTCGCCAGGATTGGCAAGTACTCACCGCGAGCTCGGGGACCGAAGCCCTGAGCGCGCTGCTCGAACATGAAGTGGACCTGGTCCTGCTGGATGTGCAGATGCCGGGCATGGACGGTTTCGAGGTCGCCCGCTTGATGCGCGGCAGTCAGCGCACGCGCCTGACCCCGATCATCTTCCTTACCGCCAACGAGCAGTCCCAGGCCGCCGTGCTCAAGGGCTATGCCAGTGGCGCGGTTGACTACCTGTTCAAGCCCTTCGACCCGCAGATCCTCAAGCCCAAGGTCCAGGCGTTGCTCGAACAGCAGCGCAACCGCCGCTCGTTGCAGCGTCTGAGTCGCGACCTGGAAGCTGCACGGGCATTCAGTGCCTCGGTGCTCAACAATGCCGCCGAAGGCATTCTGGTGGTGGCTGAGGATGGTCAGATCACCTTTGCCAACCCGGCCATTTCACACTTGCTCAAGGCGCCCGTCGAGGCGTTGCAGGGCACTCGCCTGCTCGACTTCGTGCAAGCGCCGGGGATGACCTTGTGGAGTGAGTCGGCCTTTTATCAGGCCTACCTGGATCGGCAGATCTTCCGCATTCACGATGCCCTGCTGCGCACGGCGAGCGGTGAGCCGGTGCCGGTGGCGCTGTCGTGTTCGCCCCTGACCGACGGCCAGCGGGCCATGGTCGTCACCGTGCTGGACATGTCGGTGGTGCGCAGCCTGCACCAGCAACTGGAGTTTCAGGCCGTCACCGACCCCTTGACCGGCCTGCTCAATCGCCGCGGCTTCTACCAGGCGGCCGAGAGCGCGTTGGTGCGCAATGAGCGTAGCGACAAGAGCCAGGCCTTGATGTACCTGGACCTGGATGGCTTCAAGCACATCAATGACTTTCTTGGTCATGAAGCTGGCGACCGGGTGCTGCACTGGGTCGCCGAGCAGCTCAAGGATTGCCTGGGGGCCAAAGCGATCCTTGCGCGGATGGGCGGCGATGAGTTCACTGCGCTGTTCGATGCCCTGGAGTATCCGGAGCAGGCCGCGCGCTTTGCCGAGCGGGTGATCGAGCGGATGTCCATCTGTCAGCAGGTCGAAGGCATGGACGTCACCTTGGGCGTGAGTATCGGCATTGCCACCTACCCCGACTGTGGCGCCAACCTCGACGGCCTGCTGCGCGCGGCCGATGCTGCGATGTATGCGGCCAAGCAGGCCGGGCGCCAGCAATACCGCTATTACGACCAGGACCTCAATGGCCGGGCGCGCTCACGCTTGATGCTCGAAAACTCGGTGCGCGGGGCCATTGAGCACCAGGACTTCAGCCTGGTCTATCAGCCTCAGGTGGCCTTCGCCGATGGGCGCCTGCGTGGCTTTGAGGCGCTGCTGCGCTGGCAGCACCCAAGCGTCGGCGATGTCCCGCCGGGGTTGTTCCTGCCCTTGCTGGAGGAGGCGCGGCTGATCTCGCAACTGGCCAGTTGGATCTATGCCCAGGGTGTGGCCCAGCGGCGCGACTGGCGCGAATGCTTCGACCCCTCTCTGGTGCTGGGCATCAGCCTTAGCCGTGTGCAGTTCGCCATGCCTAACCTGGCCGAGGAGCTGGGGCGGGTGATCGCCAGCCAGGGCTTGGACCCGGCGCAGCTTGAGGTCGAGGTTGCCGAAACCTCGTTGATGGTCAACAACGACGTGGCTTTGAAGCAGCTGCGCAAGTTGCGCGAGCTGGGCGTGCGTATCGCCCTGGACGATTTCGGTGCCGGCGATTGTTCGTTGCGCATGTTGCGTGACCTGCCGATCGATACGCTCAAGCTCGACCGGCATCTGGTCGCCCGATTGCCAGATTCTCAGGCCGACGCGGCGCTGGTGTGCTGTGTCATCGAGTTGTGCAGGCAGTACGCTATCAGCGTGATTGCCGAAGGTGTCGAAACCCTTGAACAGGCGAACTGGCTGCGGGCCAATGGCTGCGAGTACGTGCAGGGCTTTCTGGTGGCACGGCCGATGACCGCGCTTGATGCCGGGGTGTTTCCGGGCTTTTTTGACTGGCAGCGGGTGTAGTTGGGTACACTGGGCGTTTTCTCGCCCGTCGTTTTTGATCATGACCGTGCTCAAGTACCTGCAAGCCTACCCGCCCGCCCTACAAGATCAGGTGCGCCAGTTGATTGCCAGCAATCGCCTGGGCGACTACCTGCTGCAGCGCTATCCGGACAAGCATGCAGTACAGAGTGACAAGGCACTTTACACCTATGCCCAGGCGCTCAAGCAGGAGCACCTGCGCAATGCGCCGAACCTCGACAAGGTGCTGTTCGACAATCGACTTGACCTCACCCATCGCGCGCTCGGCCTGCACACGGCGGTATCGCGGGTACAGGGCGGCAAGCTGAAGGCCAAGAAGGAAATTCGCATTGCCTCGTTGTTCAAGGACGCGGCGCCGCAGTTCCTGAAGATGATCGTGGTGCACGAACTGGCGCACCTCAAAGAGTCCGATCACAACAAGGCGTTCTACCAGCTCTGCGAGTACATGCAGCCGGGCTACCATCAACTGGAATTCGACCTGCGGGTTTACCTGACCTACCGCGAGCTGCCCGCCAGCCTGTAGGCCCTGAGGATGTGCCAATGGAAGTGAGCAAGACCAAGAGCAGTTTTTACCGTCGGCTGTATGTGGCCTGGCTGATCGACAGCCAGACCGCCAGTACGGTCCCGGCCCTGGTGGAGGCCACCGGGATGCCGCGGCGCACCGCCCAGGACACCATTGCCGCGCTGGCTGACCTGGATATTGTCTGCGAGTTCGAGCAGCAGGCCGGGGCACGCAACCATGCTGGCCACTACCGGATTCGCGATTGGGGAGCGATCGACAAGCAGTGGATCATTCAGCACTTGCGCGCCATTCGCGAAGTGCTCGGTTACCCCTGAGGGCCTCATCGCTGGCAAGCCAGCTCCCACAAGTTTCTGTGCAACTCCTGTGGGAGCTGGCTTGCCAGCGATGGGCTGCGCAGCAGCCCTGAACTTCAGCCCCGGCGCATGCCGATATGCGGAATATCGTCTTCCAGGTACTCTACTCCCGCCACCTTGAAGCCATGGCGCCCATAGTAATCCTGCAAATGCGCCTGAGCGGAAAGGTACACCGGCACCTCGGGCCAGAATTCCTCTGCGTACTTGAGCCCCTGCTCCATCAACTCATGCCCCAACCCGCGACCGCGTGCGTCAGCGGCAATCAGCACCCGGCCAATGACCACGTCACCGCCCTGGGATTGCGGATCGAGCAAGCGCAGGTATGCCAGCAGTTTGTCATCCTCCCAGGCCATCAGGTGACAGGTATCGCCTTCCAGGTCCTGGCCATCGACATCCTGGTAGGCGCATTTCTGTTCGACCACGAAGACTTCGGTGCGCAGTTGCAGAATGGCATAGAGTTGTTCCTTGCCAATGTCACTGTGGTGTTTGCAGATCCAGTCGATGGCCATGGGCGTCTCTCAAGCGGTTGATACCCCTGATCATGGCAGACAGCGAGGCGAGGGTCTAATTGCTGCAGGTCAACACAGGCTCAAAGTCGACCAGAATAGAGGCCATTTGATATCATTTGCCTCTGCCCGATTACTTCTTCTTTGTGTAACCTGCGATGGCTGATAGGCACTGAACATTCTCAAGCAGTTGAAATCAACGGCGCGAACCAGGGGTTCGCTAAAGGATTTGAGCATGCGGCCATTGCTTCGAGTCTTGGTTTTACTGGGAATACTGCTACTGGCGAGCACGGCGGCGCAGGCCGCAAAACTGCGTCTGGTTGCCGACAGCTGGCCACCCTTCACGGATGCCAACATGGCCAACGGTGGCCTGGCCACGGCCATCGTCACCACCGCCCTGACCCGTGCCGGCTATGCCAGCCAGTATGAGCAGGTGCCTTGGGCGCGGGCGCTGCTGGGGGTGGGGGACGGCCGCTACGATGTGCTGGTCAATGCCTGGTATAACGATTCGCGCACCCAGATTGGCCAGTTTTCCGCAGGCTACCTGACCAACCGTATACGCCTGCTCAAGCGCAAAGGTGACGCGGTGCGCTTCAATGCCTTGAGCGACCTGTACCCGTTCCCCGTTGCCGTGGTGCGCGACTATGCCTACTCACCCGAGTTCGACAACGACGCCAACTTGCAGAAGATTCCGGTGCGCAGTTTTTCCGTCGCCGTCGGCATGCTGGCCGCTGGTCGTGTGCGTTTGGCACTGGAAGACGAGTTTGTTGCAGGTTACTACCTCAAACGCGAGCCCAAAGCGGTGCGGGAGGCGGTAGAGTTCTTCGACAAGCCCGTCAGCGAGAACAGCCTGCATATCCTGGTCAGCCTGAAGAACCCCGAGCACCAGCAGATTGTCGCCGGCTTCGACCGCGCCATTGCTCAGATGAAAGCCGACGGCAGCTATGCCCGGCTGCTCAAGCAGCACGGCCTGTAATCAGGCCGAGGCGCTGTCCTTGATCAGGTGCGCGGCGAGCGTGCGCAACGGCCCCAGTTGCCGGCAGATCAGTGCCAGCTGGGTTTGGACCAGGCGCTGGTTTTCATCGAGTTCTTCGGGCATCTGCTCAAGGTCGTTGGCCAGGGCTTCCTCGACATCGCTGTGGATCGCCACCGGCAGTTTGCTGGCCAGGCCTTCGGCGATCTCATCCAGGCTGTTGGCCAGGCTTGCCCCGGCGCTATCGATCAGTTGCTCGCGAACCTCGCTAGCAAGGGCTGTGTCGCGGTGTGCGCCCAGGCCCGAAAGATAGCTGAGCAGGGTGTGCGAGAGCACCAGGAAGCGGAAGCCGACGTCTGCTTCTTTACGAAAATGCCCGGGCTCCATGAGCATGTTGGACAGGGTGGTCGACAGCGCCGCATCGGCGTTGTGGGCATTGCGCCGGGCCAGGCGGTAGGCCAGATCGTCGCTCTTGCCCTGGGCGTATTGCTGCATGATCTGGCGTAGGTAGGTACTGTTGCAGCTCAGGGTGTTGGCCAGCACTTTGTTCAGGCGCCGGCCCTGCCAGTCCGGGAGGAACAGGAAGACTGCAAGGATGGCGATCAGGCTGCCCACCAGAGTATCGAACAGCCTTGGCAGGAACAGTCCGTAGCCATCGCCGATCTGGTTGAAGCAGAACAGCACCATCAGGGTAATCGCTGCCGTGGCCAGGGTATAGCGGGTAGTGCGGTTGACGAAGAACACCACCCCAGCGGCGACGGCGAATAGCGACTGGATGATGGGGCTGGGGAACAGGTCGAACAGCGCCCAGCCGACGGTCAGGCCGATGGCGGTGCCGATGATCCGTTGCACCAGCTTGCGCCGTGTGGCGCCGTAGTTGGGCTGGCAGACGAACAGGGTGGTGAGGATGATCCAGTAGCCTTGGGTCGGGTGTATCAGGTGCACCATGCCATAGCCGATCGACAGCGCCAGGGGCAGGCGCAGGGCGTGGCGAAACAGCAGCGAGGTAGGCGTCAGTTGCTGGCGCAGGCGGCTCCAGACGTCCTTGAAGTTGCGCGGCGAACGGTCGAGCAGGCTGCTGTCGCTGGCATCGGCGAGGTTGTCGGGGTTGCTGGCGTCGCTGAGCAGGCGGTCGAGGGTCGCAAGGTTGGCCGCCAGCGCCCGCAGTGAACGCAGCAAGCCGCGCCAGGCCGGATTGCTCTGGATGCGCAGGTGCTCCAGGGATGCGTGCAGGTCTTCCAGGGCCTGGGCGAAGCTGGTGTCGTAGATGAACGGCTGGCGCAACTGGATTGATTCTGACAGTTGCTGGCAAGCCACGCCCTGCTGGCGCAGCAGGCGCTGGCAGCGGAACAGCACATCGCTGTGGAAGAAGGCTTCGGTCAGGGCGTTGTACGGGTAGTGTGAAGAGCTGGCGCGCTCGTGGATGTCCTGGGCAAGGAAGTACAATTTCAAGTAGCGGCTGACTTTCGAGCCCGGCCGGCCATTGCCGACCCGGTGCAGGATGATCTCCTTGGCCGCATTGAGCGCAGCCACTACCCGGCCATTCTGTTGCGCCAGCTCCAGGCGGCGGGCTTCGACGTCCAGCTGGCGGATCGGTTCGAACAGGGTGGCTTTGAGCTTGAGGTAGCGGCCCAGTTCACGGAACAACCGGGCCAGGCTCTGCTGCACCGGCTGGTTGGAAAACAGTGCCTGCCACAGTACCGAAAGCAGGCCGTACCAGGCGGCGCCGGCCACCAGCAGCAGGGGCTCGTGCCAGAAGTCAGTGACTTCGCCGCCGCGCTGGTCGACGCCGATCATGGTATAGACCGACAGGATCAGCGTCGCCGAGGCGATGGCGCCGTAGCGCTCACCGAGGGCGCCGAGCATGGTCAGGGCGAAGCTGGCCAGGGCCAGGGCGCAGCCGAAGATAATCGGGTAAGGGAACAGTAACTCCACCGACAGCGCGGCGACGGTGAAACACACCAAGGTGACGGCCAGGGCATTCAGGCGCCCCTGCCAGCTGTCGTCGGTCTCGGCCAGGGCGCTGGCAATAATCCCCAGGAACAGCGGAATCAGCAGACTCATCTCGTCCTTGTACCAGCACAGCAACATGCTGCCGGTCAGGGCGATGAGAACGCGGATGGCGTAGCTGAACTTGTCCAGGGCCCAGAGGCGGCGCAACGATTGGCTGAGCGAGGAGGATGACATGTCGGGTGGGCAGGCCTTGGGCGATGATCGAAATTGAGCCAGTCAAATGGCAGTCGTGTTACCACGGCCCTTGACCAGCAAAATTTGTTCCTTGATGCGCTGATTCTACCGCGAAGGTTAGACGAACTGCGCGGCCGCGTACGCCGAGGCCCAGGCCCACTGGAAGTTGAAGCCACCCAGGTGGCCGCTGACGTCGAGCACTTCGCCGATAAAGTACAGGCCCGGGCTTTTCAGCGATTCCATGGTTTTCGACGAGACTTCGCGGGTATCGACGCCGCCCAGGGTGACTTCAGCGGTGCGATAGCCTTCGGTGCCGGCCGGCACCACCTGCCAGGCCCCAAGCTTGTCGCTGACCTGGGCCAGTTCCGCCGGGGTGTACTGCTTCATCGGTTTGGAGGCGAACCAGTGTTCGGCCAGCAGGTTGGCCATCTTCTTGGTGAAGATCTCCCCGAGCAGGGTCTTGAGCTCGCTGTTGGGGCGCTCGGCCTGCTGCTGTTGCAGCCAGCTCAGGGCGTCGTGCTCTGGCAGCAGGTTGATCTCAACGGTATCGCCGGCCTGCCAGAACGAAGAAATCTGCAGGATCGCCGGGCCGCTCAGGCCGCGGTGGGTGAACAGCAGGTTCTCGCGAAAGCTGTTGCCGTTGCAACTGGCCACGCAATCTACCGAGGTGCCCGACAGTTCAGTGCAGATTGCCTTGAGCTGCGGTTCGGTGATGGTAAATGGCACCAGGCCTGCACGGGTCGGTAGCAGGCTGTGGCCGAACTGGCGGGCGACCTGATAGCCGAAGCCGGTGGCGCCCAGGGTCGGGATCGACAGGCCGCCGGTGGCGATCACCAGTGACTGGCAACGGAACTGGCCGGCGCTGGTTTCCAGCAGGTAGCCGCTGTCGAGTTTTTCGATCTGCTCGATGCTGGTGTCCATGCGCAACTCGGCGCCAGCGCTGGCGCATTCGTCCAGGAGCATGCCGAGGATGTCGCTGGATTTGTTATCGCAGAACAGCTGGCCGAGTTTTTTCTCGTGATAGGGCACGCCGTGCTTGCCGACCATCTCGATGAAGTCCCACTGGGTGTAGCGGGCCAGGGCTGACTTGCAAAAGTGCGGGTTCTGCGAGAGGAAGTTGCCAGGCTCAGTGTACATGTTGGTGAAATTGCAGCGGCCACCGCCGGACATGAGGATCTTTTTGCCCGGTTTGTTGGCATGGTCGAGCAACAGCACCTGACGGCCGCGTTTGGCGGCGCTCAAGGCGCACATCAGGCCGGCGGCGCCAGCGCCGATGATGATCACTTCGGTGGAACGCACTGCTAAATCCTCGAGAGTTCGGTGGTGATGCGATCGCGGGGCAAGCCCGCTCCTGTAGGAGCGGGCTTGCCCCGCGAAAAGGTTGTCAGACGATCCGCACTCGCAAAGACCGCCCCTTGATCTTGCCGCTGTTGAGCCGCTGCAGTGCCTGCTTGGCCACTGCCCGCTCGACGGCGACGAAGGCCTGGAAGTCGAAAATGGCAATCTTGCCAACCTGAGTGCCCGGCAATCCGGCATCGCCGGTCAGGGCGCCAAGAATGTCGCCCGGGCGCAGTTTGTCCTTGCGTCCGGCCGCGATGCACAGGGTGCACATGGTTGGCAGCAGTGGTTCACCGTTCTGGGCCTTGAGGCTGTCCAGTTGCTCCCAGCGCAAGTCGGCTTTCTGCATCTCTTCAATGGCCTTGGCGCGATGGCCTTCGGCTGGTGCCACCAGGCTCACTGCCAGGCCTTTCTCTCCAGCACGGCCAGTACGACCGACACGGTGCACGTGAATTTCGGCATCACGGGCCAGCTCGACGTTGATGACCATGTCCAGGGCATCGATGTCCAGGCCGCGGGCGGCGACATCGGTGGCTACCAGCACCGATAGGCTACGGTTGGCGAACAGGGTCAGGACCTGGTCGCGGTCACGTTGCTCCAGATCACCGTGCAAGGCCTGGGCAGCAATGCCTTGGGCCTGCAGGTGTTCGATCAGTTCCTGGCACTGCTGCTTGGTGAAGCAGAAAGCCACGCAGGATTGCGGGCGGAAGTGGCCGAGCAATTTGCTCACCGCGTCCATGCGCTGATCTGGATTGATCTCGTAGAAGCGCTGTTCGATCTGGCTGTCGGCGTGCTGCGAATCGACTTTGACGGTTTGCGGGTCGCGCATGAACGTCGAGGCCAGTTGCTTGATGCCAGCCGGGTAAGTGGCCGAGAACAGCAGGGTCTGGCGACGCTTGGGGGTCTGCTCGATGATGTCGGCGATGGCGTCGTAAAAGCCCATGTCGAGCATGCGGTCAGCTTCGTCGAGGATAAGTTTGTTCAGACCATCGAGTACCAGGGTGCCCTTGCTTAAGTGCTGCTGCACACGGCCAGGGGTGCCGACGATGATGTGCGCGCCATGTTCAAGCGAAGCGATCTGTGGGCCGAGGGATACGCCGCCACACAGGGTCAGGATCTTGATGTTGTCTTCAGCGCGGGCCAGGCGACGCAGCTCCTTGGCCACTTGGTCAGCCAGCTCGCGAGTCGGGCACAGGACCAGGGCCTGGCAGCCAAAGAAACGCGGGTTGATCGGGTTGAGCAGGCCGATGCCAAAGGCGGCGGTTTTGCCGCTACCGGTCTTGGCCTGGGCGATCAGGTCCATGCCCTTGAGGATTACCGGCAGGCTCTGGGCCTGGATCGGGGTCATCTGGGCGTAGCCGAGGGCGTCCAGGTTGGCCAGCATGGCGGCGGACAGCGGCAAAGTGGCGAAGGCGGTGGCAATGGTGGTCACGAGACTGGCCTGCAAAACAAAATGTCGCGCAGTGTACCAGCCTCGTGGCCTTTAGCCCTAAGGCTCGATCTCCGGTTCCGGACGAGGGGCACGCCTTCCGTCCGCCCTGGACAGCTGCATGAAGATAGCCGCCGCCAGCATGGCCATCAGGCCGATGGTCACAAAGGTCAGCTGGAACGCTCCAAGGGTGCTCTCCACGCCCTCGGCACTGCCTGCGGCGGTAAAGCCGCCAAGCAGTGCGCCGGCGCAGGCCACGCCCAGGCTCAGCGACAGTTGCGCGACCACCGACAGCAGGCTGTTGCCGCTGCTGGCGCTGCTGTCGTCGAGATCAATCAGGGTCACGGTATTCATCGCCGTGAACTGCATCGAGTTGACCGCGCCCAACAGGGCAAGCTGGAACAACAGCAGGGCGTAAGGCGTCTGTTCGTCGACCAGGCCCAGGCTGGCCAGCAGCAGGCCCAGCAGCAGGGTGTTGCCGGTAAGGATGGTGCGGTAGCCGAAGCGCTCGATCAGCGGCCGGGCAATCGACTTGGCAACCATTGCCGCAGCAGCCAGCGGGATCATGCTCATGCCGGCCTGGGACGGTGAGTAGCCCAGCGCCACCTGCAACAGCAGCGGTACCAGAAACGGCAGGGCGCCGCTGCCCAGGCGGGCGAACAGGTTACCGAGGATGCCCACCGAAAAGGTCCGGGTGCGGAACAGTCTGGGCGAAAACAGCGGGTTGTCGATGCTGCCAGCGCGCAGCCAGTAGGCGGCCAGGCAGGCCATGCCGGCGAACAGCAGCAACATTACCCGCAGGTGCGGCAGGTGCAACTCACCCAGGCCTTCCATGGCGATGGTGATCAGCACCATCGCCGCGCCGAACAGCACGAAGCCGATACCGTCGAAGCGGGTACGTTCTGAGCCACGCAGGTCGGGGATGAATTTCCACACCGCATAGCAGCCGATGGCACCAACGGGCAGGTTGAGCAGGAAGATCCAGTGCCAGCTGAGAATCTCCACCAGCCAGCCGCCCATGGTCGGGCCCAGCAACGGGCCGAGCAGGCCGGGGATGGTGATGAAGCTCATGATTCTCACCAGCTCCGAGCGCGGGTAGGCACGCAGTACTACCAGCCGCCCGACTGGCAGCATCAGTGCCCCGCCCAGACCCTGGACCACCCGTGCCGCCACCAGCATGCCGAGGCTGCTGGCCAGGGCGCAGAGCAGCGAGCCGAGGCTGAACAACAAGATGGCGCCGAAGAAGATGCGCTTGGTGCCGAAGCGGTCGGCAATCCAGCCCGACGCCGGAATCAGCAAAGCCACGGTGAGCATGTAGGCGATGATCACCGACTGCATGCGCAGTGGGTCTTCGGCCAAGTCACGAGCCATGGCGGGCAGGGCTGTATTGAGGATGGTGCCGTCGAGCGACTGCATGAAAAAAGCGATGGCCACCACCCAGGGAATCCAGCGGGCGGTGGTCGGGTCCAGCGGGGCGCGGTTGGGCATGGGCATCTCTACAAAGTCGAGGGCCTCATCGCCGGCAAGCCGGCTCCGACAGGGACAAGTTCACACAGATCCGTGTGGGAGCTGGCTTGCCAGCGATCGGGGTTATCACAGTGTCAACGTCAGGCACTTGACCAACGCTCCCGGCAAATGGCTCGAACTGGTCTGGCGCTGGCCATAGGTGCTGGTCGACAGAATCAGTTCACGCTCAGTCGTCAACGCCTCCAGTTGCGAACCCAGCAGGCTGTAGACGCTGTCATCAAAGCGCATGGTGCTCACCGGTGCCTGGATTTCGCCATTCTCCACCCAGAAGGTGGCGAAGCGGGTCAGGCCGGTCATGCGCGCCGCAGGCAGGTCCGAGTAGTTCAGGTACCAGAGGTTGCTGATGTACAGGCCGGTGCCCAGGCGGGCGAGGATTTCGCTGTGTGCAAGCTGACCTGGCGCCATACTCAGGGCGCAGGGCGCTTCATGACTGTCGGCACCGTTGGCGGCCAGTTCGAACTCGGCGGCGCTGCGGGCGCAGACCAGGCGGTCCTGCGCCTGCCCTTGGTTGATCAGCTTGAGGTCGCTGCGCAGCAAACCCTCGTCTGAGAATGACGGGCTCAGCGAGCCGCTGACCTGCTCGGCGATGTTGGTCAACGGGCTCAGGCTGGCATCGCCGCTGTACAGGCGTTGCAGCGGGCTGTTCTTGGTGGCGATGGCCTGGGCCGAGAAGCCACCCCAGCACAGCATCCCCATGATTTCGTCCAGCGCGGCCGGGGCCAGGTAGGCGCGGTATTGGCCGGGGGCGAGCTTTTTCAATGGGCGGCCGAGGTAATCAAGCTGTTCGCGGGCTTGCCGAAGGCGCACAGCGAATGCTTCGCCATCCCAGGTCTGGCCAGCATAGTTGGCTTTGACGGCCTCGCCGTTGTTGTGGAACAGGCTCCAGTCGAAGTTGAAGCTGTTGGCCTGGTGCCAGCCAAAAGCCCCGAACGAGCTGGCAAAGCCCCGGCAGGTCGGGCCTGCGGCGTAGATGCCGACCAGGTCCAGATCACCCGCGCCTTGCTCGATCTGCGCCAGTACCGCAGTGCTGTCTGGCAGTGGATGATCTTGCACACTATGGCTTTGCCAGGCGCTGTCGTTGAGTTGCAGGTAAGGGTCGGGCTCGAGCAGCGGCAGGATCTGGCGCAATTGTTCCAGCGCCTGCTGCAAACGCAGGTGGTCGACTTCGGCGTCGTTGCCGAGGGTGAACTGCAACTCGGCCTGGCGCCCGTCGGCGACCAGTTTGAGCACGCAACTGGCCTGCTGCACTTCACCGGCCTGGCGCACCTTGGCGTGATTGAAACGAATGAACTGTGAGTGTTCGCCGCTGTAGCTGAGGGTGAAGTGCTCAGGGGTGCGCACTGCGTCGCGCAGGTTGGCGACCAGGTCCTGGAAACTGTGCAATGGGGTGGCAGCCATCAGGCGTCTCCTCCGAATACGTCGATCTGGCTGAATACGCAGGCAGGGGAGGCGTGCCCCACCCGTACCACCTGGTTGGGTTCGCCCTTGCCGCAGTTCGGCGTGCCCAGCACCTGCAAGGTACTGGCGTCACCGACGGCGCTGAGGTTGCCCCAGAACTGTGCGGAGATGCCGCGGTAATTGGGATTCTTGACCACGCCCTTGAGTTCGCCGTTCTCGATCAACTGGCCCCATTCGCAGCCGAACTGGAACTTGTTGCGCGCGTCGTCAATCGACCACGAGCGATTGGTGCGCATCAGGATGCCCTGCTCGATGCCACCGATCAGTTGTGCCAGAGTCTTGTCCCCCGGCTCGATGTTGAGGTTGGCCATGCGGTCGATCGGTGCGCGGTTCCAGCCGCAGGCGCGGCTGTTGGCCACACCCTCAAGGCCTGAGCGGAACTGCGACAGAGCGCCACCTAGCGGGCGAATCAGCAAACCGTCCTTGATCAGGAACTGCTTGAGCGCAGGGCTGCCGTCATCGTCGTGGCTGTAGCTGGCCAACTCCTCGCGGATCGAGGGGTCGAAGGTCACATTGAGCAGGTTCGAGCCGTATTGCAGGTTGCCAAAGTCGCTGGCCTTGACGAAGCTGGTGCCAGCGTAATTGCGCTCGTCGCCGAGGATGCGGTCCATTTCCAGCGGGTGACCGATGGACTCGTGGATCTGCAGCATCATCTGGTCGGGCATCAGCAGCAGGTCGCGCGCACCGCTCGGGGTGTTTGGCGCCAGCAACAGCTGCAGGGCCTGATCCGCGACCTTGGCCCCGGCTCCGACCAGGCCGCAGCGCTCTATCACATCCAGGCCACCTTGCTGGCCGAAGTTCTCTCGGCCCAGGGTGCGAGTCTGGCTGTCCTGGCCGTCGAAGGCGGTGGTACTGAAACCCGGGTAAATGAAGCGCTGGGCCTGGCGCAACTCGGCACCGGCACTGTTCAGGTAGATTTGCTCGATGTTGCTGAGGCCTAGGCTGGCCTGCCAGTTCACCAGGCGGCTGTCACTGGGCACGCTGGCCGACTCCCGGGCGAGCAGGGCGTAGCAGTCGGCGAGGGCCGGGAAGGCTTGCTCAAGGTTGGGCGAGCAGTAGTCAGCGCGGCCTGTGGCCACCGGCTGTTCGCGCAGGTCGAGCAGGGCGCGGCCGGCGATTTGCCGGGCCAGTGCTTCAGCCTGCTCCAGTGCGCGTTGCAAGCCCGATTGAGACAGGTCGGCGGTGGCTGCGTAGGTTTCCACACCATTGACGCGCACGGTGAGCATCGCGCCTTCATCACGGCTGAGGAACGGCGGCTCGGCGATATTCTTGCGCACCGACAGGTGCTGCTGGCTCTGCTGCACATAACGCAGGGAGAAAAATTCGCTACTGCTGCGCAGAGCGGCGAAGCGCTGGCGCAGCAATGCGGTCAACTCGAACATGCGGGAACCTCCGTGTGCGGTGGTTCCCCCTCAGAACCACTCGTCGTGCATGCTCAGGCAGGTATCGTCACGGGCCGCGAGCAATGCCAGCTCATTATGGCAGCCCGGCACTTCCCAGGTCAGGAAATAACGTGCGGCCTGCAATTTGCCCAAGTAGAAGTCGCGATCGGCCGGATTGCCCCGGGCCAGGCCCTGTTCGGCACGGATCGCCTGCTCCAGCCAGCGCCAGCCAATCACGCAGTGACCAAAGGCCTTGAGGTACAGCGCCGAGTTGGCCAGGGCGATGTTGACCTGGCCTTGGGCCAGATCAGCGAGCAGGCCCAGGGTTATTTCCTGCAGGCGGTTAAGCAACTGCTCCAAGGGTGCGCGCAGGCGATCTAGGCTGCTGTGCCGGTGGGCCTGCTCGCAAGTCACGGCGATCAGGCGGACCAGTTGCTTGAGCCCGGCCCCCCCGTTCTGCGCCAGCTTGCGCCCGAGCAGGTCCAGTGACTGGATGCCATGGGTGCCTTCGTGGATGGGGTTCAGGCGGTTGTCGCGGTAGTACTGCTCGACCGGATACTCGCGGGTGTAGCCATGGCCGCCGAGAATCTGGATGGCCAGTTCGTTGGCCTTGAGGCAGAACTCCGAGGGCCAGGACTTGACGATTGGTGTCAGCAGGTCGAGCAGTTCATGAGCCTGTTGGCGAGCGGCTTCGCTCTCGCCGCTCTGGGTTTCATCGAACAGCCGGGCCGCATACAGGCCCAGGTCGAAGGCGCCCTCGACGTAGGCCTTCTGGGTCAGCAGCATGCGTTTCACATCGCTGTGCTGGATGATCGGTACAGCAGCGATGGTCGGATCCTTGTTGTCCGGCAGGCGCCCCTGCGGACGCTGGCGGGCGTACTCCAGCGAGTACAGGTAGCCGGCATAGCCGAGCATCACCGCCCCCATGCCGACGCCGATACGCGCCTCGTTCATCATCTGGAACATGCAGGCCAGGCCCTGGTGTGGCTTGCCCACCAGGTAGCCGACGCACTGGTTGTTATCGCCGAAGTTCAGTGCCGTCGAGGTGGTTCCGCGCCAACCCATCTTGTGAAACAGTCCGGCCAGCAGCACATCGTTGCGCGGGCCCAGGCTGCCGTCGGCGTTGACCAGGAACTTGGGTACGATAAACAGCGAAATGCCCTTCACCCCCGGCGGCGCATCTGGCAGCTTGGCCAGCACCATGTGCACGATGTTTTCCGACAGTGGATGGTCACCGCCGGAAATGAAGATCTTGTTGCCGCGCAGTCGGTAGCTGCCATCGCCAGCCGGTTCGGCGCGGGTGCGGATGTCGGCCAGGGATGAGCCGGCATGGGGCTCGGTCAAAGCCATGGTGCCGAAGAAACGCCCTTCGATCATTGGCTGCAGGAACAGGCGCTTCTGTTCCTCGCTGCCAAAGTTTTCAATCAGATTGGCGGCGCCCATGGTCAGGAACGGATAGGCCGTGGTCCCGGCATTGGCGGCCTGGAAGTGGGCGAAACAGGCTTGCGACAGCAGGGTCGGCAACTGCATGCCGCCGGCTTCGAAGTCACGGCTGGCATTGAGAAAGCCGGCTGCCAGGAAGGCATCGACCGCAGGTTTGACCTCGGGGATCAACACCGCCTCGCCATTTTCAAAGCGTGGCTCATGCTCGTCACCCTTGCGGTTGTGCGGGGCAAAATACCTTTCGGCGAGGGTCCGTGCGGCATTCAAGGCGGCGTCGAAGGTTTCGCGTGTGTGCTCGGCAAAGCGCGGGCGTTGGGTCAGGGCCTCGGCGTTGAGCACTTCGTAGAGTTCGAAGGCCAGGTTGCGGGCGCTGAGCAGGGTCTCGGACATGGCGGCATTCCTGTCTGGGGATGGGCCGAGTCTAGGGGGGAGGCAGGGATCAGGACAGGTTAATAGGTGCAGGTGATGACGGGGCATGAGCGAGCTAATCCGCTCAGCTTAGGACCGGTCGTACTTTGGGTTAGGACCCGTAGGGCAGATTTCGAATGCCTCAAACCGGTTAGATATCAACTCATTCTATGGTCCATCCAGTCGGTATTCGTCGATGTCGTTAGAAACAATCGCCAGGGTCAACAATGGCCCTCAATTTTATGTGGTGTCGCCCAAAAAGCTGGCCATCATGAGTTTCTTCACTTTTGGCCTGTATTGGTGGTTCTGCTTTCACCGAAACTGGGTCTTGCACCGAAAAACTACAGGCGAGCCTGTCTTGCCGTTGGTCCGCGCCTTGTTCCAGGTCATTTTCCTATATCCATTGATGAGGCGGATCGATGCACGGATTCACCATTCAAGGCTTGAATACCGATGGTCACCATTGCTCCTGACATCGCTTTACCTGATTGGCGTGGGGCCTTTGCTGTTGTTGGATCAGGGCGCCTGGGAGCACTTCTTTCATATCGCCACGATGCTCCTGCTGACTTCACATGGAGTGTTCATCTGGGTGATTGTCAGAATTCAGTGCGCCATCAACTTCAGTGAAGGAGATGAGCAAGGGGTGGCCAATGCAAAGCTGTCGCTAGTTAACTGGATCTGGATGCTTTGCGGGCTATTGTTTTGGCCGTCGTTGGTGTTGCTTGCTGTAGGCTCGCTGGCAATAGATCTTTATTGAGCGCATAACGAAAAAGGGAGAGCCGATGCTCTCCCTTCTTCGTTGTGGCGCTAACGTCAGCCGATAGTCATCAGGCTCGCGTTACCACCAGCGGCTGCCGTGTTGACGCTCAGTGCGCGCTCAATCACCAGGCGCTCCAGGGCAATCGCGGTTTCACCCGACGACAGGCCGTGAACGCCGACGATGGCGCCAGCGCGCTTGGCCACCTGCTCGCACACGGCGCGCAGTTGGTCAGAGTCGCCGTGATGCAGGACAGCGTCGAACACCACCTCGTCCTTGTTCCAGTCGGCCACCAGTTGGATGCGCGCTTGCACTTCCTTCGGCAGACGATTGCGCAGGGTCTTGCTCAGCTCGCCTTCCGGCCAGACCGCCGAGCTGCCCACGGCCAGGACCGCGGCCAGTTGGGTCAGCAGGTCGGCTTCGACCTCGGCTAGGCACAGCACGTGCTCGCGCGGCAGGATGGTGTAGCTGTTGCGCTCGCCAGTCGGGCCAGCCAGCAGGCGGCTGATACCGCTTTGCGATTGCTGGGCGAACTGCTCACACAGGCCGTTCAAGTCATTCAGCTGATTGCTCTCCGCCCAGGCCTTGAGAGCTTGCAGTGGCTTGCTCAGGCTGTCGCGCAGGCGGGTGTCCGGGGCGTTTTCGCCGTCGGTACGCTGGAACGACTGCTCGATGGCACCGGCTGGGCGGGTCGACAGCAAGCGGTACAGATACAGCGGGCCGCCGGCTTTCGGGCCAGTGCCAGACAGGCCTTCGCCACCGAATGGCTGCACGCCGACTACGGCACCGACAATGTTGCGGTTGACGTAGACGTTACCGGCGTTGACGTTGTCGATGACCTTGGCAATGGTTTCATCGATGCGGGTGTGGACACCCAGGGTCAGGCCGTAACCGGAGGCGTTGATTTGCTCGATCAACTGGTCGAGGTTCTTGCGGTTGTAGCGCACCACGTGCAGTACCGGGCCGAAGATCTCGCGCTGCAGTTCGTCGAAGCTTTCCAGCTCGATCAGGGTTGGCATCACGAAAGTGCCGCGCTTGATCTCTTCGCCATCGGCGATGGCCATCTGGTACACGGTGCGGCCTTTGTCGCGCATGCCCTGGATGTGTTTCTCAATCCCGGCTTTGGCTTCGGCGTCGATGACCGGGCCAATATCTACGGACAGGCGCTCGGGGTTACCCAGGCGGCTTTCGGCCATGGCGCCCTTGAGCATTTCGATGACGCGGTCGGCGGAGTCTTCCTGCAGGCATAGTACGCGCAGAGCCGAGCAACGTTGGCCGGCGCTGTCGAAAGCCGAGGAGACGACGTCGATGACCACTTGCTCGGTGAGTGCCGAGGAGTCGACGATCATCGCGTTCTGGCCGCCAGTCTCGGCGATCAGCGGGATCGGACGGCCCTGGGCATCCAGGCGGCCGGCGATGTTGCGTTGCAGCAGGCGGGCGACCTCGGTGGAACCGGTGAACATCACGCCTTTGACCCGATCATCACCGACCAGGCGGGCGCCGACGGTTTCACCGCGGCCTGGCAGCAGTTGCACCACGCCTTCAGGGATACCAGCTTCGAGCAGCAGGCGCACGGCCTGGGCCGCGACCAGCGGCGTTTGTTCGGCCGGCTTGGCCAGCACCGGGTTACCTGCGGCAAGCGCAGCGGCAACCTGGCCGCTGAAGATCGCCAACGGGAAGTTCCAGGGGCTGATGCACACGACCGGGCCCAGTGGGCGGTGGGCGTCGTTGCTGAAGTCGTTGCGTGCCTGTACGGCGTAGTAACGCAAGAAGTCGACGGCTTCGCGGACTTCGGCGATGGCGTTGGCGAAGGTCTTGCCGGCTTCACGGGCGAGCAGGCCCATCAACGGCTGGATCTCGGCTTCCATCAGGTCGGCAGCACGTTCCAGGATCGCTGCGCGTTCGGCTGGCGGGGTGGCCTGCCAGATCGGCGCAGCCTTGACGGCGCACTGGATGGCATTGTCGACGTCGCTGACGTTGGCTTCCTGAACGTGACCGACGACATCACGCAGATCTGCCGGGTTCAGCACGGCGGCTGCTGCTTCCTGGCTGGAGGCGCAACCGAGCATCGGCGCGGCTTTCCAGTCGTTGTGGGCACTGGCCAGCAAGGCACAGGACAGCGAGGCCAGGCGGTGTTCGTTGGCCAGGTCGATGCCGGCGGAGTTGGCCCGCTCGGCGCCATACAGGTCACGCGGCAGCGGAATGCGCGGGTGCGGCAGGCCGGCGTTGCCTTCCTGGGTGGCCATCTGTTCGATGGTTGCGACCGGGTCGGCGACCAGTTCCTGGATCGAGATCGACTGGTCGGCAATCCGGTTGACGAACGAGGTGTTGGCGCCGTTTTCCAGCAGGCGACGAACCAGGTAGGCCAGCAGGGTTTCGTGGGTACCGACCGGTGCATACACACGGCACGGACGGTTCAGCTTGCCGTCGGCGACTTTACCGACAACCTGCTCGTACAGCGGCTCGCCCATGCCATGCAGGCACTGGAACTCGTACTGCCCCGGGTAATAGTTCTGGCCGGCAATATGGTAGATGGCCGACAGCGTGTGGGCGTTGTGGGTGGCGAACTGCGGGTAGATGACTTCCGGCACCGACAGCAGCTTGCGTGCACAAGCAATGTAGGAAACGTCGGTGTACACCTTGCGGGTGTACACCGGATAGCCTTCCAGGCCCTCGACCTGGGCGCGCTTGATCTCGCTGTCCCAGTAGGCGCCTTTGACCAGGCGGATCATCAGGCGATGGCGGCTGCGGCGGGCCAGGTCGATGACGTAGTCGATGACGTACGGGCAGCGCTTCTGGTAGGCCTGGATGACAAAGCCGATACCGTTCCAGCCAGTCAGTTGCGGCTCGAAGCACAGGCGCTCGAGCAGGTCCAGCGACAGCTCCAGGCGGTCGGCTTCTTCGGCGTCAATGTTCAGGCCGATATCGTATTGCTTGGCCAGCAGGGTCAGCGACAGCAGGCGCGGGTACAGCTCGTCCATTACGCGCTCGTACTGGGCGCGGCTGTAGCGCGGGTGCAGGGCCGAGAGCTTGATCGAGATGCCCGGGCCTTCATAGATGCCGCGGCCGTGGGACGCCTTGCCGATCGAGTGGATGGCCTGCTCGTAGGACGCCAGGTACTTCTGTGCGTCATGTTCGGTCAGTGCCGCTTCACCGAGCATGTCATAGGAATAGCGGAAGCCTTTGGCTTCGAACTTGCTGGCATTGGCCAGGGCTTCGGCGATGGTCTCGCCGGTGACGAACTGCTCGCCCATCAGGCGCATGGCCATGTCGACGCCCTTGCGGATCATCGGCTCGCCACTCTTGCCGATGATGCGGCTGAGCGAGGAGGTCAGGCCAGATTCATTGTGGGTCGAGACCAGCTTGCCGGTCAGCAGCAGGCCCCAGGTGGCAGCGTTGACGAACAGTGATGGGCTGTTACCCAGGTGCGGCTGCCAGTTGCCAGTGCTGATCTTGTCGCGGATCAGGGCGTCGCGGGTGCCTTTGTCGGGGATGCGCAACAGTGCTTCGGCCAGGCACATCAGCGCCACGCCTTCCTGGGACGACAGGGAGAATTCCTGCAGCAGGCCCTGAACGATGCCGGCCCGGCCGCCAGCGCTCTTCTGGTTACGCAGCTTTTCGGCGATGCCCGCAGCCAGCTTGTTGGTGGCTTCGGCCATGGCCGCTGGCAGGCGTGCCTGCTCCAGCAGCATCGGTACTACTTCCGGCTCGGGGCGGCGGTAAGCGGCGGTGATGGCCGAGCGCAGAACCGATTGCGGCAGGATGCTTTCGGCGAACTCGAGGAAGCACTGGTGAGCGTGGTCGGCCTGGACTTCACCGCTGTCGTCGGCATGAATACCGGGCTGACCGTTGAGTTCGGTCAGGGTGGCGCCACCCTCGAGCTTCTCCAGGTAATTGAAGATCGCTTGCTTGATCAACCAATGCGGCGTGCGGTCGATGGACGTTGCAGCTGCTTTGAGTCGCTCACGGGTAGGGTCGTCGAGTTTGACCCCAAGGGTGGTCGTCGCCATTTCTTATCCTCATTATTGCCACAGGCTGTGGCTTAAGCTGGCGCCAAGATTATCCGTGCGCGAATTTGGGTGCAACCTAGTGCAACCCAAAATATGCAGGAAAAAAGTGCTACTCGTCTGGATGGTAAAACCCTACAGCGGAAATGGCTGTTTCTGATGCTTTTTCTTCTGAAAATATGTGTTTTTGCTCCAAAAAGGAGCAAAAACCCGCTGTTACGCAAAATTTCCGACGAGGTGCAACTTGATTGTAAAAACAGGTTGCACCCTCTTTGCGTTGTTGCATAGCATTCGCGGCCTGGGTGCAACCTCCTCTGAGGCTGTCGCTACATAAAAACAAACGCCAGGGCGCAACAATGAGTGTAAGCAATCCAACCTTGATCACGTTCGTGATCTACATCGCGGCAATGGTACTGATCGGCTTCATGGCCTATCGCTCCACCAACAACCTTTCTGACTATATTCTTGGCGGCCGTAGCCTCGGCAGTGTGGTCACCGCGCTTTCGGCCGGTGCCTCGGACATGAGTGGCTGGCTGTTGATGGGCCTGCCGGGCGCCATCTACATGTCGGGCCTGTCGGAAAGCTGGATCGCCATCGGCCTGATCGTCGGTGCCTACCTGAACTGGCTGTTCGTTGCCGGCCGCCTGCGGGTGCAGACCGAGCACAACGGCGATGCGCTGACCCTGCCGGACTACTTCTCCAGCCGTTTCGAAGACAACAGCGGCTTGCTGCGGATCATCTCCGCCGTGGTCATCCTGGTGTTCTTCACCATCTACTGTGCTTCCGGCATCGTTGCCGGTGCTCGCCTGTTCGAAAGCACCTTCGGCATGTCCTACGAGACAGCGCTGTGGGCTGGCGCAGCAGCGACCATTGCTTACACCTTTGTTGGTGGCTTCCTGGCGGTGAGCTGGACCGATACCGTCCAGGCGACGCTGATGATCTTCGCCCTGATCCTGACCCCGGTGATCGTACTGATCGCAACCGGTGGTTTTGACACGACCTTCGCCGCGATCGAGCTGAAGGACGCCGGCAACTTCGACATGCTCAAGGGCACCACCTTCATCGGCATCATCTCGCTGATGGGCTGGGGTCTGGGCTACTTCGGTCAGCCGCATATCCTGGCACGCTTCATGGCCGCTGATTCGGTCAAGTCGATCGCCAAGGCCCGTCGCATTTCCATGACCTGGATGATCCTGTGCCTGGTCGGTACCTGCGCCGTTGGCTTCTTTGGTATCGCCTACTTCTCGGCGCACCCTGAAGTGGCCGGCCCGGTTACCGAGAACCACGAGCGTGTGTTCATCGAACTGGCCAAGCTGTTGTTCAACCCATGGATCGCTGGTGTTCTGCTGTCGGCCATCCTGGCGGCGGTCATGAGTACCCTGAGCTGCCAGTTGCTGGTGTGTTCGAGCGCCCTGACCGAAGACTTCTACAAGACCTTCCTGCGCAAGGGTGCCTCGCAGATGGAGCTGGTCTGGGTCGGTCGTGCCATGGTGCTGCTGGTGGCCGTGGTTGCCATCCTGATCGCCTCCAACCCGGAGAACCGTGTACTGGGCCTGGTCAGCTACGCCTGGGCAGGCTTCGGTGCCGCCTTCGGTCCGGTCGTGCTGATCTCGGTCCTGTGGAAAGGCATGACCCGCGACGGCGCACTGGCCGGTATCCTGGTCGGCGCGATCACCGTGGTGGTGTGGAAACACTTCTCCATCTGGGGTCTGTACGAAATCATCCCGGGCTTCATCCTCGGCGCCCTGGCGATCTACTTCGTCAGCAAGGCCGGCAGCCCGTCGAAAGGCATGGTGTCGCGTTTCGAAGCGGCCGATGAGGCGTTCAAAGCCGCTCATTGATCGCCTGTTGAGCTTCGCCTGACAACGGCCCGGCCTCGCAAGAGTCCGGGCCGTTGTGGTTTTGGCGGTCCATGCCTGACGCCGCCTGCGGGACAGGGTAAACTGCGGGGTCTTGCAGGAGTTGCCATGAACTATCGTCACGCCTTCCACGCCGGCAACCACGCCGACGTCTTCAAACACCTTGTGCTGACCCGTCTGATTGCGCTGATGTCGCGCAAGGAGCAGCCATTCGCCTATCTCGATACTCATGCAGGCCTGGGGCTTTACGACCTGCAGGGTGATCAGGCGACACGTACCGGCGAGTGGCTTGAAGGCATTGGCCGGCTCTGGGGGCGCGACGACCTGCCGGAGGTAACCGCCGACTACCTGCGTATCCTGCGCAAGATGAACCCCGACGGCGAACTGCGTTACTACCCGGGTTCTCCCGAGCTGGCCCGGCGCCTGGCCCGTCAGCAGGATCGTGTGTTGCTCAACGAGAAGCACCCCGAAGACGGTCGCCTGCTCAGGGATAACATGAAGAAAGACCCGCGCGTTGCCGTGCACCTGGGCGAGGGCTGGCATGTGCCGCGAGCCTTGTTGCCGGTGCAGGAGAAGCGCGCGGTCATGCTCATCGACCCGCCGTTCGAACAGGCCGACGAGCTCAAGCGTTGCACTCTGGCGATGAAGGAGGCCATTGGTCGCATGCGCCAGACCGTCGCAGCCATCTGGTACCCGATCAAGGACCAGCGCCAGTTGGTGCGCTTTTACCAGGACCTGACCAGCACCGGTGCGCCAAAACTGCTGCGTGTCGAGCTGTATGTGCACCCGCAGGACAGCCCGCAGGGCTTGAATGGCTCAGGCCTGGCCATTGCCAACCCGCCATGGGGCCTGGAAGAAGAACTGCGTGAGTTGTTGCCGTGGCTGTCACAGGTGCTGGCGCAGACTCAGGGGAGTTGGCGGATGGATTGGTTGATTGCGGAGTAATGCGGAGCAAGGCTAAAGCAGTCAAAGTTATTTCCTGGCTGCTTTAACTTTGTGTTTACTGCTTAACGGTTGATGCCCATATCAAATACCCTGCGGTTATTGCACTGGCGAGAAAGGTTGCAGCGCTAGATATCGACAAGATGGTTAATCCGCAGTAAGAGAGCGTTATGGCGGCGCCGAGTGCTGCTGTAGATATGCTTGGGGAGTTGGTAAGGGCTCCAATGCAGAATCTAAATATGCGCTTTCTAGGTCTGGAAAGTTTCCAAAGCGCAATGTTTCCGATTAATGCGAATGCCAGTGATACTAATCCCAGCGCAGTTAGTATTGTCATCCAGATATAAACAGTTGCTACGCCATGGGTGTCCAGTGGGTCGTTAGGGTTGTCAGGGGTTCCATACGTTTCGATTGCCAGACCGGTCCATGCGAGTATAAATAGGCTAGGTGGAAGTAATAGTGAGAGTGTTTTTTTCATGCTGTCAGGAGGTTATTTGGTTGAGTAAACGATTGGAAGTGATCCGGGTATTTTTATTTGATAGCTCGTCGCGTTACTGTTTTTCATGATTGCTCGTAGGGCGGTGGTGAGTGCTTCATCAATGGGTAGCCTATGTATGTTTGCGTCACCGTCATACCTATCGTTGTAAGCCCTGGCGTGGCCGGAGAACTCTACCTTGCCATTCGCGTCCTTGTTAACTGTGCCTATGATGCGTAGCGTGATGTCGCCAAGGTACACGCGCGCTGCAAATGAGTCTTGTCCTGTGTAGTAGGTCACATTGATGTCGATGCTGCTACTTCCTAGCATTGCTGAGTCGATGGCTTGTTTCAGTTCAGGTGTTTTTTCGACAGTAGGTTCTATTCCAGTGTTTTCGAGTGGGACCGTGGTCGTGGCGCCATTGCCATAAATTGCATGTGCCAGCGCTTTTAGAGGGGTGAATATTCCGCCGGAAAAATTTACTTCCGTTGATAGTGTTGAAGATTTATCAGCACCGTATTTTGTGGATTTTATTCGGCCCTGCCGCCATGCGACTTGGTTGGGCAGGTTGGGATCGTTTGCTATCAGCTGATCGGCATGGTGAGAGCAAAGCAAGTCTGGGGCCATCAGGCCCAAGGAAAAAGGTGGCCTGTTGTATTGTGCTCGCTTAAGGTCTAGGCAAAGCATTGCCCACCAGTTCCCAGATACGTAGGCATCATCCCGTTGGGCCCAAGCTTTAGCCATGATGATTGGGCTGTTCGGTGTGGCTTATCCTCCCTTTGATGCGGGTGTCCCGTAGTTGTCTGGATAAATCATTGTAGGTGGTAGTATTACTTGCGTTTGTTGCATGGCGAAGCCCTTTAGGTGATGGCTGTAATTGCATGACAATCTAATCCTTGTTGTAAATTGGCGTATATATAGAAACCTCCCACAACTATGTAGGTTGCTTCTTTTTGAGGGGATCGACTGGTGATGGTGTCTCGCAGTTTTGAGTGGTGGGCTAATCGGCTTTTCTGTAAGCCTATTTTGCTTGCCTGCTGCCGCCTTCCCGGCGAATGGGTTATAATCCCGCCCTTTGGCTGCCGCTCGCCCTAATGGCCTGCGCGCATATATACAGATTGAAGAGGCTAGACCCTTGGCATTGACGATTCTTGGCCTGTCCGGCGCCCTTAGTCATGACCCTTCCGCGGCCCTGTACATCGACGGCAAGCTGATTGCCGCCGCTGAAGAAGAGCGCTTCGTGCGCGATAAACATGCAAAGAACCGCATGCCCTACGAATCGGCGAAGTTCTGCCTGGAACAGGCCGGTATCAAGCCGTCCGACGTTGACGTGGTGGCGATCCCGTTCGCCCCGATCAGCCTGTTCGGTGAGGCTCGCTGGCACTACGCCAAGCGTTACTGGTACGCCCCGGACCGCGCCCTCGACGCGATCCTGATGGGCAACCGTCGCTACAAGCGCTACCGCAACAAGATCGTCTGGTGCCTGGAACAACTGGGTTTTGACCCCAAGAAGGTCAAGATCGAGCCGGTCGAGCACCACCTGGCTCACGCCTCCAGTGCCTACCATTGCTCCGGCTTCAAGGAGAAGACCGCGATCCTCGGTATCGACGGCAAAGGCGAATACGCCACCACCTTCTTTGGCTATGGTGAAAACGGCAAGATCCACAAGATCAAGGAATTCTTCGATCCTGACTCGCTCGGCGGCCTGTATGGCGCGATCACCGAGTTCCTCGGTTTCGAAATGCTCGATGGCGAGTTCAAGGTCATGGGCATGGCGCCTTATGGCGATGCCAGCAAGTATGACTTCTCGCGCCTGGCCTCGTTCGAGAACGGCGAGCTGGTCATCAATACTGACTACGCCAACGTCATCGGCCTGCGTCGTTATAAAGAGAAGGGCAAAGGCTTCTACTTCTCGCCAAAACTGATCGAATGGCTGGGTCCCAAGCGCGAAGGCGACATCGCCGACGAGCCGTACATCCACTACGCCGCCAGCATGCAGGCGCTGTTCGAGAAGCTTGCCTTGCAGATGATCGACCACTACCTGGGCGACATCCTCAAGGAAACCGGCAAGCTGGCCTTCGCCGGCGGTTGTGCGTTGAACGTCAAGCTCAACCAGAAGATCATTGCCCGTCCTGACCTCAAGGAGCTGTTCGTCCAGCCGGCTTCCGGCGACGCCGGTACCGCGGTCGGCGCTGCGGCCTATGTGTCCCACGCCCGTGGTGTGCCGGTCGAGAAGATGGAGCATGTCTACCTTGGCCCTGCGTACACCAACGAAGACGTGATTGCCGCCTGTGCCCGTCACCCGAGCCAGCCGAAATGGCGCAAGCTGGAGAACATGCCCGAGCAGATCGCCAAGATCATGGTCGATGGCAACCCGGTAGCTTGGTTCCAGGGCCGCATGGAGTTCGGTCCACGTGCCCTCGGCGGTCGTTCGATCATTGGTTGCCCGAGTGTGGAAGGCGTTGCCGACCGCATCAACCACCAGATCAAGTTCCGCGAGCGCTGGAGGCCTTTCTGCCCGTCGATGCTCGACACCGTTGCGCCGCAGATGATCAAGATCGATCATCCGGCGCCGTTCATGACCTTCACTTTCGAAGTCGCCGAAGAGTGGAAAACCCGTGTGCCGGAAGTCGTCCATGAAGACGGCACTTCGCGGGCTCAGGTGCTTAAACGCGAGTATAATCCGCGCTACTACGACATGATGAAGGCTCTGGAAACCCTGACAGGTAATGGCGTGTCGCTGAATACCTCGCTCAACCGTCGTGGCGAACCAATGATTTGTTCGCCGACCGATGCGTTGAACATGTTCTTCGGCTCGGACCTGCAGTATTTGATCATGGAAGATATTCTGGTGATCAAAGAGGGTGCACAGGAATATGTTGACGCATGAGTTTCTGATCAGCGTAGTTGTTCCTACTTACAACTACGCGCGGGTACTGCCACGGGCGCTGGATTCGGTTCTGGACCAGTGGGCAGACGATCTTGAGTTGATCGTGGTCAACGATGGATCCAAAGATGATACCGGTTCAGTGTTAGCGGGCTATCAAGCCCGTTATCCACAGGTGTGCGTCATCGATCAGGTCAATGCCGGCGCTGCTGTGGCGCGCAACAAGGGTATTGCCCAGGCGCGTGGACGCTATGTGTTGTTGCTGGATGCGGACGACGAACTGATGCCCGAGGCTATTGCCGTGCTGCGTGCCACCTTGCAGGCCAATCCTGGCGTCGGCATGGTCCTGGGCGGGCAAATCTCCGTTTATCCAGACGGTAGCGAGCGGCTGCGCCTGCCTACACCGGTGCCGAAGGCGCCGGCGCGGGACCTGGCGCGCCAGTACCTGTTGCAAAAGCGGATTTCGGTCTCGCATTGCTGCACCTTGTTCGCTCGCGAGCTGTTGTTGCGTCGCCCTTATCCGGAAGCCTTGCGTACTGGCGAGGATATTCCGGTGTTTGCCTATCTGGTGGTCAATGCCCGGGTGGCGGTGACCAACGAGCCTCTGGCGCGTATCTACAAGCACGCTGACAGTCTGCGGCACAACCGCGAGAACGAAGAGGAGTACGCATTGGGCATGGTTCGCGAGGTGTTCGCCAGCTTGCCTGAAGAGTGCCAGTCGCTGAGTGTTCGCTATAAGGCGCAACGCTACCTCTCACTGTTTCGGGCGGCCTTGCTGTCGGGAGACGGCTCTGCCGCACGGCGTTTTTATGCTCGGGCCTTGCGCCTGAGTCCGTTGCAGGCCTTGCGCTGGACGTACCTACGCAAGGCTACGCGTCTGATCATGGTGTAGAAATTTCATGGGTATGGTTGTTGGCAGGATGGATGCAGGATTAATTTCATACATATCAAGGATGGTCAGCACCTACCCGGTTCGACTGGCATTTGCGGGCAGTCTGTTACTTTCTTTGATCGCTGTGCTGGGCGTAGTGACGGTGGGGCGCGACGCGACGTTGTACCTGGACATCGCACGGCAGGTAAGCGAGCAGGGGCCAAAGGTCGCTTGGCGTGCTTTTGACTGGCCCTGGTTTCCGCTGCTGCTTGCAGGAACGCACAAGCTTTTTGGTCTGTCACTGGAGTTGAGTGCCTATGTTTGGTGCGCTCTGTTCATGGCGGGTACTTGCGCATTGCTGGTGGACTGTGTACGTCAACGAGTTCCGCAGGCCGCTGGCTGGGCGTGCCTGTTGGTGCTGGCGATGCCAGCGGTCAATCAGTTTCGCAATGACATCATTCGTGAGTTCGGCTTCTGGTTCTTCTGTGTCCTGGCGCTGTGGCTGGTCATGCACTGGCAAGCGCGAGGCGGCTGGTTGCGGGCCGCTTGCATTCACCTGGCAATTGGTGCTGCCGCGCTGTTTCGCCTGGAGGCATTGATGTTGCTGCCTGCCCTGGGCCTGTGGCAATTGACTGGCTTGCGTGAGCGGCAGAACTGGCGGAGTTTTGCCCAGTTCCTGATGTTGCCGTTGCTGGCCGGTGTTTTGGCCCTGGCGGTGTTGCTGGTGCAGGGTGGTGTATCCTCAGTGCGTCTGGAGACCTACTTGGGTCTGATCAATCCCCAGCGTGTGGTAGGGGCGTTCAACATGCTGTCGCAGCAATTTGCCGACAGCCTGACCTATAAATTTTCGAAGGATGAAGCTGGCCGGATCGTGTTTTTCGGCTTGCTGGCCGCCGTGCTGATCAAGTTCGTGACCTTGATGGGGCCGTTTTCCTTGCCGTTCCTGCATCGCAGCAGTTGGCAGGCGCTGCGCACCTATGGCCGCGAGTATCAGCCGTTTGCCTGGGTTGCCGGTCTGTACCTGATCATCCTGATGGTGTTCTTCGTGGTTCTGCAGTTCATGAACTCCAGGTACCTGAGCTTCCTCAATCTGATGGTATTACCGCTGCTGGCCATTGCCCTGATGCAGTTCGCCCGGAACTTCCCGCGTCTGGGCAAAGTGCTGGTGGCGATCGCGCTGCTGGTAATGTTGGCCAACGTGATTTCCACAGGTGCACGCAAGACCCAGTACGTTGACGCCGGGCACTGGATCGCTGCCAATATCGACCCACAGGCGGCTACTTACTTCGAAGATGGTCGTATCAGCTACTACGCTGGTCGAGGCTATTTCGGGATATTGCCACGCGAGGAGGCGTTGTCTGACGAGCACGTCAGCACCTACCGTTACTTTGCCATCGAAGCGCGTGCCGATGAGCCGTGGCTGGCTGCCTGGCTTGAGAAGCATCATCTAAGGGTGCTGTCGAGTTTTGCCAATCGCAAGGGCGCCACAGTGCTGGTGATCGGCAAGTAGTTCAGTCAAGCAACTGGCGCAATGTGTTGAGTAGGCGGGGTCGGGGTTTTTCCTGACCCTGCTCCAGTTCCTCGCGGTAGCCTTCGAGGAAGGCGGCGCCATTGTCATCGCCCAGCAACCATTGGCGGTCTTCGGTGTAGCGCAACACATGGCGAAAATTTCGCACGCGTTGGCGCTCGCTGAGGGGACGGCTCTGGCGTTGCAAGTCGGCTAGATCGATCAGGCCCAGCTCGCGCTCTGGCGTCAGCACCACGTTGCCAAGGTGCAACGACCTGAAATAGATACCCAGGTTATGCAAATGGGCAATGAAATGCCCCAGCTGGGCCCGCAACGTTTGCGCGCCTTCCTGCTTGTGCAGGAGCTGGCGCAGGGTTTCGCCGGCCAGTGGTGCGTAGTAGACCGCGTCACGCTGGATGCTGGGGATGCGGTACACACCAATCACCTCGGGGCTGGGCACCCCCAGTTGTCGCAGCGCCTGGGCGTTGTTGGCAAAGCGCCGGGCGTAGGGATAGAGCAGTGCCGAGCTAAGCAGGCGCTTGCGCCGGAACAGCTTGAGCATCCGCCCGTCATGCAAGCGCAGCACCTTGTCGCCGGAGCCGTCGGCCTCCAGCACGTGCGCACCCTCGCGCAACGACATGTAGGTGGTGTGATCCATTGCTTGCATGCTTAACCTCCGCTCAGAAGCCGACTATCTTAACTGACTTGCCACAGGGCCGCCTGCCGTTGGTTTCATTGGGGAAAAAAGGCGCTGTGATATGATTCCCCCCTCATTGTTATGTGCGGATTCCCATGAGCAGTCCTGAACCACGCCCCCAGTCCACGTTGGCGATCTATTTCCGCCTGCTGGCTTATGTGCGGCCCTATATCGGGCTGTTCTTGCTGAGCATCCTGGGCTTTCTGATTTTTGCCTCGACTCAGCCGATGCTGGCCTACATCCTCAAATATTTCGTCGATGGCCTGGCTAATCCGGAGGCCCGCCTGTTCCCCGGTAATCCTTACCTGGGCGAGTTGCAACTGCTGCAGGCGGTACCCCTGCTGATTGTTGCAATCGCTGTCTGGCAAGGTGTGGGCTCGTTTCTGGGTAACTTCTTTCTTGCCCGCGTTTCGCTTGGCCTGGTCCATGACCTGCGAGTCGTCCTGTTCAACAAACTGCTGGACCTGCCCAACCAGTATTTTGACAAAAACAACTCTGGCCACCTGATTTCCCGAATCACCTTCAACGTCACCATGGTGACCGGCGCGGCAACCGATGCGATCAAGGTGGTGATTCGTGAGGGCATGACCGTTGTGTTCCTGTTCTGCACCTTGTTGTGGATGAACTGGAAGCTCACCCTGGTGATGGTTGCCATCCTGCCCATCATTGCCTTGATGGTCAGCAGCACCAGCCGCAAGTTTCGCAAGCAGAGCAAAAAGATCCAGGTGTCCATGGGCGACGTCACCCATGTGGCCTCCGAAACCATCCATGGCTACCGCGTGGTCCGTAGTTTCGGCGGTGAAGGCTACGAGAAGTCGCGTTTTCAGCAGGCCAGCCAGAGCAACACCGACAAGCAGTTGTCAATGACCAAGACGGGCGCTGTCTATACCCCGACACTGCAGTTGGTGACCTACAGTGCCATGGCCGTGGTGATGTTCCTGGTGCTGTTGCTGCGTGGAGAGGCCTCGGCCGGTGATCTGGTTGCCTACATCACCATGGCGGGTTTGCTGCCCAAGCCGATTCGCCAGCTTTCCGAAGTCAGCTCTACCATTCAGCGCGGCGTGGCCGGCGCCGAAAGCATTTTTGAACAACTGGATGAAGCCCCGGAAGTCGACAACGGCACCCTCGAGCGCGACCGTCTGGAGGGGCGCCTTGAAGTGCGCAATCTCAGCTTCCAGTACCCCGGTACCGAGAAAAAGGTATTGGACGACATCAGCTTCGTCGTTGAACCGGGGCAGATGGTTGCCCTGGTCGGGCGTTCCGGCAGTGGCAAGTCGACCCTGGCCGGATTGATCCCGCGTTTCTACCAGCATGAGCAGGGGCAGATCCTGCTCGATGGCGAAGAGGTCCAGGCTTTCACCCTGCGTAGCCTGCGCCGCCAGATTGCTCTGGTGACCCAGCAGGTAACCTTGTTCAACGACACGGTGGCCAACAACATCGCGTACGGTGATCTGGCAGGTGCCCCGATCGAGGCGATCAAGCAGGCCGCCTCCGAAGCGTATGCCGATGAGTTCATCAACAAGATGCCGCAAGGCTACCAGACGCTGGTGGGGGAGAACGGCGTGCTGTTGTCCGGTGGCCAGCGCCAGCGCCTGGCGATTGCCCGCGCGCTGCTCAAGGACGCGCCACTGCTGATTCTTGACGAGGCGACGTCGGCACTTGATACCGAATCGGAGCGGCATATCCAGGCGGCGCTGGACCACGTGGTCAAGAATCGCACCACCCTGGTTATCGCCCACCGTCTGACCACCATTGAAAAGGCCGACCTGATTCTGGTCATGGAAGAGGGGCGGATCGTCGAGCGAGGCACGCATGTGCAGTTACTGGCGCAGAACAGCCATTACGCCCGTCTGCATGCCAAGGAATTCGAGGAAGGTGGTGATTTGCAAGCGACACAAGCGATCGACGCATGTTGAGTGCTCTGCGCTGGTGGCGTGAACGTGGCTGGAACGAGATCGACCAACAACGCTATGCCGAAGCCTGGCAGCAGTTCGGCGGCAGTGTCGCGACCCATCCGCAGGTGGTGGAGCGGCTGTCCGAGTTTGTTCAGGTGCCGGTGCGTTACCTGGGTTGGCACGTCGATGGCCAGTTAGTGGCGGCCATGCCTTGCTGGGGCCGGCATGTGGCCCTGGCCAAGGAGGTACTCAAGCGCGAAGGCAAGCGCAGCTTGCTGGACATGGGCAATGCCGAGATCATCCTGCCAGTATCGCCCGGCGTACAAGTGCCAGTGCGCCAGCGCATGCGATATGTCTCGGACCTCAATGCCGGGACGATCACCACCCTCAGGACACAGCCCGAAGGCCTGGCCATGGCCAGGGTGCCGGAAGACTACTCGAAGAAGTTTCGCTACAACCAGCGTCGTGAGCTGCGCCTGCTCGAGGAGGCCGGTGGTACGCTGCAACCCATGCAAGCGTTCTCGGCAACTGAGCAGGCGGCCATGTATACCGAGCTGTTCGAACGTCGCTGGGGCTTCGAGGTGCCGGGCAAGAAGGGGTTGGTCGAGGTCTTCAGCTTGATGCGCGAGTTCATGACGGGCTCTGTGGCGCTACTTGAGGGCGTGCCCGTGGCCATCCAGGTGCTCTACCGGGTGGAGGCTGCGCAATGGATATCGTTGGAGTACATCAATGGTGGTGTTGATCCGCAAAGTCGTGAATTCAGCCCCGGCAGCGTACTCAGCTTCGTCAATACCCAGCAGGCCTGGGACGATGCCAGGGCGCTTGGCAAGCCGCTGCGCTACTCCTTTGGCCGCGCCGACCGTGAATACAAGGACCGCTGGTGCCACACGGTCCCGGTTCATCAGGTTTAAAGCATGAGCGCGCGTAAACAACGGCTGTTGAAGGCTCATCGACGCAACAAGCGCCTGATGCTGGTGGCTGCGCTGGTGGTGTTGGTGGGCCTGGGCGTGACACTGGCCTGGTGGCTGGTGCCGATTCTCATGTTGGTGGGCTGGATCGCCCACGAGGCCTGGTTTGCAGATCACCTGTTCTACCGCGGTAGTGACGACTATCAGTATCTGTTCCCGGAAGATGTTCAGCAGCAGTCGGTATTGCTGAATGCAGGCAAGGTGCAGTTGAGCGCTACCTTGGCCGAAGGCGAAACCCTGGTCCTGGCCGTACGGGTTCAGTGCCGATGGCTTGGGCGCTGGCTCGACCCTTACGTCGAAGTCGGTGACGACCGTCAGGACTTCGAGCGTGGTGTTGCCGGCCTGCGTTTCCTCAACCTGTCCGGTCAGCGCGAAACACTGGAGCGCGGGGCGTTGAGCCTGCGTGGGCGTTATTGCCGGCTCGATGCCACGGGCACCTTGTATGTCATGGCCAACCCGTCCTACACCCAGCAGCGTTCGATGATTCTCGCGCCCCATGCCGACGACGCTGAGCTTGCGGCCTTCGGGTTCTACAGCGCCAGCGCCGAGGTCAGCATCGTGACGCTGACCCAGGGTGAGATCGAAGCGCAATCCTTCCAGCGCTTGGGGCTCGAGCCTGCCCAGGCAGCCCGGTTGAAAGGTCGCCTGCGTAGCTGGGACAGCCTGGCGATACCCTTGTGGGGAGGCGTTGCGGCCAACCATTGCGTGCAGTTGGGCTATTACTGTCTGCAACTGCCGTCCATGGCCAGTGAGCCCGGCAAGGCCTGGGGCTCGCGGGAGTCGGGTGAGAGCGATACGCGCAGCGTTCGCCAGCACAATCCGCTGCCACTGCCGGGTGACCGCGATGGCGCACCGACCTGGCACAACCTGGTGGCCGACCTGGTGGCGCTGCTGGAGCACTTTCAGCCGCAGGTGATTGTCACGCCGCATCCGGAGCTGGACCCTCATGCAGATCATGTCGCCACCAGTCAGGCGATTTTCGCAGCAATTAGCCAGAGTCGCTGGAAGCCTTCCACGGCATTGCTGTACGCCAACCACCTGCATGACAACGACCGCTGGCCAATGGGTCCGGCAGGGATGGGGATCGCTTTGCCGCCCGCCATCGAGGCGTTGCCGGCCGATCGCTTGTGGAGCCCTTTGCTGGATGCCACGACGCAACTGGACAAGGCCATGGCCCTGAATATGCAACATGATCTTCAGGGGCCCCTTGCGTTCAAGCGGCGGGTTCGCCGCCTGATTCAGCGGTTGCTTGCCGGCAGGCGCTGGCCGGCGACTGGCGAGGATGAGTTCTTGCGCAAGGCGGTCAGGCGTCACGAGTTGTTTTGGGTACGTCGGATCGGCGATTGAGGTCGGGCGATTCAGCCCTGTGCTAATATCCTGCCCCTGTTAATTATTTTGTATATGGGTTGCCCATGAAGTTGTCCATGCCGCGTTTCGATCAAGCCCCGGTACTGGTGGTGGGCGATGTCATGCTCGACCGTTACTGGCATGGCGGTACCTCACGGATTTCGCCAGAAGCACCGGTACCGGTGGTCAAGGTCGAACAGATCGAGGACCGTCCGGGCGGTGCGGCCAACGTCGCCTTGAACATTGCAGCTCTGGGGGCCCCCGCGGCACTGGTCGGAGTGACGGGTCAGGACGAGGCTGCCGACAGCCTCGCCAACAGCCTGCAGGCCGCTGGCGTGCGCTCGATCTTCCAGCGCATCGCCCACCAACCAACTATCGTCAAGCTGCGGGTCATGAGCCGGCACCAGCAACTGCTGCGGATCGACTTCGAAGAACCGTTCGCCACCGATCCGCTGTCGCTTAATGCTGAAGTCGACGCGCTGCTCGACGGCGTCAAGGTCCTGGTGTTGTCGGACTATGGCAAGGGTGCGCTGAAAAACCACCAGAGCCTGATCCAGGCCGCCCGGGCCAAAGGCATTCCGGTCCTGGCCGACCCCAAGGGCAAGGATTTTTCCATTTACCGCGGGGCCAGTCTGATCACCCCGAACCTCAGCGAGTTCGAAGCCATCGTTGGTCGTTGCGCCGATGAAGCGGAGCTGGTGGCCAAGGGCGGCCAACTGATGAGCGAGCTGGAGCTGGGCGCCTTGCTGGTGACCCGTGGCGAACACGGCATGACCCTGCTGCGCCCTGATCACCCGGCCTTGCACCTGCCAGCCCGTGCTCGTGAAGTGTTCGACGTGACCGGTGCCGGTGATACGGTGATCTCGACCCTGGCCGCTGCCATCGCTGCCGGCGAAGAGCTGCCGCATGCCGTAGGCCTGGCAAATCTTGCCGCCGGTATCGTGGTCGGCAAGCTGGGTACCGCCGCTATCAGCGCCCCGGAACTGCGCCGTGCCATCCAGCGCGAAGAGGGTTCTGAGCGTGGCGTGCTGAGCCTCGACCAGTTGCTGCTGGCCATCGATGATGCCCGTGCGCACAACGAGAGGATTGTCTTCACCAACGGCTGCTTCGACATCTTGCATGCCGGGCATGTGACCTACCTGGAGCAGGCGCGTGCCCAAGGCGATCGCCTGATCGTTGCAGTCAACGACGACGCGTCAGTCAGCCGCCTGAAAGGCCCGGGCCGGCCAATCAACAGTGTTGACCGGCGCATGGCTGTGCTGGCCGGCCTGGGTGCGGTGGACTGGGTCATCAGCTTCCCGGAGGGCACACCGGAAAACCTGCTGAGCCAGGTCAAGCCGGATGTGCTGGTCAAGGGAGGTGACTATGGCATCGACCAGGTGGTTGGCGCCGATATCGTCAAAGCTTACGGCGGCATTGTGAAGGTGCTGGGGCTGGTGGAAAACAGCTCGACCACCGCTATCGTCGAGAAAATTCGCAAAAATTGATCGAGATCGCGGGGCAAGTCGGGGCGCCGCATCGCCGCTCCCACAGAGATCATCCATTCCTGTGGGAGCGGGCTTGCCCCGCGATTGGTCTTACTTGCGTAACCCCCCGCGAGCCATCTGCAACAATTCCCGCGCCCTGCCGGTCAGTCGCTTCAAGCCGCTATCGGGCTTCATCGGGCTCAAGCCCTGTTGCCTGACCCAGTCCTTCCAGCGAATCCGCTCATCCCTGACCAGCCAGCCTTCTTGCCGGGCAAAACTCTCGGCCAGGAACAGGCCACGGGTGCTGGCCGCCACCAGGCGGTCCTTGCTCAGGGTGTAGAGTTCGGCTCGGGGCTGGCCATCTTCCAGTGGCATCAGGTACAGGTCAGGGCGCTTGCGGTTGAGGCGGGCAACCAGTTGGTCGCCTTCAAGGCGTTCGTCGACATGGAACAGGCTCAGTGACTTCGCCTCTCGTGGTACTTGCAGGCACAGGTCGTAGATCAGTTGCAGCGAAGCGGTCGGCAAGTGCACATAAGCCCGTGGCCGTTCCAGCAACTGCAGGTTGGCGCAGCGCACCGGGCGTGCCGCACCCGATTGCGGAGTCAGCACGAAGGGCAGGGCCTCGCGGTAATGCAGGGCATCGGCGTAGGGCGCCGGCAGCCAGGTGTCATTGAAGCGGCCACCCAGCCAACCCTCCGGGGTTTCCAGCAGGCATTCTTCAGCCACCTCCTGGATCGCGGTATGCAGCGGCAGGTTCAGCTCCTGGGCTGGCACATAGCCTGAAATCAATTTCAGCACGACATCGCCACGGTCCTGACGGCGCTGGCGCACCAGGACCCAGTAATCGCGGTTCTGCCAGCGCAGGGTAAGGCGCACCGAAACGCCGAGGTTGGCCAGCTCCACAGCAAAGCGCTGGCTATCGTCGAGCTGGATCGGCTTGCGCCGTTGCAGGGTCTGGGCGAAGTTCAGCGGCATGCCGATGCTCTGGTAGACCAGGCCTTCGGGGCTGGCTTCGACATGCAGGGGCAGGGTCTTGAAGTTGCTCGGGTTCTTGCGGATCAGCGTTCGCGGCATGTCGGCTCCTTCTTGCGTTGGGGTCGGCCGCGGCGGCGGCGTAGGGTTCAGCGGCGCAACACCTTGGCAACGGTTGCCACGTTGTGGGCCAGGTGCAGCGGATTGATGGTGCCGACAATAGCACTGCTGACACCGGGGTGGGCGAATAGCAGTTCGAAGCTGGCACGTACCGGGTCGACCCCAGGGCTCAGGCACACATGACCACTGGCCAGGGCCTTTTTCACCAGGATTGCCTTGCAGTGTTCGGCAGCATAATCGATCACCGGCCGTTCGGCCTGCTCGTTCAGATTGTAGGTGACCATGGCGCAGTCGCCGCGCTCGAGTGCCTTGAGGCCGCCTGCCGCGGTTTTTCCGGATAGCCCGAAGCCGCGGATCTTGCCTTCGAGCTTCAGTGCTTCGAGGGTCTGGTAGACCTCCTCCTGTTCCAGGATGTGCAGGTCGTTGCCGTCGGAGTGCACCAGTACCAGGTCAATGCAGTTGGTCTCCAGGCGCTTGAGGCTGCGCTCGATGGAAAAACGCGTATGGGCTGCGCTGAAGTCGAAGCGCGACTGGCCCTCTTCGAACTCCTCACCGACCTTGCTGACAATCACCCATTGGTCACGCTGGCCGCGCAACAGCGGGCCCAGGCGTTCTTCGCTGCGGCCATAGGCGGGCGCGGTGTCGATCAGGTTGATGCCCAGTTCGCGGGCCTGGGCCAGCAGCAAGCGGGCTTCACCGTCGTCGGGAATGGTGAAGCCGCTGGGGTATTTGACGCCCTGATCACGGCCGAGCTTGACCGTGCCCAGGCCCAGTGGCGAAACCATCAGGCCGGTGCTGCCGAGGGGGCGACGCAAGTCGTGCAGGCTCGGCACGCTCATGGCAGCAGTTGCTCCCACACCGGCAGGGCCATGGGCGGGCGTGGCAGGTCGGGCAGGGCGGCGAGGCCGGCGGGCTTGATGCCATCGCGCTCAAAGCTGGCCAATACCCGGTCGCTGAAGTCCGGGGCCAGTGCGAGTTTGGTCGGCCAGCCCACCAGCAGGCGCTGCTGCTCGGCGAGGAAGGCGTTGTCTGGGCGTACCAGGCCCGATTGCGCTGGCTCGGCGCGGTCGATGCGCACGGTGGCCCAGCGCACCTGGCTTAGGTCGATCCATGGCAGCAGGTTGCCGACTTCTTTTTTCGCGGCAGCGATCTGCGCCTCGGGCTCACGGGCGACGCCGTCGGCTTCGGCCAGATCGCCGCCCAGGTACCAGACCCACTGGCCATCGGCGGCCGGGTGGCTGGTAACGGTGATGCGTGGTTTCGGTCCGCCGCCCAGGCAGTGGGCGTACAGCGGCTTGAGGCTAGCGCCCTTGGCCAGGACCATGTGCAGTGGGCGCCGCTGCATGGCTGGTTGACTCAGGCCCAGGGCTTCGAGCAACGCGGCATTGCCGGCACCGGCACTGAGCACCACACGTTGGGCACGGATTTCGCGGCCGTCGACGCGCAATCCAGCCAGCTCGCCATTTTCGTTCAGCGGTTCGATGGCTTCTGCGGCCAGCAGGCTGTCACCGGCCAGCTCGGCGAGTTTTTTCAGCAGGCTTGGCACGTCGACGACCAGTTCGGCCAGGCGATAGACCTTGCCCTTGAAGGCGCGGTCCTGCAGGGCGGGGGGCAGTTGCTCACCCTTGACCTGATCGACCCTGCCACGCACCGCTTTGCTGGCGAAAAAGCTGGTGAGGTTGCCGGCCAGGGTGCCTGGGGACCACAGGTAGTGGGCTTCAGAAAGCAGGCGCACGTTGGTAAGGTCCAGCTCGCCATTGCCGGCCAGGGCCTCGCGCCAGCGCCGGGGCATATCGGCAATCGCTTCCGACGCACCGGTCAGGGCACCATGCAGCGCATACTTGGCGCCGCCATGGATGATTCCCTGGGATTTGAGTGTTTGCTCGCCACCGAGGCTGGCGCGTTCCACCAACACCGTCGAATAGCCGAGCCGGCGCAGGCGGGCATTGAGCCAGAGGCCTGCGACTCCGGCGCCGACGATCAGCACATCGGTGGAAATTACGGTTGGCATGCATGAACCTCACAAGCGTGGACAGACGCCCAGTATACAGCCTGTGAGACATTGCACCCGGTTGCTGATCAATGCCCGGCGGTTTTCGAGAAGACCTGGATCACCACCACGCCGCCGACGATCATGGCCATGCCGAGCATGGCGGGTAGGTCCAGTTTTTGCCCATAAATCACCAGGGCGGCAATGCTGATCAGGACAATGCCCAGGCCCGACCAGATGGCATAGGCGATACCGACCGGAATGCTGCGCACCACCAGGGTCAGCATCCAGAACGCCACCGCGTACCCACAGACCATCAGCAGCAACGGCAGGGGCGTACTCAGGCCCTTGACGGCTTTCATCGAGGCGGTGGCGATGACTTCGGCGCAGATGGCGATAGCCAGGTAGGTGTAGGCATTCATGACGGTGATCCTCTGTTCTGGCTGGGCATTTTAGAGCAAGCCTGAATGGGGTAAAGTCATTACCTATCTTTTCTGGAGATAGGTTGATGGCCGAGCAGTGGAATCTGGAGCAACTGCGCATGTTCGTGCGGGTTGCCGAGTTGCGGTCGTTCTCGGCGGTGGCCCGTGAACAGCGCAAGGCGCAATCGGCCGTGAGCAATGGCATTGCCCTGCTCGAGACCGACCTGGGCGTGATGCTGTTCGAGCGTAGCAGCGGCCGCCAGCCACGCCTGACCGAAGCTGGTGCGACCTTGCTCGAAGATGCCCGTGAACTCTTGCGCCAGTGCGAGCGCCTGGATGGCCGGGCCCTGGCCTTGATGCGCGGGCAAGAGGCGCAATTGCGCGTGGCGCAAGATGAGGCCATGCCCTATCAACCGGTGATCGACAGCCTCGATGAGTTGGCCCGGCAGTTCCCCTTGCTCGAAGTGCAGATGGCCAGTGGCGCCCAGGGTGATGTGGCGCGCAAGCTGATTGAGCGGCGCGCCGACCTGGGCCTGTTGTTTCATCACGATCATATGCCAGTGTCGCTGGAGCGCCGGGCGCTGGGGAGGATCGAAATGGTCACGGTGTGTGCCGTGGATCATCCCCTGACCCAACTGGAGCGAGTGACCCGCCAGGACCTGGCCCGGCACCGCCAGTTGCTGATCACCCCACAGGAAAGCGGCTACCCCGGTGGCGAGCCGATCAGCCCGCAAATCTGGCGCGCCGACAGCTTCTACGCCATGGCCGAACTGCTGATGCGTGGCCTGGGTTGGGCCTGGCTGCCCCGGCATGTGGTGCAGTACCCCACGTACCAGGCGCAAATGGTCGAGCTGGCCAGCGAGTGGGCGCCGCCAGCGCTGGTTGTTGAGCTGGTGTGGCGTCGGGACGAGCCGCTGGGCCCCGCCGCGCAGTGGTTGGCCGAGCGCTTCGCAGTGCACTTGCGTGCAATTGGCTAGTACACTTCGGCGCCATGAACAGAACCCTCTATACCTTGCTATTTCACCTGGGCCTGCCGCTGGTTGCGCTGCGCCTGTTCCTGCGTTCGCGCAAGGCGCCGGCCTATGGCCAGCGCATCGCTGAGCGTTTCGCCATGAAACTGCCGGCCATGGCCAGGGGCGGGATCTGGGTACATGCGGTGTCGGTAGGCGAAAGCATTGCCGCCGCGCCGATGATTCGTGCCTTGCTGCTAGCTTATCCACAGCTGCCGATCACTATCACCTGCATGACCCCTACCGGCTCCGAGCGGGTCCGGGCGATGTTTGCCAATGAACCGCGCATCCAGCACTGCTACCTACCCTATGACTTGCCCTGGGCGGCCGGGCGCTTTCTTGATCATATACAGCCCACGCTTGCGGTGATCATGGAAACCGAGCTGTGGCCCAATCACATCCATCAATGCGCCAAGCGCGGCATTCCCGTGGCTCTGGCCAATGCGCGGTTGTCCGAGCGCTCGGCCCGCGGCTATTCGCGCTTTGCCGGGTTGACCCGGCCGATGCTGGCCGAGATGAGCCTGATCGCTGCGCAGACCGAGACCGAAGCGCAGCGCTTTCGGCAACTGGGTGCGCGCCCTGAATGCGTGCAGGTGACCGGTTCAATCAAGTTCGACCTGAGTATCGACGAGCAATTGTTGCCCCGTGCACGCGCCCTGCGTGAGCAGTGGCAGGCAGGCCAACGGCCGGTCTGGATCGCGGCCAGTACCCATGAAGGCGAAGACGAGGTCATCCTCGCCGCCCACCGGCAGTTGCGTGAGCATCATGCCGACGCGCTGCTGATTCTGGTGCCGCGACACCCGGAGCGCTTCAACAGTGTGTTCGAGTTGTGTCGCCAGCAGTTTTCCACCGTCCGCCGTTCCGGTGGCGAACCGGTGAATGCTGACAGCGCGGTGCTGCTTGGCGACACCATGGGCGAACTGCTGTTTCTCTATGCCTTGGCCGACATTGCCTTTGTCGGTGGCAGCCTGGTGCCCAATGGCGGGCACAACTTGCTTGAGCCGGCGGCGCTGGCGTTGCCAGTGCTCAGCGGCCCGCACCTGTTCAACTTCCTGGAGATTGCGGCGATGCTGCGAGAGGCTGGAGCCTTGCTGGAAGTCGATGATAGCCAGGGGCTGGCGACAGAAGTGCGACGCTTGATCGAATTGCCCCGTGATGCGCAGCGCATGGGGACGGCGGGGCTGGCGGTGATGAAGGCTAACCAGGGGGCGTTGCAGCGTTTGCTCGGGGGCTTGGCGCGATTGCTCTGATGTCATCGCGGGGCAAGCCCGCTCCCACAGAGAACCCCTCAACTGTGGGAGCAGGCTTGCCCCGCGATGCGTTTCAGGGCCGGGCTTCGAAGTTGGCCTTGGCCGCTGCAGCCAGGTCCGGCGGCAGGAAGTCCTTGTCAGGGTTGTAGTCTGGTTTCAGGTAACGGCTCAAGTCCGTCAGGTCCTGTGGGCTCAAGGTCCCGGCCGCCTGCTTCAGCCGCAGGTTGTCGAGGATGTAGTCGTAGCGGGTGTTGTTGTAGTCGCGCACCGAGGTGTACAGCTGGCGCTGGGCATCGAGCACATCGACGATGTTGCGGGTACCGACCTGATAGCCGATTTCGGTGGCTTCCAGAGCGCTCTGGTTGGAGATGATCGACTGCTTGCGCGCTTGTACCTGCTCGACGTCGGTGTTCACCGCGCGGTGCAGGTTGCGGGTGTTTTCCACCACCTGGCGGCGCAGGCTTTCGCGTTGCTGTTCGCTCTGGCTCAGGCGCTGGTAGGCCTCGCGCACTTGCGAACTGGTCAGGCCGCCGCTGTATATCGGGATGTTCAGTTGCAGGCCGATGCTGGTCTGCTCGACATCCCCGCTGTAGTTCTGCCCGGTGAGGTTGGGGTTGGTGAAGCCCAGGCTGTCGTTGTCGCCTTTCTGGTAGCGCGCTACCGCATCCACTGTCGGTGCGTGGCCGGCCTTGCGTTGGCGCAGGGTTTCTTCGGCGGCGCTGACCGCATAGTTGGTGGCCAGCAGGTTGAGGTTCTGCTTGCCGGCCGTCTCGACCCAGGCCTTGGCATCGTTAGGTGCTGGCACTTGCACCGGCAGGGTGTGGACAATGCCCTGGACCGAGTTGTAGTCGCGGTTGGTCAGGGTAATCAGTGCCTCGAAGGCGTCATCGACCTGACGTTGGGCAACGATTCGATTGGCTCGGGAGGTGTCATAGCTGGCCTGGGATTGCAGCACGTCGGTCTTGTCCGAAAGGCCGACGTCGAAACGCTCGTTGGACTGGTCGAGCTGGCGTTTGAACGCAGCTTCTTCGGCTTTGGTCGAGGCCAGGGTGTCCTGGGCGCGCAGCACGGCGAAGTAGTTCTCGGCGCTTTGCAGGATCAGGTTCTGTTCGGTGGCGGACAGCTCCAGCGCCGCCTGTTCATTGACCGCCTCCGCAGCCTGCAGCTGGAACCAGCGGTCCGCACGGAAGATCGGCTGCGCCAGGGTCGCCTGCCAGGAGTTGCCGCTGCGGTTGGCGGTTGCCGAAGGGCTGTCGATCTTGGTCCGGTTACTCATCATCTCGGCGCCGGCCGAGAGGTTCGGCAGCAGGCCGGCGCGGGCCTGGGGCACCACTTCCTTCTGCGCGCCGTAGTTGGCACGGGCGGCGGCCAGGTCGGCGTTATTGTTCACGGCTTCCTGATAGACACTGACCAGGTCGGTCTTGGCCGACAAGGGCGCATCCGCTGCCCAGGCCATTCCGTTGGTAGCACAAGACACGGCAAGAGCCAGTGAAAGTTTGCGCAGCATAGGGCAATCCTTGAACGGTGAGAATTTCTGAACTGGTGAGTGTAGTTGTGCAGGCATTTCGCAACAATCCACTATTTGCGCCATTTATCGTGTCCATGTCCAGGTGCTTGGCTTTGTATGCCACTCCAGCTTAGACTGGCCGCGTTCTTGTCGGGGTGCCTTGCGTTGAGGCTGAGATCGGATAATCCGGATCCCGTTGAACCTGATCAGGTTAGCGCCTGCGTAGGGAACAAGATTTCTCGCTTTCCCGGCGAGTCTCTTGTGCCAGGTCCGGGAATGTCGAGTCAGCCGTCGTCGCTGCAGGCATCACCGCGTATTTGGCACAGCACCACCCATGGTGCGTCCGTGCCTTTCAGGTTCTCCCCGACATTCCACTGCTAGGAAGCCGTCTGGAGAGCCTGTGATGAGTAAACAAGAAAAATATACCAATCTGAGTGAGTCGGCCCAGGTCGATCAACAGTCCGTACAGCCGTTCACCCGCTCGCGCAAAATCTATGTCGAAGGCTCGCGCCCGGACATCCGCGTGCCCATGCGTGAAATCAGCCTTGACGACACCCCGACCGATTTCGGCGGTGAAGCCAACGCCCCGGTGCTGGTCTATGACACCTCCGGGCCCTATACCGACCCCAACGTCATCATCGACGTGCGCAAGGGCTTGGGCGATGTACGCTCGGCCTGGATCGACGCCCGCGGCGACACCGAGCGCCTGGCTGGCCTGTCGTCGGACTTCGGCCAGCAGCGCCTGGCCGATGCCGAGCTGACCAAGCTGCGTTTTGCCCATGTGCGCAATCCGCGCCGGGCCAAGGACGGTGCCAACGTCAGCCAGATGCACTATGCGCGCAAGGGCATCATCACCGCCGAGATGGAATACGTCGCCCTGCGCGAAAACATGAAGCTGCAAGAAGCCCGCGCCGCTGGACTGCTTGACCAGCAACACGCCGGGCACAGCTTCGGTGCCAGCATCCCGAAGGAAATCACCGCCGAGTTCGTCCGCGAAGAGATTGCCCGCGGTCGTGCGATCATCCCGGCCAACATCAACCACGTGGAGCTGGAGCCGATGATCATCGGCCGCAACTTCCTGGTGAAGATCAACGGCAACATCGGCAACAGCGCCCTGGGCTCGTCCATCGAAGAAGAAGTGGCCAAGCTGACCTGGGGTATTCGCTGGGGCTCGGACACGGTGATGGACCTGTCCACCGGCAAACACATTCATGAAACCCGCGAGTGGATCATCCGCAACTCGCCGGTGCCGATCGGTACCGTACCGATCTACCAGGCCCTGGAAAAGGTCAACGGCGTGGCCGAAGACCTGACCTGGGAACTGTTCCGTGACACCTTGATCGAGCAGGCCGAGCAGGGCGTGGATTACTTCACCATCCACGCAGGCGTCTTGCTGCGCTATGTGCCGCTGACTGCCAAGCGCGTCACCGGTATCGTCAGCCGCGGGGGGTCGATCATGGCCAAGTGGTGCCTGGCGCATCACCAGGAGAACTTCCTCTACACCCACTTCGACGAAATCTGCCAGATCATGAAGGCCTACGACGTCAGCTTCTCGCTGGGCGACGGCCTGCGTCCGGGTTCGATTGCCGACGCCAACGACGAAGCGCAGTTCGGTGAGCTGGAAACCCTGGGCGAGCTGACCAAGATTGCCTGGAAGCATGATGTCCAGTGCATGATCGAAGGCCCGGGCCATGTGCCGATGCAACTGATCAAGGAGAACATGGACAAGCAGCTCGAGTGCTGCGATGAGGCGCCGTTCTACACCCTTGGCCCGCTGACTACCGACATCGCCCCGGGCTACGACCACATCACCTCGGGGATTGGCGCGGCGATGATCGGCTGGTTCGGTTGCGCCATGCTCTGCTACGTCACGCCCAAGGAGCACCTGGGCCTGCCGAACAAGGATGACGTCAAGACCGGCATCATCACCTACAAGATCGCCGCCCATGCCGCGGACCTGGCCAAAGGGCACCCCGGCGCGCAGATCCGCGACAACGCACTGTCCAAGGCGCGCTTCGAGTTCCGCTGGGAAGACCAGTTCAACCTCGGCCTGGACCCGGACACCGCGCGCGCGTTCCACGACGAGACCCTGCCCAAGGACTCGGCCAAGGTCGCGCACTTCTGCTCCATGTGCGGACCGAAGTTCTGCTCGATGAAGATCACCCAGGAAGTTCGTGAGTACGCCGCCAACCAGCGCATCGAAGCGGTGGACGTGGCGGTCGAGGATGGCATGCGCGAGCAGGCCGAGCGGTTCCGCCAGGAAGGCAGCCAGTTGTACAGAAAAGTCTGACTGGGCTGTTCATGCGGTGTGCTGGCGCACACCGCATCGCCGGCAAGGCCGGCTCCCACAGGGGCTGCGTGCACCTTCCCTGTGGGAGCTGGCTTGCCAGCGATAGCGCCCTTAAGAACAACAAATTCCTCCTGTCGAGACCACGCTCGTGAGCACACCCAGCCAGTTTTCCCCCGATCACCCCGTCAACGCCGAGCAACGCGTGCTCAGTGGCCGCGACCTCTGTTCCCTGTGGTTTTCCCTCGGCATCGGCCTGATGGTTCTGCAGACCGGCGCCTTGCTCGGCCCCGGCCTGGGCCTGGCCAATGCCGTGCTGGCGATCATCGTCGGTACCAGCGTGGGTGTTTTGCTGCTGGCTGCGGTGGGTGTCATCGGCAGTGACACCGGCCTGTCTTCGATGGCCGCCTTGCGCCGTAGCTTGGGCCGCAACGGCGCGCGCCTGCCCGCCATGCTCAACCTGTTGCAACTGATCGGCTGGGGCTCGTTCGAAATCATTGTCATGCGCGACGCCGCTAGCCTGCTTGGCGAGCGCGCCTTCGGCGCTGGCAGCGTGCTGACCAATCCTTTGCTGTGGACCTTGTGCTTCGGCGCTCTGGCCACGTTGCTGGCGGTCAGCGGGCCGTTGACCTTCGTGCGCAAGATCCTGCGCAAGTGGGGCATCTGGCTGCTGATCGGTGCTTGCTTGTGGCTGACCTGGAACCTGTTTGCCAAGGCTGATCTGGTCGCACTGTGGGCGCGGGCCGGCGATGGCTCGATGCCGCTGGCGATTGGTATCGACATTGCGATTGCCATGCCGCTTTCGTGGTTGCCGCTGATTGCCGACTACTCACGCTTCAGCCAACGCGCCAGCCGCGTATTTGCCGGCACGGCGCTGGGCTACTTCGTGGGCAACGTGTGGATGATGAGTCTGGGCGTGGCCTACACCCTGGCGTTTGCCCCGGCCGGCGAGGTCAATACCCTGCTGCTGGCGCTGGCCGGTGCGGGCCTGGGTGTTCCGCTGCTGCTGATCCTGCTCGACGAGTCGGAAAAGGCCTTTGCCGACATTCACTCGGCGGCCGTCTCCAGCGGTTTACTGGTGCGCCTGAAAGTCGAGCACCTGGCCCTGGCCATCGGCGTGCTGTGCACCCTGATCGCCTGCTTTGCGCCGCTCGCGCAGTACCAGAACTTCCTCTTGCTGATCGGCTCGGTGTTTGCGCCACTGTTCGGTGTGGTTCTGGTCGATCACTTTATCGTCCGTCGCCGACGCAGCGACGCCAGCCCGATCCATAGCCTGCATTGGCCGGCATTGTTGGCCTGGGCGATTGGTGTCACGGCTTACCATCTGCTGGCGCACTTTGCGCCCAATGTCGGCTCGACCCTGCCGGCCTTGCTGCTGGCAGGGTTGGTCTACTGGACTGCCGCGTCGGCAGTTAACCGCGGCCGGGAAACAACGCCGGCTTGATCACGCCGTTCAGGCGCGGATAGGGGATTTTCAGCTCGATGTGGCCCATGGAGTACGGGGCGATGGCATAGACCTCGTACTTCAGCACCACCGCGCCGTAGGTCAGGGCGATGTGCGGGGTCTGGCGGAACGGCCAGGTCTTGACGAACTCGGCGTCCTTGTCCATGCCGGTACTGATCAGCCAGCCTTTGTGGGCTTCTTCGGCGGTTTTCCAGAAGGTCGCTTCCTGGCCCGGCACCAGCATGTCCTGCAGGGTCAGCACCTTGTCCTGCTGGCGTGAATAGTTGATGAAGCCACGCCCGGGCATGCCGTGGGCACCGCCGGTGTCCAGGTAGCTGGACAGTTCGATGATCACCAGTCCGTCATGCTGCTCACGTACCTTGGCTTGCAGGTAGCTGCTGTTGCGGCTTTGTGCGCTGGCCATGAACTGCTCTTCATAAGCCTTGAGCGAGCCGGGCAGGGCGCTGCGCTCGTTGTCCTGGGTCAGTTGCAGCAGGCGCTTCTCGACGATCCCGTCCAGCTTGGGGTTGGCCGGGAAGTGGATGGTGTCGATGTTGACCAGCGGGCAATCGGCAGTGCTGCAACCGGGCTTGATGTGCTCCCAGCGGTCGCGCTTGACCTCCAGCGGCGTGCGCATGTTGGGCTGGAACAGGCTCTGACAAGCGCCCAGGGCCAGGGCCAGCACGGCCACGGAAGTCAGTTTCACAAGCGTCATGATGATCCTTGTAAGGCAAAGGTGATCGGACTTGGACCGTCGGCAAGGCCGTCAGTTCGCCACTAAGCTGAATAGACCAGCGGGCTGCCTATCCTCGCAGCCTGGACGGTATCTTTAAAGAGGTGAAACACGGCGGTGTGCAGGTTAGGATGGCGCGATGCAGCAATTGAGGTAATGAGGATTCCCATGTCAGACACGTTTAACAACGCAACGCCCGCCAAGGTCGAGATCGTCGATCAGGCGAATTGCTATAAAGGTTTCTACCGCCTCGACAAGCTGCGCCTGCGCCATGAGCTGTTTGCCGGTGGCATGAGCCGCGAAATCAGTCGCGAGCTGTTCGTGCGCCACGATGCGGTCTGTGTGTTGCCCTATGACGCTGTGCGCGATGAAGTGGTGCTGATCGAACAGTTTCGCGTCGGAGCACTGGGCAAGATTGCAGATCCGTGGATGATCGAGTTGGTCGCCGGTCTGATCGACAAGGACGAACAACCGGAAGAAGTTGCACACCGCGAGGCCGAGGAGGAAGCTGGACTTGTGTTCAGCACGCTGTGGCCGATGACTCGGTATTTCCCGTCACCGGGCGGCAGCGACGAATTTGTACATCTCTATCTGGGCCGTTGCAGCAGCGTGGGGGCCGGTGGCCTGCACGGGCTGGAAGAAGAAGGTGAAGATATTCGCGTCAAGGTCTGGGCGTTCGAGGATGCGCTGCAGGCCGTGCGCGACGGCAAAATTGCCAACGCGGCAACCATCATTGCCTTGCAATGGCTGGCCTTGAACCGCGCAGAAGTCAGGGGGTTATGGTCGTGAATCTGCTGCGCGAGCGCTACCGGGTCGATCTGGTCGGGTTGCAGGCTGCCTGTGAGGCCAACTATGCGCGCCTGATGCGCTTGTTGCCCGACATGCGCAGCACCCAAAGCTCGCGCCGGATCGGCATGACCCAGGGCGACCAGATGCTGGGTGTGCTGGTCCTGGATGTGGTGCTCGCCTGTCCCTACACCACCACTTTGCGGGTGCGCCAGGAGCACAGCCTGCCCTGGCTGCCGGTGCCGCAGTTGGAAGTGCAGGTCTATCACGATGCACGTATGGCTGAAGTGGTCAGCGCCGAGCATGCCCGGCGTTTTCGCAGTATCTATCCTTACCCCAACGCGGCCATGCACCAGCCGGACGAAAAAGCCCAGCTCAATCTGTTCCTCGGCGAATGGCTGAGCCATTGCCTGGCCTGTGGCCATGAGTTGGCCGTCGTTCGCTGAAATGTGACGGCGGTCGTTTTCGAGTATTTGCTCAAAGCCCGCCAACCGCCATAATCGCGCTGAATCCGTTCAAGGAGTCGGCCCTTGCCGCAACCATCGATCCCTCTTAGCGACGCGCCGGTGTACCTGGTGCAACTGACCGACAGTCACCTGTTTGCCGACGCGCAAGGCACGTTGTTGGGCATGAGTACCCGCGACAGCCTGCAGCGCGTGATCGAACGGGTGCGGGACGAGCAGCCGCGGATCGACCTGGTGCTGGCTACCGGCGACCTGACCCAGGATGGATCGCTGGAGTCTTATTGCTGTTTTCGTGACCTGACCGCCAGCCTCGAGGCGCCGGTACGCTGGCTTGCCGGCAACCATGATGAGCCGCTGCCGATGGAGCAGGCGGCGCAGGGTACTGACTTGCTGGAACCCGTTGTGGACATGGGCAATTGGCGCATCCTGATGCTCAACTCGGCAGTGCCAGGCTCGGTACCGGGATTGCTCGGTGACGACCAGCTCAGCTTGCTCGAGCAAGCATTGCACGAAGCCCCCGAGCGCCATTGCCTGATCTGTTTCCATCACCAGCCGGTGTCTATCGATTGCGCCTGGATGGCGCCGATCGGCTTGCGCAACGCCGATGCATTGTTTGCCATACTGAAAAGTTATCCACAGGTGCGAGCCCTGCTCTGGGGGCATATCCATCAGGAATGGGACCAGATGCGCGAGGGTGTGCGGCTTTTGGCCTCACCCTCGACCTGCATCCAGTTCGAGCCGGGCAGCGAAGACTTCAAGGTCGGCGAACAGGCTCCCGGTTACCGCTGGCTGCGCCTGCAGCCGGACGGCTCGATCGACACCGGCGTGTCGCGGGTGACCGACTTTGAGTTCACCGTCGACTACGAAGGCGACGGCTATTAAGTGTTGCCAAATCGCTGAAACTGCTCCATCTGCCTTCGAACAGGCTAAAATGCGCGCTTTCCTGCCTGGTAGCCCAGGTACTCACGGTGCATCGGGGGCGGCATGTCGGGTTCGATTCTCTATATTCACGGGTTCAACAGCGCGCCGTCGTCGAAAAAGGCCTGCCAACTGGTGGCGGTCATGGCGCAGATGGGGTTGGGCGAGCACTTGCGGGTGCCGGCTCTGCATCATCACCCGCGCCAGGCCATCGCCCAGCTGGAGGCCGCAATCGCCGAGCTCGAATCGCCATTACTGGTCGGCAGCTCGCTCGGCGGCTACTATGCCACCCACCTGGCCGAGCGCCACGGGCTCAAGGCCCTGCTGGTCAACCCGGCGGTCAACCCGCACCGGCTGTTCGAGGGCTACCTGGGCCCCCAGCAGAACCTCTATACCGGCGAGTCCTGGGAGCTGACCCTGGACCACGTACAGGCCCTGGCCGAGCTGGAAGTGCCGGCTCCGACGGATGCCGAGCGCTTTCAAGTGTGGCTGCAAACCGCCGATGAAACCCTGGACTACCGCCAGGCCGAGCAGTTCTACCGCGCCTGTGCGCTGCGCATCCAGGCCGGTGGCGATCACAGCTATCAGGGTTTTGCCGAACGCCTGCCAGCCCTGCTGAGCTTTGCCGGTATTGCCCCTCAGCAGTATCAAGCGCTCGATTTTTCTGTATTTTGATAACCTATTTTCACCCACGACTGACGACGAGAACCCATGGCCATTCCCAGCGCTAGTGCCTATAACGCAGACGCCATCGAAGTCCTCTCCGGCCTTGACCCGGTGCGCAAGCGCCCGGGCATGTACACCGATACCAGCCGGCCGAACCACCTGGCCCAGGAAGTGATCGACAACAGTGTCGACGAAGCCCTGGCCGGGCACGCCAAGTCGGTGCAGGTGATCCTGCACGCCGACCATTCCCTGGAAGTGTCTGACGACGGCCGCGGCATGCCGGTGGATATCCACCCTGAAGAAGGCGTATCCGGGGTCGAGCTGATCCTCACCAAGCTGCACGCTGGCGGCAAGTTCTCCAACAAGAACTACCAGTTCTCCGGCGGTCTGCACGGGGTGGGTATTTCGGTGGTCAATGCTTTGTCGAGCCAGGTGCGGGTCAAGGTCAAGCGCGACGGCAATGAATACCAGATGACCTTCGCCGATGGCTACAAGGCCACCGAGCTGGAAGTGGTCGGCAGCGTTGGCAAGCGCAACACTGGCACCAGCGTGTACTTCGCCCCGGATCCGAAGTATTTCGACTCGCCGAAATTCTCCATCAGCCGCCTCAAGCACGTGCTCAAGGCCAAGGCCGTATTGTGCCCGGGGCTGCTGGTCAGCTTCGAAGACAAAGGCACCGGCGAGAAGGTCGAGTGGCATTACGAGGACGGCCTGCGTTCCTACCTGGTCGATTCGGTCAGCGACTACCTGCGCCTGCCCGATGAGCCGTTCTGCGGCAGTCTGGCCGGTAACAAGGAGGCGGTCGACTGGGCCTTGCTGTGGCTGCCCGAAGGCGGCGACAGCGTTCAGGAAAGCTACGTCAACCTGATCCCCACCGCCCAGGGCGGCACCCACGTCAACGGCCTGCGCCAGGGCCTGCTCGATGCCATGCGCGAATTCTGCGAGTTCCGCAACCTGTTGCCGCGTGGCGTCAAGCTGGCGCCCGAGGACGTCTGGGAGCGCATCAGCTTCGTGCTCTCGATGAAGATGCAGGAGCCGCAGTTCTCCGGGCAGACCAAAGAGCGCCTGTCCTCGCGCGAGGCCGCCGCGTTCGTCTCCGGTGTGGTCAAGGATGCCTTCAGCCTGTGGCTCAACGCTCATCCCGAACTGGGCATGCAACTGGCGGAACTGGCCATCAACAACGCCGGCCGGCGCCTGAAGGCAAGCAAGAAGGTCGAGCGCAAGCGCGTCACCCAAGGCCCGGCATTGCCGGGCAAGCTGGCGGACTGCGCCGGGCAGGACCCGATGCGCGCTGAACTGTTCCTGGTCGAGGGTGACTCCGCCGGGGGGTCGGCCAAGCAGGCGCGGGACAAGGAGTTCCAGGCGATCCTGCCGCTGCGCGGCAAGATCCTCAACACCTGGGAAGTCGATGGCGGCGAAGTGCTGGCCAGCCAGGAAGTGCACAATATTGCCGTGGCCATTGGGGTCGACCCGGGTGCTGCGGACATGAGCCAGCTGCGCTACGGCAAGATCTGCATCCTCGCCGACGCCGACTCCGACGGCCTGCACATCGCAACGCTGCTCTGTGCGCTGTTCGTCCAGCACTTCCGCCCGCTGGTCGAGGCCGGTCATGTGTATGTGGCCATGCCACCGCTGTACCGCATCGACCTGGGCAAGGAAATCTATTACGCCCTGGACGAAGCCGAACGCGATGGCATCCTCGACCGCCTGGTGGCCGAAAAGAAACGCGGCAAGCCGCAGGTCACCCGCTTCAAAGGCCTGGGTGAGATGAACCCGCCGCAGTTGCGTGAAACCACCATGGACCCGAACACCCGGCGCCTGGTCCAGTTGACCCTGGAAGACCTGGAGGGCACCCGCGAAATCATGGACATGCTGCTGGCCAAGAAACGTGCAAGTGATCGCAAGAGCTGGCTGGAGTCCAAGGGTAACCTGGCCGAGGTCCTGGCTTGATACGTCTGGCCTTGACCGCAGCACTGGCGCTGTTGTCGCTTCCGGCACTGGCAGCGCCGTGGCCGGAACTCAAGCTGGTCGCCGAGCATCCGGTCGAAGGCATGCGCGGTGGCAACCTGTCCGGGCTGAGCGAGTGCCGCGGCGGCTTGTGGGCGGTTTCGGACCGTGACGACGAATTGCTCTATCGGCTGGAGACCTCGGCTGCTGTGTGGCAAGCCGAGTCGGTGCAGATGGAGGTACCGCCGGTACCGGACAGCGGCCTGCCCTGGGGCTTGCGCTCGCGTACCTGGGCCGCTTCTCAGGTGCGTGGTGGCGAGCTGGATTTTGAAGGCATCAGCTGTGATGCCGCTGGCAATCACTACCTGGTCAGCGAAGCCCATGCGGCAGTGCTGCAGGTGCCGGTGGAAGGCTCGCCAAACTGGCTGAAAATCGATCCGAGCATGGTCCGCCAGGCACGGGCCAGTGGCATGTTGCTGCATTTCAATGCGCTGTTCGAAGGCCTGGCGGTGAGCTCGGCCGGTGACCGCATCTGGCTGGCGGCCGAGCGCGAACGCCGCGGCCTGCTGCTTATCAATCGCCAGCAGACCACCTGGAACTGTGGCAATGGCTGCGTGCTGCTCAGCGAAGCCGGGGTCGAGATGCAGCCGGCGCAAATGGCCAAGCCGCGGCCGGTGTCGCGCGACTTCGCTGACCTTGCACTGTTCAACGACAAGTTGTTTACCCTGGAGCGCAACGCATACCGTATCTGCCGGCGCGATGCGCAAACGGCCAAGGTCGAACGTTGCTGGTCGTTCGCCGCCGATGCCCTGGCCGAGCCTCGACGTTATTCTCAGCCTTTCGGCCTGGCCGAAGCGCTGGTGATCGATGCCAAAGGCGCCTGGATCGGCCTCGACAACAATGGCGCGACCCGCCAGGACGGTGAATCGCGACCGATCGTCTGGCGTTTTGCCGCACCGGCCGGTGGCTGGAGTGCCAAATCGTGAGCCAGCCGCCGGGCAATCGGGCTGGCCGGGTCCTGCTGATTCTCGCCTGGGCGGCCGGGCTTTTCCTGGCCACGCGCTTTTTCGGCGAATGGGAGCAGCGCCAGGCCAACCCCAATGCCGTGGTCACCTCGCAACATGGCGAGGGTTACATCGAAGTGCAGCTGGCCGGCAATGGCCAAGGGCACTTCGTCGCCGATGGTCGGATCAACGGCCAGACGGTAAATTTTCTGCTCGACACCGGTGCAACCGACGTAGCGATTCCCGAAAGCCTGGCAGGCCAGCTTGGCCTTGCGCGTGGTGCGCCAGTAATGCTCAGCACCGCCAACGGCCGTACCCAGGGCTATCGTACGCGGCTGGAGCAGCTGCAACTGGGCGATATCCTCCTGCGCAATGTGCGCGCACTGGTGGTCCCGGGGCTGGATGGCGAACAGGTATTACTGGGCATGAGCGCCCTGAAACAACTCGAATTTACCCAGCGTGGTGGCACCTTGCTGCTACGACAGAACCTGAAATGATGAGGCCCGCATGAGCGACTCCCTTGATCTCAGCCTCGATGGCGTAGAGCGCCGGTCACTGGCTGACTTCACCGAACAGGCCTACCTCAACTATTCCATGTACGTGATCATGGACCGCGCCTTGCCGCATATCGGCGATGGTCTGAAGCCGGTGCAACGACGCATCGTCTATGCCATGAGCGAGCTGGGCCTGGACGCCGACTCCAAGCACAAGAAGTCGGCGCGCACCGTCGGTGACGTGCTTGGCAAGTTCCACCCCCACGGCGACTCGGCCTGCTACGAAGCCATGGTGTTGATGGCGCAGCCGTTCAGCTACCGCTACACCCTGGTCGATGGCCAGGGTAACTGGGGTGCGCCGGATGATCCGAAGTCCTTCGCCGCCATGCGTTACACCGAGGCGCGCCTGTCGCGCTACTCCGAGGTGCTGCTCAGCGAACTGGGCCAGGGTACCGCCGACTGGGTGCCAAACTTCGACGGCACCCTCGACGAGCCAGCGGTATTGCCTGCGCGGCTGCCGAACATTTTGCTTAATGGCACCACCGGTATCGCCGTGGGCATGGCCACCGACGTGCCGCCACACAACCTGCGCGAAGTGGCCTCGGCTTGCGTGCGCTTGCTCGATGAGCCCAAGGCCACGATCGAGCAGCTCTGCGAGCATATCCAGGGCCCGGATTACCCGACCGAAGCCGAGATCATCACGCCACGCGCTGATCTGCTGAAAATATACGAAAGTGGCCGTGGTTCGGTGCGCATGCGTGCGGTGTATCGCATCGAGGACGGCGATATCGTCGTCACTGCGCTGCCGCACCAGGTCTCCGGGGCCAAGGTTCTGGAGCAGATCGCCGCGCAGATGCAGGCCAAGAAGCTGCCGATGGTCGCTGACCTGCGCGACGAGTCCGACCATGAGAACCCGTGCCGCATCGTTATCATCGCGCGCTCCAATCGGGTTGATCTCGACGAACTGATGCAGCACCTGTTCGCGACCACCGAACTTGAGTCCAGCTACCGGGTCAACGTCAATATCATCGGCCTGGACGGCCGCCCGCAGCTGAAAAACCTGCGGGCGCTGCTGATCGAGTGGCTGGAGTTTCGCGTGCAGACGGTGCGCCGCCGGCTGAAGTTCCGCCTGGACAAGGTCGAGCGCCGCCTGCACCTGCTCGAAGGCCTGTTGGTCGCCTTCCTCAACCTGGATGAAGTGATTCATATCATCCGTACCGAGGAGCACCCAAAAGCTGCGCTGATCGCCCGTTTTGACCTCACCGAGACCCAGGCCGAGTACATCCTCGAGACTCGCCTGCGCCAGTTGGCGCGCCTGGAGGAGATGAAAATCCGCAACGAGCAGGACGAACTGGCCAAGGAACAAGCCAAGCTGACCGCCCTGCTGGGCAGCGAAACCAAGCTGCGCAAGCTGGTGCGTACCGAGTTGATCAAGGATGCCGAAACCTATGGCGACGACCGCCGTTCGCCAATTGTCGAGCGTGTCGAAGCTAAAGCCCTGTCGGAAAACGAGCTGATGCCGACCGAGCCGGTCACCGTGGTGCTTTCGGAGAAAGGCTGGATACGTTGCGCCAAGGGCCACGATATCGACGCCACAGGCCTTTCATACAAGGCTGGCGATGGCTTCAAGGCCGCCGCCGCAGGGCGTTCCAACCAGTTTGCCGTATTGATTGACTCCACTGGTCGTAGCTACTCGCTGGCCGCCCACACCTTGCCATCGGCCCGTGGCCAGGGCGAACCGCTGACCGGCCGGCTGACACCACCGCCGGGCGCAAGCTTCGACTGCGTGCTGTTGCCTGAAGATGATGCCCTGTATGTGATTGCCTCCGATGCCGGCTACGGCTTCGTGGTCAAAGGCGAAGACCTGCAGGCCAAGAACAAGGCCGGTAAAGCCCTGCTCAGCCTGCCCAATGGTGCCAAGGTCATCGCCCCACGTCCGGTGGCCGACCGCGAGCACAACTGGCTGGCCGCCGTGACCACCGAAGGCCGGCTGCTGATCTTCAAGATCAGCGACCTGCCACAGCTGGGTAAGGGCAAGGGCAACAAGATCATCGGCATCCCGGGTGACCGGGTGGCCTCGCGTGAAGAATTTGTCACCGATCTGGCCGTTCTTGCCGAGGGTGCGACCCTTGTATTGCAAGCCGGCAAGCGTACCCTGTCACTCAAGGCCGACGACCTTGAGCATTACAAGGGCGAGCGCGGGCGCCGGGGCAACAAATTGCCTCGTGGCTTCCAGCGGGTCGATGCACTGTTGGTCGAAATCCCCGGATAAGCCGGGTTAGACACCCAGAACGGGTACTTTCGTGCCCGTTCGCGGTTGAAACACTGGAGTCGAGCCGTTATTTCGCGGATGATAGGCCCCTTGCGGTACCAGCGTGGCTGTGTATCCAAACGAATCTATATGAGTATCACTGCGGTTTGCCTTGTGGCGACCGCCTGGATGGGATGATGAAATTTCTGCGCCTTCCGTTGGTTTTGCTGTGCGGCGTGCTCGGACTGGCAGGTTGCAGCATGCACCAGCCGGTTTCCCTGTATCAGCTCGACAGCGGTGAGCCTGGCCAACCCAAGCAAAGCGCGGGCATGGCCGTGGTTCTCGGCCCTGTGTCGGTTGCCGACTACCTGCAACGCGAAACCCTGCTGCAACGCCAGGCCGATGGCAGCCTGACCGCCGCTACCGATGGTCGCTGGGCCGGTAGCCTGTCGGCAGACATCGACCAGTTGCTGGTCCGGCAACTGGCCTGGCGCCTGGACAGCCAGCGTGTGGTCCTGGCCCCTGCCAGCACCGGTTTCACTCCGGATGTACAGGTGCTGCTGTCGATCACTCGCCTGGATTCCGGTACCAACCAGCCAGCGATCCTCGACGCCCAGTGGCGTCTGCTGGACCGCCGTGGTCAGGTTCGCGACAACCGCATTGTGCACCTGGAGCAACAGCACCTGGGAAGCGAGTCTGCCCAGGTTCAAGCCCAGGGTCAGTTGCTGCAAAAGCTTGCTGAACAGTTGAGTATTGCAATGAAGCCTCTGGCCAACCAGCCTGTGGTGGTTGAAGAACAACCGAAAAAGGCGGCACCGGTTCAGGTTCGCAAAGAGCCGGAGAAATCCAAGATCCCATTGGCTACGCCAATTCGTACCGACCTGGAAGTCTTCCGCTTCTGAATCGAGTGCCTTGAAGAAGCCCGCAGTGATGCGGGCTTTTTTGTGCCTGTAGGAGCGGGCTTGTCCCGCGATGCGATGTGGCTGACAGTCAGCTATCGCGGGGCCCGCTCCCACAGGGAAGGTGTGGGTAGTTCAAGAAAGGCAACAAAAAGCCCGCATCACTGCGGGCTTTTGTGTAGCAGGAGGATCAGTTCTTGACCCGACGCTCATGCATTCGCGCCAATTGCCGCTCCAACATCGACGGATAGGGCTCCATCAGACGCTCGACACAGCAAGCGCCTTCGGGGCTGGCGATCGGGCGGATGCGGGCACGCTGGCGCACCAGGGCATCGTCGCTGATCTTGCGCTCGACCAGCAGCAGGTTGCGGCTGTGCTGCGACAGGGCCAGGGCGTCCTGGGCCTTTTCAGTCAGCAGCAGGTCGATCTGGCTCAGGCCGTGCAGGTCTTCACCCAAGGCCAGGCCCAGTTGCAGTTGCAAGGTGATGCCACTGTCAGCCACCTCGATCTGCAGGGCATGGCTCAGGGCACGCAGCAGCTCGCCACAGCAGATGGCGTTGGTGAGGTAGTCCTCACCACTGTCCTGGCTGTGGAACAACAGCAGGGTGCTACCGTCGTTGAGGGTGTGGACTTCGCTTTCGTACAGCGAGGCAGCCTGGTCGAGGCAATCGCGGTAGCGCTCCAGCAGCTCGGTTAGGCGCGTGCGTGGCAGGCGTCGCAGTTGCTCCTGGGAGCCCAGTTGCACTGCCAGCACGGCGCTGGCCTGTGGTTCGCGGTTGACCGGGGCAGCCGGAGCGGGGGCGGGGCTGTCGTCTTCGTCGAGCAGGTCGGCGAAGGCATCATCGCTGTCGTCGTTGTCCGCGTCCGCCGCAGGCTTGACCGGTTTGGCTACCTTGGCCACAGCAGGCTGTTCGTCGAAGCTTGGATCGCGCAGGTTACGCACTTCGAATTCCGGCTCATCCTCGTCGAAGGACTCTTGTTCCGGCTCGATTTCCCGCGGGGGCGGTGCCAGGCGTGTGTGCAACTGGCGCGCCAGGTCACCGATTTCATCCTGGCGTTCGATGGCCGGGGTGAACTCGTTGATGTCACGCAGCCAGACCCGCAACTGCAGCAGCGGTGTGGAGATATAGCGACCCAGGCGCAGGCTCATGGCCAGTGCCAATGCGAGCAGGATGCCAGCAAGAATACCCATGCTCTGCAGGCTGATGGTCAACGGCTGCTGAAACTGACTCATGTCCAGGCTGATGCGCAGTTGCCCGGCGGTCACGTCCTGGAAGGTGATCTTGGTCTGGTACAGGCCTTCGGCTTCGCCCAGCAGGCCGTTTTTCGGGCGCTGGCCAGCTTCGGCGAGGATCCGGTTGTCGACACTGTAGATTGCCGCATGGGCCACCAGCGGGTTTTTCACCAGGTTGCCGAGCAGTACGTTGAGGCTGAGGATGTCATTGGACACCAGCAGCTCGGTGGCCGAGGTAGCCGTCTGGGTGGTCAGGCTCTGCCCCAGGGCATCGGCTTGCTCATGCATGGCTTCCTTGAACTGCAGGCCCATCACGCAGGCGTAGATCACCAGCGCCAGTGCCACCAGGAACACATTATGGCAGGCGATACGCAGCGCCAGCGGTACTCGGCGTTGGCGCAGGGCGTGGAAGATCAGCAGGAAGAAGTTGTCGGTTTTAACGGGCGTGGGCCGGTTCACAGAGCGCGGCTCTTTATGTCGGAGAAGTTGCTGCGCAGTATAGCGAGCGCTCAGGGGCGGGCAAAGTATCGACTGCGCCCGATGGTCAGCGAAAATCGGTAGAATGCGCTTTTTTTCAACGAGTCGGAGCCCGTAGTGCGCGAAATCGTTCTGATTAACATCACCGGTGAAGACCGCCCGGGTCTTACCGCGGCCATCACCGGGGTTCTGGCCCAGGGCGGGGTGAACATCCTCGACATCGGTCAGGCGGTGATTCACGACACCCTGTCCTTTGGCATCCTGGTGGAAATCCCGGACACCGAGAAGGCCTCAGCGGTGCTCAAGAACATCCAGTTTGCGGGTAACGAACTCGAGCAGCAGGTGCGTTTTACCCCGGTTTCCGAAACCGACTACCAGAATTGGGTCGAAGGCCAGGGCAAGGCCCGCCATATCGTTACCCTGTTGACCCGCCGCGTCACTGCCGAGCAGTTGCAGCGGGTCAGCTCGATTACGGCCAAGTACGGGCTGAACATCGACCATATCGATCGCCTGTCGGGCCGTGTGGCGCTGGATACGCCAGCTGAACTGAGCAAGGGTTGCATCGAGTTCTCGGTCCGTGGTGAGCCCGCTGATCCGCAGGCCTTGCGCGCCGAGTTCCTCAGCGTCGCCCAGGAACTGAACGTTGACATCGCTTTCCAGCAGGATTCGTTGTTCCGTCGCAATCGCCGCCTGGCGGTGTTCGACATGGACTCGACGCTGATCGAGGCCGAGGTGATCGACGAACTGGCCAAGGCAGCCGGGGTTGGCGAGCAGGTTTCGGAGATCACCGAGCGGGCCATGCGCGGCGAACTGGATTTTCGTGCCAGCTTCAAGGAGCGCCTGGCACTGCTCAAGGGCCTGGATGTCGGCGTGCTGGACCAGATCGGCGCATCTCTGCGCCTGACCGAAGGCGCTGAAACGCTGTTTGCCGAGCTCAAGCGCCTGGGCTACAAGACCGCCATCCTCTCCGGCGGCTTCACCTATTTTGCCAAGCAGTTGCAGGCAAAGCTTGGGATCGATTACGTGTTCGCCAACGAGCTGGAAGTGGTCGATGGCAAGGTCACTGGCGTTGCGGTCGAGCCCATCGTTGATGCCCAGCGCAAGGCCGACCTGCTCGGCGAGTTGGCGCGCAAGGAAGGCTTGCAGATGGAGCAGACCATTGCAGTAGGCGACGGTGCCAACGACCTGCCAATGCTGGCGATAGCCGGCCTGGGCGTGGCCTTCCGTGCCAAGCCGCTGGTTAAACAGTCGGCCAAGCAGGCGATCTCGACCCTGGGGCTCGACGGTGTGCTGTACCTGTTGGGCTTTCGTGATCGCGACGGTCGCGCGTGATGGGGGCCGCTTTGCGGCCCATCGCTGGCAAGGCCAGCTCCCACAGGGTTTTGCGCAGGATCTGAAACCAGGTATAAAAAAGCCCGCATCGCTGCGGGCTTTTTCATTTTCAGGCTTGTGCCGGCAGTGCCAGGCGCTGGCCCATGCTCACGGCGGAACCTGCGCCGAGCTCTTCGACCCATTTCACCTGCTCTGGTCCGAACAGCACGACCGCCGTCGAGCCCAGCTTGAAACGGCCCAACTCGGCGCCTTTTTCCAGGTGGATCGGCGCTCGGCTGGCTTCGTCATAGCGCACGGTCTTCAGTTCGCGCTTGGGTGGTGTGACCAGGCCGGCCCAGACGGTTTCGATCGAGGCAACGATCATCGCACCGACCAGTACCACGGCCATTGGCCCGCGCTCGGTGTCAAACAGGCACACCACGCGCTCGTTGCGGGCAAACAGCTCCGGAACGTTTGCGGCGGTGGTCTGGTTGACCGAGAACAGCCGACCCGGCACGTAGATCATCTCGCGCAGGGTGCCGGCCAGCGGCATGTGCACGCGGTGATAGTCCTTGGGCGACAGGTAGATGGTGGCGAACTGGCCGCCCATGAACGGCGCAGCATTGGCCGGATCGCCACCGAGCAGCTCCAGGGCGCTGAAACTGTGGCCCTTGGCCTGGAAGATGCGACCGTGCTCGATCGGGCCGAGCTGGCTGACGGCACCGTCGGCCGGGCAGAGAATCGCTCCCGGGGTTTCATCCAGCGGACGTGCGCCAGGCTTGAGGGCGCGGGTGAAGAAGGCATTGAAGTGCTCGTAGGCGGTGACGTCCTCGACCAGGGCTTGGGACATGTCGACCTGATAGCGCTTGGCGAACCAACTGGTGAAAGCGTTCTTGAACCAGCGCACGCGGCATTCGGCGATGCAGCCGGCCAGGCGTGAGAGCAAGTGATGAGGCAGCAGGTACTGGCTGATGATGAACAAGCGGGATTTCATTAGGTTTCCTTAAACTTCGACAGGGGTGTCGGGGTGATTGCCCCATTCGCCCCAGGATCCGGCGTAGGCTTTGACCCGAGGGTAGCCCAAATGTTTGGCCACCAGGTAGGTAAAGCCGGAACGGTGATGAGTCTGGCAGTGGGTGACCACTTCCTTGTCTTTGCTGATACCCAACTGCTCGAGGATCTCGGGCATGTCTTTGCGAATGCGCAGGTGATCGTTCAGGTCCATGCCGACGGTCCACTCGAAATTGACCGCGCCAGGAATGTGACCGCCCTTGGCCGCGAGGACTTTCTCGCCACGGTATTCGGCCGGGCTGCGGGCGTCCCAGATGGCCAGGTCGGCGGCGCCGAGGCGGCTTTGCAGGTACTCGCGGGTGGCTGTGGGCTCGCTATGCAGAGTCAGACTGACCGGGCCATTGGCGCTCTCAGGCACTTCGGTGCTCAGTTTGTCTGCCGGCCAGGCCTGGATGCCACCATTGAGATAGTGGTAATGCTTGTGGCCGATGACATCGAGCAGCCAGATGAAGCGTCCGGCCCAGCCGCCACCTTCGTCGTCGTAGACCACGTAGACCGCATCATTACGATGCCCCAGTTCAGCGAACAGTTTTTCCAGGTCGACCCGACTGGGCAACAGTCCTGGCGCCGGTGGCTGGCCTAGCTGAGTGCGCTTGGGGTCAACGTAGCGTGCTCCGGGAACATGCCCGCTACCATAGCGATTGGCGCTGGTCAGGTCGACCAGGATCAGCTGTGGCGAATCCAGGCGAGGCAGCAGGTCGGCTGCTTCGATCACCAGGGCCAAGCCAGAAAAATCAGTCATCCACAGTCTCCAGGGCGAAACAGAGGGGGCGATTGTAGCGCATGGCTCAGGTGCTGCGGTTGCTGAAGGCGGTCAGGGCCCGTTCGATACATTGCGCGGTTTTGCCAAAGGCTTGCACGCTGACGTCCGCCAATGGCTTGCCGCCCTGGTCGGCGATCAGCAGCATCACCACCCGGCCATTGCTTGAGAGTGAGCGTAGCAACAGGTGCTCGCTGCGAAACAGCGCACGTAGGCTGGCCGGCAACAGGGCCGAGAACTGGGCGTGGTTGTCTGGGGTCAGGCGCAACTGCGCCGATTTGCTCAGCAAGCGTTGCAGCAGTTTGCTTTGTTCAATGGGCAGCACCAGGCTGGCTGCTTCGCCGGCAAGGCCGGCAATCTGATGGACCCGCAGTTGGCTCAGGGTCTTGTCGGTCATCAGCAGCATCACGCGCTGCATGCCGCAGGCAACCAGGGCGTCGCGGGCCAGGGTAGTCAGGTGTATGGAATTGCTGAACGGGCTTGGCTCGGCCAGCAGTTCACCACAGAGCTTACGCCAGGTGCCCAGGGCCTGGGCCGAGGGCGTCGGCGGGGCGATCTGGCCCGGGTGCAGGCATTGTTGGTGCCAGGGCCAGAGCAGTGCCTCGGCAGGGTGGAACAAGCCGGGGCAGGCATGATGACGGGCACTGATGGCGGCTTGTTGGTGCACCCGTTGCTGCACATCGTCCAGTGAGGTCTGCAGGTACAGGCTGGTGAGCAGCTGCCAGCGCTGCACATGGGCATTGGTCCAGCCTACTTGTGAGGCCAGGGCCAGGCCGTTGGCCAGTAGCACGGTGTTGGCCGGTTGGTTGAACCAGCGGTGCAAGCTCGGCTGATCGTCGAGGCGCTGTTGTTGGTGCAGGCTGTCCTGATCACGGGCGATGAGGGTCGCCTCGGCCAGTAGCCGCCGTTCTTCCTGGAGTAAATGGTAACCGCGGGTTACCCAGTCCGGCAGGCGCCAGTGTTCGGCCAGGGCTTTGCACAGGCTCATGACGCGCACGCCAAACAGCTCTTTTTCCACCCTGGGGGCCGATTCGCCCTTGTGCACCACGCGCAGCTCCCACTCTTCAAGCAGCTTGGGGTGGGTCAGGGCCAGCGGCCACAGCGGTGACAGGAACAGCAGGCTGCCCCAGTGAATTTCTTGCCACAGGCGCGCCAGGCGGCTGGCGAACAGGCCGTTGGCTTGCTGGCTGGCATGCTGGCTGACCAACTGCAACTGGCGCAGGGTCACTGCAATCTCGTCTTCGGGCACGGCCGGCAGACGCTCCAGCAACTGTGCCGTTCGGGCAAGACCCAGGCGATTGAGGGCAATCTCCAGGCTTTCGGCAGGCTCGCCCAGGCTGGTGTTGCTGTGCTGGTTGGCCTCGCGCATCACGCTGAGCACCAGCGCCGGGCTGTCCTGCATCAATTCGGCGATGTCGCGCAACGAACGGCGGCTGTCGTCGATAGCCGCCTTTACCCGTTCGTAACTGGCAAGCGGCACCGGCAGGCGCACACTATCGAGAAGCTTGACCCAGGCATCGAGTGTTTTTGGTGTTTGACTTGGCACGATGGTTTCAATAGGCATGCTGGAGGTAGGCCGAACTGGCTTTTCGCCTTGACTGACTATAGTCTGGCGCAGTTCTGCCGATAAGTAGAAGAAGAGTTTTTTTAACTTCCGCTCACGACCCTGACCACGACAGTAAGTGCTTTCTATCTATGGCTAAAATTATCGGCATCATCGTCGTATTCGCGAGTGTGCTCGGCGGATATGTACTCTCCCACGGCAAGATTGCGGCCCTGATTCAGCCTTTTGAAGTGCTGATTATCGGTGGTGCCGCTTTCGGTGCGTTCCTCCAGGCCAACCCTGGTTACATGACCATGCATGTAATCAAGAAGTCGCTGAAGATGTTCGGCACGCGCTTTACCCACACCTTCTATGTCGAGGTGCTGGGCCTGGTTTACGAGATTCTCAACAAATCCCGTCGTGAAGGCATGATGGCGATCGAAGCCGATATCGAAGACGCCGCTGCCAGCCCGATTTTTGCCAAGTACCCGGCCGTGCTGGGCGACGAACGCATGACCGCGTTCATCTGTGACTACCTGCGCATCATGTCCACCGGCAACATGGCCCCGCACGAGCTCGAGGGCCTGTTCGACATGGAACTGCTGAGCATGAAGGAAGAGCTTGAGCATCCGTCCCATGCCGTCAGCGGCATCGCTGATGGCATGCCAGGTTTCGGTATCGTTGCCGCGGTACTGGGCATCGTGGTGACCATGGCCTCGCTGGGCGATGGCGACCAGAAGTCCATCGGCCTGCACGTGGGTGCGGCACTGGTCGGTACTTTCTTCGGTATTCTCGCCGCTTACGGCTTCTTCGGCCCGCTGGCCACCTCCTTGCGCCATGACGCCAAGGAAGAGCTGAACGTCTACGAGGCAATCAAGGCCTCGCTGGTGGCTTCGGCCTCGGGCATGCCGCCGTCGCTGGCCGTGGAGTTCGGGCGCAAGGTGCTGTTCCCGGCCCACCGCCCAAGCTTCGCCGAGCTGGAACAAGCAGTTCGCGGTCGCTAAGCCATGGAGAACAATCAGCCTATTATCGTCAAGCGCATCAAGCGCTTTGGCGACGGCCACCACGGTGGTGCCTGGAAGATTGCCTTCGCCGACTTCGCTACGGCGATGATGGCCTTCTTCCTCGTGCTGTGGCTGCTGTCGACCGCCACGCCAGAGCAGAAGATTGCCATTGCCGGCTACTTCAAGGACCCGATCGGTTTTTCCGAAAGCGGCACGCCCTACATTATTGACCTGGGTGGCTCGCCTCAGCTTGCGCCGGAAAAGACCATCAACCCGGAAGTAAAGTCCGAGCCTACGCCTGAAAGCAGCATCCCGATCGACCAGAACACGGTCGAGAACATGGCCGAGCAAGTCGAGCGCGAGCGTCTGGAACTGCTGCTGCAAGAACTGCAGAACAAGGTTGAAGAGAACCCGCAACTGCAAAAATTCAAGGATCAGATCCTCTTCGAGATCACTCAGGACGGCCTGCGCATTCAGATCATGGACGCTGAGAACCGGCCGATGTTCGACCTGGGCAGCGCGCGTTTGCAGCCGTACTTTGAAGATATCCTGCTGGCCATGGCCGACACCATCAAGGCAGTGCCGAACAAGATCAGCATCAGTGGCCACACCGATGCCAAGCCCTACGCGGGCACTGGCGACTTCGGCAACTGGGAGCTGTCGGCCAACCGTGCCAATGCTGCCCGTCGCGCGCTGGTTGCTGGCGGCTACCCGGATACCCAGGTCGCGCGGGTGGTGGGCTATGCCTCGTCGTCGCTGTTCGACCGGCAGAATCCGCTCAATCCGGTCAACCGCCGTATCGATATCATCGTCCTGACCAAGAAGGCCCAGCGCACCATCGAAGGTGAGCAGACCCAGCCTTCCGCCCCTGATGCCGCAGCACCCGGTGCTGCGGCGCCGGTACCGGGCGCAACGCCAGCGCAGGCCCCGGTGGCCGAACCCGAGCCGATGCAGCCACGGGAGTTGCGACAGAAGCTGAACATCTTCGAGGATGGTGTGTTGAAGATGGACGAAAACAAACAGTAATACTGTTAGTTGAAAAAAACGCCCGTGCGCAGCGCTGCCCACGGGCGTTTTTTTGCGTCAAGGGCTAGAAACCGCGGCGGATCTTGGCCTTGAGGTCGGCATGGAAGAAGTCGGCGTTGGAGCGATTGGTGGCATTGGCTTCACAGGCTTCGCTGTCAATCGAGCGCTTGAACGTCTGCTCGTCGTGGTAGGCGCGTACGTACAGGTCTATGTGCTCGCGATTGTTCATGGTCGGCCACTTCTCCAGATACCCCGGTAGCGTCGCCTCGCCGCACTGGTAGAAAGCGACGCGGCGGTTGACCAGGGTCGCGGCGCCGAGCTGGAAGGGTACCCACCAGGCATCGGCGGTTTCCGGTGCCAGCACGGCGATCAGGTGGGTGCACTGGCTGACGTTGCGGCGGATGATGCCGCTGATATCGTCGGTGGTCTGCTGGGCTTCGGTGTCGAACAGGTCCAGTTGGGTGCTGATACCTTCGAGCTTGAGCCGCTCATTGATGATGAAGGCGTCCAGGCGTTCACTGTGTCGATAACTGATAAAGACTGGCATCAGCGCTGCCCTCCCTGGTTGGAGGACATTGAGTCGATGCGCAAGGGCTGAGTTGTCATTGTTTGATTCCTTTCACACGCAGGGCATGGGGTGATTCGCTTCATGGCGACGAATCTTGAAAGGTGACAATCAGCGAAAGTCTTTCGGACGGCAAGGGACCACCAGCAAACAAGATGAAGCCTACTTGCCTGGGTAAAAAATCCTACGGAATAATCTTACTTATCAATGAATAGAGGCCCGTTGCCGAGCCTCGGCTACTCAGTAGCTGTCTTGCGGCAGGCTGGCTATGATCGAGCGATAGCTGTTCATCCGTTGCTGTTGCACGCGGCCATCTTCCAGGGCCTTGAGCAGGGCGCAGCCGGGTTCGCGATCATGCTTGCAGTCACGGAAGCGGCAGGTGCCAAGCAGGTCGGTGAACTCGATGAAGCCGGCTTCAACATCGGCGCGGCTAACATGGCCCAGGCCGAATTCGCGGATGCCCGGGGAGTCGATCAGTTCGCCGCCGCCGGGGAAGTGATAGAGGCGCGCCGTGGTTGTGGTGTGGGTACCCTGGCCAGACCATTCCGACAGGTCACCGACACGGGTCTGTACCTCGGGCAACAGGCTGTTGACCAGCGACGACTTACCCACCCCGGACTGGCCGACGAATACACTAATGTGGCCGTCGAGCTGGGCCTGCAGTTGCTCCATGCCATTGCCGTGGTGGGCCGACACTTCCAGCAGCGGATAGCCGAGCTGCCGGTAAACCGCCAGCAGGGCGTTGAGCGCTGGGGCGTTCTGCTCGTCGATCAGGTCGGCCTTGTTCAGCAGCAGCAGTGGGCGGATGCCAGCGTGCTCTGCGGCCACCAGGTAGCGGTCGATCAGGTTGGCATGGGGTTCGGGTGCCGGGGCGAACACGATCACGATCAGATCGACGTTGGCGGCTACCGGTTTGAGCTGGCCGCGGCTGTCCGGGCGGCACAGCTCGGTGTGGCGCGGCATCTGCGCAACGATCACGCCGATGCCCTGGTTGCCGGCACGCCAGACCACCTTGTCGCCGGTGACCAAGGCTGGCAGGTTGGCGCGTAGGTGGCAACGGAACACCTGGCCGGCGACCTCGCCATCCTGGGCTTCGACTTCGACCTGCACGCCAAAGTGGGCGATGACCAGGCCCAGTTGTTCCGGGCCGAGGTCGCCGCCTTCGAGTTCCTTCAGGGTCAGTTGTTCGCGTTTGGCGGCGCGGGCAGCGCGTTCACCCTGGATTTTTTCGATGCGCCAGTTCTGGCGTCGATTGAGCTGGCGTTTGGCCATGAAGGTTCCGTGTTCTGCAGGCGATGTTTAACGGCGGGCAGTTTAGCACGCTCCACTAGGCTAAACTGCGCACCTACCGAGGAGCAGAATTATGCAGAACCCACAGAACCTGATCTGGATCGACCTGGAAATGACCGGTCTGGACCCGGATCAAGACGTCATTATCGAAATGGCCACCATCGTTACCGACAGCGACCTCAACACGCTGGCCGAAGGCCCGGTGATCGCCATTCACCACAGTGACCAGGTGCTGGCGCGCATGGACGAGTGGAACACCCGCACCCATGGCGCGTCCGGCCTGACCCAGCGGGTCAAGGACAGCACCGTCAGCATGGCCGAAGCCGAGGCCCAGACCATCGCCTTCCTGGAGCAGTGGGTGCCCAAGGGCAAGTCGCCGATCTGTGGTAACAGCATCTGCCAGGACCGCCGCTTCCTTTATCGCCACATGCGCGGCCTGGAAAACTACTTCCACTACCGCAACCTCGATGTATCGACCCTCAAAGAGCTGGCAGCACGCTGGGCGCCTGAAGTGCGCGACAGCTTCAAGAAGGGTGGCACTCACCTGGCGCTGGACGATATTCGCGAGTCGATCAACGAACTGCGCCACTATCGCGAGCACTTCATCAAGTTCTGATCGCAACGCCGCCGGCTTGTACAGACAATCCGTGCGGCGCCCCCTTTTGGTGCCTGTGGCAACTGGTTAGACTGCGCGCCCCATTGCACGGATCTGCGCCATGTTGTTGATGCTCTACCTCATTGCAATCACCGCTGAAGCCATGACTGGCGCGCTGTCTGCCGGGCGTCGCGGCATGGACTGGTTCGGTGTGGTGCTGATCGCCTGCATTACCGCCCTGGGCGGCGGTTCGGTGCGCGACGTGCTGCTGGGGCATTACCCGCTGACCTGGGTCAAGCACCCGGAGTACCTGGTGCTGACCAGCTTCGCGGCGCTGATGACCATCTTCATCGCGCCACTGATGCGCCACCTGCGCTCGCTGTTCCTGGTGCTCGATGCCCTGGGTTTGGTGGCCTTCACCCTGATCGGTTGCATGACCGCGCTGGAAATGGGCCAGGGCATGCTGGTGGCATCGATCAGCGGGGTAATCACCGGGGTGTTTGGCGGCATTCTTCGGGATATTTTCTGTAACGATATTCCGCTGATCTTCCGGCGCGAGTTGTATGCCAGTGTGTCGTTCGCTGCGGCCTGGTTCTACCTGGGCTGTGTGTACTTCAACGTGCCGGGCGAGCAGGCGATTCTGTTGACCTTGTTTGGTGGCTTCCTGCTACGGCTGTTGGCGATTCGTTTTCACTGGGAAATGCCCAAGTTTCATTACAACGACGAGCATTGAGTCGATAACCGTATCGCGGGGCAAGCCCGCTCCTACAGGCCGGCGCTAATCCCTGTAGGATCGGGCTTGCCCCGCGAAGCATGCTGCCCCAGCGCCCACGTCACATGTTCACGCACCAGCTCCGACGGATACTCCTGCCGCGCTTTGAGCGCCTCCAGTACCGCAATGGTCGATGGCGCGTTGCCAAGCCCCACCGCCAGGTTGCGCAACCAGCGCTCATAGCCGGCGCGGCGTAGCGGTGAGCCTTCGGTACTGTCGAGGAAGGTTTGTTCATCCCACAGGAACAGCTCGGCAAGCCCGGCACTGTCGAGGTTATGCCGGGGCTTGAAGTCGTTTTCGCCGGTCGGTCGGGCGAAACGGTTCCACGGGCAGACGATCTGGCAGTCATCGCAACCGAATACCCGATTACCGATCAACGGTCGCAGATCCTCGGGGATGGCGCTTTTCAGCTCGATGGTCAGGTACGAGATACAACGCCGGGCGTCCAGTACATAAGGGCCGACAAAGGCCTGGGTTGGGCAGATGTCCAGGCAGGCGCTACAACGCCCACAGTGTTCACTGGCTTGCGGTGGATCGACCGGCAATGGCATGTCGACGAACAGCTCGGCAAGGAAGAAGTAACTGCCGGCCTTGCGGTTGAGCAGCAGGGTGTTCTTGCCGATCCAGCCCAGCCCGGCTTGCTCGGCAATGGCCTTCTCCAGCACCGGGGCGCTGTCGACGAAGGCACGAAAGCCAAACGGGCCGATGTCCTTCTGAATGCGCTCGGCCAGGTGCTGCAAGCGCTTGCGCACCAGCTTGTGGTAATCGCGGCCCAGGGCATAGCGCGAGAGATAGGCTTTTTCCGGCTGGGCCAGTTGCTGGGCCATGCGCGTATCACCGGGCAGGTAGTCCATGCGCAGCGAGACCACGCGCAAGGTGCCAGGCACCAGCTCATCCGGGTGTGAGCGCTTGCTGCCGTGGGCGCCCATGTAGTCCATTTCGCCGTGGTAGCCGGCCTCAAGCCAACGCTCCAGGTGTTTTTCGTGCTCGCCCAGGTCCACCCCGGTGATGCCAACGTGGGCAAAGCCAAGCTCTCGGCCCCACTCTTTGATCGATTGGGCCAGCGCGGGGAGATCGGGGGCAGAAGCAGACATGGGAATAAGGCAATACGGACTCAGGTGCGTATAATTCTGCCAGACATCAGAGCCTTTGACCCATGCCTCAGACCAAACACCCCGCAAACGAGCCGCAGCGGCTCACCAGCGTCACCCTTGCGCCCCTTGCGCCAAGGCCTGCTGACGCCCATAAAGGTGACTTCGGCCATGTGTTGGTGGTGGGTGGTGATCGCGGGACCGGCGGCGCCGCGCTGCTCAGTGCCGAGGCCGCCTTGCGCTGCGGAGCCGGGCTGGTGTCGCTGGTCACCCGGCCTGAGCATGTGCCGGCGGCCATGGCGCGCCTGCCCGAGGTGATGAGCCTGGGGGTGCATTCGGCCAATCAGCTGATGGCCGCCATTGAGCGTGCTTCGCTTCTGGTCGTCGGTCCGGGCCTTGGCCAGGCAGCCTGGGGGCGCAGCCTGTTGTCGGCGCTGGCCAGCAGCCAGGCGCCGCAGGTGTGGGACGCCGATGCCCTGAACCTGCTGGCACGCCAACCGCTGCCGTTGCCCAAGGGCAGTATCATCACCCCGCATCCGGGGGAAGCGGCGCGCCTGCTCGGCGTTTCTACCGAAGCGGTGCAGGCCGACCGGCCTGGCGCCGCGCGCAAACTCGCACGCAAATATGCGGTCGTATGTGTGCTCAAGGGCTCTGGCACCCTGGTCGCCGACCCATTCGGGCAATTGGCACTGTGTTCGCGCGGTCACCCGGCCATGGCGGGCGCCGGCCTGGGTGATGTACTCAGTGGTGTACTCGGCGCCTTGCGCGCTCAGGGCATGTCGGCCTGGGAGGCGGCCTGCCTGGGAGTCTGGCTGCACGCCTGCGCCGGCGAGCGCCTTGGCGTACAGGGCCGTGGTCTGGCGGCCAGCGATTTGGTCCCGGCAATTCGTCAATTATTGGAGGAGCACTCAGCGTGTCTGGCATAACCCTGTTTTTGGCCGATGAAGAGGCCATGGTGCGCTTCGGCTACCGCATTGCCGAAGTGACCCAAGGCCATGGCGTGATTTTTCTTGAAGGGGACCTAGGGGCCGGCAAGACCACTCTGTCGCGGGGCATTATTCGCGGCCTCGGGCATCAAGGTGCGGTAAAGAGTCCTACCTTTACAGTGGTTGAGCCTTACGAAATTGGTGATATTCGCGCCTTCCACTTCGACCTCTACCGCCTGGTCGATCCCGAGGAACTGGAATTCATGGGCATCCGCGATTATTTCGAAGATGATGCCTTGTGCCTGTTCGAATGGCCGCAAAAAGGGGCGGGCATTTTGCCAAAGCCTGACCTGACCATTACCATAAGCCCCCAGGCGAATGGTCGTTCGCTCAACCTGTCGCCGCAGGGGGCACGTGGCGAAGCCTGGTGTGCCGCTCTGGCCTTGGAATTCAAATAGAAAATGGGGATAGGTATGCGCATTCGCGCACTGGTTTCTGTCGTAGGACTGCTGCTTACGGTAGTAACCGTTGACGCTTTGGCCGTCACGCAAGTCAAAAGCGTGCGTTTATGGCGAGCGCCGGATAACACGCGGCTGGTCTTTGACCTTTCAGGCCCTGTGCAGCACAGCGTATTTACCCTGAGCGCCCCGGACCGCCTGGTGATCGACATCAATGGCGCGACCTTGGCTGCGCCGTTGACGCTGTCCACCTCCAATACCCCGATTACCAGCGTACGCTCTGCCCAGCGCACGCCAACCGACCTGCGCGTGGTGGTCGACCTGAAGAAATCGGTGACGCCCAAGAGCTTCACCCTGGCGCCCAATGCCCAGTACGGTAACCGCCTGGTAGTCGATCTGTTCGACCAGGAAGCTGATGCCGCACCGTCACCGCCTACTCCGCCCGTGGCGACCACACCAGCGGTACCGGTCACCCCGGCGCAACCGGCGATCAAGCTGCCCCCGGTGCCCAACGGCAAGCGTGACATCGTCATCGCCATTGACGCCGGTCACGGCGGTGAAGACCCGGGCGCTTCCGGGTCGCGCGGCCAGCACGAAAAAGACATCGTCCTGGCCATCGCCAAGGAACTGCAGCGCCAGATCAACACCGAGAAGGGCTTCCGCGCCGAGCTGACCCGCACCGGCGACTACTTCATCCCGCTGCGCAAGCGCACCGAGATCGCTCGCAAGAAGGGCGCCGACTTGTTCATCTCGATCCACGCCGATGCTGCGCCGTCCAAGGCCGCCTTCGGTGCTTCGGTGTTCGCCCTGTCCGATCGCGGTGCCACCTCGGAAACCGCGCGCTGGCTGGCCGACAGCGAAAACCGTTCCGACCTGATCGGTGGTGCCGGCAATGTCAGTCTCGATGACAAGGACCGCATGCTTGCCGGCGTGCTGCTCGACCTGTCGATGACCGCCTCGCTCACCTCCAGCCTCAATGTTGGGCAGAAGGTGCTGGGCAACATGGGCCGGATCACACCGCTGCACAAGCAGCGTGTCGAACAGGCCGGGTTCATGGTGCTGAAGTCGCCGGACATCCCGTCGATCCTGGTGGAAACCGGCTTTATCTCCAACGCCAACGAGGCCGCCAAGCTGGCGACCCCGAGCCACCAGCAATCGCTGGCGCGTTCGATTCACAGTGGCGTGCGCCAGTTCTTCCAGCAGAACCCACCGCCGGGTACCTATGTGGCCTGGCTGCGTGACAGCGGCAAGATTGCCCAGGGGCCGCGCGATCACTCGGTGCGACCGGGTGAGACCCTGGCGATGATTGCCGTGCGCTATCAGGTCAGTGTTGCCAGCCTGCGCAGCACCAACAGCCTGAAAACAGACGAATTGAAAGTCGGCCAGCACCTGAATATTCCGACTGCGGCACTGGCGGCCCAGCAATGAGTAGCAGTGCCCGTATCGAACTGCTTAGCCCACGGCTGGCCAACCAGATTGCCGCCGGTGAGGTGGTTGAGCGTCCGGCATCGGTGATCAAGGAGTTGTTGGAGAACAGCCTGGACTCCGGCGCCAGGCGTATCGACGTGGAAGTCGAGCAGGGCGGCGTCAAGTTGCTGCGGGTGCGCGACGACGGTGGTGGCATCGCAGCCGATGACCTGCCGCTGGCGCTGGCCCGGCACGCCACCAGCAAGATCCGCGACCTTGAAGACCTTGAGCGGGTTATGAGCCTGGGCTTTCGTGGTGAAGCCCTGGCCTCGATCAGCTCGGTCGCTCGCCTGACCCTGACCTCGCGTACCCGTGACGCCGAACAGGCCTGGCAGGTGGAAACCGAAGGCCGCGACATGGCCCCACGGGTCCAGCCTGCAGCGCACCCGGTCGGAACCTCGGTGGAAGTGCGCGACCTGTTCTTCAATACCCCGGCGCGGCGCAAGTTCCTCAAGACCGAGAAAACCGAGTTTGATCACCTGCAGGAAGTGATCCGCCGCCTGGCGTTGGCGCGCTTCGACGTGGGCTTTCACCTGCGCCATAACGGCAAAAGCATCCTCAGCCTGCACGAAGCCCACGACGACACCGCCCGCGCTCGGCGCGTAGCGGCCATTTGCGGCCCGGGCTTCCTTGAGCAGGCGCTGCCAATCGAAGTCGAGCGCAACGGCCTGCATCTGTGGGGCTGGGTTGGGTTGCCGACCTTCTCGCGCAGCCAGGCCGACTTGCAGTACTTTTTTGTCAACGGCCGCGCGGTACGCGACAAGCTGGTTGCCCACGCCGTGCGCCAGGCCTATCGGGACGTGCTGTTCAATGGCCGGCACCCGACCTTTGTGCTGTTTCTCGAGGTCGACCCCACGGGCGTCGACGTCAACGTGCACCCGACCAAGCACGAAGTGCGGTTCCGTGACGGGCGCATGGTGCATGATTTTCTATACGGCACCTTGCACCGCGCCCTGGCCGACGTGCGCCCGGAAGATCAGTTGGCTGCGCCCGCGGCCACCAGCGAGATCATTCGCCCCAGTGGCCTGCAGGCCGGTGAGTTTGGCCCGCAGGGCGAGATGCGTCTGGCCGCCAACCTGCTCGAGCAGCCGTCTGCCGGGACGGATCTGCGCCCCTCCATGGGCAGCAATGGCAGTGGCGCTGGCTATCAATATCAGTACACGCCACGGCCAGCCCAGGCACTGCCTGCGGCTGAAGCCCAGGGTGTGTACCGTGAGTTTTTTGCCCCGCTGAACGAGGCCGCGCCTGCTGCGCTGCCCGAAGGCCAGGGCGATATTCCGCCGCTGGGTTACGCCCTGGCTCAGCTCAAGGGCATCTATATCCTGGCTGAAAATGCCGTCGGCCTGGTGCTGGTGGACATGCACGCCGCCCACGAACGGATCATGTACGAGCGCCTCAAGGTGGCCATGGCCAGCGAAGGCCTTAGCGGCCAGCCGCTGCTGGTACCTGAATCCCTGGCCCTGAGCCAGCGTGAAGCCGATTGCGCCGAAGAGCACGCCGAGTGGTTCCAGCGCCTGGGCTTCGAGCTGCAACGCCTGGGCCCGGAAAGCCTGGCAATCCGGCAGATTCCGGCGCTGCTCAAGCAGGCCGAGGCCAACCGCCTGGTTCAGGACGTGCTGGCTGACCTGATGGAGTACGGCACCAGCGACCGTATTCAGGCACACCTGAACGAACTCCTCGGAACCATGGCCTGTCACGGCGCCATTCGCGCCAACCGGCGCTTGGCCATCGCGGAAATGAACGGCCTGCTGCGCGATATGGAAAACACCGAGCGCAGCGGTCAATGCAACCATGGCCGACCGACCTGGACCCAAATGGGCCTGGACGATCTGGACAAACTGTTTTTGCGCGGTCGATGACATGAGCGGCAACCCCCCCGCGATATTCCTGATGGGCCCGACGGCGGCGGGCAAGACTGACCTTGCCATCGAGCTGACCAAAGTGCTGCCGTGCGAGCTGATCAGTGTCGATTCGGCGCTGGTCTACCGTGGCATGGACATTGGCACTGCCAAACCGTCCAAAGAGATCCTTGCGGCCCATCCCCATCGGTTGGTCGACATCCTCGACCCGGCCGACAGCTATTCAGCCGCCGATTTTCGCCGTGATGCCCTGGAGGCCATGGCCGATATCACCGCGCGCGGAAAGATTCCGCTGCTGGTGGGCGGCACCATGCTCTATTACAAGGCATTGCTCGAAGGCCTGGCGGACATGCCGGCAGCCGATCCGCAGGTACGTGCCGAACTTGAAGACGAAGTCCAGCGCCTGGGTTTGCACGCCCTGCACCAGCAACTGGCGGCAGTTGACCCGGAATCGGCGGCGCGGATTCACCCCAATGACCCGCAGCGGCTGATCCGTGCGCTGGAGGTCTACCGGGTCAGCGGTGTGACGATGACGTCACATCGCCAGCGTCAATCCGCGCAAAGTAGCGCTGCAGGCACGTCCGCAGCGAGCCAATTGCCCTATACTGTCGCCAGCCTGGCCATTGCGCCTGCCGATCGACACGTATTGCACGAACGGATTGCGTTAAGATTTGGGCAAATGCTGGAACAGGGCTTCGTTGACGAGGTCCGATTGCTGCGAGCCAGAAGTGACTTGCATGCGGGCCTGCCGTCTATACGGGCGGTGGGTTATCGCCAGGTCTGGGATCACCTTGATGGCAAGTTGACTTCAGTTGAAATGCAGGAGCGCGGCATTATTGCCACTCGCCAATTGGCGAAGCGGCAGTTCACCTGGTTGCGTAGTTGGGCTGACCTGCACTGGTTGGACAGCCTGGCCTGCGACAATCTGCCTCGCACCTTGAAATACCTGGGATCGGTCTCCATATTGAGCTGAGTCCTTGCAATTGCCGTCTATCCTTGGGGTGGGGCGGCTTGAGCCATCTGATTTTCTTTGTTTTTTTACTATTGATCCTTACAGGAGTGCGGCATATGTCAAAAGGGCATTCGCTACAAGACCCTTACTTGAACACTTTGAGAAAAGAAAAAGTTGGGGTTTCGATTTATCTGGTAAACGGCATCAAGCTGCAAGGCACGATCGAATCCTTCGACCAGTTCGTGATCCTGCTGAAGAACACCGTCAGCCAGATGGTTTACAAACACGCCATCTCGACAGTTGTCCCTGTGCGTCCGATCCGTCTGCCTAGCGCAACCGAATCCGAGCAAGGCGACGCTGAGCCAGGTAACGCCTGATAGGAGTCTGCTTTGTTCTTTGAGCGCCACGGTGGTGGTGAGCGGGCAGTCCTCGTTCACTTGGAAGGTCAGAGCCCTGAGGCGCGCGAAGATCCGCAGGAGTTTCAGGAGCTGGCATTGTCGGCTGGGGCCGATATTGTCGCGTTCGCCAATGTGGCGCGACATCAGCCCACCGCCAAATACCTGATTGGCAGCGGCAAGGTCGAAGAGCTACGCGACCTGGTCAACGCCGAACAGGTAGATTTGGTGATTTTCAATCACACCCTCACTCCCAGTCAGGAACGTAACCTCGAACGAGTCTTCGAGTGTCGCGTGCTTGACCGCACCGGTCTGATTCTCGATATCTTCGCCCAACGGGCACGTACCCATGAAGGCAAGCTGCAGGTCGAGCTGGCCCAGCTCGAGCACATGAGCACGCGTCTGGTGCGTGGCTGGACTCACCTTGAGCGGCAAAAGGGCGGTATTGGCCTGCGCGGCCCGGGTGAAACCCAGCTGGAAACCGACCGCCGCCTGCTGCGGGTACGCCTGCGACAGATCAAGGCGCGCCTGGAGAAGGTCCGCAGCCAGCGCGAGCAGGCTCGCCGTGGCCGTAAACGCGCGGATATTCCTTCGGTTTCCCTGGTCGGCTACACCAACGCCGGCAAGTCGACCCTGTTCAACGCCCTGACCCAGTCCGAGGTCTACGCCGCCGACCAGTTGTTCGCGACCCTCGACCCGACCCTGCGCCGGCTTGAGCTCGACGACCTCGGGCCGATCGTGCTGGCCGACACCGTGGGCTTCATTCGTCACCTGCCGCACAAGCTGGTCGAGGCATTTCGGGCTACGCTCGAAGAGTCGAGCAACTCCGACCTGCTGCTGCACGTGATCGACGCCCATGAGCCTGAGCGCATGGCCCAGATCGAGCAGGTCATGGCGGTACTGGGAGAGATCGGTGCAGAAGGCTTGCCGATCCTTGAGGTCTATAACAAACTCGACCTGCTTGAAGGCGTCGAGCCGCAGATTCAGCGCGATGCCGATGGCAAGCCGCAACGGGTCTGGGTTTCGGCCCGCGATGGTCGGGGGCTGGAGCTGGTGGGGCAGGCGGTCGCCGAATTGCTGGGGGATGACCTGTTTGTCGGGACCTTGCGCCTTGAACAGCGTTTTGCCCGTTTGCGTGCGCAGTTCTTTGAGCTGGGCGCGGTGCAGAGCGAAGAGCATGACGATGAAGGCAGCAGCTTGCTGGCTGTGCGACTGCCGCGGGTGGAGTTGAACCGCCTGGTCAGCCGCGCAGGGTTGCAGCCGCTGGAGTTCATCGAGCAACATACTTTGCAATAAATGCCCGACGACGCGGTCGGGCAGCCGTGACAGGCATTCTGTAGCATTGGACGGCGCGCCGTGGGCGCGTCTTTGCTTTATCAGATGGAGAGCGCTATGGCTTGGAATGAGCCGGGTGGCAACTCGAACAATCAGGATCCGTGGGGCGGGCGCCGTGGTGGCGACAAGAAAGGGCCACCGGATCTCGACGAGGCCTTCCGCAAGCTGCAGGACAGCCTGAACGGCATGTTCGGCAGTGGCAAGAAACGCGGTGGTGATGGCGGTATCGGCAAGGGCGGTGGCTTCGGCCTGCTCGGCATCGGTCTCGCCGTGCTTGCAGCTATCTGGCTGTACAGCGCCGTGTACGTGGTCGACGAACAGGAGCAGGCAGTCGTGCTGCGCTTCGGCAAATACTACGAAACCGTAGGGCCGGGCCTGAACATCTACTTCCCGCCGATCGATCGCAAGTACATGGAGAACGTTACCCGCGAACGTGCCTATACCAAGCAGGGGCAGATGCTGACCGAAGACGAGAACATCGTCGAGGTGCCGCTGACCGTGCAGTACAAGATCACCAACCTGCAGGATTTCGTGCTGAACGTCGATCAGCCTGAAGTCAGCCTGCAGCACGCGACCGACAGTGCCCTGCGTCACGTGGTGGGTTCCACCGCGATGGACAAGGTGCTGACCGAAGGCCGTGAGCAGATGGCCGTGGAAATCAAGGAGCGCCTGCAACGCTTCCTCGATACCTACCGCACCGGTATCACCGTCACTCAGGTCAACGTACAGAGCGCGGCAGCCCCGCGTGAAGTGCAAGAAGCCTTCGACGACGTGATCCGTGCCCGTGAAGACGAGCAGCGTGCCCGCAACCAGGCCGAATCCTACGCCAATGGCGTGGTGCCAGAAGCCCGTGGTCAGGCCCAGCGGATCATCGAGGACGCCAATGGTTACCGCGACGAAGTCGTTTCGCGTGCCAAGGGTGAGGCCGACCGCTTCACCAAGCTGGTCACCGAGTACCGCAAGGCTCCTGAAGTGACCCGTCAGCGTCTGTACCTGGACACCATGCAAGAAGTTTACAGCAACACCAGCAAGGTCCTGGTTTCCGGCAAGGACGGCCAGAGCAACCTGCTCTACCTGCCGCTGGATAAAATGGTCCAGAGCGGCCGTTCCGGCGCGGCTCCGGTCACCAGCGCTGCACCTTCGGCCAATGCCGATGCGGCCAATCGCGCGGCGGCGGAACTGCAACAGCAGCAAACACAGTTGCGCACTAGGGAGAGCCGCTGATGAGCAATAAATCGCTGATCGCCCTGATCGTGGCCGTGGTGCTGGGGATCGTGGCCTGGAACAGCTTCTACATCGTGGCCCAGACCGAGCGTGCGGTACTCCTGCAATTTGGTCGTGTGGTCCAGGCTGATGTCCAGCCCGGCCTGCATGTGAAGGTTCCTTACGTCAACCAGGTGCGCAAGTTCGACGCCCGCCTGATGACCCTGGACGCCCCGACCCAGCGCTTCCTGACCCTGGAAAAGAAAGCGGTGATGGTCGATGCCTACGCCAAATGGCGGGTCAAGGACGCCGAGCGTTTCTACACCGCGACCTCGGGCCTCAAGCAGATTGCCGATGAACGTCTGTCGCGCCGTCTGGAAAGCGGCCTGCGTGACCAGTTCGGTAAACGCACCCTGCATGAAGTGGTTTCCGGTGAACGTGACGCGCTGATGGCTGACATCACCGCTTCGCTGAACCGCATGGCCAGCAAGGAGCTGGGTATCGAAGTGGTCGACGTTCGCGTCAAGGCCATCGACCTGCCCAAGGAAGTCAACCGCAGCGTGTTCGAGCGGATGAGCACCGAGCGTGAGCGTGAAGCTCGCGAGCACCGGGCCAAAGGTAACGAACTGGCTGAAGGTATTCGTGCCGACGCCGATCGTCAGCGTCGGGTACTGCTGGCTGAGGCCTACCGGGAATCGGAAGAAACCCGCGGTGACGGTGATGCCCAGGCGGCGTCGATCTACGCCAAGGCCTACGGTCAGGACCAGGACTTCTACGCGTTCTACCGCAGCCTCAAGGCTTACCGCGAGAGCTTTGCCGACAAGAGCGACGTACTGGTGCTCGACCCAAGCAGCGAGTTCTTCCGGTTCATGGGCAAGACCAAGCCATAAGCATCTACCCCGCCGGGCGGCTAAAACGCTTGGCGGGGTGATCCCGTAAGAAAACGGGTGTATGATGCGGCAGCCGGGAAATTCCCGGCTTTTTTGCGTCTGCAAGATCGAACGGTTCAAACCCGGCTCGGGTCTACAGAGCAGCCCAAGGTATTCGAGGGTATAGGCACGGCGGTAGCGCTGGAATCGGTGCTGCGCGCCATTGTTTGCCGATACCGCTTCACTCAAGGCTCGCCCGTGGGCAAGCCGCCCGGACCATAGGGGAAATGGCGTAATGGCAACGGTAGACCGCTGGCTGCTGCCAGATGGCATCGAAGAAGTACTGCCACCTGAGGCGGCGCGCATCGAGATCGCGCGTCGGCAGGTGTTGGATCTGTTCCAGAGCTGGGGTTATGACTTTGTCGTGACCCCGCATATCGAGTACCTGGAATCGCTGCTCACCGGTGCCGGCCAGGACCTGGACCTGCGGACCTTCAAGGTCATCGACCCGCAATCGGGCCGGCAGATGGGCTTCCGTGCCGACATCACTCCGCAGGTTGCGCGCATTGATGCGCATACCCTGCGCCGTGAGGGCCCGAGTCGCCTGTGCTATGCCGGCAGTGTGCTGCATGCCTTGCCACGGGCGCTGTCGACTTCGCGCAGCCCGATCCAGCTGGGTGCCGAGCTGTACGGCGACGCCAGCCCGGTCAGCGACGTTGAGGTGATCAGCCTGATGCTGGCCATGCTGCAACTGGCCGACGTGCCGGATGTGCACATGGACCTCGGCCATGTTGGCATCTACCGCGGTCTGGCCCGTGCCGCTGGCCTGTCGGGGGCGATCGAGCAGCAGTTGTTCGATGCCCTGCAACGCAAGGCCGTCGACGAAGTGATTGAGCTGACCGCCAAGCTGCCAGCAGACCTGGCTGCCATGCTGCGCTCGCTCACCGAGCTGTGCGGTGGTCGTGAAGTGCTGGCCGAGGCGCGCGTGCGTCTGGGCCGTGCGCCGGCAGCGGTATTGGCGGCTTTGGATGACCTGATGGCGATTGCCGAGCGGCTGGCCACGCGTTATCCCGAATTGCCGCTGTATTTTGACCTGGGCGAGTTGCGCGGTTACCACTACCACACCGGTGTGGTGTTTGCCGTGTTCGTCCCGGGTGTGGGTCAGTCGATCGCCCAGGGCGGTCGTTACGACGACATCGGAGCAGACTTTGGCCGGGCGCGACCGGCCACAGGTTTCTCCACGGATTTGAAGACCCTGGTCACACTGGGGCGAGCCGAGGTGGTGTTGCCGTCTGGCGGGATCTGGATGCCCGACAGCAGCGATGCGGCACTCTGGCAGTTGGTCTGCCAATTGCGCAGTGAAGGTCAGCGGGTGGTTCAGGCCTTGCCTGGGCAGCCATTGACTGCCGCCGTCGAGGCGGATTGCGATCGGCAATTGATTCAGCAAAACGGGCTTTGGCAGGTTCTGCCGCTGGCCATTTGAGATTTCCCGCCGGTACGAGCCGGCGCCAAGTTTGCGCGAATGAGGACAAGTGTTATGGGTAAGAATGTCGTAGTCCTGGGCACCCAATGGGGTGATGAGGGCAAAGGCAAGATCGTCGATCTGCTGACCGAACATGCTGCCGCCGTAGTGCGCTACCAAGGTGGCCACAACGCGGGCCACACCCTGGTGATCGACGGTGAGAAGACCGTGCTGCACCTGATCCCGTCGGGCGTGCTGCGCGAAGGCGTGCAGTGCCTGATCGGCAACGGCGTGGTAGTCGCCCCGGACGCCCTGCTGCGTGAAATCACCAAGCTGGAAGAGAAGGGTGTGCCGGTGCGCGAGCGCCTGCGCATCAGCCCGTCCTGCCCGCTGATCCTGTCCTTCCACGTTGCGCTGGACCAGGCCCGTGAAAAGGCGCGTGGCGAGCTGAAGATCGGCACCACCGGTCGCGGCATCGGCCCGGCCTACGAAGACAAGGTTGCACGTCGTGGTCTGCGTGTTGGCGACCTGCTCAATATGCCGCGCTTTGAAGACAAGCTGCGTGAACTGGTGGATTACCACAACTTCATGCTGGTGGGTTACTACAAAGAGCCAGCCATCGAGTTCGACAAGACCCTGGCCGAATGCAAAGAATACGCTGAGCTGCTCAAGCCGCTCATGCTGGACGTGACGGCCGAGCTGCACGACCTGCGTCGTGCTGGCAAGGACATCATGTTCGAAGGCGCCCAAGGTTCGCTGCTGGACATCGACCACGGTACCTACCCCTACGTGACCAGTTCCAACACCACCGCTGGCGGCGTTGCTACCGGTTCGGGTGTAGGTCCTATGTTCCTGGACTACATCCTGGGCATCACCAAGGCATACACGACGCGCGTAGGTTCGGGTCCGTTCCCGACTGAACTGTTCGACGAAGTAGGTGCGCACCTGGCCAAACAAGGTCACGAGTTTGGCGCAACTACCGGTCGTGCTCGTCGTTGTGGCTGGTTCGACGCCGTTATCCTGCGTCGCGCTATCGATGTGAACAGCATCTCGGGCATCTGCCTGACCAAGCTGGACGTGCTCGACGGTCTGGAAACCATCAACATCTGCGTCGGCTACAAAGATGCAGAAGGTAAGGACGTTGCCCCGACTGATGCTGACAGCTATGTGGGTCTGCAGCCTGTGTACGAAGAAGTGCCGGGTTGGACCGAGTCGACTGTGGGTGCCAAAACCCTGGAAGAGCTGCCAGCCAACGCGCGTGCTTACATCAAGCGCGTAGAAGAGCTGATCGGCGCGCCGATCGACATCGTCTCCACCGGCCCGGACCGCAACGAGACTATCGTGCTGCGTCATCCGTTCGCCTGATCCGCGAGTGATGTAAAGACAAAGGCCCCTCTGTAGGGGCCTTTGTCGTTTCTGTCGGCTGTTCGGCACAACCTTTGCTGTAAGAATCGCTCCAGCGGTGCCATCACTGTAATGGCCCCAGAAGTAGAGGGTTCTTTCGTGTCTGCCGTTCTCTCACTGTTACGAAGCCGCCTGTTGCGGCCTGTCTTTGTTGCGCTTGGTATCGCTCTTTTGGTGCAGGTGCTGGTCGCGGTCGCGCTGACCCGGAGCACGGTGACTGCACTGGAGGCCGATCTGGGCAACCGTCTGTCTGCTGACAGCCAGAAACTTTCTGCCGAGCTCGAACAAGCGGGTAAGGAGGTCAGCTCCGGGCTCGACAGCCTCTCCGCCAGTACCCGCCAGCGCCTGACCGCCGGTCTCTCCACACGCTTGCAGGGCGAACAGGCGCAGTTGCGTGCAACCCTGGAGAAGAACCTCAAGGACTCGGCCAACGACATGGCCGAGCTGCTCGCCTCGGTAGCGCCGCGGGCCATGTGGGATAACGATGTGCCGACGCTGTCGGAGTTCTCTCGGCGGGCCCAGCGCAATCCCAGCGTGCTGTTCGTGGTGTATGACGATGCTCAGGGCCAGCACCTGACCCGTTACCTGAACCGGCAGAACCCGATCAACCAGGCGCTGCTGGAAAAGGGTCAGGGCGAGCGGGCGCTGGACAAGGTGCTGGACGCAGCGCGCAACGACCCGTCGGTGTATTTCGTCGAAGCCTCGATCAACCCCAATGGTGTTGAGATCGGCAAGGTCTTGATGGGGGTTTCCACGGCAGTGGTCGACCACGAGTTGGTGGCACTGGACAAGCGCTTCTCGGCGCTGATTGCCAGTGGCGATCAACTGGTCGGCGAAAGCCTGATAGGTGCTGCGGCGGACAGTAACAAGGCCCTGCGCGCGCGTCTGCAAGCGGCCCAGGCCAGTGCCGCCGGCATGCAGGCCAATACCTCGAACAGCGTCCAGGATGCGGCGGCTACCCTGCGCTGGAATATCGGCCTCGGCCTGGCCCTGGTCGGCCTGGGTGTGCTGCTGGTGGTGGCTGTGGTGCTGGGTCGGCGCGTGGTTAACAAACTGCGCCTGCTGATTGCGGCGTTGAATGACCTGGCGGCGGGCGAGGGCGACCTGACCAAGCGCGTCTCCATCGACAGTCGCGACGAGATCGGCGACATGGCGGCGGCGGTCAACCAGTTCGTTGCCAAGCTGCAGCCGATTGTCCGCGAGGCCGGCGAGGTGGCCCAGCGTACTGGCATCGAGATCGGCGCCATGGCCCAGCGCAATGCCGGCGCCGATGCTGCTGCCCAACTGCAGCGCGATGAAGTCGCCGCCAGCTTGCGTGATCTGTCGAGCATGGCCGATGAGGCCCAGGCCGAAAGCCAGGCCATGCAGTCGGCTCTGCAGCAGGTGGTGGACATTCGCCAGGCTACTGACGAGAACAGCCGCACCTCAACTCAGGTGGCCAAGCTTATCGAGGACTTGGCTGGACAGGTCGAGACAGGTTCCAAGGTCATCGAGCGCCTGGCTCAGCAGAGCGAACAGATCGAGGTGGTGCTGACGGTGATCCACGGTATTGCCGAGCAGACCAATCTGCTGGCACTAAACGCGGCGATCGAAGCGGCGCGCGCCGGGGAAACCGGGCGTGGCTTTGCAGTGGTGGCTGATGAGGTCAGGGCTCTGGCGAGCAAGACCCAGAGCTCGACGGGCGATATCCAGGCGCACATTGGCGCGTTGCAGCAGGGGGCAAAAGAGGCGGTGGCGGCGATCAGCCAGGCCGGGCGCCAGGCCAGCGAGGGTTTGCTGGTGCTGCGTGACAACGCACGGGTGCAGCAGTCGGTTCAAGCCTCGGTGGAGCAGGTGCATGCGGCTATCGGCTTGGCTACCCGTGCGGCTGAGCAGCAGGCCCACGGGGCGCAGGCGGTGCGTGGCAGGGTGCAGACGATTCATGAACAGGCTGAGCGGGCTGCCGAAGTGGTCATGCAGACCACGGCCAGCAGCAAGGTGCTCGATGATCTGGCGGGGCAGCTCAAGGCCAGCCTCGGGCAGTTCAGGGCCTAGTGCCGGCTTCATCGCTGGCAAGCCAGCTCCCACAGCTTCGGTCTACACAGGACCTTGTGGGAGCTGGCCTTGCCAGCGATGGGCTGCGAAAGCAGCCCCAGAATCGATCACGCGCGGTTCAGATACATCCGCGTAGTCAGCAGATACACCGGCAACCCCGAGACCAGAATCAACAACGCCGCATAGGGCGCCGCCGCCGCGAATTCGACGTTAGCGGTATGCGCCCACACCTCGGTCGCCAAGGTGGTCATGCCCGTCGGGCTGAGTAGCAGGGTTGCTGTCAGCTCCTTCATTGCATCCAGGAACACCAGCGCGAAGGCTGCGGCCAGGGCCGGGAAGATAATCGGCAGGGTAACCCGGCAGAACGCGCTGAACTGCGTCGCACCGAGCGTGCGTGCGGCTTCCTCAAGCTGCGGCGCAGCCTTGTTCAGTGCCGTGCGCACCGGCGCCTGGGCCAGTGGCAGGAACAGCAGGGCATAGGCCAGCAGCAACAAGCCGGTGGTCTGGTACAGGGCCGGTACGTAGTGCAGGGCGAAGTACACCAGGGTCAGGGCAATCACCAGGCCGGGCAGGGCATGCAGCAGGTACGGCAGACGCTCGGCCCAGATCGCCAGGCGACCTTTGTAGCGCACCACCAGGAAGCTGACCGGCAGGGCTAGCAACAAGCTCAAGCCGGCGCCGCCCAGTGATAGCGATAGCGACGAGAACAGGGCGCGGCTGATGTCAGCAACCGGAAAAGCTGCCGATGAGCCAACGCTCAGCCAGTAGCCGAGCATGCCCAGCGGAATGCCGCTGCCCAGCAGGGCCAGGATCAGGCAGTACAGTTGGCCCATCGGCATCCACCGGCGCAGGCGGATCGGCGCACCGCGCCGTGCCACGCCCTGGCCAATCCGCACATGCCGGGCCTTGCCGCGTACGCGCAGTTCCAGCCAGAGCATCAACAGGCACATAAACAGCAGTACTGCCGAAAGCATGGCGGCGTTGGCGTTGCTGAACTCCAGTTCAAACTGCTGGTAGATCGCCGTGGTGAAGGTCTGCAGGCCGAGAATCGACAGGGCGCCGAACTCCACCAGCATGTGCAGGGCAATCAGCAGGCTGCCGCCGATGATCGACGGCCACAGCAGCGGCAAGGTGATGCGAAAGAACACGCCCCAGCGTGTCTGTCCCAGGGTGCGCGCCGACTCTTCCAGCGAGGTGTCGAGATTGCGCAGGGTCGCCGCCACCGGCAGGAACACCAGTGGATACTTGGACAGGCTCATCACCAGGATGGCGCCGCCCAGGCCTTCGAAGCGCGGGCTGAGCGATACCCAGGTAAAGCCGCTGACAAAGGCTGGCACGGCAAACGGCAGGCACAGGATCACCCCCCACAGGCGCCGCCCTGGTAGGTCACTGCGCTCCAGCAGCCAGGCCAGGGACACGCCCAGGGCCATGCAGGCCAGGGTCACCCCGGCCATTAGCATCAAAGTGTTGCGCAGTAGCCCCCAGACGAAAGGGCGCCACAGCAAGTGCAGGGCTTCACGCCAGCCCGCTTCCCAAGCTTTCAAGGCCACATACAGCAGGGGGAGCAGGCTCAGCCCGACCAGTAGCAGTACTGGCAGCACCACCCAGATCGACGGGCGCTTGGGCTTGGGTATGTAACGGCTGGCCAGTGTGGCCGCAGGCAGGGCTGCACTCATTACAGCAGGCCAACTTCGCGTTCAAGCTCCAGGGCTTCTTCGGCGTTACCCAGGTCGGCCGGGGTGATTTTCGGTGGGCGCAGGTCTTCGAAGGGTTTCAGGCCCTGGTCCGAGACCATGCCTTTATGCAATGGGTACTCGGCAGTGGTCTGGGTGATCACCCGCTGGCCTTCTTCGCTGGCCATCCAGGCCAGCAGGGCCTGGGCTTCTTCGGGGTGTTTGCTGGCTTTTACTGCTGCGGCGCTGGAGATGGTCACCAGGCCGCCAGCGTCGCCGTCGGCCAGGTAGTAGAGTTTCGAATCCAGCTGGCCACGCTCTTTCTTCAGGGCATACCAGTAGTAGTTGTTCACCAGCACGGCAGCCACTTCGCCGTTCTCCACGGCTTTGAGCGCCACCATGTTGTTGGTGTAGGTCTTGCCGAAGGCCTTGAGGCCGGTCAGCCACTCTTCGGCCGCTTCACGGCCGTGCAGTTTGAGGATAGCCACGGCCTGTTCCTGGAAGGCACCGCTGGTTGGCACGAATCCGATCTTGCCGTCCCATTCGGGGTCGGCGAAATCCATCACCGAGGGCGGCAGGTCTTTCTCGTCGATCACCTTGGGGTTGAAGGCGACTACTCGGGTGCGCGCAGTCACTCCCATCCAGGTGCCATTGCTGGCGACGTATTCCTTGGGCAAAACCTGCAGGGTCGAGTCATCGATCTTGGCCAGCAGGCCCAGTTCGCCGAGGTTGTTCAGCGGTGGCGACTCTTCGGTGTAGATGACATCGGCAGGGGAGCGATCACCCTCTTCGATGATCTGGCTGGCCAGCTGGTTGCTGCTGCCCTTGCGGATATTGATGCGGATGCCGGTCTTGGCCTCGTAGGCCTTGGCGATGGCTTCGCCGATTTCCTTGTGTTGACCGTTGTACAGGGTCAGTGCCACGGGGTCGGCGGCCATGGCGGCCGGGGTGCCCAGCAGCATGGCAAGAACAGAGACGGCCAGGCCGCGCAACAGGGGGTTATTGCGGAACGTCATGCGGGTACTTCCTCGCTTGCGGCTACATATCTGGAAACAATGATAATCGATATTGCTTCTCAAATGGCCTTGTGGGGGGAAATTCATGAGCAGGCTATCTTTTTGTTCTTTCCAGGAGGGCCGTTCCAATGGCTGGCTCTTCAGGCGACAACCTTTCAATTGCCCAGCTGGAGAAGGTTGAAGCAGGCGCCTCTCAATCAAGGATCGGCACCGGCTAATTCAACATGCTGAAGCAGCCTAAATCGTGAACGCGCCGAGCTGAGGGTACAAAGAGAAGAGGTACTGCTAAGGCATCGAGTGGCGCTGTTCTATACCGGCAGGGATATTGCGCTTGTTGAGCAAGATTAGGTTGGTCAGTAGGTCGCTGCAGGCGATTCGCTACGTTGCTTATCACTAACAAAAAATTGGCTTGGGGCGAGGCAGCGTAGTCGGGTTCACGAAAAATCCTTATGCGCCCCCAGAACTATCCCACCATGTTGTCAGCGCGATCGGGATTGTTGCGCCATCATCAGAGCTCTACCATCGAGTAATAGTCTTACTTGGTGTTCAGGATTGCTTTTGCAGTCAAGCATTTATTGCAGTCAAACATTTATTGCGGGCGAATATTGATCAGGGTGAACGACGGTTACATATGTGGGTGTCAGGGTCTATTTTTTTGGTGGTTTCGGTAAAGGGCTGACAGTTGTATCGGAATGGTGCGGGGCGGAGTGCCTAATTGCAAGGCAAAACTACCCAGTCAAAATTCAATCTTATTGAATAGTGCGCTGATTTGCTTCTGTGTTCTCTGTTTTCGATAAGGCGAAAATAACTTGGATGGCGTCATGTCGAGTTTGCAAGTGATGATCGTCTGCCTCTTGATTCAGGTGTCCTAGTGCTGGTGGTTTTCAGCGAGTTTATTGTGGTCAATACAGCTCATGATTTTTTGAGTCGGTTCTAAGTATATGGAGTGGTGTTCGTAGAATTAAAATCTTCATGGGTGTGCATTAAAGGAGTATCTATGTTGCTTAGGCACCAGTTTTCAAAAGAAATCAAGGGTCAAATCAAGAGGCTGTACCTGTATGATAACTACCATGGCCCTCTCGCCCTTCTGCAAAATTTGTTCTGGATCGGTCTAGCAATTTATCTTGGAGAAGTCAGTCCCTGGCTAATGCCCTTGGCCATCCTGCTGATCGGTTCACGGCAGCGGGCGTTGGCCACGCTACTACATGAGGCGGCCCATGGTGCTCTTTGTCGTAATAAACGATTGGAGAAGTTTCTCGGCACTTGGTGCTCCGGCTACCTGATCTTCCAGAATTGGGTTAGCTACAAGCGCTCACATAATGTGGATCACCACCACAAGTTAGGTGATCAAGATCGTGATCCTGATTACCGGTACTATCGACAGTCTGGGGTGTTCGAGGCGCGTTCGACGCTCAGATTCATGCTCGCATACCTGATAAAACCGATGTTTTTCTTGACCGCACCGGAGAGCCTGAGGTATCTGTTGGTCAACCGGCTAATGCGCAGCCCCAACAAAAGAGAATTACTTTCAGTGCTGGTTTGCCAGGGGCTACTCGCGTTGTGCTTGACGCTAGTGTTAGGTGTAAAAGGTTACTTCCTCTATTGGCTGTTGCCGTACCTCACCACTTTCCAAGCTTTAACTTGGTTCATTGAGCTTGCCGAGCATTATCCAATGGTCGCTAAGGCTAAAACCGATCTACAGGCTACACGCAACCGCTTCAGTCATCCACTTGAGCACTTCTTCACGGCCATGCATGGAGAGAACTTTCACCTGATACACCATCTGTTTCCTGGCATTCCCTATTGGAAACTCAAGAAAGCTCACCGGATCCTGTTGAGCGACACAGCCTATGTTGCCGCGAATGCGGGGTTTGGCGGGATTTTTGTATCCTCGAATTTTGTACCGTCGATGTGGGCTGGAATTTTATCGAACGACAAAGCAGCGACAGGGGTCGTCATAAATGCAAGCTAACTTCAGAAAAGGCATCCTTTTTGCGCTCTCTGCTGCTGCGCTGAACGCAACCATCGGTGTGCTCAGTAAAGTGCTCATGAGCAATGGATTTACAGCCAGTAGTGTTGCGGTTATCAAGACTGTCTTGGGTTGCCTGTTACTGTCGGTCTTGTTGCTGTTTCTCAAGCGCCAGGCGACGCCAGCCAAATGGGCCCAGGCGGCGATCTGCGCGTTCCTCGGCATCTTCGTATTGTTCCATTTCGAGACCTCGGCCTATCAGCATTATGCGGCGGCGGGTGTAGTGGTGGTGCTGATGGCCAGTGCTTCCATCTCGTCAATCCTGCTTGGGCGAATGTTCCTTAAGGATGCCATCACCGCGAATGCAACCGTGGGCGCGACACTGGCCATTGCCGGGATTGCGGTGATCTTCGGCGCAGATTTGCAGCAGGGGTTCACCCTGCAAGGTGCTACGCTCGCGTCCATTGCCGGATGCGGCTACGGGGCATTTTCAGTCGCGATGAAGCGGATGGGGGTGTCCGGGGGGCTGCACTTCACCCGCCAGCTACTGTTCTTCGGAAGCCTGTATTTGCTGATGCCTGCCGCGGCCGATGGTTTCGTGATCGGTGAGCTGTCGCTGATGGCAATTGCTGCGCTATTGGCACTGGCAGCGCTGCCGACCATCCTCGGCTTCTTTTGCACCACGAAGGCCATCGAGTATCTCAAGCCATCTCAGGTGCAGGCGTTGGAGCTGACCGAGCCATTGTTCGCCGCGTTGCTGGCGTTCATGGTGCTCAATGAAGTGCCGCCAGAAAGCCTGTACGCGGGGGCAGCACTGATCATCGTCGGATTGTGCTTTTCCAATGAGCTGATTTGCTTGAGCAGGAAAACGCCAGTCGCCTCGAGCGAGTGAAGTCGAGGTCAGTCGCTTCCTGGATTGGCTGGCGTGGAAAACTCAAACGCCAGAAACGAAAAAACCCGCTTTCGCGGGTTTGATCTGAATTGGTGCCCAGAAGAAGACTCGAACTTCCACGACCGTAAGGTCACCAGCACCTGAAGCTGGCGTGTCTACCAATTTCACCATCTGGGCAAAATGAAGCGGTGTAGCTTGTAGCAAAAACAGTGTAGCGTGTCGCAGTAAATCTCAGAAGCCAGAGGCTGTTCTAAGATTTTAAATTGGTGCCCAGAAGAAGACTCGAACTTCCACGACCGTAAGGTCACCAGCACCTGAAGCTGGCGTGTCTACCAATTTCACCATCTGGGCATTTCGCTGAGGAACATGATGCTTCACATCGTGCCGCTTCTCAACTATAACGACGGTGTCCGTCGCTGTGGTGCGCACTATACGGATGCGCCTGGGGGCTGTAAACCCCCGTTCAGAAAAAATCTTAAAAAATTCAAGTCGTTGTTCCTTATGATGGTTTTGGCAGCGTCCAGGGGGCTGTAACAGGGCTGTCCAAGCCTGAAATTTCCGGTTTCAATACGCCTATGCCAAACTAACCCTTATATAGACAAGGTGAACCCCTCCTAATGGCCGATTGGCAGACCCTCGATCCCGAGGCCGCTCGTGAAGCGGAAAAATACGAAAACCCTATTCCTAGCCGTGAGCTGATCCTCCAGCGCCTGGACGAGCGCGGCTCGCCGGCTGCTCGCGAGCAGTTGGTCGAAGAGTTCGGCCTGACTACCGAAGACCAGATCGAAGCTCTGCGCCGCCGCCTGCGCGCGATGGAGCGTGATGGCCAACTGATCTATACCCGGCGTGGCACCTATGCCCCGGTAGACAAGCTCGACCTGATCCTTGGCCGCATTTCCGGCCACCGCGACGGTTTCGGCTTCCTGGTCCCGGATGACGGCAGCGACGACCTGTTCCTGAGCCCGGCGCAAATGCGCCTGGTGTTCGATGGCGACCGCGCCCTGGCCCGGGTTTCCGGCCTGGATCGCCGTGGCCGCCGTGAAGGCGTGGTGGTCGAAGTGATCTCCCGCGCTCACGAAAGCATCGTTGGCCGCTACTTCGAAGAAGGCGGCATCGGCTTTGTCACCCCTGACAACCCCAAGGTCCAGCAGGAAGTGCTGATCACCCCGGGTCGTAATGGCGGTGCCCGAGTAGGTCAGTTCGTCGAGGTCAAGATCACCCATTGGCCGACCCCGCGCTTCCAGCCCCAGGGCGATGTCACTGAAGTAATCGGCAACTACATGGCCCCAGGCATGGAAATCGACGTTGCCCTGCGCAGCTACGATATTCCGCATGTCTGGCCAGAAGCCGTGATCAAGGAAGCGCGCAAGCTCAAGCCGGAAGTCGAAGAGAAAGACAAAGAGCATCGCATCGACCTGCGCCATCTGCCGTTCGTCACCATCGACGGTGAAGATGCCCGCGACTTCGACGATGCGGTGTACTGCGAGAGCCTTGGCAAATTGCGCCTGTTCTCCGGTGGCTGGCGCCTGTACGTGGCCATTGCCGACGTTTCCAGCTATGTGCGCCTGGGCTCTGCCCTGGATGCCGAAGCCCAGGTACGCGGCAACTCGGTGTACTTCCCCGAGCGCGTGGTGCCGATGCTCCCTGAAGAGCTGTCCAACGGCCTGTGCTCGCTGAACCCGCACGTCGACCGTTTGGCGATGGTCTGTGAAATGACCATCAACAAGTCCGGGCAGATGGTCGATTACCAGTTCTATGAAGCGGTGATCCACTCCCATGCGCGCCTGACCTACAACAAGGTCAGCAGCATGCTCGAACACGCCCGTACCCGTGAGGGCAAGGCCCTGCGCGAGCAGTACAGCGAAGTGGTGCCGGACCTCAAGCAGCTCTATGCGCTGTACAAGGTGCTGTTGGCGGCCCGTCATACCCGCGGCGCGATCGACTTCGAAACCCAGGAAACCCGGATCATCTTCGGTTCCGAGCGCAAGATCGCCGAAATCCGGCCGACCGTGCGCAACGACGCCCACAAGCTGATCGAAGAGTGCATGCTGGCCGCCAACGTGGCCACCGCCGAGTTCCTCAAAAAGCACGAAATCCCTGCCCTGTACCGTGTTCACGACGGCCCGCCGCCGGAGCGCCTGGAAAAACTGCGCGCTTTCCTCGGTGAGCTGGGCCTGTCCCTGCACAAGGGCAAGGATGGTCCGTCGCCGAAGGATTACCAGGCACTGCTGGCGAGCATCGCCGACCGTCCGGATTTCCACCTGATCCAGACCGTGATGCTGCGCTCCCTGAGCCAGGCGGTGTACAGCGCCGACAATAACGGCCACTTTGGCCTGAACTACGAGGCGTACACCCACTTCACTTCGCCGATCCGTCGCTACCCGGACCTGCTGACCCACCGGGCCATCCGCAGCGTGATCCGTTCGCGCCAGGAAACCCCGCACGTCAAGCGTGCCGGTGCGATGAGCATCCCCAAGGCGCGCATCTACCCGTACGACGAGGCGACCCTGGAACAGCTCGGCGAGCAGTGCTCGATGAGCGAGCGGCGTGCCGACGAGGCTACCCGCGACGTGGTCAACTGGCTCAAGTGCGAGTACATGAAAGACCGCGTCGGCGAGAGCTTCCCAGGTGTGATCACTGCGGTGACCGGATTTGGCCTGTTCGTCGAACTGACCGACATCTACGTCGAAGGCATGGTCCATGTCAGTGCCTTGCCGGGTGATTACTATCACTTCGACCCTGTGCACCACCGCCTGGCCGGTGAGCGTACCGGGCGCAGCTTCCGCCTGGGCGACACCGTCGAAGTGCGGGTGATGCGCGTCGATCTGGAGCAGCGCAAGATCGATTTCGAGATGGCCGAGAACACCCTCAAGGCGCCGATTGGCCGCAAACAGCGTGGTGAAGGCGTGCGTCCGCAAGACGGCAAGCCGGTACCGGTGCTCGACAAGGCTGAAGTGACCAAGGCTGCAGAGCCTGCGCGCCGGAGCAAGAAGAACGAAACCGCCGAAGCCTATTTCCCGTCCCATGCTGCGGCGAAAAACGCCGAAGTGCGCAAGAGCCGGGAGATGAAGAAGGCCTTGATGTCCGATGCCAAGCACGCAGGCGGCAAGCCTGCGGCCAAGTCGGGCAAGTCGGAAAAACCGAGCAAGCACCGTAAAGGGCCACCAAAAGCTGGCTCTGCGTCACGTAAACCCAAGGCCAAGTCATGAGTCAGTTGGAAAAGATCTACGGCGTACATGCCGTGGAAGCCCTGTTGCGTCATCACCCCAAGCGGGTCAAGCAGATCTGGTTGTCCGAAGGGCGCAGCGAGCCGCGCCTGCAGGCGCTGCTGGAGTTGGCCGCGCAGAATCGCGTGGCAGTTGGTCAGGCCGAGCGTCGCGAGATGGATGCCTGGGTTGAAGGTGTGCATCAGGGCGTGGTGGCCGAAGTCAGTCCGAGCCAGGTCTGGGGCGAGGCAATGCTCGAAGAGCTGCTCGATCGCACTGAAGGCTCACCGCTGATCCTGGTACTTGACGGGGTGACCGACCCGCACAACCTCGGCGCCTGCCTGCGTACCGCCGATGCCGCTGGTGCCCTGGCGGTGGTGGTGCCCAAGGATAAGTCGGCGACCCTGACCCCGGCGGTGCGCAAAGTGGCCTGCGGTGCGGCCGAAGTTATCCCGCTGGTGGCAGTGACCAACCTGGCGCGGACCCTGGAGAAACTCCAGCAGCGCGGTCTGTGGGTGGTCGGCACTGCAGGTGAGGCTGAGCAGGAGTTGTATCAGCAGGACCTGACCGGGCCGACCATCCTGATCATGGGCGCCGAAGGCAAGGGCATGCGCCGCTTGACCCGCGAGCACTGTGATTTTCTGGTCAAGTTGCCGATGGCCGGTAGTGTCAGCAGTCTGAACGTATCGGTGGCGACGGGCGTGTGCCTGTTCGAGGCCGTTCGTCAGCGCCAGGCCAAAGCCAAGCCTTGATGCATTCGCGGGGCAAGCCCGCTTGTAT